>CAXXSS010000004.1:0-311850 GCA_963676865.2 uncultured Bacteroides sp. | reverse complement strand
GAGACGCTACCGGTTAATGTTATGACTTCTTCGATGCAAAAAACTTTACGATAGCTTTCAAAGCATACCAAAGTACTTGGCCGACTGAATTTTTAGGGATAAACTTGACTGATGCCAATATCTCTGATAAGATAAATGCAACAAAGAATACTACTGTCCATACATTGTTCGAGATAAGTTTCCCGAAGTTGTCAAACAATAGAGTGATTCCGCTTGTAGTCACATTTGATACTGCGGTTGAATCTACCTGTGCAAAAGCACTTACACAAAAGACTAGCATAAGAGCTAGCACACTAAATAAAAACTTTTTCATAATTATAATTATTAAATTAATAAATCCCATCCTTTTTCGACATCGGAACGATTCGCTTTCACGCCATTCTCCTGATATGAGATAGCCGATGCAAAAGCGATCATCGTATTCTTATCGTTCGTGTCAATTATATGCGTGTTCGGTATCTGCATTTGTTTGCAGACACTATTAATGTATGCTATCGTGTTGTTTTCATTGTTCGGGGCCCAACGATTGATAAAGTCGGGTATCGTCTTGCAATGATATATTCTTTGATAGTTTTGCAATAAGCGAATAATCGCCCGATAGCCGTATGCCATCGACTTAAATTGCTTAAAATCTTTGTCCTTTGAGGGTTGTATTTCTCCCTGCCACTTAGTTTTACTAATGCGGATATTTCCAGCATTATTGTTTGAAAGTCCCCTTGTCATTTTTTTATCTCCTTTTCTATTCTTTTTGATATTCTTTTAAAAATTCCCCACTTGGTTATCTTATACCCATTTTCGGCAATGGAGTAAAGTAACATTCCCGAGATAAACCAACCAATTACTTTATAGGTGCATACGACCGTTTGATTATAGGTGGTGTCCCACATATAAGCTCCGAGAATTAGGACGATGGAAAGTAGCATGCGAGGCATAGTGTGATTCCATATTATACTCACTTTGATGCGTTCTTTCTTATTTTTCTTGGCATTTATGCAGCCAAATATTACGTCCAAAATAAAGAATATAATAAGTGTATATACTATGTTTTTAATTGGTAAAAAATACCCAAATATACTTGTCAATATACCATATATCCAAGCATAACCTTTAGTCGCCGTTTCTTTTAAAAAGCTAATTTCCATCGTCTTTATTTTTAAGTTATATACCTATTTTATCAAGTCCGCTTTTCACCCAGCTTATAAACTCGTCATGTTCTTTTATCTCTGCATCGTCCTCATTTTCTCTAAACTTCCGAGCGAGCGATGCGTTGAAGCTAGCTACATCCATAGAGGTATTTAAACCATATGCTTGCATCTCTGCTGCGTTAATAAGTTTATCCCTTTCAAGGGGCTTTCTAACTCTAATTGGAAACGCCGATGTTTTATCATCTTCCTTTTCATGACCGATGTAGACAGTTATATAATCACCCTCATCTAAAGAGATCATTAGTCCGTCTTTCCATGTGGTCACATCTTTATTAATGTCTTCATCTATTGTAGATGGTATTTCAACATAATTCTTTATCATAGTCTTTATTTTTAAAATCCATTATTTCAACCGAATTGTGCCATTTCGGGAATTGCATTCCCTTTATTCCGCTTGCAGCGGATCAACCAATCAATATTTGGGCAGACCCACCATTAATCTGAGCCGTAGACGAAACGGGGTAGTTCGCAGCCATAGAACGAGGAGAACAAAGACCAAAAATCGCAGCACCACTCAACCGAACGGCTACTCTAACTCGTTGATTCAATACTGTAGACCAATAATTATTATCATATTGATAGTAGCACTGCCCTGTTCCAAGACTGCCACCTATAGCAGTTTTCCATGCTGAAAAAGGTGCCCTAGTCTTAGCATAATTATCACCCAAATTAGTTACTGTAGCTAACTTGGTATAACTACTTTCAAAGTCAAATTTACCAAGATTATTTTTCGTTACATCTGTCGTATTAGTCCACTTCGTTTGATCAGATTGAAGATACAAGTCTATTACGTCACCCGTATGAGGCTGAACGGTTGAGACGCATGTGCCAATTTGTTCGTAACCACCTCCCCAATATCTAAAAATATCTCCCGAAAAATTCATGCCGTCACAAAGTGACATTCTTAAACAGCACGAAATGTCGTAATTTGCAGCTTGACCACTTGCATTAAAGGCTGAAATTGTTTGTGAAAGAACCTTTGTCACAATTACATTCATTCGCCCATCTGAAAGACCTAGCACTCCCATTATATTTCTATATTGATAAACAGAACCATAAAAAGTAAAGTTTGTGTTCTGTGCAACGCCAGTTTCTTTTGCAAATGAAGCAGCCATTTGAGACTCCATACACTGCTCTTTCGGATATTGACTATTAAGCCATGTAGAAGCGTTAGTTACGCCGCCTGCATTGTTATAACACATTGCAGGATTTGATCCGAAATTGCAATAACTCCAAATCGTATCGGAAGATAATTTGTATTTAAATCCTCCATTTGCTAAAAAAGTAGTCTCGTTATTACATGTGTCGTTTGATGAAATACCACTCCCAAAAAGAGATGGGTTGTGTAAGTAATTTGTTCCGAACAAAATTTCTCTTCTTGTGATAGCCGCATTATAAGCGTGATAACCACCCTCTGCGACAGGGTAAGGATTCGTTACTGTAGGGTTATTTGCCCTAGCATAATTCATATTTGATATTTGCGAAATGTCGTTAACTCGTGGAAAAGTTCTGTTCAAATTCGCGAACAGCGTGCATAGCCCGCTTTGACCGACCGATGAAACCGTGTTTGAATCGCCTGTGTTATATAAAAAGAAAAAGTTACGTGTCTTATTTCCTATTGTGGTGGCAGGACACGGACTAATAGCCGTACGTTCAAGAGGTATACCCCTTAATCCGTCCCAAGTTATATCGTGTTGGGCTAGTCCTTTCCAAGTAGTACCCGAATTTCCAACCCCGTCAAATAGCCATACCTTTTCGGAGAATCCAAGTCCCATATGATAATTGGTAAAAGTCGTTTCCCAAGGTCTTAAGATTCGAACTTCATTTCCTGATGCGTCGTAAAGTTTCTGATTCATCCCATAGGTGTTATAGAAAGTTGTCGCACTGAATGCACCAGCAGCGCAATATTGATTGGCGTGAGCGGCATCAAGATATAACGCTACATCACATGTAGCACGCATAGCCTCTGTGATTCCAACCGTCGGAGCGAAAGTGCCATCTACATATCTTAATGAATTAGCTCTTTGTAGCTCACCCATTGGTCTCATTAATTGACTCGAATTTAAAGTCATATCAAAAAGATACATATGTGAAATATCCCTAGCCCAAACTTGATTTCCTTTAAATGTAAATGGGGTAGCGCTTAGGCTAGTGTCATACCCCGCCATATAATAAAGTCCTTGGCCTAGTTTAAGTTCTGAAATGTCATTTGTATTGGTATCCAATTGATTCTTACGGTCGGTCGTAAAAGCCTCATCCTTTACCCATGCTCCCCATACACCATTTTGTTTGACTTCGTGATATCTATCTCCTGTTGTGAATCCGACAGCCGTTTGATAGGCATACAAATTTCCCGAATTTGAATTCTGGTGAAACACATACCAATTTTCATTTGAATTAGGAACATTCAGACCTGTTGCCAAAATAGTATTTACGCCAGAAATAGTGATAGCATGTAAGTCTGTCGCTAAAGTACCACCATACATCCCGGCATTAATACGAGTCCAAGACGTAGTGGCGTTAACCATACTTACAGCTTCCCAAATCTCGAAAGTAGTAGTATTTACGGCATGGTCACCAATCCTGCGAGGTGCCTTACTAGCTGAAAATGGATTAGTGTATACCGAACCTGTGAATGTTTGAGCACTAGCAGCAGCAGCCGCATTGTTTGCCGAAGTAGCTGCGTTGTTGGCTGCCGTTGCAGCATCATTAGCCTGTGTCGCTTTCCCGTTTGCGTTATCGGCGGCACTATTGGCGTTCAGGACGGCAGCGTCATTGGAGGTCTCCATTACTGAAAAATCACTTACTCTTTTTGTTTCAGCAGAAACTCTACTCCCCTCTGCTAATTCCCTACCGTTTTCGGCATCTACTCTTCCCGATTCAGCGTTTAATCTTTCAGTTTCTTTCGACTGTCTATCCGTTTCATTACTTACACGCAAGTTTTCAGCAGAAACCCTTTTTGATTCGTTGCTTACTCTGGCGGCCTCTTCTAATACCCTGTCGTCTTCGCTAAATCCCCTATGGGTTTCATTTAATACTCTTGTGGATTCAGAATTAACCCTTTCAGTCTCTGCACTCTTCCTATCTGTTTCATTAGAAGCTCTAGCCGTCTCGGCGTCTATCCTCTTCGTCTCTTCGCTTTGTCTGCTAGCCTCGTTATCTTTTCTTGCATTCTCTGCTGTTTCTCTCTCGGTTTCACTTAATCGTCTAGTATCCTCATCCTCTACACGAGTATTTTCGTTTATTTTGCGTATATTCTCATTATCTACCCTTATCGCCTCATTGGCTGTAACAGTAGTATTCAGTGCGTTCAGATTAGTCGTAGCCTCCTGTGCTAAAGGGATAACAGTGGGCACCGAAACGAGAGCGGCATAATATTCTTCTTTAGTACCTGTATATCCGTAACGTTGTGCTATTTCATAGCAATCTATAACGGCATACTGCAAAGCAAGTTGTATGTCTATATCAGTTGCCTCGTCACCATTTCCTATTACTAGCTCAATCTGATCAGTTGCAATTGTTACGGCTCTTCTACTTCCATCCGCAAAGTCTGCATCAGGAATATAGGCATTAAATTCTATCTTAACTATGCCAACTGAAAGGTGGTGATTGTCTGCTATTATCATTAGCTTACTATCCACCATCTTACAATTAGTGTATACATCCCCTCTTCTTGACGCTTTGAAAGCTTCATAACTTGAAATCAGATTGATGTCAAAATCACATGTGGGGATGTCAACCGCATTACCATTTACGGTAAATGAGGGATAGAATTTAAAATCGGATTTATAATTTATCTGTTTCATATGTTACTTATTTTTTAGTTCATCAACCTCTTTTTGGAGATCATCTATTTTGTTTTGTAGCTTAATGATGGTATCTTCAAGAGTAGATCCATCGGGCATAACAACACCGCTAGCGTTTAGTCTAGTTTCACCAGCGTCAAGTTCTAAGTGTCCGCTAAAAGAGGTTCCACATACGATGTTTGGTTTCTTATCTTTTGTTTCCATGACTGTCTATTTTTTAGGTTTAGCATTTTCAATGCTGTCTGATTCTATTACTTTTTCAAGTATTTGAGAGATAGCCATTCGAACTACTGCCGTAAAGTTTGGCAAGTATTTTTTTATAGCTTCCGCACGAGGTCTATTTAATTCAATTTCTTTTTTGAAATAAATATCTTTACCTATTTGCAATTCCTCATCGGGAAAAGCATTTGCGTACATTGTTTTACCGAGTTCATGGGAAACATCTACTATTACATCTTTATCCTCGATGTCCTTTACTACTACTTTTGAAAAATCTACTTTCATTGTTTTTATATTTTAATTAAATACTATAATATATACAATCCCACATTTCGCCATCATATTTAAATCTAGCCGAATCCCCTGTTGCTCCTAATTGAATTAGGGAAGACGAACCACCAGCCTGCCATATAACTTTTGAATTAGTAGAATGAACAATTACTACTGCATTCCTTCTAAAAATTTCTACGCATTGCCCTATAAAAGGATTTGTAGGTAAATAAATGTCGCATTGAGTAGTGCTTTTAGATACTACGGTGCTTTGACTTGTTATATTAAAAGATGTCAATGAGGTAAGAAATAATTCTCCAACGTCATAAACATTAGATACGGGATAATTGACAGCCATCCACTTATTATCCATAGCTACAAATTCATATACGCCTGGCATAGGAAATAACGAAGTAGTTGTGTCGCCATACCCTCCTATTGGATTTCCGTCTTTTGAAAAATTAAAACCACCAGATTGTATGTTTGTACTGAAAGAAAACGCAATATCCCCGATAGATGTAAGTCTTACAACCTTTATATAAATCCTCAATCCATCCCACGAAGAAGCGTCAGGGAGTGTAAGAATAGGAGTATAATTTATGGATGAGGGTTTAATGCAAATGCAATTACCATCAACCAATGGATTTATAGTATAATTATTTGAAGTAATGCTTTTAAATGGAGTATATAATAGGAACGTAGTTAATGTTCCAGTTATATTTGCATTTGTTGCTTTAAGTCCGTCTATTATAGCCGTACCAGCCGTAATTGTACCAGCCGATAAAGCATTTGCAAGTATTACATTAGCTTCCAATAGATTTGTATTTATCTTTCCCCCAACTATAACCGTTCTACCCGCTAATGCCTCTGTGTTCATAGCAGCGTAGTTAGTATAACCAATTCCGATAGCTAATGCGTCTTTTGCGGATGAAGATATGTTCGTAATAGCAGTAATACCAAGCATGTTCGTAATAGATGGTTCTTTTCCATCAACTAAGTCAAGACGGGGATTATACATGTAGCATCTGTTGGTAGTTTCCATGTCACCGAACAGATAGCATCTATTCACCACGTCTGCCGAATCAGATGCCCAATTGAATGAAAAGGTATTAATATCGGTTATCTTTTCTCCCGTCTCACAATTCCATACTTCACTTCCATTCGTAAGACCTGTATAACCATAAGGATAAACATAACCTGTTATCAATAACCATTTACCTAAATGATTTGATAACGTATCTGAAACAAAGAAAGGAGAACTACTCTTTGTTGTTGAGTTTAAAGTGCAAATAGAATTATTCCCACATCCGAAATAGAATGTACCGTTTACGAGCGTTTTTTTAACTATGACGCTAAATCTATATACTTTTGTCTTATCAATTATTTTACTTGGAGTGCTCCAACCTCCATCGTAATCACCCGTCCCCGATGGGGAACATTGCCACATAACAGAATTTTTACCGAGATGATTTAACCCCATTATCCTTGAGTTTTCTGTTGTTAACCCAAGTTGTATGAAATTTGTTGTCCCTCCCGTCCCAACAGTCCAATCATTTGATAATAATTGTGTGCCAAGATTGGCGTATATCAAGTTGTTATCAAGTCTAGCTTGTGCGTCACTATTAAGACTATTGAACGACACAGCTCCATTTATATCTATGTGCGCGGCCGAAATAGTTACGGTAGTTGCACTTTGATTGATTATCGAAGCTATTGTAGCTCCTGTGTAATCTGTTGTTGCGACTTTAGAATTGATAGCCGTAAGCATATTGGTGCCGCCTAAATTGATAACTAATCCGTTGGTGGTATCGAAAGATAGATAATTACCCGTTTTGGTCAAATCTCCAATGACTATTGATTTGGTCAAAAAAACGTTATCAGAGTAAAGACCATAGCCTGAACAGTTAGCCAACCCTGCCAAATTACCTAATCTCACATGGGTAGTATAGTTTGAATTTACAGCGGGGTTAGCAGTCCAGGTATCAATATCCATATATGGGCTACCCGATGAATCGAGAACAGTTCTTTTAATAAGTCCGTTGCCCGATTTACCATAATCAAGAACTTCCGAGCCTTTATAGATTGTAAGACCTGCACCGTTGGAAATGGAAGTAGCGGTAAAGGTGTATGCTTGAGTTCCATTCAAAAAACCGTTTGTTCCGTATGCGTTATCAAGTACAACCGTTCCGTATGCGTTACCCACGGTTAGACCTCCTGTCCTGTTTATCGGGCGAAGTCTGATATAATCGCCATTCGCAAAGCACTGAATAGCGGGGAATCCCTCTAAATCATCTACTATCAATCTAGCAGTTGCACCGACTGAACTAGGGATAACAAAATTATATGATGCTTTACTTACCGATTTAGTTAAAAAATCAGAGCCGGCAAGCACTTGACTTACCTGCGCGGTAAAAGCTTGCACGTCTAATTCATCGGCATATATCTTTCTAAAGTCTGAATTGCCTATGTTATCAATTCTCCACCCTGTCGTTTGGCTAACATAATTTTTAGAGCCAATAGTTCCGTCTACATTTATATCAGTAGCCGAAATGGTGCCGGCAGTAAGTAATCCCACGCAAGTTATCGCTGCGGCTTTGACTAAGTCTGAAAATTCAGCACCAACTGCATGTATAGCTCCTTTTACGGTAAAGTCTCCTTCTATCTCTGCGGAATCAGCAAAAAGTCCACCTGTAAATGTTTTTTTACCCGTAATAACCTCTTCGTTTGCAAGAGAGACGTATTTTTTTAATTGATTGTTTATATAATTAATTGAGCTTATACCGCTATCTGATATGGCAACGTCATTTTGAGACGCCTTTTCAAGCGAGCTTGATACGCTTACGCTAGTCACCTTATTAGATAACTCTATTTCGGGCTTATATGGGGTATTTACATATCTTTTTATGCCTGTTATCCTGATCTTTGTTGGCGAAGATACAAATTCAGTATCTGATACCTGTATATAACCGCCAAGCATGAATTCGTCTTTTATTGACGCCCAGCGACGACCTGACCAAACGCCATCGATATTAGCATTTAGCGTAAACGTCTTTCCTCCGTGTTCATCAAAGTATTTTGCTGCTTTTGCAAACATGTCCCAAGATGCACCCGTCTTGCTTGTATTGTCACAGATATAAGCATCGGGAAGTTGGATATTGAGGACGATATATTTATCACCTGCAGCGGGCAAAAATCCTGTCGTAGGGTCGGGCATCGTTATACCGTCAATTTCTTGTGATACTATTTCGAAGCGACGCGCTTTCTTGCCTGCTGCTATCTCATGAAAATAGGCGACTTCGAACTCTCCTTTTCCTGCGAGCATACCCGTTTGAAATACAACGGTCATCGTTGACCCAGAGATAATATAATTACTGAAATTCAGAGCTTGCGGTATTGACGTGTCCGTAAAGTCGTATATATGATTAGTAGCATCAACCGCTATCACTTCGCTTACCGTACCAATCCGAGATGGATATATAGTTGTGCAATCCAGACTGTCCTCGTATCCCGTACTAATAGTTTTACCCGCTATCTTTATACCTGTTCCATCAGCGAGTGATTCATAGGTTTTACCGTTATATGTGAGTTGCTGCGACTTGGGTAATAACAGCGTTTTGTTCCCATATTTGGAATAGTCTATGTTCCGGTTAGTCCCCTGTATTAATAATATTTCGAAAGGTTCTTGTTCTTCGCTCTTCTTTATACCAGGCTCGAATCCGTTTTTGTAACCAAGTGCTAGCGGATTATTAAAATTGTATTCTACCTTACCTAGCGAAATAGCCTTGTTTTTTATCTCAAATTCGGTAGAGCATTCGTTTGCCAGCGAATTTAGAGCATCGATAATAAAAGTGTGATTATAACTGATCGTTACAGGGTTGTCATCAATACAACTTCCCATCGTCCATCCGCTATCATGGACATTAGCACTATCTATGATTATTTGCAAATGTTCAATAGGTCTCGCCGTAAGCGTAAAAGTCAGTCTACCATCGGACGTATTACGTACTTTCTTACGTTTAATATCTGCGATGCCTGTTTCAAGTGATAGCGTATACTCGTGTCCCCTACTGCCGTTCTTCTTATAATCTGCATCTTTTTTCAGTGCATATCTCTCACCGAACAAATCTACGTATGATCCGATCGGTATGTCGAGGTAAGTAGGCGATGAAAAATTAAGCGTCAGTATATTATCCGACATTATGGAAGCATACGAATTGCTTTCATCCGTAACCGTTAGGTCGTATAACTTAACGCCCGATACATTATATAAAGCTATTGTTGCCACGGTAATTCAAGTTTAAGAGTAAATTCAAGCCATACACGACCTTTTGACAGTAATTCAAACTTGGTTACAGTCAGCGATCCGTAATAGCATAGATATGTTTTGTCAGCTTCTTTGCTGTAAATCGTTCTCATTGCATCCGAATAAGTGATGCCGTCTTTTGTCTTTGATGTTGTCTTTAATAGATTATATATAAGAGCATTCAGATTAACCCACATTTCTGCGGTAGTATCAAATCTTGACCAGCAGTTAATAGATAAGTCCTTTTTATCCAATACCACGTTACCATTACCGTCATATATAGCCCCGCCGACGCTTTTTATATCTACAAGCAGATTCTTTTTAACGGGTGCCTGCACCTTTATGTCTGATTTAAGCGCATAGCATCCGTATGATAGCAAAGAAATACCATCTATCGAAAAATCAAGTCCGTTTATTATCGGTATTCCTCCACCGGTTGGTGCGGAATAAACATAACCACTCATTGGATGGTCTTCACATAATGACAATTTGAATGTCTCCGACTTCGTATAGGCATTTCTATCCGCATTCTTAACAAGTCTTAGGCTTCTTGAAAATCCTATTTCATGAAAGTAATAGGTATGATAAACACCTGTTGAAATAAGGGCAAGAAACGCATCCGTCTTTGTCTTGTCTACTGTTGTGAATTGCATTGATACCTCATGATAATTAAGGACTGGAGCAAATAGATCCACGTGCTCGCCATTCTCTTCTGGAAAGTCCACCGAATAGAGCGATTTTAAGGCGGGGAAAGAAATAAGTTCATTATATCCTCCCTGTGAAACGAATACCCCATAATAGGTGAATGCGTCCTTTCCGTCTATGTAGAATCTTCCTGTCATTATTGTCTTAACTTTAATCCTCTAGTCTCTATATTATCCATAGATGTTTTAATGGACACAACGGTGCTCTTTACATCGTCTATTCTTTTATTGGTATCATCTATTCTTTTATTGGTATCATCTATCTTACCATTGGCTTCTCTCGTATTGGTCTCTATACCTGCCAAATGCTCGAGGGCTTTCGAACTATTCGCAATAAGTATCGGCATTAGTCCCACTATCGTATATGTATGCTGCTCAATATTGGTATCTATACCTGTAAGTATGTCTACGCTTTCCTGCGATGCTTGAACAGTACTAGCGGTTGAACCCGAACGATCGGTGTTGGTCCATCCGTATAACTTCATCAGATTGTTTCTTTCTTCAAGAGCCGAGTTCATGATAGCGTCCCACTGTTCTTGCAGTGTTTGATATTCTGCCGAGGTGATTGAATTATCACTATTGGCAGCCGAATACCATGAATCATAGAGGTTTTGAAGTTGTGATTTATACTTTCCAACTATTAGTGCGCTGATGATGGATTTCTCCATCTTTTTCTCCCAATCTTTACTGAATGTGTCGGTGTCTGAACCCATATCTTCCAACATACTCTCGAAGTTGTCTATGAAGTCACTGAAAGATGTTCCATTCATTTTAGTTTCGGCGTCTTTGAATGCCTCGCTAGCCGCATCGTTCGCATTGATAATATCTTCCAAATAAGTCTTTACGTCATTATCTAATTGAGCCCACCATACCTGGTTGCCATCTTTTAATTTTTTTAATTGGTCAGCCGTTAAGTCAAACAGCCCTGTCATTCTACCGGTACCTATTATATTCTTTGCGTAACCCTCTGTCCACCCAAGAGAAGACGCTATATTTTTCCAATCGTTCTCCGATGTTTGGTCTGCCATTCTATATCCAATAGTATGGGAGAATCTGGATGATCCAGCATTAAGTCTTGCCTTACCAAGCGTTTGATATGCCTCTATTTCTTTTCTTAATGTCGCCTGTATCTCCTGTTCCGTTTTGCTTATTTCCGTGCCGTACGATTCATTTATATATTCCTTTTTCTTTGCTATCAGATCATCCCATACCTTAACGAGTGCTTCATACTTGGATTTCATCGCCTCATAACCCGAGTAATCAGCGCCGAACATCGAACTAATCTTATTAAATACCTGAACTGCGGTAGATATGATAGTAAGTATTACGGATGCTTTTTCAAGTGCCTGTATGGAAGCAGAAGCGGTTTTGTCGACGGTAGCAAACCCCTCAACCGCATCTATTACGGTGGATCCGACTTGACCTATCAGGCTTATCATATTACCGACCATCCCACCAATCGAGTTACCGATAGCGTCTATTTTAGACGTTATGTCTTTCAATAACGAGGAGGTCGTTTTAACAGCTTTTTGTAGGTTATTTCCAGCCTTAGCATAATCATCAGCCGATTTAGCCGCTTTCTCCTGTGCCTGCGCCAAGTTGTTATAAACCGGCACCGCTTCGCGTGAAGCGTTATCCGTCTTTACTCCTACCTGTACCCTACCCGTCTTTTTAGCTACTACCAACTCACTATTAGCCTGATTGTAAGCATCTCGTGCGGTCCTATAATCATTGAGTGACTTACTTAATGCGGCGAATGGATCACGATTCCCAATTTCATCACCCATCTGCTTGATAATATCCATATATGCCTTTAGGTCAGTAGGGGATAAATCCTTTTGCGCTTTGGCTGTATCTTCAAATTTGGATATAAGCATATTAAGCGTATCGGTAGACGTATTTTTAAGGTCATCGAAAGCCCTTATATAAGCGGGGTCTTCTTTCAGTTTATCAAGCGAATTTTTAGCGGTATCCGATACGTAATCTTTCTGTGCCTGCGATTTTGACCTGTCTATATGATCTACCGCTTCCGTGTCATTACGCTTTTGCGCTTCGGCACGTTCACGGTCAAGTTCGGTTATATAATCGTTATATTTCTTATCAATGTCGGCTTTTTTGTCTATATAATCCTGATGCTCTAAGAGGACGGATTTGTTATATTCCTTTTCCTTTTCTTCATAACCCGCACCTGCGGCGCCGCGTTGAGCGTCGTAAAGGGATTGAATGCTATCCGGCAACTTGACAGATGAAGAGTTGAATGTTTTACCTTTGTTCTTCGGATTAAGATTAAAGAGTGCTTTTTCTGCCTCGATTCGTTTATTGAGTTCTTCTGCCTCATTCTTATTTATTTCCTGAATCTGCTTTTTGTAGTCTTCGTCCAATTGTCTGCGTTTCTTCGCATACCCCTCTTCCATTGCAGACATTTCCATTTCGGAGATTTTTTGCTGCAAGTCAGCGCGTATCTGTCCCTCTTCGAGAGATAGTTTTCGAATAGTGTCTCTTCTTTGTGTAGCCGCCTTAGCTTCTCTTTCTTGCTCTAATTTTGCTTTTTTGGCTGCCCGCTCTGCGGCTGTTTCCGCTTTTTTATCCTCTTTTGTGCTACCTCCCGTCTGCTCATAATCCGTTTTTGTAGATTTAACTTTATCCTGTGCTGCCTTATAAGCTGCTTTATAAGCATTTTCGTCGGGGTAAAGATCACGATTATTGCGATTCTTCACAACATCTACCAATTCCTTTTGCGCCTTCTCGTATGCAGCCTTGTTTTTCCCTAAGAAGTCTACCCCCCTATCTGTTATAATCTTTTGAACGCGAGTATTAGCGTCATTAAGCCTAGATTTAAATAGTGCTATTGCTTCCGGGAAAAATTTATTTCCTGATTTTTCAGCATTTTGTAAAAGGTTACTATAAAATTTAGCCGTAGCCTGTGCCTGAACCAAATTCATTTTGGATAGACTTTCTTCGAAATTTGCATTATCTTGTGGTCTGAAAGCCTTGTTATCTTTTATAATGTTGGATTGCTTGGATGATATTTGCTGCTTAACAAAATCCTCCAATTTATCCATGCTTAAATTGCGCTTCTTGAAATCTTGCGGATATTTTTTAAGCATCATTTGATACATTTTTTCTCCCTGATCTCCTGTGCCATTTTGAAGCACATTAAGAAACTGTTTCCAATCCTTCAACGCATTTTGGTCATTTTTAAGGTTTCCTACTCCCTGCATTGTACGTTGATTAGAAAGTTCCTTATTAGCTGCCGCCGTGGCGTCCTTTAAATGGTTTTGTAAATCAATCCAAGTCTTATACTGACTGAAAACGGACGGCATCATTTTTTTAAGACTATCCAATACTGCCTGCTTTTCGTTTTCAGTTTTATTTTCGTCATTGATAGCGTCAATGCTTTCAGAAAGTTTTTGTTTCTTTTCGTCAAGTATTTTGTTTTGGTCTTTTTGCCTATCGTTCCATTGCTTTAGACTTTCTTCCGCAACATTTGTTTTTTCACTAAATGCTACCATTAGAGCCATTGCCGCAACAACTCCTGTAAATAAATAGGTATAAGGGTTAGCCATTATCGCTGCATTCAAAGCGTAAATTTTTCCCCTCAATACATCAACTGCTAATCCGAGAGCCGTAGTTCCTTGTATGGATGCGAGACGTGTAAATGCTTCTGCCTTTTCCACTGCGGTAACAGTTATAACTGCGGCTTTATAAGCCCCGTATGTAGCTATTAGAACGCTTATTACCTTACCTACTTCTTGGTAATTATCCACCAAAGAACGAACGCTTGCTATTCCTCCTGCGATGGTAGATTCGTTATTTGAACCTATTTCGTCCATCGCGCGGGTTACGGCATCTTTAAGGTTAGACATTTGACCCTTTATTTTCTTGGAAATGGCATCCATTGTTCCGTAGAACTTACCTCCTTTGGCTGCGGCTGCCGCAAAAGCATCTTCTACCATTTTAGTAGAGATATTACCTTTTGCCATTTCTTCACGAAGATCATTGAGAGACTTGCCCGTCTTCTTACTCATCTCCTGTAACGGGTTGAATCCGGCATTAACCATTTGCAATAAATCCTGACCCATCAACTTACCGGCAGCAGCATTCTGCGCGTATGCCAATGATAATCTTTGGAATCGCTCGCTATCTCCTGCTGAAATATCACCGAGTTGTTTAAGGATAGGCATGATGCGATCAGATTCTACTCCGAAAGCCAAAAGAGTTTGGCCTGCATGTGCCACATCATTTATCTGCATAGGGGTTGAGAAAGACCAATCCTTTATACCTTGAAACAATGCGCCTCCTTTTTCCTTTCCGGCAATATTCTCAAATACCACTTGCATGGATTCGAGTTCACCACGGACATCAATAATTTGCTTTCCAAATTCAATAGCCTTATCAATTGTAAACGCTCCGGCTACTGCCATTCCTATACTATTCAATGACCCTGTTAGACCTTGTGCCTGTGTCTCGATAGAACGTGAAGCATTCGAAAATGAATCCTTAGCACGGTTTATTCCATCCGAAATCCTATCTGCACTATTCCCGGCATTAGAAAACGAGCTATCGATACGCTTTGCCGTGTTATTAGCCGCCTTATCTATCGCATCAAACGAAGCGGTAATCTTATTAACGCTTTCCTGCATTCCGCTCTCGTCAAGCCGAACTATATATGAATCGTCGTTATTAGCCATCTTCGTTTATATTAGAATCGTTTGTTAATCTTTGAAGTTGTCGGGATTGTTAGCATCCAAACTATCATCCCATTCAACTTTATCTTTTTTATCGCTATCGTACGTTGGTATGCACATGTTATACATCAGCACATTTTCGTACGAGATTTCATTCATCACTTTATCGGGCGTAATCCCAAGATTCTTTGAGGCTCCGAGGATAACCGCCCAGATGCTATCGTTTAACTCTCCGCTTTTGTTCTTTTTAGCAGATTGGCCTCTGTCAGGGTAGTTGTAACACTTAAAAAAAAAGCGAGACCCTGTTGCGTTAGCGTCGTTTGGACGAGCTCGTATAACTGCTCATTGCTTATTTCGTTGATCAGCCTGCGAGCCACTTTATCCACGTATCTTTTACCTATCATTTTGTAGATCATCCGCTCAATAGAGCATCTTCCGTATTCATTCTTAGCCCCAACGACCAATGTGGCGGCTATCTGACCAATCATGCCACATTTTTCAGCGTATGCAAGACAATAGCGCATTACACTACTATCTTTTGATTCTTTGTATTTCGGGATTGCCATTTGAGAGATAAGTTTAGATACCTCTATAAGTGTGCCGGTAGTTGGTCTTGCGATTCTTTTCTTTTTTCTGCCTATCGTTATCTCTGTCGGCTTCTCTCTGATAGCTTCCGCTACTTTTTTCTCTATCGTTTCCATGCGAATGATTTATTTACTTAATTAGAAAGGCTCCGGGATTCGAACCCGATTCTCTGCTGATAGCAGCATCTTACCCATAGACCAAGCCCCACAACAACATTTATGAAAATAGAAACACCTTTAGGTCTTTTTATGAAGCTGCGGCTTGTGTAACCGTACAGATAGCATCTTTACCATCGGCAGAGATAACCACATCGGCGATACGAGCAGCTCCGGTCGCATTGGCATCCACCTTGATCGTAGCCACTTTGAGTGCAACCGTGACTTGGCACCAACTAGCGGGAGAGCTAGCGGTAACAGTGCCGGAGGCGGTAGCCGTAACAGTCTCACCTGTCGTGTCTGCTGCGTTCGTGAATGCGAGTGCGGTATTGTCAACAGTTAGAGCTGCTTTCTTTTTGAAGCGACTGTACCAGCTTTCAACGTCATTATTATCATCTAACGCCTGCATGATGGTAATTTCCATTTCAACGCTGTTACCTGCGTCTTCTGCAAATGCCGGTTTAAATTTAACATTGCAAAGCGCGGCCTTGATGCCCTTAGCTCCGACGTTCATAGGGATAACCTTTGCGGAAAAATCACCCGATACGACATGCGTCTTAACGGCTAATTCGTCATTACTGATAGCGCCAAGACCTAATTTTACATACAAGTCATCGGCTGGCTCCATTATTGTAGTTTTAAGAACAAAACCACCCTCTAGATTATCAATCGCGACCAAACGTCCACCCGAAGCGGTAGCTTTCAGTTGATCTCCGTCACTCGATTCGAGCGTAGTGGATTTATCCTTGATAACTCCAACATCAAACAAATAGGAAGCAAAAGCATTAGCGGCACCGGTAGGTCCTAAAAGAACCTTACATTGTGACCAAGCCATAATCAATTTATCCATAGCTTTTTGTTTTAATAATTAATTTTTTTAAACTCGATGAAGAATCCAACGAAGTGCTGATTTGTATAGTCTTCATCTTCGTAATGATCCGTCATCTTGTAATACTTGAAATTATAGTCTGTATCTCCCTCATTTAGTGAATTTAATATCATATTATCAAAGGATTCGATTTGAGCTATTCGGGAAAGATTGGCAACCAAATTACCCGTCCCGGCGTCAATGTCTTGAACGTATACGTTAATGTGTAGGTGTCCCGATTGGATCTGTTCTGCGTCACCATCTGAAATAACTATTACGGCGTCTTCCGTTTTTGCGTCAAGAGGTCTCATACCTTTCTTATATACCGATCCGGCTATATAAGTAGGTATAAGCAACGATTTGATCTGCTTATATGCGTAAGTCGCAAGAACTGATGTATTAGCTATTCCACTCATTTAAGACCTAATTTTTGACGCATTATTTCAACCTGTTTCTTTCCGTCTGTACGTGCACTATCAAGTACATTATACCCTTTTGCTTCTACGGCAGCGGCGTAATTCATTCCCGCAACGACGATAAGCACCAGTCCTTTGCTATATTCCGATATTAAATCAGAAAGCGACTTTTCGCCCGAGCCTTTTCCCTGTGATGCGGTAGATAGAACTTTTTCAAATCCGCTTTTTGTGATAATGTTCCCGTTTTCAACGATACAATAGCCTATCGAACTTCTTAGGTTTCCTGTCCTGTCGGTATATGATCCGCTTTTACGAGCTTCCGCTACACAATCGATACCTATTTTTGTAAGATATGCGATTGCTGCATTACGCTTATTCTGCGCTATTTCTCCAACATAGTCGACAAAACGTTTTCCTGTATGTTTCCTTTCGATAGGCATTTGCTATACTTGAATTTTGGTATTACCTACAACGGTAAGGTGTTGAATGTTTTGAACTCTAAACTCTGAAAGGATACGGTTTCCATTAAGGTCGTTAAGCACGACGTATTGAGCGTTAAACGTAGTGTCAATATCTATCAGAATGATAAACTTGGCCATCGTGAACTTACCTCCGTCATTGCTTCCCGTGTGCTCGTATTTGTTAGCGGTATAATGACATGGTATCTTATTTCCGTAGGTCCAATTACCTGTTTGGATAGGATTCCCGTCGTCATCAGTTCCACCTGCCGCACTACCTGATGCAATCTGTATCGTTCCATTCGTTTCAGCCAGCATTTCAATACTCCTCCCCTGTTAATCCGTATATTTGGTTGATATCCTGTGAGCTTCCGTATTGCCCTCTCAACTCGGAAGTCATCCCCGCATACTTCTTACGAAGTTCATCCGTAACCTTGAATGTTATTCCCGCCTGCGTTATTTCGGGGGCGGTGGATAAATATTCGTAGACATCTGAAACGGCCAGCTTGTAAGCAGCCGAAGCAGATAACTCGCTAGTGAAATTATCTTCCGGATTTAACCCCCGACCGCCGGCGATCTTTTCTGCAACCGCCTGCGGTATGGGGTAATTTGAAATCAATATGAGAGAGAGAGATACATTCATAATTTCAATGTATGTTAAACGTCACCGTTATTCCATGTAGTTTTCATCGTGTTGATAAACACGAGAGATGCACGGTTAATAAGTCCCGGTTGAACGTATGCCTCTGCCAAAGTTGTCTCGGACAAAGGGTTAACATCAGAGTAGACCGTAGTCTTATAATACGATCCCTGCACTTGCATGGCATCGGTATTGTTTACAATGGGAACCGGCTTGTAATAAGTCCATCCGAGCTGAATAGTCGGAGATAGAGTTACTACGTTCGGATTCCATGGCCGTACGGTAGTCGTTTCACCTTTCTTGTTCTCAATGTTCACATAAGGATCAATAAGAGCAAGTTGGGGATAAAAATGCTTACGCATATATGCGTTGATGGAATCCAAAGATACCTCGGTCGTCAAGTCAATGCCTGTTGCCACTGCGAAAGCGGGAGCTAGGCGACGTGCGACAGCCTTTTGTGATGCCAACAAATCATAAGCGGCTTGCGGGATGATAGCGAACATAGGTTTATTGCCACCTTTGTCTTTTACCACCTTCTGACCTCTGATAATATCTGCGATACCATCGGCATTTTCTGCATCGTCCCACTTAACGGATTTTACGCCGATAAAATTGGATACCGGTACATTGAAGTCGATGGTGTCCTGTGTTGCCATATCACCGTCGATAGTTTCGGAAAGTACCTGCTTACCACTAGAACCGATACGCATGGAATCAACCTCTACGCGGTAGTCCATACCGGTATTGCAGAACTTGATATCGTCATAAACCATGTCTACGAGATACTGCGCCGATGCGGTGTCTTCCGGATTAGCGGATGCAATGACTTTGAGGTCATTATACTCGTTTACTTCTATCTCGTCTTTATCACGAGAAATAGAAATCTTACCAAGATGACCTGACCAACGGCCAACTTTCTTACGTGTCTTTTTAGGGGCACGAGTATTGAAAGCGACACGATCAGCAGAAACCGGTATACCCTCGTCACCGGAGATACCCTGCAAATCAAATTTAGGTGTATATTTCAACGGGAACAAAGTAGGCCATGCTAGGCCTAGCCCCGGTTTATACGAATTGACTTCAACCTGCATGTTAGTGCGGTCGAGATCAAAAAGAGGTGCATTCATTTGTCCCATCTTTATACGAGTTTAATGGTTGCTAACATTCCGGCAATATCGACACCGATACAAGCCGTTTCTTTGCGGACAGAACCGATACTAAACAGAGCCATAGGTATATCACCAACGCCTGTCGGTACGAGATTCTTTGTCAAAAATAGAGGTGTATAGATTGGCACTGCCGCATTAGCGGAAGCAGCTTTTGCCTGATACAACACTTCACCAGCGGCGATTACTACGCCCATCGTGACGGTTATGGTGTCATAGTCTGCATTAGTCTGATCGACTGCCGTACATGCAACAGCCAATTTGCTATATCCCAAAAATTCACCAACCACAATACCGCTACCTTTAGCGATTTTAATAGTGGTGTCGGATGCTCCGACAGCAGCCACCAAACGATAACCTTTAATTACCGCATAGCGAAGACTGTCATATTTTCCAACGGCAGTAGATTCCGGTGCATTAAAGCCGGGATCGATAACTAAACCGCCTCCCTCTTTTTCACCGCCAAGCGCCTGAACGATCCGAATAGGATCGGGAGCTTCTGCCGATTGATGGTTAAATACGTTGTTCATTTTTTATTGAGTTTGAGTTTGAGTATTTACCCCTTGAATGGCCGGATTTGCAACAGCCTTTTCATTAGCCTCTGCGCGTGCCTTTACGAAAGGGTTTACTTGTATAGGTGGTGTTGATTTACCGCCGGCTTTTGGAGCGCCTACGATATTGCGTTGCTGCTGCACGCCTTGAACCCCGCCTTGCTGTGCTCCGGTAGCCATGCCACCATCTCCAGCGCTGTCTGCGCCGTCTTGAAAGTCGGAAACCAAATCATTAAAATCTTCCTCGCTCATGCCTTTTAAGTCCATGTGTTTGGTTAACTTATCTACCTTTGCGCGGTAATCATCGGAAGCGTCTTTAAGAGCTTCTTTTAAAACGGATGTTCTACTTTCGGTTACTTTGCCATCTTTGATAGCTTTAATTTCACCTGTAAGCGATTCGATAGCGTCGCTTTGCTTTTTTAACAATGCCAAAAGCTCCGAATCCGTGCCTTTCGTTATGATAGTTCCCGTTTTTGTTTTACCGGCGACGTCTTTCGCGTCCTCACCGTCATCGTCTGCCTTAGTATCCGTTGTTTCGGTGGTCTGCGTTCCGTCAGATTTTTTCCCCTCTTTCAATCCGTATTTTTTTTCGTAGTTAGTGATCGCACTATGCGTGGCATCAGTCGCGCGGCTATCAGCATAACTATCAATCACGTTTTGAAGAGTAACGTCCTCGATCGCTGTCGTGGCTTCCTCTTCACTGTGTACTTCGCTTGTGTTCGCCAAATTCTTGGCTATCCTGTTGAGTACTTTTTCGTCTACCCCATCGAATTTCTTTTTAAGGGCTGCGAGTATTAAACTTTTTGAGCTCATCCCTAGAGATTTTTGATTAATAATTGTTTACGGAGGTCTAATTTAGACATTTATAGCAAAACGTTTCACATGGAAACGTGTAAAAACGTGGAGATTTATTTTTATTAACTTCTTAATTTATAGCGTTTATAATAATAAAAATAGTTAATTTATTAGGTTTTTTATGCTATTTAAAAATAATATTCATATCTTTGGAGCGTTTCAATCTGAAACGCATTTATATGACAACATTTTAAACATTTATGGATATGGAAACAATAACAGAGGCTATACAAAATTTGGGGTTGGAGATCAATTTCAATGAAGACAATTACGATGCTGGTATAGCGAATGGATTTGAAAAAGGTGCTAAATGGGCTTTTTCAAATAGAAAAAAAACAAATGGCTTAACCATTAAAAACTTTTGGGATGCTAGCGTGGGCAATTGGCGTCCATTAGACGAAGTTCCTAGCGATTTTCACAAGCTCGCCACGTCGGGTAACTCAATTTATTACACTAATGATAACGAAGATACTATATGCCGCCAATCTGATCATTGGGGTAGTGGCATACGTGAGTGTAACTGGTATCTCGATGGACACCCACGGAATAACAGTTTCCTATTCTCTAAAAGGAATAAAGGTAAATTGTTTATAGGCATTATAAAAATAGAATATCTAAAAGATATAAGGAGGATATAATCATGGAATTTATTTACGGATGTTTTGTTTTTATATTTCTTATTATTTGGCTGCCTGTAGCATTCTACTTAGATGAAGAAAGAGATAAACATAAAAAATAAAAATTAATCATGGACACATTCAGAGTTATAGCATTACGGCATGTATTAAAAATGTCTGATAGGCAGATAGTCCGGATCCTATCAATAATAGATGCAAACAAAATACATCTTCTTAATAGCATAGATATCGCCTATTTCACCCGCTTGGGTGTTCCTGTTATACAGAATGAATTGGTTACTTTTAGGCTTATCGATTGGTGGTTGGACCTGGAAGGGCACGACACCTATTTGAGGCTGAAAGAAAACCAACTCATCCGATTCGGTAGAAGCTGGGATAAGATGGTAAAACGAATAACCAAATGTTTAACAATAAAACGCTATGAATAAGACTTTTAAGATACATCAACTTGAAATTGAAATTGAGAGGATTAGAGTTGAAAATGAGTGTTACAAGCAAGAAGCAATGTATACGCGTGCTGATTTGAACGATAGCTATGTAAAGCAAGTAAGAGAAGAAAATAATGGTCTTAGACTACTATTGGAAGAGCGTGTAAAAGACATTAAGCGTCTTGAAGAGGAAAATATGCGCATTCGGCAAGCCTACAATATTGAAATAATAAAAAACAAGCTATGATAAACATTAACGAGCTTCGGATAGGGAACTTGGTTTCTACGAACGGAAAACCAATGAATACTTCTGATAAAGGTGTATATAAAGTGCTGGCAATTGATTCAAAAGACTCATTTGAAGAGTTGAAAGGATGCGTTACGATAACTTGTGACGATCCAAGATATAGAGACGTAGGTGCTTGGTGTCAATACTTAGAACCGATACCACTTACACCCGAACTACTTGAAAAGTACGGATTTATATATGATAAAGAGATAGGATATTTTGTAAATAATTCATTGCGTATATCAATCAAAGTTGGATTTTTCGGAACATCCAAAATAGGGATCTATTATCTTCATTTCTTTCTTATTTTTTGTAAGTATCTGCATCAATTGCAAAATATGTATTACGCTATAACCGGTGAAGAATTAGAAATAAACGCTTAAATAACAACATTATGAAAGAACTATTATTATCAGCATTCGTATACCTATTCAGTATGGTAGTTGCATTAGCATTCCTCATATTGGTTGCAAAATTCATTGTTTGGCCGATCGTTAGATGGTACATCAAAAAGTGTAAAGACGATCCAAGATACCTAGTAATATTGGCATTACTGATGTTATCATTAACCGCTAACGCCCAACTAAAGCCCAAAGTTGCAGTTAGCTACAACATCACCAATCAAATAAGGATTGAAAATCCTATTGGCGACACGATGACCTACTACATGCCTAAATTCAACTTTCGGACAGGTCTTGAATACGTATACAAAAGCGTTTCTGTTTATTATGACATGCGGTTTTGGTGTTTGTTCTTAAAAGATTCGTTTTTGCCTGAACAAGGATCATTCGAAGTTGGCATTAAATATAATGTCACCGATAAGATTAAGATTACTATTAACCATACATGTCTGCATCCACTTCAAACGGATCATCACTTACAAGACAAATTATTCGGCGGGTATCAAGGAATAACGATATCATACGGGTACTAAATAACACATACAATAATGGGGAAGCATAAAGTAGGTGACAAAGTCACCATCAAATCAAAAGAATGGTTTGAAAAGAACAAAAAGAATTTGTTCAATCGTCCGAGCGAAAAGGAATACTGCTATGTTAAGTGCGGAGACCTTAACATGGTTTCTGATCAAACGGAATACTGCGGTAAAGAGGCAACGATTCTATCATCATGCGATGGATGCTATTATCTCGATATTGACAATATGTATTGGCTGTGGAACGATTTAATGTTGGAGGATTAAAGGACTTAAAGAAATTAAATAAAATGACAAAAGAAGAAGCAAAACAATCACTGTTCAACACAAAAGTATATGTGGACGGTAAAAGCAAAGAGATTCAAGAGAAGCTTTTTGAATTGGGGTTTAAATGGTATTTCAATGAAGGGGTGGGTCATACGGATAAACCTTTTTTGTATTTAGAAGAAGACGAAAATTTATCTTATGGTGATGACATGGATTTTTACAAAAATAATAAAGCCCGTGAAGTTTCTGCCGCTTACATTCTGAATCTTAAATGGGATAAAGAAAAGACAATGTCCGACAAAAAATACTCTCTTAATGGAGAAATAAAGGTGATCTCCATGATCGTTGATGACGTTGATAATCTTATCAATGGTAGCAATAGAATCATTAACGTATTATATCATAATCATGACGATACGCCAAAGAATGCATCAGATTTGAACACATTCGATAGATGTTTGGTTTGTTCGGGTAAAGGTTGTATATGGGTTCCTGGAATTTACGGGTATAAGTCGGATGACGGAAAACATCATCTTATCGGTCATCACGTATCTTCCGACCATGTCATTCCCTATGATGAATCATTGCGTGGAAAACCATATAATAAGGAGGACGAAAGCCATGAACAGTAAACTCGAGGAATCAAACAAGAGGAAAAAGCGTAACGCTTTGGCTGAAAAGATATTATTGTCTATGATTATTAATAGATCTGATTGGGGTATTAAATTATATAGTGACGGTTCATTAACTAGCTATGAATATGATCTGATGGAAACTTGTTTTAGTATAGCAGATAAGTTTATCGAACACTCTAATAAATAAGACACATTATGGCACAGATTAGATCACCCACTTGATAAACTTTATAATTTCATTTCAACCCAATACTTCCGTGTGGTAACTAAGAGAGAAGGCTATGCGGAAGTATACAAGACGGTGAGTTGGCAGACAGGAAATGCTTTTGACAAAAAAATAGCTAATAATCGCAAGCCTAATGCAATCCGAACTAGGGATAAACATAGGGGCTATATGTATCAAAGAATAAGCGAATAATAGTAACTTATATGCGGGTTCGAATCCCACTTGCACCACAATGCTTGTGAAAGTATTATGTTTTTAATTTTGTCATAGTAAAGTTGCCCCGTCATTTATTTGGCGGGGTTTATTTTTGACAAAAAAATAGCCACCTTTATTTGGCAGCTATTACAGTCTACATATACTTTTTGTTATCCTTTATCCATTGTGGCGTTGTACCGTTCTGTTCCATCTTTCGTATGCGCCCCTCGTTAAGTCCTATCCATGTGTTGAATCCTTTAGGTGGATTCTCTATTTCATCAGAGAAATTGAAATCGTTCACACCATCTCCGTTTAATAAACCGTCGATATATTTATTGAACTCTTCCGTATTCGGACTTATCGGTACTGCATAGCATCTACATGCGGGGTGCCAACCCATGAAAACAAAATCTTTCGGATATCTACCCTTGAGATCGTCGCAAATATCTTCCACGGGGTGATTATTACTAAGCCTGATTTCAAATCCAACGACAAGCGGGTTGTTCTTCCACGCTTCGCTATCGGCCTTTCTATATGCCATGTTAATCTCTGTACGTGTCATACGAAGAGCATTTTTATATGAAGAGCGATACACCCCTTGACCTGGACGATAGTTTGCTGCAGATCGTGATAGTTGTAAGTTACCGTATTTATCATGGACACGCCTAAACAGCTTATCGGGGTTGGCAAGATAACTGCGAATATCACGTGATAGTTCGGATGCGCTTCGTCCGTCCGTTATACCTATGTCAATTGCTAACTCGAAATCAGACTTTGCGGTTTCTGCGATGTTCCATACCTTGTCCGATAATGACATTCCGTCTATCTTTCTTGATGATTGATAAGCCCGTAACGCTTCGGTAGTTCGTGGTAACAGCTTTGGCAGTATATCCTCTGGGACGTTCGAATCCTTTATAAGCTCCATAATATAGTCCGTATTCTTATCTCTGCTAAGTTCAAACGATCCGCTTATACCATCTATTATCTCTGCTGTAATACCTGCCGACAACGCCTTAATAAGTGCGTTGGCTTTCTTCTTTAGAGTTGGGTATTTATTAAACGAAAACGGTATCACCGCATTCTCGGCGTCAAACCCGCTATGAAGACCAAGACGCGCCATTTCCTCCGCGCAATCGGCGTATAAGACATCAATCCTTTTTGATGCTAGCGCAATAGCGGATACATGCTTTTTATCGTATTTATTCAACTTATTACCCATGTGTCCAATTCATTAATAGGTTGGCTGTTCAAGAGGGATAGACGCGTCTTCCTGTTCATCCTGTCTTATCTGTTCAAGTTCTGCGTCCGGATCGTCGGTATCCGTGTATTTTGCAATAGCACTACGCCGCGACATAATAGCCCTACCACCTGATGCGTTGATACCGTTATCAATGTTGTCTTTATCGTCGGTAATGGTGAAAGGTACGATCTTAACTTCAAATTCGAGAGAATCAAATGCACTAGCCAAATCGGGAAACATCTTTTTAGCGAATGCTTCTACCACGTGAATTTCTCGTGTGAATATGTCTATCCATGTGCCGCTTTCTTCCATCACTTTCATCTGCGCATCGACATACAGCATCTTACGAGCTTCACCCGACATTGGGGTAGTCTTCATCTCGTCAAACGAGTTATCCGGAATCTGTATGCGTTCGAAAAAGTCCTTGCGGATTGAACCTGTATAGAATTTAAGTGAATCTATCGCTTGCTCCCAGGTGACATATCCCGCCTTTGCATTTGCCGGGTATCTGCGGAAATCCCTCGCCGCTTTGTCATCAGACGGTTTATTGGTAAGTTTCAGCGCATCTTCCGGGTCGAGAAATTCGCACCAAATAGGCGTACTGTTTCTACGAATATAATTGCCATTTCTTGATAACGCCCATTCAAGTTCGAAGATGTTATTTTCACCACCGTCGTAGATTGATTCGGTGCGATAACCATATACGGCCGCAATCTTTCCTATCCCGTCCTCTATATCTTGCTCTGATTCGCCCAGGTCATCCACCCATATATTACCCCTATTTATCCAACGTTTATGTGTGTCGGCCGTGAATGTCTCGAAATAGGTAGTTGACACATTGTTAACCATCCTAGTGTATTCGACAGACATAGCGATCATATCATCATAGTCATCAAATAGAGGGTATAGTTTAGCCCCGTCCATGGGCGAATAAGTGCGGCAACGCAATTTGTATTTACTTTCTTCACCCGCATACATGGTATTTGACATCTGTGTGTACCAGATAGTGACGAACTCGCAAGCTGCGTATAACCTTTTGGCCCTATCAAGATTGACACTGTCAATACGGTTATGATCAAAGATGCTTTCTAGGATAGAAGCCGCTTTCTTTTCGTTATCATCTTTTGGCTTATAGATGCGCTTTGCGGGTATTCCGAAACACATTTGAGATAGACGCCTGACTGCCAATTTCGGTAGTCCCGATGTGATGCGAGATACATAGATAACGCCATCTTTCCCCGTCTTATCATTGTATTTCTTTTTATCCATAACGGGATGCAGTTTGGCATCATAGATCTCTTGTAATCCGGGTCTCTTATCGTCATTTGAAATCCATAACGGTACCGTCACGAACTTTTTCTTAAGGTCGGCTATTATATCGCTCACCGATCTAATCGGATTCATTATTTCATCGATAGTTTCCATAATTAAATATTTTAATCGTTAATATAAATCTGCGTTTTCGTCATAATCAGGCGGGTAATAGGTCATGTCAGGCTTGGAGAGTTGCTGCGGATGAAAGGTGTTCGCAAGTGCATCGGATTCATCAGGAGAGTATCCAAGCCTCTTTTTAATATCCTCTTTCGGCTCAATTATTATCTTGCCATCTGATCTAAAAGACCATTGTATTTCTGTCAGTTCCTCTTTCAGTGTTCCTCCCAGTGGAAGTATCGCATCGTTTCCGTTGGCGGGGTCCAGCCATTCACGAAGCGACCAATAACAGTATGCGCGTAGGTTTACGAATGAATATTGACCCGTTAGATCAGTTATATACGTTCCACTACTCCTCTTTGCCGATTCGCTGAACTTACAACTGACCACATTCGCTATTTGTTCTTTCAAATCGGGGTCTTCTATAAATACCTCTAGAAGTCTCGAGTACACGCCGGCGCCCTCTCCTATCGTGTCTACGAACACGATGCAACCTGTCGTTGTCTTGAAGTCGTTCACCAAATGGCCGGCAACTTTCATGTGGTCCGCTTTGCCGCCACTATTATGTTTTTCTATGCGGTCAACGTAATTATCGAATCGGTAGCAAAATGTCGTGTTATCACGTCCCATGCCTGCTACGTCGGCGCCAATTCGTGGGAAGTTGTGGTTTTTAAGACCTCCGTGAGCACGCCATCTATCCTCTGCGATCTCGACCCATTTAAGTGGTATCAGACAACCCTCGTCAGCAAGCGGGAATTGTCCAAGACCTTTTTTTCGGAACAAATCGGATGGACGATACCAATGGCCGTCAAACACGAAATCGTCTTGATCGTCTTTCTTTTCGTCCTCATTAATTGGTGTACACCAATTCTCAACCTTATCTTTAAGCCAATCGTAATCAACCTGCCCGGGTATAACTATCTTACGTTGCAGCACATTGGGAGCGTTGAGCGAACTAAGACAAAACGTTTTCCACCTCCTCGACTTTTGAGAACGTGCCGCATAACCGACGGTCGTGTTGGGGTTGAACACAAGCAACAGCCTTGAATCTCCCTGCAGATTACCCTCAATAGCTTCGAACGTGTCATCTATGATACCGGTAGCCTCTGTAACGATGAAAGCCGTATGAACGGCGTGAAATCCGGACCATGCTTCGTGATTGTGTTCGTCTGCCTTGAATCCCGTTAAAAACCACTCCTCGCTATTTGTTCGTATATCCGATGTTGTAAGTCGTCCGGGTAGTACGATGTCTCTTCGCTTTGCTTTGTTATATTGCCGTGAAATCTCCGGCATCATGATATTCTTAACCTGCCGGTCCGTCGGAGCTGTTAGGGCAACCTTTGTATTTTCTACCATATTTCCCTCGACATCCCATTTGGGCGTTAAATAAAAGAAACAAAGGGCACAAATGGCAGCGATGAAGTCCTTTCCTCTAGCCGTTCCTGATCGCACACTTACGCGATGCTCGTGTTGAAATGCTCGCAATATAGCTTTTTGTTCGTCGTCGAGATATGCCCCGAAAACATCGGTAGCAAATAGCACCCAATCAGCGCGCCATGCTGCGAATTGACGGATAGCCCTATCTTCCAGTGTCCTCTCGTCTATCTTCATTTCCTACGTCTTCATTGTCGTTAGTTGGATCAATTGGAACGCCGGCAGAAAATCCGTTTATGGGTTGAGCCGGTTTCCCGTTTTCATCGACAATAGCAGTTTTCATCAGGAAGTCCGCGAAAGAGAAACTGCCCGTTATCTCCTGCTTTTCGGGAGCATAAAGGCCGAGTATCTTACGGCGCTCTTTGCTTTGCTTGTCGATTATATCTAGATAGCGTGGATCACCACAACACCGCATCTCCTCAACCCTGCGTTGTAATTCGGTTGTTACTATATCTCCATCGCCGTCTTTCTCTCCATCGCCGTCCGCAACAACGCCCTTTTGGCTTGATTTCTTTTTCTCAAAATCGGTCTTTGATTTATCCCAAGCGTCCCATGCCTCACGCGTGACATCATCAATTCTGCTAAGTTCTATTTGCACGAGTGAATCGGTATCACGGATGCGTTCATCACGCCATTCTTTCAGCATCCCATCAACGTCTTTCTTTACCGTCCCTAGCGAATAGGATGATATACCAAGACGCTGCATCACTTCCGCTCTTATCTGACGCATGGAATAACCCTTTTTGTATAGTTCAAGAACTAAGGGTAAGCGGTCTTCCTTTTTGCGTCGAAGCTTCGCCTGATAATCTGAAAATTGTGGTCGTCCTGCCATTGCTATTTGATTTTTACATCTGAATATTGATATAGGCTTTCAACGATGATTGCCTTTATCGCGTCTGCCTTATCCGATAGGTTGTTAGGTATGATCACCTCAATCTTTTTCAATCTATCTTCATTTCCATAACCATCTATTTCTTCATCAGATATTATGTCATCTTCTCGTTCGGAGGTATCGTGTTTCTCTTCCTCGTGAAGCATTGGTGATGCGTCCCATACATCTATGCCCCAATCGCCAAGTTTTGCCCCGTCCCAGCTATTAGCAAGCAAATCATAGTCCCATTTGCCGAAAGATGAGTTGTCTTTAATGATAAACTGCTTGCGTTCGCTCTCCGATAGTTCGTTTGCAATAACCACGGGAGCGGTTGGTTTGTCGAGCCATTCAGACCAATAAGCGACGAGGTTCTTTTGCTCTTCCTCTGCTTTTTCGGTAAAGTCAGAAACACCCTGCATCCTGTCTGTAATCTCTTCAATACCCATCTTTGATATTGATTTCAGGGCATTACAGCGCATATTGCCACCAAGCGCCACCATATTGCCGTCCACCACGATGGGACGTATAGACAGCATGCGAGGAAAGACAAGAATCGAATCGATAAGCTTTCGAAACTTGTCTGTAGTGATGGTTCGGGGATTGTCTCCGTTCAACCTAATTTGCGAAATTTTTAATACATGCGTTTCCATACTAAACGTTTTAATGCGCTAAGTTAGCGATAAGCGTTTATTATTCAAACGTTCGTGGTCGTTTTAACATATTTTATAAATGGTATTTTATGCTGTAAAACATGTTTATCCCCTTTAACGATTAAAGAATTGCAGCAGATTCGTATTATCAGTATGCACGAATTAAAGGGGATTTTTAGCGCGAAAGAATGGAAATTTTTCGCGGACTCCCTCAATGGAACGATGGTGACGGATGCTTTTAGGTACGATAAAGAAGCTTTAACTATACATTGTGAAGATAGCGAACTTTACGATCATACTGCTCAAAAGTACGATGTTAACCTTGACGAGATAAAGGAAAAAGTAAATTCTCTGAAAGGTGCCAACATCGAAGCGCTATATCGTCGTGTGAGCGATTTTTGGGAACACCCGGAAACAGACTTTGAAAAATGGGCAACATATTAGATAATAGAAAAGGCGACCGAATAGATCGCCTTTTGTTTTGATTTTTAACATTGAAATATGCTGATTTTTCGAGTTAAAATATTCACATCATCTTTATCGGTAACCCCGCATACACCCAAGCAATCAGTGCCGCATCCCGAGCTTCCTGGTTCTCCCGACCTTTTACGTTCATAAACTTCGCTATTTCCTCATGGGTTATCTTTCGGTCTTTCCCTTTCCAGCATTTCACTAGCGGCTTTATGGCATCATGCGGTAATTGATAATGCTCACACAGTTCACAAAGAAGTATTCCTGTTTGGTGATTCATTCCCGTATTACGACCTTTTGCAGCCGCTACCGCCTTTGAATCGCTAGGACGTAAATGCCAATTCCCTTTGTTCAACCATCCTGCCTCTATGACTACGATAAACCGTTTCCCCTTTATCTCCATTTGCCTTTTTAGTGAAAGCAGATAATCGAGCGTATCGGAGAACGAAAACTCATATAGATTCACCTTTTTAGTTTCCACCTCGAGAAGAGATACGCCGTTTTTTTCAATATCGGGATCTATTCCTACGACATAGTCAAACTTTACTTTTCTGATGTTATACATGCGCGTTATTTTTTTATTATTTTGAACTTTAAAAAAGAGCGTTTTTAAGGACACACCCCCTATCCCCCTATAACCCCCCTTTCCCCTACTGAATTTATTCAGGGTTGCTGCGTATTCTCGGACGGTAAGTTTTAGCCTTAAATGATCGTCTTTTATCGTATGGTTTTAGCTTACTTTTAAAGCCATATACCCGCTTTTCTTTCGGATCTTCAATCAGGCAATAATCTTTACCGTCATCGAAAAAGTCTTGACAAGCGTTTATCTTGCATTCTATCGTGTATGTTTTAGCGGTAACTTCGATATTTTCCATTTTGAGAGAAATATTGTTATTTTCGCAAAAATCGCAAAACTTATCCTTGCCACCGAAAGCGCATCTGAGCTTACATAATACTTCGTAACCCCTATATGATATTATTAACTCTACATCTCCGACCAATTTTCTAGTTTTGTTAACCAACTCGATAAATTGATTTTTAATAGCATTTAGTTGTTCGTCTTCATCGGCATTGATAGATCCATAGAACTCTTCCACCTTTTGCGGTTCATTGGTATTTATTAACTCCATTTTTAGCAATCCACCGCCTACTACTTCGGATATATCGTTATACGTACGTGTTCCGTCCATGATGTTAACCTTTTAATGGAACACCGTACATGCCGGTATATAGCCTATCGCCAACCCGATAAACACTACAATGTATTTGCCCTAGTTTAATGCCTAATCCAGATACACCCATTTTAAGAGATTCCGCGCACCAATATTTTGCTTCGCATACGCAGATTAATATATACCTCTTTGGAACGTCTTTTTTACATACTAAGTCCACTCTAGTGTTCGCATATACCATTTCACCCGTATTGTTCTTTAAGTATTTAGGGAGATCGTCTTTCGTGGTCTCTGTAATGCCTAGCATCTTTTCAAACTCATCGTCGTTTCCACCATCCAAATAGGCATCGAGTGCTTTTTCGCAATAGTTACCGTCACATTGAGAGTTGCATTTCTTATCTATATCTCCGTTAATGGATGGGCAATATTTACAGAGAGCATCAGCTAATTTTTCTTTTAGTTGGGACATAAATTCCTGTTCGTAATCAACACATTTAGAAAATTCGAACATGTCTTTTATTGATTTATCCATGTCTTCCATTATTTTGCGTTCATTTTAAATTCAAAAGCATGATCACACTTCTCGCCATTTGCATAACATATTTCAAGCCTTTCGCTATTCAGGCTGATAACCTCTATACCTGTTTCATCCTCAAACTCCTTAATAGCTTCGTTCATCTTTCGAAGTAGTACGTCTCTCGCCTTTTCCTTTGTATCGGTGATAGCGCCATCGAGGGATGGTGTCCATTCGGTGGGTTTATTAGGCTTTTCGTGTGTTGGTCTATTTTCATCCTCTAAAAATTTCAGATTTACAATGTCAAGCCATTTTTCTATCGTAACAGGATTAGCTTTTTGGTCTTTCCACACATCGCTATTCAAAGCTTTATCTATATTTTCTTTTGTAATTTCATCACCTATACCATTAATGTGACAAAAGCACTCTTTGCATACAAGACTATAATAAATATGCTCAACGTCATAACATATATATATAGTATTTTTATCGTTTCCCGCAAATACGGCATCTACCCTGCCGCTTACGGCTACTTTGTACCCAATCCTTTTGATAGTCTTTGCTATCTCCATTAAATTTATCTTTTCCATAATCGTTTATTTTAATATTATATCTAACATATCTTTAGCTTCTTTTCGGGTTATTGTTTCTCCATTATAGGCTTCTTTTAACCTGTATACAATATCGCTAATATCCCCAATAATATACCCTTTACCATTGCATTTTTCGCATATTTTGGTCGTTTCATATCCCATTTCGTATGCCATCGAACAACCTACACTATAATATTTTGGGTTAGAAACTTTCCCTGATCCATTACATTTTGGACATTCCATAATTGTTTTTATTTAATTTGTTTTATCTTTTCCGAATAACTCCATTTGATCCACGAAGTCAAGTATTTTGCTTATATCATCAAAATAAGTATTTATCTCAATAGATTGCTTTCCTTCTTCTTTCATTGCCTTGATAACACACTGGTGCATTATCTTTAGATTTTCAATCGGAAATGTAATTCCTATTAGTTTTTCTTTTGTCATTGTTATTATCTCCTATTATTTAATTTCTATTTTACCCTTATTCACAAAATGCCCTTTTCCGAATTTATAATCTCGACAAAAATGTAATACCGAGACTTGATGATTGCATTCGTAATATAAAGAACACTTTTTACAAATAGGCGTTTCTATTCCAATACCTTCCTTGTGGCAACTATTATTTGACGTCACATATTGATGTAGTTCACCTTTGACGACTATTCCGTTTACATTTTCCTTTATATGTGGTTTAGGATTTATCACCTTATCCATTTTGACATATTCAAAGTCATTAGGATTGATCTTATCAGCGCACCACGTAACTTCATCCAACTCTTCGAAGTCGGCATCTTTTGGTGTTTCTTCTCCTATCTGGAGATAAATTTTATTTGGTATATTTTTCATTGTCATTACCATTCTATTATTAAACCAATATCTCCCCTCATCCACTCACCTTTATACACTTTAAAGCCGTTTTCTATCAGTTCCGTGATAACATGATCCGGTACATAGATATTATGAGGAATAAAATATTTATATTGTCCTACCTCATTTATTGAATTAATAGCAGTATATATATCTGCTATTGCAACTCCTTTTTTCCTAAGTTCACTAGCTTTCATAATTTTTTGTTTAAGTTATTATTTAAATTTTAATTTCAAATTCTATTCCTGCATCGAACATTTCGTGTTGTAGTTCGTGGAGATACCTAATCGCTTTTGATATGGGATAATCGGATATGACAGTACCATTGTACGAAAAATGATAATATTCATTATATTTTTTAATACCAAGATTATAATACTTCTCACACATTCTATATCCATCAAATCCAGCAAAATTAAATCCTACCTTTTCAAGCAGTTCATCAGTTATCGGAATAGGTTCTAAGTAATCAACCCATGCACCACCTACGTAAGGTAATTCTTTCTTTATAGGTTCAAGTGAGACACAGCCAATGTGCTTTGTACCTCCTTTAGACATGTAACTAACCCTACTATCTATCTTAGTTATCTCATAATAATTGCCATCACTATTAGATGTAATATTATCTTTTGTGGTGACTATATCACCAATCTTTAATGATTTAATGTCCATGATTTTCTATGTTTTCAATCCACATTTGTAAAGCGTATATAGGATCTTGATAACTTCCAGTAGAACTTCTATCGTTGTCTGCTTTTTCTACTACCGACTTCATCCTTTCTATCATCTGTTCACGCTCTTCTTTAATCGCCATGTCTATAGCTGATAGTGCGTCTAAATCTGATACTACTTGCTCCTCTTCTGCAAACCAAGAAGCATCATGTTTCTTTTCTAATATAAAATTTTCTGCTTTCATAATCGTTATTTTATTAGTTTAAATTCATAATCTATTACGTATGGGTTTTGCTCCCATGTACTTTTACCAAATAGTTTATCGGACAAATCTGCAAATGCAGAACGTGGAGTACCGAATGGATATTGTCCGCAATAACCAATTTTAGATGTATACCCATATTGAACATTTTTCATGTGTTCTTCAATTCCCTCTTTTATGCAATCTTCATCGGATATATCTTGCAACCGTTCCAGTTTAATACCTGTTATCTTGATTTGGTGGGGCATCAAATCAGATTTGACGAGTAATTTGCTATTCCATCCTTTAATTTGACTATAATACCTACAAAAATCAGGTCTCCATTCGGGATTATACTCTTCATCGTTACTTGGTATATCCCCTTCATATTTCCAATTTCCCAAATACCCTGCATCTTTATAAGACTGTGCTACTGCTATAATTTCGCCGACCGCATATTTAGGTTTGATATAAGACCCGGGTATCTCTCGTTCATCTTCATCAACTAAATAGGTGCCGGCAATGTTCCCATATCCATCTTTACCGACTATATATCCGCTTACCCAAATACCATCCCATGTGTTAGGGCATTTATATATTTCCCTAAACATTGTTTTTTGACCACTTAATACGGATTCTGTTTGGCCGTATTTATCGTTAAAACATTTCTTTTTCATTATTCTATCCTTTCTCCAATTTTTAAGATAAATACTTTGTTTTCAGGCGCACCCCATTCGGGTTTGCCTATTCCAATAGAAACTTGTTCTTTAAACTTGAATAACATTGATTGATTAGTATATCCACGTCTGAAACGAATATTATCGTAATTATTAACGTTTTTAATATTAACGTCAAAACAATTTTTACCCTCGTATTTACCAATAAAACCACTTTTGCAGCAGTTATTATGATCACAGCCTAAGACATATTGATGACAATTCATAAATCTGCGCTGCCAATATGGTTTAATATCACGGTACTCTTCTTTCTTTTTCCCGCTCGCAATCATGTCGTACCATTTTCCTTTAAGAACTAAGTCAAGTGTTTTCATTTTGTTTCTCCTTATCTTTGTTATTTGTTCCCTCGTAATTGAGGTGTATCTCTTTTGTTTTTATTCCGAAATATTCTGCTATTTCGGTTCTTAACTTCTCAATATTATCAACCTCTATATGGAGATTGATGTTAGCTCTCGTGACTAGGTATTTCATCTTTCTTCCGCTTTATATGTTACTTTTACTTCGTCACAAACAATTAGCTTGTGAGCGTTCTTCTTAAACTCTTCGATGTTTTCAACCTCAATAGGTTCATCTGACGAAAGAAGTATCTTTCCGTCTTTGACGCACTCGTAATGAGTTATTGTCAGCTTAAAATTGTCGGTAATTTGCCATCCATATACTGTGGCTGATCTACACAAATGATCTATGTCAACTATTCTATAGCTATATTTGTGATGAAATATCATACATATAGTTCCCTTTGGTATATGTCTATTGCCTTCTTGAATGTCTTCCAAAGTCATCACCTTTCTCCCTATTATCGGGTTTTCTTTAGTGTCTTTTCTCATATTCAATTTGGTTAATGATTTTAAATATTTCGTATGCAACTTTCGGTACCCACGCATTACCATACGCTTTTATGGATTCGTTTCTCCACGCAGGAAAGGTAATACCGTCAATCTGTCGGATAGCCCATCATCTCCGCTACAAATAGGGGATTGAGTTGGGAACTCTTTCCAACTTGGCTGAAATAGTCCGGAAGGCTGTTTGTTTTGTTTCTTCCAGCGTTTCTCAATATATTTGCTTTTCTCGCACCCTTGTAGTCCCTTACGGTTGGTGTTGGCAATAAACCACACCCGGTCTCGCCTATGTGGCGCTCCGACGGAACAAGCCGGAATAAGTAACGGTTGGACGGAATATCCCTCACATTCAAGACTTTTACACACTGTTTCAACGACATATTCCTGTTCTTCAAACGTGTAGTAATCTTCTTCGAATAGAGACGTTTCGCTTCCCATTTCAACCTGCGTGCCGGGCTGTACCATACTGACGATTCCACCAACATTTTCACCAACAACCCAAGTGGGCTGTATTTCCCGTATAACTCGAAGCATTTCAGGCCAGAGGTAACGGTCATCCTCTTTTCCCTTTCTTTTTCCTGCAACGCTGAACGGTTGGCATGGGAATCCTCCTGTGAGGACGTCAATTTTTCCTCTCCATTTGCTAAAATCTGTTTTTGTAATGTCTCCATATTCTTTGCTATTAGGGAAATGATATCTTATTACCTTGTTACCGAATTTGTTTATATCACAATGAAATATGTTATTCCAACCGACCCAAGAGGCAGCCAATTCGGCTCCTCCGATGCCACTAAATAAACTGCCGTGTGTCATAAATGCTTTGTATTATATCTCCGTCACCAAAATCGCTGATATTATCCATCATGCAAATAGATTTGTTTTTATGAGCCCACTTAAACGGTACTCAATTCCGTTATCTAATAAAAATAAATTCATATCCATGTATTTTATTTCTTTCCCCTCTGGCTACTCTACTAACGGTATTTTTTATTAAATTCAATTTATTCTCTGCGTCTTTACATGAAGAATATATAACACCATTATTTATACACAAAACTTGCTTCTCTTTGTATATAACATTTTCCCTATTCGCATATTGAGTTCGCCTATCTACAATTCTAAGATTTGATATTTTATTATTTAATCTATTTCTGTCTATGTGATCTACACTAAAGCCATCTTTTAATGATCCGTAATAAAAAGATTGGGCGACTATTTGATACGTCTTAAATCTAACTTTATTATTATCATCATCAATCAATAGAACAAATTGATTATATTTCTCATCAGGCTTTACTTTTACAAGTTTTCCATTCCTATAAAAATTTCCATTATTATCTACTTCATATCTTCTATTTTTAAATGTATGGATAGAAGTTATTTCCCATTTTGAATTTTGCTTACTCAAGGATAATACTTTAATTCTGCAATCCTCATTCGTAACTTCGCTTATCGGTTTCATTGCATTATTATTTTTTTGTTGTATAATTTGGCTGCTGCAAATTCGAGCAGACAACCGTTTGATTTTTCCCAGCCACTACAGAAATAGACAGCATCGCATTTAAGGAGTTCGGATATATCTTTGCCCATACAGAGAGCGTAGAAGTGTTCATCCGATAAATTCCTATCTATCATGTTACATACCTCGAAAGGGTTAATAACTTCATATCCTTTTGATTTAAGGACTACGGCTATCTCATTGGCGATTAAACGTTGGCGGTGAATGTCTAGCCCTTTCATCGGGATGCTTATATAAATATTTTCAATATTTTCTTCCAAGATAGTAAAGGTTTCAATCGTAATATTTCCGGGGGATTTTCTATATTTATTATTTTTATTCATAAGTATTGTTGTTTAAATAATATATTTGGTGTGTTACGCTTCGAAATTCAAACTTTTATTCGTTTTATGATTAACTATATATCTTTCAAATTTAAATGGCTTAAAACGCCTTATTTTTGTTTATGGTGGTTGAAGTCTTTTTTTAGCTTCTTCATCTCCTGCTTCCGCCGCCGCTTTCGTTTTCAGATATTCCTCATAACTAACTCGTCTTTCCGATTTGGATGCCTCGAGATTGCGCTTGTTTATTATTTCAGTTTCATACGCCCCAATATCTTTGTTTCTTTCGGTTATATATCTCGCAAGTGCTTCCATTATCATGATTGGGTCAACCGCTCCGTAGAATCTTCCGTATAGCCCTATTTTCATTTTTGCAATGAAAAATATAACCTCCGCTACATTGAGGTAATAATAAGTCGAGATAATCAGATCAGCCGTTTCGTATACCTGCGCTTCCGTCATCTTACGAGACACCCCCGAAAGAGAATTTATTCCCTCTAGCTGTATCTTTAGCCATTCCCGTGGGGTGCATTCTCCGTATGACATCAAAAGCAGGTTAATCGTAGGTATCTCTTTATTCGCTGCTAATATAGCGGGGCGTATATTATGACGTAATAGCTTTTCTTGAAGCGATGGATTGTAGTCGGTCATAAAGTCGGAAGCCGTCGGATAGTGCCTATATAATTCCCGCATCCTCGAGTTCTCTTTTTCTCCTTGCGGCCGCTTCATCAACTCTGCGTTTGATTTCATTAATTTCGTCAGTCCGTTTTCCGTCACCGAATGCCCCACCGTCTGAATTTCTTGTTTCTTCTTTATATCCATTGTATCGTCCCTCATAGATTTTAACCCAATTCGTATCGTTTGTAAATACCCAGTCAAAAGATGCTTTCCATCCTCTTGGATTATCCCCTCTCATAAACTTGCTTTCTTGCATCAATTCAAAAACATGTTTTATAACATCTTTTGCTTTTTCATCACCTCCCATTTCTTTTACTCGAATGGCAATTTTGTTTTTTCGGCTTTCGGAGATATGAAGAACTTTTGCATAGTCGTAACATATCGAGTTCCATAGGTCGACAACTTTTTGAGCCGATATATTATTTTTATTCTTCTCTTTTTTTGTTTCAGGGATTAATTCTTCCGTAGGAATTGAGGGTGAGGAAATTTTTTCCTCACTTATATCTAGCTCTTTAGAGATAGATATATTATTATCTTTATTTTCTTTTATTTTAATTTCTTTTATTGCCGAACACTTGCTTTCAGCTTGCCGAACACTTGCCGTATAATTTATCGGCATTTGCCGAACACTTGCTGTTTTTTTGCCGTCATCTTTTTCGTCATTTGTCTTATTATTTCCAAACGATTTTTGCCAACCAAGTTTACCGGCACGACGCCTTTTTTCGGATATTTCAGACATTTTTTCAAGTCTTCTTTTTACCGAATCAGACCAAAATATAGTACCGTCATTGCTGAATAAGTCAAAGTCGTTTATTATTCTCTCTATTATTCCAATTTCAGTATGAAGAGAGAACGCAATTCCTTTGCAATTAGATAATGGTAATGATCCCCCCTGTTCGTATATCATTTCTATAATACTCCAATAAATACCGATACCCTCACAGCCGTGATCCATAAGTAAATTTTGCAATTTTGGATCATTTCTTGCGCTAAAATCATGCGGGAAATAAAATGTATCTTTCATTATCTTTTATTGTAAAAAACATTAGTTAATTGCTTGCTTCCGCTATATATAGCCCATATACCATTTGTCTGTTGCATTATCAGCTTATCGACAGGACCAAATCGTTCATAGGTGCCGCATAAGTCTATTAGCCATGCTCTTTTTCCATCGGAAGGTCTTATCTCACGACCAACCATTTGGTACCAAAGCGCTAGTGACATTGTAGGACGGGCGATAACGATAGTATCGAGTTCGGGGTAATCAAACCCGGTGGTAAGGATTCCGACGTTAGCGACTACGTCTATCTTTTTAGACTTGAATTGTCTTAGTATCCGTTCCCTAGTTTTTTTATCCGTATGACTGCTTACAACCGCCGTAGTTCCTGGCATTATTCGAGCCAAATATTCCGCTTCCTCTATAAATCTAGTGAAGACTAATATAGATGTTCTGCCGGCAGCTAAAAGCCTTTCCACTATACCCGATAACGATTGTGCGAAATGAGCCTTTGCGTATGCCTCTCTTACTGATCTGTCGGTATAATCCGCACCCGTGCTATTTATTTTCAAATTTGATGGGTCTATTATCCGCATACGATAGTATTCGATATCAGCTAAATATCCTCTCTGTAACAACTCATTTATTTGCACATGATAGATTACCTCGCTAAAGATACGCGGTCTTGTACGTGTAAGGAAACGAAGCATACAGCCATAAAATTGGTTACTGTATAGACGGTATGGTGTAGCGGTTAACCCAAGTACCTTACATTTCAGGTTTTCGATAAACTCTTTATACATTCCCTGCTGTGCGTTAACGAAGTGGCATTCATCGATTATGATAAATTCAAACTTCGTAAATAGCTCGGGGTGATTAACTGCGCTTCCTATCGTGGCGAATGTTATCTTACTGATATTCTTATGTCCGGCAGATGCACTGTATATAGAAACACCGAGTACTCCGTAAGAAAGCATTTTAGAGTAATTTTGTTCCAAAATTTCCTTTGATGGTTGAAAGATAAGTACCGGTGCATCTAACTTATAGGCTATGTCTGCAATTATAAGAGATTTTCCGCTACCTGTCGGGAGCACTTCTATTGCGTTGTTCCTCTTGATTTTGTTCAAGAAGAAAGACACTGCAGCGTCGCTCGCTTTCTTTTGATAATCTCTTAGCTCATACATGGCTTCATAATATTTATGAGTTTATTCACGAAGTATATCTGACCTTTTCCTGTCACTTTTGGGGTGTTTGATACGAGTATTGTGCCGTTAGGCTTTGTTATCGAGGTCTTTTTTATTTCGAAAAGACATAATTCCATAGATTTTTGACTAGGCATATTGTATCTCTCGCCATACTTGCATAGGTATTCATTATCACGAAGCCATTGAAAAAGCCTGCGCTCCCCTATCTCAATTCCATTTTGACAAATTATCTTTGCAAGTTCCCCTATTAAACAAGACTTTGTAGATGTTGCCACCGCATCAGCGAATAACACCTTTGGAGCTTGACGGGATAATTGTATACGTTGGTTTTCAATCTTTTCGTCTTTTCGTTTAAGTGTTTCATCAGCTATTTTTAGAGCACGTGCCATGATTGTTTCGGGGGTATCGTTAGTGTTAGTTATCATGTACCCACCATCGCGACGAATAGAGGGGAGAACTTCACTTGTAACCCATTTACGGAATTGTTTTGCCTCGGGCTTACGACTATCGAGAATGACATCATATAAACCATCTTCGTTAACAAATAAAGCCTGTTGAGTTCTTCCAAGTCCATCCACTATGGGGTTGTTTGAAACAACCTCATCACTAAGCCTTTGATTTACAAATTTTGGGGTCAATCCTAATATATTGCAAATATCAGCCAAACAAAACATGGGGTTTTCCGAATCTCCTATAACCCTTACATTCCCAAACTCCGGGTTGTTAAAAATCTTAATCTCGTTCATAGTTGTTGTTTTTTATTGTGTTTCTTGTATTCTTTATGCTCTTTATAATCGCTTTCCAGCACAAATACGATCGACCGTTTATCAGGTCTCGATAATGCGATGCACTCTTTCAAATGCGGGCATTGGCCATTCTTTTTATCCCTGTCGTATAGGCAGCATGAGATACATACGTTATCGTAATAGTCAGGCGTAGGTATCGGGCGCATATCTATCCCGTTTCGACTAAATTTCTCTCCTATTTTTGCATCTTTCAATTCCATGTTGTTGTAATTTTTTTAGGTTATACATTTGTGGAGGTAACGGGAATCGAACCCATGTAGATAATATCTGTTTTTCCAATTGAACTATACCCCCTAATTTTATAATGAACTATTCTCACGAACCATTCATTATGACCCTACTACTAAACTACTGTTCGATAATTACAATGTCGGGGCAAACAGCATTAATTCGATCAATAACGCTGTCTATTTCGACGTTGCGCATACTTTCGATAAGATCGTTTACCTCGGGACTTATCAGTTGGCAATTAAGCCCCTCGTCGATGTACACTTCGCATTCTACCCGCTTTTTCTCTACTCCCTTGAAAATGGGAATATAAAGCTCGAATGTGGATGGAATATTACTTGCAACGACTTGATCGATAAGTGAGCGTTTGTTTCCCCGTCTATCATCAGATGCTTCGATAGTCTTATTTACCGAAGCCTTGATGTTTTGCAGACCTGCAACCAATTTCATGGCTACCTGTTTGTTCTCGAAAAATGATCTGTTCATCTTGATAAGATCAGCCATTTCGAACGTTGTACGAGTTTCTCCCGTATTGATTTCGAAACGATTGAAAATGTCGCTGTAAACGAGTTCCCCAATGATTTCTGAACCGTATGGATTATTCTCATTAGAACGAAGACAGATAAACATTTTCTCGCGATTCACGGTCACGTGATTGGTTGATTGGTTGATAAGCCCAAGAGCCATACGTTTCTCTAGCCAACGCGCCGGCGAATCAATCACCCCCGAAATACTTACCTTAACCGGCTCTTTGACCGGAAGAGCATCGCCCATTCTCAACACAAATTCACCACAACCGCCCGCGTTCTGTTCGGCTACCATTTCAGCTACTTTCTCTTGCACTTTCTCTTGAATCTGTTCTTTATTTTCCATTTTTGTTTTTTATTTAAAAAGTTAATAATTAGTCGTCTGTTCCCGTGCTTCTCATTCTGGCAAATCCGGGTATACGTGATTGAAGTTCACTTGCGTTTGCCGGTCTTCTCTCAACGAGTACTCCATCACGGTTATAATATCCCACCTCTCGGGTGTCCGTGTCAATCATTTTGTAGCAATCCTCCTTGACGTATTCGGATTTAGTCTTCAATTTTTCGAGTGCTGAACCGCTTTGCTCCTCAAGTTGATCGATTTGCTTTTTATATTCCTTATCGGCGGCTTTCTTATCCGCTTTGATGTCTGCAAGTTGGATTCCTGTATCTACCACTTGGTCCTTAAGATTATCCAACTCTTCTGTTGGGATAGCTTTCAAGTATCCCAGTTGCTCTACTGCATCGGCGTTGTCTCTTAAAAAAGAGATTCTTTCAACGCCAGATTTACATTCCTGTCCGATGTAATTTTCCATTGATTTCTTGTTTAAATTGTTATTAAAAAGGCATATCGTCAAAATCTATTTCCATTCCGGCGTCAGCGACGCTCGTCGGCCGTCCCGTCGCTTTTTCTATTTCGCGCGTAAACCTTATAGCGTCGCTGTTTCCGTCGGATAGATGGATTAGTGTAATGTCTCTTACCTTTGATAGGTTTTGTTTTAAAAGCACTTTCTTGGTAGTACCAATTTCCATGTGTGAGGTCATAAGACGCTTGCGTAGCATGACGGGTAGATGACCTTTTTCGATGTTGTAATCAAGTATATCATCCGCATAGTTGGCCTCTATCAAGATGTGATGCAAGTCTTTTATGACGTAATCAAAAATGAAAGTATCAGTAACAAATAGTGTTAGTCCCATTCCTGCATGGTTGATAAGATAGGCGACACATGGAACATCATGCTCAACCGATAAAGGTATTACCGTGAATCCACCTACCATCGTTTTTTTCATAGGCGTTACGGCTGTCGTATAATGGTTGCTAGCTATCTTTAGGCTTTCGAGCGTTTCAGCCTGTGAATAAACACGTATGCCTGCTGCAATGTATTCTTTAACGTGCCCTGCGTGATCTCCATGTTCGTGACTGATAATGACGCCTGCAATATTTGAGATATTATATCCCATAATCTGCTTAACCTCTGACCATTTAACGCCGGCTTCGATAATCAAACTTTCGACGCCGTTTGTCATAACGTAACAATTTCCTTTACTGGAAGAGCCTAACACTATTAGTTTCATGATGCTTATTTTTTAATAACCGGGACCATTACCTGTGAACATATTTTGTCCTTCGTTTTGAAGTTTTTGTTCAGATCCCGATTTAACCTCTTTTACCTGTTCCGGTATAGGTATGTTTGGCTGTTCGTCCTTTTCCTCTTCAAACGGTACGTCATCGACGTCTATTTCTTTCGCACCACCGAAACGTTGTCTAACTTCTGCGTCACGTTGTGTTTTTGGTGCATCAGCCGTATCTGTGTCGTCTTCGTATAGGTATGAATCACCCGAACTATTGATGACTAATTTACATGCACGTCCGATTACTGACTTCTTACACATTTCCTCTGGAAAATTTTTATGTGCCGGACTTGCTCCTTTTGTAGCTCCCTGATTCCACGAGGCATGAATTTGATCAATCGTCATAACGGTTACTTGATTTTGACCATTTTCGAGTTGAACGATAGCGTAAGCTCCTCTGATTTTAGAGTTGTTTATGTTCTCGAATTTCTGTTCATGCTTTACGATGTGCGTAAGTCCATTTGTAGGATCAATTGTATAAACGAAGTCATCGCCCTCATATATCACATTCGCAACTGGATCGGTTTTAATCTTTCCTGTGCGCTCGGCGAGTGCGACACTACCGAAGTAGGAACGTTGGCATACTAACTCATTTCCGTATACGATGAAATATACCTGTTCTTTTGCCACTGATAGACCTTGAACGGCCATTTTAAGAAGAGCGTTTGCAATGCTAGTTTTCGTGCATACTTCTAATGCTTTTTTGCCTGTGCGGTCTTTGGTCTCTTGGAGTACCAGCCACGCCGATTTAAGCGCATTTGCTACACTGTAGTTCTTTGGTAGGTTTATACCTCCCTCTTGCTCAAATGCTCCGATTTTAGCGAGCACCTGTTCGCTGATGTTTTCATAACGCATGACCTCTTTTTTTGCTTGAGGTTGTTGCGTTTGTTCTTTTTGTTCTTTCTGTTCCATTTTAAATGTTGTTTTTTGATTTATTTACGCTTTCTATCCACGCTTTATGCGCCTCTTTAGTTTTCATGGCTATTTTACCGTTAATTCGATGCAATGAGGGTTAACGTATAGATTGATAAGTTGACTATCCGATTGGATTATGTCGGTAACGCCCTCACGATTGTCGATGAAAATTGGTGCCCAATTACCGTAATGCTTTGTGATCGCATTGATAATGTCAATACCTGCGTTAAATCTGCCTGCGTTATTAAGTCCAGTACTGATTGGAACGCCATCTAGCATAGCCTCGCATGTCTCAACCTCACCGCCGTTAATCAGCTTTTCATACATACGGAAAGTGACATATTTAAACATAGAATTGATTCTACTTTGAACCTTATCCATGCGGACATGTTCGTAGTTGGATATTTGGAACTCAATATTTTCGAGGTTTGCAAGCTCCTGTGAAGAGGCTCTTTGTTGCTCTTCAAGCTCTTTCACGCGTGCCGTGATAAGGTCTATCTTGTCCTTATCTGTTAGCTTTTGTCGCAACACCGAAACATTAAGGTCTAATTGATCAATCGCTTCTTTCAATTCCTGGCTATTAGGCATTTCAACAGTAACCGGCTTTTCGAGGGATTTTTCATACCTCACTTTTGCTATTTCTGCTTCAATATTTTTATATTTTCCCCTCAATTCAGTGATCGTTGCATCATTATCAATAAAAGAAGATAAGGATGGTTTTTTGGGCTCTATGGGACTTTCTTTACTGTATAATATCTCGGCCTCTTTAAGCTCTTTGGCTTTCATGCCCCTCTCCTTTTCCATACCCTCTATTTTCTCCTTGATAGCCATTCCAGCCTCTTTGTTGGCTTTCAGATCGTGGGCGAACTTCTCGTTAAATTCTTCTTGCATGTGTTCTTTTAGCTCCTCGATATTGGAAGTAGGGAACTCTCGCTTGCAAGTGGGACATACGAATTTTGATTCGTCATAGGTTTGTTCACGGGAACCGATTTCTTTCCATTCCTCAAGCAGAGATTCACGTCTTTCTTTCAATGATTCTATTGTCTGGTCGAAATCATGGATAACCGTTCTCAATCTTTCTATTTTGTATGACAAATCTTGTCTTTTGTATAGATAATCGGTATATAAAGACATTGCGTCTCGATACGATTTAAGTTGCTCGTCTTCAATATCATCCATACGGAGAGTTATATTCCTATTCTCTTCCGCTTTCTTGGCTAGTAATTCATTCTCTTTTTCTTGGTATTCCCGCATTTTTTCAGCGTAAGAAGTGTTAGCCTCCTTAATGGTGGATTCATAGCGGGATTGGATATCGCAAAGGTCTTTTTGAAGTGAATCCCTCTTCTCTTTCTTCTCTTTTAGCTCTTTCTCGATACTTTCCCAGTCTTGTTTTTCGGGAATATCACGCTTACGTTCTTCTATCCTCGCGGGAATGTTCTGCAACTCCTCTTTGATAGGACGTTTCTTATTCGCAATTTCCCGCTTGTAATCGGAAATCGTCTTTCCCGATAGTGATTCAATAAGTTCTTTGAGCTCGGGATGCTCCGATGTTATTTGCTCGTCGCTTATTTCTCCTGCCATTTCAACGAGCATTAAACGTTGAGCTTTTTTGTCTAGTATCTCCGAAAAGTACAATGGATTAGTAATCAATTTGAAAATTGATTCGGGGCACATTTCAGCAATGCGTGCTTTGTAGTCCGTTTCCGACATTGGTACGTCGTCGATGTAGCAATCGGTTGTGTTTCCTCCGAACTCTTTCGTGGCCGATCCCCTCTTTTTCGGCCAAAGTTCACGTAGGACTTTTCGAAGCACCATCGTGCGACCATCTACCAAAATAGTGGCAGATACTTCGTGCTCCAATTCGGGGATGACGTCACCCGTGTCAAGATTCAATGTTTTAAGAGAAAATTTCTCTCTTCCTTTACTATCTTTTCCGAATAATAACCACGAAAAGGCGTCAAAAATAGTTGTCTTTCCTGTTCCATTCGCACCGTGGATATTGGTAATGTTTTCGTCAAACTCTACCGTGGTGTCTCTTTGCCCCTTGAAATTAACAAGGTGGATTTGTTTTAAAATGATTTTCATAATGTTGTTATGTTTTTAAAATGTTATTTCTTTGCGTTCTATCTCGTATATTTTAACCTCGTATCCCCTGCTGCGGATAAATTTACATATAGCGCCAATGCATTGCGTTTCTGAAAATTTGCCCAAGAACTCCGCTATCGGTTCATCAACGCCCTGTGCATCTTCTGATAATAAGCCCTGACATTTCTTAACCTGCATGTTCATTTCCTTACGCACTTCTTTCACGTATTCATCAGTTATTTCAATGTTCTCTATCCCCTTGATAGCAGAAGTGTACCAATTTGAAACGTGATTGACTTTAGCGTAATAAGTCCATGTTCTCGGATTCCCCTTTTCTATATCCGATTTGTATTCCTCGAGAGCTTTTTTAAGTCTTAGGTGGGATGTGTTGCTTCTTGTTTTCTTTGTCATAATGTTGTTGTTAATATTGTTGTTAAAATGTTCTCCAAAATTTCACCAGCTCGTGACCGAAATAGTAGACCCTATTGTTGGTCTTGTGTATGCCGAATTTTATTCGTCCCTCTTTGGTGTATTCCCGTAATGAATTACGATGTATCCCTAGTAGATCGGCAGCTTTACTAATGCCATATTTTCCATTCAATGCCACCTTAGGCTCTACCTCTATCATTTCTATATCTCCTTTTTCCACTCGCTACCGTGGTGATTAAATAGATTATACATACAACCGCCGTAAGTCCTAATAAGGATATTGAAACGGGGCGAATCGGGGACGGCTTGATGCAAGCATTTACCGTCATTCCTATCGAAGCGGCAGATAGGATTATTGCCGTCGTTAAATCGACTACATTAGATTTGTTGCGCTTGCCTTTCATTGTATTGCTCCCCTTTTATGTATGCTCCTTTTCTTCTTAGCACTCCAATAACTCCCGGTATGGTAAGTTTGTATTTGGTCCCGAGTTTACGATAGATTCCGAACGGATAGGCGTTCGGTTCGCTCAACAAATTGCGGTAATCGTTGATCAATTGATTATCTCTTTCCGCGCGCTCCTTTTGTTTTTCAGTTCTAAAGTCTGTCATTGCTTTTTATTGTTAAAAGTTTTATTTCTATTATGTTTTTTATTATTTTTGTTTCTATGTTTTTTAATAACAATGCAAATATAAAACTTTAGTTTGATAAAAACTATACTTTAGTTTGATATTTAATATTTTTTAAACATTAATGCCCTTTAAATAAAACAATAGTTGTATATGATACAGGAGAAAGTGAAGCATCTTTTAAAAGATCAAAACAAAAAGATGAAAGATTTATGCGCATATATACAGATAACTGATGCCGGATTAAGAAAAATATTCATGAGAGATTCATGCGAATTAGATACTCTAAATAAAATATCTAATTTTTTTAATATAAGTCCAGCATATTTTTTTGATGATGCAAATAACAGTGCTATGGCTTATGAAAACAGTATAGCAATAGCCGGAAATCAAAATAAAGTAAATTCGGAGACAGAAAAATTTATGGATATTATAAGCTCTCAGTCTACGCAAATAACAAAATCGCAAGAACAAATAGATAGATTAATTGGTATTATTGAAAGTCAAACTAAAAAATAACTATCATGACAACTATCGCCGGTATAGTAATATTATTAATCATAGCAATTGCAATGTTTGCTCCGCATGGCACTCGTGATAAATTATCAATAACGGATGAAACCATAAGAAATTTACCGATATCCAAGAAGATAAAGAACCGTCCTGTTATGAAAGAATACTCAATAGATTATATTCAATCAATACAGAAACGCTGTTCTCTAGATAAAAAATCTTTTGATTTATATATAGATGCAATATTAAAAGGTGATAGATATGTAATACTAGAGGAAGAGCTAGTAAATTATTGCATAAAACAAAACGAGAATTATTTAGGAGATATAGAATTTGAAAGCAGAAGACGTATATACAACGATAGCATAAATATAATAAAGACAACGGATAATATAGATACTCTTAATGGAAGAATTTTAGACGTATTTGATTATTGGAAATGGGAGGATGAAAATGAGAGCAATAAACCTAAATACGACTTTGTGACCGAAATCTCAAACATGCCTCCTAGATCGGTAATAAGAGAAAATATTTCAATTCGAATAAACAATAATATTGTGAGGGTGGCTAAATATATTCATGTAGATTGGTTTGATAAGTATAATAGTTTGAAAACCCAAAAGGCGAAAGACAATTGTACGATAAAAGATTATAAGAAAATAGATTTATGTATTTCTACTTTGATAGATACGGAGAACAAAGAAAAATGTATATCAGACATTAATGACATTAGAAATAAAATAGAAGATTCTTATTCAAAATTTAATATATCATGAAAAAAATTGTTTTTGCTTTTATGTTATTCATCCCGATGCTGTGCTATTCTCAAAAGATAATAGATAATAAGACGGATGGTTTTACAGGTAAGAAGTTTATAACCACATCTTGGTGTGACTTAACGTCAAGTTGGACAAAAGTAGTTAGATTTCGTTTCAGATATGATAACGGAGATAGGCTATTTGACCTTATATATAGAAACGGTGTAAGCGGAGGAATAGATAAAGGAAATACGATTGATTTTAAATCGAATGACGGAAAAATAACGAGCTATATAAATAGTCGGTATATTACCGTAATAGATTACGATCACATAGAGCCAATTACATTCGTATGCAATGATGATTCATTAATGCCTGAAAAAATCTCCATTATGAGAATTCATTTTAATTCCGGATATAATGATTTTGAAATATCTAAAAAATATCAAGACCGCATATATAAATTATACAAATTATTGATGGAAACAATAAAAAAACAATAGCATTATGGATAAAGAAGATGATGAAATAATACAAAGGAGGTTTTTTGATGCAATAGACCGTTGTATCGTCGATAAAAAGATACGTGGACGTCAGACGTTCACGACAAAGTTCGGAATCAATAAGAGGAATTTTTATAGTGCAAAGGATAGCCTAGTCGGTAATAGATTCAAACCGTCTTGGATGGCGTATCTTAATCAATGCTGCGGTGTTTCTACAAAGTATCTTTTGACCGGCAATGGTGAGTTTTACGAGGAGGATGAGAGGGCTAAAATGCGTGTTGAAATAGGGAAATCCCTGCAAGAGAATTTTAGCAAGATTATAAATGCTTGATTATAAACAATTTATATAGGTGGAGTGTTTACTTTGGGAGCAGGAAGTCGTCAGTTCGAATCTGGCTACCCCGACAAATTAAAATAATCGCTTGCAAATCAATGGTTTGTGAGCGATAATTTGATAAAGCAAAATCTGATAATTGATAAGACATTGATAATTAGTTATACGATGCGACTCGAAAAAACTAATTAAAATGACAAAAAAATCAGATTACATTGCACCGTCGTTACATGATTTCGGTGGTGATTTATCCAAAAAATGGTACATTGAATACTCTGTTTTAGACTTAAAGACAGGTAAAAAGAAGCGCATGCGTTATTCAGAGGGAATTAACACCGTTGATGACCTACAACAGCGCACAACTTACTGCAAAAAGGTAATGATGGAACTTGAAAAAAAGATTATCCGTCACGAATTGCCTTGTCAGTCCTCTGAAAAGGTTGAATATACAGATGAATTATTGTATGATTCCACTAAGAGGCTTTTTGGAAACAAGCGAATTTCAAAAGTAACTATCAGAACTTATCTATCTGAATTTCTCAGTCGAAAGCAACAGGAAGTAATAGCCCACTCCTATACTACTTATAAGTCGAAGTTGCGCATCTTTGCTGATTGGTGCGAAGAGAAATCCTATACATCTATATATGTAGGTGATTGGACTAATGAGATGGTCTGTGATTTCTTCCGATTCATATATAATAAAAATCATGTCAGCCGACGCACGATTGTGAAGTATAAACAGATTCTTTATAATTTCTTCGATTATCTGAAATACACGAAAGGAATCATCGAAAGGAATCCGGTGTATAATATCCCTCGAATTGGAGATGTCGTTGACGAAGCGCCTGTTCCTATTCCTGTTGAAGTGATGCAGAGACTGCATGATTATATGGTGGTAACAGCTCCGCAACTTTGGCTCGTGTGCCTGATGCAGTTTTATTGTGCAATTCGCCCAGGTCAGGAACTAAGACTCATGAAAATTGGCGATATCAACTTTGACGGCCATTTTATCGTGATCCGGAAGGACCTAGCTAAGAATCGACAGCGGGAATCGGTAGATATCCCCGATCAGTTATATAATGATATGATCAATATTTATCATCTGAATGATTATCCGGTCAACTATTATGTGTTCGGAAAAGAAGGAGTACCCGGTATTGAGCATTTAGGCAAAAACACTTTTCGATATCGTTTTGATTGTATAAGAGAAAACCTAAATTTATCTTCAATGTACAAGCTATACAGCTTTAAGCATTCCGGTGCTGTAGCGTTAATAAATAGTGGGTTTAACACCCAAGAGTTACAAAGACATTTTCGGCACAAATCAATATCTACGACCGAGCATTACTTTCGAAAAAACATAGGTGAACACAATGAAAAGTTGATTAAGCAGTTTCCGAACATAATCAAAGATATGTAAGTTACAACATACAACAAAAAAGGTGCACGATTTTAATCGTACGCCTTTTTTATTTTTTTCCTACTTCAATGTATTTCAAGTACTCAACTGAACTTTTCGGATTAAAATTGGTTACAGTAATATTATACCCTTTCAATCCCCATCGCAAAAAGAGAAATTTATGTTTATAGACTCGATTCACGATAAGAGATAACGAATCGTGCACGGCGTAAAAGAAAGTACTATCTTTCGTTGATGCACGGAAATGACACCATTTATCTTTGTAATCAAAAGTGGAATCCTTTAGTACATATTTGATAGTACCTTCGGTTTTTGTTGAAATATCGGCAGCTGCAGTGATGTCCTTTGGCTTTATACCCAATTCTTTTGCGATTTTAGTGGTTTGCTTTTGCGTCTCCTTGAATTGCGCTTTTGTCAATACGATTACTCCGCCACTAACAGTAGGCAGAGAATCATGTAGTAAACGCCTATGCAGACTGTCCGTCAGAATTTCCACATTACGCTCGTTACGTTCCGCTTTTTTTCGAAGCGAAATATTGGATTTAGTCAAAAGGACGATCGCTACAATTAGTCCTATAAAGATGATGTATCTTTTTAGAATCAATAAAAAAGAAGTTAAGTCCATGACTACTCTTCTTTAATTTCCACGTTGTGAATCGTCTCATCGAAAGCATCTAACGTGACTTCAATTATGTGATCAACTTGCTTTCTGATAAACTCTTTTGTCAGCCTCGTTTCGGGCCATTCGCCGACATTAACTTCAAAAGACACTTTTATGTGTTTCATATCATCAATTATGAATGGTGATCAAAACGTCTTCTTTATTGGCAAATGCATCTTGAATGCGTTTATTCAACTCATCAGACCACTTGCGTGAATTAGTCAGACCGCCTATAACGGTATTTTCTCCAACCAAGATACAACCTTCCGTATCTTCAGCCCTATTGCCCGGATGAATACGGATAGCATCGAATTGGGGAACATTATTAACAAGAGGCATTATTCGCTTGAACTTAGGCGAGTAGCTCATCGTTACTCGGTAAGTTCCAGCGGGAATAGCCGTCTTTCCGAAGACTTTCGATTCTTTTGTCAAGTCTCTGACTTTATCTTCAAGCGTGCTGCAGAAGTCTTTTCCATCAATGGCCATCTTTCCGATGGTATACGTGTCTTTCTGCCAAAACCTGTCAACCGTTATTCTCATTGCTATTGTCCTCTTTTTGTTTAAGGATATTGAAGATTTTATCGGCTTTGTCTTGACCGTAAGCGGTGGCAATGCTTTGCATCAGGGCTATTGGATCGTGTGTGTCTGTACGCCCTTTTTGCATGTTTTCTCGAATAGAAATTACCTCAATAATTGTTTCTGCAATGGCGCATAGAATGCACATCACCGGAAAGTTAATGAAGAACGAGAGACAGCAATCGATAAGGAACATAAGGAAGAAGTACATCATGTAGTCTCTGTCTTTACTTATCGTTTGACGAAGTCCGTATGAAGTTGTTTTAAAGTTCCCTAATCGTTTACTTGCTTTAATGCCTGTAATGAGGTCGATAAGGCTTGCAATATTTGGGGGAAAAGCCAATGCGGCAGCAACAAGCAACCACACGGCTATTTTTGCATTATCTCCCGAAAGAAGATACGAGATAAATAACATTTTATTACTCCCCTATCATTATCTGGAGCTTTTCGAGGTCTCCGAGGGTTTTATCATTCAGCTTCATGAGTTTCATGAGCTCTTTTACATTTACTTTTTTAAGTGCGATCTTCACTTCTTTATCATGTGTTTTCGCAAAGAACTCTTCTCCCTTTTTATTGTGAGCATCAAAGTATTTGCGAAGCTCATCGCCCTCAATAACGTCTTCGGGAGTTTCTTTCATGCCTTGTTTAGTCATTTTCCCGTGTAGGCGTTGACCGCGTTCTTGCATTTTTTTGAACTCTTCGTCTTCGAGACTTTCTTTAGCTATTTTTTCGGCTTTTTCAAGTTCTTCAGATACAGGCGCAAGGGCGAGGATGTTTTCCCATAATTTCGTCAACGTCTCATCAGAGGCTTCATTCATCTTTAACCCTTTAAGGGTAATGTATGCGTTATACGCTACTAGTGTTTTCATTTTTCCCTTTTTTATTTAATCGTTGATACTATAGACGCATCGAGCAACTTAGCGCTATCAACAAAATCCTTGATTACAGTAGCTATTTCAGCGACATTTTCCACCAAGAAATTAGTGTTCAATGTGCCACAGTGCGAAAAGTTGGCCACTTGAGCATCATCCTTTTTTGCTATTCCGCTTTCGAGACTCTGAAATCCAGCAGCGTTAATAGTTACGTCTGCAGTGAGATTGTAATCTCCACTTATGCCCTCAATAGCTACTCTGTAGCTTTGAGCGACGATTTTTTTACCTGTTAACTTCATAATTTCAAAATTAATATTTATAATTTGTTTATTTGGTCTGTCAAATTTGATGTGTAGACTAAACCTCTATCAGTGCCGGCATTTAGATATACGTCAACGAGGAAACTGTAGGAAGAATTCCAACCAATTAATCCTGTAAATCCTACCCAAGTGTTACCGTTTGTGGGAGTCTTGATTGGGAAAGAGTATTTTGTCGTGCTATTATAACAGTTGGCTACTGTGAACAAGCTTGAAACGAAGGTATTCCCAGTTATGACCGTTCCGTCCGATTTTACAATTTTGGGGACTATACGGAATGAACATTGCGTGTCATCAAAGTTGAGCGATTCGGCGCGCACAATAAAATATTGTACACCGTAGTATGGTCTTTGGTTAACAGGTTTACTATTGACTGTAATAGACAAATATATCCCCATAAGCCAGTTGAATGCGGTAATTTTAACGTTCTTCTGTGCAGAATAGATGTTGAAATTAAGAGGAATAAATCTGTCGGCCGAATATTTAGAACCGGAGAGTATCGTTACATCGCTTGGAATGCTAGTGTCTCCGCACAGACACGCTATAATATTTGCCGTCGAGCCGTTATAAGCCGAGAGATATGACGCGCCTATTGACTTGTATAGACTGCCATTAGAAATGGCGCTATTCCAGGTTTGACCGGTATTGACGAGCAACACTGTCGATCCGATAAAAATTAGGAATACGATTTTCCACGTTCCTAGTGAGGTAGCAGACACAGAGTTCGTATCCATGTATTTTAAAACAAAATCGGAGACTTTTATGCCTGTTCCTTCGATTATTGATAAGGCGACTTCCGAAGTCATATTGTAATATAGGCCTGATACGGTAAGCGTTGCCGATGGAGCCTTTTCCCCTGGTTTATACCCCTTGAAATCAGCCATCCTAAAAGGATATGGAGCTTTGACCAAGATAGCCTTGAAAGATTGGTCAAAGAGAGAACTTTGGGTACTCCAAGTACCGTGTGGTATTTTAAAATTGTATTGATAAAAATCTCCATTTACGGCATCTTCTAGTCTAGCAGCTAGCGATGCATCATTGTTAGCGATATCCGAACGATCGTAAAAGATATCGTTTCTCGACACAGGTTTCAATCGCGCCCAATAATTTACCAAAGGTGAACCCACCAGAGTAGCTACATCTTTCGAACTTGATCCAAGTGCCGCACCAAGATCGGCTATTGAGATTGGTATTGCTATTATTCCGTTACTATATGCCATATCTATTTATGTTGTGGCTAGCGCCGTAACGCCGCCTGTTACCAATAAATTTACTGCACTTCCATCCGACTTGATAAGTTTCAAACAGTCGTTTGTTGGATCATGCACTATCCTTATACCTGTCGAACCTATTTCAATATAATTCGTCGTCTTAATGTTCCCTGAGGCAGTGATTAATCCGGCAGCCGTCATAGTCGCTGCTAGATCAAGTTCGCCCGAGAAATATCCAGTACCGGAAACATGTAATTTATACGCAGGTGAGGTATTGCCTATGCCTACATTACCATCAGCTGTAATACTCATAATTCCGGATGCCGTTTTTAAGCTCAAACCAGAATAATCGCTAATAGTAGTACTATATACACCAGTATTCCCGTACTGATGGTCATATCCATACCACGGGTGGCTATTTGTGCCGTCACTCCAGCTATCAGTATAGCTTGTAGCCATCGCCAAAACTCCAAAAGTCATGCGGCCATTTATATTACCACTACCATCAAACGTTTCTCCCCAAAGACTTCTTGCTGTTTGCAATTTAGTAGCCGCACTAGCATTACCGGTAATACTTATACCCCAAGTTCCAGAAGCTCCGGCTCCAGTTAAAGACGGACAATATGATGTATAATTGAGACTATCTAGAAAAGTAACCCAATTTCCCCAAGTGCCGCCACTTTTCTGCCTGTGCCACATCATTGGATTATTAGTACCATTACCATAAGTATGACCTAATTGAGTTGTATAATTAGAATCTGCACTACCCCATGCCATAATCTGGTACCAAGAGTTAGATCCAGGAACATTAGATGCAGATTGTAGCTCATTAACAGATATATTATAATAATTATTTGCATCTCCTCCACTTCCAATTCTCTGAAAATTCATTATATTAGCGATAGAATACCCAGATACTGTATTGGCATTATTTGCAGTACCATTCAAAGAGCCAGTAAATGTAGTCGCATATAATGTACTACCATTCATATATACACTAGAATTTGCATAAACAGTATTTAAACTCGTTGTAGATGTAGAGCCAATCAGATATGAATTTGTTTGATTCTGCACAGATAATTGTGACTGTGGTGCGTATATTGATGTGGAACTAGAGGCATGTGAACCATTAATTATAGGAGAATACGTAGTATAATTATCAAGTGTTAAAGGGTATGGAATTCTTGTAACATCATATAATTGGATAGAAGCCACATACCAAGTTACTGTACTAGGAGATCCACTAAGGTATACATGTCCACCTGTTGAAAATGAACCAGTATTTCCGCAGTAAACTAATCTAACGTACCACGACCATTTTCCTGTTCCACTATGAGATGTAATCCATTTTGTTACAGCCCCATCTCCTTGGCTGTTGGCTGCATCTACAATAGTATATCCCACTGGAATCTTAGCTCTAAACACCTGTGCAAATACTCCATTGGCCCTAGTATTAATTGTTTGTACAAAACCTCCAAGTCCAGGGGATGCTGTACCGGTTGTTTGAATTTGTAATACGTATCCAGAATTATTTGCAGAGTTTTGATCATCTACGATTCTAGACACTGTTACTGTTCCACCTCCAGCATTATTATAAACAGATACAGAATTATATCCAGAAATAAATGTTGGATCGTTATACAGTGGAGTCCCAGCTTGAACAGATGTAACGGCTTCTGGTATAGTATCCGTTTCTGGCGCTCCTGCATTTTGTAACACATTGTTATTTAAATAAAAGCTGCCAATATTACTTTCATTATATCTTACTAGCGAAGATACATGGTATCCATCAAGCATGTCTGCATCCAATCCTGAACCAGAACCATCATTTCCGGAATGCCATATATTATATTGACTCGAACCATAAGTTAGAGGCCCATTATTAGAACATAATCTTAGGGCATGTCCACCACGGTTTTGTATAAATAAATCTTGTGATTCATTATTAATTTCGTTGCCGTTGCCTATATAAGTACTTCCAGATGTAAGCTTCGTTAATTGAGCCGATCCATTTGTAGCTATGTAATTAGAAGTAGAACCAAAATATATAGTTCCATTCATTGTTCCACCATTTAACATCAAATAACTAGCTAAAGCAGCTGCACTAGCAGCGTCCGTTATGCCATATCCTTCGAGAGTGGATGGTTTGTTCGTTACCTCCGAATAGGCATAACTAGGCTTACTACTTGCTTTTGCCCAAGCATATACGTCTGATGCGGGCAATGAAGTAGGTCGGTCGGTGATATCTGCCCATACATGAGAGTGCGATTTGACAGCAGCATCCGTTATGCCATATCCGCTCAATGTTGTGGGCTTACCGGTAATTTCCGAATAAGTATAGCCAGGCTTACTACTGGCTTTTGCCCAAGTATATACGTCTGATGCGGGCAATGAAGTAGGTCGGTCGGTGATATCTGCCCATACATGAGAGTGCGATTTGGCAGCAGCATCCGTTATGCCATATCCGCTCAATGTCGTGGGCTTATCGGTAATCTCCGAGTAGGCATAGCTAGGCTTACTACTGGCTTTTGCCCAATCATAAACATCCGAAGCGGGCAACGAACTGGGACGGTCGGTGATATCACCCCAAACGTGCCCATGATTGACAAGTGCATAGTTAGAAAGTAATGCAGATATAGACGATTGAGTGGCGTATGGTAATAATACGGTCGCTAGGTGATTAGCAGCTATTTGTTGCGTACCAGTATTGCCCATTATTGACCACAATGTGGTTTCATCAATACCTGATCCGGAAGAAGAACCTGCGCTCGGCCCGTAAGCCGACACGGCTCCGACAGAAAAAAAATCATACTTTGATTTGATCGCATATACAGGTACTGAAGCAGTGCCGATGTTCACTTTCTCAAAAAAGTCGGACAGCTCTGCAAAGTTCTGTTTTATCTTATCGAAGTTGCGCTCCATCTTTTTGCGCACATCCAGACCGGTGTCGTTTGCACCGTTCCAGGGGACTATATTTTCAAAATCTGTATTCATACACTAATCAATTATCAAACCATCTACCGTTATCAATAAAAACTCCATTGTCGCGCCACTTACCGTCCGCTAGTATCCACAAGTGCTCCGCATCCGTATCACTTATCTCTACCGGATAAAAGATACCTTTCCAGGTACCTTTGCGCCCCTTTGAATCTAAAATATATTCTATCGATTCGCACACGTAGCGTTTATTCTTTATCTCGAATATCTGTCTAGGATCATATATATTGACGTCGTAGCTCTCAATTGTCAACTTATGCTTTCTGTTGATATCATAACCCTGAATATAGAATTCTTTGGCAATCGTCTGCAGATTCATAGATGCCGATAATAACTTCGTTTTCGAATTTTTCATAACAAAAGCCACCCATCCATCGGTATATACCTGCGGATAAGCTACCCAGTGATCATCAACCCACATGAGCTCAGCGAAACGAAGAGGACCAGAATAAATGCCTGCTTGGATATTCGACTTGCTTTCTTCTTCCTTATTAAAGTTGCCATTACTTATCCGATCATATAACGAACGCGGAGTAACTGTTGAAGACGTCGTTGATGATTCGTCCAATACCGGCATATTATAACTTACACCTAATGATTTTCCATTCATGCCTATAATATCGGCATCTGTCAAGTTAGCAGGGATAATAGACAAAGTAATATCTAAATTCGTTTTAGAATTATCTTGAATAAGATTTGAAAATTGATCTACCTCTATTATACCATTTGTTACAGCCTCTTCTTCACTATGCCGTGAATAAAATATATATTTTCTTCCAGTGCTTGGGTCAACATTCAATGTTATAGTAGTGATATAATTTGGGTGATAACATGCCTCTTGAAAAAAATCATTATAGAGCATATTTCCCTTGACAGCTGATTCAACTATGGCCGTCGGAAGCCGACGATAATTATAGTATGTCGTATCCGGAAGATCATAGCCGATATTGCACGTCGTGTGCTCTTCATTTTCCGAATCTTCAGAGTTTTCGATATCCATTTCATAAGCCTCTTTTACATTCTTTACATGCACCATGCCTGCTGTAGCATAAAATTTTGCTTGGGTTATAATTTCAACTTCTTTAGTCTTATAGTTGAGATAAAAGACTATATTGAACAGCTTTTCAATTTCTTCAAGAAACTCTTTACAGGTCCAGCCTGGAAACATTTTAGCAAATTTCGTTGTATCCTGAGAATGAAACAAGATCAAGAATCTATATTCCGACGAAGTCAATATATTACTTTTTATCGTATATCCCAAAGCTGTGATAATTTTCACCATCATGGTGTTTAGAAATGGCATCGCTCTCCATGTATAATCTGTATCCATGGTATTGCCGATGTATGCTTTACCATCATCTTCTTCTCCCACTTTGTATACATTGTATGATGTATCACCAATTTTGAATGGTGGGAAGGCATAGCCCAATGATTCGAAATCGTATACGGCTTTGTTTACAGTCGTCTCGTCTACCGTAGCACTCCCCAAGTCCAATTCGCTTATCTTTTTGTCCGATCCGATGAAATAATTGAATTGCGAGTTACCACTCACGATCTGTATAGTCACCTTTTCGTTCGTCCATTTGGTGATCACTTCTGTGCCGTCGCAATATACCCGGTTATCGGCTATCAGCATGATGCGCCGTTTGGTAGCAAACGCCTCTTTTTTGTTGATGCGTTGCAAGAAGCTATATAGATTGGCATTAATGGGGTTGAGCAGCGACATGGTGCAGTCGTACGTGTATTCACCGTTTTTGGTGACAAAGGCATTTTCTTGTTTCACCGTCACCGAGAAGTCGGTTGCCAATACCGCTTTTATTCCATTTATAATCAGTTCAGTCATTTTTTTTGCTTATTTATATAATACAAAAGTACATCTGCAGGCAGACGAAAAAAAGGACAGATTCATTCCGAATCTACCCTTTCTAAAAACACTAAAAAAAAGAATCTAAAAAAGGTGTTTACCTCGAAGCATTAGCCTCGTAAGCCTTCAAGTCGTTAAGTCCATCACGAACATCAGTCATCGAAAGTACGATCTTTTTGCTTGATATAATGGTAAGCAAATCGACGACTTTGCTCAACTGTCCGTCCATGGTAGAGTTATTGCCGCTATTTCCTTGTACCGCTACCGCATCAGACTGCTTGCTATTGGTATATCCGCCTTGATATTTGCCACCCAACTGAAGCTGGCTCAATATAGCTGTTGTATCCAACATTCGGATGGTGCCATTTTTCTGAGCAAGATTAATGATTCGGAAGAAACGGTTTACGTGCGGATTCTCTACGGCTTCGTGATTGCCTACGAACTCATTGCCATGCACCGGTATATAGCCGCCCACTTGATGCGAATCAACAGCCGGCGTATAACCACCATTCGAATAATCGCCCGAATAACCGCCATCAAATAAACCTTTTGCAGCGTCACGATTTGCCTTGGCTACTTTCATTTGTGCCGCTCCGGCAAGTACCACAGCTGCAGCAGCTGCAATACCCAATGCTGGACCGAAAATGAATATTCCAGCCATTGCCTTATAGGCTTCCATTGCTGCCACGGCGGTCGAAGAACCAATCTGCAGGATGGATGCCGCAAACTGCAAATCGGCGTATTTCTTTTTAATTTTATGTTGTGCTTCTTGCTTCTGCTCTTCCAGTTTGGTCGTATCTTTACCGGCCTGTTTGGCTATCTTTATTTCTCTATCGTATTTGGCATCCGAAGCGATGGTTTCAGCTTGTGACATGTTCTTAGCAAAGTCAGAAGCCATCTTCGAAACATTTTGAGTAAAATCATAAGCATCTTTCCAAGTGAATTTATGTTTTCCTGCGGCTTTTATATTGAGGTTTTCTTTTTCCTTTAAATATTTTTTTTCACTAATGATTCCCGCATCGTATAAAACTTTCCACAGCTCCTTCTGACTTTCAATGTTTCCTTTATCTTTATCTACGCCCAATTCTTTTTTTATCTGCTGCAATTTATCTTGTTGCTCTTTTTCTTTATCAAGCTTTTCTTTTCCTTGCTTAGCAAGTTCCAGAGACAAATCGGTATCGGCCTTTACAGCAACTGCCTTTGCATCTTCAATCGCTTTATTTCTAACATCTGCATCTTTTATTGTTGAATCTTTAAGGTCTTTGCTATATTGTTCCAATAGGTCAGATTTACCTTTCTTATATGTGACTTCTAGTACTTCTAATCGTTCATCGTATTGTTCTTGTGTATAAGTACGCTCAGCTAAATGTTTCGCTAAATTTGCCTTTTCCTGGTTATAAGCATCTTCATTGATTTTAAGTTTTTTGTCACGATTTGCCTCTAGTTTTTTCAATTCATCTTCATCATTATTTGTTGTTAATGGATTATTTCTGCCATTGGATGTATTTGGGGTATTTGTTTTAGACTGTGTTTTAAAACCCTCCTTTATGCGGTTTTGTAGAAAAAAATTCATATTCCAAGCGGCTTTTGCCCGGTCGAAAGCATTGCCTAGAGTCTGAAAAAAATGAGCACTCGCCGAGACATATTTAATCATTGTTTCCGGCGTTTTGTTTAGCGACGAAACGGTGTTTGATGCTGTGTCTTTCAGTGTCGTCATACGTCTATTAACCAAGTCCAGCTCATCTTTGTATTGTTGAAAACCTTTCACTCCAGAAGGCGTGTTGAAAAGCTGCTCGTTGAGCTCAGATTGCTTTTTTATCAACATCTGCATCGGCATATTGACAATAGCTATATTGGCTGCCAGATCTTGGTATATCTTTTGGGCGTCTTCGACTTTTTTAAGTTGTGCAAAGTACTCTTCGGTACCCTGCGCAAACTTTTTGAGTGCTTTAGTCTCATCGTCGAGAGCACTTTCTACTTTTCTTATATTCTGTAGCGTTTGGTCTTGATCCAGCTCATTTTGGAGCTGCACCTTATCTATACTGCTTGACATATCTATACGTTATTTTAAATTAAAACTAATGGAACAACCATAGAACCCCGAATAATTGTATTCCCATTCTAGATGAAAGTCTCCACCAAAACACATTGGAAAGCTTGACACACAAGCATATTCGTTGCTTGCAATGCATAGCATCAATTCGTTGGCAATAGAGCCTATACGTTCATACAAATCGTCTATTTGGGCATCTGTCATCGTCGAAGGATCTTTCTTTTCGAGAATAAAAAGCAGACAAGGATGGGATGGATTAAGATTGTCTTCGTTTGCTTTTTTGACGTCTAGCGCCGGATATTGCCCACCTATCACGATACCGTCTATATCTTTCAGTTTTTTGCAAAAACTTGTTTCATCTGCTGCCAGCAGCAGCGAAGTATTGACTTTTTGATCGGTCAAATTCTTATTGATGTCGGCGATCATATCGGCGATCATCTGTTTGTATTCTGTAATCTTAATCATGACTTGCATAGTTTTTTTTGAGTTCATCGGCTTTATTGCCATCGTCTACCAATTTGAGCAGTATACGAAACAGCTGTGTATCATCTACTTCTTTTGCTGCTCCAAATACATGGCTCTCTGCTACAGAAAATAGGATGGCATTCATTCCTATAAAGTTCTCGGATACGCCGTTTTTCTCGCCTGCAAAAATCTTTGAGAAGTTGACGGTGCAGCCGTCGATGATGAAATCGCCCGTCATCAGATAGCGTACGAAAGCTGTGAACCACAAGTAGGCATAATACTTCAACCACTCGGGCATGCGCTTGCCGGTGGCGGCATAGTCCTTATCGACATTGAAAAGTACATGCCGACCAGTATCCTTATCTACCGACCGATAGAGCGTGCCGGCCATTTTGTCGAGCGCCAACACGTCATTATTCTCTGCCAGCTGGTTATAGAGCATCAACAGATAGCGAAACTCTCCAAAGCTGATATCTCCGCCGTAATTGGCAGGCCCTTGAAACTTTCCGAAGTTTTTTATCAGACATTCAATACTATCGTAGTTCATTACTGCCGCATGTTGCTGTTCATCGTAACCTATTGCCCAGTCGAGCGTTTTCGAAGTAGCGTCTACCAGCAACAAGTAATCAACCGATTTTTCTTTGCGTATGCCGCGCCACGAGAATACTTGCGAAGTAAATATACGCTTCAAGTCGTGCAACGAGAGTCCTTTGCCTTGTTGCAACATCATATATAACTTTAGCAGGTAGACCATCTCCCGCCTTGTGAGGCCCTCCCAACTGTTTGGAAAGCCTACTTTATCCGAAAATACTAACTTGCTCATAATATTATTGTTTCATTCTCCGGATTAGCCGGTGCAAAAGTATAAGTCACTTCCTCCATCGTGCGCTTATTGGTGCGTTTGAAGCTATATTTTGATACAACGATATCTATCCAGTCGCTATCGCACAGAATAGAAGCTTGCATGGCTCCTGCGAGGTCGTGAAACAGCAAATAATCCGACTGCATGAAGAAACGTCCAGAAGAAAGAGTAAACGTATCTTTGGGTGTGATGTTCACGCGGCGACTTTGGCCATCGATCTCGGCTACTTCGTCGGTCGAACCTCCTTCGATGGATAGATCTCCACGCATGACGAGTGTTTCCGGACAATCGAACATATTTTTGTAACGTACAGTCGAAAAGCCATTATCCGGAGTAGAATCAACTACGAACAAGAAACTTTCGCCACAACTCACAACATAGCTGTCGTACTGTGACTTGCCAAACAACGTAGCATACGACACATCCATTGTTGCTACCGTAGCTGTATCTGTTGCAGCATGTATCACTACCACTGTTCCCTGCTGTCCACTCTTTGTGGGTGTAGCTTTTACTTCCACTCCGGAAGGAATCACGGCGGTGAGCCATTCTTTCGTATCAAGGCGTGTCACCTTTGTCGTCGCGCGCGATAGAAATCCACCGGTTTTGAACAGTGTTGCGACATCTTTTTTGGTGGCCATGGATGCGTAAGCCACCGTACTGCTACATTGAAGTACATTGTCAATATAAAAATTGAATACTCCGAATACGTTGTTTTGTTTCGTTTCGCCGGTACCATACCATACGCCCCATAACGCCATGCGGCAGATACGTCCCAAGCCGCGAATAACAATTTGATGGTTGCCATCCGGACAATAGGTTTCTTCGAGTATCTTCCTATCTTCATATTTCATGGCAAAAGTGATGCTGGAATCGCTGTCGATAACGAAATCGTTCATCATTGACGCGAAGCAATAGGTCTGCGGTTGTTGATTGACTGTCATTTTTTTATTAATTAAAAAAGATGGATTACCTTTGTTACTCTCTGCAAACAGCTCATTTGTCTGTTCTCTCTCTTCACTGCTACTTTCTTTTTGTCGGCAATGCCGACTATTTCTTTCGAAGTCTCAAATATCATAATTTATAGGTTTAATTGATTATAGTTAAACAACATGCACAAAAAAATCAACAAGATAATGGCGTTTTTTTAACCGAGCGTATTTTGAAGCAGTGACTTTATTTCTGCAATATTTTCGTCTCCAAGACCATGTAGTAGCGCAGCTACCGGTTCGCCCAGCCCGCCGTACATATTGTGCCTATGCCATTTATTGTCTTTGTGGATATATTTTCGGCTCTTCTGCCCATCGGCGTCAAGCTCCTCTCCACGACAGATATAAAAAAGAATAAGATAACGAAGCCCATTGCGTTTTTTAGACCACTCCATGCGGTTACCATTACTTTGCCAATCGTTATTTTTGCACTTCTGATGGCTGTGCAGATCGAAATAATGCCCGTAGTCGAGAAAATTGAATGCCGGTTGAAAACTATTACCTAGTCTTAGCACATCACAATCGATTGGTTCGAATGAGTTGTCCGTACTACCAGCACCATGTTCGTTCTCGTCCAGTTCGGCAAGAAATATTCTTTTCAACCAATCTCCGTGCTGCTTGATTTCCTGACGAATGAATTCCAATTTGATGTCGTTATCTGATGCCATACCTGTTATTTTTATACAAAAATAGAGAATATAGGCACCCGGAAAAAGGACAAAACCACTACATAGGCCTACACGACCCAGAATACGACATAGATGCAATGCCAGAAAAGCAAAATGCAAGGGCAAAATAACAAAATGCAATACAACTTTTGCAGATTAAAAAAAATGTATGTATATTTGTAGCGCGTAATATAACTATCTAAGTACGTAATATAATACTAATTATGATTGCAAGTGTACAAAATCCGAAGATGAGCACTTCTGATGTTACTAAATTCAGAGAAACGGTAATAAAGTGCATCACCAAAGACTTTACTGCATCCGAAAGAAAAAAAATCGATCGGATGAAGAAAGACATGGATGAAATAGAAAGAAGTATATTGGAGAAAAACGATGGAAAAAATCCTATCCTCGGATATTAGCATACAACCTTTATCTGAAGAAGACAAAGAACAAATAGAAAGATTCGATTGTGGAATAAATAGTTTGGATGATTTTTTTCATAATGAATTATATCTAACCGTCAAACATCACTACTTTTCGGCCTTTTGTGTCAAGCGCGTCACCTCTAACGAGCTATTGTCGATATTTACTTTACAGAATGATTCCATCATTATAAGTAGTAATGATAAAGAAGACTTTATCGAAGAAGCTTGTATCAAAATTAGTGACGAGTACATTAATACTTTTAAAAGACAAACCTCTTTTCCGTCTATAAATATTGGGCACCTTGCTGTCCAAAGAAAAGTTCAAAATAAGAAAATAGGCACGTATGTCTTGCAATTCGTAATAGCGACATTCAAGAAATACAGAACTTCCGGTTGCCAGTTTATCACTGTCGATTCGTTGAATAATCCACAGACAAACAAATTCTATTCGACGATAGGATTTAATAATCAATCGAACGAAGATTGTTTGAAAGAAACTAGACGTATGTATCTTCCTATTCAATTGTTTGACTAAAAAAACCGCCATATCCCTTTGGAAACGGCGGAATTGTAGTCTATAAGTGAAGATCAATCTTCAAAAAAAAGAAGCACTCTGATGGCCAAAAGAGTATCCTCATCGAATGTGCTATTATCAGAAAACAACTCATGGTCAACAATCAATCTTACTATTTTGAGCTTTCTTTCATATCCGCCAATATTTCGTTGACGTCTTCGAGCGAGAGTTCGTATTCCAACTCATTCTGAGGACGATTGAAATCAAACAGGTATAGATGGAATTTGATAGCATAGATCCGTGCATTGAACACAGCCGAGATCATCTCTATGTTCCATCCGTTGCAGTCTACATTGTTGCCGGGCTCACATTGGCCCTTATCGGTCTCTTTCATATAGTCCATTATCAACTTGCACGAAGTGCGCACCAATTCTTTGAGTGAATCTACACTTTGGCTTTCGCAGCCAGTATAGTCTGCAAATGTATAATGTACTCGCCTAGTATCGCCGTGTAAACTTAACTCATCATGCCGATATATGTGCAGGATTTTTTGGCTAGAGAGTGGATAAGGCTCGTTAGTATCGAGCACACTGCAAAGTTGTTTCAGGCAGCTACCCAGTAAAGCATAGTTCTTTCCAAATTTGTCTCTAAGAGATACAAGATTGTTGTTTTTCGTGGCCTTTGTCATGCCGTTTTCATTTAAACTTTTCATGATTTTTTTTTAAATTAAAAATGTTTATTCCGATTCTTTCCTCTTCTTTTAACTGATTCTCCTTGTAAAGATAGAAAGCAGAAACGAATACTACAACCGGGATAAACAGGGTGACGAACACAAAGACGACAGATAGTATATGGTACAACTCTTGGACATTGTCCGAACTAGGCTAGCAGAAGTAAGAGTAAGCATTCACTTCTAAGCGAATACAAGCGGATGGAATCATTCGTCGCCGACATCATTTGTACCAAATGGTGCTGATGCAAGCAGCGAACCGATAGGGTTCTTTTTCATTTTGCTATGATGTTTTAACATATAGATCGAAAAAGACGGCCGTCATTCCCCTTCGCTAAAATATAACAGATTTTCTCCGAGGAGCAAAAATGTAAAGAAAGACAGCCGTTATATCATTGGGCATGGAGCATGAAAAAAAAGGTTCTCTATTCAAAGAAAAAAGAGTTGTAACCGCGCTCAATCAGTATGGAATAACAATTGATATTTGGACGTTAAAAAGCCATCAGAATAAGACTCTGAACCGCCAAACAGAAAAAGATACTGTTTTTTTGAAAATTATTTATTGATAGTTTTGAATGGCAGAAACTCTTCCGTTATCAATATATATATATTGTCTATCTATATATATGAATTGTTCAGATTTGCCATATCTCGTCGTTGTCGTATTTATTTTGTCAGGATATCCACAAACTTTTAAGACAATAGCCCTTCTCATTCCTACTCTTACCAAACCATATTTTTTTACATTTAAAATTCGCTCATCTGCCTCTTTTATCTGATCTTCTAATATTTTCCTTTGTAAATCATCATGTTTTTTTTGGTAAATACAATTTCTAATAATATAAGGAGATGCGTATTCTATTTCTCCGGTGCTGTATTTTACTCTTACTTCAGGACCCAAATAACCTCTATCAATAAAAATAGAATCGCATGTCCTGTAGTTATTATATGACACATAGCATTTATATCCCTGTAACATGTTCTTCATTTTAATATAATAACCATATAAAAGAAAAGGTATATGAAGATTACGGATATTTTGATCAAAAATATAATATATCGTTTCATTATTATCATCAACCAATTGAATATATTTTTTACCAGATACTGTTTTACCTGAATCTTTTATTTTAAACATCCTGTTTGTTAAACAATCAAATATTTTATAATCAATGCCAAGAAGTGAAAAAGGATCTCCCTTAAATTTTGCATAATATGTTTCTCCTTTCAGATTTTTATAAAATCTCAAAAAGCCCAGATTATCATTATCTTTAGATGTATATATAGATTGTCCAATATATTTATCAAGACTATCTTCTTTTATTTCATCACTTAAGCTATCATATTTACAAACATCTTTTACCTGTGCGGAAACATTGCATATTATACCGAACATCAGCGACAATACAAATAAAACTTTTTTCATAATAAAAATTAGTTAGTTAGTCCACAAAAATACAAAATGAAATTAAATGATGAAATAGATTTTGAAATAAAAATGAACAACTTGAATATCGTTCAACAAAAGTTTTGGTTCATATAAAGACAGTTATTTTTATATGAATCAAACAAATAACAAAAAAATGTTCGTCGTTATTGACATATCACTAAATTTATATCGCCCCCCAAAAGGGGAATCACCACTCCCCTAGCAGGAGAATTTCTGTTTTAAAAAAAAATTCAGTAAGCAGCTTGCATGCCACACGGCAGTGGAGCAATGCAAGCTGCGCTATGGATGGTGTGTCATCACGGTGGCCCCAAGTAAGTGAAGATGAGCGCCACCTCGTGGGCATAAAACGTATGTCTGAACTTGTTGTAGTGCAACGCACGCAGGCGCATGCACAGTTCGTCGTTGTGCCTGATCCACGACACGAGTGTCTTGACGGCCGAGCGAGGCGAAATATGAGGCATGTACATGCAAGCAAGCTCTTGCTTGGTATATACCTTGACCGGGGGATAGTGTAGTAATAAGTTTTCCATGACAAAAATAGTTGATTAATATAAATGCAAAGATAACGAATATATATACGACACAAAAGCCCATAATAGGCTACTTAAAGCGAGAGAATACAACCATAAGCATCTTTCGGCTATCGTTGCGGGCTATATTTACATCGAATCAATAAATAGTAAAACGAATATGAAAACAGAAACAAAAAAAACGGCACGCAACAGAGTAGCTTATGCGATGCCGATTGTAGAGAACAAGGTGTTCTATGTGGCGGTGCAGAAAGCCAACCCACAAAATCGCAAGACTAAAAAGTACTATGCACAAGTGAGGCACTCGGGGCGTGTAACGATAGATACGCTGAAAGACAACATTGCCGGGCAATCGTCGTTGAGTCGTGGCGATGTGGGCAACGTGCTAGACAACCTGATGGAGGCCGTAGCCATGCACCTGCGCAATGGGCGCATCGTTGAATTGGGAGACTTGGGCAAGATGTACATTAGCGTGAGTAGCAAAGGATGCGTGGACAAAAAAGAATTGGCTTCGGCCGACATCTGCAAGACACGATTGAGATTTGCCCCCAGCAATAGATTGAAAGAGGTGATGAATACGCTCTCGTTCATGCGACTGACAGAACTGAAGAAAGACGACGGGAAGGCAACGGACAACCCGACGAATACAAACAATCCGGGTGGCGAACAACCGCCTAGCGACGAAGATATGGGATAGCACACGTATACTTCTTAAAAAAATGCTCCTGTCTACACATCACGTGCAGGCAGGAGCTGAGTTCTCTATTCAAACCTTATCGATACTAACTAATACTTGTCCAACAAAGCTACTACTTCGCATAGTAGTATTCTCTCTCAATATTAATAAAGTAACATTTTATATAAGTAATGTATCTATTTTATTATCAGTGCTTAATTATTATAAAAAATACATCAATAGCAACCTTGAATCTCTTCGTCTTTTCGAGACTGAGAAGAATCGCATTACCCTTTTTCGCTTTTAGCGGCAGCCTGTTGCTTTTGTGTAGATTTTGCTTCTTTTTCCTGTCTGCATTCGTAGATACTTGGACAGGGAAAGCGATCGAAGCAAATACTCCAGCGCCTCGTGCCTTAGATCGTGATCCTAATGCAGGATGACGATGGTAAATGTAGTTTCTACCATGTCTTTTTTTTCTTTCTATTAATTAGCTTATTCCTATTTATCGATACAAAGTTATCTATTTGCATTGACAGGTAAAAGGACGAAAAAAGAGGTAATGCTATTGCATCACCTCTTGCCAAACTACTATATATAAAGAAAGACTACGCTCCCGCTTGAGTAGCCGGTGCCGGCAATCCTAGTGCGGTATTGACCGCAGCATTGTCTGTAACGGGTATCAACGTTTTGGCAATCTTTCCGACTGGAGCAGTGCGGTATGTGGTTTTGAACTCGAAGCTGGTATTCTTCTTGTCTTTCGAGTCTTCGCCGTCAGCCTTACTCATGTTGAGCGGTGCTTCTGGTGTGCCATATACATCGAAGTCGTCGCCAACGCAATCGCCTACCAACGCAATCATCGGTTCGTTGATATTGGCTTCTTTGAATTCTTGTACTTCGATTTCGTCACCGGGATGTTCGAAAGTAAGGTTGTGAATGTAACCTCTTGTGTCGAGATCGCCCTCTACTGTTTCACCACCTTTGATGGTCGATCCGGTAGCATAAACGCCAACCGGTTTTACGGCGTCTGCAAGTGTAAGCGCTGTGAGGCGTACATTCTTGACGTCTTTGGTGAACGTTTTCAGATCCGCCAAGCGAATGAGAACGATATACTGTTTTTTACCTGTGGGGCGACCGGAGTTGCCCGCTTTTTTGGGAATAGATACGAAACTATAACCTGTATCTGCCATAATAATATCTCCTATATTTTAAACATTAAACATTAAATTAATACGATAAAGAAAAGATTAAGATCCTTTCTGAGAGCTAGCCGTTACGGGCAATCCAAGTGCTGCATTGACCGTATCGTTGTCTGTAGCCGGTATCAGATTCTTAGCAATCTTTCCGACTGGAGCAGTGCGGTATGTGGTTTTGAACTCGAAGCTGGTATTCTTCTTGTCTTTCGAGTCTTCGCCGTCAGCCTTACTCATGTTGAGCGGTGCTTCTGGTGTACCATATACATCGAAGTCGTCGCCAACGCAATCGCCTACCAACGCAATCATCGGTTCGTTGATATTGGCTTCTTTGAATTCTTGTACTTCGATTTCGTCGCCGGGATGTTCGAAAGTAAGGTTGTGAATGTAACCTCTTGTGTCGAGATCGCCCTCTACTGTTTCACCACCTTTGATGGTCGATCCGGTAGCATAAACGCCAACCGGCTTTACAGCGCCTGCAAGTGTAAGCGCTGTGAGGCGTACATTCTTGACGTCTTTGGTGAACGTTTTCAGATCCGCCAAGCGAATGAGAACGATATACTGTTTTTTACCTGTGGGGCGACCGGAGTTGCCCGCTTTTTTGGGAATAGATACGAAACTATAACCTACTACTGTATCTGCCATAATAATATCTCCTATATATTTTAAACATTAAACAATTTACTTTTTCAATCAAATGCCAAGCTGCCGCCCCAATGGTTGTAATGCCTGTAGGCTTGTGGCAAGCTGCATATAGCTTTGAATAGTATTGAGCATCTGCGGCATATAGGCAGGAGTAACCAACCAATGTCTCCAGAGAATCAAATATATTAAATAAGAAAAGCTCATATTACTTTCTTTTGATTGTACAAAAGTAATATGAGCTACGAAACGATTAAAGGACGCTAATTAGATCAACTCCTTGGAATGTTCCGGGTGCTTGTGATCAAAAGTTAGCTTCGTAGTCACCGGTCTACCCGACTGCTCTATGAGCAAGCGTACCGGAAACTCGTTGTTGCCTACTATGATGCTACCACCGTCTGATCTGGTGAAACGCAAAATGACATCTTTGCCTTCATACCTCTTCACTTCATCAATGGCTAGTCCCGAAATAAGGATATTACCTTTCTGACTGTAGTAAGGTTTATCAGACTCGCATACGTCTGTCAATTCAATACTGCTAGAGCGAAGATCTTCAAAATAAGAATCATCGGCCTTATCGTATAGGCTTACACAGAATTCACCCGGGGCGTCTACAATTCTTACATCTTTAGATAATGCGACTTCTGCTTTAATGAGCGACGCAATCTTTTGTTTTTGATTTAACTTTTCCATTTGTTTGTTTATTAAATTATTATATATTAAAGTTTAACTGTTTATGTGAGCATTCTCGCATATTCGGTTAAAAATATTTTTATCGTGAAGAATCGTTTGATGCGACTTTTTCAGCGATACGTTTTCAGTTCTTTCAAAAATCTTATCATTCCATCCATTTCCGGAGAAACTTATTGATACGAATCAACCGGCTGCTAAATTCTATTGCAAAACGTTTTGGCAATAAATAGCTTACTTGGACAAGCATCTCTGCAAGAGCAGCCGTTTTATAACTCATCCCCCACCACCATTATATTATATACCTGTGCAGTGATGCTTTCTACCTGACAGCTCTTGGATGTGCGCCATCCGGGGCCTTTGTAGATTGCCTCACAACTACACAAAGCGGTGATACAAAGACCAAGCGTTTGGGCATCCGAAAGTTGCGAATCTATAGGAACAACATCGAAAGGCGTAATGACCGTATGACCTTGATACTCCAATTGTCTTTTGATTATATCCGCCTGCCGTCTAGCTTCCATTTTCTTTTCGGCCAACGTTCCGCTCTTGCGGCCGTTGATCGGTATGCATACATACACTGTCATCGTTCTGTCTACCAATTTAATTCTAACTGAATACCCCTTTTCACCTCGTCGGTTATCTTTTGTCGGTTTCGATAGTCAATCTTCTTGATACTATCATAGTTCACTTGATTATTCTTAACGGCGTAAAAAGAAAGAAAAGCCTTGATAATCTTATCTTGCGTGAAACCCTTTTCGTACCCAATTAAAAAGAATTCTTTAACTCTAATTTTAAACTCACTCATTAAATACTGTTCAATCATCTTCTTCTTCCAAGAGATTACCGTTATAAAATTTCCATTTAAGATGTGATGATTCCAGCAATTTACGGGCAAATATATAATAACACTATGATCAGTAATGGGAGGAGCCGGCGGTTGAGCAGATACAGTGATCATACTATTAATATATTTGCCCACATCTGTAGTGGTCTTCAGCATTAAGCCGTCCTCCTGCGCATCGAATTCGTGATATAAGAAATCAATGTCTAACGCAGGTAAATCAATGTGTATAAATGGTTTATTATTATCCATATCAAAAAACAATTAAAAATAAATGAAAACGTAGCTACAACATACAACAACATTATAATAATTAGATTATCAGCATAATAACTTATTAAAAGTCGCTATAGCCTCATATTTGTTGCAGGATATTGTATGATGTTGTAAGATGTTGTAAGCTTTAAAAGCACATTTAATCAGAAAACACATACAACAACGCACAACGCATACACTACTAGTTATAAGCGGTTTAACAAAAACAAAGACAATCTGTTGTAACCGTCGTAAGCCTGTTTTAATATTTTTCATCTTGCGTGTATTTTTATATTTATTATTCTATATACATATAAATAATACGTATAAATACATAGCGTATGCGCTAATATAGCTGTTTGACAAGATACCCATAGCGCGTGCCGTGATTATCTATACGCTTTGCTGTTTTTTCGAATCCGAGCAACTTGAGAGCTTGACCTATCGACTGTTCGTCTATACGATCATAACTATGCACTCGATGTGCTAACCTCAAATCTCTTAATATCTGTGAAGGCATCTTGAATGTCTCTTCTTCTACACACACCGGCAAGGTGTAATTTTCTTTAATCACTTTAACTGCACATGTCTCGATAACATAGCGTTGATTATATGCAACAAGTGCATCAAAATCGTTCGTGTTCCAAATGTAGTCGAAGTCACTTTTTTGGTATAGCAATAAGGCTTCTGCCCACATCTGATTGATGTCTACCTCCTGACTATACGAAATAATAATATCGTCAATTTCTATAGTTGCTATACGTCTGAGCAACCCACTATCACTATTCGGCAAAAAGCCCCCCATCTCCTGTGTCTTATTGGAAGTGAAAGCGCATGAAGCGATGCGTGGTACCGTAACAGAAAAAGATTCATTCTGACGCTTCTTATTCATTGTAAGCACCGACATATTCTTTTTGAAAGTCTCGGCTGTCGACTTTGTGATCCCTACAAATTCGTCGAAGTTGATAATGAACTTCGTACAGAAAGAATCGCTCATATTAAAGATTCTATCGTCTTTGTCTGAGATAATATAATAGTCCATAAGCGATGCCGGAACGAGCGACTTTATAAGTGTAGACTTTCCGATTCCACCCTTTGCGTTAACAAATCCGATAGCAACGTCATTGACATGTTTGGCATATATCTGGGCGACCGTAGCTACCATCCATTTACGTATGATGTAATTAAGGCGGATCGAATAATAATTCTCACTTTTATCTCCAAAATCGTGCGCTTTTATATGCCGACAAAAAAGATCAATCATGCTTATACCGCTATACTTACCTTCTAACGACTGCAGATAGTCGAGGATGGGATTGCAGCTTTCCATCTGATTAGGATTCGTTACGATCTCACGCAACAGCGAAGCGCTGCATTGAATGGAGTCGTCTATCATGTGGAGATGGATATCTGATATAGTAACAGGGTGATCGTATTCTCGCTCCTTTGATTCTATCCATGAACGGCTTGTATCGAACATATTAATCTTGACCGTGTAATTGACATTAATCCAATTGCGTATAGCCTCGATTTTGCCGATAGGCTTCTGACTTTTTATACCCGATATGTTACGATCATTTTGCTTCATATTCTGATTTTTTGCGACGGTTGGCCCCTGGTAACTTGATAACGTTGAACATCTCTTCCATTCTGGACGTTATATATGTTCCGTATCCTCTATTTTTGACGTCTCCGGCTAATGATTCGATCATAAAGTTTGAAGTTGCAAAAGTCAATGCCCCTTTTTCGTACCGGAGTGCGATGAGATCGGTGAAAGGTTTTATCTTTTTCCCGAAGTCGATATCCTCAATATTCTCACGGCCTACGTCGTCAATAAAAAGAGGCTTTGTCGATAAATCTATTACTCCTCTACTATAGATAATGTCAGAAAGCATCTTACTGTGTACCATCGTCGTTATATGCCGGGTAACATAATCCTGAACATCAAGAAAAGATTTCAATAGTAAGGTCTTTCCACATCCGAATGTCCCCATCATATAGATTCCTCTATATAACTCGAGCCGACAATTTTTCTTATCACCAATAAGGTAAAAGTAAAGTTGCTGGATAGTATCCTGATTATTTTTGTCAATAATAAAATCGGTATCCGCACATTTTTCATTCACATGAAGTGATCCGAAATGTTTTAGCAACTTAAGAAAGTCATCCGCTTTCAGTCCAGGGCATTTCCATGTTTGGCGCTCCCTATTAATGATTTCCTCACTCCTTCTTATGGAAGAGTATAGATTTTTAAAAGTCCCCATCTCTATTAGTATTGTTTTGAGCCGGCTGGCTTTTTGCTTTTTCTGAAACTTTAAAGAAGTTCCGATAGCCGTTAGCCATGGCATAGTTTAGATATTTTGATGCAATTGAAGCATCTTTATTACTGATCTCGCATAGATAATCAAGCGCTTTTTGTTCACGCCTCGATTGATAAACGATCGAATAACTTTCTAATAGGTATTCTTTCCAATACTGCCAGTCTTTTTCAAACTCTTTGCTATCGAACGGAATTTCGACTTTTACGGCCTTAATAGGCTTGTCTATCAATTTATCGAAACCGTTAATAGCTTCAATTAATTTATTGTATTCCTTTTCGAACTTCGATAGCTTATTTGCTGCGATTGAAGGCAAACCAGAAGCCAGGTAGCTGTTTATCTCTTTAGAGGTAACTTGCGCCTGAATATGCAGCTTATCCCACTTTTCTTTGGCATTCATACTCGTACAGACAATTAGGTAAATCTTCGATAAACTGTTCATACATATTTGGCATGAAGAATTGGATATGCAAGCCATAATTAGGCTTTTCGACTGCCATTACGCGAAGGACTTTTACATAGCCAAGCCTTTCGATGATGTCGGCAAATTCATATCCTTTAAAATTCACAAAGATATTAAGATTATCTCCTGTCCTTTTCCCGAATTTTAAGACGTATACGCCGTCTTTTGATTCTATTGTCATAATGTTTAATATTAGTTATACGATGCGACTCGTTTTTAGTTTTTAGTTTTTATAAAAGGTTGTGCTCATAGCAATGGGCTACCAATTGAGCAATATTTTTGCAGCCCGTTTTGCAAAGAATGACTCTTTGTCGATTATTGAATGTATTAACTTACACAATAATAATATTGTCTAATCAGAATTCATTTTCCGGATTATAACCATATTTAGTGATTGTAATTTCAGAATCAGTAAGTTGAGTGTAAACTTTGGATTAAATATAACATTCTCGCATTTATATATATCCCTCAGGAGGCTATTAATATATTCGAAGTGAAAGTTTACAGGATGCATCAATATCAAATACATTATCGTATTAATTAAAGTTGCATTTAAAAAACTGACGAACATTCAGAAAATCGTAATAATTTGAATTAGCGCGACGACTCTCCAAATTCATATATTGCCATCCTCTACATACTAAAGCGTAGTCAGACAAAAGCAATGTTTTTATTGGGACGATAAAATCTCTGTTCTTTTCGGTTAAAGTGAAAATATCAGTATTACACTGTTTTACAACTATTTCACCTGAAGACATTTGATAGAATTTCATATTAATTAGATTAAACTCCTACATAAAATAAATCATCAACAGGAATATTAGTCAGTTCAGAGATCTTTTGTTGATAAAGCATCGGAGGGATAGTTCTTCCGGTAGCCCACCTGAACACTGTTATTTCACTTACGCCACATTCTGCAGCAATTTTCTTCATTACTTCATGTTTCTCTGTCGTCTTAACAGTTGAAAGCGAAGAAACATAGTTAGAAAAAGTCTGTTTTTTCATTGTTTTGAAATTAATTTATAAAATACAATTAGTTATCACTATATTTGCATCGTGCAAGCCAGACATTGCATCGTGCACTATTGTAATAGCTACATTATGAAATATACAATAATCACAATGCAGCTTTTATACTGCATTGCACAAAGTAAAACATTATATTTTTAATATGCAAGTAAAATACTGCATATTGTGAGTAAATATTTATTATTTAATTATAAACAATTAATATATAAAGGCTTATGACTGGAGAACAATTAAAGAAAAAATTATTAGATGCAGGTTTCTTTCCTGGTCAGCTGGCTAAGAAACTGAACATCACGCATCAGACGATGTATGCAAAGTTGGCTACCAATGATGTTAAATTCGGGTTCATTGAAAAATTGTGTGAGGTAACAGGACTTCAATTAGCCGATTTTATCGACATTCCACGCTTTCCAAACGAATCGGCGTTAATGGATATGCTTGCTCGTAAAGATGAGATAATTCTAAAGCAAGCAGAAGAAATAGGAAGATTAAAAGAAAAGATTGAATCAATACATAAATAAAGCTGCAAAATATGCAGTGATAATTATCATTCCATTTATCAATTATCAATTATTACGCATTTTATCAAAAAGTTAAATGCCAAATAATCAATAAATTAAACAGTTTACAATTTCTGGCTACCCCGACAAATTAAAATAAAGCAGTTACGATAACAAGTAGCTGCCTTTTTATGTTCGCCCAGCATGTGCCTATTCTAATGGGTGTAAGTCCCTAACGCGCCCTAATAGCGGGAAGTGTCCAGCCCAAGACAAGGGTGTCCCTCGTGAGTTGGAATCTGAAGGAAGTCTGCGGCAAATATCTGACCTGACGTACAGAAATTTGATATTAAGGCTTGTGAGTGTGGATTAGTTTGCATGACAAAACAAAATCCGATAGCTATTCGGAACACTCGGAGTAAATCAAACAGGTATAAGATAGAAAGAATATGTTCTTAACCTGGAACGTTTCTTCGATACGGTTCATCATAGCCGTTTATTGGAAATACTTTCCGTGACGATAAAGGACGGACGTGTCATCTCTCTGATACAGAAATATCTGAAGAGTGGGGTAATGATAGGCGGGACGTATGAGCCAAGTGAAGAGGGAACACCACAGGGTGGACCTCTGAGTCCTCTTTTGAGCAATATAATGCTTAATGAACTTGATAAGGAGTTGGAAAGAAGAGGACATCGCTTTGTTCGTTACGCCGATGATAGTTTGATACTCTGTAAAAGTAAGCGTGCTGCTCAGCGGGTGAGCGAAAGCATCACTAAGTTCGTTGAGAAGAAGCTCTATCTAAAAGTGAATCGAGATAAAACGGAAGTGGGTTATATCCTAGGTGTGAAATACTTGGGTTACAGCTTCTATGTCTATCAAGGTAAGTGCCGATTGAGCTTACATGCTAAAGCTTATTCCAAGTTCAAACGTAAATTGAAGACGTTGACGGGACGTAGTAATGGAATGGGTTACAAACAACGTAAACTCATTCTTCATCAGACTATCCGTGGTTGGATGGAATATTTTAAGTATGCAGATATGAAAAGTCGTATTCAGAAAGCAGATGAATGGTTTCGGCGACGCTTACGTATGTGTATATGGAAGTGTTGGAAAAAGATAACAACTCGCTTTGAGAATCTACAGAGATGTGGTATTTCAAAGTGGCAATCTTGGCAATGGTCAAATACGAGGAGAGGTTACTGGCATATAGCCGACAGTCCTATACTCTCCAGGGCAATCTCTACGGAGAATCTTAGGCGCAGTGGCTATCCTAGTCTTTACCATTACTATCAGCGGTTGCATATAGATTGTGAAACCGCCGTATGCGGAACCGCACGTACGGTGGTGTGAGAGGTCGGAGAACGAAAGTAGGAGGAAAACTTCTACTTCGTTTTCCTCCTACTCGATTGCTGTTAGTCAGAGCAGATGTTTGCCGCCGGCTTCTTTCAGATTCCAACTCGCGATGGACACCCTTGTCTTTGGCTGGACACTTCCCACTACTAAGGCAGCTTCGGGACTTGCACCCGTTAGCTAATGTGTATGCCGAGCATACCAAAAAAGAGGCATCCATTAAATTAGAATGCCTCTCTATATTTCTTATAATATTTTACAAGATGCTATTTTTTGAAGAAATCCTGAACTTTTTCGTTAGGAACCATTTCTTCATCAAAAACATAGGCACCTGTTTTAGGAGATTTCACCATTTTAATAACCTTAGTGTAAGTACGTCCTTCTTTAGAGCCTTCATGCAAACTTGCGACTGTTTTCTTTGCCATGGTTTATTTGTTTTATTTAATTTCTTTATGAACTGTCATTTTTCTCAAGATAGGATTGTATTTCTTCAATTCTAATCTTTCGGTTGTATTTTTTCTGTTCTTAGTAGTAATATAACGAGATGTTCCCGGCATACCACTATCTTTCATCTCCGTACACTCTAATATTACCTGTACTCTATTACCTTTAGCTTTTTTTGGCATAATAAAATCTCCTTACTTTTAACCAATTACTTTAATTGAATCCCATTCACAATACCCTTTTGTCACAGCATCACACAGAGCTGCATCAAGTCCCTTTTTGTTGATTACTTTCAGACCAGCAGCACTGATATTCAAGCTAATCCAACAATCTTGCTCCACATAATAGAACTTCTTCGTGAACAAGTTTACATCAAAACTTCTTTTAGTTCTATGTTTTGAGTGAGCGACATTATTACCTCTTAAGGCCTTTTTCCCGGTAATTTGACAAATCTTCGACATTTTCTATCTTATATTTTATTATTATTTCATTGTATGCTTAAAAATCGGATGCAAAGTTACTCCTTTTTTATTTAACTACCAAGTAATTGAATTAAAAAAATCATCCATATGGACCTTTTTTATCCATACATAAAACTTATTTTCATTGGAGCATACTCACTTTTCATCTTTTAAAAGTTCATGAAGCATTAAAAGAGCATTGTTTACGGCCCTTTCGATATTCATAGATCTTCCACGATCCATTTTTTGTAACTTTGCTACGACACGGTTACCTACCGCTGCAGCAATCCAGATATTACCAACCGGATTTTGTTCTGTTCCTCCTTCAGGTCCCGCCACCCCTGTCGTTGCTACAGCACAATCCGCATGAAGTACATGCATAACGCCTTCTACCATAGCAGTGACCGTTTCTTTACTAACAACACCATATTTATTGACAATATCAGCAGGGACTCCTAGCAAACTTTCCTTCACATCTACAGAGTAAGCCACAATTCCACCTTTCACATAACGAGAACTTCCTGTAATAGAGGTCAGTCGCGCAGCAATACTTCCACCTGTACAACTTTCGGCAGTTGCAACAGACTTGCACTGCTCAACAAGTTGATTACCTACAACAATTTCTGGCGCAATATCTCCTTCAACCAATATATCGTTTCCCAAGATGCTCCTCAATTTTCTTTCTTGGCTGTCAAGGCTTATTTCCAATGCAGTTTTATCTTCTCCACGTGCCGTCAATCGCAAACGAATAATACCAGGCTTGGGTAAATAAGCAAGTTTTATATTTGCAGGCAATTCATTTTCCCAAAATTTCAATTTTTCAGCTAAATCTGATTCAGCATAATTTTGAACTACAAATGTATGATGAAGGATAGAACCAGTATGATACTTGGCCATCAAACGAGGAATAATTTCGTCCAACATTACGGCTTTCATTTCTTCTGGAACTCCCGGCATTGAAATAACGACCTTTCCATCGACATCAAACCAACTGATAGACGCAGTTCCTACCCTATTATTAATTATTGTGCAATTTTTGGGCACCATCGCCTGAGAGCGATTCAACGCATTCATCGACGGTTTACCTCCTAAGACGGTTTTTATATTGTCAAAAACTTGCTGACTGAAGACTAGTTCAGTACCAAAATACTTGCACAATGTACTCTTAGTGATATCATCTTTCGTAGGACCTAATCCACCCGTAATAAATACGATATCAACCTTTTTAATTGCTTCATCGAGCGCTTCAATAATTTCTATTTCCGCATCGCCGACGGAGACAATACGAACAACCTCAATACCACATTTATTAAGCTCTCTGCCTATCCAAGCAGAATTGGTATCAACTACTTGCCCTATCAGCAATTCGTCGCCAACAGTAATTATTTCTGCAAACATTATCTATGAATAATATAAATATCCTATTCCTTATTATAAATTATGGATATTATCGCAACTCACTTATAGAGAAACTCTAGAATAAGCGGGCATATCTATCGAACAAAAGTCTTTATCCAAGAATTTGTAATAACCGGTAATAGCTATCATTGCCGCATTGTCGGTAGTATAACTAAATTTTGGGATGAAGATTTTCCAACCATACTTTTCGGCATGTTCCCTGAAAGCATTACGCAATCCATTATTAGCCGAAACGCCTCCGGCGACAGCCACTTCTTTGACTCCTGTTTGTTTGACAGCTTTGCGCAATTTATCCATCAAAATATCAACGACCGTATGTTCCAAAGAAGCTGCAATATCTGTCTTATGATGTTCTATAAAGTCAGGATCGTCTTGAATCCATTTGCGCAAAGAATAAAGAAAAGATGTTTTAAGCCCACTAAAACTATAATTCAGATCGGCAATATGAGGTTTGCTAAAATGATATGCATCGGGATTGCCTTGTCTAGCCAATTTATCAATAATAGGTCCTCCAGGATACCCCATTCCCATTACTTTAGAACATTTATCAAGAGCTTCTCCTGCTGCATCATCAATAGTCTGCCCCAAAATTTCCATTTGGTTGTACGCCTTAACAAGGACAATTTGAGAATTACCCCCCGATACTAATAGACAAAGGAAAGGATATTTAGGAGGATCAAATTCTTCACCTTCCGTTTGTATAAAATGCGCCATTACGTGACCACACAAATGATTGACATCAACTAACGGAATACCCAAAGACCGAGCAAATCCTTTGGCAAACGAGACACCTACCAATAAGGACCCCATCAAACCGGGTCCCCGCGTGAATGCTACAGCACTCAATTCTTCTTTCTTCACGTTAGCACGTTTTAATGCTTCGTGGATGACCGGTACGATATTTTGTTGATGCGCCCGCGAAGCCAACTCCGGAACGACTCCCCCATAAGCTTCGTGCACAGCTTGACTTGCCACGACATTAGACAACAAATATCCATCGCGAATAACGGCAGCCGATGTATCATCGCAAGAAGATTCTATACCCAATATTACTACACTCATCTCTAATAAATTATTAAAACCATGCAAAAGTAATAATAAAAGTACTATTCGTAACGACAATTTTTATATTTTTGTAGACTAAAACAAAAACAATAGCACCATCAAAAAGATAAAAAAGATTGTTCATTGGCTAGTCGGTATCATTTTAGGAGTATATATCGGCACATTCATTTTGTTGAATATCCCTTTTATTCAACGATTTATAGCCATGTCGGTAGCACATGAGTTATCCGAAAAACTTCAAACAGAAGTTTCCATCGGGCAGATCAACATAGGTATATTCAACCGTATTATCATAGATGACTTCAAAGTCAACGACCGTTCCAAGCATGAATTGTTTAATGCAACACGCTTTACTGCCAAATTTGAAATTATCCCTTTATTTAAAGGAATTGTTAGAGTTCATAGTATCCAGCTATTCGGTTTCAACGTCCGCCTCAACAAACAAACTCCCAAATCCATTCCCAATTATCAATTTATTGTCGATACTTTTAAATCTAAAAAGGAAGACAACAAGCCCTCTCATATCGATTTAAAGATTAACTCCATTATCATGCGGCGAGGTCTCTTCTCGTATGATATTTTTTCTGAAAGACAGACCCCTCAAAAGTTTAATCTCTCGCATGTACGGTTGCACAATATTTCAGCAACGTTATCCATCAAATGTTTACGCAACGATTCTATAAACTTTGGCATAAAACGTTTAGGCTTTGATGCCGAAAGTGGACTTTCCATCAATAAACTGACATTAAGAGCAGCAGCAAACACCCACCGTATGGTCATCCGTGATTTTGCATTAAGTTTGCCCCATACACATCTCCAGACTGAAGATATTATCCTAACCTATGATAGTCTTGGTTCCTTCAAGCATTTTGCGAACCAAGTAAAATTCAAGATTGCTACTCGGCCCCTATCTTATATTACCCTGCACGACATTTCAATGTTTGTTCCTTCTCTAAAAGATTTCAAAGACAAGATCAACTTTTCTCTGAAAGCTCAAGGTGCGGTAAACCAACTTTCTATTTCGCACATCACAGTTGATGCCGGCAGAAAAATGCAGATACGACTGAATGGATCAGTAAGAAAAATAACAGAATTGAAAAATGCCTTTTTCTCTTTGAATCTCCCACAACTATCTGTCAATAAAGAAGGGCTTCAATTTATAGTAAAGAATTTCTCGAATAAACCGAGTAAAGTATCTAACATTCTTTCAGATTTAGGAGATGTTTCTTTCAGAGGAAGACTATCGGGCTATACTTCACAAATTGCTATACTAGGATTATTAAAGATATCGGAAGGGACTCTTAAAACAGATATCGAATTAGGGCACAGACAAACTACTTATTCTTGCAAGGGTAGTCTGGTAGCCACAAATCTGAATATTGCAAAATTAACAGGCGACAAAAAATGGGGAAAATCAAGCTTTAACCTAAATATTAACACAGTCTACAATACGAAACAGCGTTTTCCTTCTGTAATAGCAAAAGGAGTTATATCATCTTTCTGTTACAATAACTATTATTATAAAAACATTACCTTAGATGGATTATATCAAAACGGAGGCTTTGACGGTAAAATCAATCTTAACGACCCTAATGGAAGCCTTTTATTAAATGGAAAAGCAAACTTTGCCAATAAAGTACCGAATATCAACATCTATGCTCAAATAAGTAAGTTCAAACCAAACAATTTGAGCCTCACAGACAAATACAAGAATGCCGAATTTTCTGTCAGACTAAAAGCAAATGTTTCTGGTGCATCTCTCGATAATATGCTAGGTGATATCAGCATTGACAGTCTTTCTTTTTCTTCACCCACCAAACAGTATTTTTTGAAGAATATGTTAATCAATTCTTCGATAAATAATGGAGAAAAGAATCTCACGATTCAATCAGAGGTTATGAATGCTCAAGTAAAAGGTCATTTTCATTACAACAATCTTAGTTCGGGAATAAAAAGAATGATCAATCTCTATTTACCTTCATTGGTCCCAACATCAACATCATCGAGCTTTAAAGATAACTACAAGTTTCATCTCGATATTTTCAATACTGATTTTCTGCCGGCTTTATTTGATATACCACTCCAAATAAATTCATATTCACGTATTTCAGGCTCGATTAACGAAAACACAAACAGCATCTTCGTAGAAGGATTCTTACCGGAGATAAAATACAAAAACAGCGAATATCAATCAGGATACTTGCTTTGTGAAAATCCTTCCAACAAGCTACACTCTTTGATCAGTTTCAATCAAATGAGAAAGCATGGAGCAATGAGCTATAAATTCAATACTTACGCCCACAACGACTCATTGAGCACAACGCTCAGTTGGGGTAACAACTCAGAACAAACCTATAGCGGAGATTTGTTCTCTGTGACCCATTTCTTAAAATCGACAAATCGGAATCATCTTAAAGCTTTTATCCAAATTAAGCCGAGTGATGTGATTATTAATGATACGACATGGCAAGTACATCCATCGAAAGTAATGCTCGATAAAGACTTAGTTGAAGTAAATAACTTCTCTTTTAGCCACAACGACCGCTTTATACATGTTGACGGAAGAGCTTCAAAGACTCCTACCGATACGCTAAAAGTCGAAATGAAAGACATCAACCTTACCTATTTATTTAAGATCCTCAATTTTGAAGATGTAGACTTCAAAGCCGAAATCAGTGGTAAAATAAATGTGTGCAATACCATGCAAGAACCTCAACTCAATGGGTTACTATCGGTACGTGACTTTTCATTAAATAACGGCCCTTTGGGCGACGGCACTATTATCGCAGCATGGGATGACGAACGTCAAGGAATCAGTTTGGATGCACACCTCAGCGAACCGAATATTTCAAAGACCCACGTCACGGGCTATCTTTATCCACTCCATCCAAAGGACGGACTGGATTTAAATATTGAGGCTCAAAATACAAATCTAAAAATGATCCATCACTACATAGCTTCTATTTTTGACGATTTCAGCGGACGTGCCACCGGCAAGATGCGTCTTTTCGGCAAATTCAGTCAATTAAATCTCAATGGTAGTGTTATGGCTGATGCTAAGGCAAAGATCGGACTTCTTAATACTTACGTCGAATTAAAAGATTCGGTCCATATCACCCCCACAAGTATCGCTTTGAACGATTCTAAAATATACGACCCTGAGGGACACGAAGGTGTTGCTAACGGGCTCATAACATTCAAATATCTTAAAAATTTCGATTATCATATTCGTTTAGGATTGAAAGACATGTTGGTAATGAATACGCACGAGACTGAATACTTGCCTTTCTATGGAAAAATATATGCAACAGGAAATGTAAATTTGCAAGGAGGAGTAGGTAAAGGACTTGACATCACTTCTGCCATCAAGACAAATAGCAATTCCACATTTGTATATATAAACCGAAATACTTCTTCGGCTATTAATAACCAGTTCATTACTTTCGTTGACAAAACTCCACGAAGAAATGCAGATAGCATTGATGTTGCAACTCCCGAGGTAAATAATACATTCGGCAACATATCAAATGACATTCATCTTAATCTACAAGTAAATGCAACGCCCGATGCCACATTAAAGATCATCATGGATCCATTGGCAGGAGATAATATTACGGCGAGAGGAAGCGGAAATATCCGCTGTGAATTTTATAATAAAGGTGCATTCCGAATGTTTGGAACCTATACGATCAACGAAGGAGATTATAAATTCAGTCTCCAACAGGTCATACGCAAAGATTTCACTATTAAATCTGGAAGTACAATAACCTTTTCGGGTGCACCGCTCGATGCCACTCTCAATGTTCAAGCATCGTATATCGTGAACTCGGCTTCGCTTACAGACTTAATTCCTTCGGCATCGAATATTGTAAAGCAAACAAATGTCAGAGTCAATTGTTTGATGTATCTGACGGGACTTCTGCCCCACCCGACTATCAACTTTAATCTAGAATTGCCTAATGAACAAGACGAGATACAGACATTAGTAAGGAATTATATAGCGACAGACGAACAAATGAATACCCAAATTCTTTATTTACTTGGTATCGGTAAATTCTATACTCAAGAAAACACATCATCAAATGCTACTACACAAAACTCCAATATGATGTCATCTGTCTTGTCATCAACAATTTCAGGGCAATTGAATAATATTTTATCTCAAATAAACATTAAGAATTGGAACTTCGGTACCAACCTGAGTACCGGACAAAATGGATGGAATGAGATGGATATAGAAGGAATGTTATCGGGACGTCTACTGAACAATAGATTAATAGTCAACGGAAATTTCGGATATCGGGACAATCCTTTGACCAATTCTAACTTTGTTAGCGACTTCGTGGCCGAACTCCTTCTAAACCGTACGGGTACAATCAGGTTGAAGACATACAACGAAACAAATGACCGATACTACACCAAAACCAATCTCACAACGCAAGGTGTAGGTATTATCCTACAAAAAGACTTTGATAAATGGCGCGAATTGTTTTTCTGGAATCGTTTCAAGATGAAGGCTCTTCCCAACAAGAACAAACGCAAAGATAATACACAATTGCGTACAAAAGACGCAGATAAAAAAGGAAATGGCTCACAGGGAGACTAAGCATAAGTATTATTAATACGGCACCACAAACACTTTAAAGCCTGTGGGATCAGCAAAATTGTCGTATGTTAGTTTTGTCTATGGCATCGCTCTCATCTTTTATTTCTTATTTTGCCTTGCAAAAAATTAACCGTATGTCAGCCAATGATAAAATCGTGTACAAATTCATTTATATTAAAAGAACAGCAGGGCTTGCAGATATAAAAAACTATAGTTATGTTTGCAATTATAAAACGATCGTTTAATTTAAATTTTACTACAATGAGTTTCTTAGATATAGCAAAAAACAGATACACAACAAAAAAGTACAATTCGAGCAAACGAATTCCAAATGAAAAGATTAAAGAGCTAAAACAAGTTTTAAGACTAAGCCCCTCTTCTATAAATAGCCAACCATGGAAGTTTGTTTTCATAGAAGATCAGAATACAAAAAACGAACTTGCCAGTGTTTCATATTTTAATGAACATAAAGTGAACGATGCAAGTCATTTGGTGATATTTTATGCAATAGACAATATTGCCAAATTTGAAGAGCAAATAGAGCAATATTTACCAGAAGTTGCTGTAACTTATTACAATACGCATATAAAGCTATTGCCAGAATTCGAAATAAAATCATGGTTACAACACCAAGTTTATCTTTCTCTAGGATTTTTTCTCGGCGCTTGCTCATCAATGGGAATTGACTCGACACCGATGGAAGGTATTCAAAAGGAGGGGTATGACCGCATAATGCACTTGGATGGCTACAAACCTTTGTTTGCAGTAGCATTAGGATACAGAGCAGAAGACGACTCTAACCAACCGACAATGACGGCTAAATCACGTCTACCAATAGAAAATATTATTAAAACGATATAATATCGGAGTTATATTAGCACAAATAACATAAAAGATTGATTTGATTCTACTCTGCGTCTAGAATGAGCAAGGCAATGCCAATAACTGATATTGTAATGTCTTGGCTAGTCTATAATCGCCATTTGCATTAGGATGTAAACGATCTGTGGCAGCATTGTGAAAATACATCATGTTTGAATCGTATAAAGGATAAAGCCCCGATAGAGAAAACAAGTCAATTATAGGCACCGACCAATTGGAACTTGCCTGTTTCAGTACTCTCACATAAGCATCGATATACACCCCACGCTCGTTGCTGTAATTTTCGTCAGGCTGTACATTGTCTTCGCTAAATTTAGCAAAACCTCGGTGTATAGGCGTCATCAGCACAACCTGTTTGGCTGGATAATTTTTCTTTATGTACGACAACACCTTATTAATACGTCCGCAAAAAGTTGAATCGACAAGGATCGGACTTTTATATAAACAGTTCACCAAACGACCGTTCCGATTTACCTCTTGTTTCGTTTCATCATAAAAACAGCCTATCGGAGTATTTTCATTATAATCATTCGTACCGGCAAAGATGAAAATAGCATCAATATTATTCCCAAGTTCACTATGCATCTTTACCACCTGTTGGTAAATTCCTATCCAATCGTCTCCATTCTGACCATACACCATTGGCCTAAAGTTCAACAAACGGCACAAATATTCCCACCACACGCAAGTGGTCCCGACACGGCATTTATCAGTCATTGAATCTCCCAGTATAACAATACGCTTGTTTTTCCATTGAGAAGATGTTACCTTCTCCGCTTTTGATATCTGTACCGATGGAGCAGTTTGTGCTTGTGCCCACAATAGAGAAAAGCTGCATATAACGAATAGAAATAAATATCTTTTGCTATGAGAACATGCCATAGAACATTTGATTAATACCTTCATACCAGATTTATTTTTCATTGTTATCTATATAATGTAGTGCAAATATAAATATTAGTATTGGCAAGCCATACCATACAGATAAGAAAATTGAGATTTATTCCACAAATACGTATCAACTATCAAAGCAAGAAGAGACAAAAGAGGATATTATACATCCCAGAGGGAGAGTAAATAACCGCAAAACAATCACTAGTCATCACATCAGACCTGTTTTTCAACCAAATTGGAAACGGCTATAGTTAATTATTGCGTTGTAAAATGGTAGATATACCTAATTTTTTGTATTTTTGTCCTCGTAAAACTTCAGAAGTTATGACCTATCAAGAAATATTAGTCGCTGCGCTGTCTCTTCCTTTAGGAGAACGTGTGTCTCTGGTTTCCGCCTTATCGTCAAAAATCGTATCGGCTTCTCCTTCTCCTCGTCTGTTCCAGTTACTGAACAAGCAAGGTAGTTGTCCTCATTGTGGTGGCAAACATTATTATCGTTTTGGCAAGGACAAAGGTGCTCAACGCTTCAAGTGCAAAGATTGTAGGCGCACATTCACCGAATATACCGGAACTTGGCAGGAAGGGCTTCACAAAAAGGAATTGGTAGGTCGCTATTTGGAACTGATGTCTGACCAGAAGTCTTTGGACAATATTTCCTCCTCGCTTAAAATCAACAAGAAAACGGCTTTTGACTGGCGACACAAGATTTTGGGTACGTTCAAACAAGATGAAGGCAGTTCTTTTTCGGGTATAGTGGAAAGCGATGAAACTTTTTTCGAGGAATCAGAGAAAGGAAATCGGCATTTGGAACGTCCTGCCCGTAAAAGGGGCAGCGACTCCAATAGTTCGGGCATATCTAACAACAAGACCAAGGTGATAGTAACTACTGATCGGAAGAACGATTTGAATATGACATGCTGCGGAAAGGGACGCCTTACCAAGAAAGATATAACGGAAAGTCTGCATACGCCCCTACCGGAGGATGTGGTTCTGTGTTCAGATGGACATACAAGCTATAAGGGATACGCAAATGACAATCGGCTGAAACATGTTGTGCTCAGGGGGGACTTGAAACAGCGGGTAAAACTTGAAAGGTTTCACATACAACATGTAAATTCCCTCCATAACAGGCTGAAAAAATGGATCGCTTCAACCTTTTGGGGAGTGGCTACGAAATATCTACAGAACTATTTGAACTGGTTCAAGGTCGTTGAAACACTCCTGAAGAATGAAACAGATCATGCTGCCGGACTCCTCCGAATATCGATGGTAGATAATAAAAACTGATTTTGCAACGCAATAATTAACTATAGCCATTGGAAACATGTAACCACCTGATTTATTTATTCTAACAACGAATTTCGGCCAATAAATTAGTTAGATAGACAATTAAATTTACATAATTACTTTGGTATTGAACAAGGTATGCACTATCTTTGTCGCCAGAAATATTAATGCGAAACAATATGGACGAGGCAATCATTAGTTTTAACAAATTACTTGAAGAAAGCATCAAAAAGAATTGGGATTTAGATGCATTGACAGATTATAAAGGCACGACATTACAATATAAAGACGTCGCACGCAAAATAGAGAAGATACATATTATATTGGAAGAGAGTGGAGTGCAAAAAGGTGACAAGGTAGCCATTTGTGGTCGAAACTCATCGCATTGGGGTGTGGCCTTTCTAAGCGTACTAACTTATGGAGCTATTGCTGTGCCCATTCTCCATGAATTCAAGGCAGACAATATTCATTCTATCGTAAATCATTCGGAAGCGAAAATGCTATTTGTTGGCGACGTCGTGTGGGAGAATCTCAACGAAGCGGTAATGCCGATGCTCGAAGGCATCATTCTCATCAATGACTTTTCGATATTGGTATCAAGAAATAAAAAACTCGATTATGCCCGTGAACACCTGAATGAACTTTTCGGCAAGAAATACCCCAAGAACTTCAGAATAGAGCATATATCATATTATAAAGACAGTCCGGAAGAGTTGGCTCTTATCAACTATACTTCAGGAACAACAAGCTATTCAAAAGGTGTGATGTTACCATTCAGAGCCATTTGGTCGAATGTTCAATTTGCACTCGATCACTTGCCTTTAAGTAGTGGCAACGTGGTAGTATCGATGCTACCCATGGCGCACATGTATGGTATGGCTTTCGAATTTCTATATGAAGTATGCAACGGATGTCACATTTATTTCCTCACCCGAATGCCGACCCCTAAAATAGTATTCCAGGCTTTTGCAGAAATTAAACCTCATTTCATTGTCGCTGTACCGCTTATCATTGAAAAGATTATAAAGAAATCGATATTGCCGCATCTGCAAACGCCACAAATGAAAATACTGCTCAAGGTACCTATTATCAACGACAAGATAAAAACTGCCGTACGTGAAAAGATTGTCAATGCTTTCGGCGGACGCTTCTGCGAGCTTATCTTAGGAGGAGCCCCATTCAACCGAGAAGTAGAAAGCTTCTTGCACAGTATTCATTTCCCTTACACCGTAGGATATGGTATGACTGAATGCGCCCCGCTCATCAGCTATGCTCCGTGGGATACATTTGCCAAGTATTCATGTGGACGATGCATTGACAGAATGGAACTGAAGATACTTTCACCCGACCCTTACAATACGGTGGGCGAAGTGGTGTGCCGAGGAGCTAATGTGATGTTGGGGTATTACAAAAGAGAAGATGCTACCAAAGAAGTGCTAGACGAAAACGGATGGCTACATACAGGCGACTTAGGATTAATAGATACGGATGGAAACCTTTACTTAAAAGGGCGTTCCAAGACAATGTTGTTGAGTTCGAACGGACAAAATATTTATCCCGAAGAAATTGAGGACAGACTCAATACGCTTCCTTATATATCAGAAAGTGTTATTGTACAACAAAACTCTAAATTGGTAGCACTCATCTATCCCGATTTTGAAGATGCTTTTGCTCATGGACTAGACAATGCTGGCATTGAAAAAATAATGGAAGAAAACCGTATACAATTAAATGAGGGCCTCCCCAACTATAGCCAGATAAATAAAATAAAGGTATACCCTGAAGAATTTGAAAAAACGCCCAAACGCAGTATCAAGCGTTTTCTTTATCAAGAAGCGAAAGGATAGCCTCCGGGCTATCTACCACGTAGGCAGGATGAAATTTTTGTAATTCGGATTCGGGACGGAAACCCCATGTCACGCCACAAGCTGTTACATCGGCATTGAGCGCTGTTTCCATGTCGACGCCCGAATCGCCCACATACAAAACATCACTAGCATTGACGCGGGCAATTTTCATGATTTCGAATACAACCGCAGGATTCGGTTTACGCTCAATACCGTCGCGCTGCCCAAATACTGCCACGAATGGTATATTAGGAAAATAATGCCGTATTAATATGGAAGAAGCTTCCTGATATTTGTTAGATGCAACAGCCATTGATATGCCACGTCCCTGCAAAGCTTCTAATAATGGTGGAATACCGGGATAAGGACGAGTCTCATCAGCGCAATGCAAATTGTAATATTCCATGAAAAATTTACGCACTTTAAGTACATTTGCTTCTGTCTGCGATCCTTCAGGCAATGCCCTTTCAAATAGTTTGTTAATCCCATTTCCCACCCTGAAGCAATAAGAAGGAATATCATGAATGGGATAGCCCAATCTCTCTAATGCATAATTAGTACTGTTACCCAAGTCGGCAATGGTATTCAATAATGTACCGTCTAAATCAAATATTACTAGTTTTTTCATCTTTTTACCTACATATTGTAAGTGCAAAGGTACGTCTTTTTACAATGTGGACAAATACGTTTAAACAATATTAGAAAAACAAGGAGGCCCTACCCTATCACTTTATACTATGTTTTCTATTCCATTATATTTATGATTATAAATCAGTTACACAAGAATAAAAATAAATTTGAGACGTATTCTTAAGTTTGACATGTACTGAATAAGTTGACACAAACTTATTCAAAAATGAGAAATAATAAAAAGATTGACGATCAGATTCGTCTAGAGATTTTAAACTCTTACCTTCATGGAAGCAAGGGTAAGTATACCCTTGAAAAAGAAAATGGTATATCCAGAGGTTCAATTCGGAATTGGCTTCGTATCTTTGGGCTTGAAGACAAACCATTCCCATTAAATATGAAGGATAAAGCTGTAACAACCGGTACAGAGGATGTCTCTTCAGAAGAAGACATCACCTCTTTGAAAGTGCGCATTAAGGAATTGGAATCTGAGCTGAAGCGTGCAGAGATGGCCCGTGACGTTTATGATTGCATGATTGACCTGGCTGAAGAGAAGTATCACATCAAGGTACGAAAAAACTCCGATGTCAAGTAGTAGGTTGCTTGTCACAAAAGGCGGGTAAAGGTATGAGTTATACCATATCCGCCCTTTGCGGACTGCTTGACATTTCCCGACAAGGGTACTACAAGCACAAAGAAACAAATGCCGAACAAGATGTACTTATAAGCAGCATCACGTATTACTGTCAATTTCTGCGTCAGGAGCTTCCCCGAAGCGGTTGCCGCGAGCTTTACAGTCTGTGTAAGTCTCGGTTCGGAGAAAAGTTCACGATAGGACGCGACCAATTTATCGATGTCCTTCGGGCCAACGGGATGATGCTGCGCCGCAGACGTTACAGACCTCGTACGACCAACTCCGATCATCCATATCGGATCTATCCGGATTTGCTTAACACATCTCCTAAATACGTGGCCTGTGGTGTTTGCCGCATGATGGTGGGTGACATCACTTATATATCCACGAAAGAAGGATTTGCCTATCTTTCGCTGCTGACGGATGTCTTCAGCCGCATCATTGTGGGATATGCCCTCTTTCGGACTCTTGAAGCGGAAGGACCGGCAAAAGCGTTGATGATGGCGTGCAGATTTTATAAAGGTCAGGGATTCAACCTTTCAGGTCTTATCCACCATTCCGACCGAGGTGTGCAGTATGCATCAAAAGGTTATGTGTCACAGCTCAAAGAAAGAGGAATCGCTATCAGTATGACGCAAACGGGCGACCCCTTGCACAATGCACTGGCCGAGAGGATGAACAATACCGTTAAGAACGGATGGCTCTTCGATTATGAGAATAAAACATTTGATGAAGCCTTGGAAGGTGTCGCCAGATCCATATATCTCTACAATTGGGCACGACCGCACCAAGCTCTGGCAATGAAAACACCGATGCAAATGCTCCCGGGAGAACATCCAAACCCACTTTGTTCAGCTGATGCTTTAAAGCATCAGCTGAACAAAACAAACTATAAAGAACAAACAATACTTGTTTGTCAATAAAAATAGGATTAACTTTGCAGAGTTGACAACTACTTTAGGTATACATGATTGTAATTGTCAACTCCCTTAGGTTTACTAGTGTTTAACTGTCAACCAAATTCAGTACACCACAGTTCTAAAACGAGATAAGGACCTAAGAATATTTTCGTCCTTATGTTTTCAAATTTTCATAAGGACGAAAATAAATTTTCTCCCTTATGAAACTTGCGACTCACGGCCGTGAGTCGCAAGCCACATACTTATGTCACTTTGGCAAGATAAGAAAGTTGCCAAATCAAGTTAAAGAAGTAAACAATACCCGATAAGGAAATCTTGTAGACAACAGACAGTAATTAGATTCACCCTATAAGTATTTTAACGAACAATTGCGAAACACAATAATCAATATCTATTCAATATTCAAACCGATAGGCAAAATGATTTACAAGTGTAGATAATATGGTTAGAAAACCTCAAAAGTTATCCCAAAACAGGGATAAATCTCAGAAAATAGTTGATTTACGACATATTTTGAAAGTTTTTTCAAATATTTTCGGAAAAAACGAACCACTTAATTTAATATTAAGTATATTTGTCTGTTCTAAGAGATCTGATAAGACGAGAATTTTCTCTTTGCAGTAATGTGGATAGTCACTTTTCTCCGAGTGTTAGGCTCCTTGTAACACAAGTTTTATTAATTTTTTATTTTTATTTAAATGAACATTTTTATTGCCGGATTGAACTATAACATTAGTGATTCCGAGTTAAGTGAGTTGTTTGCTGCCTACGGAGAAGTTTCTTCAGCAAGAGTTATTAAAGACCGTCAAACAGGTCGTTCTAAAGGTTACGGTTTCGCTGAAATGACAGATGACGAAGCTGCCAAAAAAGCTATTGAAGAATTGAACGGACAAGAAATTAAAGGCCGTGCGATTGTTGTTTCTGAGGCACGTCCTAAAACAGATGCTCCTCGTAATAACTACAACACCCGTCGTTATTAAAAGAAAAAGTACAGATTATTTATTTAATCGGTAAAACAATGAAGCATCCGATATCAATCGGATGCTTTTTTTGTGCCATATAAGACCGATAAAATCGTTTCATCGCAACGATTGTTCAAATCTGTCACGATAATCGGATTATCTTTTATAATATTTTGCAGATTATTCGAACACTTCAGCTTCTTTAAAAGTAACAGCTTTATCCAAATCTTTATCCGATAACTGCACATCCTGCAATCCAATAGGCCAATCTACCCCTATCGTCGGATCATCATATCGAATAGATGCTTCGTGCTGAGGAGCATAAAGATTATCAACCTTATACGTAAAAACAGCTTCTTCACTAAGCACCAAAAAGCCATGAGCAAAGCCACGAGGAATAAAAAGCTGCCGTTTATTTTCATCCGATAGTTCCACACTGACATATTTCCCAAAAGTAGAAGATGATTTCCGTAAATCGACAGCCACATCAATCACTCGCCCGGAGATAACCCTAACCAATTTGGCTTGCGAGAAATCCCCCTTTTGATAATGTAAGCCTCGAAGCACTCCATAAGAAGACTTGGACTCATTATCTTGCAGAAAATTAACTTTACCGATATGTTCTTCAAATTCCATTTGTTTGAAACATTCCATAAAGTATCCCCTGGAATCTTTAAAAACGTTAGGTTGGATAACCCATACTCCATCTATTTCCGTTTGTACATAATCCATCTTTCTTTTCTCTTTTTTATAGTGCAAAGTTAGTGCAAGTCAAGAGCATTACAAAAATAAATCCCATAATTTATTTTTTATAATGTCGAGACGCAGCCTAAGATGGGCTAAACCAAAGTTAATGCAAATGATAATTCAAGTCATCGAATAGTGTATATTACAATAAACCTGTTGAGAAAATGTTCATAACAAAAAGTCGGGTTATAGTTGGTCTTTCGCAAAAAGAAAGTATCTTTGCAGTATGATTCATTTAGCAAAACACATAGAATTATTGTTGCTGGACAACGATTGTGTGATCATTCCACGATTGGGTGGATTTGTCGCGCACTATACTTCTGCTAGTATAGAAGACAAAGAGCACATCGTTATTCCTCCGTATCGCACTATAGGATTCAATCCGCAACTTAAAATAAACGATGGTGTGTTGGCTGAATCATACATGAACTTATATGGCATCAATTTTTATGAAGCCAATAAGAGAATGAATAGCGAGATTGATGAACTTCTATCGATTATTCATGAAGAAGGCAAATACAAATTTGTCAACATCGGCGAGTTGCATTTCAATATATACGGTATTTATGAATTCAAGCCTTACGACAACAAGCTCACGTCGCCAGATTTGTACGGATTGGACATCCTATCTATCAAAGAGCTATCCGGACAAGTGGAAGAACCGGCAGTTCCCATCATGCAACCGACCCTACACAGTAGTACAGACAAGAATGAAGAGGAAGAAGACCGTGACACGTATATTATTCGTCTGAACCGCACCTTTGTACGCTCTGCAATAGCAGTAGCTGCCATGATATTGCTTTTGTTTACATTCTCTACTCCAATAAAAAACAACAATATTCTATCCGACAATCAAGCTAAAATAGTTCCTGACGAAATACTGAATCAGCTGAAAAGCAAATCAATTCTCACTCGGCTGGTGAGTGATGAAACAAAGCCGTCGGCTCCTCTCAAGACCGCAAGTCTGAAGAAGCCAAAATTGAAGAACGAAAATCATATAAAGGAACAGAAAACGCAAGAACGGCAAATACAAGAAAAAGACCTGTACCAACTGATTATCGCTAGCAGTATTTCGAAAAAGCAAGCCAGACTATTGACAAAAGAGCTAAAGGAAAAAGGTTATGATGGTGCTCAAGTTCTGACATCTGGCAAAATGGTCAGAGTAAGCATTGCGCAATGCAATGACGAACATAAAGCACAAAACATGCTTAACAAACTTACTAAAAAAACAGAATATAAAAATATGTGGGTCATGAAGGAAAAGAGTTCTCCTTCTACTGACGACCACCATGAGCAATAGGTATGAAAAAAATACGCTGTCCAAAATGTGACGAATTTATAACTTTCGACGAGACAAACTATTCAGAAGGACAAACATTGGTATTTGTATGCGATAATTGTGCGAAACAATTTACCATCCGCATACTGAAGAAAAGCCAAAAGGGCAATCCTGAATCAGAAGAATCACAACCGATAGATTTGGGGTATGTTACTGTGCTTCAAAACGAATTCGGCGCCAAACAAGAATTTCAACTTCAACTAGGCGATAATGTTTTCGGCAGACGAAACAAAGGTACGGTCATTAACCAACCCATTGAAACACGCGATCGCAGCATCGACCGCATACATTGCATCATCCATGTAGCAATCGGCAAAAACAATCAAATGACCTATACACTTCGGGATGCTCCGAGCCTGACAGGCACTTTCTTAATGAATGAAATATTAGGTGATAGAGATAAAATCCGTATTGAAGACGGGGCTATCATTACCATCGGAGCCGCCACTATGATTTTTCATACCCCACCCCAATAAGATAAAAATCATTTAATAAATATTATTAAAGACTATCTCTATTAAGAACATTTTATATAACTTTGCACGCAAAATAATTAAAACAAGATGGATTGGTTACACGATTTAGTATTCGGGGCAAGCAGTGGTCCGGGCATTGCTCATTCTATTTTTTTATTGGCCATAATAATAGCAATAGGAATTCAATTAGGAAAAATTAAGATTTGTGGAATATCTCTTGGTTCCACTTTTATATTGTTTGTGGGTATCATCTGCGGACAATGCGGATTATCCATGGATCCCACAATAGTGAATTTTTTACGCGATTTCGGTTTAATACTCTTTGTCTATGCCATCGGTATGCAAGTAGGTCCCGGTTTCTTCTCTTCATTCAAAAAAGGAGGAATCACGCTCAATATGCTTGCCATAAGTATTGTAGCACTTGGTGCTATCATCGCCTTGGTTTTGCACTATATTACCGGAGTAGATATCAATACGATGGTAGGTATCATGTCGGGAGCTGTAACAAATACTCCTGGACTTGGTGCTGCACAACAGGCCTTGAAAGATATGGGGCATGCAGCATCCAGCGATACCATGGCCATGGGTTATGCCGTAGCATATCCGCTTGGTGTGATGGGTATTATCTTATCGATGATAATTATCAGATATGTATTTAAAGTCAACCTTGATAAGGAAAACGAAAATATTACCAATGAGGCTCAAGACGTGGTACACTCTGCCACACCTTTATCACTCGAAGTTTTAAATCCAGCCATCTTTGGAAAGAAAATCAGCCAACTCACTGATTTATTAGGAGACAGACACTTTGTCGTATCTCGTTATTATTCCAATGCCACCAACGAGTTCGGCATTGCTGAGCCGAATACGGCATTAAATGAAAATGATAAAATATTCGTCATTGTCGATTCGCCAGATGTAGAAACAGTGACCTCATTCATAGGCAAGACTATTCCAATGGAACGCAACCAATGGGTACGTTCCAATACCAAATTTATCAATCGCCGCATTTTGGTTACCAAACCGGAAATAAATGGTAAAAAACTGGGAGAACTGCAACTCCGCAAGCTATACGGCATAAACATTACCCGCGTCAATCGCGCCGGACTGGACCTCGTGGCTTCGCCGGGGCTGATTCTTCAAATAGGCGATAGAGTTAATGTCGTTGGAACCGAATCAACCATTGGAGCAGTAGAGACAGTATTGGGCAATTCCATGCGACGCCTTAATCAGCCGAATTTGATTACCATCTTTATTGGTATCGTACTCGGTGTTATTCTAGGCAGTCTCCCCATTGCCATTCCCGGATTATCTCAACCCTTCAAACTAGGTCTTGCCGGTGGTCCACTTATTATTGCAATCATCATTTCACGTTTCGGTTACAAATGGAAATTGATTACCTACACCACACAAAGTGCTAATTTCTTACTAAGCGAATTGGGCATCTCCATCTTTTTGGCATGCGTCGGCATTAACGCCGGCCACGGATTTCTAGACACGATTGTCAATCAAGGCGGTTTGGCATGGATAGGATACGGATTTATCATCACATTCTTGCCTCTAATTATTATCGGAGTTATCGCTCGCAAGGTATTTAAGATCAATTATTTCACTATCATCGGTATGATTTCTGGCAGTATGACCGATCCACCAGCATTGGCCTACGCCAACAGTACAACAGGGACAGATGCACCAGCCATAGGATATGCAACGGTATACCCGCTGACCATGTTCTTCAGAGTATTGATTGCCGAACTGATTATACTCATATTCGTATAAAATAACCTCAATATATTAAAAGAAACACAGACAGTGGAGAGCGCAAATTTATTTCGCCTTTCATTCCACAGTCTGTGTTTCTTTATTTTTCTAATAAAATACAGATTTTATCCTATCGTATCAGGGCAGTTTCGAATAGCCTCCAATAAATCGGGATGGATAGTATTGTTTGAGGCAACAATATCATCCTTGTCCAGACAATCTTCGTCGCCATCAAAATCCGTCACCAGCCCTCCAGCCTCTCTGATAATCAGAATACCGGCAGAAATATCCCATACTCCAATATAACGTTCTATCCACCCATCCAAACGTCCTGCAGCAACATAACATAGCGCAACCGCCGCCGAACCGTTCATGCGTATTCCAGCAGCCTTACCATAAAAAGTCTTTATGAGATGAATTGCCATCGGAGTATACTTCAGAAAATCATAAGGGAGCTCCAAACAAAGCAATGCTTTGTCTATATTATCTTCTTTATTCACTTTCAAAGGCGTTCCGTTCAAATAAGATCCACCTTTACTCCAAGCATAATAACACTCGTCGGCGCAGATTTCGTATACCACACCAAGAAGTATTTCATCACCCCGACGCAATGCAATTGAAATAGCAGAAGGAGCATAATGATGAATAAAATTAGTCGTTCCGTCCAAAGGATCAATAATCCAACAATACTCTTCGCCTTGATAAGAAACAGTTTTCTCTTCAGTAATGAAGCCAGCTTTAACAGGCAACTGCCGAAGAGCATCGACAAGCTGCTCTTCGGATTGTTTATCCACATACGAAACATAATCATGGCTATGTTTCTGCTCAACCTCATCCATCGAGAGGCATTCTCGTTGCTCTCTAAGATAGCTCCCCACGACGCGGGCTATTCCACAAACGGATAAAGTCAATTCTTTCAAATCGTTTATCATATGCAATGCAAACTATAATTTATAAATCATAGTACAAAGTAACAGAAAAATAATTCAAAAGCCCACAAACAAGACATATTAAAAACACATGACAAGATAAAACCGAATAAAACAAGAAGAAAATATTTGAATATCAAAAGAAAAGCTTTACCTTTGCACCGCCGTTACGAGTTAATGGCATAATTCAAATCAATATAATTAAAAACAAGTTTTTATGGCAACAAAAATCAGATTGCAAAGAAACGGCCGCAAAAATTACGCCTTTTATGCGATCGTTATTGCAGACAGTAGAGCACCACGTGATGGTAAATTTATTGAGAAGCTGGGAACGTACAATCCTAATACGAATCCCGCCACAGTAGATTTGAATTTCGACAAAGCCCTCGATTGGGTATTGAAAGGTGCACAACCTACCGATACCGTTCGTACCATTCTTTCTCGCGAAGGCATTTATATGAAAAAACATCTTCTTGGAGGTGTTAAGAAGGGTGCTTTTGCTGAAACCGAAGTAGAAACTAAATTCAACGCATGGAAACAACAGAAACAAGGCAAGTTGAACGACGTTAAACTGAAAGCTGAAGAATCAAAGAAGGCTGAAGAAAAGAGATTATTTGAAGCTGAGCAAAAAGTGAACGAAGCAAAGGCTAAAGTGTTAGCAGATAAAAAGAATGCCGAAAATGCTGAAAAAGCAGCAAAAGAAGCAGAAAAAGCTAAAGTAGCAGAAGAAGCTGCTGAAGCTGAAGAAAGAGCTGCTGAAGCGATCAAAGCTGATCAAGCCGCTGCCGCTGCTGCTGAAGCACCTGTTGTAGAAGAAGCTGCTGCTGTAGAAGAAGCTCCAAAAGCTGAATAATTTTCTGCAAAAAAACTTTTATGGGATAAGATATTCTATATCCATAAAATCAATTAAAGAAAGCCCCAAGTGTACAAATTGTACACTTGGGGCTTTTCTATTTCAATGTGAATATTTCCAGACGTTATGATACTTTCTTATCAAAACATCGGTGACAGAGCCTTGTAGAGCACTATTTTTGATATTGTTTCAGTGCTCGAATATAAGCCGAATTGACCACAAGGCATAACCACATCCTGACATGTACTGAATAAGTTGACACAAACTTATTCAAAAATGAGAAATAATAAAAAGATTGACGATCAGATTCGTCTAGAGATTTTAAACTCTTACCTTCATGGAAGCAAGGGTAAGTATACCCTTGAAAAAGAAAATGGTATATCCAGAGGTTCAATTCGGAATTGGCTTCGTATCTTTGGGCTTGAAGACAAACCATTCCCATTAAATATGAAGGATAAAGCTGTAACAACCGGTACAGAGGATGTCTCTTCAGAAGAAGACATCACCTCTTTGAAAGTGCGCATTAAGGAATTGGAATCTGAGCTGAAGCGTGCAGAGATGGCCCGTGACGTTTATGATTGCATGATTGACCTGGCTGAAGAGAAGTATCACATCAAGGTACGAAAAAACTCCGATGTCAAGTAGTAGGTTGCTTGTCACAAAAGGCGGGTAAAGGTATGAGTTATACCATATCCGCCCTTTGCGGACTGCTTGACATTTCCCGACAAGGGTACTACAAGCACAAAGAAACAAATGCCGAACAAGATGTACTTATAAGCAGCATCACGTATTACTGTCAATTTCTGCGTCAGGAGCTTCCCCGAAGCGGTTGCCGCGAGCTTTACAGTCTGTGTAAGTCTCGGTTCGGAGAAAAGTTCACGATAGGACGCGACCAATTTATCGATGTCCTTCGGGCCAACGGGATGATGCTGCGCCGCAGACGTTACAGACCTCGTACGACCAACTCCGATCATCCATATCGGATCTATCCGGATTTGCTTAACACATCTCCTAAATACGTGGCCTGTGGTGTTTGCCGCATGATGGTGGGTGACATCACTTATATATCCACGAAAGAAGGATTTGCCTATCTTTCGCTGCTGACGGATGTCTTCAGCCGCATCATTGTGGGATATGCCCTCTTTCGGACTCTTGAAGCGGAAGGACCGGCAAAAGCGTTGATGATGGCGTGCAGATTTTATAAAGGTCAGGGATTCAACCTTTCAGGTCTTATCCACCATTCCGACCGAGGTGTGCAGTATGCATCAAAAGGTTATGTGTCACAGCTCAAAGAAAGAGGAATCGCTATCAGTATGACGCAAACGGGCGACCCCTTGCACAATGCACTGGCCGAGAGGATGAACAATACCGTTAAGAACGGATGGCTCTTCGATTATGAGAATAAAACATTTGATGAAGCCTTGGAAGGTGTCGCCAGATCCATATATCTCTACAATTGGGCACGACCGCACCAAGCTCTGGCAATGAAAACACCGATGCAAATGCTCCCGGGAGAACATCCAAACCCACTTTGTTCAGCTGATGCTTTAAAGCATCAGCTGAACAAAACAAACTATAAAGAACAAACAATACTTGTTTGTCAATAAAAATAGGATTAACTTTGCAGAGTTGACAACTACTTTAGGTATACATGATTGTAATTGTCAACTCCCTTAGGTTTACTAGTGTTTAACTGTCAACCAAATTCAGTACACCACATCCCGCGCAAATCGTTGATATACAGCGAGAAATTCATAAGGACGAAAATAAAAGTTTGTATGTATAAACATTTATTTTCGTCCTTATGATTTTTTATGTTTGTCCTTATCATTTTTCGAGAACACAAGCTCGATTGAGTGAATCAATAAGTGCCACTTCGATATGGTTAAAATAGTATCAGTATCGCTCCCAATATTCACCTCTTGGAAGGCCTTGAAAAATAATTTTCGTTCGCAAGCCCTCACCAGTTACTTGTAGGCCGTAAGCGTCTCGGCGATTATGCGTTGTTCTTAAAATAAAAAATACAATTCTTTATTTATGAGTCTTTTTTGTATCTGTCAGGAAGTAGTTCCCGATATTTTTCCAGTGGCGTGTTGGGTTGCCACTCTGCTGTCGTGTTGATGATATCGGTGAGATATTGGAACAGATTTATTCCATTCATGCGACATGACAATGCCAGCGTGTAGAGTATGGCTCCCCTTTCGGCCCCTTTGTGGCTGCCGAAAAACAGAGAGTTCCTTCTTGAGATTGAGAAGTAACGGTTCATCCGCTCTACCGTATTATTGTCCAGCCTTGTCGCCCCGTGCTTGAAGATGTTCTCGATGGCGTCCCATTCATTTCTCATATAGATGACCGCTGCGTATAGTCCGCTTTTGGGAAGCAGGTCGGGACCTGATTCTATCCGATCGAGGTGCGCCCTTATTTCTTCCAAGATCTCAGGAGCATATTCGTTTCGGAATCTGCGATTCTTCTCCTCCGTCCAGTTCTCTTCTCCGATTCGATGCTCGTGCTCTTGATGGTACAGCTTATTGATCAAACCCACCATCTTTTTAGCCCCTTCATCCTCACCGCAATCAATAAATTTCCGTTTGACATGTTGCAGGCAAGCTATTCGCGTGATATGGGGATAACCCTCTTTTTGAAGTTTTCGATAGGGAGAGTAACCGTCGCTCTGTATGACGCCCCTGTAGTCTTCCAACTCTCGCAGAATCACATCTTCCGACCGTGAACCGTCCCGGTAGAGTACATACAACAGCTTACTCCTCATTCCGATGATTACCCACAGGTACCCTTTTCTGACTCCGCTTTCCTTGCCATTCTCTCCCCTGACGAGTATTTTGTAATACGTCTCATCGGCGGAGATATAATTATCCCGAAGAACGGTTTGTGCGGTACACTTGTAGAGATTCTCCAACAGCAGGGACGCTCTTTCAATCAGCTTATGGGCGGTAGGCTTTTTCAGAGTGAAGCCATGGCTTTCAAAATAACCGATGATTCGTTCCACCGGCACGGATTGTATGTAGCGAAGCTCCATCAGTCCGGCGATAAAGGAGGAGGCGTAATTGGAGTTCAAGAAAGCCGAAGGGGGAGTCTTGCCCGTATAGACGCGGCCGTCTTGTGTATAAGAGTGGATGTTGTAGACATGTTTGATAAACCGCATGGGCACGCATTCGTAACGGATGGATATACGCAGCTTCTCCGACAACGGCCGAGCCTTGTTCCTGTCGAACTCCGCCTGCTCGGGGTAGACGTCGTGTTCTTCCACCTCCATGTCCGCGTGCATGTCACGTCTGGCCCCGTTGTTCTTCCGGCCCTTCCTCTGAAGGCTTCTTTCCTCTTCCTGCCGCCGTCTTTCCTCATCGGTAAGAAGTGCCGGCGGGGGGAGCTGTTTCTCGGATGTGACGGCAATCAGTTTGCCCAGTCCCTTGCAGATGCGTTTCTGTTTGCTCAGGGATTCACCTTTCTGAAGAAGCGCCTCCCTCAGGGATGCCACTTCTGCTATAAGTTCCGTGATTTGCTCGGATTGTCTTTTCTCTTGTTCGCGTAAATCATCAATCAGCTTTTTATAGCTGCCTATTTGCTGCTTCAACAGTTCGACAATCTCATCCTTTCTCATAGTACAAAGGTACCAAAAATCACCGGAATATCAAACGAAAAGCTCGACCTTTTTTTGTGATTAATCTACTATAAACAGGACCTTTCAGCTATATTCGGAAACGCTTTCGCAGTCTTACGGACTTCAGCGATACTCCGCTGAGAATAAAGGAGAGTGTGTTCCACCCGATCTCGTAATTGCCCGTACGCGGGTTGAAAACGGGCACTTCGAAACTGCCGCCCTCAAGCCGTTTGTAATACAGCAAAAAACCGTCGCCGTCCCACTTGAGTATCTTCACGCTTTGTCTTTTCTTTCCGAAGAAGATGAACGCGTCACCCGAAACGGGAGAGAGCTCCTTCATCTCAGAACGTATCATCTTGTAAAGTCCGTCAATACCCCGATTCATTCGGACATACCCTTGATACAAGTAATATTTGTTGCTTGACGTCAAAGAGTACATAACTCGCCCTCCATTCTTTCGTAACTCAGGATCAGGCCCATTATACCCTCGGGAGTCGCCTCTTTGACGGTGACGCTCGTACCGCTGTTGAAGGTGATATGGATGCCCAGTAGTGAAGGCCCCGCTTTCGGAATACCGGACGCCACTATCGGCGTGAACATCCGCCCCGCCTCCTTGACGTCGGGTATGGAGCCGCCGTAATAGCGATGAAGAACCTCTTTCTTTAATTGGGATACCGAATGTCCACGGTCGAGCATCCAGCTGCGCATCCCATTCAAGTCCGTACGGTTTTTAGCTGCAATTTCTGACAAACTGCAATGATAATTCACTGTGAGTTCCTTTCCGAACATCTTCCATACATGCCGGAATCGCATCTCTGCTGTTTTTGATCTTACCATTTCTAATTTCATTTTTAATTCACCGCAAAGGTAACGAGAGGGAGATAAACGGAAAAGGCATAATCGCCGAGACGCTTACTGTAGGCCTCATTATCAATAGTCTTATGTAGAGTTCATAATTCATTGATTCTCAGAGAGAAGATACACTTTTTAGGTCCCGTTTTGCTATCACATCTCAATATCTATCTGATATACAGGTGATAAACATGACGGGAATAGATTCTAAAAGTATTATAGAAAACATCGAAATGGCTCATACCTGCACTACCCCTTTTTAAGTAGTCAGTGGGACACGATTATTTCAACAAATCAGTATCGTCCTTATCTTCCTAAAACGACATATGCCCCTAAATTTGTTGACGTCCATATGTTTTCAGAAAAACTTAAGGACGTCACCGAAAAAACTAACATACGACAATTTGCAAAAAATCAACCGTATGTTGTTGCGGTAACTAACGTATCTCGCAGACGAAACTAACGTTAGTTGTCAGGATAACTTCCGTTAGTTACCGCAGTAACTTCCGTTAGTTATTGCTGCGACATACGTCTGTTTTTTTAGTCATACATTTGCAAAATAATCTAAGGAAGTCACTGATAAAACTAACATACGACAAGTTTGTTTATGTCGCAGGCTCGAAAGTCTTTGTTTATGTGATGTGCTATTCATAATACTTATGCTTAGCCCCTTAACTTTTACCGGTAAGCCATTAAATCTTCCAATTACTTTAGTCTATGATGATGCCGTTGGATCAACAGATTTGCCAACCGATCCATTATCTCTTGATCTTTAGGATTGTGCGATTGATACATTTTGAGTATAGCATCTCCCCCGCTATAATATGCGATAGCTGAATTCTTAAACACATTATTTTTCTCAAAATAATCGATATAGGCCTTCATTCGATTATAAAAAGAATCTTTACAATCAGATAAGGCACGTTCATCAAATTCTAATTCCATTCCCATGTGATGTAACATGGCAGATTGGCAAGCATCGTCCAGCCTCGAATCGGGTATATTGGCCTCGAAGAAATGATTGGGTTGTTGATAGGCAATATCAAACCCCAACTCTTTCCATTGTTCAAAACCTTTCGCCTTCCAATAAGGTATCCAACACAATTTTTTGTTCTGCCCATGGATATAATCACTTATTGGTTTAGACAATCTTTTGCATGTGGCAACATCTTCGTCCAGCCAATAAAAACCTGCCAAATTCAAATTTTTATATTTTGCTGCCTTAAAGTATTTTATCAGCTCACCCACATACCATACCATTGCTTTAACTTGATCCGCTTGTTTGCTGAAGTCAAGCGCTACACCGCTAAGAGTACCCCAGTCTTTCTGATCGGGTAATGCCATCGGCAACCCTATCACCACCTGATGTTTAAATCCGGGGTTACCTATTTCTTTCTTTTCTTGTTGAATGCATTGATCCAATGCCGATAGCGCCTTATTTTTTTTCAAACAAACGGTTCAGCAACCACAACCATTCTTCCTTTCCGGCATTCTCTTTATTGTAACCATAGGCGTACCCCTTGCCTTTACCGTTAGAAAAATCTAAGAACAAAAAGCCATCGAAAAGCCAATCTTTATGACCATCGGCAAACTGATGGACCACGTAAGGAAGAAATTGTTCGCTTGTCCAATCCAATCGATTCGCTCCTCCCTGATAAATCAAGCCCAAATCGCTGATTTTATCTGTTTTGTATTGACCGAAAGCCAATTGACTACTACATAACAAAAACAGGATACACAATATGGTAGCTTTAAAAGCTTTACGCAATAACTGTTTGACTTGTAAACCGTGTTTCATCGATTTCTTTTATTTATTCTTTACTTATTCTCTATTTACAATAAGGCAAAACACATTTCTTTTTCACATCCTAATTCGTCTGATGTTGCTCCACACCTTTCATACTCAATGCTATTCTATTTCGCTTCAAATCCACGTCAATGATTTTGACCCATATCTGCTGATGTATAGTAACGATATCAAGCGGATTTTGCACAAAACGATCGGCTAGTTGAGAGCGATGAACAAGACCATTTTCATGGATACCAATATCGACAAAAGCACCGAAATCGGTGATATTAGTCACAATGCCCGGAAGTTCCATACCAATAACGAGATCTTCTATATCATGCACATTGGAGTCGAAATGGAACTCATGAATAGCTTCACGGGGATCAAGCCCCGGTTTGGCAAGTTCTTTTATAATATCATTTAAGGTAGGAAGCCCTATCTCATCGGTTATATATTTTCGAACATCAATACGACTACGCAACTCTTTATCACGCATCAAATCGGCAACCGAACATTGTTCATCACTCGCCATTTGTTCCACAATATGATAAGTCTCCGGATGTACAGCTGAACTGTCAAGGGGATTCATAGCCTGAGGAATGCGTAAGAAACCAGCAGATTGTTCAAAAGCCTTTGCACCCATGCGAGGTACACCCATTAACTGTTTGCGCGAAGTGAAAACGCCGTGTAGCGAACGATAGTCCACTATATTGTGAGCCAATTGCGGCCCCAAACCCGAAACATAAGTAAGCAAGTAGCTACTGGCTGTATTCAAATTGACCCCAACCAGATTGACACAATACTCTATAGTACGGTCGAGCGAATTTTTCAACAATGTCTGGTCCACATCATGCTGGTACTGTCCCACTCCTATGGATTTCGGATCTATTTTGACTAACTCGGCAAGCGGATCCATCAGTCGACGCGCAATAGATACAGCACCACGAACTGTAACATCTTCATCGGGAAATTCATCACGAGCCACTTTCGACGCCGAATAAATAGAAGCTCCTTGCTCGCTGACGACATATATCCGGACAGGCTTATCAAAAGGAATGCTTTCTACAAAACTTTGCGTTTCACGGCTGGCTGTTCCATTGCCTATGGCAATAGCTTCAATATGGTACTTTTCAATCAAATCATTAATCATCTCCATTGCTTGAGCCGGATGACGGGCAGGAGGATGTGGAAAGATAACATCATGATGCAACAAATTACCCTGATTGTCCAAACACACGACCTTACATCCTGTGCGGAATCCGGGATCGATACCCATCGTAGGTATCAAGCCCAGAGGAGCAGCCATTAATAACTGTTTCAAATTTTCAGCAAAGACAATAATAGCTTCTTCGTCTGCCTTCAGCTTGCTTTTTGCAGCAAACTCCGTTTCGATAGAAGGTTTAAGCAAACGTTTATAACTATCTCTCAAAGCGTTTTCAACAAAACGAGAACTTTCACTATCGCCATGAACAACCATCCTTACAAGCCTACCGAGTGTATCGTCTGCATCGGGACTGATATCCACTTTAAGGAACCCTTCTTCCTCGCCTCGCCTCATTGCAAGAAGTCTATGCGAAGATACGCGACGAAGCGGTTCGGCAAAATCAAAATAATCACGGTATTTATCTGCCTCTTCCTCTTTGGACTTTACCACTTTGGCAGAAATGACGCCCGAATATCCAAATTCGCGACGCACGCAATTGCGGGCATTTTCATCCTCACTAATTCTTTCAGCAATAATATCACATGCACCTTGAATCGCTTCCTCTACCGATTTCACTTCCTCCGTGAGATAGCGTCTGGCAAAAGCAGCCACATTATTTTCCTGTTGTTTCCACAAAAGATCCGCCAATGGCTCAAGCCCTCGCTGCCGAGCAGCTTCGGCCCGAGTTTTCCGCTTCGGTTTATATGGCAAATAGATATCTTCTATTACATTTTCTTCCCACGTCTCATCAAGCCGCTTCTGCAGATCAGAAGTCATTTTACCCTGTTCGGTAATAGTTTTTATAATATATTCTTTGCGACGTTGCAATTCGTGCAACTTATCATTCAACTCTTTTATATTTTGTATGCTCACCTCATCCATTCCACCCGTTGCTTCTTTACGATAGCGACTGATAAAAGGAATTGTAGCACCTCCCTCAAGTAATACGATTGTACGATCAACCTCTTTCAACGAGAGATTCAATTTAGAAGCGATGAGTTTAGAAAAATCTTCCATTATATAATATTAGTAATGAATTGACATATCGATATATATGTGAAACCCCGACCAGTATACATTCATTTGGTTTCAACAAACACTCAAAGATAAACAATATTATCGAATAATAATCCAACTCAGTCATAAAAAAAGACGTCTCGAAAGACGTCTTTTTTTATGACTATAAAGTTTTTCTTTTTACAATCCTCTACCGTGACAGTTCTTATATTTTTTGCCACTGCCACATGGACATAGATCATTACGTCCAACTTTTTTCTCGGCAACAAACGGTTGATGCTTTTGTTCAGGATTCTCACGAGTATCCTGATCGGCCGCTTGCTGTTGTCCCGGATTCGACAAATCTTCTTTGTAAGTTTCGTAGTGTGTACGTCTCCTCACATCTTCGGGTTCAGCTTGCTGCAACTGAGACGGATCTTGAACAGGTATTTGTCCATGCATCAATATCGAAACGGTCTCATCATTAATCTTATTAACCATCAAATCAAACAAATTCACCGATTCCAGTTTATAAATCAACAACGGGTCTTTCTGCTCGTAACTTGCATTTTGAACCGAATGCTTCAAATCATCAAGCGAACGGAGATTTTCCATCCAAGCTTCATCAATCACATGCAATATGATAGATTTTTCGAAATCTTTAACGACCTCTTTAGAGTTACTCTTATAAGCCGTTTCCAGATTACAAGTGATATTATAGACTTTATTACCGTCGGTTATTGGAATTAATATATTCTTATAGAGATTATTTTGCGTCTCGTATACCTGTTTGATAACCGGATTAGCCAAAAAAGCCATGTGCTCGGTTTTACGTTTGAAAGCAGCCATAGCCGTTTCAAAAGCTTTTTCTGCCAAATCTTCCTTCTTCTGATTCAGATATTCTTCCTCTGTAAACGGCGCATCAATAGCCAAAACCTTGAGCAATGACATCTTGCAATCTTCATACGAAGCCGTGTTTTCAACAGCTTCGGCGCTACGATCCCACATCATATTAACAATATCCATTCCAATACGCTCGCCCATTAAAGCATGACGACGTTTGGTGTAAACAACAGTACGCTGCTTATTCATCACATCATCATATTCCAACAAACGTTTACGAATACCAAAGTTATTTTCTTCCACTTTCTTCTGAGCACGCTCAATAGATTTGGAAATCATGGGATGTTCAATCATCTCACCTTCTTTAAATCCCATGCGGTCCATTACTCTGGCAATACGTTCTGAAGAGAACAGACGCATCAAATCATCCTCGAGTGAAACAAAGAATATAGAAGAACCCGGATCACCTTGACGACCGGCACGACCACGCAACTGACGGTCTACACGACGAGACTCATGACGCTCGGTACCAATAATGGCCAAACCACCTGCGGCACGAACTTCCGGACTTAGTTTAATATCGGTACCACGACCTGCCATATTGGTAGCAATAGTTACCATACCGGTGAAACCGGCTTTTGCAACAATATCGGCTTCCCTCTGATGCAACTTCGCATTCAATACGCTATGAGAGACTTTTCTCATATCGAGCATACGACTCAACATTTCGGAGATTTCGACAGAAGTAGTACCGACCAATACCGGGCGGCCTTGCTTAACCATATTTTCGATCTCTTCAATAACAGCGGCATATTTTTCACGTTTCGTCTTATAAACCCTGTCGTTCATATCCTTTCGGATGATAGAACGGTTAGTCGGAATAACGACTACATCAAGTTTATAAATATCCCACAATTCGCCTGCTTCAGTTTCCGCCGTACCGGTCATACCGGCTAGTTTGTGATACATACGGAAATAATTCTGAAGCGTAATGGTTGCAAATGTTTGGGTTGCGGCTTCTATTTTCACTCGTTCCTTTGCCTCTACAGCCTGATGAAGACCATCTGACCAACGGCGACCTTCCATAATACGACCTGTTTGTTCATCAACAATCTTCACTTGTCCGTCCATCACAACGTAGTCGTCATCACGCTCGAACATGGCATACGCTTTCAACAACTGCAAGACAGTATGAACACGTTCCGACTTAACAGAAAAATCATTCATCAATTTATCTTTCTTCTCCAGCTTTTGCTCATCTGTGAGATTGGTCTCATTCTCCAACTCAGACATCTCTGACGTAATGTCAGGCAAAACGAACATCGTCGGATCGGATTGAGTCCCTGATAAATAATCAAAACCCTTATCAGTAAGATCTGCACTCTTCATTTTCTCGTCAATAACAAAATAGAGCGGTTCCGTTACCTCGGGCATCCTTTTGTTATTTTGCTCCATGTAGATTTCCTCAGTCTTCAGCATACCTGCCTTGATACCCTGTTCACTCAAGAACTTGATCAACGCTTTATTTTTGGGCAGTGCCTTATGACTTCTATACAATTCCAAGAAGCCCTTGCTTACATCATCTTTGTTATCCGAAGCAATCAAGCGTTTGGCTTCGGCAAGATATTTGGTAGCCAACGCTTTTTGCAAGCCCATCAATTGCTCTACCAACGGGCGAAGTTGTTCAAACTGCTGATCATCTCCTTTTGGTACAGGACCCGAAATAATTAAAGGCGTACGTGCATCATCAATCAACACAGAATCGACCTCATCGACAATCGCATAGTTATGCTCGCGCTGAACCAAATCTTTAGGGCTAACAGCCATGTTATCTCTCAAGTAATCGAAGCCAAATTCATTGTTCGTACCGAAAGTAATATCGCAGAGATATGCATTACGGCGTTCGTCGGAATTTGGTTGATACCTATCGATACAATCCACACTTAATCCGTTGAATTCATAAATCGGCCCCATCCACTCGCTATCACGTTTCGACAAATAATCGTTAACTGTGACAACATGTACACCATTACCGGTTAGAGCGTTAAGAAATACGGGCAATGTAGCGACCAATGTTTTACCTTCACCAGTTGCCATTTCGGCAATTTTACCTTGATGAAGAACTACACCACCGAACAGCTGTACATCATAATGTACCATATCCCAAGTGATCTCGTTACCACCTGCCATCCAATGGTTCTGGTAAATAGCCTTATCACCCTCAATGCGAACAAAATCTTTCTTCGCAGCAAGCTCCTTATCAAAAGCAGTGGCTGTCACCACAATTTCCGGATTCTCGGCAAGACGGCGGGCTGTCTCTTTTATGATAGAAAAAGCAACAGGCATAACATCCAGCAACGCTTTTTCGTAAATTTCGAGAATATCTTTTTCTATTTTATCAATTTGATTGAATACGGCTTCACGATCTTCCAGTTCCAATCCTTCAATACTGTCCTTCAACTCTTGGACTTTGGCACGTTCATCCTTGGCAGAGTCGCGTACATATTGCTTTATTTCTTGAGTTTTGGCACGAAGTTCATCATGGCTCAACGGAAGAACATCCTCGTATGCAAGTTTCACTTTCTCTACATACGGCTGAATTTCTTTCATGTCGCGAGTAGATTTATTGCCTAAAATTTTACTTAAAAAGTCATTAAGTCCCATATAATATTTTCTTATGTATTAGTTACTAATAAAATTGATTAACGCTACTAAAGCATTTGCAAAGTTACGCTAAAATGCTTAAAATACAGCATTTTGATGTAGTTTTTTAGAATAAATTCTATTGAATATTCCGTAAAGGAGCGGCCGTACTGGCATTGGGAGCTCTGATATGCAAGCAAGACGCTATTGTCGGAGCAATGCAATCTACATTGACAGGAGTATCGATAATAGCCGGTTTGTATCCCCCACCCAATATAATAAGCGGTGCAGGAATATATCCATTGCGGACTACTTTGTTGATGTGGTGCTGTTCGTCTACGACAGACCAACCGGGTAATACAGTAACAGACAAATCTCCAGAACGGAGTCGACAATAGCTTTTCCGCATCTCGTCGAGTCGTGGACTCCATGCGCCATTCATCAATTCATGAGCCGAATGAGCCTCTTCTACGCCGGTAAACTGCATCAAAAAGGCGACAGCCTTATCTTGAACAGTTTCCATATCCATTTTCTTCCGCTCAATCAGCTTGTGATTAAGGAAGAGCTGATCGCCATAATATCCTTCAACATATTGTCCATTGCCATAAAGCGCCATGAGATACATATTGAGCAATGCCGAACAATGTTTCATATTGAATTCACCCTGAGGAATACGATATGAAGGCATATCGGCATCTTCCCCATCAACATAACCAGTAGATGTAATAAGAAATAATACGTTCTTCAAACCCACTTGCTTTTCCAACATGGAAAGCAAAGACGCCACACTTGCATCGAGCCTCACATAGGCATCTTGCAATTCAAGAGTATTCTTCGATTGATGCTCGTAATTACCAGCATAATAGGTAAGGCACAACATATCAGGCACATCATCTTTCCCCATCTGAGTATTGGCAAACAATACATTTGTAAAACTGTTTACCTCATCGTTAATATACGGGCTGGTCAGATATTTGGCATATTTATCGGTTTTAGCATCTCCAAAGCGATGTTTGAAGCCTACCGTATTCCAAGTTGGAAGGTATTTATAGCGCCCTATATCATTATAATAAGGCCCCCATACAATATTAGAAATCCGATTATCAATTGATTTGGTGATATTATAGTCACCGGCCCAATAAGGCATCACCCCATAGTATGTAGTTCCACACCATTTACCACTTTCTTCATCGATCCAAAAAGCGGCATCTGCAGCATGTCCAGCCGAAAAGACAGCAGCATCACGAAAAGGAGATACGGCATAAATTTTCGATTTATGCTGGGTGAATATTTTCAATTCGTCGGTTACAGTTGAAGCCAATAATCGGACAGGCGAAGAACTTTTGCTTGTAGAAGTCCCCATGTAAGCCGGATCATCGACACAATATACCGGATGCATCGTAGAAATATCGTACCAGCTTTCACCTACAATACCATGCAAAGAAGGCGTCGTACCCGTATAAATAGTCGCTACCGAAGAGGCTCTATCCCTATTTTTATAACTAAACTGCAAATTACGAATAACCATTGCTTCCCGCCACAAACGCTTGAATCCATCTTCTCCATACAAAGAAGAGAAAGCTTCCAAGTAGTCAGTACGCAATTGGTCGATAGTAAGCTGTACTATCAGATGCGGAGATTCCAACGACTGGGCATGCAGTCCGGTAAAAGCAAAAAGTGTTATTAAGGAAGCAAATAATTTATTCATTTCTCATTTTTAAAAGTCAACACGAGATGACTTATCAAACGTACCCACAAACTTAGGGCCAAAAGGACAACAGTTACACCAAATTTTTGTGGTATAAAAGCACCAAACACTATAAATAATGTTAATATAATTAGAATAATCCGAGCAGGTAGACTTTTTCGGCCTAACCTTTCTGAAATAATAATCCAAGGTAAACAGAAAAGATAAAAAGGATGAAATACCAGAATCAAGAAATTGCTTCCCACTGTAGGATGAGTAGAAAACAGCATTAAAAAAGCGATAATACACCCTGCAATACCAGCAGTTCCATAAAGTACAACATCGTACATCCATATAGCCTGCTTTTTTTTCAGTCCATATATAGAAACAGATATAGTCAGTGCTAAAAGAAGCAATGCACACTGAAATGGCGTCAAAGAAAATCCGTCTTTTCGAGTCGTATTGCAGATAACCAATCGGTTATGCTTTGCCACCAATACACGTTTACCGTATTTGCCTACAATAGAGGCTTGTTGAACAAAATTACGAAGATAAAAAGGAATAAACATCATCTGGCGTTGCGTGATTGGTTTATCAGCTCCCGCACCGATCAGTAAATCAATTCCTAATTCATCCCATGGATGCCCCACTGTATATTCGTGAATTAGCTCTCTAAATGTTTTTTGTTTTCCGAAAGGCATATATGCCACCTTACCGTTAATGCACTCTTCTATTTTATCGCGAGGCCGTGTCGAACAGTTGTCATAAAAGAAATTGTACCGATAAGTCCGGTTCTGGGGCATATAGTTGATAAGAAGCAATTCATAAAGCTTCTCTTTCTCTACCGAAGTCAAATTAAGGACTTGCTCTTCCACACTACGTTCATGCATGGCATAGTTGTCCACAAACTCTTGGTAATTTTCTACGCCAAGTTCATAGTCGGTCTGCCCTAAGGTAAAGCGAAACACAAAATGGGGCTTACGAAAATCAAACATGCCGTAATTGAATACCGCGTCAATGTTCTTCGAAACATTCCTATATCGAATAGCCGTATGACCGAAAAGATTATAGATCTCCGCACCGGGCGAACAAGTAATCAAGCTCACCTGAACACTATCTTCCGTTTTCTTCTGCTCTGTAGGTAAAGCTTTTACCAGCAACGGTAAAAGCAGAAAAAGGATGAGAGAAATTATTGTTTTTTTCATTTCTCCCTGAGTCTATGAGTCTGTATATCTTGCCTATTACTTTCTAGATCAGGAAAAGAATCCAAGCCGACAACATGCCCGTCATAAAAATTTATCAATACAATAATACGCTCATTATTTGTATTATACCGACGATATTCCCATTGTTCTCTACCACTTACAAAACGGCGATAGTCGGGACTGCCTTTCATCACCGCATTAACTTCTTGCGGAGTCATGCCATTTTGAATATTCTGTAACGATCTAGATGTCACAAAACCCAATGACGAACATGAGACACACAGGAACGATATCAATAAAAGCGAGATAATCTTTTTCTTCATTTCATATCTTTCTATAATTCGAATACAAAGATAGTTCAAGTTACAGAGATTATAAAATTATCGGACTAAAAAAAGCGCACCGTAATATTTTAATTACGCTGCGCTTTCTATTTCATTTAATTTCAATTTCCTCTTTCATATCCATCTCTTCTCCTTGCGAATCGTAAAATACGTATTGCAGAAAAGCCAGACTCTGATTAGGAATGATTTGAATACCCCAGCCGTATTTCATTTGCCATTTACGCTTCAGCGACCACAGTCCCTGATTAATAAAAGAAGCGACATACGGGTGGACATGCAATGAGAATGATTTCATCTTCATTTTATGGACCAAATAATCAATTTTACTCTCGAGTGTATCGGTAAACAAAATTGACGAACGGATCTTGCCCTTACCAAAACAAGTAGGACATGTTTCCATCACATTGAACTCCATTGCCGGACGAACCCGCTGACGGGTTATTTGCATTAGTCCAAACTTACTGAGAGGAAGAATATTGTGGCGGGCGCGATCCTTTTGCATATTGGCGCACATCTTTTCATAGAGTTTCTGCCTATTGACGGCTTCACCCATATCAATAAAATCCACAACAATAATACCTCCCATATCTCTCAATCGAAGTTGGCGAGCCAATTCGTCGGCAGCGCCAAGATTCACTTCAATAGCATTGGCTTCCTGCCCATTAGCATTTTTTGTCCGGTTGCCGCTATTTACATCGACCACATGGAGAGCCTCCGTACTTTCGATAATCAGATAGGCACCGTTCTTATACGATACCGTCTTACCAAACGAAGATTTAAGCTGCTTGGTAATATTAAAATTATCAAAAATAGGTAGTTGCCCTTTATACAGTTTAACAATATCCACCTTTTCGGGTGCTATCAAAGCGACATAACTTTTAATCTCATGATATTCGGCTTCTTGATTGACATAAATATTTTCAAACGAAGCATTGAATAAATCGCGAAGCATAGCAACGGCCCTACTATTCTCCTCATAAATAAGAGAAGGAAATTTAGTGGCTTTCTGAATCTTTACAACTGTATCTTCCCAATGTTTTAACAGAACTTTAAGTTCACTATCCAATTCCGCAACCCGTTTACCTTCAGCAACCGTTCTGACAATCACCCCGAAATGTTTCGGTTTGATGCTCATCAATAGTTGCTTGAGACGTATACGTTCTTGCGATGATTTAATTTTTTGCGATACCGACACCTTGTCATTAAAAGGAATAAGAACAAGATAACGTCCGGCGAATGATATTTCGGAAGTCAAACGAGGTCCCTTTGTAGAGATAGGCTCCTTAACTATTTGCACCATTACTTCTTGTCCCACCTTGAGCGTTCCGGCTATAGTACCTTCCTTTTCAAGTTCGGGAAATATGGTTGCTTTCGAAATAGAATTCAATTTTTTCTTATCGCTTAAAGTCTGTTTGACGAACTTCTCGAGAGAATTAAACTGAGCTCCTAGGTCCAAATAATGAAGAAAAGCATCTTTCTCATAGCCGACGTCCACGAAACATGCATTCAAGCCCGGCATCATTTTTTTGACGCGTCCCAAATACATGTTACCTACCAAAAAAGAAGCGTTTTGTTTTTCGTTTTGATATTCCACCAAGCTCTTATCTTCGAGAAGAGCAAGTGACACTTCTTTGGGCTGTACATCTACTACTAATTCACTTGTCACAATGTTTTTCTTTGTTATTTACATTACAAATATAAAAAACAAACTCAAAAGACAGAGCTTTCAAGTTTGTTATAAGGCTTTGACAACACACCTTGTCTATTTACGAGACTTATGTCTGTTCAATCTTAGTCTTTTTTTACGCTTATGCGTAGACATCTTGTGTCTCTTTTTTTTCTTACCACTTGGCATAATTTAAAAAAAATTTATAAGTTGATAAAACAATTACAATAATTTACTTTTTAATCGAAATAGTGAAGGTTTTAGCCGGTTTGAATACCGGGATATTATGCTCCGGAATAATGATCGTGGTATTTCTAGAAATGTTACGAGCAGTCTTCTGGGCTCTTTTCTTTACGATAAAGCTACCAAAACCACGCAAATAAACATTTTCGTTTTTTGCCAAAGATTCCTTAACTACTTCCATATACGATTCAACAACTTCCAATACGGATGTTTTCTCAATTCCTGTCTTTTTCGCGATTTCGCTAACGATATCTGCTTTTGTCATAGTTCTTATTAATATATAAATTATTTATTCTCTATCATTTCGGACTGCAAATATATGAACTTTCGGGCTTTATTAAAAATTTATTTCGCTTTAATTTCAAAAAAAATAACATCAACCGAGGGATTAAGTAATATTTTCTATCTTTGCTGTCTATATTCAGTTTAAAAAGCAATAATCAATGTCTGTTTTTTCCGAAATATTACACAATTGGTATACCACAAACGCTCGTGATTTACCATGGCGCAGAACGTCCGACCCCTATCTTATATGGCTCTCTGAAATAATCCTTCAACAGACTCGTGTTGATCAAGGTTTGGACTACTATTTACGCTTTGTGAATCGCTTTCCCGATGTACGTTCGCTCGCCCAAGCTGATGAAGACGAAGTGCTGCACTATTGGCAGGGATTGGGATATTATTCAAGAGCTCGAAATTTGCACGAAGCTGCAAAAAGCATGAACGGCAGCTTCCCTACCATATATAATAAGGTACTAGAGTTAAAAGGTGTCGGTCCGTACACAGCAGCGGCTATATGCTCCATTGCCTATGGAATGCCATACGCCGTAGTCGATGGAAATGTATATAGAGTTCTCTCCCGATATTTCGACATAGAAACGCCTATCGACTCTACCGAAGGTAAAAAGGAATTTGCCGAATGGGCGCAGTCATTACTCGACAAAGATCATCCAGGCGAGTACAACCAAGCCATTATGGATTTCGGTGCCATTCAATGTACTCCGGCTATGCCACGATGCCACGATTGTCCACTATCGACATCTTGTTTGGCGCTTGCCAAAAACAAAGTGAATCAATTGCCTATCAAAAATCACAAGACAAAAACCTCTGCCCGTTATTTCAATTACCTGTTGATACGTACCGCAAAAACGCTTTGGCTACACAAGCGCACCAATAAAGATATATGGCATAATCTTTACGAACTCCCACTAATAGAAACACCCCAGCAGCTGGATCCCTTGCAACTTTTGGAGGATGAAAGCTTTCACCTATTGACAATATCTGTAGGCAATAGGGTGCAATTATCCCATATCGAAAGGGTAAAACATGTGTTGAGTCATCGAATTATTTATACCGATTTTTATTTACTAGAAATCAAAGAAACGACAATTCAACTTCCTGCCAGTTATTTTCCTATCCCGATCACAGAATGGAGAAACTATGCTATGCCCCAATTGGTCTATCGATTTCTGGAAAAAAACACAACCGAAGAATAGTATTCATTCTTCCCTGAAGATTATCCTCGACTCCTTCCCTATTTGGTAGATCACCGTCACACAAACTCATGGTTGTACCTCTCCAATGGCGTTTGAGACCAACCTCGAGTAATCATATTGAAGCAACTCATTCCATTGAAAAACAACAATATAGTAAACATAGTACAAAACAATAAAATAAATGTAATATATTTTGTTACATTTAAAAATAGATTGTATATTTGCCACTGTTATGAGTAATACAAGATTTGCAACAGCGATACACATACTCACCTTACTGGCAGTAAGCCCGGGAGAGTATCTTAGTTCCGAATGGATAGCTGGCAGCATTGGGATCAATCCCGTCATTGTGAGAAAAGAGCTGAGTATGCTACATGAGGCAAAACTTGTTTTTACCCGCAAGGGCAAAGATGGCGGATCAACGTTGAACAAGCCCGCAACGGAGATCTTTCTGGCAGATATTTACGTCGCAGTAAAAAATTCCGAAGTATTGGGTAAAAAGAACCAATGTCCCAATCCACTATGTCCGGTAGGAAAAAGAATCAATGAGAAATTGGAAAACTTATTTTCAGAAACAGACAGAGTCGTTATCAATTTTCTAAAAGACAAGACATTGGCAGATTTTGCAAGCCAATTTCATTAATACCCTTCCGGAGAATATTAAAGACAGAAATGAAGACAAAACCTCATCCGACTTCAGAAAACTCGAATGAGAAATATTAAACAGTTACAATTAAAAATTAAAACAGGATGAAAATTGGAATTACAGGCGCTACCGGACAACTAGGTCGTTTGGTAGTACAAAAACTGAAAGAAAGAACCTCTGCAGATAATCTGACCGCTTTAGTAAGAACACCAGAGAAAGCTGCTGACATGAATATCTCAAGTAAAGTGTTCGACTACAACAAACCCGAGACATTAGCCGAATCATTAAAAGGCATAGACTACTTGTTACTGATCTCAAGTAACGAAGTAGGTCAGCGCAAACGCCAACACGAGAGCGTCATTAAAGCAGCTCAACAAGTCGGTATAAAATGGATTGTATATACTAGTTTGCTCCATGCCGATGCGTCCACCCTAAGTCTCGCCGCAGAGCATGTATCCACAGAGCAGGCTCTCGCCGAATCGGGCATTCCATTCACATTGTTACGCAACGGATGGTATACTGAAAACTATACGGCGTCCGTTCCAAGTGCTGTTAAGGCAGGTGTCTTACTAGGTAGTGCAGGCAATGGAAAAATTTCATCTGCTGCAAGAGTCGACTACGCAGAAGCAGCAGCCATTGTGTTGACCACTCCAGATAATGAAGGAAAAACATACGAATTGTCCGGCGACGAATCATTTACGCTAACCGATCTGGCAGCCGAAATATCACGGCAAACAGAAAAAACGATTCCTTACAAGGATCTTTCGGAAAATGAATACGCAGCAATTCTCACAGGCGCAGGCCTTCCCGAACCTTTGGCAAAAGCTCTTGCGAATTGGGATGTTAGTGCCTCTAAAGGCGATCTTTATGACGAAAGTCATGTTCTCTCAAAACTGATAGGGCATTCTACAACGCCTCTATCGGCAGTAGTAAAGAAAGCATTGAACGCTTAATTCTTTATATTTTATCATTAGCCACCCCGAACAGGTGGTTAATGATAAAATAATTATGCTTTAATGATAATTTCCATCTCCTATCAGCCAAAATAGAATGAATATTTGAGTTCGGGATAAGCAGAAAAGTAAAAAACTATTCAAATAGAAAAGGGTTATGTCGGAGAGTGAAATAATGACGAATCTTGTTTTCTTCCATTTTAGTCATTGCAGCGATCTGCTTCTTTGAAAACAAGCCTAGAGCACTTACCGAATATGAAGCCGTGAAGGCAAATCAACTCGCCTTCTTTTGATTTCTTATCCCGAACTCAAGTAATGAACATAAATTTTACTATCCACGCAGATAGATGCCGATAAGTTAGGACAGACAATCTTGCACGTCAAGCTCCGTTTTATCTTTATCAAATTGATAAGGATCAAAATCTTCGCCAAGCCAATCTTTAAGTTCTTTGTACCTTTTAGAGCGTTTGTGCTTCGCTGCTTCCACCACACCCTCATAGCCCCATATACCACCACAATCTTCGGGTGGACAGGCATTTTCTCCAGCTATCAATTTCGGTTTACGACTTTCACCTTCTGTATATGAGCGGCGCTCCAATAAGGTTATTGTATGATACCATGAGTCTCCGAAATCATATTCATATTTCAAATGAGCCTTCTTTCTGTTCAACAATTCAAATAAGTGAGTTTCTTCATAAGCCACCATATCCACGTTGCACATAGCAAAGTTTAAATTCTCTTTCACGCTGTCTTCCGACATATAATAAACTTTGTCCTTCACAAATTGATGCAAGTGCTCATCCCACCAACCCATTGCCGCTTGAATCACTTGATGCAATTCCGGCAATACAATATTCGAAGAGACCTCTACAGTTCTCCATACATCTACACAGCAATTATCCAGCCTTATTTCAAGCAGATAACATTCATTACTTATAGTCTTATCCATATAAAAAAGTATAAGTTTCCGATTCTTATTTTACCCCCAAATATAAAAAGAATATAGCAAAAACATCTATTCATCTCTTCTTTTTATTTGCTTTTTTGTATAAGCACAGGAAGCGATTTTGAAAGGCCTTTTATAAATACATATAGACTGACATTTGCAGCAGGTAGGTCTTAAACAAAATATAAACGGAAGAAATAAAAAAATAATTTGCATAACGTCCGATTTCTATTTAAATTTGCAGAAACAAACTTATTAACGTTATTAAAATGTCTGTCAACAAAGTCATCTTATTAGGAAACGTAGGGAAAGATCCAGATGTGAAATATTTCGATAGCGGCCAAGCTGTCGCCACTTTTTCGATAGCCACTACCGAGCGTGGATATACTCTTCCCAATGGAACACAAGTTCCTGAGCGCACCGATTGGCACAACATTGTTGCTTCCAACCGCATAGCCCAAGTGGTAGATAAATATGTTCACAAGGGAGACAAGCTTTATATCGAAGGGAAACTCCGCACCCGTTCGTATAACGACAAATCGGGAGCTCAACGATACATCACCGAAGTTTATGTCGAAAATATGGAGATGTTGACTCCGAAAAATTCATCAACGCCAGAAAGTAGCTCTGCTACTCTCTGACCAATGTTTAACTAAATCTTTTATTTTTGGATCCAGACGTATATTTATACTTTATCGGGGCAAATATTTTCAGTTCAACAACGATTACGCCCCCTACCACATCCGCTTTAGTAGCAATTGTGTTAGTAGGTATCCTGTTGTTTATTTCGGCTTTTGCTTCAGCATCCGAAATAGCATTCTTTTCGCTGTCGCCCACCGATTTGAACAAAATCGAATCGAGCGAATCGCTCTCAGACAAACGCATCACCTCGCTTCTAGCAGACAAAGAGCAATTGCTCACCACGGTGCTTATCACCAACAATTTAGTCAATGTCACTATCATCATGCTCTGCAACTACTTTTTCGGAACTTGTATTCATTTCGCATCGCCCATTGTAGAGTTCATCATGCTGACGATTATCCTTACTTTCGTGCTCCTGCTCTTCGGCGAAATCATGCCCAAAATATTTTCTGCACAAAAGTCGCTTTCTTTCAGTCGCTTTGCAGCTCCCACTATCATGCTTCTACGTTCTTTCTTTCGTCCGCTATCGTATGCCATGATACACTCCACCACTTTTATCAATAAATATTTTGCACAGAAAAGTCAAAAATACAATATTTCCGTCAACGAACTGTCGCATGCGTTGGAATTGACCGATAAAGAGGAAATATCCGTCGAGAATAATCTCCTTGAAGGCATCATACGTTTCGGCGGAGAAGCTGCCAAAGACATTATGATACCACGTATGGACGTCGTGACTCTCAACGTTCATGCAACATTTTCAGAAGTGCTCACCTGCATCAAAGAGAACATCTATTCCAGAATACCGGTCTACATCGATTCGCTAGACAATATAAAAGGCATACTTTATATCAAAGATTTGCTTCCTCATCTGACAAAGAATGACAACTTCCGTTGGCAATCGCTCATCCGCCCCGCCTATTTTGTTCCCGAGACCAAAATGATTGACGAATTGCTGCGCGAATTCCAAGCCAACCGGATTCATATTGCGATTGTTGTCGATGAGTTTGGCGGCACTTCGGGCATCGTTACCATGGAAGACGTCATCGAAGAAATCGTCGGAGAGATACACGACGAATACGATGACGACGAAAACAACTTTATCGAAATAAACGACCATACGTGGATATTCGAAGCCAAAACATTACTTACCGATTTCTATAAGGAAACGGACCTTGAAGAAGATATTTTCCAAGAGGTAGAAGGCGATGCCGATACCATTGCCGGCCTGTTGCTCGAACTGAAAAGAGAATTTCCTACGCTTCACGAGAAAGTGACCTACCGAAATTATGAATTCGAAGTGCTTGCCGTTGATAGCCGACGCATTAAAAAGGTCAAATTCACTATCAAAGAGACAAGCTCCGAAGCGAGTAAGAGACAAGAAGAATTCGAAGGAAAGAAATAAAAATCATGCCCATATTTCAGCAACACCAAGTGGATACAGTCCGATGGGCCGTATGGCAAATCAGTGAAAACGAAGCACAACTTCGACTTTTATTCCCCTTTTCTCAAATCGAAGAAGCACAACTCCGACAATTCACAGCTCCTCATCGCCGATTAGAATGGCTTGCCGTACGAGCACTTCTGTATACCCTATCAGGCAAATATTTAAAAATAGATTACAACGATAATGGCAAGCCCTACATAGCCGACGGTTCGTACCACATCAGCATTTCGCACACCAAAGGTTATGCGGCCGTTATTTTAAGTCCGGATTCCGAAGTAGGTATCGACATCGAACAATATGGCAGGCGGGTAGAGAAAGTCACCAGCCACTACCTGCGGGAGGACGAAAGACCTACGGCATACGAAGGAGACCAAGTGTGGTCGCTTCTATTGCATTGGTCAGCCAAAGAAACCATATACAAATGCCTTAATCTACTCGAGGTTGACCTCATCAAACATCTCCGTATTTATCCTTTTCAGGTGCAAAAAGAAGGCGTTTTTAGAGCTGCCGAATACCGCACTCCACAGCAACATAAATACGATATTCACTACCGCCTGCATCCCGATTTTGTACTTACCTACACATGGATTCAAAACAGTTTCTGAAAAATAAGGAATGTACCCCCATAGACACACTATCCATCAACGATAGACACTTCATTAAGGATGAGGCAATTCATCTTTCACCTTCCTTAATATATTATAAAAATACGCGGGGCTACTTTGAATCTGTTTGATAAATCGTGACATTTGTATCCAATTGTATATTGAAACAATAAATAAGTCACAAAGATGTCACTAAAATACGGAATTATAGGAACAGGTGCTATAGGCGGATACTATGGCGCCAAATTGAGCAAAGCCGGTCACGAAGTCCATTTTCTATTTCACAAAGACTACAAGTTCGTAAAGGCCAACGGACTCCAGATAGATTCCGTTGACGGTAGTTTTCACTTATCGAATGTAGCGGCATATAGTCATACCAAAGACATGCCCCAATGCGATGTGGTATTGGTTTGTCTCAAATCCATCAATAATGGCCTGTTGAAAGAAATGCTACCCCCTTTGTTGCACCCAGACACATTGGTCATCCTGATAGAAAACGGAATAGGGCTCGAAGCCGATCTACAAGAGCAATTCCCTACCCTCCGTATTGCTGCGGGACTTGCCTTTATATGCTCCGGAAAATTCGAACCGGGCGTCATCACACACCAATCTCTAGGCAGATTAATAATAGCCCCCTATTCATGCCAAGATACAGCCCTGCTGACACAGGTCGTAGATAACTTCAACACATCGGACATAGAGGCAACTTGCAGTGACTATGCAACAGCTCGTTGGAAAAAGGCGGTATGGAATATCCCGTTCAACGGACTGACGGTAGTACTCAACACCACCACAGACATGTTGCTAGGCAACAAAGCCACCGAGTCGCTTATCAAAAGCATGATGATAGAAGTGATCAAAGCAGCCAATAGCACAGGGTTGGAAGAACCTCTCAGAGAGTCGTTTGCCGACACCATGATAGACGTCACCAAATCCATGCCGCCCTATTCGCCCAGTATGAAACTTGATTTCGATTACCACCGCCCCATGGAAGTATACTACCTCTATTCGCGCCCTGTGATCGAAGCCGAAAAGCATGGCTTCGACATGGCCCTGACCCGTATGCTCGAAAGGCAATTGACCTTTATCGACTCTTTACAATCCAAATAATGACCGATCTATTTTAACTTCCATTCTGCATCTTTGACCAATACATACACCGAAGATGTAGTGCCACCCATACGGCGGAATATAGGAAACGGACCTTTACAGAACTCTTGCAACCGCCTGTAGGCCGTTGCCCTAGTCAGTTTCATCAAGAGCCTAAATTCCTTTGCCGTAATGCAATCGTTCTCTTCAAAGTGTTGGCGCAGCTTCTGCTTCATTTCCACATCCGATAGCCCAGAAGAGATATTGTAGGCTTGCGAACGTTCGAAAGTTGTATTTTCCAACAGCTTATTCATCAGTTCCACATCCGGTTCAAAATGAATGGTTTTCACCTTCACCTGCTTACCGTTCATCTCGCTGGGATCGTCCACTCCCGATGCGGCGATACCGATGCTGAAATAGCCGATTCCGGCAATATGCACACTGCTACCCTCCGATAGTTTGGCGGTGAGCACATACGACAGTCCATCTACCACACCCTTAACATCGCCTTCTGTAGGCGAAGAGGCATGGTTTATCATCTGGCATACCTCTTCGAACGACATGCGTTGTGGATTAGATACTCGTACATGATAGCGTTTCTGTCCGTTTTTGCGACTTGGATTGTCGTAAAGACCATACCTGATTGTTCCCATAGTACTGATTGTTAAGTTATTATTAAAAAGTTTCCAAAAAGCGTCTCACACGTGTGATACACTTGTCTCACAGCTGTGATACAGGTGTCGCACAATTGTGAGACAAGTGTATCACAGCCGTGAGACGATAACTACATACTACAAAGATAACTCTTTTTCGATTTATATGCAAACGTTATTTCAGCTCCATTATACCGCTATCGATTTACTCTCTTTTTCATTCGAGCAATCAAATCGGGATCTCTATCTTTGCACTAAACAATTAATAATCATTGGCGGAAAAGCATACAAACCGCCTATTAAACAAGTACTAAAGATGAATGAAGTAAAAACCGCAAAGTGCGCACCAGTGCGGGATTCATGCATATGGTTGAAACGGTACCAGAATGCCAATAAATGTTCACTTCGAAATACGCTCCGAAAAACGATATAGAGATAAGCGATTATTGATCAGCCATTTGTTGTGTCAATGGGGTATATACTCATAGAAATTAGCCATTCGCAATCGGAGCAACATCGTTTATTGCTATTCGTTATAGGAACGAAATTATATATAAATATTTTCAGAAAAAGAAGAGATTATCCAGACTATTGTATAACTTGCACGCAAAATAGTTGAATATGTATTGATTTTTTACTCAACAATATAAAATGAAAAAATTATCTATTGGAGATTTAAAAATGCGCATTCCCATAATTCAAGGTGGGATGGGTGTAGGAATCTCTTTATCCGGTTTAGCTTCGGCCGTTGCAAACGAAGGCGGTGTCGGTGTCATTTCATGCGCCGGTCTGGGGCTTCTGTACAATAATTTATCGACCAACTTTCGCGAAGCATGTATTTTGGGACTCAAAGAAGAACTGAAAATGGCTCGTGAGAAGATAAAAGAGAAGCAAGAAAAAGCAAAAGGCTTTATAGGTGTCAATGTGATGGTAGCCATGTCAAATTTCGCCGATATGGTGAAAACCGCCATAGCAGAAAAAGCCGACATTATATTCAGTGGAGCCGGTCTTCCGCTCAACCTGCCGGAGTTTCTGGAGAAGGGAAGCAAGACGAAACTTGTACCGATCGTCTCATCGGCCCGTGCCATCGGAATCATTTGCGAAAGATGGCATAGCCTGTACAACTATCTTCCGGATGCCGTAGTAGTCGAAGGACCAAAAGCAGGAGGACATCTGGGTTACAAAGAAAATCAAATCTTTGACGAGCACTATTCGTTGGAAGAAATTTTACCACAAGTGGTAACCGAGACAGCTATCTACGAAGAGAAGTATCACAAAAAGATTCCTGTCATTGCAGCAGGCGGTATCTATACCGGATCTGATATATGCAGAATGATGGAACTGGGAGCTTCGGGAGTACAATTGGGAACTCGATTTGTCACGACAGACGAGTGCGATGCTTCTATGGAATTCAAACAACAATATCTGGATGCAAAAGAAGAAGATATTGAAATTATCAAGAGCCCGGTGGGAATGCCCGGCCGTGCAATTAGCGGTTCCTTTTTACAGCAAGTGAAAGAAGGTATCAAACAGCCCAAATATTGTCCTTTCCACTGCATAAAGACCTGCGACATTTCCAAAAGTCCCTATTGTATCATGCTTGCTTTGTACAATGCCTTCAAGGGTAACTTCAAAAACGGATTTGCTTTTTCGGGATCTAACGGTTATCGTGCCAACTGCATCATGAGTGTAAAAGACACCATTAAGGAATTGATGAACGAATGGAAAGAGAAAGAACTTTCTCTCAAAAAGAAATGATGTGATATCAACCGCAAGGTGATATCATAAAAAGCGATAGAGGATTGCACCCACCGCCATGCGGCAAGTGCAATCCTCTATTCTTTTAAGAAAATGACATAACAAGACATTATATAGGGTCTGCTGAATAATAGTATTTAATATTATTTAAGTTGAATATCAGCATATTAGATTCACAAATCTTCGTGATTTTAAATAAAAAAAGCTATCTTTAGGTGTTAAAACGAAGTAAAATGAAATATAGTTCTCAGCATAACCAGCTCAGTTTCGATGTTTTCCATTCATCCTTATCCGATCTTTCAAAAGAAAACCGTTGGGTCAAATTAGGTGACAGCCTTCCATGGGCTGAAATAGAGAATATCTACAACAGACGATTGAATAATACTCATGGAGGTGCCGGCAACAAGCCTGCTCGTATGATAATAGGTGCGGTACTGATCAAACACAAGATGAATCTTTCCGATGAGGAGACCATTCAGGCTATTCGTGAAAATCCCTACATGCAGTATATGCTTGGATTGAAAGAGTTCAGCGATAAGCCCGTATTTGATTCGTCCTTATTCGTTACCATCCGTAAGCGAATAGGCAAGGATGACTTTAATGACATGAGTGAATCCCTACTCAAGCTTCAGATAAAAATGGCAGAGGACGAAAAGGCAAAGTCGGATAAAGAGGATGATGAGAATAGGGGTTCTTCATCCGGTGATGCATCCACAAATGGCACTTCCTCTTCTATACGTTTCGAATCGGGAGCTGATTCTCCACATAAGGGAATATTGAAAGTTGACGCCACTTGCTCCGATGCCGAAATGAGATATCCGACGGATATTGATTTGTTACATGATGGTGCCCAGGTGATTGACAGAATCATTGACCATCTTTGTGGAAAGAACGATTTTCTCCGTCCCAATACCCATCTGAAAGAGATTCACTCGAAATATCTGAATGTCATCAAGCTACGCTCCAAGCCGAAGAAAAAGGTTCATGAATGTATGGAATATCTACTGACCATGCTTTACCGCAATATCAACTCCTGTCTTAAGATGGTGGGGCGCACTTCCACCGCTGTATTTGATTCCATGAAGAAAAGGGATCGCGAGTTGTTTATGACCGTACTGAAGATGTATCATCAGCAGAAAGAGATGTTCAAGTCAAAGATTCATGTCTGCAGTGACCGTATAGTGAGTATCTTCCAACCTCATGTGCGTCCGATCGTACGTGGTAAGGCAAAGGCTAAAGTCGAGTTCGGTGCCAAAATCGGAGTAAGTGTGGTGGATGGCTACACCTTTATAGACCACCATAGCTGGGATGCCTATAATGAGTGCGAGGATCTGATACCTCATTTGAGAGCTTACAAGAAACGCTTCGGTTGTCTGCCCGAGAAGTTGGAGGGAGACAAAATATACATGAATCGCCGGAACCGGCGTATACTCAGGTTCTTACAGATAGAGGTCGGAGGTAAACCTTTGGGAAGACCTTCGAAAGAACAGCGGAGCGAAGAATATCGGAAAAAGATGGCAAAGAACATTGGAGAAAGAAATGAAGTGGAAGCCACCTTTGGTACCGGTAAACGAATCTATCGGGCGAACAACATCAGAGCGAAACTCCCTGATACAGGTGAGGCGTGGACAAGTGCATGCTATTTCTCAAAGAATGTGATGAAGTTCCTCAAAGAGCTTCTTCATGTGCTTATTGAAATGATGCAAATGTTGAGAAGTATCAGGCTCACACTGGATATATTAAAAAATCAGAGGCCAGTGATTGCATTTAAGCTAATTAATGTAATCTGTGGATAAATATTATTCAGCAGACCCTATATAATAAGACAGGGATCGGATTAATTGGCTTCTTTTACCAAATAAATGATGGTAGGTAGATGATCGCTATAGCCATTGAGCCATACTCCGCCAGCATAAGTACGCTTGGGGTATCCTTTGTAATGACCCTCTGTCTGTATCATATAATCACGACAAAAGATTTCGTTCTTCAAGAATTTAAGGGTAGAACGATCGTCACCTAATAAATTAGCATTGATAACGATCTGATCGAAAAGATTCCAATGCCCTTTGTATTCTAATGTACCCATACCCTGGGAACGAAGAGTATTCCACCAAGGATTATATAAATCGGATGGAGATTTCACATCCTTTTGTTCCCGCCGAGCTGCTAGCTCTGTTTTCATGCTGACATCGTCAGGATCATCGTTCATATCGCCCATAATAATAATCTTCATCATCGGATTGAGCGTCATTAATGAATCCTTGACGCTCCTAACCTGACGTCCGGCCGATTCACGAAAAGGAGAACCGGAAAAACGAGATGGCCAATGATTAACTATTACAGCTAGATCTTCGCCTGCAAGCTTACCTCTGACCACCAAAAAGCCACGAGTCTTGAAAGCAGTATCACTAGTAGCATAAGGTACCAGGCGCTTCGTGTCCACTTGAAAGGAACGAGAATTGTATATCACGGCACAATCTATGCCACGACGATCGGGCCCTTCGATATGTACAAACTCAAGATTGCGCGAGGCCAACGCTTTCTGATGGGCTATAGTTAATTATTGCGTTGCAAAATCAGTTTTTATTATCTACCATCGATATTCGGAGGAGTCCGGCAGCATGATCTGTTTCATTCTTCAGGAGTGTTTCAACGACCTTGAACCAGTTCAAATAGTTCTGTAGATATTTCGTAGCCACTCCCCAAAAGGTTGAAGCGATCCATTTTTTCAGCCTGTTATGGAGGGAATTTACATGTTGTATGTGAAACCTTTCAAGTTTTACCCGCTGTTTCAAGTCCCCCCTGAGCACAACATGTTTCAGCCGATTGTCATTTGCGTATCCCTTATAGCTTGTATGTCCATCTGAACACAGAACCACATCCTCCGGTAGGGGCGTATGCAGACTTTCCGTTATATCTTTCTTGGTAAGGCGTCCCTTTCCGCAGCATGTCATATTCAAATCGTTCTTCCGATCAGTAGTTACTATCACCTTGGTCTTGTTGTTAGATATGCCCGAACTATTGGAGTCGCTGCCCCTTTTACGGGCAGGACGTTCCAAATGCCGATTTCCTTTCTCTGATTCCTCGAAAAAAGTTTCATCGCTTTCCACTATACCCGAAAAAGAACTGCCTTCATCTTGTTTGAACGTACCCAAAATCTTGTGTCGCCAGTCAAAAGCCGTTTTCTTGTTGATTTTAAGCGAGGAGGAAATATTGTCCAAAGACTTCTGGTCAGACATCAGTTCCAAATAGCGACCTACCAATTCCTTTTTGTGAAGCCCTTCCTGCCAAGTTCCGGTATATTCGGTGAATGTGCGCCTACAATCTTTGCACTTGAAGCGTTGAGCACCTTTGTCCTTGCCAAAACGATAATAATGTTTGCCACCACAATGAGGACAACTACCTTGCTTGTTCAGTAACTGGAACAGACGAGGAGAAGGAGAAGCCGATACGATTTTTGACGATAAGGCGGAAACCAGAGACACACGTTCTCCTAAAGGAAGAGACAGCGCAGCGACTAATATTTCTTGATAGGTCATAACTTCTGAAGTTTTACGAGGACAAAAATACAAAAAATTAGGTATATCTACCATTTTACAACGCAATAATTAACTATAGCCTTTCTGATGTACTAAATCGTTGAGCACATGATCGTTTTCTACTTCAGAGACTCCGAGGATAGACAATCCCAAAGACAACATATCTGTAGACATCTCGGATATAACTTGGCTCATATTACTCAACTTGGCATGATATTTCTCTTCAGTCCATTTCATTGCACCTTCAGGCAAATATTCGTAATCGTTCTTGCCCTCATCATGATGGGTATCAAAAAGATTTTCCAAATTATAAAACCCTACACTATAAACAGCATATTTCTTAGTCTGCGCCAAAGCGGCAGATAAGAACAGTACAAACAAGCAAAATGATAAAAATAATCTTTTCATATCTCTTATAATTAATATAAATAGGTAAAGCATATAATAAGCTTTTGAACATCAAAAATATATTTTATTTTTCTATATTTAAATTTAGAGTAATTTCTTTTTATTATTTTTGCATTACAATACATAAATATTGGTCGATCTTACTTTGGGAAGAATTTAAATTCTGACAATTAGAAACACTAAGACAAAGGAATTACAGTGAAATATGAATAAAGTGGAACAGGATAGCATAAAGCGACATATTACAGCTCAATCTTTATTTGATGATATATTGGCAAATCATGAGAATGAGAGTATGTCCATCAATGAAAAATATGAAGCGATATATCTCGACTTTTTAATGATGTTAAAAGAAAAGACGAGAGATAGCGACATCGTATTTTCAGGCCCTTTCTCACGTATGACTTATTTATTCAAAAAACATCAACTTCCAGAATCTATTTACATCCACATCAATAGATTCAGAATACATGGCAGGGAAAATAGATCAAAAAGTGAAGAAGAACTAAAAGAAGCCTACAAATATGATTTGAAAGCATTAACTGAATTTATTTCGGCTATATACGGGGAAGAACCTAAAAACAGACTAAAACAATTACTGCGTTTCCCATATAAAACATCTGAGCGCAAGAAGATCTTTGCTAAAAACATACGAATAGCTGTAGAAAATTGGGATGAACAATATGTGTATGGTAGAAGTGAAATCAACGAACAAAACATAATCAAAATAGACTACACTACAAAAGACGTCGCTGAAAACAGTTTGGGGTATTTCGAAGATCTATTTTCGGTAAACTGCCAAATAAACATAGTAAATTCTTCTTTTGAAGACGGAATATATTATCCTGAATTAATGATTTTTGAACCGGACTACTTGATAGACATTAGTTCAATAGCCGCCTGCTTCACAGAATATAGCAATTCAGCTATTAATTATCTAGTCAATAAAATAAAGCCAGCCGCAATATCTGCTCCCATTTTACTCGGTAATTTTGCAGGTCAACTTCTAGATGAATTGGTCAATAATAGAACAAAAGATTCTATTAAGTACGCTGAAAGTGTAAAAAGATTCTTCAAAAATCATGCATTGGATCTAGCGACATGTAACGATATAAACCAGCATTTCCACATAAATGCCAAACAACAATTGGAAAACCTGACAAATCTCGTTTCAAAGACATTTAAGGAGCTTACTAATTTGCAATTAGATGAACTCATTCTAGAGCCATCATTCTTATGTGAAATACTCGGCATACAAGGGCGTATGGATTTACTGCAAGCAGACTATCGAATATTGATGGAACAAAAATCGGGACAACGGAATTTCAAGACAGGAAAACATAAGGAGGCGCACTATATACAGATGCTACTTTATCAAGCTGTATTGCACTATAATTATGCATTAAAAAATGAACAAATAGCCAGCTTTCTGCTTTATTCAAAATATCCGGATGGACTGATAGAAGAAGGTCCCGCTCCAAAACTACTCTTTGAAGCGTTGAGAATTAGAAACGAAATAGTAAAGAACGAATTATCGTATATTGATGAAAAGTCTGTAAAAAGAATATTCGAACAGTTGACTCCAGAATATTTAAATATGAAACACAAAGTCGATAAACTATGGAAAGGATATCAGCAGCCACAACTGAAAAAATTACTAGACTCCTATCATCAAGCTACCGAATTAGAAAAAGCATACTTTGAACGTTTCTTTGCTTTTGTAGAGAAAGAAACTATTTTATCGAAAATAGGTAATCCGAATAATGACAATGAGGGTTTCTCGAGAATATGGAATGCCACACTAGAGGAAAAGAAACAAACAGGTGATATCTATCACAATTTATCCATCATAGAAAAAAAAGGTACGCAACAAGATAGCGGATACGATGAAATAACTTTTCAATTACCGACAACGGAAGATTGTTATATATCAAACTTTAGAATAGGAGATATTGTTATCATTTATCCGTATATAGAACAGCAAGAACCTAATGCATTGCAAACAATGGTATTGAGAGGCAGTGTAAAAGATATACAACACGAGCGAATCGTTACCAAACTAAGAGCACCCCAACGAAATGAACAACTATTCAATAAGGACAAAAGATGGAAATGGGCCATCGAGCATGATTTTATAGAATCATCGTATGGAGCAGTATACAAATCTCTTTATTCTTTCTTTAACGCAAGGATAGAACGAAAAGAACTATTGCTAAATCAAAGGCAAGCGGAATATGATAAAAATAAGACGTTGAACGGCGAATATGGCCCTTTCAATGAATTAGTACTTAAAGCGAAACAGGCACGTGACTACTTTCTGGTAATTGGACCGCCGGGAACTGGCAAAACATCTTTTGGTTTAGTCAGTATTTTAACAGAGGCCCTTATAGATGAAGGGACTTCCGTTTTATTATCGTCATTTACCAACAGGGCCGTTGACGAGATTTGCAGTAAATTGGTTTCCCATCATCTGTCTTTTGTTCGTATCGGATCCGAACTTTCTTGTGACCCCAAGTATAAAAAAGATCTGCTATGCAATAAAGTAAAAGAATGTTCTAATGTAGATGCCATCAAACAACTACTATATAATACACGCATTGTAGTAGGCACGACATCTGCATTGACCGCAAAACTAAATATATTCAGCATAAAATGTTTTGATCTAGCCATCATCGATGAAGCTTCTCAGATATTGGAGCCACAACTTCTCGGGCTAATATGCGCACAGCACAAAGAAAGCAATGCTATAAGAAAATTTGTTTTTATCGGTGACCATAAGCAATTGCCGGCTGTAGTACAACAATCGGTAAGAGAATCGGAAGTGAAAGAAGACTTATTAAGAAATATAGGTATTACAAACTGCCGTGAATCGCTGTTTGAAAGACTTATCAAGTTTCAAAAAAACAACCCAAATATAAGTTATATGCTAACTAAACAAGGGAGAATGCATCCTGATGTAGCACAATTTCCAAACAAATATTTCTATGAAGATAAGTTATTTCCTATACCGCTCAAACATCAACAAAGAGAGCTGGATTATACGACATTTGACAAAAGGAACAAACTAGAAAGTATCATAGCTACCCAACGAGTGTGTTTCTTTGCTTCTAAGGGCAACTCCAGCCCATCTGTAAAAATAAACATACAAGAAGCTCAAAAAGTTGCTGAAATCATATACACCATTTGGCGCCTCTATGGTAAATGTAGGAAAATATTCGATGCGAATAAAACGATAGGTGTTATCGTTCCCTACCGCAACCAGATATCAACCATACGAAAGGAACTTAATAAATATAACATTGACGAATTACAAAGCATTACAATAGATACAGTGGAACGTTATCAAGGTAGCGAACGAGATATTATTATTTACGACTTCACTATTCATAAATACTATCAACTAGATTTTCTAATAAACAACTCTTTTGTTGAAAACGGTAATATAATAGATAGAAAACTAAATGTAGCATTAACCAGAGCTCGTGAACAACTATTTTTGATAGGCAATCCAGAGATCTTGAAAGATAACGAAATCTTTGAACATTTAATTGAATATACCAAAAGTACATAAAGTTATATCCTTTAAACTATAAAAATAAACAAACAATTAAACACCATTTTTATATACTCCCCTTCATTAAGGATGATATCCATCAAATAAAGAATTAAATATAGACTTCGAATAGCAAAGAAGAAATTAATGACATTTTAATAAGGCCTCAAAGTTGACGAAGAATACAACTGTTATTAAACAAAACCAAATATAAAACAGAAAGAATATTTAAAGCATGACTATAATGCCACTTTTTTTTATTACTTTTGCCTCAAATACATTAAAAAAGTCATTAACAAAAAGAGATACTGATGAAAATAAAGCTAAATATTCTATTTATAAGCTTATTTTGCATAGCTTTTAACTCGTGCCAATCATACAAAACAATACCTTATTTACAGGGATTGGACAGTCTTAACTTAGAAAAGAACCAGATATTGCCTCAAGAAGCTCATGTCATGCCACAAGATTTGGTCAGTATTATCGTATCTTGTTCAAATCCGGAATTAGCTGTCCCTTTCAATCTAAGCGTACAAACAGCTGTTAGCTTGGTGCAGCAGAATCAAGCGGTAACTACTCAACCTGTACTTCAGCAATATCTCGTAGACAGCAAGGGGAATATTGATTTTCCTGTATTGGGGCAATTACACATTGGTGGAATGACTAGAACAGAAGTTGAAAGTCTGGTAAAATCTAAATTAAAACCATACATTAAGGAAGAACCTGTCGTAACAGTAAGACTTGCTAATTTTAAAATATCCGTTATAGGCGAAGTCGCTATTCCAGGCACTTATAATATAACTAATGAAAAAGTAAATATCTTTGAAGCATTAGCATTAGCAAAAGACATGACAGTTTATGGTCGTCGAGAGAATGTTCATATCATCAGAGAGGATGCAAAAGGACATAAAGAAGTAGCTACCCTAGATTTAAGCAAAGCTAACATCCTACAATCTCCTTATTATTACTTACAGCAAAATGATATTGTCTATGTGACACCTAATAAAGCCAAAGCAACAACGGCTGACATAACTTCAAGTACAACGATATGGTTCTCTATCGTTGGTTCTCTAATGTCACTAGCAAGTATCATGATCGCATTATTCAGATAAAACATTAATATGATGAATAAAGAAATCAACAACAATAATCCAAATAGCATAACCACAGAAAACGAAGAAGAAGTCTTTGATTGGAAAGCCTTATTGTTTAAATGCATCCTACATTGGCCTTGGTTTATAGCATCTTTTGCTATATGTATTTTCTGTGGATGGATGTATCTTCACTATACTACCCCTATTTACAAAATAAATGCGTCGGTATTAATTAGGCAAGATGATAAAAAAAATAGTAAAGGCGTCAATAGCTTAACAGGGTTGGCGACGGATCTATCGGATATGGGAATCTTCTCATCGACACAAAATTTTGATAATGAAGTTGAAGTATTACGTTCAAGAACATTGGTAAAAAATGTAATAGAAGATTTAAATCTATATACCACCTTTCATCAAAAAATAGGCGTTAAAAAAATAGAACTTTATAATGACAGTTTGTTTGATGTCGTGTTGCCAACTATATATGCAGAAAATTTAGGGCAAAAGGTAATGTTTAAAACAATATATCACCCTAACGGTTCAATGGATGTAGAAGGAATGATCAATAACGTCGAATATAATAAACATTTTTATCGTTTGCCTGGCATCCTTCCTACTCCCATAGGGACATTCTGTTTTAAACCTGCTAAAACAATAAAAAAAATAGCGACAGCGCAAGAAACAGAAGTGATTATTCAAAATCCTATCAAGGTAGCAGAAAGTTATTGCAGTAAATTAGATGTTACTCCAAGTTCGAAGACAACAACTATTGCTTTATTAACTTATAAAGATAACCTGAGAGCAAGGGCTGTCGACTTCATTAATAGATTAGTCGGTGCTTACAACCAAAATGCTAACGATGATAAAAATGAAACAGCAAATAAGACTCGCGTATTTATTGACGAACGAATCAAAATAATTAATGATGATTTATTCAACACTGAAAAAGACTTAGAAAATTTCAAACGACAGTCTGGGTTGACAGACTTAAAAAGCGATGCAGAACTAGCACTACAGCAAAATTCGGAATATAACAAAATACAAGCAGAAAATGCTACGAAACTTAATATTATAAGATACCTCAAAAAGGAAATAGCTGGCAAGACCTACAAAGTCCTTCCTACTCAAATAGGACTTACTGATGACCAATCACTACCTACTCTGATAGATAATTACAACAAACTGGTCATTGAGCGCAACCGTTTAATAAGAAATTCTTCAGTAAATAATCCCGTAATAGCCAACCAAGACATGATAATTAAGGCATCTAAAGATGCCATCAGATCAACGTTACATACCATAGAGCAAGGATTGACAATTACTCAAAAAGGTATTAATGCCCAAACAAGTAAATATAACTCTAAAATTAACAAAGCTCCTACCCAAGAACGCCAGTTTTTAAGCATATCTCGGCAACAGGAAATCAAATCTCAACTATATTTAATGCTACTGCAAAAGCGTGAAGAAAATTCTATGGCATTGGCATCTACAGCAAATAATGCAAAGATTATTGATGCGGCTCTAGCCGAAGATGCACCTATCTCACCTAAACGTAACATCATTTATTTAGTTGCACTGGTTATAGGAGTTGCTCTACCTATCGGTAGCATATACCTTAACGACATATTAAGATTTAGAATTGAAGGTCATGAAGATGTAGAAAAGCTAACGAAATGTCCTATTATAGGTGATATTGCTTTGACTGATGAAGCTGATCGAAAGGGAAGTATTGCTGTGAAAGAGAATATAAATAATTTGATGGCTGAAACATTCCGAAGCATCCGTACTAATCTAAAATTCATGTTGGGTGACGACAAAAAAGTCATTATGGTCACCTCTACAACTAGTGGTGAAGGTAAAACATTTACCGCAACTAATTTAGCAATCAGTTTCTCACTTCTAGGCAAAAAGGTTGTTATAGTAGGATTGGATATCCGCAAACCTGGACTTAACAAAGTCTTTAAGATACACCACTTCGAAACAGGATTAACTCAGTTTTTAGCACACCCCAATACAACCGATTTATTGGCGCTCATAAAACCATCAAAAATAGCCGAGCGTCTTGATATACTTCCTAGCGGAACAGTACCTCCAAACCCTACTGAATTAATAGATAGTCCTGCACTACAGAAAGCGATCAATCTATTAAAAGAAAAATATGATTACGTTATCCTAGATACAGCACCTATAGGATTAGTTTCTGATACCCAGCTTGTAGGAAAATCAGCAGACTTATCAATATATGTTTGTCGAGCTGATTATACTCCTAGAGCAGATTTCATGCTGATCGAAGAATTGAGAAGACAAAAAAGGCTGCCTAACCTATGTTGTGTTATTAATGGTGTAGATTTTGCACAAAAGAAGTACGGATATTACTATGGATATGGCAGAAAATACGGATACAACGGTTATGGTAGACGTTATGGATATGGTTATGGATACGGATATGGTCTCGAGGAAGATGTTAATGGCAAGAAACCCAATAATGGAACTAACCAAAATAAGAGCCACACAGATGTAACTAAATAAAAAGCATCTCTTCAAATGGATAATAATAATGTGCCAAAAGTCGAAACAAGGAAAATCCCATATCGGCTATTGGCACATTATTAATTTTGAAAAGCCAAAAACGAAAAGGATGAGATAAACTAAATAAAGACAAACACTTTGAAAACACTATTATCGTTGCCACCCAATCTGCTAGATAGTTTTTATCAACTAGAAAAAGTAAATACTGATAACTATTTTTGTTCGTCTGACCCCATAGGTACCAAACTTGGTTCGGGAGGAGGAACAACATGGCTACTTGATGCTTGCAAGAAAAAGGAAAACGATACAAGACCTTTTAGTGAATGGATTAGCAAAGAAAAAAGGATATTACTTCATGCAGGAGGACAAAGTAGGAGATTGCCTGCTTATGCCCCATCAGGCAAAGTCCTGACACCAATACCCGTCTTTGATTGGGAGAGAGGACAACGATTGGGACAAAATTTACTATCCTTACAATTGCCTCTTTATGAAGAAATACTAAAAAAAACACCAGACAAAATTCATACATTAATAGCTAGCGGTGACGTATATATCAGGACAGATAAATCTCTACAAGATATTCCTGACGTCGATATCGTCTGCTATGGTCTATGGACCAATCCAGCACTCGCAACCAATCATGGTGTATTTGTAATGAAAAGGTCTAACTCTGAGGAGTTGGATTACATGTTACAAAAGCCGAATATTGAAACGCTAGAAACATTATCGAAAATACATCTTTATTTAATGGATATAGGTATATGGTTACTTAGTGATAGAGCTATGGAAGTGCTAAGAAACCATTCTTATTCAAACGCTTCGAAAGAGATAGGCTATTATGACTTATATTCCGAATACGGATTGGCATTAGGCAAACACCCGCAAATAGCCGATACAGAATTAAATAAACTATCTGTTGCTATTTTACCACTACAAGGTGGAGAATTTTACCATTATGGTACGAGCAAAGAACTATTATCTTCGACATTGACTATTCAAAATAAAGAATGTGACCAACGCAAGATAATGCATCACAAAGTAAAGCCCAATCCTGCAATCTTTGTGCAAAATGCTATTACTGATTTCACATTCTCCAATAAAAACGAAAACATTTGGATAGAGAACAGTTATATAGGCAAAAAATGGAAATTGGGGTCTTGCCAAGTCATCACTTGTGTTCCTCCCAATAATTGGGACATATCATTACCAGACAATATTTGTATAGACGTTGTTCCCATTGCCCAAAAAGAATTTGCCGCTCGCCCTTATGGTTTTTTTGATATGTTTAAAGGCAATGTTTCGAACGAAAAGACGATCTATCTAAACAAATCTATAACCACTTGGCTTGAAGAACGTAGTATAAAGCTAGAAGAACTTGAAGGAAACACTTCGGATCTTCAATCGACAAAATTATTTCCCGTAACAGAATCAATTGAAGAATTGGAACTGCTATTCAGATGGATGATCTCTGAGCCCGATTTGAAAAAGGGAAAAGAATTATGGATAAAATCAGAAAAACTTTCTGCCGACGAACTATCCAATCAAGCTAACCTTGCAAGACTATATGAACAACGAGAATCATATAGAAAGGAGAATTGGATAGGGTTAGCTAAAAACTATGAAAAAAGTATATTTTATCAACTCGATTTGGCCGATGCAGCACAAGAATATAGTCGTTTGAATCTTCCAATTCCAGATATATTGGATGAAAACGCATCTCCCATGATAAAGATACACAACCGAATGCTTCGCTCGTACATCTATCAATTAAAAGGAGACAAAGCTGCTATAAAAGAGCAAGAAACAGCTTTCGGTCTGCTACGCGAGGGACTTATGGGTGAATTATCTGGTAAAGACAGTACCCCGCATCTGAATGTATATTCAGACCAGATCGTCTGGGGAAGATGTCCTGTAAGAATTGATGTAGCAGGAGGCTGGACAGATACCCCACCCTACTCGCTCTATGCCGGAGGAAATGTAGTTAATTTTGCTATCGAACTAAACGGACAGCCTCCATTGCAAGTCTATATAAAGCCGACAACCGCAAAACATATCTTATTGCGTTCCATAGACATGGGAGCTACAGAAATTGTCTCGACCTATGAAGAGCTAATGGATTATAAGAAAGTGAGATCACCCTTTTCTATTCCTAAAGCTGCTTTAGTATTAGCGGGATTTTCGTTATTAGTTGCATTTAAAAGATATGCCACCCTTGAGGATCAGCTCAAAGACTTTGGAGCAGGGATTGAAATAACATTACTTGCAGCAATACCTGCAGGTTCAGGTCTTGGAACAAGTTCGATATTGGCATCGACAGTACTCGGCGCCCTCAACGACTTCTGCGGGTTAGAATGGGATAAGAATGAGATATGCAAACGTACGTTAGTGTTGGAGCAATTGCTTACTACCGGCGGAGGTTGGCAAGATCAATACGGAGGAGTATTGCAAGGAATAAAACTATTGCAATCAGATTCGGGATTTAATCAAAATCCATTGGCACGTTGGTTACCGACAGATTTGTTCACCTCTTCCGAATACAAAGATTGCCATCTATTATACTATACAGGCATAACCCGAACAGCAAAAAACATTCTAGAGGAAATAGTCCGTTCGATGTTTCTTAATTCAAGCTATCATTTAAGGCTACTCAGTGAAATGAAACATCATGCCCTTTGCATGAATGAGGCTATTCTCAAAAATGATTTTAACGAATATGGGAAGCTTGTATACCAAACATGGCAACAAAACAAACAACTGGATCGCGGAACGAATCCTCCTGCCATAGAAGCTCTTATTAATCAAATAAAAGATTATTGTTTGGGATACAAACTCCCTGGAGCAGGTGGTGGCGGGTATTTATATATGGTAGCCAAAGACCCTCAAGCAGCACAACAGATCAAAAAGATATTATCAGAGCATGCTCCAAACGAACGTGCCAGATTTGTAAACATGACACTATCCAACAAAGGATTCCAAGTGTCGAGAAGTTGATACGACCATGAAAATAGTAAAAACAAAAGACGGGCGTTCTTATCTATATCCTTTCATATTGGTGACGTCGCTATTTTTTTTGTGGGGATTCGCCCATAGTATTCTGGATGTATTGAACAAAGACTTCCAGATAGTCTTCCAAATGACTAAAGCAAAATCAGCTTTAGTACAAATGATGGTATACGGAGGATACTTCTTGATGGCATTACCTGCCGGATATATAACAAAAAAGATGGGTTACCGCAAAGGCGTCATTATAGGACTATTGATTTATGCTTTCGGAGCCTTTTTATTTATACCCGGTTGCAAATTAGAATCGTTCCCTTTTTTCCTCCTTTGCTTATTCATTATAGGATGTGGACTTACATGCTTGGAAACGGCAGCAAATCCATATGTTACAGTTTTGGGAGATCCGAAATACGGTTCAAGCCGATTAAACTTTGCTCAAGCATTTAATGGATTCGGCTGGATGTGCGGCCCACTGGCAGGTAGCCTTATCATTCTATCCGACTCTAAGAACATCGACAATCTAGCAATTCCATATATGGGAATCGGGATTGTGGTCTTAGTAGTAGCCCTTCTCTTTGTATGCGCCAAGCTCCCTGAAATAAAAGAGGAAAAAGAAGATAAAGAAGAACGGATCTCAAAAGACGACGACACAAATAACAGTTTATGGCAACATCCACATTTCATTTTCGGTCTATTTGCCTTATTTTTATATGTAGCAGCTCAAACGGGAATTAATAGCTTCTTCATCAACTACGCTACTGAGTCGACCATTTCTTTCAGTCCGAAAGAAGCGGGATTGCTACTCTCCTTTGGCGGTATGGGACTATTCATGATCGGTCGTTTCCTCGGAAGCTGGTTATTAAGCTTAATCAAAGCTTCCACCTTACTTTTTATCTTTTCTATTGGTGCATTCTGTTGTATGATACTAGTCATCATAAATGTAGGATGGGTTTCACTCATAGCTCTTTTTATCTGTTACTTTTTCGAATCGATCATGTTTCCTACCATCTTCTCCATGTCCATTATAAACTTAGGGAAAGACACCAAAAGAGCATCATCTTTTCTCATCATGTCTATTGTTGGAGGAGCTATAGCTCCATGGTTAATGGGACTGATAGGAGAAGAATCAATCAACATTGGCTTTATCATTCCATTCCTTTGTTTTACGATTATTGGCATCTTTGCCTACAAATATCCCCAATTAATAGCAAAAACAAAATAACGACACTAATAGATGTGCAAAGTTTTTACTATATTTGCATCAACTTATTAAAGAAAAAACATGAAAAAGAAAATTGCATTAATCACAGGTATTACCGGACAAGACGGTTCATTCCTTGCAGAATTTCTATTAAATAAAGATTACGAAGTACATGGAACACTTCGCCGTTCATCCTCTTTCAATACAGGAAGAATAGAGCATCTTTATCTCGATGAATGGGTACGCGACATGAAAAGGAATCGTCAGGTAAACCTACATTATGCCGATATGACAGATTCCAGCTCCTTGATTCGTTTGATTCAAGAGATACAACCCGATGAAATCTACAATCTTGCTGCCCAAAGTCACGTTAAAGTAAGTTTTGATGTTCCTGAATATACAGCCGAAACTGACGCAACAGGTACACTTAGACTGCTTGAAGCGGTAAAAATGTTAGGCCTTGCCGAAAAAACACGTATCTATCAAGCTTCTACTTCGGAACTATTCGGTTTGGTACAAGAAATACCTCAAAAAGAAACAACGCCCTTTTATCCACGTTCACCATACGGCGTCGCCAAACTATATGGCTATTGGATCGTGAAAAACTATCGTGAGAGTTACAACATGTTTGCTGTCAACGGTATCCTTTTCAATCACGAGAGTGAACGCCGTGGCGAAACCTTCGTTACCCGTAAGATTACATTGGCAGTAGCCCGTATCGCACTCGGCTATCAAGATAAACTATACTTAGGCAATTTGGATTCCTTAAGAGATTGGGGATATGCCAAAGATTATGTGGAGTGTATGTGGCTCATGCTACAGCACGATAAGCCAGAAGACTTTGTCATTGCAACAGGAGAAAATCATTCTGTTCGTGAATTCACCACACTTGCTTTCAGAGAAGCAGGCATCGAACTCCATTGGGAAGGAAAAGGCGTTGAAGAGAAAGGTATCGATACAAAAACAGGCAACGTATTGGTAGAAGTAGACAAAAAATATTTCCGCCCCGCAGAGGTAGAACAATTGCTTGGCGACCCTAGCAAAGCAAAAGGAGTACTAGGCTGGAATCCACAAACAACTTCTTTTCCCGAATTGGTAAAAATAATGGTTGAACACGACTTGAAATTTGCAAAGAAGCTACACCTGAAAGCAGAATTGGACAAACAAGACGGAACATTTATGTAAAAGCAGAGGATGGAAAAGAATTCAAAGATTTATGTCGCCGGACATCATGGTTTGGTGGGGAGCGCTATCTGGAAAATACTCGAGGGCAAAGGATATACCAATTTAGTGGGGCGTACTCACAAAGAATTGGATTTGCTTGACAGCATAGCAGTCAGACATTTTTTTGATGAAGAGCAACCCGAATATGTTATTCTAGCTGCGGCTTTTGTAGGAGGTATTATGGCCAATAGTATATATCGTGCAGATTTTATCTATCGCAACCTGCAAATCCAACAAAATGTAATCGGAGAGAGTTTCCGTCACAATGTAAAGAAGTTGCTTTTTTTGGGCAGCACATGCATTTATCCCAAGAATGCTCCACAGCCTATGAAAGAAGATGCTCTACTCACCTCCCCACTTGAATACACAAACGAGCCTTATGCCATTGCCAAAATAGCAGGACTTAAAATGTGCGAGAGTTTCAATATGCAATACGGCACCAACTATATTGCTGTGATGCCTACCAATCTCTATGGACCAAATGATAACTTCGATTTGGTAACCAGCCATGTCATGCCGGCTATGATTAGAAAGATGATTCTTGCCGACGCTCTACACCGCGACGATTGGAAACTGATTCGCAAAGATCTCAATAAGCTTCCGGTGAAAGAAGTGAATGGAAGTTCTTCTAAAGAAGCAATAACAGAGATGATGAAACGATATGGCATATTCAGCGACAAACTAGTGCTATGGGGAACAGGCAAACCGCTTCGCGAATTTTTGTGGAGTGAAGAGATGGCAGATGCTTCTGTATACGTGCTCGAGCATGTAGACTACAAAGATCTGAATGGACTACCCGACAACATGCAAGACAAGACAACGTCGCAACTTCATGAAGAGAAATACCCAATACCCGAAGTTCGCAATTGCCATATCAATGTAGGCACAGGAAAAGAGCTGACTATCGCCGAACTGGCAGAACTCATCAAGAAGACAATCGGATATGAAGGCTGTATAGAATGGGATGATACCAAACCTGATGGAACAATGCGCAAATTGATTGATGTATCCAAACTTCATCATTTAGGATGGCATCACAAAATAGAAATAGATGAAGGCGTAGAAAAGTTGGTAGATTGGTATCGGAAAAATTAAAATATTTTCAAACGATAATAAAAGTGTGTTCCTAAACACACTTTTATTGTTTCATATCTGCCCTAAATGTTGTATTTTTGTAACGAAACCCATTAAATAATCAAATGATAATGAAACGAACTATTTTACTTAGCTTGGTTTTGATAGCGTTCGTATGCCCAATCGCCTTTGGACAAAAAAGTATTGACGAAACAACTCTTAACCAAATAAAGAAGTCATACAAGAACGATGTGACAGACAAAGCTATTCGTAATGCGATAGGCAACTGTGATCTGAAGTCTTTGGCAACAAACGAAGACAATCAAAATTCAATTGACACGCATTTCTCTATTGAACTCGACTCGAAAGGCATAACCGACCAAAAACAATCTGGAAGATGCTGGTTGTTCAGCGGACTGAATACGATGCGTGCCAAAGTCATTGCCAAATATCATCCGGATAGTTTCGAATTCTCTCAAATCTATCTTTCGTTCTACGATTTATTAGAAAAATCAAATATATTCTTGGAACGAATCATCGAAACGAGCAAAAAGCCGATGGACGATAAAACGGTAGATTGGCTTTTTCACAATGTGATAAATGATGGCGGCAACTTCACCGGCGTAGCAGACTTAATTGCAAAATACGGTGCAGTGCCCCGCGAAGCAATGCACGAAACAAAAAGCAGCAACAATACTTCCCAAATGAGCAGAGTTTTGGAACTTAAGCTACGTGAGTTTGCACTCCAACTACGTGAAGCCTCAACCAAAGGAATAGGCACTTCGCAATTGGAAAAACAAAAAGTTGAAATGCTTCAAACCGTTTATAGGATACTTGTTCTGAACTTGGGAGTACCTCCTACAGACTTTGCCTATACAATGAGAAATAGCAAAGGCAATCTTATAGACAGCGGAACTTATACGCCAAAATCTTTTCGCGACAAATATATCGATAAAGATGCTTACACCAACTATCTGATGATAATGAACGACCCAACCCGCCCCTATTATAAGAATTATCAAATAGACTATGACCGACATATCATCGAAGGAAAAGACTGGACCTACGTCAATCTGCCGATGGAAGATATTAAAGAGATGGCCATAGCTTCGTTGAAAGATAGTACGATGATGTATTTCTCTTGTGATGTAGGCAAAGAGCTCGATTCCAAGCGCGGGCTTCTCGATATGAACAATTACGATTATGCGTCATTGCTCGGCACAACATTCAATATGGACAAAGCACAACGTATTCAGAGTTTTACCAGCGGTTCTACACATGCCATGTGCCTTATGGCTGTAGACTTCGACAAAGAAGGTAAACCCGCAAAATGGATGGTAGAGAACAGTTGGGGAGCTGATAGTGGATATAAAGGACATCTGATTATGACCGACCGTTGGTTGAATGAATACATGTTTCGCTTAGTTGTTAAAAGCAAATATGCTACAGCAAAGGTTCTCGAGATAAACAAGCAGAAACCGATTAAACTGGCCAGTTGGGATCCAATGTTCAAACAAGAAGAATAATAAAATTTAGATTACTACTTTCTTTAAATCGGAATATAAGAAAAAAAGGTTTCATCCTTATATCGCTTGCGACTCACGCCCGTGAGTCGGAAAAAACATAAGTACGAAACTTGCGACTCACGCCCGTGAGTCGCAAGTTTCGTACTTATCTAATATCTATGAGTTCTATAACAAAAGTCTATTTCATAAATGCAAAGTATACAGCCATGATCAAACAAAAACAAGCAGCTAAATGATTCCAATGAAAAGACTCATTGCCAAATGCAAAAGAAGTGATACCGGCAAACACGATCAACGTAATACACTCTTGCAATACTTTTAGTTGAACTAAAGAATAAGGACCACCATTGCCTATGTAGCCCATCCTATTGGCAGGTATAGAAAAACAATATTCAACAAAAGCAATGCTCCATGACATCAAAATAATCAAAATAAGCGGCCAATGTGTCGTTATTTTCATTTCTTGTAACTTGAGATGACCATACCATGCAAAAGTCATAAACGCATTCGAAACCACCAATAATAAAATAGTATATAAAGACTTCATATCATCATTTTTATAAAAAGCTCGGCAAAGATACTAAATTAAGACGCTATAAAACAAATTAATAGACACCATTAAAAAAACATGAAAGCAAAAAAAGAGAGAACCATGCTAAGCACGATTCTCTCCAATCTTAAAATATATATTCTATGAGTAATAGAATTTAATAAAAAAGACTCTTATCTTCTATAATGGCATATACTGAACGAAAGCTTCCATTGCCTCATAAGAAGCCAAGCCCAACTGATCGTAGATAGATGCAGTATTGCGATTGCGATCTTCACTACGCTGCCAGAACAAACGTTCGTCATTTCCCAAAAATGGAGCACTCTCCATTTGAGACTGATGCTTAAGAATACTATTACGCTTAGCACGAAGTTCTTCGGGACTTAAAGGAACAGCCATTTCGATATTCTCGATTTCCCATTCAGCCCATGCACCACGATACATCCATATACGGCAGTCTTTCAACCATTCGGCTTTCGCTTCTTTTTCCAGATCGATAGCGGCAAGTACGGCATTGGTACAAACCTTATGCGTTCCATGTGGATCGGCCAAATCGCCGGCAATAAAAATCTCTTGTGGTTTAAGGGCCTGCAACAATTCAAGTACAATTTTCACATCAGCTTCCCCTATCGCATTCTTTTCAATACGTCCTGTCTCATAAAAAGGCAAATCGAGGAAATGAACACGAGAAAGCGGAATCTTGTTATATGTACATGCAGTGCGAGCTTCGCCACGCCGAATAAGACCTTTAAAAGTCAAAATGTCTCGTGTGTCGACATCACCGTCTTTCTTTTTGTCCAAGAATTTACGAATTTCAGCATATTTGTCTGTGATGACTTTATCTGCACTATTATTAAACAACTGGTTGAAGCCGTTAATGAAGTGCAAGAACCGAATAACTTCCTCATCACCTACAGCAATATTGCCCGACGTTTCATAAGCCAAATGCACTTCATGCTTTTGTTCTACCAAACGACGAAGAGTGCCACCCATAGAAATAACATCATCATCGGGATGCGGAGAAAAGACAATAATACGTTTGGGATATGGTTTGGCACGCTCGGGACGATACGTATCATCGGCATTGGGTTTACCACCAGGCCAACCGGTAATAGTATGTTGCAGATCGTTGAATATCTTAATGTTTACGTTATAAGCCGAACCGAATTTAGCCAAAAGCTCACTTAATCCGTTTTCATTATAATCGCGATTAGTAAGTTTTAAGATAGGTTTACCGGTCAGTTGGCACAACCATACAATCGCACTACGGATCAGTTTATCATCCCAGTCGCACGAAGTAACCAACCAAGGACGGCGTATACGCGTCAAGTCATTAGCGGCAGAAAGATCGAGTACGACATGAGCATTATTGTGGGACTGCAAGTAAGAAGCCGGTATAGAATCGTTCATTTCGCCTTCGACACAACGCTGTACCATTGCCGACTTTTCTTCTCCCCATGCCAAAAGATAAATCTTTTTAGCAGCAAGAATAGTAGAAACCCCCATTGTAATAGAACTGATCGGAGTATTCTCTATCTTACCGAATATTTTAGTCGCTTCGTTACGCGAATCATTATCAAGCAAAATAAGGCGAGTAGTAGAATTGATACGAGAACCCGGTTCGTTGAATGCAATATTTCCCACACGACCAATGCCCAAAAGAGCTATATCAATACCGCCAAAGCTTTCAATACGTTGCTCGTAAAGGCGGCAAGATTCATATATATCATTTTGTGCAATTGTTCCTTTCGGCGAGAATATATTCTGTTTGTCTATGTCCACACGATCGAGAAACATTTCTTTCAATGAGTTCAGATTACTATTAACAGCATCGGCATTCAATGGGTAATATTCGTACATATTGAATACGATTACATTACTGAAGCTCAAGCCCTCTTTTTGGTGCATTCGTACCAATTCGGCATACAGATTGCGCGGTGAGTTTCCACCGGGCAAAGCCATCACACAAAAACGTCCCTCTTTTTGTTTGTTACGAATAGTTTGTGCTATTTCGAGCGCTACATGTTGTGTTCCCTCCTCTATAGATGCATAAATATCTGTAGGGGTCTTTTCCAATCGGGTCAATACCGATTTCTCAAAAGCATTCTCTGGTCTGTAATACTTAGGCGAGACATTTTTAAGAGTGATTTGGGAAGTAAGGTTTGTTTTCATTACTGTAGATATATTTATATTTATAAAATAAATTCTTTTCAATAAAAAAATTTGTTATTTATCCTCTTTTGTCATGCAAAGTTAGTTATTACGAAATTAAAAAACTATTTTTGCAACTAAAATAGTGTTATATATGAGTAGAAAATTATTTATTATATGTATCTTTTCCTTAATTAATACTTCAATCTGGGCACAACAGCAAGATTCTGTTGTAGGCTCAAGACTTCAAACCTATTTCTCTCAATACAAAAAGACTTTTGTCACGCCCAAATTGTCTTCTTTCAATATCGATTACGATAATCGCACTATTAATATCTATGCGTCAGAAGCTTTTGGATACCAGTCATTTCGGCAAAACAATGTAGATAGTATCTATTCGGAGATAAAAGGATTACTACCTGGTCCCGTCAGATTCTTTAAGATAACGCTCTATACAGACAATAAGACAATAGAAGATTTAATACCCAATTATTATCGCAAAAAGCAAAAGAAAGATAATGATCGCCTCGAAGTAGACCTAACATCAAACATCAACCCCTGGGTAAGTAATTTATCCCTACCTTATAAAGTAACTAGAGGACTACAAGAACGGCATATAGGCTTATGGCAAAGCCACGGTAAATATTATGCCGGAACAGCAGGATGGGTTTGGCAACGTCCACGCTTATTTTGCACTACAGAAGATTTGTTTTCACAATCTTTTATCACTCCTTATTTAATACCGATGCTCGAACATGCCGGTGCCATAGTCTTCACTCCGAGAGAAAGAGATATTCAAACAAACGAAGTCATAGTCGACAATGATTCTCCCAAAAGTAGTTCACGTTATATTGAAAACAACTCCTCGCGTCATCAATGGCAACGTGCTGAGGGAGGAGGTTTTGCCAATCGCAAAAAGATATACGAAAATGGTGAGAATCCTTTTTCAATGGGTTCATCAAGATATATTGAAACGGCTCACAAAGCTAATCGAGGATCAGCAGAGTGGATACCCGATATTCCCGAAGCAGGCAAATATGCCGTATACGTATCCTACAAAACCCTTCCCAATAGTATAAGTGATGCCCGATACACCGTATATCACAAAGGCGAAGCCACAGTGTTCAATGTAAACCAACAAATAGGTGCAGGTACATGGGTATATCTCGGAACATTCGACTTTGATAAAGGAGCTTTGGAATACGATAAAGTCGTTTTGAGTAACGAAAGCGATGAAAACGGCGTAGTAACTGCCGATGCAGTACGCTTCGGCGGGGGCATGGGTAACATCTCGCGTGGAGGCAGCACTAGTGGACTACCTCGATACTTGGAAGGGGCGCGATATTATGCACAATGGGCGGGAATGCCCGAAAAAGTATACAACGGAAACAAAGGCGCAAACGATTATAAAGACGATATCAATACTCGAAGTTTGATGATTAATTATCTCTCAGGCGGATCGGTTTTTAATCCTGAAGACAATGGACTGAAAGTCCCTTTTGAGTTATCAATGGCCTTTCATACGGATGCAGGATATGATGCAAATAATTTTATAGGCACACTAGGTATCTATACCACCGACACGAACAACGGCAAACTTAATGCAGGTACAAGCCGCTACGCATCACGAGATCTTTGCGACATTGTCATTAGCGAAATACAACAAGAGCTAAATAATAAGTTTGGTATCGATTGGCAACGTAGAGCAATGTGGAATAGGAATTATAGCGAATCCAGAGTTCCCGTTGTTCCATCAACTATCATCGAAATGCTCTCGCACCAAAACTTTAAAGATATGCAACTGGCGCAAGATCCCAACTTTAAGTTTTCGATGGCAAGGGCTATATATAAAGGTATATTACGATTTATCACTTCGCAACACAAAGAAAGCTATGAAGTACAACCTTTACCTATAAGCCATTTTGCAATACGCTACGGAACTAAAAAGAATACGTTGACTCTCTCTTGGAAAGGAGTAGAAGACCCGCTAGAGCCTAGTGCTTCTCCTCGCAACTACATCGTATATCAACGAGAAGATTCTGCTAGCTTTGATAATGGCACACCAGTGCTTCAAACATCTTATACCCTGAAAGTAAAACCGGGCAAGATTTATTCTTTCTACGTTACAGCTGCCAATCGAGGTGGCGAGAGTTTTCCTTCACAAACATTATCGGCCATGAGGTTGAAGAGAGAAAAGGGACGGGTACTGATTGTTAATGGTTTCGATAGACTAAGCGCACCTTATATTGTGGAGAATCCGGACTCTTTAGGATTCGATATTAATAAAGATCCCGGTGTAGCCTATGGCAGCAATATTTCTTTGTGTGGCAAACAAACGGTCTTTAATCGTTGGGCCGGAGGACGCGAAGGTTCCGGAAGTTTAGGTTATAGTACCGAAGAACTCGAAGGTAAAACCATTGCAGGCAATACGTTCGATTATCCATATATTCATGGCATCGCCATCCAAGCCACCGGTCGATGGGGATTTGTTTCTTGCAGCCGAGAGGCATTCGATGAATATATTGGAGAAGATGAACCGCTTATCAAACCGAGTCACATCAAACAACTATCAGCATATCGCTGCATTGATATACTGATGGGATTACAAAAGTACGATAAATACGGACTCAAGAAGTACAAAACTTTTGATGATCGTATGCAACGCATTTTACGTAGCTATTGCATGGCAGGAGGCAATCTTTTTATCAGTGGCTCGTATATTGGAAGCGATATGGCAAACGATTCATCCGATAAAGCTTTTTGTCGCAACATTCTAAAGTACACATACTGTTCATCTCTAACTGATAACAAGGATGACTCGTCCGCATCAGGAAATAAAATAGGCTGTCGGTTTACACGTAAGCCAAACAAAAGGCAGTATGCCGTGACAAGTCCCGAAATATTAATGCCCCAAGACGCTGCAATCCCCATCTTAAAGTATGATGGAAACAACGGAATAGCCGCTATTTTTTATGAAGGCAACCGTTATCGTTCTTGCATCATGGGCTTCCCGTTCGAAAGCATATCCGAACAGTCAGCACGTAACTCATTGATGAATATGCTACTTAGAACATTTGAGAATAAACATTAAAAACAAAAGCAATAGTATAGAAGCAGAATTTTTCCAAAAAAAATATATTTTTTCGACAAAAGCAGAACAATATTCGAATTTAATTCTATCTTTGCTTTAAATAAAATAAAACGATGTACAATATAATATCAAATTTAAGCGGCACTCGCTCCATTGAAATATCGGACGAGAACCTAAAGACTATCGAAAAGTATGCCCTCTTCCGGTATCTGATAGATAGCAACGGTATCGTGGACGAATCCGTTCTCGATAAATTGAAACTCAATATCCGTTCTATCATCGCTGCGGATACAGAAAACTGCAAAGACTTGTTGGACCTTTGCATCGACGTGATATACAACAAGAATATGAAGGCTTTCGGATTAAATGAATTAATAAAACTATATTTAGCTTGGGTGGAACAAAAATCCGACGCTATCGATGTATACGACTGCTGTTCCAATCCATTCTAAAATGAGCGACAAACTACTGACAGATTGGCTTCCTACAACAAAAAAAGAAATAGAATTAAGAGGATGGAGCCAACCGGATGTTATACTTTTTAGCGGTGACGCCTATGTAGATCACCCCTCATTCGGTGGAGCAGTTATTGGACGCATACTTGAAGCAGAAGGTCTAAAAGTCGCGATTGTGCCCCAACCTAATTGGCGCGATGATCTGCGCGACTTTAACAAGCTTGGTAAACCACGTTTGTTCTTCGGAATCAGTGCCGGATGTATGGACTCAATGGTCAATAAGTATACTGCCAATAAAAGATTGCGCAGTGAGGATGCTTATACCCCCGATGGTCGACCAGACATGCGCCCCGAATACCCATCGGTAGTATATACCACTATTCTAAAAAAGCTTTTTCCCGACGTTCCCGTCGTATTGGGAGGAATAGAAGCCAGCATGCGCCGCCTTACTCATTACGATTATTGGCAAGATGCACTGCGCAAATCGGTACTCTGCGAAAGCGGTGCCGATCTACTTATCTATGGTATGGGAGAAAAACCGATTGTTGAATTGGCACAACAAATGGACAAACACCCAGAGAATGGAATACCTCACGACATTCCACAAACAGCCTATTTGATAAATGCAGAAGAGTTTAGACAAAACGAAAACGACATTGTCCTCTATTCTCACGAAGAGTGTTCAAAGGATAAGAAGAAAGAAGCTGCCAATTTTCGTCATATAGAAGAAGAAAGCAACCGCTATGCAGCAGACCGTATTACGCAACGAATAGGTAAAGACGTCGTTGTTGTCAATCCTCCATATCCGCCTATGACGACTCAAGAGCTGGATCATTCATTTGATCTGCCATATACTTTTCTTCCTCACCCTAAATACAAAGGAAAAAGAATACCCGCTTACGACATGATAAAATTCTCTGTAAACATTCATCGAGGATGTTTCGGAGGTTGTGCCTTTTGTACGATTTCTGCCCATCAAGGCAAGTTCATTGTAAATAGAGGTAAAGAAAGTATTCTGCGCGAAATAAAACATATCTCTCAACTACCCGATTTCAAAGGTAATCTAAGCGATCTGGGAGGTCCATCTGCCAATATGTATAAGATGGGAGGAAAAAACAAAGATATTTGCAAAAAGTGCAAACGTCCATCGTGCATCAACCCGCAAATATGTCCCAATTTAAATACGGACCACCGCCCGCTTATAGATATCTATCATACAGTAGATGCGCTACCTTACATTCGTCACTTCTATATAGGAAGCGGCATCAGATATGATCTGTTACTGCATCGTACGGGTGATGTTGAGACGGATAAATCAACTCAACAATATACCCGAGAGCTGATAGAGAAACATATAAGCGGCAGACTTAAAGTGGCTCCCGAACATACGAGCAATCGAGTATTGTCATTAATGCGAAAACCTTCTTTTGAACAATTCATACAGTTCAAAGAAATCTTTGATCGCGAAAACAAGCGCCTGAACATGCACCAACAACTCATTCCTTATTTCATATCCAGTCACCCGGGATGCGAAGAAGAAGACATGGCCGAGCTTGCTATTATTACCAAACGCCTCTTCTTCCATCTGGAACAAGTGCAAGACTTCACTCCTACCCCTATGACAGTCGCCACTGAAATGTGGTACACAGGATTTCATCCCTACACACTCGAACCCGTATTCAGTGCCCGCACCGCACAACAAAAATTGGCACAACGCATGTTCTTCTTTTGGTATAAACCGGAAGAGCGCCAAAAAATCATACGTGAACTTCGAAGAATAGGAAGAAGCGATCTTATTTCAAAGCTCTATTCAAAACAATAACTTGTCAACACTCAACTAAAAAAGAATAGAGCACAATACAAATATCGAAATTTATTTGCTAATACCCGATATATAAATTATATTTGAAACCAGAAAAGGTAATCCACCCTTTATCTTTATATCATAGGCAAAAGCCAAGCAGATGTTATGATATGGAGATCAAATAAAAAGGCAGCCAACAGCTACCAAGTGTTATTAACCAATTAAAAAGAAAGATTATGATAAAATTTTTATTCCCCGGTATTCAAGATAATAAAAAATTATCGGCAGTACTACTCGTACTACGCATGCTCTTTGGTCTATTTTTAGCATATCATGGACTTACCAAGATGCTACATTTCGGCACCTTGTCCACTCAATTTCCAGATCCACTAGGCATCGGGATAAGCTTATCATTGTCTATGGCTATTTTCGGAGAGCTTTTCTGTTCATTAGCATTTGTCTTCGGCTTTCTATTCCGTCTATCTACTATCCCCACCATATTTACGATGATTGTAGCTTATTATGTAAGTAGAGACGAATTAGCTTTGATTTATCTCATTTCCTTTATAATCGTTTATATAGCGGGACCGGGAAAATATGCATTGGACACACTCTTAGCCAAATACTTTTCCAAGAGATAAGGAACATATTAAAACAATAATCGGCTGCTTAGTAAAACGAGGCAGCCGATTATTGTTTATTTGAGTATCTGTTAACATCAGACTAATACTTTCTTCATTTCTTCCATCATATTCGAAAGTCTCTTCATTTGCGTAGGTATCTGTATGTGTTGCGGACAATGAGATAAACAATTACCACATTCGGCACAATTTAGAGCTTGCTTTTTTTCAGGTACACTCCGATTATAACCATCTAGGAAGACCTGCACTTGACGTTTATAGTCTGGTGATAGCGAATCTGTAGGTAAAGTCCCGTCATTGACACATTTATTATAATATGCAAAATTGGCAGGAATATCCAACCCAAAAGGACATGGCATACAATAATGACAACCGGTACACGGTATCATAGGATAACCACTATATATTTTTGCAACGTTTTCAAGCAATGATAGTTCGGACGATGTACATGGATCAAGAGGAGAATAAATGTGCAGGTTATCTTGCAAATGTTCCATATAAGTCATTCCGCTCAAAACCGTCAATACACTAGGTAACGAACCGGCATACCGGAATGCCCAAGAAGCAATGCTGTCATTTGGACGTTGCGCTTTCAACTTACCTGCCAAATGCTCATTGATCTTAGCCAATCTACCTCCGAGCAACGGCTCCATAATAATTGCTTGAATACCTTTTTTCTCAAGTTCATTGTACAAATATTCAGCATCAGTATTGCGGGGATTCATCTGCTTGGCATACTTCCAGTCCACATAATTGAGTTCTATCTGAACAAAATCCCATTTAATATCCTGCTTCAGCAGATAATCGAAGACTTCTACATCACCATGATACGAAAAGCCAAGATTGCGGATACGTCCTTCTTTTCGTTCATTCAACAAAAAATCCAGCATACCATTATTAATAAAGCGCGCTCTGAAACTATCCATACCTCCCATACCAATAGCATGCAACAGATAATAATCTATATAATCTATCTGCAATCTCTTTTTGGATGCGTTATACATGGCTAAAGAAGCCTCTTTACTCTGGTCTTGAGGCGCAAAGTTGGACATCTTCGTGGCAATACAATATTTATCGCGCGGATATTTATGAATAGCTATGCCCAGCGCTGTCTCCGAAGATCCGTTGCCATAAGCGGGAGCCGTATCATAATAATTCACTCCATGCACCATCGCATAATCAACAAGCTGATTGACCTTTTCCTGATCTATTTGATCTGTACCCTGTTTAGTGGGCCAGCGCATACAACCATATCCCAAGAGAGATACTTTATCACCGGTATGGCGATTTATACGATAGGTTATACTTCCTGTCTTATCACCGACAGACCGTACATTTCCACCATTCAATTTATCCTCTTCATCCATAGTCGTGAAGCTGAGTAATGAACCGGCAGCCGAAAGAGTTGCAGCTGTAGTTAAGGCTCCCAAGCCAAGCTTTTTCAAAAATATCCTACGATCAATCATCTTCCTTTTAGACATATTTATACGAATTTATCTGTTATTGCTTACAAAAATAGAATTTTTATATTAATAATCAGTATATATACCAATAAAATATTTGTGATGATTGACCTAAATAATATTCATTTAGACTACACAAAAACATGAATTATTCAGACTAATGTTTCGCAAAAAAAAGTTTTAAAACTCTTCCCGTCACCTTATCTTATTGGCTATGAGCAATATATATAGACACGGCTTGTTTATGGGACCTCAAAAAGGTATTATCTTACTTATTGTTAGAGTGTTATGAAATACGGATCGGCCACGTCGTATATCAATTGATTAAGTCATGACTCGGTTCTGTGGTGTGTGTACCGTATAGAAACTCCCTTACTTACCGCCCATACGTGGAAATGGTCCAGTTCTTTTTCTCCGCGAGAAGGTATTTTGTACACATCTTATTGAATCAAGATTGTCGTATTTAAGGCATTTCTGTTGGCTCATTAAGGCTTTGTCGTTCCACATATGTGATTCGATCAACTCACATATGTGAGTCGATCGTTCCATATATGTGAGTTGATCGAATCACATATGTGGCAGGGCTGACGCATTAAGAATTTAGATTTTGCATCCAACTAGAATCCAATAGTTCTATCATGTAATTTTCATCCCATCCTGCAAGTTTTCTTTTCATTTTGAAGCTCCCCTTTCTTTGGCTGTTTTTTATTTGGGCGAGTGCGATCTTGCTGATGAGGGAGAAATTCTGCGCCGCATTCTTTCTTTTTCTGGTATCGTCTTCGTTAAAGGTTACGTCCAACTGCCAATGCAGATTGTTCTCTATGCTCCAATGCGTCCTTATAGCCTGCATGATTCTGTCCGAATCCAAAGGTAGGGATGTTATATAATAATGTTTTTCCTCTACCGTTTTCTTGCTTTTCAGCTGAGTCGTAATCTTTGTCTGACAAACGACGGAGCGGACACCTTCCCACCCTAAAATTTCACCTGTCATCCCATTGTTATATACTTGGCAATATCTCCTTTCCTTCCGTCCATGACCGCATTCCTCTGTGTATGAAGCCTGGTACCTGGTTGGTGGTATATGCCCGTGTCCATTGATCTTATTCCCATTAAAGTCGATACCTGTGAAGTAGCTTTTTATCTCATTATGCAATTTCTTCTGGTTGTCTTTCACACAGATGACAAAGTCCGCCTTGTTTTTTATGATCGTTTCAACTATTTCATGCTGACAACCCATGGCGTCTATGGTCACTACACATCCCGACAAATCTAAAGCCTTTATCAGTTTCGGAATGGCTGTTATTTCATTGCTCTTCTTGCCCACCTTCTCCTGCCCAAGTGTAACGCCATTGGATGCAGCCCATGCACTGACCATACGTAAAGGCTCAAAACTGCCGTCTTTCTTTTCCACTCTTGCACCACATATTTCCTTCCCGTCTATTGCAACTATACCACTATATTTTCCACATATCTCATGAATCCACATCCTGAAACCACGTTCAAGTTCCTTTGGATCAAGAATGGAGAAAACTCGGTTAAAGGTATCATGGGAAGGAACACCTTTAAAGCCCTTTATACGGGAACGGAGAAAGGGCTCTTTCATTTTGCCGAATTCCGCTACTTCATACCAGCTTTCAGCACCGCAAACTACCGCGGCCATTGTAATATAAAAAATACACCCCAAACTGTGCTCCTTTAAATGATCCCTTCTGGGGTCTTCTACTTCTCTTAATATCGTTACTAAGTCCATATCGTTTATTTGTTTAATGTAAAAAGTTATACAAATATAGTAAATAATAAGGACATATATGCACATATAATAAACTATATATCAATACATTAAGTTAATAATATATAATGGGAAATAAACAAACTGAATTCTTAATGCGTCAGCCCTGCATATGTGGAACGACATTCTTCTCAGAACAAAACATAAAATCTTTCTGATGTGAACCAATTTTCATCAGTATGTTTCATAGATTTCGCCCTTTTAAAGACGATCACGAGATTTATTGATTCTAAGCAAAAAGATATTTATCGTCTGTTCATACCGATAGACATAGAAGCCTCAAAGCCCTTTCAGACCAATAGATAGCGCTCAAAGCGCTATGAGCAAATGAGATTATTTAATTATTTTTCTCTATTTATTATAAATAAAAGAATTATATTTGTGCCAGAATAACATTTCCATATAATAATGGGACTTGCTCAACTGATTAAAGTATACCATGAAATCTATTTAACTATAATATATGACAACGAATCATGCAATTACTTCTCGTATTCAACAGGCGACCGAAGTCGATGTCGATTTGTGTTATCAATGTGGCAAATGCACTGCAGGCTGTGTACTTGCCGACGACATGGAATTTCCTTCATCGTATCTCATTCGATTGTTACAAACGAATAAAGAAGTAAATTATAATAAAGTACTACAGTCCAACACGATATGGTTGTGTTTGAACTGCGAAAATTGTATCGGCAGATGTCCTAAAGAAGTGGATATTCCCCGACTAATGGATTATCTAAGGGCCGAGTCTATTAAAAGAAAATGTGTCTCGCCTAAGGCAAAATCAATATTGTCTTTTCACAAGTCTTTTTTGAATAGCATACGTTATACCGGTAAGTTGAATGAGATCAATCTGATCGCCGAATTCAAACTTCGCACCATGCGTCTATGGCAAGATGTAAAGTTGGTACCCTCAATGCTCGTCAAAGGGAAGCTCAAATTTCTACCTGAAACGGTAAAAAATAGAAAGAACATTATTCGCATTTTCAATAGAACCATCAAAAACTCCAAATAATCAGCACTGTATGAAATTAGGTTTTTATCCGGGATGTTCATTACAGGGAACATCTCGAGAATATAACGAATCGGTAAAGGCATTGGCTCCATTTTTTGATATAGAACTGGTAGATATTGAAGATTGGAATTGTTGTGGCGCTACGGCTGCCCATTCCGTCAACAAAGATTTGTCATTGGCTCTTCCAGCCCGAATATTGGCTCTTGCGGAAAAACAAGGGTTGAAAGAAATTGTTGTGCCATGCGCATCATGCTTTAATCGTCTGTCGGTGACACAATATGAACTGGTACAAGACAAAGAACTCAAGAAAAAAATAACAGATACGATCGATATGCCATACGAAGGAACTGTTAAGATACTCAACGTGGTACAATTTATCGACCAATATATAAAAGAGAAGCTTACTGAAAAAATAGTAAAGCCTTTCAATTATAAAGTAGCCTGCTACTACGGATGTCTATTAGTACGTCCTCACAAAATATTAAAATTCGACAGAGTAGAAGACCCTACTTCTATGGACGAATTAATGAATATGATAGGTGCAAGCCCTATTGAATGGGGATTTAAGACTGAATGTTGCGGAGCCGGATTGTCTGTTTCGCGCACGGATTTGGTAGCAAAGCTATCTGGCAATATTGTAAAGGATGCTGCAGATCGTGGAGCAGAAAGCATTATCGTAGCTTGTCCCATGTGTCATTCCAATTTGGATATGCGTCGTTCAGAGATTAATAAATATTTAAAAGAAGATATGACGGTCCCAGTAATCTACCTTACCCAAGCTATTGGATTGGCTATCGGAGCTGATCCATCCAAACTAGGTTTGCAACGTCACTTCGTCAAAGTAACTACCCTCTAAAAAAGCATCACAAACATGTCAAGAATAGGAGTTTTTATTTGTCATTGCGGTGAAAACATCAGTGCAACAGTAGACTGTGAACGCGTGGCACAAGAGACAGGCAAATTGGAAGGTGTAGAATTTGCAACTGATTATAAATATATGTGTTCCGACCCGGGACAAACGCTTATAAAAAATGCAATCAAAGAGCGTCATCTCGATGGAGTTGTAGTAGGCTCATGCTCTCCACGTATGCACGAAGCCACTTTTCGTAAGACGTGTGCCGAGGCAGGACTTAATCCTTATATGTGCGAAATAGCCAACCTCAGAGAACATGTATCATGGGTACATGAAAAGGGTGAAGCTACTACCCGAAAAGCAATCCAAATCGTAACAGGATTAGTATCGAAAGTACAGCGAAACAAACCGCTTAATACAATTAAAGTACCTGTAACAAAGTGTGCGTTGGTCATCGGAGGAGGTATTGCAGGTATTCAAAGTGCACTCGATATAGCCAATTGTGGACAGAAAGTCATCATGATAGAAAAGAGTCCTTCTATTGGTGGACACATGTCACAGTTGTCAGAGACGTTCCCTACTCTCGACTGTTCACAATGCATCCTTACCCCCAGAATGGTAGAAGTGGCGCAACATCCAAATATTACCTTATACACTTATGCCGAACTCGAAAAGCTGGAAGGCTTCGTAGGCAATTTCAAAGCGACTATCAGGCTGAAGGCAAAAAGTATAGACTATTCCAAATGTACAGGTTGCGGACTTTGTACAACAAAATGTCCCAACAAAAAGATACCGAGCGAATTCAATGAAGGATTGGGTATGCGCACTGCCATATATGTACCCTTCCCTCAGGCTGTACCCAATAAGCCGGTTATAGATAAAGAACATTGTTTGTACTATCAAAAAGGTAAATGCAAGATTTGTTCTAAATCTTGCCCTACCGGAGCAATAGAATACGATAAGCCCGATGAATCAATGACGATAGAAGTTGGTGCAGTAGTTGTTACTACAGGATTCAACGTACTGAAAACAGACTTCTTTCCCGAGTACGGCTATGGCAAATACAAAGATGTTATCACAGGATTACAATTTGAGCGCCTTGCTTCTGCCTCCGGTCCTACCCTTGGAGAAATACGTCGTCCTTCGGATGGAAAGATTCCTCAAAAGGTTGTATTTATAGCATGCTGTGGTTCGCGCGATCCGGCCAAAGGTATACCTTATTGCTCAAAGATCTGTTGTATGTACACGGCCAAACACGCCATGCTCTATCAGCATAAAGTACATGATGGAAATTCAACCGTATTCTATATGGATATACGTGCCGCTGGCAAAAACTACGAAGAGTTTGTCAGACGTGCCGTTGAAGAAGACCACGTAAACTATGTACGTGGGCGTGTGGCTCGAGTTTATGAAAAAGACGGAAAACTTATTGTGAAAGGTGTAGATACATTACTTGGTGCCGAACCTGTAGAAATAGAAGCAGATATGGTAGTCCTCGCCACAGCAGGCGTTGCCAGCAAGGGAGCCGAAGAACTGGCACAGAAAATGCACATTTCATACGACCCTTACCACTTCTTTGCAGAGGCTCATCCCAAATTGAAACCGGTAGAAACAAACACAGCCGGCATATTCCTAGCCGGTGCTTGTCAAGCCCCCAAGGATATTCCAGAAACGGTAGCTGCCGCTTCGGGCGCCGCAGTAAAGGTTGTGTCACTTCTCTCGCAAGAAAATTTAGTAAGAGAACCTGTAGTCGCAGTTGTCAACCGTTGTGCTCCTCCACTATTCAGCACATGTGTAGGATGTTTCATGTGCGAAACAATATGCCCTTACCATGCTATTGAACATGAAGAAATAAAAGACAGAAGAACGGGAGCAATTATCAAAACGATTGCCAAAATCAATCCGGGACTTTGCCAAGGTTGTGGCACTTGTGTTTCATTCTGCCGCTCCAAATCGATAGACCTCGAAGGATATACCAACGAAGAAATGTATACCGAAGTAATGGCACTGTTGAATCATTAATCAGAAAGTATGATGGAAGAATCTAATAATAATTTTGAACCGCGTATTATTGCCTTTGTCTGCAACTGGTGTACTTATGCCGGAGCCGATTTAACAGGAACAAGCCGCATAAAGTATGCGACGAATGTAGAAATAGTACGTTTCCCATGTACCGGCCGAATAGACTTCATGTTGCTCTTGAAAGCTTTTGCCGGTGGAGCCGACGGTATTATTGTATCTGGCTGCCACCCTAACGACTGCCATTACACAAGTGGTAATTTCCATGCACGCCGCCGATGGATTGTATTTCGCAATATGCTCAATTTCTTAGGTATCGACGTACGCCGTATTCGCTTCTCTTGGGTATCTGCTGCCGAGGGTGCCAAATGGGCGGATGTAGTGAACGATACTGTGAAAGAGATTAGAGAACTAGGTCCGTATACTGAATATAAAAAAGTAGCGAACTATTTAGACGAGGAGGCTGATAGTCATGAATAAATTGCAAGAAAAAGCGACCGACCTTCTTAAAGAAGGTATCGTGAAACTCATCATAGGATTCGAACAGGGCAATAATAAAGTACGCCCTTTGTTCTGCGAAAAGCCCGAAGATACGGAGAGGCTCATATATAGTGATGATTGTAGCACTAATAATGCTGTCTATCTAACCAAAAAAGAATTGACCGGTGACGACAAAATTGCCATTGTCGCAACATACAAAGAGGTAGCGAGTATCATACAGCTGAACAAAGAAAACCAAATCAAAAAAGAGAACCTCATCGTACTAACTGTCGGCAAAGACGGAGACGTAACAGAGCTGACCTCTTTTGAAGAGATGGAAAAATTTTGCACAGAAAATGCCCCCACAACCGATCCCGTAGTGACGGCTATAGTGGAAAAGATAGACAAAATGAGCAGCGAAGAACGCTGGGCCTATTGGAAATCCGAATTAGACAAATGTATTCGTTGCTATGCTTGTAGAGCCGCTTGCCCATTGTGCTATTGCAACCGCTGCATCAGCGAGGTGAATTGCCCCCAATGGCTAGACCCATGGAAGTCGACATTAAGCAATATTGAATGGCAAATCAATCGTGTGATGCATATGTCGGGACGTTGCACCGGTTGCGGCGCTTGTGCCAAAGCCTGTCCATTAGATTTACCGATAGGAATCCTTACACAAAAGATGTCAACAGACATCAAAGAAATGTTGGGAGAAGGAGAAGGCGGCAATGTGCTGTCTACTTTCAATCCGAGCGACAAAGAGAACTTTATTCATTGATAGAGGTTATGAAAAAATATATTATCAAAACAGAGCAGATAGATACATGGCTAAAGCGAATCATTGAATCTGTGCCTCGCGTTTTAGCACCTGTATCATCGGGAACAAAAACAGAATTCAGAAGAATAAAATCTCCCGAAGAGGTAGATAATAAGAGTCTCACAACTACCGTTTCGGCTAAAGCGGCCGCTTTCCCTCCAGTAGAGACCTTATTTAAATATCAGAAAAGCGGAAAAGACACGATACTGACAGAAGATTCTTTCGACAAATATCCGGAAACCGTTTTATGGCATGCACGTTCATGCGATGCAATGGGATTTTCCCCTCTTTCGGCCATTTTTGATTGGGACTACAAAGACAACATCTATGACGAGCGACGCAACAAACTTACAATTATTACTTTTGCCTGTAGCCAAAGTGATGAGTGTTGTTTCTGCACTTCGGTTGGTGGAGGTCCCGGCAATACAGAAGGCAGTGATATACAACTCACAATGTTGAACGCAACCGATGCTTTAGTAGAAGTTATGACAGAAAAAGGTGAAAAGCTGGTAACACTATCATCGGATGTTTTTCAACCGTTATCTGAAGAAGTTGATAAAGAATCGGTATTGGCCAAGATACCAGTTCGGTTTACTAAAGAAGAAATCAAAGAGCATGTATCAAAAGCTTTCGACAGTCCGGTATGGAAACGCCAGTCGGCACGCTGTCTTGGTTGCGGTGCTTGTGCATTCGTATGCCCCACATGCGCTTGTTTTGATATTCAGGAAGACGCCCATGGCAGTCACGGCAGACGTTTACGCTGTTGGGACGCTTGCGGATTTTCTCTTTTCACGCAGCATACATCAGGCTACAATCCTCGTCCTACCCAAGCCACTCGGTGGAGACAACGAATTTTGCACAAATTTTCTTATATGCCCGAACGGCTTGGCGTATATGGCTGTACCGGCTGCGGCCGTTGTTCAAGAGCTTGTCCCGTCGATATGAATTTACAAGAACATTTAATCTCCATAGCCAACTCAAATCATGAATGAGAATATTTATTTACCACATATCATGGTAATCGATAAAATTACCGTTGAAGCCCCTGGAGTAAAGACTTTCCGCCTTAAATTTCAAAATGAAGAAGAAGGAAAAGCTTTTCAATTTCGAGCAGGCAACTTCGCCGAATACTCGGCTTTTGGCGAAGGCGAGTGTACTTTTTGTATTGCTTCCGCTCCGACAAGAAAAGATTACGTAGAATGCACTTTTCGCCATGCAGGACGTGTGACTTCCGGCCTTAACCGCCTTGAAGAAGGTCAGACAATGGGATTTCGTGGTCCATTTGGCAATTCATTCCCCATAGAAGAATGGAAAGGTAAAAATATACTTTTTGTAGCCGGAGGTATTGCGCTTCCCCCTATGCGTTGTGTGATAGACAATGTACTTGACTTGCGAGATCAATTCGGCGATGTGACTATTGTTTATGGAGCCAAATCTGTGGCAGACCTTGTATACAAGGAAGAGCTAGAAGAATGGAACCAACGCTCGGATGTCAAACTTGTAACCACTGTCGATCCCGGTGGTGAAACACCCGATTGGAAAGGAGAAGTAGGTTTTGTTCCTAATGTGTTGGATAGTGTAGCCCCAAATAGCGACAATACCATAGCCGTTGTATGTGGCCCTCCTATCATGATAAAGTTCACATTCCCCGTACTCGAAAAGCATGGGTTTAAAGATGAGAATATTTACACGACACTCGAAAATAGAATGAAGTGTGGCGTAGGAAAGTGCGGTCGCTGCAATGTTGGCAAAATGTATGTTTGCAAAGACGGCCCGGTTTTTTCTAAAGTGCAGCTCAACGATATGGCACCCGAATTCTAATATTATAGAAAGCTGTACAAAAACAAAACGAGGTGCGATATTGTCGTACCTCGTTTTGTTTTTAAATTTCCCGTAACATCTCATTAAGTTAATGAGTCAAACGATTTGTAAAGAACTATTCAAAAGACAGATTATCAAATCGGAGAGATATTGTTAATGTAAGTACAGTTTCAAAAAAACAGACGTATGTCGCAGCAATAACTAACGGAAGTTACTGCGGTAACTAACGGATGTTGTCATGATAACTAACGTTAGTTTCTTCTGCGACATACGTTAGTTATCGCTGCGACATACGGTTGATTCTTCCAGACCCCAAAGCAAGGGCGAAATCAAAGAAATCATACAATCTCAGCTACCCATACAAAAAGTAAAAAAAAGAGAGAATAATAGGATGTACAAACAAATTTATTATAGATAAACGACATACTACAGATGACAAAACAAGACCAACAAAAGAGTATAATTACCTATTTCTTTTCTGACTATTTTAAGAGCAGCAGAAAGTTGATTTCTTACCGATTGGTCGGAAATTGAAAGCGAAGCTGCGATTTCGGATATAGAAATATTCTCTTCTTTATTCATTTCAAATATCTGCCGCTGCCGAGGTGCCAATTTTTCTTTCGCCTTTTTAAGTTTCTCAAGAAATCTATCGAAATCGATATGTTCTTCATTATAAGGTTCAGTAGAGAGATTTTCGCTATTACAATAATTCATGTAATCTTCCATCAACGGATGTTCCAGTTTGCATCGCCATTCTTTTAATATAAGATGATACGATATGGTAAACAAATATGATTTAAAAGAATATCCCGTACGAAGGTTCTCCCTGTTAGACCATATTTTCACAAAACTCTCCTGAACAATATCCTGTGTCACATCTTCCGATTTTACGAGCGAAAAAACAAATCGATACAGTTGAGAAACCCATCTATTATAAAGTTGCGAGAAACTTTCATAGGTCCCCCTTCTAACTCCCTCTATCAATATTTTTTCATCTATATTATTCATCTATCGACATTCACACCTACAAATTTATATATTTTTTCATTGTAGTCTCGTAAAAATAGAAAAGAATTACCAAAAAAGGACAACATCGTATCTCGCAACACACAGTCAATTCGAAAGGCACGCCCCTATTACTCACATCATAAACCTCTGCTTTTCAAAACATCTTTATTTTCAGAAAAGCAATATTAAACAATAGTGTCTCTTACGCTAAACAACTAAATGAAGTTGGCTAAAGAAGAAGAGTCAAAATATATGGAGCACACCAAAAAAAAGAGGCCGTTATCACAACGACCTCCTCCGTTTAAATTAAGAGAGAGAAATATTCAATTTATTGATTTACCAAATATTGAGTGAAATAATCACGTTTTTTCTTTTCAAAATACGATTGATAAGCAGGATCATAATGATGAGATTGTCCCGGCAAAACCAACATATCAAAATCTTTATTATCCAGAATTAACTCATTCACGAGACGTAAAGTTTGGGCTGGATTTACATTTTCATCAGACTCTCCTGTCACCAGTAGCAATTTTCCTTTCAAATTCTTAGCCAGTTCTTGATTTGTCTTTACTGTGAAATGATTATCTTCCCCTATTCCTTGATAGGTTTCACCCCAGGTTCTATTATAAATCGTATTATCGTGATTGCCCGAAGAAGCGACTCCTACTTTATAAAAATCAGGGTAAGTACACATAGCACTTACAGCCATTGCAGCCCCACCCGAATGTCCAAAAACACCTACTCGATTAATGTCTATGAAAGGATATTTCTTAGCAAGCTGCTCCAAGCCACACTTATCATCGGCAAGAGCATAATCTCTTAGATTTCCATAACAGTAGGTAGCATACTTTTTATCACGATATGGAGAGCCGCCTCGATGCCCCATGCACACAACAATAATGCCTCGTTGTGCCAATGCCGTATTATTATAACGATCAAATACGGTAAAATCGGTCCACACCGTTTCTGTAAAAGGTCCCGGATAAACTTGAGACACGATAGGATACTTTTTATTAGGATCAAAATCATACGGTTTCCACATGATACCATAGAGGTTGGTTACACCATCTGCAGCTTTTACTGTAAACTGTTCGGGATACTTCCAGCCATAAGACAACAGTTTAGACACATCAATACGCTCTATCGTTGAAAGCAGTTTACCGTCTATAGAGCGTACACAAACTTGAGGAATTGTATCGATTCTGGAATAATTGTCTACAAACAAATCTATCGTTGGATTTATAGACACATTATGAGAAGCATTTTCAGGAGTGAGGCACTTCAAGTGCTTCCCATTAAAATCAACTCCATAAAGAAAAGCATAATTCGGATTAATTCCTTTCTCACGTCCATAACCATATAAATACAAACGGTGGTTTTGATTATCTACTTTCAGAACACGGCCAGCTGTCCATGCGCCAGAGGTGACAGGATTAAGTAACTTTCCCGTAGCGGAATAGTGGTAAATATGTCCCCATCCGGTGCGATCGGACCACACAAAAATATCATTCCCCTTATTTTCTACTTGGATTCGGAAAAGCTCTTTATTTAAATAAGGTTTACTTATTTCATTAACAATTATTTTTACCTCACCACTAACAGCATCGGCCGTACAAAGTTCAGCTTCATCACGAGTACGTTTCGATCTTAAAAAATAAACCTTGTCCGCTACATCCTTCACTTTCAATATTTCCAATTGTTGCCAACGCCATTTACTTACATTTATTTTTGAGATCACCCCTTTTTGAACGTCACCGATAAACAACTGCTGCATAGCGACTACGGTATCGCCAGGCAGTTCGTACTTATAAGTAGAAACGATAGGGACAGGACGAGCCGCTGAATATAAAACAGATAATGTTCTGACATTGCGTGAATCATTGCGAGTGATATAATAACGGCTGGACGAAAGCCATCCCAAATCAGCTAGCACATACTCATAATCTTTATCCCCATCAAAAGTCAACTGTTTGCGCTGATGGGTAGACATATCTTCCTGCCATAGATTATGATTTTCGACTATTATCTTATATATCGAATCGGGAGACAGACCAGAAGTTATCTTTTGATATTCTTTTGGGACAGATGGAATTAAAGTGCGCGATGAATCGTTGTATACATATATTTTATTCTTAATTGTGACTTTAGCCAATAGCGTATCTCCCTGAAATTCGGGAGTATAATTCACATTCGGTTCATATTTATCGTGAGGAAATATTATATGTTTCAAACTATCTACAATATGTTCATTGTATAATTCGTACTTTCCCTTTCGAACATCATACGCATAATAGTGAGTTTTATCATTACTATCCTCGAACCAATACCAAAATATATTTTTGGTAGCATGGAAAAAAGGAATAATACTCGTCGAACCTATTTTTGTTTTTAAATTAGGCACATCATACTTTTCACCTTCATAAATTTCTTCGGGTTTTAAGAAAGATCTTAGATAATTGTACAAATTTGATTTTTTACCACTGCGAACTATTTTTATAGCCAAATCGTGCAATAAAGCACCTCTTGGTGGTAATATATGAGACATGGCCCCAAATAATATCTGCTGATTCTCTACACAAAAGTCAGGAAGTTTCTCGCACAATAATTGGCGTACGGTAACAGTATCTTTTAAACACAAAGCCTTACAAACATCCATCATAGTCAGATAGTCTTGCTGATAAGGCATAGTCGAGATACTAGCCATACGTTGAGCATAATAGTCAAAGTCGGCGGGATCGGACTTAAAGTCTCTAAAATACCAGCCTTGAAGAACATTGTCAGTAATATCGCGATACAATGCTCCTATTTGATTATAGACTTTATTATTACCTATAGGTTTCAAGAAATCAGACCAATGCTCCAATAGATAATTAGAGTCGAAAGCCTTCATGCCGATTAAATAGCGTTCACTGTAGAGAAACCAGTTTTCGGGTAACGAGCGACGCTCCACAGGCAATTTCTCGATATATTGTTTTGCTAAATTCTTTGCATCTTTCAATTCGAACATTTTTATCTTCTGCTTAATATATTCTTGCATGAAAGCATCAGTATATTTTCCCGAAGCATACATTTTGTTCATAGCCAACAAGTGGTTCTTAGGATTCATACCACTCCTGATTTGTGCCATAAATTTATCGGCTGGTTGCCCACCTACAAATTTATATATTTCCTTGCCGGCACCATCAAGCAACAAAAAAGTTGGATAGGCACCCACTTTATAGACAGCAGTATATTTCTTTCCGTCTTCCGAAAGCATATCGAGCTTAAGGTTCACGAATGTTTTATTAAAGAAGTCAGCCACACTGTCTGTCTTGAATACGGTAGCAGCCATTGCTTTGCATGGGCCACAGAAGTTGGTATAACAATCGACAAACAATATTTTATTTTGCGCCGCCGCCTTTTTCAGTGCTTCTTGTAAAGTAGTATGTTCAAAAGCGATTTCGCGATGTTGAGCCTTTAAAGAGCAGCATAACGATAAAATAAGGACACACAACACAAAGTAACGCCTCTTTATTTTCCTCATTTCTCTCATATTCTTATTTGTTAAAATACTCCTTATTCATCCTTATCACCATTAGAGCATAACTGGCTCTTGTCTTCTCGTCAGTATGAGTTTTACTTAAATTGATTATTTTATTGGCCGTTTCTATAAAATAATTGTGAAGTACTGTAATAGCCTCATTAGATAGTCCTCCGGATAGATTGTTTTTTGCTACCACAGATACCAAATTATTAATAAAGGTAGATTGTAGACCTTGTTTGTATGAAGATACAGGCTTGGTGTTACTAAAATTTTCGAAGATAACTCTATCCAAATAAGCAAACAAATCTTTTGCAGTAAAAGCATTACTACCCGATTGATTTTCACTATCAATTAATATCTGAATAACATCTTTATCTATGTAATGTTTATAAAGAGCAACAGCCAATCCCATCATCATATCGTTGAAATCATATCCTGTAGCCTGCTTAAGGTCTTTTCTCATTACCCACTGCGGTGCGTTAGTGTATATCTGATTTTCCAAATATTGCAATGCCTCTACTTGTTGGTTACGTGGCACATAGGTCGTAGATGTTTCATTCACACCTCGAATAATAGGATGATTGATACGTCCCCCGACCAATGAATTTATCTGAGTAAGATAAGACTGATAAAGGACTAACGACCTCATCGTCAAATCTGCTACAGTGCTCCATTTGTTTTGATCGGCAGGCAGACGATTGACACGGTTGTTCAATTCGGCATATACCTTTTTGATATTGTCAATACCCGAAGTGGCAGATTCCATGGTATTATTCGATAAAAATCCATTTTGTGCATATGGACTCAATTTATCTTCTGCCGTATAAAAAGAAGATTTCAGAGATGGAATAGAAGCTCCGCTACCATAAGCGTATTTAATAGCGTCCCAATCGTATGTGGATACACGTGGTAACAAATTCGCAGAAGTGACACCGTCCTGAGGACGAGCCATAAAATTAAAAGTAACGCCCCCCGTTATTGACGCTGTAGTACCATATTGCTGAAGCCAGTTATTAGAACGCAATTGTTCGAGACTAAATGCCGTATAGCCCGATTTATTAGATTTCAATCCGAAAACTTCACTGAATGCCGAAGCAATTTGTGCAGTAAACACATCTTTTCGAACTTCCAAGCTATGAACATCGGACAGAATACGATTATCTACATCACCACATTGCAGAAAATAAACAGGTAACAAATTATCAGCAGCAAAATCGAGAATATTGATACGAGCTGTAAGAATTTCACCTGTGACAGGATCATATATTTTATTCGAACGTATTCCTGAAGCCGAATTTCCCCAACAGAATAGAATATGGCGATAACACAAAGAAGCATCATTATCGTCCGAACTAAAACGGAACACATCCCTCCAGCCAGCTTTCAAGAAAGCATCTTCCCATTGCTTAACAGCTTTATGAACGCATTCAACAAAAGGCTTTGGAGTAATGGGGTCGATATAAATGCATATTTGTTCTTCGGGGCGAATGCTCAAGCCTTTATGTTGGCGATTTAGATTGCTTTTAGATGCAGTAAGCAACCAACGCAGAATATATTCTTTCTGACGAGCAAGGTATTGCTTAGTATCATATTCGGTACGGCTTATGGTCTCGAAACCAAAAGCAGGCTGTGCTTCTTTCATTGTGAATCGACGCTCCGACAATTGCTGAAAGACGAACTCTAATCCGAAAGTATAGGCCATATCAGCTTTCCTTCCATCCTGAGAAATTACGACATTGTCTATCTGACTACGGGTAACTTGAAATGCGACTCCTTGGGGTATCATACGCACACCATCGATACTCGATAAAGTAGGATCGGGATGAGATAAACTACTATTAGAGCTAACACTGAACAACCCATTTACCATATTCAGATCTTTGGTTATCTCTATGATATACGATCCAGAAGGGCCCATAGTAACCAAAGAATAAGTACTTTCAATGGGACGCATACCCGATTTAATGATTGAACTCATCATACAAAGATCGGTAGAATCAGAAGATACGTCCATTGGATAATGACGCATCAGATACAGGCTATTTCCTTTCCCTTTCGAAAAACTTATTACGCCGCTGGCATCAGATACATATCCCGAAGCCCCTTTGACAACTTGTGCTGTAATCAGTATATCTTTATCCAAACCATTCTTAGGTATTTCTAAGAAATATTTATTGTCCAATTTGTAAACCGTATAAAATCCTTTATATACTACCATTCCCTTTTGCGAAGAAAAACGAGTATAAGTTGTAGAGAGGCTATCCCCTTTAGCGTTTCTAGCTCCTGTAGGAAGAGACAAGAGAAGTGAAACAAATAACAATACTAATATATGCGTTGATTTCATTTGTGCGAAATTAATTATTATCAATTAAAGATTTATTCTTTTCATTTTCCCATAAGGTAATAAAACGGTAAAGTGATTTATAGTGGATGCCAGTAAGTTCATCTTTGGCCGTATGACTCGCATCTATGGCTCTTTTTTTAATACGCGACATGATGCTCTTATATACTAATGACACCCCATTAGAAAGATTTACTTGATTTTCTGTATTAATAGCAAGTTGCTCTACTAAAGTATTCTGAATTGCTTTTTGATAAGGTGATAAAGGCTGCTGTATACTAACATTACCAAATGCATAAGAATAAATCTTATCGGCAAATTCTTCGAAAGAGAAAGCATTTGGATCGAGTTGCTTTTCTTTTAACAAAGCAGAAGATTTTACTACAACCTTTCCCATATTAGAAACTATCGGTCCAAAGATATAGGTATCATCAATATTTGTCTTGTCCATTATTTTTTTAGGAAATAACCAATTCTGATCACGGAAAAAATATTTATCCAGGAAATCAAGAGCAGCCTCTTGCTTATCGCGCGGAACAGGCTTGTATACAATTAACGACTCATCTCTTTCCGGCTTATCGGCATAATGTCCCGCAATGATACGAAGTACATGACCAATATAATTCATATACTGATTCTGAACGGACAGATAACGTTTGCGCAAAACAAAAAAGTCCGAATCATTTTTAGGATTCCATTCTTCTAAATGAGTCATAATGCGCTTTAGATTTTCCATACCATACGTATTGGCCTTTACATCATCGTCACTACTATCTTCAGATTGCACCCGCGGATCTCCCAATGTAGATTCCACAATATAAAGTAAACGACGATCTTTGCGCTTCTCATCCACCCAATGACGTAAACTATCGGTTTGCTGCACAATAGTCATATTATCAGGTAATAACCGATAGCCCCATTCAATAGCAAAATTATCGTATGCACCGATACGAGGCAATAGATCGGCAGGAGTAAGTTTATCTCCAGGCTGAGCGATATAATTAAATCTTTGATAATCCATTACTGATGTTCCCAATCCATTCTTTCGAATAAATTCGGCACAACGAAGGCTATCTGTTGGATAAGCCGTACTGCCTACAAAATTGTGTCGTAAGCCCAAGGTATGCCCCACCTCATGAGTTAACACGGTAGCTGCCAATTCGCCCATCAAATCTTGCGGAAGAGGATATTCGCGTGCACGTTTGTCTACAGTACTACACATTACAAAATACCAACGCTGCAATAAACTTAGTACAGAGTGATAGAGAGCAATATGCGAAGCCATGATTTCACCCGAGCGAGGATCTACAATCATCGGTCCATAAGCATTAGGAATAGGCGATGCTTTGTAAGATACTAATGAATAACGAGCATCACCCTCATTATACAATGAATCGGAAGGAGCCAATTCGGCATGTATAGCGTTTTTAAATCCTGCTTTTTCGAAAACAGGTTGCCATATATTTACAGCTTTAATTAAATATGGAACTAGAAAAGAAGGGGTAGCACGATCAATATAGAAAACAATTGGCTTGACCGGTTCAACCAGCTCCCCACGTTTATATCGCTCCATATCTTCGGGCTTGGGTTCCAAACGCCAATGAGCTGCTATAGGAGTACGTATTTGCAACTGATCATTGTTAAGTGGAATACCATTGAGGGGATAAGCGAAATATCCGACACGTTCGTCGGCTATTCGGGGCAACATAGGCGTTTGCGGCAATAGCAACCAAGATGCGCTTATTTCCCAGCGCGAACTTGGATAGTCGCTTTTGGTATTTTGAAGTTGATAACTCCGATATGATTGGAAATTAACGTTCGTAGGAAAAGACTGTACACTAATAATATCTGTTTGATCGGATCGATAACCACCAAGTTTCAAGTCGTCAGCAATTCCGCGTAAAGAAAACAGTTGACTATCGCTATTCATTACTTCAGTAATATCTATCAACGACGAAGTTGCCGATGTAGCTATAATAGGTAGTGATAGTAATACGGAGGGAATATCCTTCTTGAAATAAGACGAATACATATAAGTACTATCAGTCTGATATGCGATTTGTGGAGTTACAATTTCTATTTTATTTCCTTTTTTCAGCATTCGAATCATTGTATCAAATACTGAATCACCCCCATATCCGAAACGCATTTCCGGTTTTCGTTCTTTTCGTGCCGATCCTTTTAAAATAGTAATAGTAACCAAAATATCACGCTGAAGTTTGTCGTCAGGAACTTCCATATAGTATTTCCCATCTTGTTGATAGATATTGACAAAGCCTGCGGATTTGTATGAAGAACTTTTTATAAAAGAACTAATCGCTTCTGTTTTGCTAGCGGATAGCGTATCGGAAGAGTTGTTGGTTGCTTGAATATGCTGCGCATAAAAGGCGCAGCATAAAAATATCCATATATATCGCATGTTTAGTTATTTAAATTATTTCCGATTTGTTGCAAATCAATATTATAATTTTGAATGTAATAATTGCGTACCATGTTATATCGTTTTTTCAGAAGCCCATTAGTATCTTTAGTAGGAGTCAAAATTCCCTGCCAAGAAGCTTCTGTAGTATTCGAATCGCTAATACTAGATGGAACAGTATTGAGAAATGTTTCGGAATGACATATCATCATGAGCATGAAATAGCCCCAATCTCGAATAGGTGTAGCACTATAACCGGGGCTCAAAGCACCTAAAGCCCATAGCTTACTATTCGAACTTAAACTTGTGACACTTGTATAGTTAACGCCACTACTGAATTCAGCCGGTATAGCAACTGCTCCTCTATCCACAATATTTTTAACAAATATTCGATTCCATTTATCTTTAAGCTTCCGTTTGTCAGTGGCAGACAACTGAGTGCTTGTCGTTCCATCGCCATAGCCCACACATATATTATAATAATTATACCATGCTCCGACCTTAACTCCAAGATATGATATAGGATTTGTAGAGAAATTAGGAACGAGAGAATCGACCTCTGCACAAAGCAATATTTTGGCAGGCAGATTTGCTTTCAAAAAAGCATCGTTATAAGAATCAAACCAGAGTTCTTTGATCAGAGAAAGTTGTCGCCTTATATTAGTGGAATCAACAGGAAGAACCGTAAAACCACCGTTTCCCGCATTTTTCCATCCAGATGGAGTCCAATAAGCGTCCTTGTCAGTATATTTATATAATATATAGGTACCATATTTATTGTAATAATCAACAATTGTTTGATCATAGTCATTGTTTCCTTGTGGTAATTTATAAGTCAACGCATCGCCCGATGGGGTCAATTCATCTTCCGAATAACCACAAGCCGACATTACGCAGAGCAATATAATAATTGCCGCACAATAGTTTATTTTGTTGTATATCGTTTTCATTGTTTAATCATTATCTGGGGTTTTGATCTAATTTATTATTTCTATCAATAGCATCGTAAGGTATAGGTAGAGCATATAACAAAGAATTTGACTCTAAAGTATAATCATTACCATTGCCGTCAGCGTCAATATAATGGTGCGACACAGATAATCCCAAGCGTTTAATATCAGACCAGCGGAATCCTTCTTCTAAACACAGTTCACGTTGACGTTCTTGCAAACAAAAAGCCAACAAGGCATCCGGATCGGTAATATTAATATCGGTATAGGTTTGACTGGCATAACGTGACCTACGCAAGGTGTTCAGATCGTTTAATGCCTTAGTGCATTTAGCCGGATCGGCGTCTATTTTATATTGCCGGATTAATGCTTCGGCACGATTTAGATAAACTTCGGCCATTCTGATCCCGGCATCTCCATAATTGGAAGTCAAAGAACCCACTTTATAAGAATATAAAGTTCCTCCAGCAAAAAAAGAAGCTAACCTCAAATCGTTGGCATTGTACAAACTTTTCAGCATATTAGATGTTACATACGGAGGCTTTCCTCCGCTTGCAGCAAGAGCTTGTATATAATAAGTACCATTTTTAAAACTAGGAGATCCATATACCCAAACGACTTCCGGACTAATATCAATATTATAAACACCTCTAGCTCCAAATTGCGATTTAAAAGAGGCAAAATTGGTGAGAGATGGCCCTTGTGCCATAGCTAAGTCGGCATATTTCACTACGTTTGCCATATCTTCGGTACGCCCCATATAAAGATAAAGTCTGGAAAGTAGAATATTTGCAGCCAACTGATCTACACGAAACGGGGAATCGGCTTTATAATTATCCTTCAATAAAGAGGCTGATTCCAATAAATCTTTTTCAATCTGAGTATACGTCTCACGCAGCGTTGATCTGGAAGGGAATTTGTCAGACACGTCCATAGTCAGTTGCAATGAAAGCCCCAAGGCCGTATCGGGATTAATATTTTTCCCATTATAGGGCTGGCAATAGATCATCGCCAATTTAAGATAATAGAAAGCACGAAGAAAAAGAACTTGTCCCAAGAGAGCATTTTTCTCTGTATCCGTGCCCGATACTTTGGGTAAATAATCTTTTACCACATTACAACCCATAATTTTCTCATAGATTAATTTCCAAGAATTACTCTCGTCCGGTATGATATTTACGGCATCGAACATTGTTGGATCAAACGTAAAGATAGGCGTACCAGCTTTGTGTTGAGGTGCATAAGTAGCATCTAACAAGCCATTGCATTGTATCTCGTCAGTAAGCAAGTTAAGGTATGTACTGGAAGTAAGCATATAAGGATAAGCTTCCTTATACATCATCGCTTTAATATCGTCGACCGAAGAAGGTTTAATCTCATCTTGACTCGATTCGTCAAAGAAATGAGCACATGAAGTCAAGGACAACAAGAACGATATCATGAGCCCCAACAACAATTTATATTGATATTTATTTTTTTTCATTTCGGCTTTTACTTTAGAATGATACATTAAGATTGAACGAATATGACTTTGTTCGTGGTTGTTGACCTGAAGCCACTTCTGAATCTTGCCCACAGAAGTTTTTGCTGACTATCGCAAAAGGATTAGACATACTTGCCGATAGACTGAGGGATTGACATCTCAACTTTCGTGCCAATTGAGTAGGAAAAGAATATGAAAGTGAAATGTTATTGCACCTAAATGAAGAAGCACTAACCACACGAGCTGTAGAATAATTGTACATAGCATAGAGCGTGGCATAAGTACTGCCATTAGGCAGCTTGACAGAATTTTTAACGACATCATAATCTGGCAATCCGGGGAAAACGGCATTGGTCATGTCAGGTACCCAACGATAATTCATCTCTGCAGGAAGATTTACATATTCTGTAGGCAAAACAGATGAAGGATATGCTTCTCTCAAAAAACGTTTTCCACCGACCTGAAGATAGAAATTAGCAGATAGAGAAAACATTTTGTAGCGAAAAGAAGTGGACAAACCTCCTGTAAAATCAGGATCAAGCTTACCTATATATTGCATATAAGCTGTCGGATCACTTTTAGGATCGCTTTTGCCATCGGTTGTTAAATCGATAATAGGATAACCATTTGTTTGATCAATTCCTTTATATCTAAAAGCCCATAAAGAATGAGTAGCATACCCAGCTTTATAAAAACTACCACCCACAGCTGTTTTCCAAGACATGTTTTGAGTATTGACGGCAGTCACCTTATTAAAGTTCTTCGAAGTATTTAACGACATACTCCAAGTAAAGTCTTTAGAACGTATAGGTGTAAAAGCGACAGAGAGTTCATAACCTCTATTGGTCATACTACCACCATTGACAGGCATATTCTCGATACCATATTCGCGGGGCAAAAGCAGACTTGTAATCATGTCTTTACCTTTCTTGATATAATAGTCGAAGGAAAGACTGATCTTATTTTTAAATATGCCCATATCGATACCATAGTTTTGAGAAATGGTTTTCTCCCATCTTAAATCTTCATAAGGCAACTGGCTTATATCCAACAAATAGTCTCCAGTATTAACATCTACAGCACCGGAAGAAACGCCAGCACTCGGAATTTTCAATATCAGCGTAGGACTGTAATTACTAGCCATATTGCGTTGATAACCAAAACTACCACGAATGCTGACATCTGAAAATATTTGCTGGTGAGAGAACCATTTTTCGTTTGCCATATTCCAACGCAAACCACCGGCCCATGCAGGATTAAAGTTTTCGTTGGTATTGCGTCCAAAACGATTGGATGCATCAAAACGAACACTCAAGTTAGCTACATAGCGATTGTCATAAGCATAATTGAGCGTAAAATAAGTTCCCATCGAATTGGTTTTCTGGTCTGTAATAGTAGGAAGCGGTGCATTTTTGAGTAAGGAGTTTTCCATTGTAGTAGTACCATTAACAATAGTGAGGGGAACTTGGGCAAAGGACTTACCTCTATCACGCATATAACCATATTGAGTTCCAGTATTGCCGGTATAGTGGGTACTCGACGCTTCTATACCGAGCATCATAGTGAGTGCATGTACTTTATTAAAAACATGGTCGTACGAAATCGAATTACGCCAGTTCCAAGTATTAGAACGTGTATCGTTTGTAAGATACTCTCCACCAACCGGTAAACGAGACGAGCGATAAAGCGCGTCGTTAGGTTTTACTGTTCCAAGCTCGTACAGTCTGATTGCAGTAATTAATGCAGAGCGCTCCGTTGCGTAAGATTCTCCACTTTGTGAAGATACACTTAGACTAAACAAACTTTGAAATTTTAATGAACGAGTAAAATCATAGTTCAAATTGATACTCGAATTCACAGACAATGACTTATTCTGTACACCTGTTTGATTGCGTTCATTAATAATATTGAATAAAAATTTGCCATAATTCTGATTTTGATAGTATGATAGACTTCCATCATCGTTGTATGCAGGAATAGCTCTATTTGTTGTAGAAGCATAACTATATGGATCTATTTGAAAAAAGCCATCTGTTGTAGAATATGAACCGGATAAACGGGTTGACAAGTGAAATTTCTCCGAAAAGTCAAGATTCATACCCACACTACTATTGTATGATTCGGATTCGTTGCCGATAGCCGTACCTTTAGTGGAGTTGTATCCCAATGAAGAATAAAACCGTGCTTTTTCGCTTCCTCCAGAAAAACTAAGAGCATGATTGTGGCTAATTGGATTGCGAAACAACAACTTGAACCAATCCGTATTAGTCGTTTCCATCTTAGATACCAAAGCTTCAAATTGATCCGCAGTGATTTGCTTATTGAGATATTGATTCAGAGCACCGGCATAACCGATGGTATTATTCGACCAACTGGCAGAAAGTCCGCGTTGAAATATTTCTTTCGACACAGCGACACGTTCTTTCGAATTCATGAGTTGAAGTTTATTATAAGAAACCCGCTCTCCAATATTTAGACCACCAGAATATGAAACAGACATCGAACCGACTTTGCCACGCTTTGTTTTAATAACAATAACACCATTGGCAGCACGGATACCATAGATAGCTGTTGCAGATGCATCTTTCAGTACTGTAATAGTAGAGATATCCTGTGGATTGAGCCATGAAATAGAATTTCCTACAAAATTACGCACATAGTCGAAATTATCAGCAGTAATTTCACCTACGGAATTAAATTTTTGAGTATCAAAAGGAAGAGGGTCTTCTTGAATGATTCCATCTACAACCCATACCGGTTCTTGACTACCAGTCAAAGTAGATGTACCACGCACACGAGTCTGTTGACGTACACCGACCAAACCACTTGTATTGGTCACAACAACACCTGCCAATTTACCTTGCAATGATTGCTCCAATGTATTCACACCATTTAAATACAAATCTTCGGCTTTAATAACACTCACCGCACCAGCCACACGCTTCTTGTCCAAATCTTGATAACCGGTGACAACGACCTCGTCTATTTGAGTATTGTTGGCAAGCGTTATATTCTTTAGTATATTCGCATCTCCAGCTTTAATAACAACATTCTGTGTTTTCATACCTACATACGAGAAGCATACAGTACAAATATCAGTCGAAATATAGATAGTATAGCGCCCGTCAGCATCTGATACTGTACGATATAAAGAATTCCTCACCTGAATATTCGCACCCGGTAGTATTCCACCATCACTGTCTTTTATGATACCAGTTAGTTTACGTTTCTTTTGTGTATTCCTTTGTTGGGTTACGGTTACAATACGTCCTTCAATCTCGTAGTTGCATCTAACATTTTGCATCACCTTATCGAGTAATTCTCTTACCGGTTCTTTTACTCCACGAACGGTTATGCGAGGCATTCCTTTGGCCTGATCTGAATTGTATATAAAATTCAGTCCGGTTTGTTTCTTAACGACATCAAAGAATTCTTTTATAGTTACAGAATTCAGATTGACTGTCACTCTCATCTCATCTAATGTCTGCGCCGCCACTGCATGTGTTCCCGGAATCGAGATCCATAAAGCTAGACAAACGAGCATAATAGTACGTTTCATTACTTTAAACTTAAACATCTCTTTTTCTTTTAGTCATTATTACTACTTTTCTTTACTATAATTTTATTTTGGGTATTTTCTATTTCAAGTCCGGTGACATTTTTGATTGCTCTTAGAACCAATGAGATCGAGCTATAGCGATCAATATCACCCGTATAACACATTTGCTTTATATCGTTTGAGATAAATACTATATTCTTACCATACCATCGAGCAATGGTTGTCATCAGTTTTTCGAGAGGACAATTATCAAATATGAATCTGCCACTATTCCATGCGATATAGGTATCTATATCGACCTTATTGATTTGTACTTGTTGGGAAGCCGATTGCATCACCGCCATTTCTCCCGGTCTTATCTTATATTCGTTGCCTTGACCTGTAATCACACTAATAGATCCCTCTACCAGTACCACTTTCGTTTTGCCCGATTCATCGTTGGTATTTACATTAAACGAAGTACCATACTCACGAACGGTACCATTGGGAGTCTCCACATAAAAAGGTCGTTTACTATCTTTTGCTACATAAAAATAAGCTTCGCCTTCTAGATACACAGTACGTTTATCGTCTGAAAAACGCACGGGATATTTCAATGTTGTACTATAGTTGAGGTGTACTCGAGTGCCATCATCCAGGGTTACCCAGTATTCACTGTCACCCTGCGTCATCAACCGATTACTACTATCAACGGGAGTTGCTGTTTGAGAATTGTCACTTACAACTTCGACCTCTTGTGTTGTTTTATCAACAGCCGAGAGTGTTTTTAAATTCACTTGTTTACCATTGGGTAAGATGAGTGTTGCATGTTGCTTACCCATACTTTGAGCCCTAAGCATTGCGACCATAGTTTCATGAGAGATTTCCGGCCTACGCACCACTTCATTATTTTTCAAAAACCAAATACTTGCACCGGCAATAACCAATAACAAGACAGCTGCATATTTTAAACTCCTACGCCATACCAATTGATAAGAAGCATGATGAGTCTTGTGGAATAATTTTCGTGCTCGCTCCGCATCTATAGCAGCATATTGACGATACCTATTAGATAATGTCGTTTCATTCAGCAATTGATCATAGTTCATTTTATTCTTTGGCGAGCTATTAATCCACTCTTGAAACTGTTTGAGTTCATCATCACTGATCTGTCCAGTCAGCTTATCATGAATTACTTTATTTATGCTTCTTTTATATTTAGTCATGCCCTTTTAGAATTAGTTTATATAAAAGAAACGATTGAACGAAAAAAGTGAGGGACAAGAAAAAGAAATATTTCTAAAAAATATTTTATTTAATTTATTTGTGACATTAATTCGTATATATACCGAATATAATATCAAAATAATAGACATATCGGACAATTAACGATATTAAAGTTTAGTAATACTTCGAGAGTATTACACTTGATCACCAAAAGAAAAGAACTTTGCAACTAAGTTGCAAAGAGATATTTATAACTTCGCAGCATAATAATAAATAGATAAAGTTATGGAAACATTGAAAAAGACAGATCACCATCATGAACACATACATCAAATAAATTCATTGAACAATATATTTATCTTTTCGATTATTTTAAATCTATTGTTTGTGATTATAGAAGCGACAGTAGGATGGATGCAAGATTCGCTCAGTCTATTGTCTGATGCAGGACATAATTTAAGTGATGTCTTTTCACTATTACTAGTACTTATCACCTTTAGACTGGCAAAAGTACATCGTTCAAAACAATTTACTTATGGCTTAAAAAAGAGTTCTATTCTTATATCTCTTCTCAATGCTGTCATTTTACTTGGAGCTGTAGGTGCAATCATTATCGAAAGTATTCATAAGTTCAACGAACCGACCACAGTAAATGGGACTGTCGTATCATGGACCGCCGGTATAGGGATCATCATTAACGGTGCAACAGTTTTGATGCTGATGGAAGGACAAAAAGGAGATTTGAACGTACGAGGTGCATTTTTGCACATGGCAGCTGATACCCTTGTTTCAATCGGTGTGGTGATATCCGGCATTATCATTACTTATACCGGATGGAATATAATCGATCCGATTGTAAGCCTTCTTATTGCTCTCGTTATTCTTATATCCACTTGGCAATTACTTTCCGAAAGTGTCAAATTATCACTGGATGGTACTCCTCAAGGTATTAATTTAGACGAAATTAAGGCTATTATGAAAAGCTGTGCACATGTTGTAGATGTACACCACATACATATTTGGGCAATGAGTACAACAGAGAATGCATTGACTGCCCACATCGTATTAGACGATATCAACGAGATTGAAAAAGCAAAGCACGAAATAAAGACAGAATTAAAAGAAAATGGAATCGTTCATTCCACTTTGGAGATGGAAACACAAATGTCGGCATGCTATGATATGGCGTGTGAAGAGACTAATTGATGGAGAGTCAGTATCGAAATAACTGAAAATACATAACAAATATATTTCTTTTAATAGACCTACAAAAGATTTATATTTAGTGGCTTTGCCACCTCCGTATGACACCATACGGCACTATCCGACAGTATGTTAATAATGAACCGTATACAACGCCAGCGAAAAGAGGTCCGAAAATCGCGTCAAGAGCATATTGTAGAAACCTTATTTTCAGCAGACCTCTGCTTAGAACGATTCTAAACGATAGTCTATAGGTAGCTTAAAGGTCGTTTTACAAATAAGTGAGTGTACTCCTACATCGTGATAATCGCCTCATTCCAGACAGAATTTTGCGGACAATTAGATGCGACAATCACTTTTATATCTACCACGTGGGCATCGATACTTTTTAAGTTTCTAGCATCATTTCTCAGATTTCACTATTATCACATTCAACACTCGTACACATGATACGCCTTCTACCCATCTTTCGAACCAAACTTATCATATTGGCTATAATCGGTTATCCCCATGAGTTAGTCATTGCAGGTCAAGTTTATAATGAGGGTTCGGAAGTATCACACGTGTGCGACATCTGTATCACACGTGTGAGACAAGTGTCGCACAGCTGTGAGACGTTAGTCGCACACGTGTGATACTTACATACCGTTATGACATATTCTTTTTCAGCCTAATGAATCACTATAGACAGAAGCATTACTAAAAATAAAAAGAAAGTATGAATTGTTTTTAGAGGCTATTTATAAGTCAATTTATTGAATTATTTCCGTAAATATAGCGAGGTAAATCTAGAAACGAATCCGATAAATGCGACAAGAAGAGGGTAATAGAAATCGAAAACTTATATTAAGGCAATAACAATTGCAATAAAATAAAATCATTGCGATTCATTTTCTCTCTGAGTGTAGCCATTGCTCTTTTCTTTTGAGTCTTGACTGTTTCTAAAGAAATTTGCAAGACGTCTGCTATCTCTTGATTTTTCCTGCCATCCATATACATAATGAATACTTCACGACAACGTTTGGGCAAATGATCGATCGTACAAAAAAGCTGACGGTATATCTCTTCGCTAAAGAAATGCTCCTCCCCCTCATCGTTTATCTTATAAAGTTGATGAGTTTGTACCATTTCCTGCAAATAATTGTCTTCTACGTTTTTATGCTTTAGATAATCAAGTGAGGCATTCCGAACGGCATTATACAAAAAGGCTCGAAGAAGAACAGTAGATTCAAATTGCATTTTCTTCTCCCAGATAGTAGAAAACAGATCTTGAACAATATCTTCGGAAACCTTATTTTCGTCGACAAATTGAATAGCGTAGCTTACCAATGCCTTAAAGAAATTCTTGTAAAGCAGGTTAAAAGCAGTATCATCCCATCGATTATACTGTTCTATCAAAATTCCGTTATTCATATATATTTAACTAACCGCACAAAGGTAGCTAAAATAATATAAAGGCAAAAAGAAACGATAAAAATATCTATTCAAGCTCCCGTCAACGAATTAGAGAGGATAACTAGAAAAACAATAGCTGTGATACTAACATACAGCCAATCACGTTCACGAGCAAAATCAATAAGTGAAAGTAAGATACGGATGATTGGTGTGAGCATTAAAACAAGCACACCAACTTGTATCCAATTTTTCGCTTGAAACTGTAAGAGTCCTGCAAATATACCTTTTATAGTAGTAAGTGATGAAGGCTCACTGCGAAAAACAGTATAGTCAGGCATCGGTTCACCGCCGTGACAAATCAAATAATATATTCCACTGGCAAGAGCAATGGCACAAGCTGTCATAACTCCTACTCGAAGAGCAGTTCCAATAAGTAGCTGCATATCTTTTTTTTGTTCTATCGATTCCATTTATCTTAAAATTTACCGGCGATACCGTTGTATATCATATTTACTGCGACCAAAACAATAGCACATGCAAATATTTGTCGAAGTACTTTTACATTAAGTTTTTTCAATAAACGAGCACCGGTTAGGGCTCCCGCTAATACCCCTACCATAATAGGGAAAGCAATACCCGGTTCGATATAGCCACGCTGTATATATACCACTGCCGATGCAACAGCCGTGACACCAATCATAAAATTGCTAGTAGTAGTACTTACTTTAAATGGGACCTTCATTGCCGAATCCATAGCCAACACTTTGAGTACTCCGCTACCGATACCAAGCAATCCAGACAATACTCCAGCGCTGAGCATGATAGAAAAGCCTCCGCAGACGTGAGTCAATTCATAACTTTTCACGCCACCTTCTTTAGTAGGATACGTTCCATAGAGCTTTAATTTGCGTGCCAAATCGCTACCTACAACATCTGTATGATCGATCGAACGGCGTTGCTGCATGATAGCAGTAAACATTAAAACAACACCAAAAATAACGGCGATAATATTAGTCGGCATCCATAAGGCAATAAATGCACCACCAACAGCACCAATTGTCGTTGCTATTTCAAGGAACATACCTAATCTAATATTTGTAATACCTTCTTTGACATAGGCACTAGCCGAACCGGAAGAAGTGGCGATTGAGGCAATCAATGCCGCACCAATGGCATAATGAAAGTCAACATGAAAACAGAGAGTAAGAATGGGGATTACTACAACCCCACCACCAAGTCCCGTAAGGGAACCTAGAAGTCCGGCTAAAAAAGCAGAGCAAATTAAAACGAGCGTAAAAGTTAGAACTGTCATCCTTTATTTATTTTAAATACAAAGGTATAATGAAAGATATTAGGTATCGTATTCAATTCAATAAAATTATATATATTTTATTCCTTTTCGTGAAGTATTTACTAAGACCTTCATTATAAGTTGAAATATAGCCAAGCATTTATACATCCACATTATATTATTGTAGATAAACTTTTGTCCTTATTACTTTTTTGCGTGATATATACGTTTGTTTATTCAGAAAAGTTTATTAACACGCTTTTCTAAATCAAGCAAAAAAGTTTTCTTCTCCAAACCACCAGCATATCCCGTCAATTTACCTGTCGAGCCAATCACCCGATGACAGGGAACAATGATGCTTATCGGATTATTGTGATTTGCACCGCCTACTGCTCTACAAGCTTTCGGGCTACCTATTTGACGAGCAATATCGGCATACGTTCGCGTCTCTCCGTATGGAATAGTGAGTAGTGCATTCCATACTTTTTTATAAAAATCGGAGTAAGGTTGAGCCGAATAATCGACAGGAATATCAAACGTAGTACGCTGCCCTTGAAAATACTCCATTAGCTCATCACGCGTCTGTTCAATAATGTGCGGAAAGATTCCGCTTGTAGGCGGCTCATCATGGTAGCCATGCACAAAATTGAGACCTATAATGGCCTTCTCCGCATCATCGCATCTCAACTCAATCATTCCGACAGGAGTATTGATAGTATACGATTTGCCTATTGCTACCGTCCCTTTTATCATATCAGCTTTATAATATAAGTAGAATTGAAAGTTTCTTTCGGAGCAAGATGCTGCATCCAATCTTTATTTTGAAATGAATCGGTGTAATTTACCGTATCGCAACGTCCATACCACGGCTCAATACAGACAAACGGAGCATAACTATCTTGGGCGGGAGACCACAAGCCCACTACCGGAGCATCAAAAAACAATTGCACGTAAGGTTTATGAGAAGCATCCAGCAAAGTGACTTCATTGACCTGATTATTTTCAAAGACTAAGGCGTCACCGTTGAATGTCGTTTTGCTAATACTAATTTCACCCTTTGATAATTCATAGTTCTCCTTTTCAGGCACAACACATCCTTTTTCTCCTATAACCGTCAGTTGAAGCGAATCAGTTTGTGGATTTAGAGCGAAGTATCCTTGTACCTCTGCTTGCTCATCATAATTCTTAAAATTAAATGCAGGATGAGCTCCTATTTGGAAGTTCATGTTAACGTCTGCCGGATTATGTACCTGCCACATCACCTGTATCTCACTATCTATTAAACGATAGCCTATTTCCAATTCAAAACAATAAGGATATTTTTCGTGAGTTACTTCACTATCAACTAGTCGGTAGCGCAACTCATTGTCCGTATGCTTTATCAACACAAACTCCATGTCACGAGCAAAACCATGCTGGGACATAGAATAAGTTAAGCCGTTTTCCCGATATTTTCCATTCCATACACTTCCGACAATAGGGAAAAGAACCGGAGAATGGCGTTTCCAATAAGTAGGATCAGCTTGCCATAAATATTCCCAACTAGTTTTATTATTTCGTATACTACATAGTTCCGCTCCATAAGAGTTAACGGATATAGTCAGAAAAGAATTTTGTATTGTTTCTATCATTTATTCTTTTATTGATTGACAAAAATAACAATTTTATGGTATTGAGGCAAATATTATGATACAAAATAAAAGCCATTAAGTTCTACACCCTATATCTTTAGTATCGTCATTTGTCTCGTTGGCATAAATAGTATCTATTATTTTTTTTCCAACAGTTATTCTATAGTGTGCCTTGTCGTAGAAATTATGTTTATCAAAAAGATGAGAGTTCACCGAATGCGAGAAATCAAACACATTATCATTGCCAAATATTTGTTTCAACATCGCAATATCCTGCCTATTGATGTAGCATTTCTCCGGATAAGGGCCAAAAACAATTTTTATATTTGTATGGTGTTTATTACATATCGCCTTTATCTTATTCAAATAAGATATCTGCGAATGAAAGATAGCACGTGGAAACTCTTTCGGATGTTTACCTTGAGCCTCCAACTCTTTCCAATAACTGTCCTTCCAATAGCTTTCTTTCAATTTCTTTATTTTATACTCATTCGGATATATCGCATTATTGTTATATCCGGTATGCGATATTCCATATTGATTGATAACACCTCTCATGCTGTGTTCATAGCGATGTGTGAACTCATATTTTAGATAAGGAGCAAGAAATAGCGGATTGAAAAAATTCTGTAGAAATGCCATTTGATACGTCACCTTATTTACTTTAGATATCTCTGGAGGCATAATATGCATCGCGTCTGTTTGCATATAATCTTTTGTCAACAGTCCGTTTTCCAAAACAAGGAGTAAATTCTTAATTGGCTGATGGGGTTGCTTGTCCAATGCCGAAAGCTTCAGATATAAATCGGCTAGCCCTTCAGAATTACTAAAGAAACGATAAGGACGAGCATGAATATGCTTATTCCAATCTTCGCAACGATAAGCCATCGTACATGAAGTCCCCATAATAAATGAATCATAATGAGCTTTATCACGATAAAGTTTGTACTTATACCATCCTGCAGCTCCTTCGTTGAGACAAATGCTGGAATGATCGTAATCTTTATATTTACGAAGAACCAAAAAAGGATCTTTTTGCGCATATAGCACAACAAGCAACAGGAAAGGTAAACCTAGTAGAAAACATTTGATACAATATTTATTTTTATAACAACGTGCACTTTTACCTTTTTCTTCCATATTCTCAACATCTTGCTTTTTCATAACATACCTTTACACTAGATTTATTTGCATCGTTTTTACAATATACGATGAGCTCTTGTGAGCACCGCCGAAAGCCATAAAGATAGAATTCCGTATGACTATAATTATTAATATGAAGGCATTAATATATCAGCATCAACAAAAAGAGAGCGAATAGTTACTTCATTACAGACCTTTTGTTATAAACACTATTAATGATCTTTCGACCTAAAATAGTTCGATAATGAACTCCATCATAGAAGTTATGCTTATCAAAAATGGAGGTGTCGGTAGAGCTGGAGAAATCAAAGACGTTATCGCTGCCAAATATTTTCCGAATGATTGCGACATCGTTATCATTAAGCTTTCTTCTCTCTAGTATAGGCGCTATTACAATCTTGATATTAGTATGATGTTTGTCGCATATAGCTTTGATTTTTCTCAGATAGTATTGTTGTACCTTAAATATAGTAGGAGAAAATTCTTTCCCCGGAGTTGCGACAAAACGCCTACTGCCGAATTTATACCAGTATCCACTCTCCCAATAACGTTCACCCTTCTTTTTTATCAGAAGCTCGTTCGGATGAATAGCATCATTAGCATACCCAAAATGTGATCTACCATAAGGATTAATGATACCTTTCATACTGTGTTCGTAACGATTAGTCAATTCAAACTTCAAGTAAGGTACCAGAAACAATGGGTCTAAGAAATCTTGTAAAAACGTCATTTGGTAGTAAAGCCAACTTACATGCGAAACATCAGGAGGCATCAAATAGCAAGGCCCTGATTGCATATAATTCTTTGATAAAAGACTTTGCTCAAATATAAGCAGGAGATTTTTGATCGGTTGATCAGGCTGTTTATCCAATGCATTAAGCTTCATGTACAAATCGACAAGTCCTTCTGCATTACCGAATAGGCGATAGGGATGGGCATGGATATATTTATTCCAATCGTCACATCGATATGCCATAGTACAAGAAGTTCCCATGATAAATGAATCATAATGCTGGCTATGTCGATATAACTTATACTTATACCAACTGGCAGCCCCTTCGTCAAGGCAAATAGTAGAATGATCGTAGTCGTTATGTGGACGAATGACGAGAAAAGGGTCTTTATTCACATAATAAGCAATCAAAAGCAAAAACGGAATAGCAAGAAGAACACACTTGAGATAAAATTTGCTTATCATGGATCGCATGCCAGTTTTGTTTCCTATATTAACCTTATTGTCTTTTGTCTCCATCTTTTTTTTCGTTAGAACTGAATATATATAAAGTCTTCTACGCCAAATGCTCCAAACAAAAAGATAAGCATTATCATCACGTAGTAGATAGCCCACCGGAACCAAATCTTCTGCCGAGTAACGAGTTTAAGAAGATCATGCTTTGAATTGAAATACTCGAAAACAAACATCAGTACAACGGCAATACCGAATGCGATCCAATTGAAGTCGGGCATCCCAAGATTAGTTTCTTTCATTGTTGAATTTACACCATCAAAAATATGTCGATAAACGTAACAAATATCACTCATCTTCTCTATTCTGAAGAATAAGAGTGAAAATGCAAATAGCAGGTATGTTCGAACAATGAACAGAGGTTTATAAATATGTTTCAGCATGTGGTTTTCGAGCCAGCCGCGTTGTTTTGCGGCTGCTGTCTCATAAATAATGATGACGCCCTGAATCAGTCCGTATATAGCATAGTTCCACCCTGCCCCATGCCACACACCGATTGCCGTAAAAGTAACCAATAAAGAGAAATAAATGCCCCATGACTTCCACCTACGGGTCTCGGCAGAGAGCGGAACAAATACATAGTCGCGCACCCAAAACGACAATGACATATGCCAACGCCGCCATAACTCGCCAGTCGTGATTGATACAAATGGACGGTTGAAGTTGGGCGACAGTTTAAATCCAAACATGATACCAAAACCGATAGCCATGTTAGTATATCCGGCAAAATCGGCATATAGTTGAATGGGGTACAACAGAGTAGATTCTAGCAATTGTATGCCCGAAGCTCCATGTACGGCTCCAAAGACTGCATTGAGAAAAGGTGCTATCCGATCGGCTATAACCAATTTCATGAAAGCTCCTACGACGATGAACTTCATTCCATAAGTAATATTCTCATAACAAAAGGGATGTGATTTCTTAAGCTGCGGCAACAAATCATACCCACGCTCGATAGGCCCCGAAAGAAACTTCATGAACAACAACATATACAATGTGAAGTTTAGCAAGTCGGGTTCAGGATCTTCTTCTTCCCAATAGATTTCTATCAAATAAGAGAGTGCTTGAAAAGTATAAAATGAAATACCCAACGGAAAAAGAGGCGACCAATAACGAGCTGCAAGCCATCCACCGGCAAGAGCCACAATGCTACCTGCCAATATATATGAAGAAGATTTCGTGCCACGCTTTGAATACAAGAGACGGCCGGCATAATAAGTAAATAGTGCAATGCCTACAGCAACGCAAAGATATGTCAAATGATAGTAGCCGATGAATATGACACTGGACAGCAACAACACAGCACGCTGCCAATGATAGTTTGCTTTGGCATAATATAGCACAAAAGCCAATATGATTAATACAATATAGGGTAACGATAGAAATTCCATACCTCTATTTTTATATGCTTACTTTGGTCAGTATCGTATCACAAAGTTCGCCTACGTTTTTCATCTTTATGATTTCACGTAGCTTAAAACGGATATTGAAATGCTTCTCGGCATCACTTATTATCTGCATATTTGTTAGAGAGTTCCAACCATCCACATCTTTTGCGGATGTCTCTTCACAAAGTTCCAATGATGTTTTGTTGAGCACCTGACAAAATATAGTATTCAGGTCGGTCATAATTTGTTGTTTATTCATCTTCTTAATAGTTTATAATAAAGTAGTTATTTTTTTTCGATCAATCTTGTTGTTCACATTAAGTGGAAACCGCTCCATGAAATGTATTCGTTGTGGAATCATATAAGGAGGAAGATATTCTTTAAGATAATTGGTCAGCATCTCTGCTGAAGTACGATCTGTGCTTTCTACAACCAGTTGAATAGTACAGTTACGATTATTATCGTACAATGGTATTGCAACGACAGCTATGCGGTTATCATAAAACTTACGTGCGACACATTCTATTTCGCTAAGCTCAATACGAAAGCCTTGTATTTTGACTTGCGAATCTTTTCGTCCAAAGTATAGGATTTCACCGTCACTATCCATGGTACAAATATCTCCGGTGCGGTAGAAACGAGTGCCATCCTTTAGGAAGAAAGCCTCCTGATTCTTATCAGGGTTGTTCCAATATCCCGGTGTCAGTTGCACACCTGCCAAACAAAGTTCGCCTTTTTCATTTACAGGAAGCATCTCATTTTTATCATCGACGATAATTGTCTGTGTACCCTTCATCGATTTGCCAATAGTGAGCACTCCATTCGATTCTTTATTTTCTCCTTCACGTTTGAAGATGTAATCAGTGCAATAAATAGTATTTTCTGTTGGACCATATACATTATCTATCCGCGCATTTGATACGCATTGGCTCCAACATTCAGTATCATCAAGTGGCAATGCTTCGCCACAAAAGAGCGAATAACGCATAGAAGGAGCATCTATTTCATTCATATACGGACGCAAATAATGAATGACAGAGGGAACCATCAAGGCGAATGTCAAGTTCTCTTCGTCAAGCAATTCAAAAACGGCTTCGTATTTGATTCGTTTTGGAGAAACGGTATAGACACATGCTCCTACCAGTAGAGGAATAAGATATGATTGTACGGATAGATCGAATGTAAGGTCGAACATCTGAAGGCAATGATCATTACTATCCAGCTTAATATCCATAGCATGAAAGGCATCGACAAAACCTGCCACATTGCCGCGACAAAGGGGGACACCTTTCGGCTTGCCTGTACTGCCCGAAGTAAATAGAATATAAGCCAGAGCATCGTCGGAGAAATTGCCTGCATATTCTAAATACAATTTATCGAAAGATAAACAGCGAGTCATTATCACCTGAACGTCATTGTAGCGCGATGTTTCGCTTGAATCGAGGATATAATTCATACCTACCTGCGAAACAATATCCAAACATCGTTGAATGGGCTGTTCGGGATGAAGCGGTACATAACATTTACCTTCTAGCCATAGGGCAAATATAGAAGCATACGTTTCAATATCATCATTGGCAACCAACCCCACATTCGTTTCGGGAATGCTTTTTATTACTACTCTTATCTTGGATATAGTCTCAGCCATATCACGATAAGAATAAAAACAGCCTTCGATATAAAACGCATTATTATCTTGACACGAAGATAAAGAATGCAACAAAGGCCTGACAATCAATTCATCAAATGTTGTAGACATTTAGTTGTTATCGTAGAAAATTTAACACAAAAACTATTTATTCTCTTTATTCTCTATTGTTAAATACAAAAGTACACAAATACTGCGTTCTTGGTAATTAAAAAACTATTAGAAAACGATTTTCTCTTTCATCAGGGTCAAAATCTATCAGAGTCGGGCCCCTTTTATTCACTCACTACAAAATTAGTAAAAAAAGATAGAATGAGGATAGAATATGTTTTATTAATTTCAATATTCAACATTGATATAAAATAGCAATAAGGTATAGATGTAATGCTAGCGGCGTCAGAATCGTGCATCAAATAGATCGTTATATATCTTGCGACTCACGGGCGTGAGTCGCAAGTTTCGTCCTTATGTTTTTTCCGACTCACGCCCGTGAGTCGGAAAAAACATAAGGACGAAAACTTTTCACAATCCATATATCGGTGAAAAAACACAAAGACCTATTGATCTTCTAGTATTGATATTTCTTTGAGTACATTGACAGCTTCTTCTACATTTGGCACATTCTTTATAACCATCGATTTATTGCCGCCCTTATCGCGCAAATTACAACGTCGGGTATATTTCATCATATAATTGATAAGTTTGCCAAAAGATTTGCTCTGATAATAAGAACTACCCTCTTTGGAAAGAAAGAACATAGACATTTGTCCCCCCTTAAGAAAGACTTTGCCTATACCTAGACGAGCAGCCATACGCCGCAAGGGAACGATACGCAACAGCTCTTCCGCTTCGGACGGAATAGGTCCAAAACGATCAACAAGTCGGTCTTTAAAAGCTGCAACATCACGATCTTCTGTTATAGTATCCAATTCTCTATACAACAACATACGCTCACTACTACCCGTCACATAAGATTCCGGTAACATCATCTCCAAATCACTCTCCACTTGACATTCATCAACATACTGTTCGCCATTACCGCCTGCCTCATTCTCCGTCGATTCATCGTAAAGATCAGAGAACTCATCGGTACGAAGTTCGTGCACAGCTTCGTTAAGAATCTTTTGGTAAGTCTCGTAACCTAGATCGGCAATAAATCCGCTTTGATCGGAACCCAACAAATTACCTGCTCCACGAATATCCAAATCTTGCATGGCAATGTGTATGCCACTACCCAAATCGCTAAAGTTTTCGATTGCTTGCAAACGTCTACGGGCCTCGGTTGTAAGAAGATGAAGTGGAGGTGCCAACAAATAGCAGAACGCTTTCTTGTTACTTCTCCCTACCCTACCTCGCATCTGGTGCAAATCGCTGAGACCAAAATTTTGTGCAGCATTAATAATGATGGTATTGGCATTGGATATATCTACCCCATTTTCTACAATTGTAGTAGAAAGCAAGACATCATAGTCGTAATTGATAAAGCCCATCACCACATTCTCGAGTTCAGCCGGAGGCATTTGTCCGTGACCAATGGCAATGCGGCAATCGGGAATACGTTTGAGTATCATATCGCGCAATTCGGGCAAATTGGATATACGATTGTTGACAAAGAAGACTTGCCCATTGCGACTCATTTCAAAATTGATAGCATCAACAATAATATCGGGACTGAAAGTATGTACTTCGGTTTGAATAGGATATCTGTTTGGAGGCGGTGTAGAAATAACACTCAAATCACGAGCTCCCATTAGCGAAAACTGCAAAGTACGAGGAATAGGCGTTGCAGTCATAGCAAGTGTATCGACATTGACTTTCACCTGGCGAAGCTTTTCTTTAACTGCAACTCCAAATTTTTGTTCTTCATCGATAACCAGTAGTCCCAAATCATCGAAATGGACATCTTTTCCCAACATACGTTGTGTTCCGATAAGGACATTAACCTGCCCATCCTTTAATTCTTTAATCACCTCCTGTGCCTTTTTATGACTTTTTGCACGAGATAGGTATTCCACTCTACAAGGAAAATCCTTGAGACGTTCTGAGAATGTTTGATAATGCTGATATGCAAGCACAGTAGTAGGTACCAATACCGCGACTTGCTTATTGTCGGCCACGGCTTTGAAAGCTGCACGAATGGCCACTTCTGTTTTTCCAAAGCCAACATCTCCGCAAATGAGGCGGTCCATCGGGACATCGCGTTCCATATCATTTTTAACATCCGCAGTCGTTTTGCTTTGATCTGGAGTATCTTCGTAGATAAAAGAAGCTTCAAGTTCTGTTTGCAAATACGAATCTTTGGAAAATGCAAACCCTTTTTCTTTACGACGCTGCGAATACAATTTGATGAGGTCGCGGGCGATATCTTTTATTTTTGTCTTTGTTTTATCTTTCAGTCGTTCCCACGCACCAGACCCAAGCTTATTGAGTCGTGGTTCTTCTCCTTCTTTCCCTTTGAATTTAGATATTTTGTGAAGTGAATGAATAGAGACAAACACAACATCATTGTTGTGATATACCAACTTTATGACCTCTTGCGTAGTATTACCATTGGGAATACGAATAAGCCCGTCGAAACGACCTACGCCATGGTCGGTATGAACCACATAATCGCCGGGCTTGAATTCCTGCAATTCCTTGACAGTAAGTGCGACCTTACCGGAACGGGCCTTTTCGCTACGAAGATTGTATTTATGAAATCTATCGAATATCTGATGATCGGTAAAAATGCACATTTTGAGCGAATGATCGACAAAACCCGAATGCAATGTCTTATCCACCGGAGTAAAATGAATAGGATCTCCTCTATCCTCAAAGATATCGTGTAGCCTATCTGTTTGTTTAGAACTATTGCTACCTATATATATATGATACCCTTTCTGCAAATAATCGGTGAAAGATTGAGATACCAATTCAAAATTCTTGTGAAACAAAGGTTGTGGAGACGTTTCGAATGCAATAGTTGCACCGGGAGTACCTGTAGGATGAGACCCAAACTCTATACGACGGAAATCAAGCGCCCGTATAGAAAATTCAGAGCCGTCTATAAGCATTCCTTCAAGATTAAGCTTTTCAGTTCCTTCTGTCTCCTGAGCAATAATAGATTCTGCCGTGAGTGATTCATCATGAACAGACTGAATTCGTTCACGAAGCCACAGGAAATCGCGCATTGCCAAAATAGTATCGGGCGCAATAAAATCGAAAAAAGAAGAACTCTCGAGAGAAGACTTTAACCCCAAATCAGGAACAATAACAACTTGTTCTATTCGTTGTTGCGATAATTGCGATTCAATTTCAAAAGTACGGATACTTTCCACTTCATCTCCGAAAAAATCAATACGATATGGATATTCGGACGAAAAAGAAAAGACGTCAATAAGACTGCCCCGCACGGCATACTGACCAGGTTCGTAAACATAATCCACTCGTTGAAACTGATAATTACGAAGTATCTCGGCAACAAAGCCCATATCGACTTTCTCTCCCACCGACATAGATAAAGTATTATCTTTTAGTTCGCTACGCGATACAACCTTCTCTGCAAGAGCATCGGGATACGTCACAATACATACTTTATCTACTCCTTTTTCCAAAGTACTCAATACTTCGGTACGCAATATTTCGTTGGCAGCATCTTTTTGCCCATATTTAATGGCACGCCGAAAAGAAGAGGGGAAGAATAGTACTTTTTTCTCACCTAACAGCTGAGAAAGATCGTAATAAAAGTATCCCGCTTCTTCTGAGTCATTCAATACAAACAAAAAAGGAGATTTTACTTGAGACTGCAACAAAGAAGCGAATAAGGAAGGGCACGAATCGCACATACCGCTGAAATAAAAATGGCGGATGTCAGATTTGGCAAGCGCCACGGCAGCAGTCTTCAAATTTGGATGGGCAGCATATAATTGCTGTAGGTCTTGAATAGTCATGTTTCAACAACATTAATGTACTGCAAAGGTACTCGTTTTTATGAAAAGGACAAAAGAAGAAAAATAAAAACTGACTACAATTAACAAAAAAGAGGAAAATGCAATCACAGCATCCTCCCCTCCAGAAACAATCGAAACGAAAAATTAATTTTATCTCTTTAATTTGGATTCAAAGATAGCGAGTCCTCATAAGAAAACAAAATCCAAAAGTTTATGCACACGATTAGAATACACAATTTGGTGCTTATGTTACACAAAATAGTGCTTATGATGCAGAGAAATATTTTAAAGATGTATTTACCTATTCGACAAACGACTACAACGAGTTTCGTTTTTTCCAAAAACATAAAATACATTATTTCGCAACAAATCAAAAATAGATATTTATGATATCATAAAAAAAATTATATTACATATCGAATATATAAATAATATAATGATTACATTTGTAGACGAATAATGCAATAAAATGTACCTGGACAAACCGACAATCCGAACGAAAAAAATGGGAAATAAGACAAATAGATGGCGAATCTTGATCCTCGCCTGTCTTATGCTTAATGTAGTATCTTGTCTGCAAAAGAAGAATGACAATATTAGAAATGAAACTATTGCCGATTCCTTGCTAAAAGAAGGAGAACAATCTTTATCAAGTAACTCCCACGCAACCCAATCTCTTATATCAAAAGCGATGTCGCTGACTAGAGACAGTATGAAATACTATAAAGGATATATTATCTATTCGAAAACATTTTTATATAATTCTAAGTTTGACTCTTCTTTGATTATACTAAAGAAAACGTTACAATATTTAAAAAAGCAGACAGACAGCAGAAATAAAAATGATTTACTTTGCACCGTATATAATGCACATTGTGCAATATTCGGCAGAATAGGGCAACTCGATTCGGCATTGTATTATGGCAATATGGCGCTAAACTATTGTATGGATAAGACAAAAGCTCCAGACATCTATATCAACTTATCTGACAATTATAACATGAAGGGCAACTATCCACAAGCAGCCTTATGTCTTCGGAATGCACTCACGATATCAGACAAATACGCCTTGAGTGACTTAAAGTTTCCTATCTATTTCGGATTAGGATGTTTATACCTCAATCTGAGAGACTTTCCAAATTCAGATAAATTCTTTAAGAAAGCCGAAAAAGATTATAGCAAAAGAAAAGATAGCGAAAAAGAAATCTACTGCAATAACAGAGGCAATTACTATTACTTCACAAATCAATTTAAAATAGCCGAACGTTGGTTTAAGAGAGGCGTACCCCTAGCCATCAAAATGAAAGATCAATTCACCGTATCACTATATTATAGCAATCTGGCAGATGTCTATTTGCAAATGGGGAATTGCAAACTAAGTAAATATTATGCCGATAAAGCCGAAGATTATTTTAAATCAATCAACTTTAATAGAGGATTGTATTATTTGAATTCTATACGCATTGGCTTAGCCATTGCACAAAAGAACTATGATGAAGCCAATAAGCTAAAAAAGAAAAAGATAGATAAATCGGGAGTCGATCCTAATTTACTATCGATTCGAAATAATTATTTGGAAAAGCTAGCTATTAGAGAGGCTAAATATAAAGAGGCTTATGAATATTTGAAAAAAGAAAATGAGCTGAACGACTCGGTAAGAAACGATCTGACACAAAAGAAAATAGCAGAATTGAGCCTTCGCTATCGGCAAGATACTACGCTTATAAAGGAAGAACTGCTTATACAGCGACAGAAATCAGAAATGAGAACCCTACGCCTGGGGTATTACATCTGGATACTTATATTCATTTTATTTGGCACTGCGACTTTCTATGTTTATTTTGACTTAAAAAGAAAACATAAGCTACAACGAGAAAAATATCTGAATCAAATAATACAGTATCGAATTAGTAATATTCGTAATCGAATTTCACCACATCTATTATTTAATGTACTGAATCGTGAGATGGAAGGACTTGATGAAGAAAGAAAAAATCACTTTTATACGTTAGTAAACTTACTTCGAAATAGTCTTGCTATGGCCGAAAAGAGTTGTGTTACACTAGCAGAAGAAATAGAATTTACACAAACCTATTTTAATCTGGAAAGGCTAAAATTCGACAATAGCATTGACCTTAAGTGGACAATAGATCCAAACATTAATCTGAATCAAACGAGCATCATACCTATGTTATTACAAATACCTATTGAAAATTCAATAAAACATGCTTTTATAGGTATTGAGAGAGACAAATGGATCATGGTTAATATAAACCAGAATCCAGAGGGAATACTTATTTCGATTCAGGACAACGGAATAGGATACCATCCTGAAAGAAAAAAAGAAGATTCTCAAAATAGCACAGGAACAGGAATGAAAGTCGTTAAGCAAACGATTCAAATACTAAATTACAAAAACAACGAAAAGATAAAGTTTGAAATTAATAATATAGAAGACAAAATCCAGACGGGTACAAAAACAAATATTTTCATACCGCGGAACTTTAAATTCGAAGTTAAATGAATAAAGACAAATATAGTATTGTTATTATAGACGATGAAGCACTGTGTATAAACGACCTTTGCCACTCTTTAAAAGATATGGATAAGTTCGAAGTTGTAGGGACAGAACAAAAACCCGAAACAGGGAAAAAATTAATTCTGAAAAGCCGTCCGGATCTATTGTTTATTGATGTAGAAATGCCACATATTACAGGACTTCAACTAGTGCAAAGTATTAAAGAAAAAGTAGATTGGAACATGCAAGTGGTATTTTACACGGCCTACGATAAATATCTATTAGAAGCTCTTCGAACATCAGCTTTCGATTACCTACTCAAGCCCTATAAGGAAGAAGAATTTCAAATAGTAATGAGCCGCTTTCTAGAATACGCAAAAAGCAAAGATAACCCCAGCTCTTTTAAAGCACAAGTATCAGATCTTTATTCTCATAAAGATGTCCGATTTTTAATAACTACGATTAGAGGCTATCAAATGATAGATATAAAAGATGTTGGATATTTTGAATATAATCCCATCAAAAGATTATGGTGTGTTGCACTTAAAGGAAAGTTGGTTAATATCAAAAGAGGTATTACCTCTAATGATATATTACAGCTATCAAATAACTTTTTACAAGTAAACCAGCACCAAATTATAAATGCTAAATATCTAGACACGATAGAAAGTAAAAAATGTCTTTTGTCTGCGCCCTTCGAAAATAACCCTTTTACTATTTCAAGAAAATATCAGGAGAACATAGAAGATCATTTCTTTATGATCTAATATTTATTGATCGTCGTTCTTTACATAGCCTTGATATTCTATAGGCAAAGCGCTCATTACAAGATTATATGCTTCGTCTCGCAAAGCCATAACATCATCGTTTCCACTTCCTTTGGGGGGAATGGGATCATGAATCGTCATGATCATCTGATAACGATGAATCCACTTGCAAGTACGAGGCATAATATCAAAAGAACCATCTATTGTAATGGGAACTACAGACAATTGCAATTCATCGGCCAATTGAAAAGCTCCCTTTTTAAACTTCCCCATGTGACCTGTAAAGCTACGTGATCCTTCAGGAAAGACAACAAGCGAAATACCATCTACCAAGGATAATTTAGCTTTTCGAATCGTCTCTAAAACTTTACGAGGACCTGAACGATCAACAAAAATATGCCCTGCACTTTCGCAAGCTTTTCCAACAAAAGGTATCTTACGAAGACTTTTTTTCATCATCCACTTAAAGTTACGTCCCAAAAAACCATAAATCAAAAAGATATCAAAAGCGCCTTGATGATTAGGAACAAAAATATAAGAAGTATGCTTATGAAGTTTCTCACGCCCATTCACCTTTACGGGCAAGAGGAAAACGTAACAAGTCAGAATTGACCAAACTTTCCCGGGATAATATCCCCAAATATGGGCACCTCCGAGGAAAGATCCAATAATAGTGACTACAGCCGTCAATACAGTTAAAACCAAAAAGACAGGAAGCGCAAAACAAATTAAGTATATATTATAAAGTACCCTCATTTTTCTGATTAACAATTCCGATTGCAAATATAACAGAAATAATCAGAATACTATAAGTTTGCTGCTAGAAATTTTTGAACGTCCGATATATTCATTTCACGCCTCTGAGCATAGTTCCGTAGTTGGTCAAGACCTATCTTACCTATTGAAAAATAGTGCGACTGAGGATGGGCAAACATCAATCCACTAACAGAAGCATGAGGTTTCATCATTCCATTTTCAGTGAGCGCAATGCCGATAGAGTTGTAATTGAGTAATTTATCAAGCAGAAAATTAATGGACAAGTCTGGTAAAGACGGATAACCTACAGCGGGACGAATACCTTGAAACTTTTCTACGAGTAAATCATCGATAGACAATTGCTCATCAGAAACATATCCCCATAAAGTGCGCCTAACTTCTTCGTGCACTTTTTCAGTTGTCGCTTCAGCTAACCTGTCACACAAAGTCTGCACCAGCATCCGTTTATAATCATCTTTCTCATACAAACGTTCCATCTCATTATCCACTGTCGAACAAAAAGTTCCTACTGTATCTTTCACCCCCGATGATAAAGGGCGAACAAAATCACTCAAGCATAAAAAAGGCTCACCCTCTTTCTGTATCTGCTGCCGAAGGAGTGGCAAGCGCACATCATCAAGCAATAAATCATCACCATCGGAATTGGCTTCACAAAGCCTTACCCGAGAATAGGTATGATAATCTTGATCCAATTGTTGCAACATACGTCCGGCTTCTTTATAAAGCTGCATAGCTTCGGTGGCTTTATTGACTTCTTTTTCGGGAAAAGTATTAAGCCATGAAGCCTTGCACACATCACATCCATGAACCTTTGAAATACTGGCAAAACGGGGAGAAAATCCCCATGCATGGAAAAAGTAAATCCAATTGATATAATCGGTTACTTCATGCAACTGATATGTTCGCTCAAAAAATCGTTTGCTCATCTGAATGAAAGTTCTTCTCCTCGACAAGAATCAATTACACGAGATCCGTTATAAACTATATTACCATTTATAATAGTATAATCTATTTTCCAATGAGATTCAAATCCAGCAAAGGGAGTCCACCCACACTTACTGATAACATCGCAATTGCTAATGGTATAAGGTGTTATATTATCCCTTACAAGAACAAGATCTGCCTTATATCCTTCACGGATAAAACCGCGTTGATGAATTTTAAAAAGCCTGGCAGGAGCATGGCACATTTTATCAACAACGGTTGTAATCGTAAAAACGTGTTTCGAAACAAGTTCAAGCATGCTAATTAATGCAAATTGAATAGAAGGCATACCCGATTTAGCTTTCAATGCCCCACCCTGTTTATCCGATAATAAATGTGGAGCATGATCTGTTGCAATAGTCTCAATACGACCTTCATTAATGGCACGATAAAGCTCATCGCGATTATTCGGTGTTTTAATAGCAGGGTTCACCTTTATTAAGGCCCCCTCTTTTTTATAATCCGAAGAGGTAAAATTCAAATAACCAACACATACTTCTCCTGTTATATGCTTATCCTCCTTATTAGAAAAGAGTCGTAATTCCTGCATTGTAGAGACATGCAATATATGAAGTTGGGTGCCTAAACGTTGGGCCAATCTATAAGCAGTAGACGCAGAACGAAAACATGCACTTGTCGAACGGATCTTATTATGATATGCTACGGGCAAATCTCCGTCAACAATCTTTGAACTATATTTCTCTATATTCTCATTGACAACTGTTTGATCTTCACAATGCGTTGCAATCAATATATTCTTTATACTAAATACATCATGAAGAGCTCTTTTATCATTAACTAACATGTTTCCTGTACTTGCTCCCATAAAGACCTTTATACCACATACACGATGAGGGTCCAAATCACGCAAGACTTCTATATTATCATTAGTAGCGCCAAAATAACATGAGTAATTCACCAAGCATTTTTGAGCCATCAACTTCATTTTCTCTTCAAAAGCCTCAAGAGTAGTAGTTTGTGGATTCGTATTGGGCATATCCATGATTGAAGTCACACCACCAGAAACAGCAGCCTTACTCTCAGAATAAATATCTCCTTTATCAGTCATCCCCGGTTCGCGAAAATGCACATGCTCGTCTATTACACCTGGTACCAAATAAGCACCAGCCGCATCAATCACAATGTCACAGGAATAATTAGGAAGAGAAGGAGTTTGCAAAACCTGTTCAATAGTATCATTGCAAATAACAACCCCACCATGAAAGACTTTGCCTTCATTTACTAATAATGCGTTATGTATATATGTCCGTTTCATACAAAACAAATACTTTATATCTTTGGAAAATGATGAAATAAACTAAATAATTTTAATCTGATTACGCCAAAGACAGCTTCGCCAAATATACTACTATTCATTTTAGAAGTTCCCTTCACGCGGTTCACAAAAATGACAGGCACTTCAACAATTTTAAACCCACATTTATAAGCCGTAAATTTCATTTCTATCTGAAAAGCGTAACCGCGAAAATGAATATTATCCAAATCTATTGTTTCTAATACATTGCGACGATAGCATTTAAACCCAGCCGTAGTATCATGAATAGGCATTCCTGTTATGACGCGAACATATTTAGAAGCAAAATATGACATCAGAACTCGCCCCATAGGCCAATTCACCACATTGACACCCGTTACATAACGCGAACCTATAGCGACGTCTCCACCTTCCTCCGAACAAGCCTTATATAATCGAGGCAAGTCTTTCGGATCATGGCTGAAGTCGGCGTCCATTTCAAATATATAATTATAGTGACGATCAAGAGACCATTTAAACCCAGAAATATAAGCAGTACCTAAACCCATTTTCTTAGGACGTTGCAATAAATGCAATTCTTCAGGAAATTCAGTCTGCAAATGCTTCACAATATCTGCTGTTCCGTCTGGAGAGCCATCATCTATAATCAAAACATGGAATACTTTTTCAAGACCAAAAATAGCACGAATAATATTCTCTATATTTTCGCGTTCGTTGTATGTAGGTATAATGATAACACTATCAGAGACTCTCATCAGCACATTTTATTAGAAGTTTCACAAATATAACCAATTCAAATCAGAACACATCCTTTCATTAACATATTAAATGAGAAATTTAATTATATTGATATGATAATAAAGGGGCACAATCTATCAAATAAAGAGATATAGACGAAGTAATCGTACTAAAAATCGCCCTTATAATTATTTTCGAACTTATATCTATCCGTTGAAATAACGATAAGGGCCATATAAATATATTATCTTTCAGAAAATATCAAATATTCGGAAAGGTATATAAGCAACATATACAAATCTAACAACTCTTATGTGTCATAATATTCAATACCATATTATCCGTTTCGGTCATCGCATCAGCACCTATTGAAGTCAGATTATGAATACAACGATCTACATCATCGTCAATAATTCCTTCGGCAGAAGTAACACACTTATGTTCCATCGAAAGAATTGCAGAAAGTACCGCCGTTGATACTCCCGAAGATATTTTTAAAGCGCAACTAGGCTTAGCTCCATCACAAATCATACCTGTAAGGTTAGCTACCATATTTTTCACAGAAGCACAAATACGATCATAGTCTCCCCCCATCAGATAAGTAATACCACAACTTGAACCGATAGAAGCCACAACGCACCCACAAAGAGCCGAAAGTTTCCCGAGGCTCTGCTTTATATAGATAGCAGTAAGATGGCTAAGCATCAGAGCACGAATCAATTCTTCTTCTGTATTATTATTTTCTTCGGCATAAACCACTACCGGATTTGTAGCGCAAATGCCTTGATTACCGCTCCCCGAATTACTCATGACTGGTATCATAGCACCACCCATTCTTGCATCACAAGCCGATGCAGTAACCGACAAAATATGAGAGAATATACTTTCTCCCAAAATGCCCTTACTGAGAGGACGATGAAGCGTTTTCCCCAATTCATGTCCGTAATTTCCTTTTAATGCTTCTTTTGCAGCATGTTCATTATATTTTTTTGTATCAAGAATAAAGGAAATTTCTTGTAACGGCGCTTCAGTGGCAAAGTTGTAGACAGTACGCATGTCGAGAGAAACGCTATCATCTGTTGTCTCGGCACTACCCGATTGGCATTTGTCAAGCAACACTTCGGTATCCGATTCAATATAAACAAAATTAGTGTGTCCTCCGGCAATTATTGCAGTTGCTCCTTTTCCATTGGCTTCACATTTTATTTCGATATAAAGTTTTTCAGCAATATTTTCTTTAAGAGATATGTTGATGCGTTTTTCATCAATATATTTTTTCCCTTCTTCTACAGTCTCTTTATTAGCATCTTTAATGACTTCAAGTTGATATTCAGATTTGCCTACAAGTGCCCCTAAAGCGATAGCAATAGGTAGACCGATCATTCCTGTTCCAGGAATCCCCACTCCCATTGCATTTTTCAAAATATTAGCACTAAGAGATGCTGAAATCTTTTCCGGTTTGTAACCTAAAACTTCAGTAGCCTTTGCGACACATAGTGCCACAGCCATCGGTTCGGTACAACCGATAGCTGGAATTACTTCTTTCTGTACTAATGCGATAATCTCATCACGCTGTAATTTAGCTAACATTATTTTTGTTTTTGTTTATTGTAGTTATCCAATCCGGTCTGCAAGAATTCTTTGTACTTACCCACATTCTCATCATAAGAATAAGACTTGCTCAAAGGCATGCCGTTATTGTCGACCAGCACATAAAAAGGTTGCGCATTGGCTCCAAACTTGGAACGTTGCAAGTAACTCCACTTATCGCCCAACGTACGCAATGTGCGTTCCTGACCGTTTTCCTTTACCGTCATGGGTTGAGACAAAGGAGTTTTGTCGTCAACATACAAGGAAATAAGCACATAGTCCTTGTTCATGATGTCGGCCACCTTCGTATCCGTCCATACGGCAAGCTCCATCTTGCGGCAGTTTACACAACCGAAACCCGTAAAGTCAAGCATCACCGGTTTGCCATGCTGACGGGCATAAGCCATACCCGCATCATAATTCTCGAACTTGGCACGAACCTCGTTATTGTACAGATTGAAATCCTGAGTCTTCATCGGAGGAGCAAAAGCACTCACCGCCTTCAATGGAGCACCCCACAAACCGGGGATCATATAGATTGTAAAGGCTAGCGAGATCAGTCCCAGAAAGAAACGGGAGACACCGATACGGGTATCGTCATCATCGTGTGGGAATTTGATCTTACCCAACAAGTAAAGTCCCAAGAGACCGAATATGGCAATCCAAAGAGCCAAAAAGGTTTCGCGGTCCAATATATGCCAGCCGTAAGCCAAATCGGCTACGGAAAGGAACTTCAAGGCAAAAGCCAGCTCGATAAAACCCAGAACGACCTTCACTACGTTCATCCAACCACCCGACTTGGGCATGGACTTCAGCCAACTGGGGAACATGGCGAAAAGGGTAAAGGGAAGAGCCAGCGCTATGGCAAAGCCAAGCATTCCGATCGTAGGACCTACAATGCTGCCCGTCGTAGAAACGGCGACCAACAAGAAACCGATGATCGGGCCCGTACAGGAGAAAGAAACCAGAGTCAGCGTGAAAGCCATCAGAAAGATGCTCAGCAGACCACTCGTTGTCTCCGTTTTACTATCAACGCTGTTCGTCCATTTGGAAGGGAGAGTCAGCTCGAACGCTCCGAAGAACGAAGCGGCAAAGACTACCAACAGCAGGCAGAACAGTATATTGAATACGGCATTCGTAGCCAACGCATTCAGTGCACTGGCACCGAAGATCAGCGTGATGGCCAATCCGAGAACTACATAGATAACAACGATTGAACCGCCATAAGTGAAAGCTTCACGAATTCCTTTTCGCTTATCCTTGTTGCGTTTCAGGAAAAAACTTACGGTCATCGGGATGATAGGCCACACACACGGAGTAAACAGGGCGAGAAGGCCGCCTACAAATCCCGCAAAAAATATATAGACCCAAGACATGTCTTTAGGGGCATTGTTATCACCATAAGCGTTGAGTTCTTTAATCACAGGCTTCCACAAATCCAAGTTGGCAGGAGTCGCTGCGGAAGCTACGGCCGCAGAGTCGCCCTTAGCAGGTGTCACGACAGAATCCCGAACTGCACCGGAAGGAGAGGCGGAAGAAGCGGCAGCCAGAGCAGCCTCAGCCTTTGGGTCGGCAGCAGCCGTAGCTGCCGCTTTTCCCGAATGCTTAAACTCTACCTGAGTAGGAGGCATACAGTTCTGGTCGTTGCAAGCACCATATTCCAAATGGCAATTGATGCTGTAGCTAGGACGGGTGAACTTGATCTTCTGAACGAACTGAACACTCCCTTCAAAAAAACGGAGTTTCATGTCGAACATCTGGTCGTACTTCGAAATCTCATTTCCGCGAGGAGTCAACTTACCTACCAACTCCACACCTTGAGACTTGTCTACCGTAAATGTCGCGGAGATTGGACCGCCACTTCCCAAATTGGTGGAGTAGACGTGCCAACCGGCATCTATACGAGCGGTAAATACGATTTCGGCTTCCGCGCCTTTGACATTCTTCAGCTCGGCTCTGAATTTTACAGGATCCTGCATCTGAGCATGCAAAGAAACAACACTCAACAACAGAATGAACACTGTGAGAACTTTTTTCATCTAAATAGTATTTTAATTAAGTTTCCAAATATGTTTATTAAAAGACGTCCAGAACCCCATTAGGGTTACTCTTTTTTTATTAAAAAATATTAATAGTGTTTCTTTTCTGAATAAAACAAGAAAAAATATACATAAAAATAAGTGAGACAAAAATATATAATATAACCGAGTACACAAAAGAATATGAGAACATATTAGATTATTTTATATGAGAGGAGGCTCCTTTCAAAGAGAGAGCCTCCTCTATAATAATAGTAACCTCGAATACTATATTATTCCATATACATTCAATTATTTAAATAATTCGGCCAATTTATTTGCTAAAGACTCACCCCGCAACTGATCATCTACCAATTTACCATCTTTATCTACTAAGAATATAGCAGGGATCATGGTCACATTATAAGCTTTTGCTATAGAACCATCTATATCACGATAATTAGGCCAAGGTAATTTTTCTTCATCCAAAGCCTTTTTCCAAGCAGCCTCATCTTGATCACGAGAGATGCTAACGATCTGCAGTCCTTTGGCTGCATATAATTCATATTGTTTACGGATATTCGGAATTTCTTTACGACAAGGATGGCACCAAGAAGCCCAAAAATCAATCAACAAATATTTATGACCCGCCAACAATTCTTTAAGAGTGACAGATTTATTGCCTGATTTCGCTGTAAATGTAGGTATTTTACTACCTACCATATCAACAGGATAAACTTCTGCCTTTACCAATTTACCGTAGAAAGAACTCTTCGCACCAGAACTGAATGAATTATAAATTGGACGTTGCTCTTTAGTCAAGTAATTATAAAATTTAAGCATAAGAAAAGGGCCCCACCAAGAATCATTATTAGCCACAATAGCTGCATTCAAATCCTTATCACATTTAGCAAAAAAATCTTTATCAGCTTGTTCATATGCTTTCATTTCGTTGCTACGATCAATTTGCTTTAATAATACGGTATCTTTAGCCATTACAGCTTTATTCCGTCGTTCCAACAAATCTGCAAATTTTTTATGATATTCTTCAAAAACAGCATCTAAAGCGCCATGAACTTTGTCTTTTTGTATATACAAATCATTAAGACGACTACCCGCAACTTTCAACATGAAATCATAATAGTTCCTATTCCCAGAAGATTGTTTTAAAACCTCACCGGTAATACTGATATTTACATTATTCAATATAAAAAGATAACCTCCCATTACTCCTTCAGCACCTAAAAACACAGCACGAGGTTCTTTTTGCACACCCTTAAAAACAAATTTACCATCCTTCAACACTGCCTTATTAAAAGATTTCTCGTCTTGATGAGAAAATAATTTCAGTGTCATAACAGTACCATCAGGCAATCCCTTTATCTGCCCTTTAATCGTATAAACATTTTGGGCCAAACCTGATGTTGCAATCAGCAACATCAAACAAATATACATATAAAGTTTCTTCATTTTTATTCCAAATTTACATTTTTATTTATCTACATTTTGAGTAATTGTACCGTTCCCATGATTCTCAATAGCCCCCTGCGGGAAAGGCATTGTCCACATATAAGAATCAGGGGTAAGCGAATAATTAGTACCGTTCTCTGTTTTAGTCAAAGTTCGAGCATAAGCTGTCTCTAGATTATAACGACGGTTATCACAAAATGGAACAATCGTTAAAATAAGTGCATTGTCTTTAGTACGACGTATATAGCCTATTGCCTCTGGTACTGTTGTCGCTGTTAGATCTTGATATTTAGAAGCCAGAATACGTGTTCTACGAACAGTATTCAACACCGACATTGCATCTGATACACTACCAGAACGAGCCAAGCACTCCGCTTTAATCAAATATACTTCTGTCGTAGTCGTGCCACCATAATTGAAACGACCACTCAGATTAGCATAATAATATGTTTGATCACCGACAGTACGTAATTTCCATCGACATTTAAATTGAGTATCACCATCCTCGAACTTAGCCCCTCTATCTACTCTAATGGTCTTTTCGGAGGAAGAATAAGAAGATGGACCGTTACGGAAATTATAATTCTCTGTATTTGTATATCCCATTGGCGAAGGAATAGTCTGATATTTAGTTGGATTATCCAACGTTGCTTGGTACTGAGTGTAATAAGCATTCCAATCGAAAAGAGAATTGTTGATCGCCAAAGCCTTATTAGCATAAGCTAAAGCATTAGTATAATCACTCATCTGAAGATAAACTCTTGCTGCAAAAGCATATCCGGTTGCCTTATTGGCCTGCAAAATCGTTGCAGCTTTATCAGGCAAATCGGGCAAAGCTTTAGTAATATCATCAAGTATAAAATCATAAATACCTTTGACACTCGGCTGGGTATAAGAAGCTCCAACCTGCGCACTAGTAATAAGAGGTACCCCACCATCCGTTGCAGCTGTCGAAGCATTATATGTCTTAGAATAATAATTCACTAACATAAAATAATTCATTGCGCGAATAATGCGAGCCTGAGCAGCAACAACGGCACGCTCTTGGTCTGTAGCGTTTGTGGCAGCAGCAGCATTTTCTATAACAAGATTACATGCCGATATTGCACCATATCCTACATAATAAGCTGATTCATCAGATTTATTTAGAGTTACCCGATTAGCTGTATTATCCCAAAAATAATTGGCATGCCATAATGGATAATAGCTTAAATTGCTGGGGCTAACATAATTATCGTTCAAAAGTATAACAGCTTGAGTAACATCCTCGCGCAACGTTCCATATTCATAACGAAGCATTGCTTCAAAATCACTAAGTGAAGTCGGAATCTTTTGTCCTTTAGGAATATTGTCCAAGTATCCGTTGCAACTCGAAAACAGAGAAGTAAAGCCTAATAATGCTATACAGATATAAATATATATATTCTTTTTCATTGTCAATATTATTAAGAATTAGAATTCAAATGATAACCCCCATACATAATTTGGTGAAGTATATCCTCCCAACATATACTTGGCAGCTTTGCTTTTGGCTATTGTCAAGGCATTTTCTACATTAAATTGTAATTTTGCATTACTGAGATAGATTTTATGCAACAATTGAGATGGTAAGCAATATGACAAAGATATATTTGCCAAACGCAAGTTAGAAGCATCAATAACATTTATGTCAGCATATCCATAAATGGAAGAGCTGTTCGAATTATAATCACTATTTTCTGGGAATAATGCCCTCGGGACGTTCGTTTTCAATTCATCGCCGGCCTGTTTCCAACGATTAGTTATACCTTTATTTACAGGACCAAAGGAAGCGGTATATCCCATTAAAGCGCTATTATATGCATTTGATAACACAGGCAGATCGGTGTTACGAAGCTTATGTCCTCCCCTATACACCCATAAACAAGAGAAATCAAAACTTTTATAACGCAACATCAAATTAAGAGAGGCGTTCGTCAAGGGTTCTGTAGTACCTGCATATACTATTGCATCAAGAGTCTGAGGATCATCAACCGTAGCCTGAGCATTTCCATCATAAACTTGAGGTAATCCTTTGTTATTTAATCCGGCCCACTTGTATGCATAAACGGAAGCATAAGGGTTACCCACAATAGGATAGGAAGAAGGATAATCTAACTGTAAATAATAGACAGGAGCCTTAACATTTACATAAATAACTTTATTCTTATTATAGCTGTATGTAGCAGTAGCATTAAAGTCAAAATCCTTGCTATGAATAATACTTCCACTCAAAGTCATTTCAATACCACGGTTTCTCATCTTACCATTATTAATCATATAAGTGTTATATCCAAACCCTTCGGTCGGAACCCCCATCGTATTGGCCAAAAGATCTGTACCCATCTTATTATAATACTCGACAGTACCATTTAATCGATTATTGAAAAGTGAGAAATCAACGCCTATATTAGTAGTAGCTGTTTTCTCCCACCGGAGATTAGGATTAGGTCGGCCCGTAACATAGCCCTGAAGAGCATTAACTCCTGCATTTTGCGAATAACTGGCAGTCATGTAAGGAGCCGCATTTTTTGCTATATTACCACCAATACCATACGAAAAACGAAGTTTCAAACGATTGACCCAAGATACTTTAAAGAAAGACTCACGATCAATATTCCAACCTGCACCAAATGACCAGATCGGCTTTTTCTGATATTTTGAATTAGTACCCCACAAATTTGAGCGATCCCAACGTATGCTACCCGTCATCATATACTTGTCGTCATAAGAGTAAGCCACATTACCATAAAAAGAAATAAAGCGATCATCTGTATAACGATTATAAGCAATATTGTTCTGACCAAATGAGCCGCCTCCTAGGAGCCCATAGGTATTAGCCAATACTGCCGCATTTACTAGAGAATACGAAAGCATATCCGGATCATAATTGTAGAGCGTATTATTATCATAATCCAGCTTAGTTTGTCTTACTTCTTGACCGAAAAGAGCTGTAACACTGTGCTTTTCTGCAAAAGTCTTATCAAAATTCAATTGTTGTCGGAAGGTAAAAGCTTTAGACGTCTGATTTTCCCGATAGTAAATATTACCATATGGAATATTATATACAGTGCCTGATGTACCAGCTGTTGCATATGCATTAACCATATTACGAACATAATATGAATTTTTATCATACAAGATATTCGATTTGTCATAGGCGTATTCATATTGACACATCAAGTCATATTTTAAAAAGGGTGCAAAAGTTATGCCCAATTTACCATAAACACGATTGATAAAATCACGAGAATTGTTCAAATTACGACCAATCTCATCCAAAGGAGTAATATCCATATTATATAGTCCATTGCTATTAATAATAGACATCGTACTTTTTGACAATCTGGATGCAGCTGTAGAAGTATAATAGGTACCATCATCATTCATCAAACGATCATAAGGCATATAAGTGAAACCGGGGCTCATCGCATCAAAAGTCTGGTTAGTAGCATTTTTAAAATAAGTATAAGTACCTATATCAAATTTCAACCAAGATGTCATATCAAGTGAATTCTTCAAATCAAAACCAATTGAATTGTCTTTGGAATACTTATCGTTGAATTTATTGTTTCGATAAGATACCGAACCCATAAAATTATTTTGATCGGAGGCTTTACCAAATGCCAAATTATACTGTTGATAAAGCGCATCGCGCTTTGCATATTTGGCCACATCATCATAATAATGATAGCCTTGAGAAGCTAAATTGGCTAATGTCGCATCGGATACATTCTTCGTTGTATTACCCGCGTAATAATTCAAGATGGCCTTTATACCCTGAGTTGTATAGGCATTGTTATCAAGTATCGATTGCGCGTAGGCTGCTGCATTAGCTCCTTGAAGATTTGGATTGTTTGAAGCCCATTCTTTCTCCAAATCAATCATATCAGACGAATCAGCTAGACGGCCTTTATAAAAATAATAAGGATGAAGAGTCAATGAAGAAGAAAATGAAACTGAAATTTTATTTTTCTTGGCTTTCTTAGTGACGATAACAACAACCCCATTGGCGGCGCGAGCACCATAAATACTGGCAGCAGCGGCATCTTTCAATACGGTAATACTTTCAATATCTTCTAAATTAAGATTCGGAACACTTTCATTCAATCGTCCATACTGATCATAACGAGTACTTTCAATAGGAAAGCCATCAATCACATACAACGGATTGGTTATACCATTCATGGTTGTTGTACCACGAATCAAATTGGACGACGCATTATAACCGGCAATTTCTCCTTCGAGCATTGTCGATAAATCGCTATAACGCTTTTGTTCGAGTTGATCTGTCGTTATTTTGGTAAACGAACCTGTAGCACGTTCTTTAGAGATCGTTTGGTAACCTGTAACAACGACGTCCTTGAGATTCTGCACATCATCTTCAAGCACCACTTTAACATTGGCCCCTATTTTAACACGTTGACGTATCTCTCTTTTCCCAATATAAGAGATAAGCAACGTAGTATATTCCTTGTCAATAGACAAAGAGAAAATCCCATTTACATCTGTGGTAGTACCTATATTTGATCCCTCTTCGCGTATAGTGGCCCCGATGAGTGGTTGCCCATCCGATTCAAAAACGGTGCCTTTCACTTTACCCGTCATCCGTTTCTTAGGCGCTTCCTGACGAAGTAGAATCTTTTCTTGACGCGGAGTGATCAATATTTTATTACCTACCATTGTATATTGCAGACGACGAGACGTCAAAACATTATGCAATATAGTTGCAACACTCTGATTACTTAGTTTGAGCGTCACACTTTCCTTACCATCAATTTCGGCATCACGGTAAGAAAAAGTATACTTTGTCTGCCTTTCAATAATTGCAAACAATTGCTTAAGCGAAGCGTTTTCTACAGAGACATTGATTTTAGCATTCTGAGCATACAACGAAAGCGGAGAAGCCAATAAAAAAAAGAAGACAACTAGATTAAATATTGATTTTAATCCATTATCTTTGTTACTCTTTGATAATGAAAATTCATGTTTCATACTCATTAAGATTAAAATTGGGTTGATTTGGGTTTATTAATATTATCTCTCTATTCTATTATCGAACTTAGTCGACTAACGGTGTCGGAGAATTTCGCAGATTCTTCGGCACTTTGTACAAATTATGTTGAGTCCATTTATCATCTCCTCTTTTTAAGTTAAACATTATAGTCTTTTTACTCTCCCTATATAAACCGTATTATCTCTAATCTGATAGTTGAATCCGTAGTGGATACTCAATATCTGAATCACTTCACGAATATTAGTCTCGTCGAACATACCCGTGTACGTATCATTTAAGTTGACAGATTTATCTGTATGAATAGGTAAGCCGAACTTACGCCCTACGCATTCAAGCACTGTTTTCAATGGTTCCGAATGAAAAACAAGATCGTGAGTCATCCACGCCGTTTCAAGTTGATTATCAGTATCAACAAGCTGCATTTTGCCAGAGTGTTTTTCATACACAATTTTTTGATTAGGGTGTACATCTACACTCTGATAAGGCGGACGATTGGTTACTACTTTAACATGCCCCTTTACCAAAGCCATCTCGACTCTATCTTTATTTTCATAAGAGTATACATTAAACTGTGTACCAAAGACCTCTATATCAATAAACTTTGTATTAACAACAAATTTCTTTTCAACATTATGAGCCACACTAAAAAAGCCCTCTCCATCAAGTTGTACCTGTCTATCTTTCAGTCCAAAATTTTGTTTATAATCGAGTTCGGACTTCCCATTAAGGCGAACTGTCGTACCGTCCGGAAGCCTCACTGTTGTACGTTCGCCTTCAGCAGTCTTTACTGAAATTTGATTGGCCGTGAGAGCAACCATTTGCCTATTGTCTATAAACAAATAAACCGATAATGCAGAGAGAACTAATAAAAGAGCAATACTTGCATACTTCAAAATATTTCTTCCAAATCTTCTGATAGCATATTGTTTCAAACCAATCTGAGATTCTATCTTTGCAAATATCTGGTGCCGCACTGATTCATCAATAGGCTGCGCTTGTTTTAGCGAATCCCACTCTTTTTCGAGCATGGAAGCTATTTCATCATCACTACTTCCTTTGACGGTCTGCCGAAGAGTCATTAATTCATCTGCCGTCAATGTATTCGAAATATATTTTCGAATTAAACTATTTATATTATAGGTGTTATTCATCTTTTTTTATTTCCATTTATATATAATAGCTTATATAACAACAAATATAACACATATAATTATATGTTATACAACATATTTCACTATTTCACACAACATCATAACTCAATAGACCTTTTTTCGTTGTTGTATGCACGTCACACAAAAAAATAAAAGACATCACTTAAACGGTAACATACTGCATTTATATGCCACCAATACGAGATATAAAAATTCACCAACAATCATAATATTTCAAAAACAGATGATGAATATCACTATTTGTATTGTTTGTTTCACACATATTCCGTCATATTGTTGTATATGAATTTTGCTAACCATGATAAGTATCGCATCAGAAAGGACTTTACCTGACTAGAGCAAAGATTTCAACAAACAAAAGATATAACAAGTACGTATCTTATTTGATAATAAAATAAAACGAATTGATAAACATATAAGAGTGGATAAAATATATTTTTATCCTGGAATAATAAATAATTAACGACTTTTGAGCTATGAAATTATTATTTGGAGGTATCAACCAAGAAGGAAACAAAGAAAGCCTTCGAAGCAACAAAGAGATGAATTATCAGACAATATTCGTTCATTGCTCAATCTCAAAAGGATTGATAATCGAAAAAGAGTCTGGAATATATAATTATGTTATATTTCTAATAAAGGGAACCTGTAAGTTAGAAGAGAAGCCTAAAGAAAAGCACATCATCTACTTAGAAAGTTTTTTCTCTCTAGCACACGATCAGACTGTAACAATAGAAATAGAAGAAGATTGTAATTTTATCTTTTTAAAATACGAGAGCCTCAACAATTCTTTTGATACAGGATTCCTTGAATCGCTCGAACCACTTAAAGAAAAAATCGAATACAATTTCACCACACTACCAATACGCAATCCACTGAATTCATTTTTGAATCTTGTCATCGCAACAGCAAGTATGGGTCTCGACAGTTTAGAATATCAAAGATGTGCAGAAGGCCTTTTTTTTATATACCTAAGACAATTATATACCAAAGAAGAAATACTACAAACGTTCTATTCTACAGTCTGCGCAAAAATGGATTTTAAGAAATTCGTATTGGAGAACTACATGAAAATAAAAACGATAGAACAACTTGCTTCAATGATGCATATTGCTAAAAGTACATTCTACAAACGCTTCAGCAAAGAATTCGGTCTTAGCGCCCAGCAATGGATTATCAACAAGAAAAAAGAATGCATATTGCTCAATAGTACGCAATCTAATATGACCGTAAAATCTTTAATGTATAAATCGGGGTTTGATACAGCGAGCAACTTTACACGATTTTGTAAAAGCAATTTCGGTTGTACACCGACGGAATTGTTGGAAAATAAAAAAATGACAAACGATATAGCACCCCGAAAAGAAATATACAAAGTGATAATAATATAAACTGAAATGATAACGTCATTAATATGAAGATAAATATTTTTGCAAAACCGAATGAAAAATCGTTAAACAAAGGATTAGAAAAACATACCAGAAGAAATACTACTAATAAAAACATCATACTAACATAAAAAAACAGAATGGTTATGAAATTAGAAGATTCCATATTACAAAATGAAGCATCAAATGATGGGTCTAGAATAAATTTGTATAAAGAAGGAAACAAATGGCATGCATTCGGATTATCTTCTTTTTTAATAACATGTATCTTGCCTTCTGTAATAATCAAAAAGATAGAACTTCTCGAAAGTTACATTAAAAGCCCCATGTCAATAATATGTAACGACGAACTGAAGGTATTGACAAAAGACAACATGATAATGACAACCAAAGAAGAATACATACAAATAAAGACCTGTCAAAAAATCTATTCTGAAGAAGACTATTGCCAATGGTTGAAAGAGATCATTGATTAAAACGTGCGTTCAGGACAAAAATAGTTGCTAAGAAACGATTCAAATAATAGAAGACTAATATAAAGACTCATTGGCAAAATCAAAGGTATAGCGTATTATAAATCCATCTTTATAATATCCTTTGCCACCTCCGTATGACACCATACGACACTATCCCACAGCAGGTTAACGATGCACCATATACAACGCCAGCGAAAAGAGGCCCAAAAATCGGCTCAAGAGCATATTGTGAGCACGTTATTTTCAGCGGACCTCTGTTTAGAACGATTCTAAATCATGTCCTACAGATATCTGAGACTAGGTTTATCTATTTTTCTTTGATAGTAAACATATCGTACCGACTCTAATTGAATATTTCCACAAGTTAAGGTCCACCAATAAAAATACAGACTAAAAAAACAGACGTATGTCGCAGCAATAACTAACGGAAGTTACTGCGGTAACTAACGTTAGTTATCATGACAACTAACGTTAGTTTCGTCTACGAGATACGTTAGTTACCGCAGCGACATACGGTTGATTTTTTGCAAAATTGTCGTATGTTAGTTTTTTCGGTGACGTCCTTAAGTTTTTCTGAAAACATATGGACGTCAACAAATTTAGGGGCATATGTCGTTTTAGGAAGATAAGTACAACACCGATTTATTGAAATAATCGTGTATTATTGGCTGCTTGAAAAGGATTCGTGCAGGTATGAATCATTTCAATGTTTTTCTATAATAGTTTAGTACCTGTTCCCGTCACCGTTATCAGCTGTATATCAGTTAGATATTGAGATGTGATAGCAAAAAGGGACCTGAAAAGTGCATCTTCTCTCTGAAAGTCAATGAATTATGATCTTTGCAAAAGTGCACTGAGAGTAAGTGATATAAGCAGCTTTTGAAGATTCGTGTACAAAAGTTGTTATTTCGGATACTCGATTTGTATTTTGCGAGAGACACCCCCCATTGACGTAAGATTGCGTTAATGGAAAAGCATTTATCTCGAAGTTGTTTTTCAAGGCGTTCCAAGAGGTGAATATTGGGAGCGATACTGATACTATTTTAACCATACCGAAATGGCACTCCTTGATATACAAAATGGAACCTGTGTTCTCGAAAAATGATAAGGACAAACATAAAAATTCATAAGGACGAAAGTAAAAGTTTCTCCTTACAAACTTTTATTTTCGTCCTTATGAATTTCTCGCTGTATATCAATGATTTGCGCGGGATGTAGTTATGCCTTGTTTCAATTGAGCTTATATTAGAGCGACGAGACAGTAGCGGAAATAGTGCCATAAAAGGGTCTGTCGCTGACGTTCGGATAAGAAAGTATCAGAATACCTGAAGTGTAACACAATATATATAAACCTATTTATAGGTTCTTTTCAGCATCCCCATAGTAGCAATAAAAGTAAAAAATAGGCTTAACGCCCTTCACGTTTGTTGCGCATTTCTCTAATCAAGGATCTATTGAATCTTATTTCAGCACGATGAATACGTAATATTTTTTTATAAGAGACAACCTTGTGAAAGCGATAATTGTATTCTTTCTCCAATTTTTCTATAGCAATACGATTATTCGATATTCCATCAAGAATCTGTTTGTACTGGGGTTCGGAAAGATTTTCCACATCTCCCTGATGAACGAACTGCCATGATTTATCGTTGATGGTACGCTTTTGCTCCTGTAACTGAAAGTAGATTGGAAAGAATTTTGCTGCTTCATCATCGGTTAATCCGGCATCTCTAATAATAAATTCCTGCAATTTAGCTCTAAATTCAGCAGGAGATAGACGTGGACCACCCTCATGAGCAAAAGAGAACGGAACAAGCGTCCAAAACAATACAAATGATAAAAGATATTTCTTCATGACTACATTTATTTACCAGGTTCTTCATTCGCTTCGGACAAAAAAGAATATAATTGATAACCATCAAGACGCGAAGCATCTACAGTCTCATCAATATATTTATCTTGAGTCAATTCGGTTGAGACAGCAGATTTCTGCGATTTGGCAGACCGATCTCCTCCAACCAAATGAATAGCTTTAACCATCAATACAGCTCCAATAAACATAGCGGCCATATAGATGTACGGTTTCATTTTCACCCACTTAGTAACAGGCCTAGCTTCTATAGTTTCAGGATTCTCCGGTAGTTTGTCCATCAGTTGTGTAGTGAAATCGTCAAAGTAGTCTTCGGGAACCTTAAAAGGATTTTCCTTACCTACCAGTTTAAGTAATTCGTTTTCTTCTTTCATGACTATAACTTCAAATTTCTCGTCTTTATATTGTTTAGACTTCTATTTTCTAAAAAGGTTTAATAGTTTAATTCTATATATTTCTGTATTTTCTTTACGGCATGAAAATAAGAAGCTTTAAGAGCACCGACTGTCGTACCGAAGATGTCGGACATTTCTTCATATTTCATTTCTTGATAGTATTTCATGTTGAATACCATTCGTTGCTTGACAGGCAGTGTCAGAAGAGCTTCTTGCAATAAACGCTGTGCTTTGTCGCCATTAAAATAAATATCACAGTCAAGTTTCTGTGCCATACCGGCATCAGGATTATCAAGACTCAATTCTGCTTGGGCTTTCTGCTTATTAAAAAAAGTAATACATTCATTCATCGCAATACGATAAAGCCACGTAGCCATCTTGGCGTCACCGCGAAAGAGATTGATACTACTCCAGGCTTTAATAAAAGTATCTTGCAACAGATCATTAGCATCATCATGCGACAGTACTACCCTTCTGATTTGCCAATAAAGCTGCTCTTTATAACGCTCAACAACCATTGTGAAAGCTTTGCGTTGCGTTTCTTCATTCTTCAGCAAATCCAATACTTCCTCTTCATTATACATCACTACTTTACTCATACCATTCAGTATTTCAAGTGATTAATAGCTCTATCGAGCGGTTTGTCAAATCCATAATGATCGTTACAATACACCAATGAATGATTGGCGGCCAAATACACCGTACGATAGTCAATAAACAACGGAATGGCATTAAAGCCATAAAAACGGCGCCCCATATTAAGCCCATTCTCTTTCATTTTTTTCCCTTCTTCCGTCTGAGGCTCCTGATCGATAGAAAGACGAATACGATCCATCTTCTCTTCTTTCGGATAACCAAGAACGAAATAGGCCAAATCCAGCGGACGTTGCAAACGAATACAACCATGACTTACTCCTCTTTCTTCACGCCCAAATGTACCGCGAGATGAAGTATCGTGCAAATATACAGAAAAAGGATTGGGAAACCTAAAAATTATTCGACCTAAATCACTCGCCTCACCGCTATCTTGTATCAATCGAAAAGGAATACCTCCCTTCAGAAATTTAGACCAGTTGATACGCTTTGAATTTAATTGATGTCCTTCTTTATCAAAAACCCGAATATTATTGCGACAGAAATAATTCGAATCACGAACAAAAGCAGGGATCATTTCTTTGCGAATGATTTTGGGTGGTATCTTCCACGTAGGATTCAATTCAAAATAAGTAAGACCAGAAGTCAGCATCGGCGATTTATGCTGAAATGAGCCACAACAAATTTTCATCTCGAAAAGAGTATCCTTTACAAGATCGACAGCTTTGAGCATAAAAGCCGCCGTGTTGACATAGACATATCGTTTCCCCATCAATTGACGGAATTTCCAACGAGCCCGTTCCAGATTGGCACAAAGGCATTCCGACTTCCGCCTATCATGCGATAGCATCAGTTCGGTTTGAAGCTTTTTGTAATATAAAGTACGAGGTTGGATATCCGACAGAGTTTGTACCGGACGTGACTTGATTCCTTCGAGCATCTCCAAGTCAAATTTCATCGTGGGATGCTTTAATGGAATATTAAATAGATGAAACATTTTCTTTTTACGACTGGCAGGCGGTGGTACCGTATCCGGATAGGCACTTAAATCTTCATACAGATTATTATAGATAGGAGCCGGATTAACAAAACCGTATTGCAAACCATTAACGTAACAAAGATAGGTTCGAGTTAACAGATATTCCAATCGGGCAGCGCATAAATTCCGATGATCACTTTCATTGGGCTCACACCGCCGCCAATTTCGTTCTGCATCTAATATATTATTTAAGCCAAGCAATTCCGGACGAATTCCATGGCGTTTTAAATCACGGAGAAAGTGAATAAAGACTTTCTGACGTTTCGCACCATCGGCAGAGATCCAAATGAACTCTCCACCTCCGCTATAATATTTTATCATAGCCGAATCGCGAGATGGACTGGAATAGCGTACAGATGCCACATTGCTAATGACTTGGCGAACAAAAGCAGAATCTATATCCGAATGTTTCCATAGTCCCCTGCATGAAATAAAAGATAAAGCCATTATCATAAAGGCTACAAGAAGTAGTATAGATGGTATAATGCCTTTTCTCATTTGATATTCTTTAAACGTCTATACACATATTTTCATAAGCCAACACTGTATTCTGAAAAGTTTCCCGAGCCTCATTGAGCAAAGGAGTTTCATCTTCATAACGCGCTGAAAAATGACCAATAATAAGCTGCCCGACATGAGCATCACGGGCAATCATCGCAGCCTGAGTAGCCGTTGAATGATACGTTTCTTTGGCACGAGCAATATCATTATCATCAAAAGTGGCCTCATGAAACAATAAATTTACTTGGTCAATCAACGGCACTATTTTAGGAAGATACTTAGTATCCGAACAATAAGCGTATGAACGTGGGTCGTAAGAAGGGACTGTCAATCGTTCATTGGGTATCACTTCGCCCTCATCTGTCGTAAAGTCGGCACCATTCTTTATTAAATTATAGTGACTCATCGGAACACGATAAAAATCGGCCATGTCTCTTTTCAGATGATTTGGTAGTTTCTTCTCTTTAAAAAGGAAACCGCAACAAGGAAGCCTGTGCGAAAGAGGAATAGTATGAACCTCAACAGTACGGTCTTCGAATATAATAGCCGATTCGGAAGAAGAAAATTCGTGAAAGATCACTTTAAACGGAAGTTTATAACAAAAGAAATCCATCAAAGGAGAAAACAGTTTCTCCAACCCTGCAGGAGAAAATATATGAAGCTCGGCAGTACGTCCCAACAGTCCGAAAGTAGAAATCAATCCGATTAATCCAAATACATGATCGCCATGAAGATGAGAGATGAATATATGATTCAAACGAGAAAATTTCAACCGAGACTTTCGTAGTTGTAATTGCGCTCCTTCACCACAATCTATCATAAAAAGCTTCTCGCGCAAATTAATGACTTGTGAAGAAGAAAAGTGACGCGTAGTGGGCAGCGCCGAACCACAACCCAATATATGAACTTGAAATTTTTCCATTACGCAACAAAGATAATGGAAGTAGAAGAGAATAGAAAATAATTTCATTTATTTTCACTCATGCATTACAATTATTGAAAGTTCTAAAATGCTTAGAGCCATCCACGATATAACATTCAATCGACTTGTAAGCGATTCTGAAGAACAACTCGCAAAACATCTTCCTTGAACGTTCGAGATATCGGAATCTTATATTTTGCAACGCCCAACGTATTTCCTTGAACAGTGAGAATCTTCTCTATATTAACAATAAAAGATTTATGAGTTTGTATAAACATTGTGGCTGGCAATCTCTCTAAAAGACTTTTTAATGTAGCATGCGTAACAATCTTCAAAGCAATCGTTTGAATAGTAACATAGTTCTCAACACTTTCAATATACAAAATATCTTTATAATCTATCTTTTCGTATTTCTGGTTGGTCTTGACATAAAAATAATCGAATCGTTCTATGTTTTTATGCAGGTTCACTATAATATCGTATACTTTATTGGTTGCCTTTAAAAAACGTTCGAATGAAATAGGTTTTAAGAGATAATCTACAACATCCAAATCGTAACCTTTAATAGCATACTGTTCGTAGGCACTTGTAATAATCACTTTAGGAGGATTGACAAGACTCGACAATAATTCAATACCCGAGATATAGGGCATCTCTATATCCAGAAAAATAAGATCAACCGAATGAGTGTTCAATATGCGATTCAATTGCAATGCATTTTCACATTCAGCTACAACTTCCAAAAAATCAATTTTATCAATATAGCCCAAAAGCCCTTTCCTAGCTATCGGCTCATCATCCGTAACAACACACTTCAATATCATATTATAATTTAATGGTTAGTTTTGCTATATATTTGTCGGACATCTTATCCGTTTGCATTTCATATTTTTGAGGGTATAACAACTGAAGGCGTCTCCTCAACATCTCTAATCCTATTCCTTTACGTGTTCTTTTCGATTCAGATAGATTAGGTATAGCATTAACGACTTCAAAACACAAATGATCATCCTCCAACCGAGCCACTATTTTGATCCAATATTCACCTCCGACATATTTTAATGCATTTTCTACAAAAGGGAACAAAAGAAGTGGATAGATTTGTTTACTAAAGAGTTGTTCATCAAACGAAATATCCAACTCCAACGAAGCTTTCATTCTTAATTTCTGAATACCGATATAGGTATCTATAAAATCAAATTCTTGTTTTAGATATACTAAACAATTTGTATCGTACAACTGATACCTTAATAGATCTGACAACTTTTCAATCGTATTTCGAGGCTCTTCATTCTTTTCATCTATTTGAAAATAAATAGTATTCAACACATTGAATAAAAAATGAGGATGAAATTGTGCTCTCAAAAACTTTAACTCTGCTTGCATCTGTATATTCTTAATCTTTTGTACTTGCAACTTCTCATTAACATAAGCATCTAAAATTTGCTTCCCTCTGAAAACAGAATAAAAGATAAGAGTATATAGAACAAAGATCATTGTTGCAATCACAAAATCATCCAATCCTGGAGGGTCTTTAGTAAGATAATGAATAATAATAAGACCGGGATTAATAATGATAACACCTATAAGTAGTACATATAAATATTCTACTAACAATCTTTTTAAACTGAATTCATTTGTACGAAGATTCCTTTTAAGAAAAAAGTAAACTACATATTGAAAGATATAGGCCAGAATAATAGCAGATATATCTTCTATTAAATTCTTTTCAATAGGCCTTTCCCAAAATTTATAACCGGTAGGAGTATCACTGACTAATCTAATGCTAACCATAACAAGGATAGCACAGATTATCGGCGAAATCCAAAACCAGACACGATAGCGTTTCATAACAAAAATCTCAACTTATTTTACAAATTTACTCTTTTTGAATCAAAAACATCCTCTTTATTCTTAAAATTTTTAGTCGCATTACCTCTTTTCAATCTATAGACAAAAGATATACCTATTATACAGCGGTCTACATCTCTTTCTCGGGTTTTTGCTAGTGTGCCGCAAAATACTCCCGTTGCTTTTGTAACATACGAATTGAATAGATCATTTGAATAAAGAGTGATTGTTGCTTTTTTTTGCAGAAAATCTTTTTGGATAGCCATTGATATCTTCCACATAGGAGCTAAAGTTATCTGTCCAAAAGCCATTTTATAATTGTAAAAGCCAGATAATTCAGCCGACCAATCTTTACCAAAATCAATTCTGTTATTCAAATTAAATATGAACGTAGTACGATTATTCTCCTTGAAAACATTATTTTCAATCCATCTATAATCGTTTCTGACTACTGCCGAATAAATGCTAGTATTGAAATGTTTAAGCAAAGCTAGACGGCCTATCTGTACTCTCACGCCGTAAGATTTGTTTCCAGACATATTCATAGGCATCACATAGATTCGTTTACTATCCCCTATTGTTTTATACGATTTTATAATTGCATCTACAGTAGTACTATAAAAGAGATGAAGTGAATAGTTTTTCCGAAAAATGTAAGAGACATTAAAATTGTTGCTAAACTGAGGCTTTAAAGAGACATTTCCTTGTTCATAAGTATAAGCGTCAAAGATATATATAAATGGATTCAAATCTCTATAATTAGGACGGTCTATTCGCCGATTATAAATGAAATTAACCGAATGCATATCACTCAAATTATAACGCAGACAGAGACTGGGAAAAATATTAATATAAGACTTTCGATAAGAATAGTCTTCTTTGCCGCCTATGTCATATTGATGCTCGACGACATCCGTATGTTCGACACGAAAGCCTGTTTCAATATTCATTTTTTGAACAGAGATCTTAGCATCCAAATAACCGGCATTAATGCTTTCGTTGTATCGGAAAGCACTGCTTAAACTATTATCCGGTAGCCAATCATTGCTCGATTTGTTATAATATTCAGAAAGATTGTCTACTTTCACAAATGTAGCCTTTATGCCACCTTCCAGACTAAACTTATCTGTATACGGACAAATGATATCAGACTGGAGAGAAAGAATCTTTATTTTTCCGTCTTTATATCCTTTCGAAATAGATTCTTGCGAAGGAGAGCTACCTGTTACATTAAACAAATCATTATGAAATTGATCCTCCTTCAACGAGTAATGAAGATAATCTACAGAGACATTCAGTTTCTTTCCAATGCTATCTATCATATAATTCATGTTCAAACCGGTTCTAACATTACTTCTCTTATATAAATTGTCTGTCGAAGAGAAAAGAGTAGAATCTACCTTAGACGAGTAAAACCCAGAATGAATATTGCCATCTTCGCTCCGCTTTGAAGAATATCCATCAACATACCATTCAAAAACAGTTTTCCGAGAAACATCGTAACTAATATTGGCATTATAATAGAAATTATGGTCTGTCCTAAACCTATGTGAATTTTGCCCAAAAGCAGTATTATTATCATTGAACATCCTGTATATATACAATTCATTGAAATCTTTTCCGAAATAATAGCCACACATAGAGTGGAAATTAAATGATCCGCATCGCTTACTAACCGAAACATTATTGTTGATTCTTCCGTTTTTCCCTTGTTCATAATCCGAATAAAATGTCATACTTGACCCCATAGGTCTATCATGTTTTGTTTTGATATTAATGATGCCAGAATTTCCACTAGCATCGTATTTGACAGAAGGATCAGTAATTAACTCTATTTTATCAAGCGAAGAAGCCGGAGTAGATTTAAGAAAGCTCATCAATTCCATTCCTTCTATATAAGATAGCTTGCCGTTTATCATAATCTTGGCTTGCCCCTTTCCATTCAATGAGACCGTTCCGTCATTGCTTATACGAACGCCCGGTAGATTTTGCATAACGGTAAATACATTTCCTCCCGATCCTAAATTAAATGTAGACAAGTTAATAACGGTTTTATCTGCGGAAACTTCAACAGGTGTTCTTCTTGCAGTCACAACAATGTCTCCCAATTGCTGAATTTCTATTTTTAAACGAAAAGGATCTATTAACAATGAGCCCTCACCATTAAAAAAGACAGTTCTAGCCTCCTTTTGATAACCAACCATGGAAACTTGAATGATATAACGACCAGAAAAAAGATGTTTCAATACAAATCGACCATCCTTATTACTTATTGCAGTCTTTACAACCAGAGAATCTTTACACGATTTCAACACGATTTGTGCTCCTTCCAGAGAAGATTGATTTTCTGTTGTAACTTGACCGACGACCTTGCCATCCGTCTGAATACTTTGTATAAACGAACCGGCAAACACTCCTATTACAGCTAAACGATAAAAAAGTCCATACATGATATTTATATTTTGTCAATGCAAAGCTATAACAGACATCAAAACAAATAAAATTCTTTTGATGAACGACTTCATATCGATGACAAAATACAAAAAGGACTTTTTTATTCAAATCATAAAGAGGATCATAAATTCATAAAAGATGATTGAAGCATCATATAGGCAGGCTTCTTATTCCGACAGCTTCTTATCAAGCCAACCCATTATCATTGCTTCATGTGTAAAACCTTCCACGTGCCCTTCGTTTGGAAATGCTTTGTATTCTTTAGGGGAAGTTATCAAGTTGTATGCCGCAAATCCACCCTCTATCGGACAGTCATCATCAAATAATGCAGGGGTATAAAATACCGGACATTTTATTTTCGATGCAAACGAACGAGTATCTATCAAATCTTGTACGCAAAGCACTTCAAGATAAGAACAGGGATTGCCATAATAGGCCAAATTCCGTTTCAGTTCACTCTGACAAATGGTACGGACTTGTATTTGATGACGCATATCGCACGGGAATGGTTCGAAATAGGCACAAGCCGCTATCCTATCAGAGCACAATGCTGCCGTAGCCAATGTAAGTCCTCCACCTTGGCTGCCACCTTTCACTCCTATACGATGAGCATCCACTTCGGGACGGCTACAAAGAAAGTCTATAGCTCGAACACAGTCCATATAGATACCCCGATAGGCTACACTATCACTGTTGCACAACTTATATCCCCATACCCCTGGGACGCCAAAACCGGGATTGAAAACATCGGCACTGATGCCATGCCCGCGTACACAGAGAGCCAGCTCTGCCCTATCGGTATCGTCTTTTAAAAAGCCTTCGAGGTTTTCAAATCCAGAACCGTAACCGGGAACCTGAAGTACCGCATGATGTTTGCCCGCAGTACGAGGAACAAAATAATAGCCCCGAACAGTGAGATTGCCCAACGATTGCATCTCCACGATATAGACGTCACGCTTGCTTTTCTGACAGAGTGAATCTATCCGATGCAGCTTAAAATCAGGTTTTATAGCAGCTAACTCAGCTTTTGCTTTCGCCCAATAATCTTCGAAACCGATAGCCGTGCGATTGTCGCAAGCCACTTCTTCGGGTTTCACAGCCATCCATTGAGCATTGCCCGAATAACCGGCACCATGCATTACAGCTGTCATTTGATAGAATCCGGGAGTGCTGCATAGTTCGTTCAAATCAATATTAATGATTGAATCACGAGGTGAGACAGTTATGATGCTATCCAAATAAGATTGATGAAAGTCGTTTTCTACTCGGAATCTTACTGTAGCCTGACGAGCTGTCTGATAATGTATAGTTACCACTCTGTTGTTACCTAGGCAAACATGATTGGCTGTAGGTAAAGAGAGACGGATGTTTTCCGTAGTTTTGCCATTCAGCGGTTTCAATACCAGCATCGTATGGCTGACTCCACCCGTATAACCTAAAGATGAACAATCTATTACTATTTTATTCTCTCCTTTTCTCAATAGACCTTTAGGTAGACGAATAGTAGAATATGCATCCCGATTACTCCAAAAAGTATTTTTAATGTTTTGGGCAACAGAATGACCATTAATCTTAACATCTCGAACTTCACATTGCATACGTATAAGCAAGAGATATGATTTCTGAAGCTCTTTTATATTAAATGTCGCAGAAAGAGTACAATCACCATCTCCTTCGAAATACCCTTGGCGTTCCCATGAAAGCAAAGTACATATTGACGAATGGGTTTTAGCTCCACGAGCAGACAAACAAGCATTACTATTAAATGCTATATTCCAATCAAGAGGTAATAAATTTTGTGCGGATACATTCTCTATAAACAAGAAAAGACACAAACAGCACAAAGTAACTTTAGAAACAAATCGCACGACATTTTTTATCATCATATTCTTCATTTGTAGTAATAGAATGCTACAAAGATAGTATTTTTGTTCCATTAAGCATTATAATAGTCCACTTTTTAAAACTCCACTTTTACATTCAAATCTTACAGTCCAAATTCATCCCAATAAAAAGATAGGCGATATTCATTTATAAAAAAATCCCTGTGCAAGACAAGTCTGTCTCCACAGGGATAATAGGTTTTTATTTTACGTTATTTCGATATTTCTCGAAGCATTTCTTTTACAGCTGCTTCAATCTGTGCATCCTTTCCCTTTTGGAAATCAGCTGGATCGTCGTATACCAAAATATCGGGTTCTAATTCTTGATTCTCCAAATAATGTCCCCGATTATCCAATGAACCGACTTCGGGAATACCGAATACCATAGTAGGATCTATTTGCGATTCCCACCATACAGCTGTCATAGTGCCTGGAACTGGTGCACCAATCAGTTTTCCTATCTTCAGTTCTTTATAGAGCCACGGTGTACCATGAGCGTTACTATAATTATCTTCGCATATCAACATACAAGAGGGCTTAGTCCATTTATTATAAGGGTCGCTACCTATATACTGGCCGCGAGGAGTATAGCGAGTATACTCTTTGCCACTCAACAAAGTACATACATCATCATGCAACCAACCGCCTCCATTGTGGCGAGTATCTATTATAATCGCTTCTTTATTACGATATTTGCCAAGCAACTCGCTATACAACGTTCTGAAGCTAGAACTATCCATCGCTTTGATATGAATATATCCCAATTTGCCTCCAGAGAGTTCATCAACCATCTTACGATTGCGTTCTACCCAGCGCTGGTAGAGCAATTCATTCTCTGCGCCCAAGCTGATAGCCTTTATCGTAACATCAAAGTTTTTCCCACCTTCAGGGTTGTAGAACGACAGCAAGACTTTCTTACCCGTTTTGCCTTCGAGTAACGAATAATAATCCACCCCTTTCAAAATAGGCATACCATCTATTTTCATAAGGATACATCCTGCCTTCACATCATTCTTCTTCAGTGTCAACGGACTTTTCGGAATGACTTCCTTCACCTTCAATCCGTCTCCAGTATGAGTGTCATCATAGAACATTCCAAGCGAAGCATCACTCAATGCAGCTCCCGGAGCATAATAACGGGCACCGGTATGCGAGCCATTCAGTTCGCCAAGAAATTCACTCAACATATCTTGGAAGTCGTAATTATTGTTGATATAGGGCAAGAAACGGGCATAAGACTTATGATATCCGTCCCAATCGATTCCGCGAATGGTAGGATCGTAGAACTTTTCTTTCACCTGTTTCCAGATATGATTGAATATATACGTACGTTCTTGGATAGGACGATAATTGAAAAACGCCTCAAATTCGATGTTCTTTACTTTATTACCGTCAATATCTATTTTCTTCATACTGCCCTTGCCCATCATAAAGATATTCTTTCCATCTTTATCTGTCAACAGCTGTCCGTAGCCAACTCCTTTTTGAACAATTTTTGTCTCGTCTTCTTTCAGATCGTGCATCCAAAGATCGCCATCATCTTCAAAAGAAGTGATGTAATAGAGTTTATCGCCTTTGGGTGTCAACACAGCATCACCAAGGAAAGAAGAATTGCCCGTTAGTCGTACGATACGATCTTTACAATTTTCTAAATCAAACACAAGAGGTTTCACAGCTTCTTTATCTTCCTTCTTGTCTTTATCATCTTTCTTTTTCTTGTCACCCTTTTTGGCCGACGCCTCTTTTTCTTTCTTATCTTTGTCCGCTTTCTCCTGCTCTTCGAGTAGTGCCAAGTCTTCCTTATTCATCATAAAACGATCGTAAGCATCGACATCAAAGAACATGATGTATTCATCGCTTTCAGATCCCCAACTTCCATGACTACGGTAGCCCGCACGATCGCTCTGCCAGATCATAGCTTTGCCACCCAACACCCATTTAGGACTTACATCAGAATAACCGCTTTCTGTCAAATCGTGTATTTCGCCACTGCCATCGGCTTTCACTAAAGCAATATCCTTATTGTTCCATCCTCCTATACCGATATAATCGGTCAGAATCCAACGGCTGTCGGGACTCCACACATACGACTGATCACCATCGGAATAAGAATATTCGTACTTACCATCCATCACCGTACGTACTTCCTTAGTCTTCAAATTTACCACACGAATGGTTGCACGGTTTTCCAAGAACGCAACTTCCTTACCGTCGGGACTATACAATGGTTGAAAAGATGTTTTATCCGAATTAGTCAGATTTTCTTTCTTCAACTGCGTGGCATAACAAAATTGTTTTTCTTCTTTGTTGACGATACTAGCCTGATAGACCTGCCACAATCCATCAACCTCGGAAGAATATACAAGACTGCGTCCATCGGGAGAAAAATCGATATTACGCTCTTGATATGGAGTGTCTGTTATTTGTTTGGTGGTTTTGTAGTCTACCGACGAGACATAAACATCACCTCTAAGTATAAAAGCAACTTCCTTACCTGTTGGAGAAACAGCCATATCGGTGGCTCCAGAGGACTTTATTTGTTTGATTACATATTTTTCATCATTATCGGCAACAATCTGCACATTTAACTTTTGAGGTTGTGCTCCTTCGCGCATCGTGTAGAGTTCGCCATCGTAACTAAAACACATCAGTCCATCTGAACTTGCACTCAAATAGCGCACCGGATTGGTACTGAAATGAGTCAGCTGAACGGCATTTTCATCGTTCAATCCTCGTTTATATACATTAAACGAACCGTTTTGTTCGCTCAAATAATAGAACGATTGTTGATCCGGACACCATGCAGGGGTGCGATCTTCGCCCTTAAACGACGTCAGCTTCTGATATTTCCCCGTTGCAGGGATATAAGACCATATATCACGGGTAATAGACGATGTATGATGCTTGCGAAAAGTATCTTCGTATCCTTTTTTATCTTGAAACAGCCATGTCTGACCATCTTTACTGATAGATAAATCTTCCATTGGCATGGATGTAACCATTTGAGGACGACCGCCATTGATATCAATGGTATACACTTGAGAGAACTGTCCCGAAGGAAATTGTATACTTTCAGTCGAAGGCTTTTCGTTGGCGGTAAATAACAATTCCGTATTGTTTTTAAAAGCCAACGGAATCTCGCCTCGAGTAAATGTAGTCAAACGGCGGGGTTCACCGCCTACACTCTTGACAACGAAAACATCTAAACTACCATACCGATCGGAAGCAAAAGCGATCGTTTTACTATCCGGACTCCACACAGGAGCAGTATCGTAAGCAGGATTGGATGTAAGTTGCCGAGCCTTCCCGCCCGCAGAAGGAATAATATAAATATCACCCTTATAACAAAAAGCTATTTCAGCTCCATCGGGCGATATAGCACAGTGACGCAACCAAAGTGGCGAATCTTGTGCAAAGCAAAGTAATGTGAAGAAACACATTACGACTAATGTGAATAGAAATTTCCGCATGCTCTTCTTTTTATTTTAATTTTAGTTGCAAAAGAATAGGTTTATTATTCATTTTCAGATTTATATTTTACAAAAGTAAGAATTATTTTATATTTTCTCATCTTCTTGTTTACTTTATTTTGCTTACATCATCACCAAACTATTACTAAATGCTTCATTTTCTGACGCATTTACTACAAGCAATCAAAGAAAAGCAAATATATAGAATCACTATTCACTTTAATGTTTTTAGCTTCGAAAAGGACGAAACAATTTCTCCTTTATTATGTGCCTTGCGACTCACGCCCGTGAGTCGCAAGATATATAAGGACATAAAAAGAAAAACGTACTGATCCTTTTCTAAATATCAACAGATCCGACATAATCGATGCATTGCAGAACAATTGCCATATATAAAGAAAAACGCTGTATCGACAAGTAATCGATACAGCGCACAAATCGTATTTATAAAAATATTATAAGGTCTTCAGTATATCCTGGCAAAGTGAATACGACTTTGTCATCATGCGAGGAACATGGAAAGGTCCTTTATAAAGATTTCCTTTAGCAGCCTGTGCTACGGTACCGTCACGATGCAAATAACCATACCATTCGCCAAACTCGGCATCGGGGAAATGGGCGTACGTCCACTCACTAATAACCTTATGACGATACAGATATTCATCATCACCGGTAGCCAAATAAGCATAGAGCGATGCTATAATGGCTTCACATTGCGGCCACCAGAACTTCATATCCTGCGAATAATCCTGAGGAGGAAGATTTTTGCAGTCGCGGAAGTTTATGATACCCCCATATTGCTTATCCCAGCCCCAGTCCCAAGACCAATTGAATATTGTAAGAGCCGTATCGAGCATCTTTTTGTCCCAATTGCGATTACGTGATTCTTCCATAAGGAACCAAGCAGTTTCGATACAATGCCCGGGGTTAATAGTACGAGTCGTATTGGTATCAACAAATTCACCATTCGGTCCAACACTTTCAAGCAATGCCTTATACTCCGGATGCATAAAATACTTACGCAATTTTTCTATCGACTCATCTATCTGTTGAGTAATAGTAGGATCATCAACCACAGTGCGCAGACGAGAACCGACATTGATCAGGATCATCACAATAGAGTGACTCTGCAACTTGACAGCTTCGGTAAACTTAGGTTCAAGGAAACCCGGTGTGTTGAGAAAGCGAAGAGTATCTTTAAATACTTTCAACGCTTTTTCGGCATAAGAGCTATCGCCTGTTGCCAAAGCATACTCTGACATCGCAATAGCTGCAAATGTCTCAGAAAAAACATAACGACGCTTACGGAGAGGGGTACCTTCTGCAGTAACCGAAAAGAACATGTGCTCGTCTTTATCAAAGCAATGAGCTTCGATAAAATCGATAGTGCTTTTGGCAGCTCTCAACCAGTCTTCGTTGTGCTCAACATTATTGTAAGCATACGAGCATACGAAGGCAAAACGTCCTTGAAACCAAACAGATTTAGTCGAATCCATCAAAGAGCCATCACGGTCTAAACAAGTATAAACACCGCCATTAACTCTATCTAACCCATGTTGCATCCAGAAAGGCATAATGTTTCCTGTTAAGTCCCTTTTATAAGACTCAGACCAATTCTGTAAATACTTTACCTTATCCATCTTTAATATTATTTAATTGTATTCAAATATTTATCGATACCTATTTTAAGTGCATTCCAATAATTAAATTGGCGTACGTGAACCATATCGAAAACGAAATAACCATCTCCGGCGTTAATACATGCATCAACGCTGTTTGTCACAGCAGTTTCTTGTCCGCCCTTTTCGAATCCTGTAGCATTACCCACATCCGGACCACCGGCAAATTTGACATCTCCTTTCAATACATCTTTTGCCAACTTACAAAAGCCTTGCATTGTCCATTCGGTAGTTCCATATACTGCGTCTGTCGATGCGTATGCTCCCAACAAAAGGAAATCAAGCTTATTGGCAAAGCCATATTTTGCATAATCGGCATTTGCCCATTGGGGATAAAAGCTTTGCACCTTCATTCATAGTGGAACCTTTAATCAACACACTGACACCGGGAAGAGGACTTCCCTGAGTGTCTCTTACCACTCCCTTAATAAAACTTTGCGCATACGTACCAACCGAGATTAACAAAGCTAGCAATGTGAGCGCAAAAATTTTCTTAAATAGTGTAGGTCTTTTAAATGCATTAAAGTTTGTCATAGACTTCTACAAATTAAGATTGACGTTAATACTATAATATAATTCACAATTGCTTTAATAATCCCACAAATATAAAGACTATTTTATAATATAACAATAAAATAATAAAATATTTTAGTTACAAATACCTTTTTATATTTACTTTATGCATAAACTAGCCCTATAAAGCCTCAATATATTACTTTTTCAATATTATTTTTTAAGCAATAACGATACCATATCATACTAATCTAATAGTATCTGAAATTCCAATATTGATAATGATATGATTATTCCTTTTCTGAATCAAAAATCAATATTACTAATAAAACAAGTTATTTACTTTCATTTTGTCAAGCGAATGGAACAATCTATAAGTATTATAGTCATATAAACCTTACAAAATTATTATTGAATAATAATTGCAAATCAATAACATTTCATTATCTTTGCGAGCATAGAATAACATTAACCATAGAATAATTACGAAAAACAACATGACCATGAACAAAGAATTAGAACTTAATGCCAATAAAGTAGTAGCATTTCTTCAAAAGCCAGTAAATGAATTTACTAAGACCGACATTATATCCTTTATACAGGCCAATAATATTGAAATGGTCAATTTCATGTACCCGGGTGGAGACGGCAGACTCAAAACATTAAACTTTGCCATAACCAACCTCGCATATCTCGAAACAATTCTCACGTGTGGAGAACGTGTAGATGGCTCAAGCCTGTTTCCGTTTATCGAAGCAAGCAGCAGCGATTTGTATGTCATACCACGATTCAGCAGTGCTTTTATAGATCCGTTTGCCGCACTACCAACATTATCCATGCTTTGCTCGTTCTTTAATAAGGATGGAATGCCACTTGAAAGTGCTCCTGAACATACACTGGCTAAAGCAAGTAAAGCATTTACCGAAGTTACAGGTATGGAATTTCATGCGATGGGCGAACTGGAATATTACGTTATTGCTCCCGATACTCATTTCTTCCCTGCAACCGACCAACATGGATATCACGAATCTGCTCCATATGCCAAAACAAATGAATTCCGTATACGATGCATGTCATATATCGCCCTAACGGGAGGACAAATTAAATATGGTCATTCCGAAGTAGGCAATTTCACTCTCAACGGATTGGTATACGAACAGAATGAAATAGAATTTCTTCCGGTACGAGTAGAAGAAGCTGCAGACCAATTGATGCTTGCCAAATGGGTCATTCGCAATCTAGCCAACCAAATGGGATACGATATTACATTCGCTCCTAAAATTACAACAGGCAAAGCAGGTTCCGGCTTGCACATTCACATGAGAATAATGAAAGATGGGAAAAATCAGATGCTCGAGAATGACAAACTATCAGATACCGCCCGCACAGCAATAGCCGGCATGATGGAGCTGGCAGAATCGATTACTGCATTCGGCAACAAAAACCCCACATCTTACTTTCGTTTAGTTCCACACCAAGAGGCTCCGACTAACGTATGTTGGGGCGACCGTAACCGATCGGTTTTAGTGCGCGTCCCATTAGGCTGGTCATCAAAAATGGACATGTGCAGAATGGCCAATCCGCTCGAAAATAGTAGTGACATAGATACGACTCAAAAACAAACAGTTGAAATGCGTTCGCCTGATGGTTCGGCAGATCTCTACCAACTACTCGCAGGACTGTGCGTTGCTTGCCGCCACGGTTTTGAATTACCTGACGCACTCGAAATTGCAACAAAGACATACGTAAACGTCAATATCCACGAAAAAGCAAACGAAGCAAAATTGAAGACATTAGCTCAATTACCCGATAGTTGCTATGCTTCGGCAAGATGTTTGGAAAGACAACGCACCGTTTTCGAAAAATATGGAGTGTTTAGTCCCTCAATGATAGACGGTATCATTAAAGATCTGAAATCTTACAACGACTCTTCGCTTCGCGAAGACATCGAACACAATCCAGACGAAGTGCAAACATTAGTTACCCGCTATTTTCATTGCGGATAAAATTGGTTTTCATTGATAACTTACACAACCAACAAGCCCCATACAATATCATATTGTATGGGGCTATTTACTTAAGCTATTTGTTTCCAGATATTACCTTCTAGAATGCTTTTCTGTATTTTTAGCTGGAGTAGTAGGAGTCGTTATCACTTTGTTAGTAGAAGATGCGGGTACAGGGCGATCATAATTTCTTCTGCTACTATTACCGTTACTGTTTTTATTGACGTCGACATTCTTATTTCGTGACGAATTATTATCAACATTTTTATCGGAACTTACACCATTATTTCTATTATAAGTGCGATTAGTATTGACATTAGTATTATTGACGTTAGTATTGGTATTATTGGTATTGATGTCAACATTCTTACCACGAGAAGAATTATTATCGATATTTCTATCGTAACCGCCACCATTATTTCTATTATAATTGCGATTAGTATTGACGTTGGTATTATTGACGTTGGTATTGGTATTATTGGTATTGACGTCAACGTTCTTACCATGAGATGAATTATTATCGATGTTTCTATCGTAACCGCCACTATTATTCCTATTATAATTGCGATTAGTATTGACGTTAGTATTATTTATATTTATGTTATTGTTTACATTGCCCCTATTATTGACACTATTGTTGTCATAATATCTATTGTTATTATCAGACCTATTACCGCGGTTATTATTATTACCGGAATTACCATTTCCTATATGAAAGCCCGGGTTACTGTTACGATTATTATAATAGCGGTTATCTCCAGATCTTTGAAAATCTCTATTTACATAAGTATTATAACGATAACCATCACCGTTCATACGGAAAGGTCTATTATAATGTGAAACACGAGAATATCTATAGCGATAGTAACTTGTATCATCGAAGCCGCCACGATAGTGTCCACCAAAGTAAGTCGTATATGCACTAGGCCAACGGCAATAGTATACACTCGGATTGGTATAGGTGATATAAATTCTCAAGCCCCAACCAGCATTTGTTTGGTAAACAGGGCGACAGAAATATTCTGCTCCAAGAAAACGACGATATTGCGAAGCGCTCAACACCCATCTCAAATCGTCATTACGTATATCAAGAGCTTCATAATAATCATTAAGCGCCCAGCTTTCACCATAAACGACATCGTCCATAATATTGCAGACGGCACTCATAAAATCATAATTGATTTCATAAACATCATTATATTGAGAGCTGCTTAATCTCAATTCATACGACATTTTATCTGTCAGAAATAATGTTTCAGTGCGTACTCTACTTTCCGTCATTGCGCTAGCACCGGCCATCGCCATCAATGCTAAGAGTGTGATGAATATTCGTTTCATAATCGTTGTTTTTTTAGGGTTAGTATAATACACTTTATCTTTTTATTGCAACAAAGATAAAAGAAGAAAATCACCCTACACTATTGTTTTCTCTCTTTATAGATAGGATTTCCCCTAATTATCTGGGGGATTTAACCAATGAAATACTCTTTTCTCCAAGTACTACAAGACGCCTTTTATAAAGCTCACCTATCCCCTTTTTAAAAGTTTTCTTACTTACTCCAAATACATCATAGATTTCATTGGCGTCACTTTTATCAGTATATTCAATCGTTCCACCATGTTCCTCAATATACTGAAGCAATTCTTCAGCAAAGCTATCCACTTTCTCAAATCCGGGTTTCTGGAGCATCAAATCAATTTTCTCATCCTCCCGCACTTGCTTGACAAAGGCTGTCAATTTCATACCCGTATATATCGGAGCGAATATTTCACTGTCATATAGCAATCCACCGAATTTATTATCAATAATAGCCTTAAAGCCCAAATCCGTTTTCTGCCAGATAAGGATATTTACTTCTTCACCCGGTTCATATTCAGGTATTTCTCCTGACAAATAGCGATCCACCTTGGCAGTAGCTACAATACGATAACTCTCCTCATCAATATAGACATAAACAATGTATTTTCTGCCCACTTGCATTTTCATTTTCTGCTCACGAAAAGGCACAAACAAATCTTTCATAAGCCCCCAATCGAGAAAAGCTCCGAACTGATTCACCCAATTTACTTCCAAATAGGCAAACTGCCCAACCTGAGCCAATGGTGTGAGCGTTGTAGCTATTAGCCTTTCTTCATTATCGAGATATATAAATACATTCAACAGATCTCCCGGTTTGCATTCTTCCGGCACATACCTAGTCGGTAGCAATATCTCACCCGAATCACCACCATCGAGATAAACTCCGAAGTCTACCTCCTTAACCACTTCCAACTGATTGAACCGTCCTAATTTTATATTCATAAACGAGCTTTTTCTATATTTGTAGCAAACAAAGATAATGCAACATGAGCGCAATAACAAAAATTAGTCCTTTTATTTTAATATACTAACTAAAAGTGGTAATTCCATCTTAAATATACAACAATCATCTTTGGCCACATGCCAGCTCTTTTATATAAAACAAAAAATCCGCATCAGTATTTGGATGATCCAAATATAGATGCGGATTTTATCTGCGCCAAAAATTATTTCTGATTAAGCGTGATACCATCCAGACAGAAATAAGTGGAAGTATTCACTCCGTAATCTCCTTTATCACTAGAATCAACATCAAACTGAACATATACAGCATTCGCCAATACACCTAGATTGAACCACTGCCAATCTTTAGATGGAGTGTCCGAATCGCTCGCATACTTTGCCAAATAGATCGAAGTAGTACCCACACTTGTCGTTCCGTCTGCAGTATAACCTGTAGCAGTTACTTTATAATAACTCCCCGATTTGAATTTAGATGCAGGCGCATAATTATTGGTTGTCATACAATTATAAGCATATACACTATTCGATATCCAGCAGCCATCAATAGTATATTTAGAAGGATCATTTATTTTGAAGCGGGTCGGAGTATAACTGCTAGGATAGGCCACCAAATACATCGCACCAGTTTTGCCCTTTCCACTGACAGCGGCAGAGCTATTGCCTGTCTTCGTATCGGTAGAATTGGTATAAGTGAATCCGGCAAAAGTTGCTCCGGTCCAATTTCCCAAATAGTAATCAAAAGTTAGTAATTTGTCATTATCTTGAAAAGTTGAATAATAATAATACCCTTTTAATGTACCACCTGTATTGGTGTAATAACCGTTCGTAACAGGCATGCTCTCTAAATTTGCCTTTACACTGTTATCATCATCATTGCTACAAGCAGCAAAAGCTGTCAAAAAGATTAATAAAAATAAGTAATTTAACTTTTTCATTTTTTCTGTTTTTAATTAAGATATTTATAAATGAATTTTATTTTGTATAATGTAAATCCTGCACGCCTAGTACTTCCGTGGATATTTCGCCCATCCAGCCGCAAGATTGATTCACGGCAGTAGTTATCTTCACAAAATCGATACCACTCAAGTTCACTTTATTACCTTTAGCATCCACGGCCCAATCTATTTTAAATTGGCTCTGTTCTGCCGAGTTGGGATAATTGTCGGCATATCCCCAGTCGTAACAATAACCGACCCAATACTGAGTTCCGTTTTGACCTTCGTTCACAGCATTATCAGCCAATCGAGTGCCGCTAAAAGATATGTCATCTGGCATCCAAGCTGGATAATATGAACTTTGGGTATGAAACTCGTTACGATAGACGTAACCGGAATTGCCTTTATTGTCAGTCCATTTCACATCACCATTCATTGGCGAAGGGCGATAATAAGTTATAGTATAATTTCTTGTTTCCGTACTTTTGCCATATTCACTACCGGCCAATTCGTACCATTCATCATCTGGCAGCCCATTGCCATTCGTATCTTGTGATACCCATACAATACCCGGTTCGGCAGATCCTCCCGGCTTTCCGTTCTTCGTGTCATACATCGAAAGATTGGAATTTCCATACACCTTAAAATCATAACTTCCAGGCACATGTTTAACCGTATGATTGAAACCGACTACAATATATCCACCGAAAGCCCCCAAGGTCAGCGTAGATCCTTTCTTTATACTTGTCGTAGCATCCCGAATAATGTCGGCCATCGCATATCCCTCTTTGTATGCAGTAGTCGAAGTGTTCATATACTGACATGGAGCGGGGCAATATTCAAATACAGTATCGGCATAAGCATAATCGAAACCGCTACTTGAAGAACCATTCGTCCCCGCCGTCACTTTATCGGTAAAGAGAATAGTATTGGGATTAAGACCAATATTCTTAATTCGAAATTGCAACATTCCCTGTGGATTGAAACAAAGCAAATCACCGCTAGTCATATAGTCGAAAGCATCGGCTATATAAACATTGCCGGTATAAGGATTCACCGAGATAGCATAAGGTGTCTTGACAACAGTGCCATCGGTAATAAACTTGTCGCGCACCGTTGTACCGGTTTTCAAATTAAACACTTTGATCGAAGAGGAAGATGTGGCATAATTGTACTGATACATATAAGCAATATCATCGCACAAAACAAAATTAAGCACTTTCTCGTCGTATATTTTTTCTACTTCGTCAGTCGTCGTGTTGATAGCTGCCAGATAGTAGTCGCCTTTATTTATATTTTCGCCACGAGTAACCACATATACATCTCCATTCTCCGAAGCCACTATTTTGCCGGGATCCGGACCAACGGTAATTTTCTTTATCTCTTTAAATGTAGTCAAATCTATCACCGAGACTGTATGATCCACCCCTACTCCACCCATATCAAGGCCGCCCGAGTTGGAAACATAGAGTTTGCCATTGGCACTGCAAATACCGTCCGGATTACGGCCTACCTTGACTACATCCTCCACTTTCAGCGAAACAGTGTCTATTTTAGCAACTGTTCCGTCAAAAGAGCACACGTATGCACAACCTTTGGCAAAGGCGATATATCGAGGCTGTCTCGAACTACCATTATCGGCAAGTAGCGGTATTTGTTTAAGCGATTTGCCCGTAGGAAAGTCAACGACCTCTACATCACTCGATACATTGACAACGATATAGAGTTTACTTCCATAGAGTTGCATATCATTGGCCGTATCGCCCAGTCCTCTTTTATTGATAGAACTAAAATAATTGGTAGACAATGAACCTTCTTTGTACGAATAGCGTGCCAACGTACTATTATTCAAATTGAACAAACCTTCGTTCAACACATACAGCTCGGCCATTTCTCCATCGGGGACGACAGACATTGTATCCGAAGGCACACCCACATCATGCATATCTTCGCATCCCACCATTCCGAAACAACAGAACAATAATAACACATATATTAGATGATGTATCTTCATAGCTTCACTCCTATTTGTATTCTAAACGAACGACCCGGCATCGGAAAGTTCTTCACTATCTCGTAATTTCGATTCATGATGTTCAGTACTTCCACTGCTGTCGTCCATGATAAACCTTTGTAAGTAAAGACACGCCGCAAGGAAATGCTGCTGTCATCGTATCCACTCAATCTGTTGGCACTAATGTTTTGACCGAGCATATACCGTTTGCCAGAATGAAGATAAGTATAACTCAACGTAGCCCACGGAGAGACAACAGCACATTGTGCCGAAGCCGATATGCGAGGCGTGTACGCTATTTGCTGTTTATAGGTCTTGCCATTGCTATCTGTCACATCCAACGCTTTGAGATACGAATAATTTCCCGACAAATCGATGCTCCATCTACGACAGGGAGCGACCGAGACTGCACCGCTCATATCAAGTCCACGCATATCCACTTTCCCCAGGTTCGTCATGCTCCATATAAAAAGATTTTTGGTAGGGATGGCTACAATTTTATCCGTCACCTTATTATAATAGGCATCTACCGAAGCGGTTAGTAACGAAACGATACCCCAACGCTCTTTGTTATATGTGATACCGGCATTAAACTGACGCGTTTTCTCGGGACGCAGGCTAGTATTCCCTATCGACGTATAATAAAGATCATTAAAAGTAGGTAGACGAAAGATATCTTTATAGAAAAAACGTAACCTGATATCATGATCATTGAAAGGCTTCACCGAAAAGCTAGCAAAGGGAGACAAACGCCGATGACCGGCACCGGCACTTCCTGCCCGTACATGTTCATCAGTCACTGTAGACAACAAGGAAGAGGACAACGTAAAATGAGTATCTACATACTTCATAGCTGCCACAGAAAGCCATGTAAAACGTTGCGGGAAAGAGAAATCGGTCAAGTTGGCATTTAGCCGATTCAGACTCTCGTCAGACGCAAAAGAGAAAGACAACCTGTCGCACAGACGATAAAGCAGCGATGCCGACAAATAATATTCCTGCTGAAAATAACTATTTTCTGTTTTACCTGCCGTATTGTTATAATCCGGATCCAAATAGTGTTGATAGCTCCAATTCCACTTAGCCGAAGCCTGAAAAGCCCAATGTCGATTGAGTTCATGCAGATAGTGGCTTTGAGCAAAGAAGTTCTTATCCCACAGATGTTGTGACGAGTGATTATAATAGTAAGTAGTAGATCCCGGTAAGCCTCTAGAAGATTGATAATAATAGACCTTAAGCCGCAATTGTTCGTTGTCGGAAAAGTTTCCGAATAATTCGGACTCAAGTCTCAAATTATGCACTTCTGTATTGTTACGTTTTTCTTTCGAAGAAAGGTTGCCTTCCTGATTGGTATAATATAATGTAAAAGGATAACGCCCCTCCGAAGACATCCATTCGGCGGTTTCGGCAAGAGCCCAACGAGAGCCTGCTTTCTGCTGAAGATGAAAAGAAGGATTGATCAACCCCCACGAACCAGCTTTCACCGAAGCCGTTCCATTGAAACGCTGGCCTTTAGCGAAAGCGGGTGTCAAAGTCGATATATTCAGAATACCTGCCGATGCAAAAAGCCGTGCAGGTTGAAAAATACTGTTGTCTTGCCCTATACTCAACGACACTTGTTCGACATTCTCCAACGAATATCTTCCTATATCAATCTGTCCGGTCTGATAATCGGTGATGGTAATCCCGTCATAACTCACTGCGGTATGTTCGGCACCCAAACTTCGAATAGATACTGTCTTCAGACCGCCTATACCTCCGTAATCTTTGATATTGACGCCTGCAAAATGTTTCACGACGTCCGACAGCTGCAAGGCCCCAAGTCGTTGCAACTGCTCATAAGAGAAACTCTGTGTCGGAACGGCACTCTTTACATCCCTCACCTGATATTTTTCGGTCACGATCACTTCGGGTAAGCTATAGGTATGAGCAGAATCAGCCCTCTGCTTTTGAGCAAAGAGCAACAAAGGACATAGCACCATAAATAGAACCCATAATCTTTTCATACCTACAAATGTTTTTTTAATTATCCGGTCGAATCACTTCGCCCGGATAATGCATTCAATAAACATGGCAGTGTTTATCAATAACCTACATCTTTCGTAGACAAAAGAGGTTGAAATGAATAAGATAATAAACCACAAAGAGTTTATTACAATGAACGTCCAACGCTTTTCCATCGAAAGCTGTGAAACTAAAGAACTGCATGGTAGGTTTTCTGACTCGCTCCGTAACAAACGCCTTCCCAGATTTAAATCCAGTGGCATAAAAGATATTGTCTGTTACTAAAATTGGAACATACAGCAGCGGGACTGTCCAGGATTCTAACCTGATTCCCTTTTAATTGCTTTCCACCGGTAAAGGTAGATTGCAAGCCAATGCGCTGCAAAGTTATCAATAATATTATAATCTTCCATTCTTTTTCTCACATTTTTTTGAGTATATTTGCCCAAACAAAAAGCTGCAATACTTTGAGACAATTTATTCAGATCATATTATATATAATGCTGACATTCCCCGCCCTACAAAGTTGGGCAGCTCCCCGAAATATCACTTATCGGGACAAGATATACTATGCAGATACCATTATAAACAAGGTGTTGCAACAGGCACCCACCTACTCTAAATTTATCAAAGAGTATCATGCAGACTATTACATGAAAGAAAGGCTCAATATTGATCGAAAAAATGGTTTCTTCAGATACCTGCCTTTCATGTTTCATATCCGCAACAAAGAGCGGCAATTCATTCGAGAACTATATTCAAATGTTCATTACACTGCTCCCGACATATACGATCAAAAAAAGATTGCCAGTGTCGGTACTATTCCTCGCCGCAGCAGTCTAATGGATGCCATGATTGAGTATTTTCACAGCAATATCTATTCAAACACTCTGCTCTATCAGAAAATAATCTCTCCGCTCACCCCCGAAGGGAAAAAATACTATCACTTCGAACTCGATTCTATCAATAATATCAATGGATATCTACAATACAAAATTTCCTTCACTCCGCGCCACAAAAGCGATCAGCTCGTTTGTGGCTCAATGATTGTAAGCGACGAATCCTGGAGCATCCGCCGATTCAGCTTTGCGGGATATTCCGATTTGATCCATTTTGAGAGCGATATAGAATTTGGAGCATTGGGAAGTGCCGCAGAGTTATTGCCCGTGAGCTACAATCTTGCAATAAAAGTACATTTTTTAGGCAACAAGATTAGAGCCTCTTATCTGACAGCTATCACTTATCACGGAATCACTCTCAGCGGACTCAATCATCCACGGCGTAAAAAAAGCAAATACGACTTAAGCGATTCGTTCATACTTAGTAGCGATACGACTTCATATTCTTCGGACAGAAACAAGTTCAAAGACATTCGTCAAATACCGCTCGACAGTATCGATCAAAACATTTACAATACCCACGATACCCTAAAGACACAAGAGGAAGAGCTAAAACTGCAAGAATCCAAATCGAAGATCTTATGGGGAGAGATCGGCGACTTTCTACTCGACCGCTATAACATCAATTTTAATAATGCCGGAAGCATCCACTGTTCGCCCATTATCAACCCTTTCCTTATGAGTTATAGTAAAAACAGTGGTTTCGCATACAAACAAACATTCAAATACAATAAACTCTTTCCTGATGACAAGCTTCTACGTATAGCCCCTGCGATAGGTTACAACTTTAAAGAAAAGTTTTTTTATTGGAAGGTAAACTCCGAATATAATTACCACCCATCCAAACGTGGTTCAATACATATCGACGCCGGTAACGGCAACCTGATATACGGTGCCAATATATTGTCGGCCATCGGTGGTGGTGCCACCCAATCGCCATTATCGGTCTACCGATTCAAAGACTACTATTTAGAAATTTATCACAGTTTGGAACTACTGAATGGGCTGGAGCTTAACACAGGTATTTCTGGACACCGACGCACTGCCATCATTCCGCATTCCGATTTAATAGGTGCCATTCAAAACGAAAGACATCTGGCATACAATAGTCTAGCGCCGAGAATTCGTTTAGAATGGACCCCCGCTCTTTATTATTATATGAGTGGCAAACGAAAAGTAAATTTCAAATCATCTTTCCCCACTTTCAGTGTCGACTGGGAAAGAGGTATCAAAGGACTGTGCAAAAGCAATTGCGGATACGAACGATGGGAATTCGACATGCAACATCAAATTCAATTCGGATTGCTTAAATCTCTCTATTATCGGGTTGGAACAGGCTTATATACCAACCAGAAAAGCCTATACTTCATCGACTTTCTCAACTTCACACGCAACAACTTGCCCGAACAATGGAACGAACAGCAAAACAGCTCGTTCCAACTGCTCGGAGCAAATTGGTACAATGCATCAAGCAAATATTTTCAGATACATCTGATGTATGAATCGCCCTTTTTAATTATTCCCCGCATTCTCAAGATTATGCAAAACATAGTTGTCGAGCGCTTCTATTTCAATCTACTGACGACGCCGAAACTGAAACCATACTACGAAATAGGATATGGCGTAGGCACGCACTATTTCAACTTTCAAGCCTACGGTTCGTTCAAACAACAAAAATTTATAGAGACAGGCATGAAGTTCACCTTCGAACTATTCGACAAATAATACTGAACAAATACATTTATTCATTTATTATGCTTACCTTTACCCTATATCAACCTATTAAACAATAACTGTTATGAAAAATTTCAAAATCGAAGCCGCTATTTTAGCCATAGGCTTAGCACTCTTGGGAACTGTTCTGAAAAACGGGATAGACAATGTCGCTTTTAAAGACCGTTTTGTAAGTGTCAAAGGACTTGCCGAAAAAGAAGTAATGGCAGACAAGGTAGTATGGCCCATCGCATATAAAGATGTAGGCAACGACATGGTGGCGCTCTACAACAATATTCAAAACAAAAACAAAGCCATCGTCGGATTTCTGAAATCAAAAGGTGTGCAAAACGCCGAAATCGACGTAGCCTCGCCACAAGTACTAGACCTGCAAGCCGATCGCTACAACAACAATCGGTCATCCTATCGATACAACGTCACTTCAGTTATCACAGTCACCAGCAAAGATGTAAAAAAGGTTCGGCAAATCATGTCCCAGCAACTCGAATTACTTCGACAGGGTATCGCTGTAGCAAGCGGAAGCGATTACCAATACAATCCGGTCTATTCATTCAGAGGCCTCAATAGCCTGAAACCTAAAATGATAGAAGAAGCCACCAAAAATGCCCGTGCCGTAGCCGACAAATTTGCCAACGACTCAGGTAGTCGGCTAGGCAAAATACAAAGTGCTTCGCAAGGACAATTCTCCATTGATGATCGCGACGCCAATACACCCTATATAAAAGAGATAAGAGTCGTTACCACCGTAAATTACTACCTGAAGAATTAAGAAATAAAATCGTATATTTCTTTGGGTGATAAAGAAATAACTCGTACCTTTGCGCCCGATTTATATAATGTCTAACTAATTAATTAAAAACAAGTATTAATTTTAATGGAGAATTTAAAGAACATTGCCCCTCTTGAAGATTTCAATTGGGATGAGTACGAAAAAGGTCAAGTCCAGGCTGAAAAAAGCATAGAAGACCAAGAGAAGTCTTATGACTCAACTCTGAACAAGCTCAACGACAGCGAAGTTGTCGACGGAACAGTAATCACAATGAACAAACGCGAAGTTGTTGTCAACATCGGATACAAGTCTGATGGTGTTATTGCATTGAACGAATTCCGTTACAATCCCGATCTGAAAGTAGGCGACACAGTAGAAGTCTACATCGAAAACCTGGAAGACAAGAAAGGGCAATTGGCTCTATCTCACCGCAAAGCCCGTGCTTCTCGTTCTTGGGAACATGTAAACAACGCACTTGCCAACGAAGAGATTATCAAGGGTTACATCAAATGCCGTACAAAAGGCGGTATGATTGTAGATGTATTCGGTATCGAAGCATTCTTACCCGGTTCTCAAATCGATGTTAAACCTATTCGCGATTACGACATGTTCGTTGGTAAAACAATGGAATTCAAAGTCGTTAAAATCAACCAAGAATACAAAAACGTTGTCGTATCTCACAAAGCCCTTATTGAGGCAGAACTCGAACAACAGAAGAAAGAAATTATCAGCAAACTCGAAAAAGGACAAGTCCTCGAGGGAACTGTCAAAAATATTACCTCTTACGGTGTATTCATCGACTTGGGTGGCGTAGACGGTTTGATTCACATCACCGACCTATCTTGGGGCCGCGTAAGCGATCCACACGAAGTTGTGCAGCTTGACCAAAAACTCAATGTTGTTATTCTCGATTTCGATGACGAAAAGAAACGTATCGCTCTCGGTTTGAAACAACTCACTCCTCATCCATGGGATGCTCTTAATCCCGACCTCAAAGTGGGCGATCATATTAAAGGTAAAGTTGTTGTTATGGCCGATTATGGTGCGTTCGTTGAAATTGCAGCAGGCGTAGAAGGATTGATTCACGTAAGTGAAATGTCTTGGTCACAACATCTCCGTGTTGCACAAGACTTCATGAAAGTGGGCGACGAAGTAGAAGCAGTTGTATTATCACTCGATCGTTCAGAACGCAAAATGTCTCTTGGCATTAAGCAACTCAAACAAGACCCATGGGAAACAATCGAAGAGAAGTATCCTGTCAATTCAAAACACACGGCTACCGTTCGCAACTTCACCAATTTCGGTGTATTTGTTGAAATCGAAGAAGGTGTTGACGGCTTGATCCATATTTCGGATCTTTCTTGGACAAAGAAAATCAAACATCCTTCTGAATTCACCAAACTTGGCGAACCAATCGAAGTTGTCGTTCTCGAAATAGATAAAGAAAACCGTCGTTTGAGCCTCGGTCACAAACAACTCGAAGAAAATCCATGGGATGTATTCGAAACAATCTTCACTGTAGGTTCAATCCACGAAGGACAAATCATCGAAATGCTCGACAAAGGTGCTGTTATCGCATTACCTTACGGCGTAGAAGGATTTGCTACACCAAAGCATTTGGTTAAAGAAGACGGTACACAAGCTCAACTCGATGAGAAACTCGAATTCAAAGTAATCGAATTCAACAAAGATTCTAAGAGAATCATCCTCTCACACAGCCGTATCTTCGAAGATGCCAAAGGTGGTGGTGACAAGCAAGTTAAAAAATCGAATAACAACCGCAAGAAGAAAGATGATTCTCAGGTTCAAAACCAAGCAGCATCTACAACTCTCGGTGATATCGACACATTGGCTGCTTTGAAAGAGAAAATGGATGAAGACAAGAAAGAAACTAAAGTAGTAACAAAAACTGTAAAAGTTGAACCGAAAGCCGAAGAAACTGAAGAAGTAAAATCTGAAGAGCCTAAGGCAGAAGAAACTACAGAAGCTACAGAAACTGAAGCTACAGCAGAATAGTTTTTACTGAATTATAATTTGAACAAAAGAGGTTGCAAGTCATTTGCAGCCTCTTTTCTTTTTCTAAACAAAGGTATCCGCTATGAGGGAAACTCCATTCTCAAGAACATTATCAATGACACTTTTGTCAAACTTGCCCCTTCTCCACATGGCATAAGCCTTCACCTGTGCCATATTTAGCCGATAGCAAAACATTGAATGACTATCAAACCCTAAGTTGTCTAAAAGCCTTTCGTCCCATATCCTATATTTTTTCCAAAAACACACTTTTTCGATGATACAAACAAGTAAACACAACACTTTTTCGATGATACAGACTAAAGATCATTCTTTTCTGTGAACCAAGTGAAATCTCTTCGAAAGTCTTCGTTTAGTAGATTCACGTCGTGCGTAATCACAAACAACTGAAATTCGAATGGAAAATCAAGTTTCGAAAACATATCCGTCATGTCAAATATCTATCAATCAGAGTATTGTAAAGGCTCGAGACTAAAACGGGACCTAGAAAAGGCATTATTAAGTTGTCACACAGTAATTTATGAAAGCTGAGTCTCGCAATTGTCACTGTTTTCTGTGGGCACAACAGCTCTGGTAACGATCATAACCGAACGACCGAATAGACAGAACCGGAATAGCTGTGTCTGCTTTCTACGCCGATCATTGCCAAATGGCGGGCGAACATATTAATCGAAATGTCGCGCATCGTAGCCGGACTGACCTTGCGCATGTGCTCATACAAGAGATGAATGCTGTATTCCTCCGCCCGTTCACCCTTACGAGGAAGACGGAACAGACTGAAGAAAAGCCCTTCTTCGTGCGGGCGACGATAAAAGCGTTTATTGCGTTCCGTAATCAAAGCCTCTTCGTGAGGAGTATACCAATAACGGGCTCCACCGCGCAGTTCCGTTTTGAGCTGTGCATACAATTGTTTGTACGAGATTTTGAATTTACCGATACGGTCTTCCAACTCGATCGGGAAAAAACGGCGGCTCCCCGTCGGATCGGTAAGGATATCCGCATGGTTGGAAGTACCGATAAACGAAGCCATCCGGTCGAAGTGTTGATAGCTTCCACGATAAGGCCTCGCCACATTTATTTGAGGAAGTTGAATCAAATTCTTCAACCGTTCCATTTGCGAGAGAGAATACTTGCGAATCTCGTCCAAATTGACAAGGGCAAACTTCGCCATTACTTTCGAAGCGGATTTGGATTCGGTGTCAAACTCTTCTATAAAATAAGAACGAAGCACGGGGGGAAGCAGCATACGGCAGAAAGACGATTTCTTCGTCCCATGACGTCTATGTATCAGTACAGGTACCATACTGTTACCGAATTTGGTGCACTTTTGCATCCACTGGGCCACCACCGCCAACAGCCACCGATGAAAGACCATATTCCACAACTTGTCGTCGCTTATTCGCCCCGCCAATTCTTCGATCCGATCCCTGCCATCCCACGAGGGAAGGGCGCTGATGTACTCCTGTATAGGGTTATAGGGCGGAGTGAATGAAGATTCGATGATGCGCATCACATCCCGATCAATACAGTCGACACCCGATTCTAAAGCCGATAGAACAATATCGTTGCGAACGCGACGGTCCACTTCAACAAAATCACGTTGCGACTGGCGCGCTCTACATTCGTACGTATCCGCCACGGTATTGTAACGAAAGTCATAGTGCGCTACTAAAAATACTTTTAAACGTTCCATAATACCTTTCAAAAAAGGCTCTTTTACTCCTTCGGCAGCAATGCCGTTTTGCATGTTTAATTTCATATCGTTATTAATTTGATGAATTTTCGGCAAATATATAACACGATAAAAGGGTTTTCCAAATATCTGTAAGTACCCCCCTGAGCTCTGTGAGACATACGGACGAAAGTTGGTTCATGTCAGAAAGATTTTATATCTTTGTCCTGAGAAGAATGTCGTTCCACATATGTGATTCGATCAACTCACATATGTGAGTCGATCGTTCCATATATGTGAGTTGATCGAATCACATATATGGAACGACAAAACCTGAATGAACCAACAAAAATATCTTAAATACGATAACCATGATTAAATACGATGTGTACAAAACACCTTCTCCCAGAGAAGAAGAGCCCGACCATTTTCATGCACGGGCGGTAAGCAAAGGAATCATCACTTACGACCAATTGAAAAATGATTTGGAGTATGCTTCATCGGCCACGCCGGGTGACGTATCGCTCATTATGGACGGAATCGTTTCGCAAATCAAACTCCATCTGTCCGAAGGAGAAAGTGTGCAACTGGGCGATCTGGGTACTTTTTCGGTAGGAATTTCGGGACCGAACGCGATAAAGAGGAAAGCCATAAACGCGACCAACCTCGAAGTGACCGACGTCTATTTCAGGCCTCGCAAAAAACTCATTGGCGATATCAACAGAAAAGCCAAATTCGAGAGCACCCGCCTCAAACATCATTCGATAGAATATTCGGACATTGAGATTGAAGCATTGCTAACTGATTTTTTCAAAGACCATTCCTTCATCACTCGCCGGGAGTTCGAAAGTCTGTGTGGATTGACACGCCCCACCGCCGTACGACGTCTCAAAATGTTGTGCAGCGGAGAATATCCTCTACTTGAGCGAGAAGGTCCACGCAACAGCAGCATCTATTTTCCCACGCCGGGGAGTTTCCACACGGTATACACACGGCAGATACCGGGTGATGAGATAGGCGAGGCGGACGATCCGTGTTTCATAACACGCTAACAATGAGCAAGATGATGCCTTTTTGAGGTCCCAAAAATAGACCTCACCTGTATATATCGCTCATAGTCAATAGAATAATATGACGGAAAGAGTTTCAACATTTTTTTTTCGAAACATAAGAAGCATTCATTTTTAGTTCAGGATAAAAAAGAAAGGCATAAAGCGATTCAAATAGATTCGGTATTATCTCGGGAAGTGAGATAATGCCGAACCTTGTTTTGCTCCAATTTAATTTCGCAACATTAAAGAGACGCCCGTATATTAGTTAATATATATTATATATAGTAGACAAATGGTTATTAGAGCATAAATAAAAGGTTAATGTTTAGAAATAGATAGGATCTATATAATATTTCCATTTATTTTAATTAATAAAAACATTCAAATAGTGTTGAACATCATTATACTATTTAATGATGCTATCATATAAAAGAAGACTCTGAAAGACATTAACCAGAAGCTATAAATATATTTCCGATTCTTATACTAATATATAAATGAAAAGACTTTGTATAAAATCATTCGTTATTACTATCTATTTCACTGTATTTGCGTTAGATATTTCGGCGTATAATATATCAGGGCGAATAATAGACGAAACGAATAAGAATGCTCTTCTTGGAGCAAAAGTAACCTTAATGAAAGATTCAATTCATATCTTATCACAATCAGAGACTGATAATAAAGGTTTCTTTAAATTCTCCAATATTAGCATATCTGATATGATTGTGAAAATATCATATTTGGGATATAAAACAAAATATACCATAATATCGAATAACAATAACGATATGGACCTTGGTATAATAACATTAAAACAAGATGGAATTATTCTTAATGAAGTCACCGTTACCAGCTCAAGAGTGATTGAAAAAGCTGATCGATATATTATTCTTCCATCAAAGCAAGAAATAAGTCGCTCAGCCGAGACTCTGGGTTTACTTAGTGAATTGAGAGTAAAAATGCCGGGACTTATAATAAATGAAATGCTAAAGACTATAACAATAGATGGAAACACACCGATATTTCAGATCAATAGCAAAGAACAACCACTTTCTAAAATATTGACACTAAATCAAAATAATATATTACGCATAGAATATCGTAATTCCCCCGATATTAGATATGCCGACCGTGGTGCTTCCGGCATCATTAACTTTATAATGAAGCCATCACAAGAAGGTAGTGACTTTTCTGCACAACAAAGCAGCTCTTTAACAACGTTTCGTAACAATGCACAAGTATGCGCTTCCTATTATCATAAAAAATCAGCATGGACATTTAGCTATGATAACATACTACGTCATAGCAATAAACAATACACCAATATCAATGAAGAATTTATAGGAAGAGAAGAGCCTATAATACGCCAACAGAAAGGACTAGCATCTAACACTAAAGATTTTGATAATAATTTTTCGTTAGATTACACTTATATGCACGATACGAACACAATGTTGTCTGCCACTTTTAGCTTGAGGTATCACAATATAAAAGACAAGACAAACAACAACGTGACAGAGATTATGAATGGAACATCAAGTACGTATGAGAAGTATTATAACAATCATTCTGAATCTACGAAACCTTTACTTAATATCTATTTCCACAAGACAATTAAAGACAAGCAATCAATAGAAATAAATGGTGTCGGATCAACCTCAAATGGCAATTATAGCAGAGGAATGGATTACACAACAGATTTCAACCAAGAAAATAGAACTAATAACAAGAGCTGGGTTGCAGGCGGTGAAGTTTTATACGCCATTTCATTTAAAAACATGACTACAAAATTCGGGATAAACTACACCCACAATTATGCACAAAATGGATACTCTGAAAATGGAAATAATATAATAACTGATAAACTGAAAAAAGATAATATGTATCTATATAGCAATATAGTTGGTAACTGGAAAAAGACAAGTTATACTATAGGAATTGGAACAAAGTATTTTCACTCGGCCGATATGTCTATTAGCAAGTCTTATTTTAGACCTAAGGCTATCGTTACGATCAATTATCCACTATACAAGCATTGGAATGTCAATTATCTTTTCATGTATGATCCATCTTTACCTTCCTTGTCAAATTTTTCAGAAGTCGTCCAGACGATAGACGATATATCCATTCAAATGGGAAATATCGGTATAAAGCCAAGCATTTGGACGAGAAATCGCATCTCGCTAAACTACAATATTGGTAATTTATATGCTTCAAGTCAAGCTAGCTATAGCCACACAAAAAATCCCATAATATGGTCTTACCAATTTATATCAGATAAAACAAATCCGTATTATAATAAATTTATGCGCCGCATCGAAAACGGAAATTATGATAAACGTATCAATTTGGAATTAAATCTAGGATATCAGAATCTATTCCAGCACATCACCTTATCGGCTACCGCTGGATGGGATAAATATAATATTTCAGGTTTAGAATACTCCGGCAAAGATTCTCATTTCTACATATCAACATTTTTAAATGCCTATTGGGGAAATTGGACAGCATTTGCTAATTACACAATATCACCTCAATACAATCTTGATGGTGTCACTTTCTGCAGCAATCCCCGTTATAACTATATTGGGGTGAAATATAATTTGAAAAAATGGAATTTTGGCTGTAGTGTAATCAATCCTTTCACTAAAAAAGGATTTTATCAAAAAGCCCGAACTATTTCAAGAATAAATCCATCATCAACAGAATATTATATAAAAGATTTTGCCAATATGGTAGAGCTAAGCATAAAATACCGTATAAACTTTGGCAAAGCACTCAAAAAAGCAAATCGTTCTCTACAAAATAGTGGTTTAGATACAGGCGTAAATATTGATTACTAGTCATGAATGAATGGAAAGTGCGATTGCTAACTACATCTAATTCAATGTTGGCTTTCAACATCTTGCAGATTTGTTATATGAAAGCAATCATTAGGATTAAAGTCTTTTTAGTGAACACTAATGATTATGAATATCAATGAGCAGTTTAGAATCGTTTATTTAGTCAGTTCTTTTACTAAAGTACAAATAAATAGCGTTGATTAAAGCAAAGAAGATAATCAAACAGTAGTACAGTCCTAACCAATATATAAGGTAAGTATTATTCAAGGGCATATTTTTTGACAATAAAGCTAATTCTTTTACCCATAAGATAGTCCCTACTATATAAAATACTATTGTAGCTACAATTTCATAGCACACAACATACTTTCTATATTTCTTTAAGTTCTTATCACATCTAACCAAAAATGGTCCCCATATATTCCCAAATGGCAATATCATTCCTAATAATGTAGAAGCAAGAATAAAGCATTTTCTTTTCATATTATCTTAATTTATGGCCGATCTTATTATCTGGAATATTGACAGGATACTGTTTGAAAAAGAGAAGTTCCGGGTGTTTCTGCATTTCATGAAGCCGTTTATCTATCAGTTTCCAATCATATATGCCATTCTTTAATGATATAATATCATTTTGTATATCATCAAAATAGGTCAAAGCTTTGAAAACAGACAACTCGTTAGCCCCCTGGAATTTTTGAAGATAAAAAGAAAGCATTGAATTAAAGCTGAACTTCGTGGATAAAAAAGCAATATCGACAAAATCTTTCAGCCTGGTACCATTGTCTGTGATAGCGGACAATTTCATTGCTATAATATCTTCCATACCAGCTAAACGTAAACCGTTTTCTACGTGTAAAGGCTTAATCATGGGATAATTATATGCAATTAAATCTACATCAACTCTACCGATCTTACCTTTCAGCGTATTATTTCTTATAAAAGACTCCTTAAAGCCATAACTATCACTGAGGTACACCATCATTTGTCTTGAATCAAAATCATTGGTGGCAAACAAATCCAAATCTATACTTTGTCTATGTCCGAGGTACATAGATAGTGCAGTTCCACCAACCAAATAGAAAGAAGACATTCGTTCATCAGACATCAGCCTGTTTAGCAGTTGAAGAGTCTCTTCCGTGATAACATCCGAGTATAACATAATAAATCTTGCTTTTTTAAATCAAACAGACAACATACCCAATTCGCATCAATAGGAGAAAGTTTCGGTATTCTGACTGCGATCTTCCTCACTTCGTCGAATCCTCCATAACGTTGGAACATGGCGTAATAATCATCTTTCCGGCCCCGCTCAATAACACGTTGCACAACAAGCACAGACATATAATTCCAATTCCATTCCGGACTGGCTATATCATATTCCCAAAGTAAATCAGGGGATATCTCACAATGCGGATATTTTTGCCAATCTTCAAACATAATACAAGTTCGATTAAATTATAAATGTAAAGTTCGTAAAAATCGAACTTCAAAACAAATATTTGAAAGCATATTTTATAAGAAAAATAAGGTTCGATTAATTTATAACTAAAACAAACTTTAATAGCTGAAGGATTATTAAGAAAAGCCTTTCATTGTATTTTTATTTATCATCGTAATGGCCAATAATATAGTAGAGCTAAGCATAAAATACCGAATAAACTTTGGCAAAGCACTCAAAAAAGCAAATAGCTCTCTACAAAATAGAGGTTTAGATACAGGCGTAAATATTGATTACTAATTTTGAACGAATAGGAAGTGCGATTGCTAACTACGTTTAATTCAATTTTGGCTTTCAACGTCTTGCAGATTTGTTATACCGAAGCAATAACTGAGATTAATAGTATTTTTCAATGCCACCAAACCCTTTTATTATTTTATTCTCTTTCGTTTTATTGATAAAGTTGTTTAATCGCTTTTCAAATTCTTCAGGGCGTTTCCTTGCAGCTTCAATGTATGCAATTCTGATACGTTTATATGCATCAGAAAAATGTTGATAGTTCTGCCATACTATTTGATCTTCCTTCAGACTGTCAATTATATCATTTGGAAAAAGAAAAGGATCAGCCAACACCTTTCGTATTTTATCCTCAAATAGAGGGTATATCATTTTATTCTCCAATAGCCATTTTAGTCTTTCTTTATTGGCTTGCGAGTATGTACTTTTAGGGCTTCTAGGCGTGAAATGCTGAATTTTGTGTTCTTCATCAAGCGATTTTATCGTACTGTCAATCCACTCGAAGCAAAGAGCTTCTTCAACGGCATCGTTGTAGGTAATACCTTTCTCACCCGACGATTTAGAAGGAAACACAAACCAGATTTCGCTTTTGATTTCAAAGTTTTCTGTCAGCCACTTCCTCCAATCTTCGCGATTTTCAAAGTACTTCACTCTATTGTCTGCTGTCATAATAGGTCATTCAAACAAATTATTGTGCAACCTTTACTTTCATAATAATGAAGCATATCGTCAATCTTCCTTTTATCATAACTCGTAACGCAATCTGATAAGACATTCACTTTATAATTTGCCTTACTCAAATTATAACAGGTTGATTTGACACAAGCAATTGCATCTGCTCCTGTTATGTAAAATTCATCTATTCCGTTTTTATCAATAAAGTCTGCGAACCCCTCACTACTTAATGCATTCCCTTTGTATTTTGTGAAAACATATTCCGATACTATTTTCAAATCCGAAACTAATTCAGCGCCGCGTGTATTGGGTTTAAAAGTCCTTGTGCCAACTGATAAATTTTCGTGTCTTATATAAACGACATAAACATCATTATTAACTGCCCAATCTATGGCTTTATTTATATTGTTGATTACATCCTTGTAATTCTTTGTTATATCATTTTGAATATCTATTATTACTAATGCCTTTTCCATTTCCTTTGTTTTTGTATCCTATTCAGACGATTTTAGTTATATATTTAGTGGATGTAAAAAGGTTTCTTGTATATTTTGTTCCGCTTTCACTAGTGATGTGTTTCAACATATTCTCCAATTATAGAACAAGCAACCTTATTACAAAAGCAAAGGTACAAAATTGCTGTATCAAGACATGTTACACACTCTATTATTTTTTAATTTAAAGCAGCCTTCTAAATAATTTGATAATTATTTGGTTTTATCAAAAAAAAGAATGAATATTGTATCGTTGTAAAAAGGATTAAAATTAACAACACGCTAAATATCTATATTTATTTATCGTTGAACCTTATATTTACTTATGAATTTCTCAAACTCTTTCAATTTATGAACAAGGAATTGCTTTTTTTAAATAATTGGAAACAATCTATAAACACCTATATAAATACGACCCAAGAATTTATAGACAGTACAAAAAAAATAGGGGCTGATTATCAATTGACTAAATCGAATAAGCCTGAAATTGGATTTAATCCATTTGTTATAGCATCAGACTTGTATTATAGAGAGAACTTCCATTCAGATATTCTTAGAAAAATTCTTGATCTCAAAGGTCTTCATAAAGAAGGCACCTTATTTCTATTTTTCTTGATAGATGCATTAAATAAAAGTAGCAAAAATATTCGAATAAGTAAAACCGATTACAACAATTCTCAAGTTTTGAGAGAATATGAAAAAATAGACATTCTTATTAAATCTGACGAAAGTAAGCATTGTATTATAATCGAAAATAAAATATACAATGCAGGAGATATGGCTAGACAAATACCTCGATATTATGATCGTATGAAAAGCGAAGGATATATTGTAGATAGAATCATATATATCCCATTAGATCAAAATAAAAAACCAGATAAATCAGACTGGACACTTGCTGATAAAGAACATGTTGATAGTATTGTTACCATAATGCCGGCTTTCGACCCTTATCATTTGGATATTGTAAACGCTTGGCTAACGCCTAGTCTATCATTAGCTTCAACCTTTGATAGTGTATCCGTAATAAAACATTATATAGAACTTATTAAATTTTTAAATCAAAATAACATGGACAAGATAATATTAGAAAAATTTTACAATTCTATTCTTAATGAGGATAATAGAAATTCAGCCAAGTCAATAGTAGAAATGATGAACGATATTCCATTCTACATGACAACTAGATTAGAAGACTTTTTTAGAAATAATTACTCACCATTTAGCAAGCCATGGATTTATCAAAAAGCAGATTTAGTTCTTGAGAACTTTACATACCATAATATATCTTTAAAATTAAACATTCGAAGCGATCTTAAAGGTTATAGTATATATTTTTGGGCGCCAGATAATGAAGATGCCAATATAAAAAAATTATTCCATGATATTGATCTTTTGGAATCTTTTGAACCAGATAATAATCAAGTACACACTATAAGAATTGTTTTTAGTTTTAACGAAGAAGAAAAGGTTAAGCAATTAGTTACAAAATTATTAGAAGAGTTACGTATAAAAAATGCTCAATAGTTTTTACATCATCAATAAATAAGATGTACAGCTTATTATTAAAAAAAATTTCCCTCATTAATAACTATAATATATAGATACTTGAGTTCGGTATAAGAACTCAAGTTATAATTATCATACTACCTTGCAGAATATGTCATAGCTTAGCCATTCCTGTGACTCTCAATCCATCATGCCCAAGTTGAATATCACTTGCTATGGTTCGCCTTTAGAATTTACTTTATCTTATATGCCACCGAGAACATCACATAGTTTGGAATGCTGTTGTACATTGTCTCTGTACGTCCCTGAGCATTGACGATGTATTGCATGCTGGAAATCTCGTGCAATATATCGTAGGCGCGGACCATGCATATCAGCTTGCCCTTGTAGAACGGTTTGCTTATCTGTGCGTTCCATATCAAGTCGTTGCGGTTCATGAATGTATTTTGATAACCTCGGGAACTGTACATGAAAATGTCGGTCGCTACATCGAGGCCGACCACGGGGATCGTGCATCGGAGGTCGCCGCCATACTGAAAGTCGCAGATGTTGATGGACTCGAAGTCGACACGTGAAGAGTGGCTCATGCGATAGGTCATCTTGCCTTCTGCATCAATAGCAAAGGATTTGAAGCGGTAGCCCAGTTTGACGTCTGCATTAGGTTTCCACGTGTTTACGCTTGATAGGATGGGGGATTCTGTATTATAGGCAATGCTGTAGTCTACGCTATGTATGAAATCTAAGCCTGTTGCAGCCTGAATGGAGTAGTGCCGGTTTTTGTCTAACGAACGAGACATCCCCATTGAGGCTCCTGTGTCCCAATTGCCGTTCACGTTATCGTATTGGTAAACATAGACACCTTGTGTCGGGAAAAAAGTGATACGGTTGCCACGGGCGTTCTGTATGATTTCTGCTCTTGCCTTTGTCCAAAAGTTCAGGTCGCTGGTACTGCTCTTTAAATTGGCACTGGCACGAAACGTGTGCGTTATCGTATTCTTCAAGTTTGGATTATTCACTCGCTTCATGGTGGGGTCCGTGTCGTCCTCGTAGGACATGAGTGACTCGAAGTCGGGTCTCGTTACATTCATCTCATACTCTAACGCTTTCTTGCTCTTACCGTAGAATTGGATAGAGACCGTGGGCTCGAAGAGCGTACTGTTTCTGTAGGCTGTCGTGTCGATACGGTCTTGATGGTAGTGCATTCTTTCCCTCTCGAACGTCAACGGAATGACCACCTCTATGAAACTCTTTGGCGTAGAACGGTACAAGTGCAATCCCGTGCCGTAGTGTCGGAAGAAATTCTGGTTATCGTAGCTTGTCCGGGTATCCATAGCCATTGCCAACGAATCTTCGGTGGATGGCAGAATCCCCAGCTGTTGGTATTTTAGAGATCCGTCGTCTATACGGTCCAAACGGTAATTACCGTGTGAGTTGGTTCGATAGCCCTGTCCATATTCGAGAAGTGGACCCACCTTCCAGCTATAGGGTAAGACCTGGAAATACTGGGTGACGAAAGTCACCTTATACTGCCTTTGCCTGTGGCGGAAGAAGTAGTTGCGGATGTCGTCCTGCTGGTCCGAAGCATAGCTTGTAGCATAGCGACCGAAGTCGTTCCTGGGCCTGTCGGTAGAGTAATCGACCTGTGCAATAGCATTGAGCGAGCTCCCGTTGGCGAACGGCTTAGTGTAAACGCTCGCAAAAGTAAACTCCAAGCTGCGCTGTTTGGTCAAACTCGCAAACGCATTGCTGTTCACCCATTCTTTTTGGAAGAGCGAATCGTTATTGTTTATGACGCTCTTGGCATTGCTATATTTCAGCGACACATTGGCGGAGGCTAAAAAAGGCTTCAGAACAAATACGTTATCGGTAACCTCTATGTTGATATCTCTCTCTTTGCTGAAAGCTAGGTTATGGCGCGTGAGACTGCCGTTGTTAGTATAGTCTTCGTGGTATGTACGATTGTTGTTGTCGGTATTGTCCCACTTGAGAGTTGCGTCTAATGTCTCTTGGTAATGTTTATCCTTGTCCTCCGTCTGTAAGTTTAAGCCCCATAACCTTGTCGTCTTCAAACCTTGTGTAATGCTTGTCGGCGACCAGTCTCCTCCCTCGCCCGGCTTTCCATCTTGGTTGATGTTGTTCAAGCTGCCGAATAGGATAGCCGACGTGTGCTCACCGTTATACATGCCAAAAGCCTTACCGAGAAAACGTTGCCGACTACCTCCGCCAAGTTCAGCATTGGCTATGCTGCTATTGGCATACTCCCGTTTGAGGTTGACATCCATCACATATTCTTTTCGCTGCGAGATGGCACCGACTGCATGATCGCTGTCCTTGTGGAATACCTTGATCGCTTTTACGAGATAGTATGGCAGGTTCTCCAGCATCATCTTGTTCTTGCCCTTGAAGAAATCTTTTCCATTAAGGGTCAGGTAGTCCACCTTTTCACCGTTGACAAAAATGTCACCATTCGCTTTCAGTTCTGCCCCGGGCAATTGCTTGACCAAGCTTTCGAGCATGCTACCCTCTGAGAGTACAAACGCAGAAGCATTGTACACAATGGTATCGCCACGATACACCATCTGAATTCTAGTACCATTGACAACTACCTCGTTGAGATCGATCTCGGCCATGCTTTTCTTTTTCATGTAGTGTGTGGGGATGGGATACGTGCTTGCCTTGTTGCTGTTTTTCAGTTCGAAATACTGGATATTGTCTTCGTAACCCTCCACGCGAGCTTTGAATGCGTAGACTGCCGGAGTGTTGGGAATGTCGTAGTAGAAAGAGGATTCTGTTTTACGATGTTCCAAAACGGTAGCCGTCGAGTCGATGACCTTCCCATTTTTGATGACATAAATTCGTGCATCCAATGCTTTCTTGGTATAAGAGTCGTACACCTGTCCATAGAGGGTGATCTTCACGCTGTGCTTTGCTAGGGTGGCTGAACTGAAAATAAATGCAGCCACCACTAACAGTAAAAATGGCAGAATAGTTCTTGAAATTCCACGGAACATCACAAAGTCTTTATTTGAATGGATTAATGAATTCTCTGAATAGGTAATCTTGATACAAATATTTTTCGCTGTCTTTATATACTCAGCTAGTCTCTCTATCATATTATTAGATATTACTTAGTCCTTATTTGATACAAATATAGACGTTTTTCATAACAATCAAACACGAAACATGAATAAATTCAGTCATTAATAGTAATACCAATATTGTAAGCGTTTATATATAGATATTTCGAAGGTATAAAGAGCAAAAGACAACAAATGATCCTTGCGAATATGCACTTAGGAGCATTCAAAAAGGCCATCTATATTAAACTTTCTTAATTAACAATCTTGTTAATAACAACGTACCATTTTTATGTTTTCCTTTGTGCTAACAATACTGTTAGACAGATTTGATAAACAAAATTATTAATAGATAATATGACAATACAATCGAGTACTTCGGAAAGAGCTATATTGGAAGCTGCCGAAAGAGAATTTATGTCAAAAGGGTACGATGGTGCAAAGACCCAGTCGATAGCAAAAACCGCTGGTGTAACTCACACCATGCTACATTATTATTTCCGCACAAAAGAAAACTTATTTAATCAGGTCTTCAAAGAAAAGACAGGGATAATGATGCAATCCATCATATCTGCTTTCCAAGACACCGAAGGAAGCTTCATTGAAAGATTACAAAAAGGAATCGAGGCACATTTCGACTTCCTTGCTCAGAATCCGGATTTGCCTAGGTTCGTAATCAATGAGCTGATATCCAAACCGGAAAGAGCTGAAATATTAAAAGAAAGGGTGAAAGATGTAGCCGGAAACATCGCAGGTAAACTTCAAAAAGAGATGAAAGAACTGATAGCAACATGCGAGATAAACGATATTAAAATTATCGATTTGTTATTGGACATCGCTTCACTGAACTTGTTTGTTTTCATTGCCTTCCCTATCGTTAAGAACTTCTCGGGATTTTTCTACAAAACTGATAAAGAATTCTTGGAAGCTCGTAAAAAGGAAACAACTCAAATTATCATAAACCGCTTACTCAATAAACAATACGCAGTATGAAATCATTAATATCAATCATGCTCTTTGTGGCTTGCTCTGTATCGGCCTATTCGCAAAGTCTCACAATAGACGAATGTCAACGCCTAGCACGTGAAAATTATCCTTCAATACGGCAAATGGATTTTATTGAAAGCACAAAGCAATATACGATAGAGAATGCAAAAACAGCTTATCTTCCTCAAGTGAGTCTGTCGTCTCAAGCCACCTATCAAAATGCAGTCACGGAATATCCCGATGCCATGAAGAAGGCATTCGGCAATATGGGAGTGAATATGAAAGGACTCAACAAGGATCAATATAAAATTGGTGTAGACGTAAATCAGGTGATATGGGATGGAGGCGCCATCAAGTCGAAGAATAGAATAACCCTATCGGAGAGCGAGGCAGAAAAGCAACAAGTTGAAGTAGAACTTTATGGCTTAAAAGATAGAGTGAATGCCTTATATTTCGGCATCTTGTTACTGGAAGCACAAGAAAAAGAAAACACCAATATGCAACAACTACTACAGAGCAACTGTGAAAAGATTCAGACCATGATAAACAATCATACGGCCTTGCCAAGCGATCTCAATACAGTAAAAGCCGAATTGTTGTCGACCCGTCAGCAATATACGCAAATTGCAGCGGCCTGCAAATCTTACAGACAAATGCTGAGTCTATTCATTCATCAAGATACCGAAAAGGCGGAATTGGAAATGCCTTCGGCACTGGCAGTTGACTCTAAAATGATAAATCGTCCGGAACTAGCGCTCTTCGAGGCACAACAAAAAGGAGTTGAAGCACATCGGTCGGCTATATATACAGCCTTACATCCGCAAGTCGGAGCATTTGCACAAGGTTACTACGGCAACCCGGGATTCAACTTATTCAAGGATATGATGGAAAATAAATGGACGGTGAATGTAATGGTAGGTATCCGTTTGAAGTGGAACTTCGGCAGTCTGTATACCCAGAAGCGCGACCTGACCAACCTGCATATTGCCTCTCAACGTATCGAGACACAAAAACAAACATTCTTGTTCAACACATTAATTATTACGACAAAGCAACAAAATGCGATCGACGAAATGAGAAAGATACTCAATGATGACGATGAGATTATCTCATTACGCACATCTGTAAGAAAAGCGTCGGAATCAAAATTAAACAATGGTATTATCAATGTCAATGATTTACTTCGAGACATCACTTCGGAAAACAATTCTAAAATTGCGAAAGCAACTCATGAGATAGAACTTATAAACCGTATATATCAATTAAAAAATACAATTAACGAATAAGCCGTATGAAAAAGATCATTTATTTCTGCTTTGCCGGCATGCTATTGGCAAGCTGCTCTAACAACAAAAAGAACTTTGATGCGACCGGAACATTTGAAGCGACAGAAGTCAACGTTTCGAGTGAAGGTAATGGTAGAATCATGCAATTCAACATATCGGAAGGTAGCGAAATACAAGCAGGAACATGTGTAGGCAGCATAGATTCCGTACAACTCTACCTCCAGAAGTTGCAATTGGCCAAAAACATCACTTCGGTGCGAAGCAACACGCCGAAAGTAAACACTCAAATAGCAGCTCTCAAATCGGAGATCAGCAAACAAGAGACGGAACGTCGGCGCATCATCAATCTGATGAAAGGCAATGCAGCTACTCAGAAACAGTTGGACGATATCAATTCGGCCATTACAGTACTTCGCAACCAATTGGCAGCACAACAATCGACATTGCAGAATAGCGTCAATAGTATTAACGCACAGAGTTCGTCCATCAGCATACAAATAGCACAGATAGAAGATAAACTACAAAAATGCCGCATCGTTTCGCCCATCTCGGGAACCATACTCGACAAATATACGGAAGCGGGCGAAATGGCCGCAATAGGCAAACCGCTTTTCAAGATAGCCGACTTGAAGCACTTATTTCTGAGAAGTTATGTCACTTCCGGACAATTGGCTAATCTAAAGTTAGGCCAGCGAGTAGAAGTTTATGCCGATTATGGTAAAGAGCAGAAGAAATATAGCGGCACGATATCGTGGATTTCATCTAAAGCTGAATTTATTCCTAAAAACATTCAAACAGCCGATGATAGAGAGAATATGGTATATGCCATAAAGGTCAGCATTGTGAATGACGGATATATCAAGATAGGTATGTACGGCTACATCAATTTCATCAAATAATGAACTCCATCTTTGTAGAACATATATCGAAGAGCTACGGAAAAGTTCAAGCTCTAAAGGATGTATCGTTTGAGGTAAAACCTAACGAGATATTCGGCCTTATCGGTCCCGACGGTTCAGGAAAGAGTACGATGTTTAGAATTCTCACTACCCTACTCATTCCTGATGAGGGACAAGCACATGTAGAAGGACTCGATACCATAAAAGACTATAAGGCCATTAGAAATATGGTGGGATATATGCCGGGGCATTTTTCGCTCTATCAGGACTTGACAGTCGAAGAGAATATGAAATTCTTCGCTGCTTTATTCCATACGACGGTAGAAGCCAATTATCATTTGATTGAGAACATTTACAAGTTTCTGGCACCGTTTAAAGGCCGCCGTGCAGGAAAGCTATCGGGCGGTATGAAACAAAAGTTGGCTCTTTGTTGTGCATTAATTCATAAGCCCAAAGTACTATTTCTGGACGAGCCTACAACCGGTGTAGACCCCGTATCACGCAATGAGTTCTGGGATATTCTGGACGAATTGAAAAAAGAAGGTATTACTATATTGGTATCCACTCCATATATGGACGAAGCCAGCCGTTGCCAACGCATCGGACTAATAAAAGATGGAAAGATATTGCAGATAGATACGCCACAACATATAGTAGAACAATATGGAAGTCTTCTCTTCAGGGTGCGGAGCAATAACATGCATCAGTTGCTTCAAGATGTGAGGAGCTATCGATCAACAAAAGCCTGTTTTCCTTTCGGAGAATACCATCATGTGACTTTCGATTCGAACGATTGCGACATTGCGGCATTCCATCAATACCTTAAAGACAAAGGGCACTATAATCTGGAGATTGAAGCCATAGAAGCAGATATTGAAGATTGTTATCTAAAACTGACTTAAAAAAGATGGAAGAAATTATTATAGCAGATAAGCTCACCAAGCAGTTCGGTTCGTTCACTGCGGTAGATCATATTTCCTTTACAGTAAAAAGAGGAGAAATATTCGGATTTCTCGGAGCCAACGGTGCAGGAAAAACAACCGCCATGCGAATGCTATGCGGACTAAGCAAACCTACGGGAGGAAAAGCATCGGTAGCGGGTTTTGACATCGCACGGCAAAGTGAGAAAGTGAAACAACACATCGGGTATATGAGCCAAAAGTTCTCGCTTTACGAAGATCTGAAAGTAAAAGAGAATATTCGATTGTATGCAGGCATCTACGGACTATCGGAAAAGCAAATCAAAGAAAAGGGAGAAAGATTAATGCATCGGTTGAACATATACGACGAACAAAACACTCTGGTAAAGCAGCTTCCTCTGGGATGGAAACAAAAGTTGGCTTTCTCTATCGCTATCATTCATACCCCCGATATTGTGTTTCTAGACGAACCGACAGGTGGTGTAGATCCACTGGCACGCCGACAGTTTTGGGAGCTGATATACGAAGCGACCGAAAGAGGCATTACGGCTTTTGTCACAACCCACTACATGGACGAAGCCGGATATTGCGACCGTATCTCGATGATGGTAGACGGAAAGATTTCGGCACTTGGTACTCCCAAAGAGTTAAAAGAAGAATTCAATGCAAACAGCATCGACGAAGTGTTTCGCACACTTGCCCGCGGTGCCCAAAGAGGAGAATAATGAAAACATTGCTATCGTTGATTATAAAAGAATTCAAGTTGATATTCCGCGACAGATGGACGATCATGATACTAATAGGAATGCCTATCGTGCAGATAGCCCTTTTCGGTTTTGCCATCACGACAGAAATAAGAAATATCAACTTTGCCGTACTTGCTCCACAGCACAATGAAACGGTAAGGAAGCTTGTGGAGAGGATTGATGCCAATACCTACTTCACTTTTATAGGGTATATAGATCAGACCAAAGACATAGACCAAGCTTTCCGAAAAGAGAAAGCGGATGTTGTATTGGCATTCAAGAGTGACGTAGGTCAACAAGAGGCCTCACCCAATGGTATTCAACTACAAATTGTAACAGATGCTTCCAACCCGAACACGGCAAAGACAGAATCCATGTACCTGATGGGAATCATGAAAGATTATTTCAGCAAAGCAAACATTGGAGCAGCAGGAGTCACAAGTTCGGTACGCATCCTCTACAATCCGCAACTTAAGAGTACCTACAATTTCGTTCCGGGTATTATGGGATTGTTACTGCTGCTTATTTGTGCCATGATGACCTCTATTGCCATTGTCAGAGAAAAAGAAGTGGGTACCATGGAGCTGTTGCTCGTCTCTCCCACCCGCCCTATCTTTGTTATACTAGCCAAAATGGCACCTTACCTCACTTTGTCCATCATAAACTACATCACCATATTGGTACTATCTGTCTTTGTATTGCAAATACCGATAGTGGGCAGTTTGTTTTGGTTATCGGTCATCTCTATCATTTATGTCTTTCTAGCCTTAGCCATCGGACTTTTCATCTCTACTGTCATGTCTACCCAAGTATCGGCAATGATCGTATCGATGGCAACACTACTCTTTCCTACTATCTTATTGTCGGGAATGATATACCCACTCGAAAATTCTCCCGTCATATTGCAATATGTATCATGTATTTTCCCTGGCAGATGGTACATATCGGCGGTACGAAAAATTATGATAGAAGGCCTGCCCCTTCATTATGTGTTGACAGAGATAAATGTACTGATACTGATGTCTGTCATAATGATAACGCTCAGTTTAAAGAATTTCAAACACAGATTAGAATAAGCCATGATACTGAAATATTTAATCGAAAAAGAATTCAAACAGTTTCTACGCAATTCGTTCATGCCACGCATTGCTTTGATGTTCCCTACCGTTATCATCTTGGTATTCCCGTGGGTGGCCACAATGGACGTAAGCAATATTAATGTCAGTATAGTAGATAGAGACGTATCTACCATGTCCAGAAGGCTGAGCGATAAGATTGCAGGATCTTCGTATTTCAATCTTACTGAATACACCGATAACTACAAACAGGCTCTCGACGATGTGGAAAAAGGTAAATCGGACATCATAGTTGAGATTCCCCAACATTTTAAACGCGATATGAACACTATTCAACATGCGGCAATACAGATTTCATCCAATGGTGTAAATGCACTAAAAGGAAGCATAGGTAGCGGTTATCTACAAAATATCGCTGCCGACTTCAATGCCGACTTGGCTACCAAGCAGGGAGTAACTGTGTCGACACCTTTCAGTGTGAACATACAAGACAGATACAACCCCACTCTTAATTTCAAGCTATTCATGATACCGGCACTGATGACCATGATTATCATTATGCTCTGCGGACTGCTGCCGGCTCTGAACATCGTTAGTGAAAAAGAAATAGGAACCATCGAACAGATTAATGTAACTCCTGTCAATAAAGCGGCATTCATATTATCAAAACTGATACCCTATTGGTTAATGGGTTTTATCATACTCACTATCTGTTTCATTCTTGCAGCAATAGTCTACGGATATACTCCAAAGGGGAGCTTCCTCACTATTTATGCCATAGCTATTCTCTTTGTATTGGTCATGTCGGGCATTGGACTCATCATTTCGAACTATGCCGCTACAATGCAGCAGTCGCTCTTTATGATGTTTTTCTTTATGATGGTTTTCATGCTGATGAGCGGTCTTTTCACTGATGTGCGCAGCATGCCGGATTGGGCACAAGATATTGCTTTTTTCAATCCTCCCCGATATTTCATAGACACCATGCGCTCGGTATTCTTAAAAGGTGGCAACATGGCCGATAATATCCATAATTTTACGATGCTTTCCGCCTTTGCTATTGTAACAAATGCATGGGCAATGCTCAGCTATCGCAAGCAAGTATAATAAAATGATGTGTAAACATTGCTTTTCTAAATTTCATTGCGTACATTTGCCTATTATGTTTAAATTATTCTTAATATAAAAACAACTGCTATGGAACAAAAAGAGTATCCCTTTAGAGGATTTAAAACAAACGGGTTCTTAATGCTCACCGTCGAATTTATCATTTTAGCACTAGGAATATGCGGTATCGCTTTATTCCCGACAGACAAATTTGGTTTTAATGATGTGATAGCGATTTTACTATTCATTGTATTTCTGATAAATTTTACGGGATTTTTCTCTTTGGAGCCTAATGAAGCAATAGCCATGGTCTTCTTCGGCAAATACAAAGGTACGTTCAAAACGACAGGTTTTTTCTGGGTAAACCCCTTTATGAGCAAAAAGAGACTATCACTCCGTGCCCGTAACCTTAATATCGACCCTATAAAAGTGAATGATAAAATAGGCAATCCAGTACTCATCGGATTAGTGTTGGTATGGCGGTTGGAAGACACTTATCGTGCCATGTTCGAAATAGACTCGCAAGTATTGGCCAGTGGAAATGGTACCAACAATACCGGACAAGTGGCAGGCCGCATGAGGGCTTTCGAAAATTTCGTCAAAGTACAAAGTGATGCTGCTCTACGTCAGGTAGCCGGACAATATGCCTATGACGATAGTAATAGCAACAGCGAAGAGTTGACCCTCCGCTCCGGTGGATCTGAAATCAATGAACAATTGGTACAAAAGCTCAATGAACGTCTTTCGATGGCTGGCATTGAAGTAATCGAAGCCCGCCTCAACTACTTGGCATACGCACCGGAAATTGCAGCAGTGATGTTGCGACGCCAACAAGCCTCAGCCATTATTGCAGCCCGCGAAAAGATAGTAGAAGGAGCCGTATCGATGGTCAAGATGGCTCTCGATAAATTGAAAGAAGAAAATATTGTAGACCTGAGCGAGGAGAAGAAAGCCTCTATGGTTGGCAATCTATTAGTCGTACTTTGCGCTGATGAAGCAGTTCAACCGGTATTGAATACCGGAAGTGAAGAAAAGAAATAAAAGATAAAAGATTGAATACCACTTCTGTTGTTTTTAGTTATTAGAAAAATAACAGGATAAAAAACAATTCCTTTATTTTCGGTGAGATAATTATATTAAAGTCTAAAGTGCCCATAGAGACTATTCACTCTATATAATTATCTCACCGAACTTACAAAACCCTTTTCAACCTCCCCTATAACCGATCATTAATACAGCACTACGCTAATTGCAGCATTCCCACTTATATTACGCCCGAGTCCAAAAGAAGAAAAGTTGTAAATAATTATTTTAAATACTTGACTTTTACATTTTATAAGTATTATGAATATAAATCAGGTAATATCACCCTACGAAAAAACTAACGTATGTCGCAGCAATAACTAACGGAAGTTACTGCGGTAACTAACGTTAGTTGTTCCTGATAACTAACGTTAGTTTCTTCTACAACATCCGTTAGTTACGGCGGTAACATACGGATGTTTTTTGTGAGTACTAAGAATTAATGAAAATCATCAATATTGGGTATTGCTTTCGCTCTTTAAAGTATCTATTTTTGTATCAGATAAAATGATTCAATAATATAGATTTTGTAACGAAACAAGAATAAGCTATTATTATCAAATTGAAGAACCTATCATTTATAAAACATTATAATTATGAACAAATTAGTAATAATTAGGCATGGAGAGAGTGAATGGAATCAAAAGAATCTATTCACCGGCTGGGTAGACGTTGAATTATCTTCAAACGGTATTGCAGAAGCACATAACGCAGGAAAAGCCCTTTTGAAAGCAGGCTTTGACTTTGACGTATGTTTCACTTCTTACTTAAAAAGAGCGATCAACACACAGCAGATCATTCTTCAAGAAATGGATCGCGAGTGGTTGCCGGTATTCAAATCTTATAAACTCAACGAACGGCATTATGGCGCGCTTCAAGGATTGAACAAAGCCGAAACAGCTGCCAAATATGGAGAAGAGCAAGTGCACATCTGGCGCAGAAGTTTTGATGTGCGTCCACCCGAAATGCAAGAAGACAATTCTTACAATGCACGAAAGCAAGCACAATATCGTGATATTCCGCAAACGGACATCCCCATGTGCGAAAGCCTCTCCGATACAATCACGCGTACTGTTCCGTATTTTGAAGAATGCATCAAACCACTTATCATGTCAGGAAAACGTGTAATGATTGCAGCTCACGGAAATTCATTACGTTCACTAATCAAATATTTTGAGCATATTCCCGACGAAGAAATCATTAACGTAGAAATCCCTACCGGAAAACCGTTAGTGCATGAGTTTGACAATGAATTTAGAACTATAAACAAATACTATCTGGAGTAATGGGGCAAAAGTATGAATTTGACAATGTAGTTGCGGAGACGTTATTGATCCCGCTATACATGAGAGCTAAAGAGAGCAAAAGAAAAAAAAGTATTATTCTAAAAGATGAATTGGCAGAAAAACTTGCCGACGAAATAGATTATGATTATTCTAAATTGGACGCGGCCAAATTTAGCTATATAGGTTGTGCCGTGAGAGGATGGTTTTACGATCGTATCATACAGAAATTCATCTCTTCGCATACCCATCCTATAGTAGTCAATATAGGTTGCGGACTAGATACCCGTTTTCAAAGAATAAAAGAGAAAAGCAATGCTTTGTTTTACGAAATGGATCTGCCGGAAGTCATCTCACTACGTCGAAAGCTTATCCCTGAACCGGAAAGAGATGTTTATATCGCAGCTTCTTTATTGGATGTGAATTGGATGGATGAGTTAAAGAACAAACATCCAGAGGGAAGTTTCATCATTGTTGCAGAAGGAGTACTAATGTATTTTTACGAAAAGCAAGTAAAGCAGTTCCTCAATCGTATAGCCGAACGGTTTGAAGGTGGATTACTTTGTTTTGATGTTTGTGGAACAATGATGACTAAACATCACATTAAACCAGATTCATTACGGAAATCGGAAGCACAAATCCGTTTCGGAATCGATGATGGGCATATTGTAGAAGAATGGGAACCGCGTCTAAAGCTTGTAAAGCAAGCATCATATATGAGTTTTTTCCGCTCCAGATGGGGCTTTCTAGGAATCATGATGGGAATTTTCCCTAAGTTCTGTTACAAATTCAGTTCTTTACTAGAATATAGAATCTGCACCAATACTCTATAATGAGGATGGCACACTATCTTAATTATGCTCTATTCTAGGTATTGCAAGAAGAAAAGACTAGTGTTACCTTTGCCAACAGAAATTTAAAACAATAAAAGATTCAGACGAAGATGAAAAATATAAGAATTTACTATGGTTCGTCCACAGGCATGACTCAAGAGATTGCCGACCGTATTGCCGACAAGTTAGGTCTTACCAAAGACTGTATAAAAGACGTTTCCAATCTAACTAAAGAAGATGCAGAAAAAGCAGATGTATTGCTTCTCGGCTCTTCGACATGGGGATCAGGTGATCTGCAAGACGATTGGTATAGCGGTATAGATACACTAAAGACAGCCAACCTCGGCGGAAAAGTCATCGCTTTGTTCGGCTGTGGAGATAGTCAGAGTTTCGGAGATACATTCTGCGGTGCACTCGGAAACATTTATAATGCCCTGAAAGATTCGGGAGCCGCATTTGTTGGTTTTATGCCAACCGAAGAATATGACTATAGCGATAGTGAAGCGGTAGTTGATGGAAAGTTTGTAGGTCTGGCGTTGGATGAAGCGAACGAACCAGAGAAGACAGACGAGCGCATAGACAAATGGATAAGTGAACTGAAACTTCACCTTTAAGATAAAATTATGTTGAGTATTGAATCCATGCAAAATCCTGCCGTATCGGGCGAGATGAGAGTATTGATGAACCATATATACGAATATACAAAGGGAGTTCGTAGTATGATTCTCTGCACCATGAACAAAAAGTACGAGAAGCAAGCTGTAGCACGATTGGAATCACGCCACATCAGCTATGTGATACAACATGTAGATGAAAGACGTATCAATCTATTTTTTGGTAAAAAGGAATGCATGGATGCAATAAACTTCATATTAAAGAAATCGTTGGCTGTCTTAACCCCCGAAGAAGATTTCATTCTTGGAACTCTGCTTGGTTACGACATTTGCGAGCAGTGCAAAAGATATTGCCAACGTAAACAGAAAAGCTGCTTCCACATACAGTATTGATTTGATTAATGGTTGTTTATTTTTTGATTCGTTGTTATTATAGCCTGTACCACTGCTACTTCGACTATTAAGCAGCTTCTTCTGTTGGATAAAGGAAAATTATTAAATAAGCCTAGTGCTTCTTTATAATTTTCCTTTCATCTTTTTGTTACGGACAACATCTTTTACGATTTAAATATGCTTATACATACTCAATAATAAGGATGCAGCAGCCTACAGAATCATTATTGATGGGTATTGCCGCGCTCTTCTATTCAGCGTAATTTTGCCGTTGAAAAAAAGAATACATGAAACAAATAAGCATTATCCTATTAGTACTATTTTCTTTTCCGATCACGTCTTTTGCCCAAAACGTTGTTAACGGCATTATTCTCGACAAAGAAACAAAGGAAGCTGTAATTGGAGCATCGGTTCGCTTGGTAAGCAATGAAAAGGCAGCCACGATCACAGATGTCGAAGGTCGCTTCAGATTGCCTGTCAAGAAACAAAAAGATGTCGTTATCTCTATTTCGTACATAGGATACAAAACATTGAAGACTAAAGCCCAGACTGGCACGGGAGTCTATTACCTGCAATCCGAAACAATAGCGTTGAACGAGGTCGTTGTGACAGCCACAGAATCGCATGGCATCACCAGCTCGTCAAAAATAAAGCGCCATGCCATGGAACATCTACAGCCTTCAAGCTTTTCGGATTTACTTGAACTTCTACCGGGAGGTAGTGCTTCCGATCCGGTGTTGAACAGTCCAAATCTTATTCGGCTGAGAGAAGTACCTATTTCAAGCAGCGATTATGCCACATCTTCTTTGGGAACCTCTTTTGTTATAGACGGTGCGCCAATCAGCACTAATGCCAATATGCAATCATTGAGCGGAGCATGGGATCCAGCAGCTACATCGCGAGATTATACAAATCAGGGAGTAGACATGCGAACCATCTCGACAGACGACATCAAAGAGGTAGAAATAGTACGTGGAATCCCTTCGGTAGAGTATGGAGAACTGACAAGTGGATTGATTAAAATAGAACGCCGCAAGGGCGGACACAACCTGAACGCTCGATTCAAAGCTGATATGGATAGCAAATTGTATTATATTGGTAAAGATTACGAATGGAACAAACATCGTCTCACATTAAATCTCAGCCTGGACTATTTGGATTCGAAAGCCGACCCTCGCAACAACTTGGAGAACTACAACCGAATAGGGCTTTCATCGCGACTAGGCAAGACATGGATAAAAAAGAATTTTAATGCGGACTTGTCCTTAAATATTGATTATAATGGTTCATTCGACAAAGAGAAGACCGACCCGAACTTAAACTATGGAGCAGTAGACAGATATAAATCCAGTTATAACAGGTTTGCATCGGGTATCATACTCAATGTGAAGATGAAAAAGAATACATTGTTTAAAATGCTTTCGTTGACTTCTGCCCTATCTACGGAACAAAACAATATGAGCCGCACACGACTGGTACAACTATCGAGAGATACACCTGCCGCAACAACAATGAGCGAAGGCGAAAGTGATGCCGTATTACTTCCATACACCTACACCGCCACACATTCGGTAGACGGTAAGCCTTTCAGTATTTATACCAAACTAAATACGATATTTTCAATACCGTCCAAAAGTATCTCCAATTCGTTAAAGTTAGGTGGCGACTGGCAAATGGACAAAAATTACGGAGACGGTGAACAGTTCGATCCAACCCACCCTCTCTACCCAAATGTATCGACGCGCCTCAGAAAATTCTCTATCATACCGGCCACACATACGGTAGCCATCTTTGGTGAAGAGAATCTGCATTTCAATATAGGAAAGAGTTCCATGGAAATACAAGCGGGTATTCGAGGAACTTCAATGCTACATCTATCGAAAGATTACGATATGCACGGCAAAATATACTGGGATCCAAGAATTAATATCGGATGGACTTTTCCTAAATTCAGCATCGGTTCGCAAACAGTATTCTTCGAATTGGCAGGAGGCATAGGAGAACATACCAAGGCTCCTACCATCTCACAAATATATCCGGACCCTTACTATCTGGATTTGGCAGAACTTAATTATTATCATTCAAACAGCAAATACCGCCGTATTTATTTGATGACTTATGTTATAAACCCCACTAATTATAATCTGCATCCGGCAAGAAATAAGAAATGGGAAATCAGGGGCGACTTGAATATCGGAGGTAATAGACTATCGGTGACCTATTTTCAAGAGAACATGACTTCCGGATTTAGAGCTTCAAGCATCTATAAGTCTTACACATACAAAAAGTACGATACTTCGAGCATTGACGCCTCCACACTCACTGCCCCTCCTGCTCTGGATGATTTAACTTATACGACTCAAAAAGAACTTTACGGGTACACAATGACTACAAACGGAAGCCGCACATTCAAACAAGGCATCGAATATACCTTTTCATCCAAACGAATTGAAGCTATCAGAACGAGACTGACTATTACCGGTGCATGGTTCAAAACAGAATATCATAACTCACAGCCTGTAACAGAAAGACCGAGTGTGGTACTTGATGGAGAACGGTTGCAATATGCCGGAATATATAAAGACGACGACGGATACATTAGAGAAATGACAAATACAAACTTTACTTTCGATACCGACATACCGAAACTAAAGTTGGGCTTCTCGCTTTCGGCACAATGTATGTGGCTTGCCGCTTCACAGAACATGAGAAAAGAAGAGATGCCTTTACAATATATTAATAGAGAAGGTGCGATTAAGGACTTCACGGAGGCAGACAAAAACGATACTTATCTGCAATGGCTCGTCAGAAGCTACAGCAATTCGCTATTCGCACGCCAAACCATACCCTTCTATGCAAATCTGAATTTAAAAGCAACAAAGAAGTTATTAGAAGATAAGCTGACTATCGCTCTTTTCGTAAACAAAATATTAGACTACAACCCTAGTTATACCAGAAACGGACTAACCGTGCGCCGCCACGTGACGCCCTATTTCGGTGTAGAAATGAATATCAAATTATGAAGAAAATAACACGAACAATATTCGTCCTATTGCTGCTAGGCCTGGCGGCATGTAACAATGACGACGAAGAAATATTCACATCGGCTACTATTGCTCTGGAAGCAGCCGATAGCATTACAGTACAAAAGATTCAAGGTACCGTGAAAGCCGTAAATATCAACACAAGGCAAACCACAACAAACTCTCAGTTCGACAATCTCTCTTCATCAATGAACCTATTGCGTGGAGCTTATCAAATAACGATCACCGGATATGTAGTCTATCTGGATAATAAAAGCATCCAACATACTCACGCTTTTATTGCATACACAGACTATTGCGAGCTAAAAGACACCAAGTCTCAAACGAAACTGAAAATAGTACTCATATAAATATGAAGAAAATATTTTATCATATCATATTCATCGGATGCATGATTGCCCCACATGCTATAGCGGCAAATGCTGACTCTACTGCCGTAGCAGAACATTATACTAAAGGATGGGATCCGCTTTACATCATCCGATTAAATAACACGGCATTATACCGAAACGCTTTCAATCAGTCTTTGTCACAAATCAAACTGGACATTAACTACAACAAACAGAAAGAAGCTCTTATTTTACAAAAAGGAGACGGTTTTTTCCTCACTGAACTATCTGTAGACTCGTATCTTCTTCTTTCTAAGAAAACAACCGTATGGGGAAATGCATCTTACAGGGAAGGTAGAATACAACATGTAAAATGGAATTCTACAGCCGACTACGACCTACTCTATCCTTATATCATGGCCGATTCGGTAGGCGGGAACTTAAAGACAGAAAGATATCAGTTTTCTGGAGGATATGCCACACTCGTCGGCCGTTTCTCAATAGGCGGTGAAATAAAGTTCAGAGCCGAACACGAATATCGCAATATCGATCCGAGACCAAGGAATATTGTTTCCGATTTGACAATAAGGACTGGCATAGCTACCGATATAAAAGCTCATACGATAGCATTGGGGCTGGAGGGAGAGATATACAAACAAACTAATTCGGTGACATTTTACAGCGAGACCGGCGAAATAACAGAATACCAGATGACTGGATTGGGAACCTATTATAAACGTTTCGTTGGGAATGCTTCGGCATTGTACTATGCAGGAACAAGTATTGGAGCAAACATCAGTTGGATTCCTGTCAAACAAAAAGGATTCTTTCTCACGGGAACAGTAAGCAACAAGAGCTATGAACGTAAAGCTGCGTCACTCAATTCTCTACCACTTACCACTCTTCGCATAACTAATATTGCCGCTGAAACGGGCTGGTTGCACCACTATGGAAACGATTGGAATGTGAATATCGGACTAAAGTATGAAAAACGCAATGGGGAAGAACATATTGTAGGAAATTCCTCTTCGTCCATTTATCCCATAATACTCAATCTAAACATGTACGACAGTCATATAACTAATTACTACGTTCGAGGAACTATCGGTTCTTCTAAAAATACCAACTGGCACATCTCTCCCAAAATAGGATTTATAGACTATAAGGCAACTTATCTGTATCCGGTACGCTCATTATCGTTGTCGAAAATCTATGGAGACATTGAACTACAGTTATTGCACCGCTTTGGTAACAATATATGGCTCAATTGGAACGTTTCGGGAAGTTATTATGCAAACACTAGCGCCAAAATGACAATGCCATATATAGATATGGATGGGTCGTTTATAAATATGATGGACTACTCTTTCAAATACTACAAAGCAAATTATACGCTATGGCGAACTAAAATCAGAGGGGATTACAACATCAGGGAATCGCAAATGGGATTATTCGCCGAACTTGGCATAAAGGGGGCCATTTGTACAGCCCATAATAATAGTACGACTATTGAACTAGCTGCTGGAATTACATTCTAATAAAATATTAACTATCAAATAAAATAAAATGATGAAAAGAAAACATTTATTTAACGCAATGACGATACTAAGTGTCGTTATATGTATGCTATTGGGAGCTTGTAGCGACAATGACACAACCCCAACCGTAACATATTCTATCAAACTGGAAATGCCCATTAATCTTGACTCTCCCACTCTAAAAGATGGTGCTGCTACTTTGACCAATGTCCAGACAGGTAAAAAATATACCGCTAATACGTTCAATCTTTCACAGAGCAATTATACGGCATCTGTTACAGTGCCCGAAGGCAATTACAATATTTCTGTAACAGGAAATATAGAATACCAACTAAATGGTACCACCGTAAACAACGAAGTCAAAGCTTCTAGTGACGGTGTAGCTATAAACGCTACTAGTATTGCCAAAACAATGTCGCTGGCAACATACAGCGCACAACAAGGATTCGTTATTGAAGAAATATTCTTTACCGGCACACTCACACCAGAAGGAAAGCAATATGCAGGTGATCAATATTTTAAAATCACAAACAATTCGGATAACACTCTTTATGCCGACGGGATAGCGATATTAGAGTCTTCATTCATGACAGTATCCAAGTATGATTATACACCGGATTTGATGTCGCAAGCAATGACGGTTGATGCCATCTATTGCATTCCGGGGAGTGGAAAGGAACATGCGGTAGAATCGGGAAAATCTATCATTATCGCCCTCAACGCTCAAAACCACAAAGAGGCAAACACGAACTCAATAGACTTAAGCAAAGCTGATTTCGAATTCTACGACGAATCGTCCAACCCAAAATATCTGGACACAGATAACCCTAACGTTCCTAATCTAGATAAATGGTATTGCTACACAGCATCCTATTTTTCTCTACATAACAGAGGCTTCAAATCGTACGCCATTGCCAAACCGGAAGTCGACAAAGCAACATTCCTTGCTAAGTATCAATATACCTATTCGTATATCATGTCTCTTGCTGCAGGCAATTATACCATGACAGGCAAAGGTTATGAAATGCCAAACGCATGGATACTTGATGCTGTAAATCTAAGTGTCAGTGCAGGATATGTATGGAATGTAACTTCCGCTACGTTGGATTCGGGATGGACGCATTGCGGAACGACAACTAGCGATGCCACCCGATATGCTAAATCAGTAAGGCGCAAGATAGCGGAGGTAAAGAATGGACGAAATGTGCTGAAAGATACGAATAATTCTACCGATGACTTCGATGCCGAAGCTACACCTTCATTAATGCAGTAACAAATAATAAATTTAATCATTTGATTTATGAGACTAAAATTGATTTGGGTATCCTTGCTAATGTCGGCTATAATGCCGGCATTAGCTCAATCCTTGCCACAAGATACAGAAATAAGAAAAGGCAAACTCGCAAATGGGCTAACCTATTACATCAGATACAATAACAAAACGCCTAAGATTGCAGACTTCTACATAGCCCAGCAAGTAGGTTCTATATTGGAAGAACCTCGCCAACGAGGATTAGCTCATTTTCTAGAGCACATGGCTTTCAATGGAACCGTACATTTTCCCGGTGATAGCAACGGACTGGGGATTGTGCCATGGTGCGAAACGGTAGGTATCAAATTCGGTGCCAACCTAAATGCTTATACAAGCGTAGATCAAACGGTTTATAATATTTCGTCGGCACCTATCAGCCGTACAGGAGTGCTCGATTCTTGTTTGCTTATTCTACACGATTGGAGTCATTCACTATTGCTCAGCGATAAAGAAATTGATAAAGAACGCGGTGTTATTCACGAAGAATGGCGTACCCGTAGAGCAGGAATGGCTATCCAACGAATGATGGAACAAGCCATACCTATTATATATAAGGGAACAAAATATGAAGACTGTCTGCCAATAGGCAGTATGGACATTGTCGATCATTTTCCTTATAAAGACTTAAAAGACTATTACCACAAATGGTATCGCCCCGATTTGCAAGCAATTATTGTAGTAGGTGATGTTGATGTAAACGCTGTTGAGAAGAAAATAAAAGAACTCTTCAATAATATACCAGCACCGGTCAATCCCGCACCTCGAGTTTATTATCCGGTTAATAATAATGATTCGATGATCGTTGCTATTGTTAAAGACAAAGAACAACCCACGGTTAACATCTCTCTTTATATGAAACATGAATCGGCAACAGATAGCGAGAAAAGCTCAATTAAATACTTAGAAGATGGTTTTAAAGAGACATTGGTATTATCAATGCTGAATACACGCCTCCAGGAATTGAAGCAACAGCCCAATCCTCCTTTCATATCGGCATCAGTACGCAATGGTTCTTTCTTTATAGCCAAGACAAAAGATGCTATGGCGGGTAACATCACTTGCAATCAAAGCAATATTGCAGAAGGCCTTACCGCACTCGTTGGAGAAATGGAACGCGCACGGCAATTCGGATTTACAGAGACGGAATTAAAAAGAGCAAAAGCCAACTTCTTATCACGAATAGAGAGTCAATACAAAGAGCGGAATAAACGGGAGAATTCGAGTTTCGTCAACTTGTGTCTAAATAACTTTCTGGATGCAGAACCTATGTTGACACCGGAGTTTAAATTGAATGCCTATCAAGACATTGCAACGAAAACAAGCTTAGAGGATATAAACAAAAAAGTTCGCGAGTTGATCGACAATAAGAACCAGGCAATGACTGTTTATGGACCGGATAAAGCAGATATCAAGTATCCTTCGGAAGAGCAATTTGCTTCGTACGTTAAAGAAGCCCAAAGTAAAACTTATACTCCTTATGAAGATAAAGTGGGCAACCAACCTTTGATTGAGAAGTTACCTAAATCGGGAAAGATAATATCAGAAAAATCTTACGGCAAGCACGGCGTAACACTGTTCACACTCTCTAACGGACTAAAGGTATATATAAAGCCAACCGATTTTGCTGCCGACCGTATTTCGATGAATATGTTTAGCAAAGGAGGCTCCTCGCTGTTTGAAACAAAAGATATGCCCAATGCTTCGTTTATCACAAGCGCTATTACCGAAGCAGGAATAGGACAACTGGATGCCATTTCTTTAAAGAAAACATTATCGGGTAAAAATGTACGCATCAGTCCCTTTGTGGACGACAACACGGAAGGAATAAAAGGTGCGTGCGCGACAAAAGACTTAAAGACAATGTTCGAATTGACATACTTATACTTTACTTCCCCACGTCGTGATGACAGGGCTTTCGAAAGTCTAGTCAACAGAATGCGCTCCTTCCTGACCAACCGTGAAGCCAATCCGAAAGTAGCTTATGGAGATTCCATTACATCTATCCTTTATGGGAACAACCCACGATTAAAACCTCTCAAAAAAGAGGCGCTTAGCCAACTCAATTACGATAGGATTCTATCAATGTATAAAGAGCGCTTCTCGAATGCATCCGATTTTTCTGTTATCTTAATAGGCAATGTGAATATCGATTCAATTCGCCCACTTCTATGTAACTATTTGGCTACACTACCCTCAAATGGTAAAAAAGAAAACATCCGCGATAATCATACCGATATACGGCCAGTAGACGAGACACATTTATTTGTTCGAAAACAAGAAACGTCGTCAACACTCGTTTCTATATACTATACGGGGAAAACAACATACAATGCTCAGAATGATCTGAAACTTGATATTCTTTCGCAAGTATTGAGAAATGTCTATACAGAAAAAGTTCGTGAAGAGCAAGGAGGTACATACGGTGTAAGCGTTGCCGGTCAACTTGATTGCTATCCACAACCCGAAATGGCTCTGAAAATATCATTCCGTACAGCTCCCGACAAATACAAACAGCTGATTCCTATTGTCTACTCTGAAATGGAGAAGATATCAGAGTCGGGCCCTTCGATAGAAAGCTTGAATAAAATAAAGAACTATTTATTAAAGCAGTACGAAGAGAATATCAGATCCAACGAATACTGGGATTATGTACTCTACAACGAACTCTATACAAAGACAGACTTTGACTATAATTATAAGCAAATGGTCAACAAAATATCGGTGCAAGATATTCAGGAGTTCGCAAAAGAGCTGCTAAGACAAAAACGCCGCATCGAAATCACGATGGCGTCGGAAGAAACGATATAATTGGAAAGAAATTGCTAATATGTTAAATAATAAAGACTTTAAATATTTGTTTATATCATAGTGAATACAATTCTTTAAGATTATTGGTAAGCAAGCCAAACTCTACTCCGTATGCGATATACCGAGTAGAGTTTTATTTTATTACGAAACACCATTATCATGAAATATATGATCTAAAAGAATGATATATTCACAAAAAAGGGCTATCTTTGTCTTTGTTATAAATCGGATTTATCCGAAGAGGGGTGTTCACCGAATGGTGGGCTGAGATTATACCCATAGAACCTGATGCAGATAATGCTGCCGTAGGGAGGACTTTTAATCCTGACATCTTCTATTTTGTATATTATCAAATATTTGCCCCTCTTAATACATAAATTAAGTAGGGTGTGCTTTCTATTACTACCTTAACAATTGCCGGTTCAGACTGCTGTGGTGGGGCAGGCATCCAAGCAGATATTAAGACCATGTCGGCTCTCGGAGTATACGCCGCATCGGTAATCACGGCTATTACCGTGCAAAATACTCGGAAAGTTTATTCGATTTGTGCCGTCCAGCCACAAATAGTTGCCGACCAAATTCGATGTGTCGTTGAAGACCTTTCGCCTCAGTATGCAAAAATAGGAATGATAAACGACGAGGCAACAATTAAAGCAATCTGTGATACTCTCGACTCTTATCCTATTCCGCACCTGATTGTCGATCCTATAATGGTTTCGAGTAGCGGCATGCTATTGATGCAGAAAGAAGCACTCGAGACCTTCTGCAACAGATTATTACCTAAATCATATCTACTCACTCCCAATATTCCTGAAGCAGAAATATTGGCTGATATGAGTATACATTCTTCCGACGACATACACGAAGCAAGTCGAAGAATAATGAATAAAACGCATCAATCAATACTTATTAAAGGAGGGCATCTAATAAACGAGAGAAAGACTGACTATCTCTTTTATAAATCTCCCAATGAAGGTGTTCAAGAATACTCTTTCAGTCGGGATATGGTGCATACACGAAACACACATGGCACGGGATGTACACTCTCATCGGCTATTACAGCCTATTTGGCACGAGGAAAAGAATTGCCGGAAGCTGTGCGACTAGCCAAAGAATATACCTACCATGCACTAGTTGAAGGAAGCAATCTAACCATTGGACATGGCACTGGTCCTCTGAATCATTTCTTTGCTCCAGAAAAGTTAATAAAGATACTGGAATAAATACAAACTATCACTATGATAAAGATTCAATTTATTACTCATCAAACGCCCAGATACTCTTATATAGAAAGTGCCCAAATGGCTCTCGAAGGAGGATGCCGATGGATTCAGTTAAGAATGAAAGAGGCAACAAACGATGAGATTATCGATGTAGCCAATCAAATAAGACCAATGTGCAAACAGCACCATGCAACATTCATCATCGACGACCATGTAGAATTGGTAAAACAAGTCGGAGCCGATGGAGTTCATCTGGGCCAACAAGATATGCCTATTGACGAGGCTCGGCGAATATTAGGACACGATTATATCATAGGAGGTACTGCCAATACTTTCGAAGAGATTGTATTGCATTGGCAACATGGAGCCAACTATATTGGATGTGGTCCTTTCCGGTTTACATCTACAAAGAAAAGATTGGCTCCCATACTCGGAATAGATGGGTATAGCGATATTATAAACAAGATGAAACAGCACGGAATAAATATTCCTATTATTGCTATCGGAGGCATCGGCTACGACGACATCAATTCACTACTCAAAACGGGTCTCAATGGTATTGCCTTGAGTGGCGCGATACTAGAAGCCAACAATCCGATAGCAGAAATGCAACGTATCATGACTATTCAATCATTACATTCTTAACACAATCAAAAGCATTATGAATGAAAACATCAAGATTTCTTATCCAAGTTCAGAAAAAGTATATCTAGAGGGACATATCTATCTGGATTTACAAATTGGCATGAGAAAAGTAACACTTACTCCAACAGTGACCGTAGAAGAAAAGAAAGAGACAAAGCAGGAGAATTCACCAGTCATGGTGTACGACACAAGCGGACCATATAGCGATCCGAACGCACAAATAGATTTACGAAAAGGACTCCCGAAGCTACGTCTACCTTGGATATTGAAACGAGAAGACACAGAACAACTATCTCGTATAAGTTCCGAATATGGCAGAATGAGGCTTGCCGATCGATCGCTTGATCACTTACGATTCGAACATATCACGTTGCCCTATCGAGCAAAAAAAGATTGCAAGATTACGCAAATGTATTATGCTAAGAAAGGAATTATCACCCCCGAAATGGAATATGTAGCAATACGCGAGAATATGAATTGCGAAGAATTGGGCATCAATACCTATATTACACCCGAATTTGTACGTAGCGAAATAGCCGCAGGACATGCCGTATTGCCCGCCAACATCAATCATCCGGAAGCCGAGCCAATGATTATAGGGCGTCATTTCTTGGTAAAGATCAACACCAATATTGGCAATTCGGCTACCACCTCGAGTATAGAAGAAGAAGTCGAAAAAGCGATTTGGAGTTGCAAATGGGGTGGAGACACACTGATGGACTTATCTACCGGCAACAATATTCACGAAACACGCGAATGGATCATACGCAATTGCCCTGTTCCGGTAGGCACAGTTCCTATGTATCAAGCAATGGAGAAAGTAAATGGACAAGCAGAACTTCTGACATGGGAATTGTTTCGTGACACACTCATCGAACAATGCGAGCAGGGAGTAGACTACTTCACTATCCATTGCGGCATCCGATTAAAAAACATTCAATATGCCACAAAGCGTCTCACGGGGATGGTGAGTCGTGGAGGAAGTATTATCTCAAAATGGTGCCAGATACATCAGAAAGAAAGTTTCCTTTACGAACATTTCGATGATATTTGCGATATTCTTGCTCAATACGACGTTGCCATATCATTGGGCGACGGATTGCGTCCCGGATCGACTTACGATGCTAACGACCGTGCCCAATTTGCCGAGCTGGATACGATGGGCGAACTGGTAGAACGCGCTTGGGCGAAAGATGTACAAGCATTTGTAGAAGGCCCGGGACATGTGCCGATGCACAAAATAAAAGAGAACATGGATAGGCAAATAGAAAAGTGTCATGAAGCTCCGTTCTATACGCTTGGTCCGCTCGTCACCGATATTGCTCCCGGATACGACCATATAACCAGCGCCATCGGAGCAGCACAAATAGGATGGTATGGCACGGCAATGTTGTGTTATGTCACTCCCAAAGAGCATTTGGCATTGCCAGATAAAGAAGATGTCCGCATCGGAGTAGTGATATACAAGATGGCTGCCCATGCGGCAGACTTAGCAAAAGGTCACCCCGGAGCTTCGTTGCGTGATGATGCATTGAGCAAAGCCCGCTACGATTTCCGTTGGAAAGATCAATTTAATCTTTCGCTCGATCCGGAGAGAGCACTCGAGTATTACAAGACAGGCAATCCTGTAGGCGGTAGATATTGCACTATGTGCGGCCCCAATTTCTGTGCCATGCGCATAAGTCATACACTAGAAGAAAAAGATTGTATCACATCAAAATAAAAACTAAAAACAAATGATTGAAACACAAGTATCAAAAGGTATCATCAGTACCTATTTCGAGAAACTGGAAAAGAATCTGGAACTGGATGTAGCCATCGTAGGTGGCGGCCCTTCGGGAATTGTTGCAGCCTACTATCTGGCCAAAGCAGGAATACGAATTGCACAGTTTGATCGTAAACTTTCTCCGGGCGGCGGTATGTGGGGTGGAGCCATGATGTTCAACCAAATAGTCTTTCAAGGAGAAGCGCTAGACATTGTCAAAGAATTCAAGATCAATTATGAATCTTATGAAGACAATCTCTATGTAATGGATTCTATAGAGAGCACCTCTGCCCTACTCTATCAGGCTGTGCATGCCGGTGCTACTGTTTTCAACTGTTACTCGGTAGAAGACGTTGTGTTTAAGAATAACGAAGTGAGTGGCGTTGTAGTCAATTGGACACCAGTACTGCGTGAAGGACTTCATGTAGACCCTCTCAACATCATGGCCAAATACGTGATCGACGGAACAGGCCACGATAGCGAAGTATGCAAAACAGTAGCTCGCAAAAACGGGATTCGTCTTGACACGGAAACCGGTAATGTGATAGGAGAACGCTCTCTGGATGTTGTGGCAGGCGAAGACGAAGTAGTAAAAGGTACCAAAGAAATCTATCCGGGACTTTACGTTTGCGGTATGGCTGCTTCGGCCGTATCGGGTACGCCCCGCATGGGACCTATTTTCGGCGGTATGCTGATGTCAGGCAAGAAAGTGGCCGACATGATCATAGAACGTCTTAAAAAGTAATATCCATGAAATGGATCGCTATTACCTCTCCCGACTTCTTGCCGGGAGAGGCTTCTGCCATCGTGATGTTGCTACAAAACGGCATAAACATCGTTCATCTGCGAAAGCCACAAGCAGATGTATCGGCATGCCAGAAACTAATTGAAGAAATACCACCCCAATACTACCCTTATATTGTATTGCATCAGCATTTCGAGCTCTGTAACAAATACCATCTTCGAGGCATTCATATCAATTCAAGGAATAACACTATTCCTGTTCCATTCAATGGACAGATTAGTTGTTCGTGCCACTCATTCCAAGAAGTCAAAGACAAAAAAGAAAAGGCAGAGTATGTTTTTCTCAGCCCGATATTCGACAGTATCTCAAAGCGAGGCTACAAATCGGCATTTACAATAAAGTCTTTACAGCAAGCGCAACAAGAAGGCACTATAGACAGTAAGGTCATAGCACTAGGAGGCATTGCAGCAGACAAAATTCCGATGCTGCGATCGCTCTCTTTCGGCGGAGTAGCATTAATGGGCGATTTATGGAACAGATATCAAACTAACGGACTGAGCGAACTAAAAAAATATTTAAAGATATTACTCAATAGTTAGATAAAAAGAGGGCTCCGCAGAATAACTCAAGATTACCTTATCATTAGCTCTCCTTCTTTTGGAGAAGAACTCTCTTCATCAATTTCAATAATGATTTTTGAATCTTTTACAACAATTCTTTTCAGATCTTTTTCATTAATCCAGAAGTCTTCTTTATCAACAAGAGTATCACCCCAATAGATAGGCAAGTTCCTTTTGGTAGCAGGAATTTGTCGTTTATTCAAAAGAGTATCCAACCTCGTCATTACTGTAGAAGAATCCAATGTCAACTCACAAGCCTTTGTAGCTCCTATATTAGGATATTTCAAGTCTATGGAATCTTTACCCATAATATAGACTTGCGTTATATGATTCGGATTTATTCCAAAAATATTAAAAGTCATAATTTGAGCCTTATTCTTAGGCTGCTTTATAATGTACAGAACAGAATCTTTCGCTACAGCCATTGCAACATGATTAGACGAGTTAGCATGGGAATTCACACAAAGTAAAGAGCCCAAAAGAAGGCAAAGAGATAATAAAACAAGATTCTTCATAATAATTATTTTTAGTTAATAGCATATATATTCTCTACAAGACGATCAAAATAAACAAACCGCTGTCAATCTTTACAGACGATACAGAAGTAGATGAGGTGTAGAATAAGTAAAAGATTCTTTATTTCAATATAATTTATGCACAATATTTGGCAAATATAATATTTTATATCACATAAACCGCCTCTCTATGTAAATAAATTAGTTCACTATACTTTTATTTTCTCACGATGCAAATACAAATAAATAAATACGTATATACGTTTCTTGCGACTCACGGGCGTGAGTCGCAAAGTACGTAAGGACCTAATTAAAAAAGAATGCTATTAATAATACATACCAGCATATACGAAACTGATGCCTACTTTATAAGAAGCAAATATAACTATAAGACTTTGCTTGGATGAGCGGCTTTTGATACAGAGAGGTATAAATGCAAAAAGGCTTTCCTCGTTAGGAAAACCTTTTGTATTGGAGCGGAAAACGGGACTCGGACCCGCGACCCCGACCTTGGCAAGGTCGTGCTCTACCAACTGAGCTACTTCCGCAATAAAACTTTAGTGAAGAGAAGGAGAGTCGAACTCCCACGACATTACTGTCACTACCCCCTCAAAGTAGCGCGTCTACCAATTCCGCCATCTCTCCATAAGTAAATAAAGAACGCCTTTTTTTAGATAAACACTTTATCACTCGTTGTGCCCAGAACAAGAGTCGAACTTGCACGTCTATTAAACACTCGCACCTGAAACGAGCGCGTCTACCATTCCGCCACCTGGGCATCGCTGAGCGGAAAACGGGACTCGGACCCGCGACCCCGACCTTGGCAAGGTCGTGCTCTACCAACTGAGCTACTTCCGCATTTGCGGGTACAAAGGTAAGTAAAATCCCCAAACTACCAAAACAATTTTATTTTTTTTGGTTCACTTTTTTCACTTCGTTCTCCCCGCCAAGACCATCAACACATTCTATTGCGATAGTCAGAATATTCAAACTGCTTAAATATGACAGCATTAGCATCGGAAGTCCACATTCCGATAGCGGGATGATGAATGCCGTTGAACATATTCGTTTTTACAGTCGTATAGTGAATCATATCTTCAAAAATAATCCGATCACCTATTTTCAACTCCTGTTCAAAGCTCCATGTTCCTATAAAGTCTCCACTTAAGCAGGAGTTTCCTCCCAATCGATAGGTGTACGATCCTTCCTCACCTTTGCAAGCTCCTATAATATCGGGCTGATAAGGCATTTCAAGGCAATCCGGCATATGACAGGTGAAACTGACATTAAGTATCGCCGTACGTATATCCTGATTTTCTACCACATCGACAACCTTGCTACTCAACACCCCCGTGCGCCATGCAAAGGCAGAACCGGGCTCGAGAATAATTTTAAGCCACGGATAACGTTTCCGAAGTCCTTTCAATATCTCGACAAGTCGCGAGGTATCATAATCTTGATGGGTCATTAAATGTCCTCCGCCAAGATTGAGCCATTTGATCTGCGGGAACCATGAAGAGAATTTAGCTTCCAAATGTTCGAGCATGCGCTCCAGCTCGTCGGGCATAGACTCGCAAAGGCAATGACAATGGAAACCTTCTATAGAGGCAGGAAGTTGATCGGGCAATTGATCGGAAGTAATGCCAAAACGAGTGCCCGGTGCACAAGGATTATAAAGAGCAGTCTTCACTTCAGAGTATTCAGGATTAACTCTGACTCCACAAGAAACATCTTTTCCGATGGTCTTGGGATAATAATATTCAAGCTGCGAAAAAGAATTAAATGTAATGTATCGACTGTATTTAACTATTTCGTCAAATTCTTCGGGAACGTATGCCGGCGAATAGGTATGAGCGCGACTACCAAACTCCTCAAAAGCAAGTCTGGCTTCATACAACGAGCTAGCCGTAGAATGTTCGATGTATTCTCTGAAAATGGGGAACGTACGCCACAAAGCAAAAGCTTTAAAAGCCAAAATAATTTCGACCCCAGTTTGATCGGCAACAGACTTGATAAGACTTAGATTCTTGCGAAGCAAATCTTCCTCTACAATATAGCAAGGAGAAGGGAACTTATTATAATCAATCATATCTAATATTTAATTTCAGATGAATGTGCAAAGATATAGATTACTCCTTATATTTTCATCTATTTTAGATATCTTTGTCTCTCAATCAACAAAAGCATCATGATAGAAATACAAGAAGCGCTCAGTAAGAATGACATTGAACGCATTATTTTTGGAAAAGAGAAAATCGGTCTTTCGCAAGAGACAACAGAGGCAATCGAAAATTGTTACCACTTTCTGAGAACATTCTCCTCGCAAAAAATCATTTATGGAATCAATACCGGCTTTGGACCGATGGCTCAATGGAGGATAGACGAATCGGATCTTAAAGCTTTGCAATACAATATCATAAGAAGCCATGCTACCGGAGCAGGCAAAAGTGTAGAGCCTGTCTATGTAAGAGCAGCAATGGTAGCTCGGCTTCAGACTTTCGTACAGGCCAAATCGGGGGTACACATTGATTTGGTAAATCTACTGATAGAATTTATCAATCGAGAGATTTATCCTTTGATTCCGGAACATGGAAGTGTAGGTGCCAGTGGCGATTTAGTACAATTGGCTCACATTGCCCTTACACTAATAGGTGAAGGAGAAGTATACTATAAAGGAAAATGGCAACCCACTGCCGAAGTCATGAGCCAAAACAACTTAAAGCCCTTTGAGATACATATAAGAGAAGGACTATCGGTCACAAACGGAACTTCGATGATGACAGGTATTGGCTTTATCAATGTATACCATGCCGAAAACTTATTGCATTGGGCCACCGCACTATCAGTAATTATTAATGAAATAGCATCTTCGTACGATGATCTGATGTCTGAAGCTTTAAATAGTGCCAAGCACCATAAAGGGCAACAGATTATCGCCAAGATGATGAGAGATTGGGCAAAGGGAAGCGAATGTTTACAAAAACGCGAGAACGACCTATATGTGGAGAACAGGCACGAAGAGAAAGTTATTATAAATAAAGTACAAGCATATTATTCGCTGCGTTGCGTTCCACAGATACTTGGCCCGATATGGGAGGAGATAAAGAATGCGGAAGAAATAGTCGTAGACGAATTTAACTCGGTATGCGACAATCCCATTGTAGATCCCTCTACCGAGAATATTTATCATGGCGGTAATTTTCATGGTGACTATATTTCGTACGAGATGGATAAACTTAAAATAGGCATTACAAAGATGACAATGCTTATGGAGCGCCAATTAAATTATCTCTTTCACGACCGCATTAACGGTATTCTTCCACCCTTCGTCAATTTGGGAGTACTAGGATTAAATTACGGACTACAAGCTTCGCAGTTCACTGCAACTTCTACGACAGCCGAATGCCAGACACTATCAATGCCGATGAGTATTCATAGTATTCCAAACAATAATGACAACCAAGACATCGTGAGTATGGGAACCAATTCGGCGCAAATAGCCGCAACCATCATTGAAAATGCCTATCAGGTAATGGCTATCGAAGTAATGGCCATTGTACAAGCCATTGATTATTTAAAAATTCAGGAGAAAATATCTCCTTCCGGACAAGCTATATATCACGAAGTGAGAAGTTTTTTTCCCGTCTTTATCGAAGACACGCCCAAATATAAAGAGATCAGAGAAATAGAGGATTATCTTAAAAGGAAAAGCTTTTGAAGTGCCACTTCGGTATGGTTAAAATAGTATCAGTATCGCTTCCAATATTCACCTCTTGGAACGCCTTGAAAAACAACTTCGAGATAAATGCTTTTCCATTAACGCAATCTTACGTCAATGGAGTGTGCGTCTCGCAAAACACAAATCGAGTATCCGAAATAACAACTTTTGCACACGAATCTTCAAAAGCTCCTCATATCACTCATCCTCAGTGCGCTTTTGCAAAGATCATAATTCATTGATTCTCAGAGAGAAGATGTACTTTTCAGGTCCCGTTTTGCTATCGCATCTCAATATCTAACTGATATACAGCCGATAACGGTGACGGGAACAGGAACCAAAGTATTATAGAAAAACATCAAAATGATTCATACCGGTACGCTGCCCTTTTAAGTAGTCAGTGGGACACGATTATTTCAACAAATCGGTGTCGTACTTATCTTTCTAAAACCACATATGGACCTAAATTTGTTGACGTCCATATGTTTTCAGAAAAACTTAAGGACGTCACTGAAAAAACTAACATACGGCAACTTAGCAAAAAATCAACCGTATGTCGCAGCGATAACTAACGTATCTCGCAGAAGAAACTAACGTTAGTTATCAGAATAACTTCCGTTAGTTACCGCAGTAACTTCTGTTAGTTATTGCTGCGACATACGTCTGTTTTTTTAGTCTGTACTTTTATTGGTGGACCTCAACTTGTGGAAATATTCAATGAGAGTCGGTACGATATGCTTACTATCAAAGAAAAATAGATAAACCTAGCCTCATATATCTGTAGGGCATGATTTAGAATTGTTCTAAATGAAGGTCCGCTGAAAATAACGTATCTACAATATGCTCTAGAGTCGATATTGGTGCTTCTTTTCGCTGGCGTTGTATATGGTGCATCGTTAACCTACTGTGGGATAGTTCCGTATGGTGTCATACGGAGGTGGCAAAGGATGAAATGATAAATCTTTTTTATACATATTAAAACAAATGGATTTGCTATGCATCCTTAGTTATTCCGGTCCTGACCGTTCCATTATGATAGATGCTATTTGTAAAGTGAAAGATTGAAGTTTGCTAGCGAGCTGAGCCCCACACATTGGTGAGCCCACACACTTGATGATGATGGGAAGTATAAAAACAAAAAAACGAGCTATTCTCTCGAACTTCCCGCCTCTTCATCTTAGAAAGCCCGTATTGGCTTTCTAAAGTTAACATTGTTATCATCCTAAAAACAACTTGCTTATCTCTAAGCTCCTTAAAAAAACTAATAAAACAAATCAATCTTTTATTCATTTTCTAACCTAATGAAAAAAGAACCTTCAATCAATCCTTTTTACCAATCTAATACTAATTGAAAACTAATCTTTTGTTTAACCTTAAAATAATAAACCCAAAACTAAAATATTCAGCATTTTCCCAAATGCGATACAAAGGTAAGGCATTTAGTTGAATGTTGTATCGACAAAGCATGTTTTATAACATATTTTTTGAATATACTCTGAAAATGTTATTAATACAATATATATTCATATCGATTCTTTAATAAGGTTTAAATAAATAGCTCTATCAGAGCTTATAAAAAGCCTAATAGAGCTACTATAGTTTTTAATTTGGATATAAAAGTCTAGAACAAACATCTCATATCCATGACTAATTTATCATCAATATCCCATTTGATGGAGCGCATGGCACAATTGATCAGGACACGAAGTGGTTTTCATTCCGCATCGAACACCTTCGAGCTTGGCTATCACCTCTTCAATCTTCATACCCTTGACAAGTATTGAAATACCTTTCAGATTTCCATCACATCCATTGTCAAAATAAACATCTTTGAGAATACCATTCTCCACCTCAAGATGAATGGCAGTACTACAAGTGCCTTGCGTATAATAAGTATATTTCATAAAAAGACCGAGAATTCTATCAATCAGATATTATTATTCCTCTTCAAGAGGCTTCATATTGGTATAAACGTTTTGAACATCTTCGTCATCTTCTAGACGTTCTACCATTTTATCAATGGTTTCACGCTGTTCGGGAGTAGCATCTTTCAGCTCGCTAGGAATACGAGTGAATTCAGCCCCTTTCACTTCAAAACCGTTTTCTTCAAGGTATTTTTGAATAGCATTAAAAGACTTCGGGTTACCATAAATAGTAAGTTCGCCTTCTTCCTCATCAAAATCATACTCTTCTTCAACACCGAGGTCAATCATTTCGAGAATCAGATCGTCTATATCCAAGCCCTCTTTCATTGCCACGGTAAATACACACTTATGGGTAAACAAGAAATCCAAACTTCCCATTGTTCCCATATTGCCAGAGAATTTATTAAATATGCTACGAACATTGGCAACGGTACGAGTGGTATTATCGGTTGCAGTTTCTACAAATACAGCGATACCATAAGGGCCATAGCCTTCGTAATTCATTTCTTTATAATCCTTCTCATTCTTGCCCATTGCATTTTTGATGGCACGCTCAACATTGTCTTTCGGCATGTTCTCATTTTTTGCAGTAGTAATAATGGCACGTAAATGAGGATTATTTTCAGGATCGGGCCCGCCGGCCTTTACCGCAATAGCTATTTGTTTACCAATTCGGGTAAATGTACGAGCCATATTACCCCACCTTTTCATTTTTCTTGCTTTTCTAAATTCAAATGCTCTTCCCATTGGAGTGTAATTTGCGAGAAGACTTCTTCAGCCTCCTCCTTGTTAGTTATATGAATGTTATATTATCTCAACGTTGCATGAAGCTTATCGCCCAAATTATTTATCAATTTGAACATAACCTTTTCTATTGTTTTATCATTAAGGGTTTGGTTATCATCCTGAAGAATGAAACTTACCGCATAAGATTTTTTGCCGGTCTCAAGTCCCTTACCTTCGTAAACATCAAACAGATTGACATCTTTCAGCAGCTTACGTTCTGTTTCGCAAGCAATCTTTTCTATTTCAGAGAAAGGCACATCCTCGTCGAGCAATAACGCCAAATCACGACGCACTGCAGGAAACTTGGATAATTCCGTATAGCTTATCTTTTGTTTGCTTACCACCTTGTGAAGTACATCCCAATTGATATCGGCAAAGAACACTTCGTTATCAATCTCAAAAGCCTTAGTGATAAGATGACTTACAACTCCAAATGTAGCAAGACGCTTGCCTCCACGAGTAATAAGCTGCATAGCCTGAGTAAATATATCATCTTCGCATGATTCGATAGTCAATTCATGACGCTTCACTCCTATTCTTCTCAAGATGTTCTCTACATAAGCTTTCAACTCGAATACAGAGGTTTTCTCATCCGGATGCGCCCAAGAATTACTTACTTTCTTACCGGTAAGCCACAATGCAAGATGATAATCTTCGGAGTAAGCTGACAAGACTTTTTCAGCATCACGTTTCGAAGCATCAAAACAGTAACAATTGCCATATTCAAAGAAACGAAGATCTGCGTTTTGGCGATTGGCGTTGCGGGCAATACTTTCCAAACCACCGAACAACAACGTCTGACGCATAACGCCAAGGTCGGAACTTAAAGGATTGATCAGTTTCACCGAATGTTCAACAGGATACGACTTCAATTCGTTATAATAAGCGGCTTTGGTCAGTGAGTTATTCAATATTTCATTAAAGCCACAACCAACCAACTCTTCTCCTATGAGATTCTGAAGCTTATTGGAGCGATCGTTCTCGCCTTTGATGGTCAGGCTGGATTTTAGCGTATTGGGGATTTCAACATTATTATATCCATAAATACGCAAAACATCTTCAACTACATCGCAAGGACGCTGCACATCTACACGATAAGGCGGAACTGAAAGTTTAACACCTTCAGAAGTTTCTTCAAGAATCTTCATTTCCAAACTCGTAACGATACTCTTAATCGTATCGACAGGTATCACTTTACCGATGAGCTGATGTACATACTCATAATTTAAATCAACTATAAAATCGACAGGTTCTGCAATACATACGTCTTGTATATCCGATGAAATTGTTCCACCGCCCAATTCTTTTACAAGCAGAGCTGCTGCTTTCAATGCATATATCACTCCGTTGGGATCAATTCCTCTTTCGAAACGGAACGAAGCGTCGGTACTCAATCCATGACGGCGAGCCGTCTTACGAACCCACGTGGGATGAAAGTAAGCACTTTCGAGGAAGACGTCGGTAGTCTTTTCTGTGGTTCCAGAGTCTAGTCCTCCAAATACTCCCGCAATACACATCGGTTCTTCGACATTGCATATCATCAAATCGCATTCGGAAAGTTTGCGTTCGACTCCATCAAGAGTAACAAAAGAAGTTCCTTCGGGCATCGTTTTCACAACTATTTCGTTTCCCTTAATAGTATCAGCATCAAAACAATGCATCGGTTGACCGTATGCAAAAAGTATATAATTGGTAATATCTACAATATTATTAATGGGACGTAAACCGATAGACAGCAAATGGTTTTTCAACCAATCAGGACTTTCTTTCACTGTAACGCCTTTTATCGTAACACCTGCATAATGAGAACATGCTTCGGTATTCTCTACTTTCACACTTATATTCAGATTCTGATTGTCTACTTTAAAAGCATTAACCTCCGGTTTGTGCAAAGCAGTAGGCTTATTGTTTTGAACCAAATAGGCATACAGATCGCGAGCCACTCCATAATGAGAGCAAGCATCGGCACGATTGGGAGTAATATCAACCTCTATTACATAATCGCTTTTAACATTATAATAATCTTTAGCCAATGTACCGGGAACAGCCGAATCGGGTAATACGATAATGCCCTGATGATCGTGACCGATACCGATTTCATCCTCTGCGCAAATCATGCCAAAAGATTCGACACCACGAATTTTAGATTTCTTTATAGTAAAACAATCATCTCCATCATAAAGCTTAGCACCAAGAATAGCCACAACCACTTTCTGTCCAGCTGCTACATTAGGAGCGCCACAAACTATTTGTTGAGGTTCACCATTACCAAGATTAACAGTTGTAATATGCAAATGGTCAGAATTAGGATGTTCCGTGCATGTCAGTACTTCACCTATAACCAGACCTTCAAGCCCACCTTTGATTGTTTGCACTTCATCCAAAGCATCTACTTCAAGGCCAATAGAAGTCAACGCATCCGCCACTTCTTGTGGGGTTAAATCAAAATCGACATATTCTTTCAGCCAATTATATGAGATATTCATGTTTTATTTATATAACGTTATTTATTTTTCTTATTTTTGACTTGCAAAGTTACAAAACTAATTTTGAAATAGTATATTTCATTCCATTTATTTAGTATAATACCAAACACTCGCTACATTCAAACAATGACTCATACGCCTAAAAGAATAACGAAGAAACGGTTGTTACCAAACACATTTCTTCGTTATACAATTCTGATATAAATATATTGATCCTTACTTAGGGCAAGAAATCAAAACATCTTCTTTTACACAAAATATTCTCTAATTTTGCCTAAACATGATAAAGCTTGCCGCTCCCGTACCAGTCATAACAGCAGAAGAGCTAACATCTATCTCGCCGGCCGAACCCATAAGTGGAAAACGATAGACCTTGTAGCCAGTCGAAGTATTGGTAATGACTACTAAATCATTAAACTTCGTCTTATCGGCATTTGTACCCGAAATATTTTTAATAAAAGCTATTTTCTCACCCGAATCGAACGTTTTCAGAGTTTCTTCGGTAACCAAAGAGGGCTTGAAGATTTTCAGCACATTATCTTTTCCGAAGTAAATGACACTGGCACTCTTAGGAGCAGCCATCACATCGGCTGAAAGTAATCCGCACGACGAAGGTATTTCGGTGAACGTAGGAGCAGGATAAAGATAATTACTGTATAAACCGATGGCAGCGACATAATATTTGCCCTTCAATCCGCCCTTTAATACAGCGTAAGCCGAACTCTTATAGGAACCTTCGACACGAGGTATAAAATTGAGCATCACAAAACTGCTATCGGCAAAGATTGTTGAGCCAGAGAAATCAGCACACTGAAAGAATTCTGTACCCATCACCGAATCATACAAAGAAGAACTATTCTGGTCGTAAACGTAATTATCATATTGTCCAGATATTATTCGTGGAAAAAACTTAAAGTTTCCCGACTTCTGATAACTGAACTTACCAACTCCCGCTCCTGACAATAAATCGTGCATTTGCCCGTTATTAATCAAGGACTGTGTTCGAAATTGATCAATGGCGATAGCCTGAAAGTTGATAGTCGACGGTGTCTCGTAGAATTCTTCAGAAAGTTTTTTGAACACACTCATATCGCTAACATTAAGTGTGAGCATATCTTTTGTAGATACGAGATGGAATATCGATTGGCCATAGAGCATCGTCGCCGAACCGTCCTGATTGGTCACCTCCTGATTATAGCACGAAGCACCATAGACCATACCTACAGGAGAACCTATTAAAGGAGAGACCCCCATTACATCGGCAAGAAGGTTAGTGCGTATCGTACCAGTCATCGGATAGTAATTGACATCGGTGGTACCATTTTGTTCTTTCATCACATACCATCCTGAATTGATGTCGGTAGCAGTCACGGTGAGAGGAGTCGAAACATATTTATAAATGTCTTTCAACGAATCTTTCACCTGATAATATAAGGTATACTCACCGACATTCAAATTACAATTAAGTGATAAGTCGTGTTCGGTAGAAAGCGTATCACGCTTGTAAGGCCAAGCCTTGGCAATGGTGTACCACGTATATTTATAACGTGATTTATCGTCATTCTTCACCGTTGGGGTGATGGCAAGCAAAGAGTTTGCTTTAATGCTGACACTATCCATAGTAATTATTTCTACTGGCATCAACTCATTTTCGGACACATAATCATAATTACCTTTGTCGTTGGAGCAAGCGGCAAAAGAGAGCAATATAGCGCTACTCGCAATCAATGTATGAAACGATATTTTCATGGTCTATAAGGATTTTCTAATTCAACTAAAGTACCGTCAGCCTCGGCAAGTGGAGCACCAGGATGAGCGGCATTGTATTCGTAGAGCTTCTGCTTAAGCTTATCATTAAGATATACCAGATAGTAAGTATCAGTAGGCACTGTATCGAAATTGGTAATACCTGTATTATCAATAATAAAACGCATCTTCACACTACCCCAGGATGCGCCAAAAGCATAATACCAGTCATCCCAGTTCGTAGGTTTGATAGCTTGCGAAGAGAACATGATATTAATCGTATCTTTCTCAATAACGCCTACTTTAAAGTTATCGTTGTCATCTACTTTCAAAGTCAGCTTCACCGTTTTTAAATCAAGCGAAGCATCTTTTAGCAAGGTAATCGCAAGCTTCATTTCATTCTTTCCGGCAGGCATCACCATTCGTTTCTTCATCTCGTCGGAAGAAAGCGACAAATAGTGTACATCAGCCTGAGCAGCATCCGTAGCATTCGTGTTCGTTTGTTCCATGCTAAAAGCCCGATCTGTATTGGAAGGATTGCCCATTGCATGAATCGTAACATAGACATCTGACATCAAGTTGGCCGATTGGGCATAGAAAAATGAATAATCGATATCATTGCTGTCAATATAAATGGCAGGATTATCTTCGTAAGCCAAAGAATCTTGCTGCGAACAAGAGCTCATAGCGACCAAACTTAATAAAAGAAATATATATTTTTTCATTTTTATTCGAATGATGTTTGAGATTTAGGTATCGGAATAATATAACTATTTAAAGAAGGCAACGTTATAGTAGTGGGCCAAGTAAGAGCCTCATACGCATGTTTTTTATAAAAATAGAACATCTGTCCTTCGCCCATAAATTCCTTACGCCACTCCTTTTCCATACGGCTGAGCACCGCGCTCGAGGTGGTCAGCGTATTGTCGATAGAACTATCAAGACCCCGTGACAGACGCCATGTTTTGAAATAGCTTGTCATATCAATAATACTTGCGTCTTCGAAGATAATAAAATACATCTCGCTCAAACGGATGCAAGGCACCGTATATTGACCATAATAAGAACCATTATAATCATATTTATAATAATGGATACTCTTCCCCATAGAATTAGCATCTTCTTTTTCCGCCCAATATCGGGTACCTTTATTACGAATATCGTCAGGATAAAGTGACGATTCATAACAAGTGCCTATAGACGTTAAATCTTGAGTAAAGATATGATTGTAATTCGCATAATAAGGAGTATACACATCATTGATGAAATTCGAATTATAGACACCAAAGATATGCTCCATCTTCATATTAAGATTGGCGTTGGAATGGGCTGCAAAATAGGCTTCATCACAAAGAGCAAATTCTTTATTACCAGATTTGTCAGTAGCAGCAACAACCTTCTTTGCATATTCAACGGCTTTATCTGGCTGCCCTATCCAATAATAAAAACGAGCCTTAGTAGCCAAAGCGGCAAAATAATTGAAACGCAACTGACGATAATACTGCCAAGAATCGGAAACAGTCGAAATAGAAGACGAAGAAGAAACATCAAGACAAGAAGTTGTCGTAACCGCGGGATCAGACGTTGCAAGAAATTCTTCAGATTTATTTAAATCAGATTCGATACCCTTCACCACTTCATCATAAGTCGACGAAGTAAGCTTCGTAGCGTCAGTAGTAAATTCGGTGACATAGGGGATACATTTAGCCGAACCTGTAGCATTATTGGGAATAGGGCCAAATAAACGAAGCAGGTCGAGGTGCAAAAATGCACGCAAGCCATAGCATTCGCCTTCGATAAGTTCTTTATTGCCATTATTGAAACTGACACTAGAACTATTGATATTTTTGAGAATATCATTTATCTGAGCGATAACTGTGTAATATTTGCTCCACATATCATCAATAGCCGATTCCACATTGCTATTCGCATAATCGAACTTCGAAAGATAATATCCCGTAGGATCAGTCGCTTCGGTTGGAACAGTCCAAGTATGTACAATCATTTCGGGAATGTACATCGATACAGTTTTACCGTAAAGTTCTTTCTTGCCCAACAAAATATAGACACCATTAAGTGTTTCTTTATAACCTTCTTCAGAAGAATAAAGTTTTGATTCTCGAATCTCGGTAACGGGATTCACATCAAGCCAGTCGCTACAACTGCCTAATAATATCAACGCTGAAAACAGAAAAATACATGTATATTTCATAATGCCTAAGTTTTTTAATTAGAAACGCGCTGTCAACGAAAAAGTAAAGGAACGAGCATACGGATAACTGGTACCACGTTCTTGTTTAATTGTCGACAAATAGAATAAATCCTCGGCATATCCTCCAATAGAAAGGTATTGCAATGGAACTCCTATTTTTTTCATCCATTCAGCAGGCACCTCGTAGTTGAGTGACAACGAACTACACTTCAACGTGTTTTCGTCTTGGATGAAACGGCTAGTAGCATAAGTAGTGGTAAAATCGGTGATAGCTTTAAACTTTGCATTTGGGTTTTCTGGGCTCCAACGATCGTATAATTAAGGGGGGTAAAACGAAATGCATAAAAATGGATAAGCGCAAAATTGATAGCGATCAGTTGATTATAAGCAAGTTGCGGGATAATGCAGCATGAGCACAAACAAAAACGAAACGTTGTCATTGGTTTACATTCGGTTTACATTGGACGTTTATTTGAACACTGTTTGAGCAGATCAGTTAACATCACCAGCACGATTTATAAACAATAACATTCAAATAGCTCAATAAGTCCGCACATCAGCCGAACAATGAATATCCTTATCATTCGCTGGCGTCCTGTCATCATTCGATCAATCGCTCTATCGCTCTATCGTCGATCGATCTATCATCTTTTTATAAAATAATTAATTTATAAAAGCTCCATATAGTAATTATTTGGTATATTTGCATAAAATAATACTGGATAATATGACAAAGGTTATACATGTTCATCTGATCACAAATAAGAAAAATTACTATTTCGGGAGTATATCAGCAATTTATACTAAGCTGACAGAAGAAGAGGTAGGAATGGCAAAAAGTAGGCTATTACACGCAGGATTAGCGGACGGAAGCCCTATAGTGACCAAGCGTGCATTGATCATACAATCGCACCTGATAAGGTCTACAAAAAAGGTTTAAAACACCATTAAAATACATTTGAACGGCTATTGCAATTGATTTGAACGATTGCGTAGCCGTTTATCTGTTTTTAAACCTTTCACAAGTAGCTATTTTACCCTGTTTTTATGTTTGGGTGTGCGTTTGGGTGTGCGTTTGGGTGTGCATTTTTATGTGTTATAAAACGAAACGTAGTGTTTGGGTGTGCATTTGGGTGTGCATTTTTTGGTGTTTTGTTAATCTATATCGTATATATTATGTCAAAATTAGGCTATTTTTGGCATAAAAACAGCTTATAAATGGCATATTTTGACACTTTTTTCTTGTTCTTTTACATTAAAATATTTATGTAAATAGTTGATATTACGAATATTATATTATTTTTGTATTGTATTAGTCAATTAAAAGTGTGCGTGTGTTATTAATTATCATTATTATGAGTAAAAGACTTAGAATTATAGTTGATATTATCGATGAGGATGGGACACCGATAAAAATAGTTAGGAATGGCATAATACCCCAATGGCCAATTCAAAATTATTCCAATACCATTGAAACCCCATTGATATTTAATAAGGATGAAATGGATAATACAGAATGGTTTAGTATTTTACGCGTAATTAGCCATATTGTTAGCGCCGACTGGAAAAAAAATCCCGTTTTATCTCCTCTATATCCAAAAGGTCCTTATGGAATATCATGGGAACCAAATAGCGTCTTGAATATATCCCACCCAATATGGAGCGAACTATCTCTTTATCACACCGAAGCTCAAAATCTGCATACATTTGGTCGTAATTTCTTGAATGAGCAGAAACAAAGTGAATAACGGTTATTTCGCATTGATATTTTTTAGACAAATAATCCAGCTCATTATATATTTCCGAGTTTTTATCATGAAGGTCCATTTCGCTTTCATTTAAAAACATATTGTTGTATTCATATTTATGTATCATTTGATAGTATTTATATGGTTAATAAATATATTATTCGAGCCTGACAACTCCTATTACTAATGCAACGGAATGGATGTCTGATATACTTAGTTCAAATGGACTATATTTTTTGTTTTCACTTACTATTTTAATTTTATCTTTTTCCGTTCCCGGATTAATACGTTTTATCAGGGCGCCCTGGCAAGTATCGAGAACATATACTTTTCCCCATTGAAAAAATAAATCACTAAGTGATACACGTTTACATGCCACAATGTCACCAGGACTATATTTAGGATACATACTGGTACCTTTAACACTGATTAAAAAATCGGCTCCTTTAAATACCGGTATAACATACCGTTCACATTCATAATCAAAGACGGTTATTTCTCCATTAAGAGTACCTGCCATTGCACTTTCTGGTATAAGTGGTATGCCTTCTTGTTCATTAGCGGATTTTTTTGCGTGAGGTATATCTTCTTCGCATACCATATTAATATTCGGCTCATAAGCTGGATATTTTTTACTAATTAACATATTTCCATTACCTGAAATTAGCCATTTAATATTAATAAGTTCAGAATATTCTGAATTCAAGAATTTGGAATAAAAATCATGACTTGGCGCAGACTTACATGAAAGTATATCATATATTGTCTGTGATCTATTATATCCAAGTTTTTTGGCAAAACTATTTGGGTTATCATTTAAAAATTTCATCATTTCTGATATTCTTTCAGAAATTTCTGTATTTTTTATCTCTTTTTCTTTGTTCATTTCAGAATATCCTGTATATTTGTAACCACTTAACCAAGTTATGCGTTTGCAAATATAGAAATAAGAATTGGAAATTAAACAAATTAAATGAGATTATGGAAAAACAAATTTATTTAGACAAGAAAGCTAAACACCAACTAGCAAAAGATTTTGGCGTTAGTAAAGTGACTGTATGGTCTGCCTTGAAGTATAAATATACCGGTGGGCGAAGTGATCTAATCCGAAAGATGGCGCTTGAACGTGGAGGAAGAGTTGTGGGCGACTCATCTCTTTTCATCCCTCAATGTGATACTTTTTTTAAAAGATCATCCGACGAGATGATACAGGTTTTCTCATCTCGTGTAAAGATAGTCGTTCATAATTCTGGGAAAGTAGCCGTCTTGATTGATGATGTTGTTAAATCGAAATATGAGAACATGTCAATCACCGAGTTCATGAATCTACAAAGAGAGGTTCAGAATATCGCCATCAAACTTAAGAATGAAAACACTAATAAAGAGGAGGCTTAATTATGTCTACAAAAAAACATACAACTTGTGATCATGACGCAATATCAATTAACGCATCAAAAATAATCTCATCATTCAGAGATTTAATACATGAAATTAACGCCTTTAATCTTTCTGGTATGCGAGATTTTGAAGATTATATAAATTCTAGCGAATCATACTTACATGTGAATCTTCGACTCCGAGAACATCCTTTTGCGAATCTACAAGAAATTGAAGATACTTCTTTACTTCCCTCTTTTTTACTTTCAGCTCTTTTGGAATACTTACATCAAACCACAATTCTGCAAAATTGGAATTTTTCTGGTCTGACTCTTCGAAAGAGGGCCAATACCTATGACTTCTGTATCTCAGGTGAGATTTCCGAAGAGAAGCTTGAAGGTATCCGCGAATATCTTCTAAAAAACGACCATCGCGAAAAGAGAACCAAATCCGAGCATCATAAATTAAATTTTCCATCTCCATTAGGTTTTGATGATTATGAATCCCTGAAGCGTTGTCGTCATGAATCCAAAAATAAATAGCAAGCTTACAAACAAAGAGATTTGTGATTATTTTTTTGCAAAGATATAAAATTTTCTAAAAATGGAATATTATAACAATATCATATGCGTCAGCTACAGCGAACTATTAGGATTGATGCCTAAAAATACTCTCAATTCAATGCTTCGCCGCAAAAACGTAGAACGTATACATCGAGGCGGAGGAGCAGGATCTAAGGCTCTCGTTATATATTCCACACTCCCGGAACGGTACCGTATACTATATGTTGAAAAATATGGTGATCCGAATGAATTAAAAGCTAAAGCTATGATAAAAGAAAAAATAACGATAGATCAGAAAGCTAGGGACTTTTACGAGCACTATGTATACGTGTTGAAAGGTGAAGAAAAGAAGTTGTCTGATAAACTGATTGAAGAATATACTATTAACGCATCTGTCATCAAAGAACTTATTCGCACAGTCAATGAAATAAAAGCTTATCGTCATAAATTGGGCGGATCGATGGCGAACGTATGGGATAGCATATTCGCCTCCTCCGAAAAAATGCGTGTCCGCTATAATCATACCCTACCATTCAATAGTGGTCGTTTGCGCGAAAAGATTAATCTCTATAAAAAAGAGGGATATGCGTCTCTTATTAGTGGAAAGATCGGAAATACGAACACTCTTAAGATTACGAAAGAAGCATCCGATCAGATCATCGCGCTTAAACGCTGCAAGACTCCGGTATATACCGACACGCAACTTTTTGAACGATATAATGAGATAGCGATGGATAATGGTTGGAAGCCGTTACGCAGTCTGTCAGGTATGAAAGCATGGTTGAATAGTCCCGCTATCAAACAGCTTTGGTGTGACGCGGTATATGGTGAAAGATACGCCTCTCAACTGTTTAACAGGAAGCACAAAACGGAATTACCCATGCATCGTGATTCGCTTTGGTATGGCGATGGCACGAAGCTTAATCTATACTATCGAGATGAAAACGGTAAAGTATCCACGACATGCGTATACGAGGTGATCGATGCCTATAGTGAAGTATTATTAGGTTATTTCATCTCTGATACCGAGAATTACGAAGCTCAATACCATTCATACCGCATGGCGATTCAGATTTCAGGCCATAAGCCATACGAAATCGTATGCGATAACCAGGGAGGCCATAAAAAATTGGATTCTACAGGATTTTTGGGTAAGATCTGTGAGGTACATCGTAATACCGCCCCATATAACGCCCAATCTAAAACGATTGAAAGCATTTTTGGACGTTTTCAGCAACAAATTCTTCATAAAGACTGGAGATTTACAGGGCAAAATATCACAGCTAAAAAAGATTACAGCCGGGCAAACATTGAGTTCGTTGAAGCCAACAAAGACAGCTTATATACTCTATCCGAGCTAAAAGTCGCATACGCTGCATGTCGCAAAGAATGGAATGAAAGCAGGCATCCGGCAACGGGAATTAGCCGAATAGAGATGTATAATAGCAGTATGAATGAAGAGACGCAGCCTATATCCATATACGACATGATAGACATCTTCTGGATCAGAAACGATAAACCGTGTACGTTTACCGACAAAGGAATTCAAGTCACTATTAACGGACAAAAAAGATCATACGAGGTATTTTCATCTCCCGGATGTCCGGATCACGCTTGGCGTCGCAAGCATACATACGAAAAATTTGAAGTTGCATACGATCCTTACGATCTGACGAGTATCAGGCTATATAGTATCGATGCTTCGGGTAGAAAAAGGTTTGAAAGGACGGCAGAGCCATACATGGTAATCCCACGTGCGATACAAGATCAGAAAGATGGTGATGCCAAATTTATCCGTCAGGAGCAAGAGGCTAATCTGGAAGATCGCATCATCCGGCAGGAACAAGCAAAAGCGATCGAACAGGCACACGGAGTTTCTCCCGAGCAGAACGGACTACATACTCCAGAATTAAAAGGAGTTAATGCCGAAAAGAGAAAAGAGATAGCCAGGCGCACGAAAAAATACACCTCCGATCCTCAATCTTTTTGCCTCGGAATGCAGATGAAAGAGGTAAGCCTGGTCGATTGGAAAGATGTTCAATCAAAAAAAGAAGCAGAAGAATTCAGCGAGCGTAAGGCTGCTGGTAAATTATAAATCAAAACTAAAATCATTATGGAAATCAATCAAAAAGAACAGATTCGTCAACGCCTGATGGTATACTTATCGAAATATCCATCGCAAAACAAAGGCGCACAAAGCATCAAAGGTACGAGCGCAGGAACTATTAGTAGCGTTATTAATGGACACTGGGATAATATCAGTGATGACATGTTCCGCAACATTTCATCGCAGATCGGCGGAGAATCAGATAGTTCTGGATGGACAGTCATCGAAACGAATGCCTATAAAGAAATGGAATTTGCTATGCGGGACGCGCAAGAATGGCGCAACGTCACCTGGATAGTCGGAGCAGCCGGATGCGGAAAAAGCACGACCGCTAGGATATACTCCGAATCGGGACGCGAGGTCTTTGTAATTCTTTGTAGTGAGGATATGAAGAAGAGCGACTTTATTCGCGAAATAGCCCATCGAATAGGCGTAAGAACAGACGGATATAGTATAAGAGGAATGTTTGACTTAATCATTAGAAGTATCATTCAAATGGATTCACCTCTTTTGATCTTCGATGAAGCGGATAAACTTACCGATGTCGTATTTCACTATTTCGTAACTCTTTATAATCGACTCGAGGATAAATGCGGAATGGCGTTTATGTCGACCGATTATATCAAAAGACGCATGGAAATGGGTATAAGATATAATAAAAAAGGTTACAACGAGATTCATAGTCGTATCGGCCGTAAGTTCTACGAACTTGCTTCAACTGATGCTTCAGACGTATATAATATCTGTGTTGCCAACGGCATCACGGGTAAGAAGTCTATATCGGACATTGTTAATGAGGCACAAGAGTATGAATTCGACTTGCGGCGAGTAAAGAAAGCTATTCATCGTGAAAAACGAATGGGAAAATGTTAATCCATTCAAACACTATTCAAACACTGATAAATCCATAAAAAAATGAAAGCATTATCCATAACAGACTTGATTAAGATGAAAAAAGAAATCTTTGATTTCGAAGGAGCATGGCATGAAGCTTTTGGAACTCCGGAGCGTACAGGAGTATGGTTTATCTGGGGTGGAAGTGGAAACGGAAAGACATCTTTCACGATGCAATTATGTAAAGAGCTTTGTCGCTTTGATAAAGTGCTATATGACAGTTTGGAAGAGGGTGATAGTCTGACGATGCAGAATAGTATCATTCGCGCCGGTATGCTTGACGTGAAGCGTAATTTTCAGCTATTAGCGGGCGAGAATATAGTCGATTTGGATAAACGTCTCTCTCTTCGTCGTACAGCAAAAATAGTCGTGATTGATAGTTTTCAATATACGCAGATGTCATATCGCGATTATATCAGGCTGAAAGAAAAGCATCGTGACAAGCTGCTTATATTTATCTCTCATGCTGACGGGCGTAAGCCAAGCGGTCGTAGTGCCGTCAGTGTGATGTACGATGCAACCCTAAAAATATGGGTTGAAGGCTATAGAGCTTTTTCAAAAGGTCGATTCATAGGCTCGAAAGGATCTTATGATATTTGGCCGGAAGGAGCTGAAAAATATTGGGGAGAAAAAGAAATTAATAAATAAATAGCTATGGTAAAACTTATTGAAATCGCATTACTGATAGTCGCAATGGTTGCTTTATATCTTTTTTATAAAGAATGTGCAAAGGCTGATTTGATGCCTAAAAATGATGTTTACGTTAATGTAGAGACAGGGGTAAGATATGAATGCTTAACTCATGGACTCTATGAAACGGTGTACCTTCAAAATATTCAGACAAAAGAATTTTTGACGATAGATCTATGTGAATTTTTACGTGATTATGACATAGAAAAAGAACCAGATGAAAAAGTTTGATAGATATCTGAAAGAAGAGTTCGATAGTTTATGCGACTTTGAAACCTATCTACTTTACCGTAAATTAAGACGGAAAGCTAAAACAAAAAAAGTTATAAATAAATTAATAGTTTGGAAATGGATACCGAAAAAAAAGAAATGAGTCTTGAAGAAGCGATAAGTCATTGTGAAGAAAAATCACATCAGTCGAACACTTTATGCGCGTTGGACCATAAACAATTAAAAGCATGGTTGATCGAGCTAAAAGAATTAAAAAAGATACAAGATGAAAAAAGTAATAACTAAAGTTCATATATCTCTTTATATCCCAACTGACGATATAGAGAAAAATAGAAAAGAAATAGCAAAAATATTCGGCATTGAACCGATAGATATTCATTTCAACTATGACGAAATAAAAGAAGAGGAGGTGAAAGAATGTTAATACCACTAAATCCACTAACGATTGAATTATTTACAAAATTTATGTGTGATCCTAAGGAATTGGAAATCGATTTACTCCCTTTGAAGGAAGTGTTTATAAAGTCAGATGAGATAACGCCTAATCACATATTGTATGATCAATATCTAAACTATATTGAAAATAGGCCACTCCCAAAAACAATTTTTTACATCGTAATGGCTAAAGCATTTGGAACAACACATGTAGATTATACTCGGAAAGATAAAAGCGCGGGATATTATTTAAAGTTTAACGAAAAGCTTATTAAGGAGGATAAATAAAATGGGAAAAATTAAACCCAAAAAAAATAAACTCATGCTTTCTATCGATGATTGTATAGAAATCGTGAATAAGACCATTGGTTCTGGAATAAAATATCAAAAAAGAGCTCGCTCTAATGAATCAAAAGAAGCATCTAAACGCGCTGTTGATTTTTATGCCACTATATTACATTATTTGACTCAATTAAAAATGTTGAAAAATGATAAAGCCAAATAATTATGCTCGTTTTTACGGCTTGCTGCACCTGATTCCGTGCGCTGACGAAGAGATGAAGAGGAATATCGTTTCACAATATACAAATGGGCGCACCGATAGCTTAAGGGATATGAGTCTCGATGAATATAAGGCGGCATGTAAAGGTATGCAGAATCTCATTAAGCCTATTGCATCGAGGGATCATATTGAACGTGAATTAAGACGCTGGAGATCGGCCGTGCTTCATCAGCTCCAGCTGATTGGAATAGACACAACAGATTGGAATGCAATCAATGCTTACTGTCTGGACAAGCGCATCGCTGGTCAGATGTTTAACCGAATGGATATTAATGAGCTCGAGTATTTATTAAAAAAGTTACGAGCTATCAAAAGAAAAGAAGTTTAATATAAAATTCAAAAGAAATGGAACAGAAGACAAAAAAAATGGAGCTTACCGAACAGGAAGCTCGGGATTTCGAAGAGTTCAAGCGTGCACGTGAAAAAAAAGAGGCTGCACAGAACGCGAAAAGAAATCGTGAAGAGTACCGTTCAATGGTAGATGTTGAATTGGCTTCGGCTATTCCCTACTTGCTGGAGATATCCGGCAATCTGGCAAAAGCAAAGACTCACATTTTTTCTAATTTTAAGGCAATATTGGATATGAAGTCCGATATCATGAAATTGACAAAAGACGGACAAAGATCTCACACCTTCACCTCTAAGGACGGAATTTATCGGCTAACGCTTGGTCGTTATACGATCGATTCTTACGACGACACAGTAGAATCGGGAATAGCGATCGTAAAGGAATACCTCGAATCGCTCGCGCGCAATGATGAGACGAAAGAACTCGTGTCGATGATCATGCGGTTACTTTCTACGGATGGCGCTGGCAACTTAAAAGCGAATCGTGTCATACAGCTACGCCAATTGGCCGAAAATAGCGAGAATGACCGTTTTATCGAGGGGGTTAAGATTATTGAAGAGGCATATAAGCCAACTGACAGTAAAATGTTTATACGTGCTGAAAAGCGCGGCGAAAATGGCGAGTGGGTTAACATACCGCTCGGTATGACGGATGTATAAGATAGAATTAGAAAGGGTGCGTCGGCGTATGAAAAAATGCGCTGACGCTATGGCAAAGATTGAGAACCGACTTTCCGGGCCAACGATCGGATTGAGTGGTGAAGCTTATAACGAACTGTTAAGTCAACACCGTTTTTTCGAAAGAAGATATGATTTGGACGAGGCGTATATTGATCAACATGTACCTTACGCAGAAGCATCTGATGAAGAACGAAAACGCAGAAAAGCTGCTCGTCCAACGAGAATAAAAGAAAATTTAAATATTTAATTAAAAAACAAAATGAAAAAAATTAAGACATTTGAAGATGCATGTGAATCTTTATCAATAGACATTGATAAATTCAATTTAGATAATGATGGACGCGATATAGATTCAATTGCGTATGAAAAGCTTAAGATTATATCGAAATCTTTAAATGGTGAATGGGAGCCTCCTCTTGGTGAGCCGGAATATGTATATACGCCTGTTTTTATAATATACACTACGGACGAAGTGGAGAATATGAGTGATGAAACAAAAAAAGATTGTGTCTTTTTCGGTGGGCTTGCGAATGCTGGGTATTGTGCCCTTCGCTTTTGCACTGCGTATGGCTCGCCCACGCTTGCGTATACGACTCTCG
>CAXXSS010000003.1:0-42501 GCA_963676865.2 uncultured Bacteroides sp. | reverse complement strand
ATCTGCATGTATCTGCATGATCCTAACATAATTGAATATCGGGCAACTCTCAGAAACTGACCGATACAATACTTAAAGTGCTATATTCTTATTCTTTCATCATCATTATATTGTCTCTCATGTTTAGATACTCGACAATATAAGATATTTTAAATTGTCATTTCAGCAACACCAAAGACATAAAAGTGATTTACTTTTGCGAATATGAATATAGATATAAACATATTAAAAGAGAATATTTTCCCTGCAGTATACCAAATAACAGGATATAGCGGAAAAATCGGAAAGGATATAGATAACTTATCTACAACAGAAGATGATAAGAATATTCTTTCTCTATATATGGATGAAGCCATTACTAATATCTCTGATGTAATTGCCAGAAAAAGTTATTTAAAATCAGAAAACGATACGGCCATTATCATAACTTTTAATATGCCGGCTAATTGGAATATCAATGCACAAATATCTTTATCCAAAAATCTAACCCAATACATAGTAAACTATATTTGCTATAAATGGTTTGTCATAACAAAGCAAGATACCATTAAATCTTATAGTGATACATTAGAAATTATTGTACTTAAAATCAGACAAAATTTATCCGAACGTAATAAGCCATAATCATGGAAGGAAGTAAAAAAATAGCGATTGAAATCCTACAGAACGATATAATGAAAGGAGTGAAAAGTAATTCCTATTATGTAGGAGAAGCCAGAAAGGACCAACAAGGTATGTTAGAAACGGCATCCAGGTTACAAGCATCTGATGACAACGATGATATTCTTATCAAATTCATTAAATCGGCAGCTTCAAAATTATGTAATCTACTTACAAAAACTATGGGTGATTCAAGTTACGTGTTGACGAATGCGGACCCACTAAAGTTTATTTTCACTAGCAATGCTGTTGCTAATTTCATGGATTCACAAAAAGGGGCCTTAACCGTTCTCATGCAAGATTATATTGAAAATACTTGCCTTATGGATTGGATGGCCACCAATAAACCTGACGAAGCCAAATGGTTCTTTGATAAAATTACCTCAATAAGCAACGAGATAAGAATCATTTCTTCTCATAGAAGCAAACCTTCATTATCATGACAAATGTTCTCAACTTCGAAATAAGCCTTTTACAAATACTTGAAAAGGTTAATATTAGAGCATATTACATTATTGAATATGCCAAGAGAAAAGACATCGATTTAGACATGGTTGCTTCCTCTACAGATAACTATGATGAACTGAGAATATATTTAAATACGGCATTAGACAACGCTAAAAACATCATGTCTACAAGGTCAAGAGATATGGTTGCGACATTAGATGCAAGTAATGATATAGCGACTTATACGATAACCCCATACATGCCGAAAAACAGGGCCGAAGAAAATGCTAAATCAATAAAATTAGCTATTGAAGATTATCTAGTCGCTTATGTGTTATATAAATGGCTAAATAATTATAACTCAAACATTGCAAGCCCTCAATTAGAAGAATCAGAAAACTGCAAAGGAAGAATCATCAATTATATTTCTCTTGCATCCGGGCACATCAGGCGAAGAGCGACCGATTTAGGAGGAATTTAGGGGAGAACTTCTCCCCTCTTTTTATCTTAGTCTATTTGTAAATGACTCGTCTACCATACATTCTATATAATTTATAGCAACATCCGTCCGAACCCCACCAATCAAACACACCATAAAGAACTTATAAGGTTTTGATTTATTCATCTTGGTAATAAGGTCCCTTATATCAACCATCTTTTCTTTACCGGCAATTAAATTAAAATGTTCGGCATCGTTTGAGCCCAAAATATAAAAACCGACATCTGAAAAAACAGTTAAGTCATCACCACGTAATTTGACCGATTCTCCCCTTAAATACAAATCAGAAAGTGATCGTTTAACAATAGCCCTTAAAGCACTTTGAACAATTCTTTTCAATGTCATTGTTCCCATCTTAATAGGTCTCGTCATCAATGCCACTGTGGAAACACTCCGATGCGAGTTGTCCATGTCATGCACGTTGGTCGTAGTTATTCCGTTGTTTGTTACTTCTGAAAGAGCTAAAATATCGGGATAGATATTAACAAACGATCTGATGCTGATAGGAATCTTGAACCATGATTGTGAAGTAAGGGAATAAACATAACTGTACGGGTAAAAACAATTGGAAACGATCACTTCTCTTTCTTTTGAATTATATCCTACCTCGGCACCGACAATATAATCCTTGAATTCGGCAGCTGAAATGCAAGCACCAAATTTAGCGACATCAAGAATCTTCTTTATTATAGGAGAAGAATCCGAGCATGAAGGAAGAAAACCATTTATTCCCGTTGAGATGCATTCAACGTCAGAACCGCTCACAACCATTAAACCTTGTATTGTAGCAAACGCGACTACCTGGTCCAATCCTTTTATAGACTTTCCACTTGTACAAACATGCCGGCTCATTGGCTTCGAAGTAGCATAAACGACATCTGTGCCCACTGTCATCGCATAAATACCATCTTCACAAAAGACAAATAACGGATGCTCGCCAAACTGCCCCTGACTTAACGCTGTGGTATTTGAGCACATTCCAACAACAGGTTGCGTTGAAGGTTGATACGTCGTTTTAGATGGAAATATAAAAGGGTTATTAAGTTCAGATACTTTAATCACATTTTGGCGATACAAAATAGTATTTTGTTCTACAATATCATCCACGCCACTTGCCCATTTTGATATATCATCTTCGCTAAGGTCAGGATAAGAATACTGCTCCTCGTTGCGCCCCCCAGTGATAGTAATAGTTGTAGTATTTAAAAACACGGCAATATTCAAATACTTATGCTTTGATAAGGCAAAATCTTTCCTCTTACCATTTACACAAATAGTCATTTTATAAGCCCTATTATCAGGATATGACAATAGTGGAGTAATCATATTGGGAATATCTGAAACTATCTGTTTAACGATAACCAGCCCCTTATCCGTATTGATATATGTAGACACAGAACCTGGATATGTGGTCGTTGATGCACCAAGCGGAGAAAGATAGTTACTCCCCCACCCTTTCGAATAAAGATTCTTAATACTTCCCAAATGAAGCCTTGAATTATAAACGTAACCATAATCTGCAGAAATATCAAGAGTCGAATACGAATCTTCATCAAGTATCTGTTCCAAAGAGATAGAATCATTTCTGACATCATCAATCCTATTAATTGAATTCCCATTGATATCATATTCGGCAATCTTATAAAATTGATGCTCCTCTTGAATATCCTTAATCAGATTGTCTTTTTTTCTTTGGTATTGATGGTATTTTAATCCGGTACCTGATATTATATCATTTCCTCTATTGATAGAATGCTCTATGTCATCTTTTAGTTCATTGCACATTATACTTCTCGATGCAAAAACGTCAATCCCAACAATTAGATCCTTCCAGCTTTCCAAATTCAAGTTAGAAAAACTAAATGTCGGCATAAATCCCATTACCGCAAATTCGTAAATGCTTTTTGCATCTGTTGATGACTTTGGTTTGAATACCATTTGACCGATAGACATATTGATCGATTGAAAATAATCAAGATTATTCTCGAATTTGTTTCCAAATTTGAAAATTACGTTTTCCAAACCCTTATTCCAAACTATAAATGCAGGAGAAATATAGATATAGTTACCATCAAACATTCGAAGTCCGAACTTGATAAGTGTTATATCAACAAAATAGCCGTTTTTCTCCAATAGACTAATACACTCATTAAAAAAACCATATCCGATATTATAAATATCTAAATCAGGATCTTCGCCACTAAGGTGATAATATTCACTTTCCGTAACTACCATTTCGGTTTTAGTCTTCTGCCCTATCATTAATCTAGGGACAGGAGGTTTACTACCGATATACTTGTAAACGCCGCCAATATAAAGACAGTATTCAATAATGCCATCCTTTATTACACAGACGATGTTCCCAATAAATTCAAGGCGTTTAACATCCTTAATATCCGGTGAAAGAGTTGATATAAATTTGAAGTCATTATCGTATACATCCACATTTCCATCGGTATCTTTTATCATTAGATATTTATCTGCAAGGCTGTGATAATATGCAGCCTTGTATCTATCAGATAAGCTAGCTTTTAGAATAGGATTTCCAACCGGTTGTAGGGAACCGTCCTTAAGTCTCATGTTGATGAGCTCCATGCATTCACCATCCCGGCACATTTCATCATCTGTATTTCGGGTGATCCCACCGAATTGAATATTAACTTTTTGCATTTTTGTTGCTAAAATAAGAGTAATTTATAATGTCATAGTAGCTAGAATAACAATTACTTGAATAAACGGGGATTGTTCTTTTCGTTCATGATCTTCATCACTCTTTCTATTTCATTATCAATTTCTTTCTCGAGACGCTTACTTTCGGCTAAAAATGAACTATTACGGAATCTGAAATAATTCTTTTGAGCTTGTCGCATTTTTACAACCAAGTCAAAAAAAGATTTACTTTCCATCTTATTTTATTTTTATTCCAAAACATTAGTTTATGGATTAACTTTCTAATTCTCTTTTTACGCATTAACCTGCAATAGCACTTATAAGTAGGATAATCACAAATATTATCGTAACCCTCAGAAAGGTATCGGTCAAAGGAATTTAGTCTCTTCATAATCGAAATGAGCATCTTTACATGCATAATTTTTAATGAACGTATTACGCTGCAATTCAATATCAGAAGTATAAATATCATCCTTCAGACGTTCCCGTCTATGTTCCCAAATCAAAGTCACCTTTGTTATGTGAAACAGAGTTTTAAGATTCATTTTACTATTAAAATCTTTCATCTCTTATCCCTCCGATAGTTTTGCCCATTTCCTAAATGCCTTATCAAAATTGTCTATATCCTCAAACAAATCCTTTCCGCTTTGTTTGCTATCAATCATCGACGTAAAATCATTGAAGTATTTGTCCATCGCCTTTACCATAGCCGAATGTTCTCTTTTCAATTCTCCGACCAAGCAACCATATTTTATCAACAAATCTTCTGTCTCTCCGAATAGATTCGAAGCTTCACAATGAAGAATATGCACAGCAGAAAGCAAGGTATTAATTCTCTTATCTACTCCATCTTCCCTCATTCTCCCTAATAGTTCTTTTTTCGGTTTCATTATTTAAATAAATTTATTTGAGTGTATTTCCCTTCAGGTGTTTCAATCTCACCTAAGCATTCATGATTAAATCGCTTTTCTTGTGCATCGAAATATTCTTTGTCTATCTCAGTTGAATAGAAATCGAATCCAAGACTATAAGCAGCTATTCTGCTGCTCCCACTCCCCAAATGGGTATCTAAAATTTTATCTCCTTTATTGGCAAAATTTTTTATTAGAAAAGAATATAGGGATATCGGTTTTTCAGTCGGATGTATTTTTTCTTTATCATTCGCCCCTCCTCTTGAAGAAATTCTAATTACTTTCGATGGTTTATCAAAAGAAGTCCATGCAAATTCTGCTTGCGAAAAATTAGGCCATGGCTGGAGCTTATCCCAACTCACAAAGCATCGACATGGTGGCAAATTGAAATAGTTTCCTCCCCATATAATTTGATTATTGCTTACTCGTCTAAGTTCTTTGAAGTATTCTTTTTGAGGAGCTATGTCCCAAGATGCAAATTTATCAGCATTTTGATTGCAAAATCGGTTTTTTAACTTGCCAGCTCCCTTATATCTCGAACGAATTTTCTTTGCTGTTGATTGGTATTCCTCTGTACTTCCCATATTCATTAAATCAGCTCCTATTCCATAGGGTGGATCTACGATCGCTAAATCAAAGAATTTATCAGGATAACGAGACATCATTATCATACAATCCTCATTCGTAACTTCGCTTATCGGTTTCATAATTACATCGTTTTTTTAGGTTTTCTATTCTGTGGACATTCGTCTTTAAACATATTCGGTAAAGAGCAGAGATAGAATGCCTCCCCATTAATCGTCTTGATGAAGAATTTGCAATTCATACAGATGTTTTTATTAATTTCTTTCATTTCAAACAGCTTTTTAATCGTTTCAAAATATATGTTCCCGGCATGGTTATTCGGCCTTTGGACTTATAAACATCATCAATCAGCTTTCTGAGTGTATCTCCAAAAACAGGATTGTCCTTCCATTGCATGATTGTGATATATTCATCGGTTTTCACAAGTGGCTTAAGATTCTCTTCGATGCGAAATAAAACTTTGCTTTTGCAGATGATCTTTCCTTGTTTCTCCAAATCTTGCATTTGTTTTATAACATCGACAATAGAATAACCGGAGTGAGAATCCATCCAAGAAAACAGCTCCCAAATGCGAGAACCGGACTCCCCTTCATTGGAAAGCCTTCTAAGTTCTTTTATGTCGTCATTGTTAGCACCGTACTTTTTGCAGTAAGATATTAGTTTTTCTCTTGAAGAAGATTCTTTTTGAGCCTCCTCATCTTCCGACTTTTCGACGACGTTAGGAGGAGAAAGAGGAGGTATTTTACTTTTCTTTCCTTTACTTTGTGTACTTTTTGCGGAGTTTATAGGCGTTTCTTCGGAAGTTATGCCTATTTCTTCGGAGGAAATAAGCTTTTCTTCGGAAGAAATACTGTTTTTCTCAGAAGAAATAAGAGAATAATTTGAAAAGTTTACGACTCTCCTTGATAAGGAACAGATCTCTTTATAACGTTCTTGAATTCCTGTAGATGTCAAAACCTTATCCGATTCGAAAAGTTCTTTAGAAAATAACCCTATTACCAAGCAGCACTTAATCACCTCGCGTATATAAGCCTCTTCATAGCCCGTTTGTTCCGATACTATGAAAGGCAACTCTTCATCCCACCTCGTGTAATACCCTTCTTTGTAGATACTACATAGCAGGAGAGCATATACTGTTATAGCTTTACCACCCTGATACTTGATTAATTTTCTAATTTTCAAATCCTGAAAAAAGCAGATATCAAATGGAAAATAGTCCAACCCTATTTTTCTATTTCTACCCATATTACACATCTTTTAAGTATTCAATTACTTCTCTCTGAAAATCATCGAATGAACGACAAATAATATATTTGCTCCCCATCCGTTCTATTTCTGATTGCCATTTCTTTTGCGCGTCAGATTGTTTGCCTTTCGCTGTCTTCATCTCAACACACAAAGCACCGTAATGCCGATTACTACGTAGTAGGATTAAATCGGAAACACCCGCCGTTGCACCCTCTTCTTTAAGTTTCGCTCCTGTTATATCATCACGTCTGCCACCGTTTGGGACAGCAAATAGAACATACTTCAACTTTGGATAAGCAAACCGAAACCAGCGTACACAAGCACATTGTATCCGATGTTCCTCATCAGAAGGTTTCTTTCGAGAAACAGTTTGATTTTTTAGCATTTCATCATATTTCATATTTTATGATTTAAGATGTAGAAGGTGAGCATTCGGCCCACCTTCTACATTACAATGAACTAGAAGCCTATACTTCGATAATTACAATGTCAGGTGCAATCTCTTTAATTTTATCCAACTGCTCATTAATAACTCGATTCTTGTATTCTTCTATCGCCTCATTGGCACCTGCAGATATAAGAGAAAGAGAAACATCCCTACCATCGACATCAGCATAAATTTCAACTTCAATTTCTTCATTAGAAAAGCCTTTGAACAAAGGGATATTGAGTTTGAATGATTTTGGCAAATTACTATCCACTACCTGAGAGTAATTATCCACCTTACTCCCATTTTCCTCTTTGCTCCTTTCAATATCTTGATTGACTTTAGCCTTGAAGTTTCTCAAGATGGACACAAGTTGCATATTCTGTGACTTGTCGGTAAAAAATGCCCGGTGCATCTTGATGAACTGGGAAAGTTTATTTGGCTCCCAAATTCTATCAGTATTAATACCAAACTCTTTCATCTCCTTTGAAAGTGCAAGCTTACCGGCAATATATGCTTGGTAGTAATTGGTTTCGTCAATGACCAACTTAATGTACATGTTGTCTCTATCCACAGAAATATTGGCCGCCTTTTGCGTAATACAGTCAATACGCTTTTCCAACCACCTGAAAGGAGAATCGATAGTTCCATCGATTATTACTCTTTGAGGTTCTTTAGGATCCAATGCTATTGGAGCATCGCCCTCTCTTAACACAACTTCAATAGGAGTACCGTTATAATCTCTCGGTACCATCACGTTCAATTTGTTTTCACTCATCTGTTCCTGTTTTACGATTAATACTAAAAATTGTCTTTTGCATTTCCTGTGGCATAATAGGCCGAGAATAAACAAGTTCTCCTAATGAATTGTAAAATGCAGCCATTTTCTCCTCATGATAAAGGATCTTAGCACATTCTTCATTTTCAACATATTCAGAGCCTTTCTTAATGTTGTCAAGAAGCTTCGATTTTCTTTTTGTAGGTTCTTTTAATCGTTCCTTAAAATCTTCAACAACTTCTTTTTTCTCAATCTCAATATCATTTATCTGGATTGAAACTTCTGCCAGCGATTCTTTCTTCTGTGCCAGCTCTTCAGGTGTAAAGCGATGGGTATACCCTATTGGTTCTATCGCATCTGCATTGTCTTTTAAAAATTCCCACCTATCTTTTTCCGGCAGGTTTTGACCTAAAAATTTGTCCATTGTCTTTTTTGTTCATTAAATTGTTTTTAATTCTATCGATTTCACTTATCCTTTATAAGTTTATTGATCATTACGTTCAGTTGCCTAGCTTTATCTATTTCCCTAGTGGTAATAGAGCGTTTACGAATTATCACAGAACAATCGCTTAAAAGCTTTAGAAGCTTACCTGTATCGGTTTTACTTAAGTTAAGCATGACATTAGTTCATTAAAGTATCTTTCATCTGTGGGTACTTCGTCATCGCTGCCGGTTATCTGACTAGCGATCGACCTTTTATCCATAATAAGCTGATATAACTTATCATCAATCGTATCTTCTCCGATAGCGACATAAGAGTTAACAGCCTCTGTTTGGCCGATTCGATAAGCACGACATTCACATTGGCTTAAATCAGCATAGGTCCATGGCTGTTCGATGAATAGTTCGTAAGAAGAAGCGGTAAGGGTGAGCCCGACACCTGCAGCTTTTATAGAGCAAATAATTATGTTTGCTTTCCTCGATTGGAAAGAATCAATAGCCCATTGTTTCTGTTGTTGCGAATCTCTACCTGTGACAGTAACCGCCTCAGGGAATACGGCTTTCAACTTGTCCACTATATCATGATGAGAGCAAAAAACTATAATGTTCCTACCTACATTCTTAATAAACTCAATAGCGGCATTTACTTTCCCGCTCCCAGTTATATGACGTAAGTTCATGAACTTCACTAGCGCCTGCATCCTCATCTTCTTTTTTATCTCCGTATCCGAACACCCTTTATATTCTTGAAGATATTTTTTTAAGTCTTCACGACAGGTGTCATACTCTTCTCTACTCACCGGATCAAGTTCACATACAAGTGTCGTTCGTGTCAGAGGAGGCATATCTTTGAAAACTTCTTTTTTCTCTCTGCGGAAATAACATCTCTCCTTAATAAGTGTTTGAAGCCTACCAAGATTATCACCACCTCCAAAATCATGCATAAACTGTCCATATCCCCCAAATTCGTTAATCTTGCCGATAATTGCTATTTGCGTTGCGATATCGGCCGGAGTATTGACAACAGGAGTACCGGTAAGCATCATGACATATTCTTTGCCTGAAGCTATTCCTTTGGCAAATTTTGTTTGCTGGGAACTAGGATCCTTCACCTTGTGGCTTTCGTCGAATACTACAGATTTGAACTGTCTGATTACCGGTTGAAAAATGACATCCTTCAGTTTAAATCCTTTCGGAGCAGAAACGACAAAATACTTTTTTAAGCTCTCATAGTTACAAATGACCACATCGTACATGTTCATTGAGCCAATGAAATAAGGAAATGTAGACTTAACAGAATCGGTAAGAATAAGTGGTCTTAAACCGGTGACCTTCTTAGTCTCTCTCTCCCAGTTTATTTTCAATGAAGAAGGGCAAATGATTAATGCCGGCGTTGCTTCTGCTGTTTCGATAGTGATCAATGCCTGCATTGTTTTTCCAAGCCCCATATCGTCACCATTTATGAATCTTTTAAGCTCCAGTCCTTTCTTGATTCCAACTTCCTGATAGGAATATGGAGTTATTTTCCTTTCCACGGCCAACCATTTAATTCATAAACACGTTTCTTTGCCAACTCTCTCTCATTCGGAAAATAAACTCTTTCTCCATCTACTTTATTAGCGCCACCAACGCCGTTAACAGGTTCTTCTTCTTGGTAAATCTCAAAATTCTTACCACATATTGAATAAAAATATTCTCCAGGTTTCATCATCACAAAAATTTATAAAGTTCTTCTTCAATGTCGTTTTTTGTAACAGGCAAATATTTGCTAATCATCAATTGGCATGCTATATTGAAAAACCTTCTAAAATATAATTCGTCCATTTCTTCAAGAGAAATAGACGAATGTATTTCTATAGCATCAGAAGTAATTTTCATGCCTAAATCTTTTTCAATCTCTTGATGAAGATTATTTGGGGAGTATATCTTATACTTGTTTTTTGCTTCATCAGATAAATTCTCTAATATTAATTTAAGCATACCAAAATAACGTTTATGATTCTGTATATTGCGAGGATAGAAAAAGTCAGCACATATATCACTCCCTATTTTCAGCTTCTTCAACTCTTCCATGTCTGAATCATATAACGGAAGAAGTCCCCAACTCATAACTCTAAAAAACATTTTCATACGAAAATCCAATATTTAAAAGATAAATCTAAGTATTTCGCCCTCCCCCTTTCATATATATCATCACCCCTATGTATCATCTTATGGAATACCTTGAAATTTTTCTTCGATATCGCATATATGAAGTCACGGTTACCATGTTCCGGATTGATGGAATGAGCAATGTCCATGTACCACGCCCGACTTCGATCCCAATCAAAGAAATCTATCGAATCTTCAAACTGTTTCTGCGAAGTCGCCGTTGTCGTTTTTAAATCTCCTCCAAATCCGTAACCGCTCAACCACCAATCCCATTTGCAACGTGTCGATAGATCAAATTGAAAGCATCCATAATCAAAATGCTGAGAAGGATTAACAAGAAACGATTGGCAATCGGCCACATTAAGTACTGTTTTCAGGAATAAATCCTTTTCCGATTCTTTCATTATAGCCTTTCGCATCCTTATTCCCCAATCAAATTCTTCTTTTGTGTATTTCTCGCCATCAACAGTGAAGTCATACATGTTCACTTTTGATATTTCAGTAATAAAAGCATCTACAAGCGTTCCAAGTCGGAAAGCCTTTTGTTTGTCTCTTTCTGACATGAAACAAAGGGACGGATAAAGTTTATACTTAAGGGTGGTGAGGTCAGAATTACTGACCTCGTCCCTTTTATAGTAAGAATCACTTGGCTTTGACATCATCAACATACTTTATAGATGGAGAGACTATCAAATTGTCATTACTCTTATTCGCTTGTTTCTCTGCAAAAGAGACAGCGAATTTGAGTTTTTTAGACAGATCCTCAATACTCATGTTCACACCTTCGCCAACCCACCACAACTGTATGATATTAAGGAATCCTTGAACACTAAGGACTTCTATCTTCTTTGTTACCTTTGCAGAAGTTACCGGAGCAACGGCTGTTTGATTGAACAAATCATCCATACTTTTCTTGTTTGAAGAGAGTGCTTCGGCCTGCTTCCTTTTACCTTCTTCAGCTTTCCTTTCCGCTTCTTTCTTGGCTGCAGCGTCAGCGTCTTTTCTTGCGAGTTCTTCAGCAGCCTTTTTTGCTGCGTCGGCATCTGTCTTTTTTTGATCTTCTATCTTTTCGAGTTCGATTTTCTTTGAGGGGAGTTTTAATAGCAAGTCATCTTTCAATGAACGTATCTCTGATTTATATTGTTCATTAATGGATTCCTTTACTTCCGAATAAGCGCTGTTGCATATCTGCTTATATGTCTCTTCATCTATATTCTGTGGAGGAAAAGGTTTTTCCAAATAATTCCCTATATTGAAGGTCTCCAAATAATTAAAAATCGTATTTTTAACGTCATCAATAGTGTCAAGGGTAACATCTGAGAATAGGCCATTCAAGCAGCTAATATTTTCATCAAGCGCCTTATTGACTGCAGCGTGAAGCCTTTCTATTACTTCTGCATGAAGATTGTTTTTTGATACCAATAGCAACTGTTCTCGCTGTTGTCTTTGTCTCTCTTCTTCGGCGGCCTTAAGTTTGGCCGCGGCGTAATCATTCCTTAACTTCTGAAGCATATATATCACACCTTCAGCGTTTTTTATAGAAATTGAATTTTCCATATCAGTGAACACTTTCTTCACCTTATCAAACATCTGCGTAACCGGCTTACGACGTTCGTTAATGGTTTTTTGAGTAAGGACAACTCTGTCAATGAATTTTTTTATTTTCTCATCTTTAGAATCATCCATGTGACCTTGAGAGACATCTGTATAGAGAGCTTTTCCATATGTCAAACATTTCTCTACACTATCAATATTCTCCTGATATGAATTAAAAGTCAGATTCTTTATCTCTGAAATATTTTCAAGTTTTATTAATTGATTATCCATACACAATAAAATTAAAATGGTCCGTCGTCTTCGTCTGTCGTATCAATTTTAGTACCTTCAACCTTCGGCTCTTCGCCAAAAGGCTTAGGTTCTTCCTTAATCTCAGGCATCGCTGTCTCGTCATCATCGGCCTGCATTACCGCTCCCTCCCCGACTGAAATGCGTGGAAAAGTTTTAAAGGCGTGCTTAATGATTTTTGCAGCAAAAAAGCCCGAATCTATAGCGCTACCGTCTGGAGAATTGCCATATAAAGCATTAGGATTTCCATCGACATATCTTCCAGCATGATCATCCCATCTCTTGTTGTTTTTTGAAGAGTATGTCATTAATCGCCTAACATCTTCCATGTCCATCACCTTATAATCTGTGGAGTTATTCGGACGAGTGATCTTTACATATCCGGCTATTATTTTCGCACCCTCTCTGCGTGGGAAAGTTTTCGCATAATCAACAAATACCTTTCCGTCTCTTTCTCCATAAGAGAATGAGTCACAATCATAAACGATTATGGGATTGTTAATGTCCGTTATTTGGCCGACACGCTTACGAATTAATAACTCTCCATAACCGCTAATTTTGAGTGCAGCCTGTATTTCCCGAATATCCTTTCCATATGAATCTTTGCCAATTTTTACGCTTCTAGGCTCTAAATAACACTGAGTCGAGGAATTTTTTTCAAGTGATAGACCATTGACCGCAATAGAAATAAATGCATTAAAAAGAGAAAAGCCGGAACATTTTTTCAAAGAGTCGGATTCTTTCACGATATTTGAAAATAAGTTTGATTGTTCTTCATAGAAACTCTCTGCTCCATCTTTTCCGAACTTTGCTTTATATACAAGCAAAAATTTGTCTGCTGCATGAGAATCAAAAGGAATCTGATCCTTTACTATTTTCTTCAGATGATCAATAAATGTTGTATCCATTACTTTACCTCCTTGTCTATTTCAAAAATAGCATCAATGACTTTACGCAACAGTATTAGTTCTTCATAAGAAACACATACTTTATTAAAACTTTCTCGTGAAAGTACGAGTGCTTGAGCTTTCGCATCATAAGCAAATGCTAAAGGAGCATCTACTTGTACCTTTTCTTGACCATTCATTTGAGTGATTTTTTAATTTATAAATTGAAAATTTAAATTGCATGGTGGGTTATCATTGGGGAACTTTATCGCAAGCTCATCCAATAATTTTTCTTTCAAAACAGTAATAGAACCGTGATGGACTCTATTTTCAACATCTACTTCAAAATGAAGCTTCTGCCCGTTGTATAACACAACGGAAAATCCTTTGATAATGTGCATAGTATAAAAATTTGAGTGAATAAAAATGCCCCGACAGATGAATGCCGGGGGCTTACTTAAGCTTACGTTCTCTACTGAATTAGATTTGCTTTTCAGATGAGCCAACGGCTAACCGATGCCGAGCGGGCTTAATCATACGTGCATCTTCACGCCTAAATCAGTTTTACAGAAAACTTCCAATGATTTGTGGACGGAACCGGTAACGATCCGGCATACACACTCCTAGTTGTGTGCAGAGCGTTCCATACGCCCGCCCGTTTGCCGGAATTACCCGGCGATAGATTATAAATCAAATAAGAGGACTCGCACCTCACGTTTCCCTTAAAAACGGATATTTAGGTTAATAATATTCTCAATAAAAACCCCTTCCGCAAGTATCATATCCTGTAAGTGATAGCACCCATACCCAGAACGACGAAACGGAAAGGAAAAATTTAATACTATGAGCAAAATAAAATGGCTATCTTCACAGACCACCATTTATTGAATAAGATAGTAATACAGAAAATTATATGGATTAATGCTTAATAATCGATTTAAGGATATTCGACTTTCACAAGCAGAATATCCAAATGGTATTCAATTAGACTTAAAACATCGTTCCCGTGCCCGTTCCGATATTTCGAGCTTAACAGCATTTGCATGCTACGGGATTATATATAGTATTGAAAACTTAATCTCAATTTAAATTCCATGAATAACTATATGACATTTGTTGAACATATACGTCTCGTTCCTGGTCGAACCGGTGTTACGATTAACTCGCCTTCTGCTATTTATTGTTTAAGAGTGCATTTCCTCACGTCTCGCAGCTTCCGCGTCAAACATCATTTGCTCTTCGTACGGGATTCGAACCCGTGACTTTCCGTCCTAATCAAATTTCCGGATACTCTACCACTGAGCTAACGAAGAAATATTTTAAATAATCCTTTTGGATCTTACAAAATCGTCCAAATCGGATTTCTTATACCAAAGCATTTTCGAACCAAATTTGTAGAAAGGAATGAGAGCATCGTCTCTAAGTCTTTGAAGGAATCGTTGCGTAACTCCAAGATAGGCACAAGCTTCATCTTTCGAAAGCCATACTTTTGAAATTTCTTCAACTTTACCTAACGTTTTTCTTCTCATAATTATCTAAATAGTATTTTGCAACTTCATCACCATTGGTAGAACCTATTTTCCTTGATATTTCTTCGTAAGTCTTTCTAGGAAGATGAGAGCTTACATATTCGTAATAATCGCTACGTCCTGCTATTCCGATGAGGAACATTAATGCGACTATTGCCAACATTGCATAAGCGAGTTCTTTATACTTTTTCATAAATACTTCTTTTATGATTACAAATACATTATGCCTTCGACTTTTTTGTATAGCCGAGCCGTCTCAAATAATCGTCTGTTCTTTTCTGAGCTTCATGTCGAATATTATCCGCCAAAACACTATCCGTTATTCCACGCAAAGCACATACAACAGTGGGCCTCGTTGTACCAAACTGTTTCATCAGTTCAGATATTTTCACGCCAACGTACTTATCTTTTCTCATTTTATTTGTTTTTAAAATTCTATTTCCTAACTTTGCCTAATTGTTGAAAGACTTTCGATGTTGAGTATTGCTTTCAACAATCGACAATGCAAATATATAGCTTAACTATAATAATACAAAAATAATTATAGCTAAACTGTTATATTTAGATTTGTTCTAAATAAAATATTTTATTATTTTATTAATAGATAGATAGTTGTGGAAGATTATAAGAAAGATGCTGAAAATCTAATATTAGCAGCTTATCATAGAGGTGGCGCAATACAATTTAACCAAAGTGGTTTGGAAGGATACCGCTTTGGCTATTTATATAAAATAAATAATACTCTTGTATTGTATGGTACGCTTGATTCTAAAACGGACGATGGAACATGGTTTAAATATACACTAAATGAACGTGGTATATCATTAGCGGAAAGCGGTGGTTTTAGTGGCATAGAATCCACTAATAAACAAAATGAAAAAGATAAAGAGCTAGATAGGACTTTTAAGAAGGTCGCGGTAAAAAAGCAAAAAGTATCACTTCTGCAAGCAGTGCTAACACTGTTATCACTGATGATAGGATTGCTATCATACGTTCCTTCTTCCAAATTAATATTGTTTCTCGTAGGGGGCTGTCTTCTGGTAGCGTTACTAATAGCTTATTTGCTTTTTCGAGCATTGTTTCATGATGATTTTTCTTCATAATAAAATAAATTTAGTTAGTGCAAATATATAGTAAAACTATAAATTACCAAAATAATGGAAACGACTAATAATATAAAAAACTATTTAAAGAGAAAAGGTATTCCTTTATATAAGTTTCTTGAATCAATAGGAAAAAGTAATGGCTATTTAAATAGCACTAAAAACTTTTCTCTTGAAACAATAGAAGATATAATAAATTTATATCCCGACCTAAATCTTGAGTGGCTCATTACAGGAGAAGGAGAAATGATAAAATCGAGCTCAGTAGCAAAGACGGAGACTCGCCCACGCATTCCATACGATGCAGCAGCAGGAACACTTGCAGAATCTATTGGTGGAGTTGTTGAATATCAATGTGAACAAATTCCTATAATATCAGCTTTTCCAAAGTACGATTTTACAATTACTATAAAAGGTAATAGTATGGAACCTGAATTTCATTCGGGAGATGAAGTAGCTTGCCTTAGAATCAATGAGAAACAATTCATACAATGGGGGCAAATACATGTACTTGATACCGACCAAGGCGTTGTAATAAAAAAGATTTATGATGCCGGTGAAAAAGTTCGTTGCCACTCTTACAACTATGAAGAGTATCCCGATTTTGAAATAGCCAAGACTAATATCAGACTATTTGCACTTGTTGTTGGACAATTAAGACTAAAATAAAATAGTATCTATTATTATATATTCAATACTAGGGGGGATTATATTATGGTTTCTAGTTTCGACATTGTTTGGCTACTTCGTCCTGCATGTTTCGATATTAGATATAAAATTTTAAAAGAAATCTCTATAAAAAAAACCATTATACTCATTAGTCTATTATTATCTAGTATGTCAGCTTTTCCCTATTGCCCAGCCGCTAAAAATATGGAAGCAAACGATAACAAGATTAAATATCAATTTTTCGATGAACAAGGCAAAAGCCATACTGTAGACAAAGCCGAATACGATGGAAGAGCCAACGATTATGCGAGACTGTATCCGAAAGATCAAATGAGAATGGTTGATAAGCACGGACAAAGCGGGCTACTTCCAGCTGGAGAGGTTGAAGAAGCGATTAAGCAGGGCTATCGACCATTTACAATCTCTTACTCTGCGCCGGCACCTATAAACGCTCCATTGAAATCTGTACAGCCCATTGGCCAAACGATAGAAAATAAAGCCAGAATGGTAATGATTATTGTTAGTATTTTACTAGTAATATTATTTTTCAAACAGTGGATCAAGAAACGGAATAAAAAAAGAACAACAAATGTGTTTACACACAAAGGAGATTGTGATTCTAAAACAAGAAATAACATCTTGAATGATAAGACAGAAGCAAAGGGACTAATGGCTAACAGATTAATATTTAAAAAATCCTATCATGATATTATGAACGAGAAAAATGAATTTCAAACAAAGACTCTTGGAGAGAAATTGTACAACTTATTTAAATCTATGAAAAAGGCAAAAACCATAAACAGTATTATTAATAAATCAATTATAACGATTATTACGATATATCTCGCATGTATGCTTTACCTATTCGCCTTAAATGGAAGATACAAACCAATAGGTAATAGTGAATACGGTTTATATAAAGACACATGGACAGGTAAAATCCATAGTGCATTTATGGAATACGGAAAAAATCCACAATAAATATCTAGAAAAAATCAGAATTAACAAAAATAAAATCATCATGAAAAAATTAGTTTTTACATTATTAATTTCGCTGTGTTTTTATAGTTGTTCAAAAAACAGCGAAGAAAATTCAACTCCTACTGAAACAAAAGAATATACGATTTCTTTGGATCTATCAGGTGAAATAACCGGAATATCAAATTCACCTTTATCGCGAGCTGAATCCAATAATAACTTATACGGAATTCAGGTGTATTCATCGCCCCTATCGGATAATAACTACAAGCCATATGCATATGGATTATTCGACAATATCTCAAATTTAACAATCCAACTACTTCAGGGATATAAATACAAATTTGCGTGTACAATGTTAGTGGATGGAAAGACTAAAATACAAAAATATAACGACGGTACTTATAGTTGTCCATTTTATGACAATAGCTCAAGTTTCCTAAAAATTTCTACAAGTTTTGTCACTAATTCATCCAATTACATTACATATATAAGCAGTGGTGATGCAACGCAAGTGGATGGTATATTATATGATCACCCTAATATTGATAGATATTATGGAGAAACAACAGATTTTACCCCTTCCGACAATGGATCAGTATCAATTAATATGAAGCGAGTATCATTCGGGCTCAAGGTTATAGCTGATGGACTGACAGAAGGTAAAATTACTGTTTCAATTCCAAGAGCTCCGTCAATGGCAATAGAATATCCAAACACCTCCATAGAGGATATTTATACTTTAAATAATGCATATAATAAAGATTTGACATGGACACAAGACGATTATTCTGAAACTTTAGCGCTATCATTCAATTGGGTAAAATCAGATGGAGCAGTAGTGCCACTAGCGATACAAAATGTGGCTTTTAAACGTAACGTACTAACAACCATAACCATTAAAGTAAAAGACAACTCAACCAATAATGGCATAAATGTCAGTACAGATAATACAAATATGGGGACTGGAGAAAATATCACAATAGATTCCACCTCCAGTAGTAATACAGGGGTTAATCCTAGTAACTAGAATATAAGAAATATCTCAATTTTTGATTACTATAAATTCCTGTTGTCGTTTCAAAGACAACAGGAATTTATATTTCACTGATTATCAGATATTAAAGAAGGGGAAAATGGTATTGATAACAATTTAATAAAAGCCAGATTGTATCTATTTGCTGTGTTTTGCGTAGCAACCCTAACGATTGTTACGAATGCGAATATCTCTATTAACTTTATTAAGATTCAGTGCAGAACATATCGTTGAATAAAAATTTGCTTTCTTCTGATGACACTTGATTCTCCCGAATAACCTTTTCCCAAACATAGGTCTTAAACGGAAGTAGGTTTTTCTTATTTTCAATTAAATAAGAGTCAAGCAATCTGATTATATTGAGTGAACCTTGATGAAGTGCATATGAAATATTTATTATAGTGTCTAAATCCACGATGATAGGGATACTGATAAAACGTTCTCCAAAATTAATTCTATTATTTTCAATGATTTCGGCAGCTTTTTTGATCACTACAGCATTAACCCCGATTGATGAGAAAGATGGATCTGTAGTTACTATCACGGGGAATAGACGATTTACATGAATGCTTTCCGCATCAAGTTTATTATAGCTTCCTGCAATTAATTTGCTAAAGTTCTCCAAAAGTTGACCGAAGCCTTTTTTCCTCTTAGGCTCATATTTACAGATCCTATCCAAAATTATATTCTTAATTTGTTCTATATCCCCACTGTTTTTAATATCATCACTGATCATGACATCCTTATATTCAATCATAATTAAATCTCTCCCAATTCTAATATAAAAATCGGTTTCTCCAATAATCCCTTGATTTTTTAGTTCCCTCTTTGAGAGAAATTTATCAACTTTATCTTTCAAAGATTTCTCTAAAATAGATCCGATTAAATTTTCTTCAGAGAACACATTTCCCAAGAGACCAGTGAATGTGCCGAAATCCTTAAATGGTCTTCCTTGGGGACTATTAAAATTATGTTTTTCGATGGAATTATACATCATAAATTTTAAACCTTGATATATTTTATCCACTACGAAGTCTGGAGAGAGAACAAGAAGGTTTTTTCGAGAAATGCGAAGAATGAAATGGTCTCTTAAATATTTTAATGGCTCTTTATGATTCCAATCACTAAAAGTTTTTATAGTGTCTAATTCAATGGTAAATTGATCAAAAAAGACATCAATTCTTTCATCGCTATCATCAAAATGTACAAACGGAGATTTAATAGAGGATTGAAAGAAACAAATTAAAATTTGAATGTACTCACGCCAATCATGAACTCCTAAATCATTACATAAAGCAGTAAGATACCCGCTGAAAATAGAATCTTTCTCACAAAAATTAAAAAAATGCATAGCCTTATATACGGCAGATTTAAAATCTTTATGAAATTTAAACTCTACGTTTGGTACATCAATCATTATTAATGTATCCACTGGATCGTCGTATATCCGAGTTTTCTCTGTCCACTCTTCATTACATTTCAGATATGCCTTATATATATTTCTCAATTCTTCTTGATTTGGTTCTATATCATCATCATCAAAATCTTCAATTGACACATAATTCCGAATAGATTCATAACATAATTGGAGAGTAGATTCAGTATTGAGAAGTAGGGCCTTTTGGGGATAGGCACACAAAAAAGTTCTTAATCTACTCTTTTCTGGTTTTGAAAGTGATTGGCATAGCTTATTAATAGCAGTATACCGAGGTCTATAAGCATCCATAGAAAAATGCACACCCAATTGCTGCGTAAGTACATATTTCAGCAATACAATTGTAGGAATTTCTGCAATTAAACTATTCACATCACCTTGATTATCATTATAAATATTATTATATGAAATAGCGACCAAAGCTTGGGGTTCCATTGGCTTTACTAATTGTTTTTTCCTCTGTTTAGCCATATATTAAGAATATATTTAGTCAATTTTATTTATTATTCAGTGCTCATCAATCTTTAGATGTACATTAATTTGTTACATATAGCTGTTTTTAGCTTTATAAATATCTTTTTTATCCTATAAAAAGGATAAAAAAGATATTCGTATTTTACTGTTAATATTTAGCGACAAAATTACCTCACCTAGATTACACACATACTTTTCAAACAACTCTGCTACAAAGATATTTTTTTTCCTTAAAATCACCAAAATTTTCTGTCTGAAAAAAGTTCACTACATAAATAGAGAGAACACATTTTCAGATAAGCCCTATTCCTTTTGTACTTATACTATAAAAGGATACTCTCACAGCCAAAAAATTACTTCTCTTGCCTATTACATTCCACCCAAACAGGAAAAGCACGTGTGTATTTTTAATGTTTTCTGGCAAGTTGCATTTTATTCTTGTGAAGCTAATATTGAGAATCATTTTTTTGCTAGAGATAAAATTTCATAAACCCTACAGGTTTCATTCCAAATCACTATTTTTCATCTTACCACTTATTTCTTAGGGATTATTGTACTGAGATTCCAATGTTTCCAGACTAATGCGAACGGACATAATTTTTGTTCGTTACAGTTTCTCCAAGGAGCACTTTTACAGTATTCGTTAGGAGTCGCATTTGGCGATCTAGTGCACCATTCATACAATGAACATTCTGTAGATGCATATTCAAAAACCTTCTCTATCTCATAGAACACCTTAAAGTACTCTACATCCATTTCTAAACCAATTCCATAAGGAATAACCTTATAGTATTTGCCTGGATTGTTATTACTTATCAGAGGCGTACCAACATCACGTACTGCTTTACCAAAACATCCATTTTGGGGCAGATGGTTGCTAGCCATTTTAAGCAAAAAACACCTGTCGTTTTCGCGCCAATCTATAGCGAAAGCAACCAGCCTATCAATCCACTCATAGTATTGTTTTGCTACAGACATGTCTCGCAAATATGACTTCATTTGTTTCTCCACACACTCCAATAGCTCTTTATAACTAGCAAGGAAAGAACCTTGTCTTCCATCAATATGAGAAACTTCCTGCGAATAGAAGTGATCATATATTTCTTCAGGAGTTTTAAAGGATAAATTGCCATCTCGTATGTTCTTCATAACATCTACAAAATAAAAACCAGGATTTGAAGTCATCAGACTCATATCGCAAAGAGCAAGTACCATAAGGAGGTCATTGCTAAAGTCAGAGACATAATAGTCCGCAACCTTCTCTGCTGCCATATACGGAAAATCAGGTGATTTCACAGAATAATCTGGAGAACAGAGACGTTCCATTATATAAGCCATACTTTCCATTATAGCCATAGCCCCAAAAACGACCATATTGTCATTATCGGAAGAGAGTATAACATTAGGAATAGATGACAATGACGCCTCTGGATTTGTTAGATCATCAACTGCTTCTTGAATATCAATAATATTGAAATTACTTATTCCGCTATCATCCCCAAGCGTAAAATTTCTTATCTCCCTGTTGAGTAACACCTTGTCTGTATTATCCTTTATCTCAAATGGCACCTTAACATCATTACGATGTAGTGCATACAGTCTTGTGACAACACTATGAAGATATTCACTATGAATATAAATACCGTTCAAACCATAATATGTTGTAAAATCTTGTAGAAAATGTATATATTCGTGGAATAGAGTAATCATATCATTCAGAGGAAGATGATTTATGGTCATATCCTCCTGGGTTGTATTCACATGCATTTCAAAGAATGATGGAATATAATAACCTAACAGAGCGCTTTTTAGTCTTGACATATAATTATTTATCTTTATTTCACCTGATGATATAAAACTATAAACTAATGTTCCACTTGCGCAGGCAGAAATGTTTAATGTTAAATATAAAGACAATAGAATATATATTCTATTGATTATCAAACCACAAGTAAGGAGAAGTATTTTATTGTAACGATTTAGCGACAATATGCTTCATAGGGTTTTGCATCTTGCTTTCCAAAACAGTTCTGTAGCAAAAGTATTTGATTTCCTTCGAATCACCAAAAGTTTCTTTTGAAATCATATATTTTTTTTGCTGCGTCGTTTTATATAAAAGCAATATATGTGCGATCGCTTGATTTTTCTTCATATCTTTGCGACAAATTTGAGTGAAATAAACACCGGTCTCAACTTTCAAGGTTGTTGATCGGTGTTTTCATTCATATAATCAATCACTCTCCTATTTGCATCATCCACCTTCTTCAAATCAAACTTTATATAAATGGATGTCACATCACTTCCGATGTTGTGGCCAAGCGCGGCCGAAATGGTTTCTTTTGGTGTATCCAATGCCGCAGCAAAAGTTGCCCACGTATGCCGGCTCCAATATGAAGATAAAGCCGGAAAAAGCGGAGTCCTGCATTTTTTTCCTCCGCGCCCTATTCTTTCGACTTCTCCTATCTGCTTCAAAGCGATATCCATTCGATGAAGGAAATCCTTATAGTTCGAATAATCATCCATGATGTTTAGCAGATATTCCTGCCCACGATATTTATTTATAATATCCATTGCCTCCGGCTCAACTTTGATCGAATAGAACTTATGTGTTTTGGCCCTGTAATATTCAATCCTCCCCTCTGATGTTACTTCCTTCAAACGGAACAAGTCTGCGGCATTTATTCCTATCAGATATACCATAAGTATAAACATATCCCGATATCTTTCTTGGTGCTTTTCCACTGGATAATCTCTAAGTGTTCTTAATTGCTCCACATTGAGAGCGCGCTTTCTAGTCTCTTCCTTTCTTATCTGGAACTTTCTGAAAGGATATAAGGTTGTAAACTCTTCATCTATCGCATAATTGAAAACCGCTCTGATATTTCTTAGATGAATGGCATACGCATTTATCTTCATCGTCTCAGCCATCCAATTTTCGAATGAAGTCAGCCACTTACGGTCCATTGTATCAAAAGTACAATTTCTATCAAACTCAACTATCTTATTTCGTGTCGTACCATAAACGGATTTGGTACCCTCATTACTTTTTAGGGAAACGAATTCATCGAGATAATCGATGAATCTCCTTTCCAGTTGCTTTCTACCCGTTACAATCTCCAGTATTCTTTTCTCAAAAGCCACATCTTTACCCGGACGAGGATTATAATCGATCGTATATCTTTCGACGGCATTTCGAATTTCACTAAGCTTTAAATTCTTAATCTTACTGTTGGGTACGCTCTTTGACAAAACACCATCAACAAAGCTCTTCGGATCAGGAGTAAATATGCCCGTATTAATAGAATACAACCTGTCATTATAATATACTGTCAACCGAATGGGATAACCATTCTTTCCTTTATAGTTCCTAATTTCTAATCTTATATTCATTTTTGTCATGGATTTGTCATGGCAAATGTAGAAAATAAGTATAAATAAGTGCAAATATGCAATATTTTTTAAGAAAAGGTAACAAAAAAAGCAGCTACTTTTTATCGTAACTGCTTGATTTTCAGAGTGAGCGGTAAGCGAGATTCGAACTCGTGACCCTCAGCTTGGGAAGCTGATGCTCTACCAACTGAGCTACTACCGCATGTTTTAGTAGCGCAAAGATAGTTATATCTTTTGATTTCTGAAATTAAATGGTATAGAAATTTTAATTTTTAATCGAAAGAAAGTGCTCAAATGAGTTAACTTCAGAAAAAAAGACCTTCACTACAATACATGTAGCGAAGGCATTATATATAAGATGTACTTCCAATAATGAAAGTATATGATCTGAACCTATGACAGTTTGTGAATAATTAATCCAGAACGGAGCTTCGGCTCAAACCAAGTAGCCTTGGGAGGCATAATGTTTCCTGTATTGGCAATATCCATAATCTGTTTCATCGTTACAGGATAAAGTGCCAATGCCATTCTCATTTCACCGCTATCGACACGCGATTTCAGTTCGCCTAAACCGCGAATACCGCCTACAAAGTCGATACGTTTGTCCGTACGCAGGTCTTTGATATTAAGAATATCATCCAAAATGTACTTAGAAGAGACCGAAACATCAAGAACTCCGATAGGGTCACTATTATCGTATGTATTGGACTTCGCTGTAAGGCTATACCATCTCCCATCAAGATACAATGAAAAATTGTGCAGAGCATTCGGTTTGTATAAGTCCATACCTTTCTCTTCTACAGTAAAGTTTTGACTCAGGGCTTGGATAAACTGTTCGGAAGTAAGGCTATTCAGATCTTTTACAACTCTGTTGTAGTCAATCACCGTCAGCTGAGTAGCAGGAAAACAAACAGCCATGAAGTAGTTATATTCTTCTTTGCCTGTATGATGAGGATTTTGCTTTGCCTTTTCTGCTCCGACCAGTGCTGCAGCTGCAGAGCGATGATGACCGTCTGCAATATATAATGACGACATTTTGACAAATTCTGCTGTTATAGTCGCAATATCATCGTCATTGTCAATGATCCAGAATTGATGCCCAAAGCCGTCGTCGGGAGCAACAAAGTCATAAACAGGAGCATGTACCGTATATTTCAGAACCAATTCATCAAGAACTTTATCATCGGGATAAGCAAAAAACACCGGTTCAATATTCGCATTATTAATGCGAACATGTTTCATTCGATCCTCTTCCTTATCTTTACGAGTAAGTTCGTGTTTCTTGATAACGCCATTCAAATAATCAGGAACATAAGCGCCAACTACCAACCCATACTGTGTCTTTCCATTCATGGTTTGGGCATAGATATAGTAACATTCCTTGTTATCTTGAAGCAACCATCCCTTCTCTTGAAACTTCTGGAAATTCTCGGCAGCCTTGGCATACACACAAGGATCATTTTCGCAAGTTCCCTCGGGGAAGTCTATTTCGGGTTTGATGATATGATACAAAGACATTTCATTGCCTTTAGCTTCTTCACGAGCTTCTTCCGAGTTCAATACATCGTAAGGACGAGAAGCTACTTTCTCTACCAACTCTTGGGGAGGACGAATACCTTTAAATGGTTTTATTGTTGCCATTATACGATTTATTCAAAAGATGATTTTACTTATTTACTCTAAATCTCTCACACCCGTCTTTGACAAAGCTTACAATTTGTTTTGCAGCAGCAATACCGGCATTGATATTAGCTTCAGCAGTCTGGGCGCCCATTTTCTTAGGAGTTGAGAAATAACGTCCTGCAAATAGTTCGATAAATTTATCGTTCTGATCGGGCATGATATCGGTAACATATTTCAAATCAGTACGTTCTTGCATCAATTTCATCAATTCATCTTCATTGATTACCTCTTTGCGAGCCGTATTCAACAAGACTCCACCTTTAGGCATTTTATTGACCAAAGCGTAATTGATTGATTGTTTGGTTTCTGCCGTAGCAGGGATATGTAGAGAAACGACATCGCACATTTCAAACAATGCTTCATTAGAATCTACAGCATGAACACCAGCTTCTTCAATTGCAGCTTTAGGGCAGAAGGCATCGTATGCATAGACTTCCATTCCAAAACCTTTTGCAACGCGTGCTACATTGCGACCTACGTTTCCAAACGCAAGGATTCCTAGTTTTTTATCTTTCAGTTCAGTACCCGAAGTTCCATTGTAAAAATTGCGAACAGCAAATACTAGCAAGCCCAATGCAAGTTCGGCAACAGCGTTCGAATTCTGTCCCGGTGTATTCATTACGCAAACATTGTGTGCTGTAGCAGCGTCTAAATCTACATTGTCGTAACCGGCACCGGCACGCACTACTATTTTCAACGATTTGGCTGCATCAAAGACTTCATTATCTATTTTATCGCTACGGATAATAATAGCGTCGACATCTTTTACAGCGTCAAGCAATTGTTTTTTCTCTGTATACTTTTCAAGTAATTCAAATTGGAAACCGGCGTTTTCAATTTCGGTACGAATACCGTCAACAGCAACTTTTGCAAAAGGTTTTTGAGTTGCGACCAATATTTTTGTCATTTCTATAGAAATTTAAAGGATTGAAATACTTAGGAAGAAATATAGTGATGAAAAGCTAGTATAAGCCATCCATCACTATTATATTATATTGCAACAGTCAGAGAATTGATTTTAATGTTTATTCTCAAATTCCTGCATGCAATCGATCAAAGCCTGAACGCTTTCTTTCGGCATTGCATTATAGCAAGAAGCACGGAAACCTCCAACTGAACGATGCCCTTTAATACCGATCATTCCTTTAGAAGTAGCGAATTCCATGAATTCCTTTTCAAGTTCAGCATATTCGGGTTTCATTACGAAACATATATTCATACGAGAACGATCTTCTTCTTTTACCGTACCTATAAATAACTTATTACGGTCTATTTCATTGTAAAGCATGTCAGCCTTTTCTTGAGCACGGCGATCCATTTCTTTCACACCGCCCTGCGCTTTGATCCAACGCAATGTTAACAATGCAGAGTATATAGGTACTACAGGAGGAGTATTGAACATCGAACCCTTTTCTACATGGGTACGATAATCAAGCATAGTAGGTATTGTACGAGGAGCCTTTCCTAGTTTATCTTCTTTTACAATAACAAACGTTACGCCTGCCATTGCCAAATTCTTTTGAGCGCCACCATAGATACAATCGTATTTAGCCACGTCGACAGGGCGAGAAAAAATATCCGAAGACATATCTCCAATCAATGGAATAGGAGAATTGGGATCCTTTTTTAATTCCGTACCATAAATTGTATTGTTGGTTGTAATATGGAAATAATCAGCATCAGCAGGAACGGCATAATCCTTTGGAATATAGATGTAATTATCATCAGCAGAAGATGCCACTTCAACAACGTCGCCAAAGTTTTTCGCTTCTTTCATAGCCTTTTTAGCCCATACACCTGTATTCAAATAAGCAGCTTTCTTAATCAAAAAGTTGTAAGGTATCATACAGAATTCAAGACTTGCACCACCGCCAAGGAACAAAACCTTATATCCATCAGGAATCTCAAGAATCTCTTTGAAGAGAGCTTCAACTTCATCAACAACCGGTTGAAAATCTTTTGCGCGATGGCTGATTTCCATCAATGATAAACCTGATCCATTAAAATCTAAAATAGCCTGAGCTGTCTGTTCGATCACTTCGCGAGGAAGTATTGAAGGTCCTGCATTAAAATTATGCTTTTTCATTTGAAAAAAATTGTTTAGGTTTAATATTCTCTTTAAAGTTTCTGCGAATTTACGAATATTTTTCCGTCCGACAAGTCTTTTATCTTGAAAATAATATGAATCGAAATTTCAAGTTTCATTCTATTACATATCACCACGAAAAACTTAATAAAAGCAGAAATAAGAAGCGGATATTAATGTAATTATAAAAAATTATCTATCATTTTGATTCTTCAATTATCGTCTTAATCCCTTTTATCTTTTCACTTTGTACCAATTGGATTAAGTGTTTCACTCTATTTTGTCTGACAGAAACGTACGTACAATGCTCTTTCACGTCAATAGCACCTATATCTTTACTTTGCATTTGCCCTTTTTTATATAAGAAGCCTGCTACGTCTCCTTTACTTATTTTATCTTTCTTACCCTTGCCTATGTACAACGTAGTCCAGATAGCTTTAGGAGGAGCTGGCGTTTGTTCGTCCATTTGGTACACCGGTAGTTCTTGATCCAAATATTCGGGCTGAACTTCTGCTTCATTCAAGATCAAAAAAGATTCTCCGGTAGTATTCCACCTTGCTGTTCGACCATTACGATGGGTATAAGTTTCTTCATTCACCGGCAAATGATAATGAATGATATGTGCCACATCGGGTATATCCAATCCTCTGGATGCAAGATCTGTAGAGATCAGCACAAAAGCGCTTCCACTACGAAACTTATAAAGAGAACGTTCTCTATCGGCCTGTTCCATACCACCATGATATCGCTCGTTTGGAAAGCCCAATTCGCGCAATAGATTGCTCACTCTATCTACAGCTTCACGATGATTACAGAATACGATACTGGAACTGTTTTTCAAATGACACAGCAAACGATAAAGTGTATTTATCTTATCTTTCTCGGGCGAAAGCACCTTCATGAGTCGGATACGCGAACCGATATCTGCATTTTCTTTCAGAAAGTCCAGACGTACCGTATGGCTCATTTCCACAAAATTCGGTATTTCCTCTGTATCGGTAGCCGAGGCCAATATACGCTTCTTGAGATGGTGCAACTGTCCGATAATCATTTCCATCTCTTCTTGAAAACCATATTCCAACGATTTATCGAATTCGTCTATCACAAGATATTCGATACTGTCAGTCAAGATTGTCCCCTTAGATAGATGATCAGTTATTCTTCCAGGCGTTCCTATTACAACAGCCGGGTGCATAGTCGACAAGACCTTACGTTCTTCACTCATAGAGTGCCCACCGTAGCAACAGCAGCACTTCCAAGGAGTGTTCATCGCAGTAAATACTCCAGCTATCTGTAAAGCCAATTCGCGAGACGGAACTAAAATTAACGACTGAACAGCCATACTGTCGCCACTCATATTATTAATGAGGGGCAACAAGAAAGCTATTGTTTTACCCGTCCCCGTAGGTGACAATAATACGATATTCTGATCGATCGAAGAGTGAGATAATGCAGTCTGCTGCATCTCATTCAACGCTTCTATTTTAAGATTTAATAGCGCAGACGCCAATATTTCTTCTTTATCTTTATCCAAAGTTGTCATACATTAAGTTTTTCGACGGAACTCCCAAATCGTAAAGCATGTCTTCTACAGCAGCACTCATCGGGCCAGGTCCGCACATATAATATTCGATGTCTTCAGGAGCATCGCAATCCTTTAAGTAATGGTCGTATATCACCTGATGAATGAATCCGGTATATCCCGTCCACTGTTCGTCGGGACGAGGGTCACTCAACGCAATGTGAAAAGAGAAATTAGAATACTCTTTTTCCAATGCGCGAAAATCATCTTCGTAAAAGATATCGGCTGTCGAACGAGCACCATACCAATAAGAGATCTTTCGATCGCGAACATTCAACGTTTTCAACAGATGCAAAATATGAGCTCTCAAAGGAGCCATACCTACACCTCCGCCAATGTACAACATTTCGTTCTTTGTGTCTAATATCGGATGAAAATCGCCATACGGCCCACTGATATTCACCTTATCGCCAGGATTTAATGAAAAGAGATAAGAAGAAGCGATGCCGGGACTCACCTTCATAAAGCCTCCATGCACTTTATCAAATGGAGGAGTTGCAATGCGCACATTCAGCATAATATAGTCTCCTTCTGCCGGATAGTTTGCCATCGAATAAGCGCGAGTAGTCTTCTCGGTATTCATTACGTTCAATCCATACATCTTAAAATGCTCCCAATCATCCCTGAAGGCTTCATCAATCGCAAGATCGAGATACTTCAGGTTGTATTCGGGTATATCTATCTGACAATAACTTCCCGGCACGAAATCCATGTGAAGATTCTCCGGCAGCCTAACTACAAATTCCTTTATAAACGAAGCCACATTTCTATTAGAGACAACTTCGCACTCCATCCTCTTCACTCCCAAAATGAATTCGGGAACTTGTATTTGTATATTTTGCTTCACTTTGACTTGGCAACCCAATCGCCAGAAGTCATTTTGTTCTTTGCGAGTGAAGTGTATTTTCTCCGTAGGAAGAATCTCTCCTCCCCCTTCAATCACTTGGCAACGGCACTGGGCGCACGATCCTTTTCCGCCACAAGCCGACGAAAGATATACATTGTTTTCGGCCAGAGTAGAGAGCAGACTGCTTCCCGGCTGAACATCAAATTTCTTTTTACCATTATTAATGGATATTCTAACTACACCCGACGGAGAAAGATATTTCTTCGCTATCAGCAACAGAATGACAAGCAGTAGTATAACTACCAGAAAGACACTGACACTTGCAAATATTAGTCTAAACATCATTCAATATATTAATCGTTAGCCTACAACTTCAAACCGGAGAAACACATGAAAGCCATAGCCATCAACCCCACAGTAATGAACGTTATTCCAAGCCCACGCAGTGGTGCCGGAACATCCGAATAAGCCATTTTTTCACGAACAGCAGCTAGCCCCACTATTGCAAACATCCACCCCACTCCAGATCCCAATGCATATACGATCGAATCGGTCACACTCGTTATAGCTTGAGGGTCGGCAGGCGATTTGGTAATACGTTGCTGCATGAATAGCGATGCTCCCATAATGGCGCAATTCACTGCAATAAGAGGCAAAAAGATACCGAGCGAATTATAAAGTGAAGGACTGAATTTCTCTACCGCCATCTCTACCAATTGCGTTATAGCAGCGATAACAGCAATGAACAGTATAAAACTCAAGAAACTCAAATCTATGCCGAATATTCCATTCGCATCCAGTACCTTGGTCTGTAATATATAGTTTACGGGCAATGTCACCACCAATACGAAAGTGACTGCCACACCTAGCCCTATTGCCGTTTTCAGATTCTTCGAAACAGCCAGATAAGAGCACATTCCCAGAAAGAATGCAAAGATCATGTTGTCTACAAAGATCGAACGGATAAAAAGGCTGAATAAATGTTCCATCATGATTTTTCTTATTAACTATTTTCTTGAAGTTCTTTATCTCTACTGCGTTGATACCACACAATACAGGCTATAATGATAAGTGCCATGGGTGGCATCAGCATCAATCCATTGTTTAGATAACCGGTGCTTTTAATACATTCATAGTTCAATATATTGTACCCCAGCAACGTACCTGATCCAAACAATTCGCGTACAAAGGCCACTATGATCAATATCTTGGCATAGCCAAGCCCATTGCCCATTCCATCCAAGAAAGATTCCCACGGTCCGTTGCTCATGGCAAAGGCTTCGAGCCGCCCCATCAGAATACAGTTCGTGATGATCAGCCCCACATAGACCGAAAGCTGAACACTTACATCATAGGCAAAAGCTTTCAGCACTTCACTCACAATAGTGACCAAAGTCGCCACTACCACCAATTGCACAATGATTCGTATTCGAGTTGGAATGGTATCTCTCATCAACGATATTATCACGTTGGCAAAAGCTACAATTACCGTCACAGAAAGTCCCATTACAATTGCCGGAGCCAATTTGGCAGTTACGGCAAGTGCCGAACAGATGCCCAATACCTGAACGGTTATCGGGTTGTTTTTACCCAATGGGATGGAGAATGCATCTTTATTTTTTTTTGAAAACAGTTCACTCATCAGTCATTATCCTCCTTATTGATTAGTAAAAAAGACGATGTAATTACTCAAGCATTTCTTAAGCATGGCATCTACCCCTTTCGAAGTAATAGTACCACCCGAAATGCCATCCACTTCATATTTTTTATCAACAATTTTACCGTATTTCACCACCGAAAGCCCTACTTTGCCGTCTTTCATTACTTCCATTCTCTTAAATTCACCTTGAAACTGTGGCGAAGCTATCTCTGCTCCCAGTCCGGGTGTCTCGCTTTGATGCGAAAAGTAGGCTCCATATACCGTATTGCGATCATCATTCAGAGCTACATATCCCCATATAGGCCCCCATAGCCCGACACCATCCAACGGAAAGACATACTTGGTGTGTCCATTCACGTCACATTGAAAAATGTGAAAACGGTTTTTAGAGAATTCAGTGCTATAGTTCGAAGAGAAGCTCCCACTATTCACTACCAGCGTTCCGTCAAGTTGCAGCAACATATCCAGCTTGACATATCTATTATAGGACGCTTCAACATCCTTCACGTCGCTGATATTCAACGCAGCAAGAATTTGTCTTTTAGTATCGAGCTCTATGTTTCTATTCTGATGCGATCTTAATACGATGTTTGTAAACGCCAGCAGAAACGCCACAACGACAACAATTACCGAAGCATAAATGAGTGTATATGAATTACTATTTGTATCCCTCTTTTTCATTATTCATCGGAATTAATGGTCGTTTTCGTCACTCGTTTCGCCCTGCGGCTTATATTGTGTTGCACCACAAAGTAGTCTATCAGCGGAGCAAATATATCCATAAAGAGTATGGCAAACATCATTCCTTCCGGAAAGCCGGGATTCAAAACTCTGATGAAAATAGCCAGTACTCCGATCAAGAAACCATATATATATTTTCCAGTCTCGGTTCGTGCCGAAGTCACCGGATCGGTTGCCATAAATACAGCTCCAAAGCAAAATCCACCCAGCGCCAAATGTTCATACCAAGGCATGTGAGCCATTGCCGTATGCGGTCCACAGAGATTGAATATCCATGCCATCAAAGCACCGCCTAGAAACACCGAAAGCATCGTTTTCCAACTGGCCACACCTGTCCACAGCAGTATCGAAGCGCCTATCAGTATGGCTATCATACTGGTTTCGCCTATGGATCCCGGAATAAATCCGGTGACCATATCCCACGAGAACGGCGGACAACCGGCCGAAGTCGAAGCCGTAGAGGCAATGCCCAGGCTAGTGGCGGCGGTCATGCCGTCTACCGTCTTACCCAATCCGAATATGCTCTTGCTAGCTACCCAAACAGCGTCGCCGCTCATCTTGGTAGGATAACTGAAAAACATGAAAACTCGGGCTACCAATGCAACGTTGAATATATTCATTCCTGTACCGCCAAACACCTCTTTGGCAAATATCACGGCAAAAGCAGTAGCTATTGCAATGATCCATAGTGGACAATCTACGGGAACAATCATCGGGATAAGCATTCCCGTCACTAAAAATCCCTCTTGTATTTCTTCTTTTTTCCATTGAGCCACAACAAACTCAATGCCTAGACCTACCACATAGGTCACTACTATTTTGGGAAGCACAGCCAGAAAACCATAAAAGAATTTATCGAAGAAATCTCCTTGAATGCCTACGTGCAAGTAATGCTGATAACCCACATTATACATACCGAAAAGCATCGCAGGCATCAGTGCAATGACCACAAACGACATGATGCGTTTACTGTCTATGGCATCGTGAACGTGAGTTCCGGTTTTAGAAGTGGTATTGGGAACAAACAAAAAGCATTCGATACCCTCATACACCGAATGCAAAGCATGGCAATTGCCACCTTCTTCGAAATGAGGCCTTACTTTATCGAATATTTTTTTTATCGCTTTCATTGTCTAAACGTCCTTTATCTTTTAATTCATTTCAGCTCGAAGCATATCCAAGCCTTCTCTCACTATACGTTGAAGCTCCATCTTCGATGAACAAACAAACTCACAAAGAGCAAAATCCTCCGGAGCCACTTCGTATATGCCGAGAGCCTGCATTCTGTCTATATCACCGGCAAGAATTGCCTTTATCAAATATTCGGGCAAAATATCCATCGGAAGCACCTTCGTATATTCGTCGGACATGATCATGTGGCGTTGCCCCCCTTTAATACGAGCATCGAGTGTATACTGTTTTTTCTCACCAAATAGCCAGCTGAAATACGAACGGTTCATACTGAAATCATTCAAACGCAGTGCTATCCATCCGAATTCTTCATGCACTTCGTCGCCTTCAGGAATCACCGTCAACTGATTGTCGTAAGCGCCAAGATAACCGTCAGCACTTATTTTCCGTCCGGTCAATACATTTCCGCTAATGTAACGCAGGTCTTTTCCATCACTCACTCTCCCAGCAAAGACATTGGTCAATTGCGCCCCGAGTTGCAGACGTACGTATGCAGGATGCGCTACTTCCGATCCGGTAAGAGCCACCGCATGGACAAAGTTCGTATGCCCCTCCAAAAATAACCGACCCAAATAGATTACCGATTGGGCCGAAAGAGTCCACACCACTTCATTCTTATTCACCGGAGCTATATGGTTTATCTGAACGCCCACATTGCCGGCCGGATGAGGCCCTTCAAATACGGAGACCGTTACATTTTTGGCATCGGTCAATGCGACGGCCGATTGGGCCGAACGGATATTCAGATATGTTTTTGCAATTCTAGACAATGCCGTAAGCCCTGTTTGAAAAGCATCTTCTTCACCTTTCAAAACATACTCAAAGTTGGGAGCCAGTGGATTGGTATCAAAAGCCGAGACAAAAATAGCTCTAGGCTCTACCTCCGGGTACGATACAATATCATAAGGCCTTTGTCGCACGAAAGCGAAAAGACCCGATTCTGCCATCAATTCCTTTATTTCTGCCGAAGACAATACCTCTACGTCCTTTCTACCAAAATCGACATATTCTTGTGTTTCGGAGGCTGTAACCAATACAAAAAGAATTTTTCGCCGTGCGCCACGTTCTATTTGAGCAACGATGCCGCTAACAGGCGAAACGAATTTCACTTCAGGATGATTCTTATCCACAAACAGCGCACTGCCAGCCTTTACATAATCCTGTTCTTTGACGACCATTTTCGGCGTTATGCCGGCATAATCATCTGGAACGAGCGCATAGCGTTCAGGACTTTTCACGTCAAAGAATTCTTCGGCAGCAATACCTTTCAATTTTATGTCAAGGCCTTTTGTTAATCGAATAACATTTGCCATAATGATAGTATAAACATTAGTGCAAAAATAGTAAATAAATTCTTAGATTGGGAATTTAAACAAAGAAATATGCCCTCCAGACATTTATTTTCCATTTAAATTGTTTATTCTTTTTAAAAAAAAATGTATTTTTGTAACTCCAAACAGACTTAAAAGGTAAAAAGATATGAGTTTAAACATTGAAAAAAGCAACAGGAAGAGGGTTATTATCGTAGGTGGTGGATTCGGGGGTCTTCAATTGGCAAAGAGACTCAAGAAATCCGGTCTACAAGTAGTGCTGATGGATAAAAACAATTACCATCAATTCCCTCCGTTAATATATCAGGTTGCTTCGGCGGGCATGGAACCGAGTTCTATTTCATTTCCTTTCCGTAAAATATTTCAACGTACTCGAAACTTTTATTTCCGTATGGCAGAAGTAAGAGCGGTATTCCCCGAGAAGAAAATCATCCAGACTTCCATCGGAAAGGCGGAGTATGACTATTTGGTCTTCGCAGCCGGCACCACTACAAACTTCTTCGGCAATAAGCATATCGAAGAGAATGCCATTCCTATGAAAAACGTATCCGAAGCCATGGGACTTCAGAATGCCATTCTATCCAACCTCGAACGTTCCATCACATGTGGCACAAACTTGGAACGTCAGGAATTGCTCAATGTAGTTATCGTAGGCGGTGGCGCCACAGGTGTCGAAGTAGCGGGCGTACTCTCCGAAATGAAGAAATTCATTTTGCCTCACGACTATCCCGATTTGGACAAGAGCATGATGAATATTTACCTTATAGAAGCCAGCAATCGAGTACTTTCGGGCATGTCACCCGAGTCGTCGGCAAAAGCCGAAGAGTTTCTTCGTCGCATGGGGGTAAACATTCTACTCAATAAGAAAGTCGTAGACTATAAAGACAACAAAGCAGTACTCGAAGATGGAAGCGAAATAGCAACCCGCACCTTTATATGGGTCAGTGGTGTTGCCGGCGTCACTATCAACAATATAGACCGCTCATTTTTTGGACGAGGCAACCGTATCAAGGTAGACGAATTCAATCGTGTACAAGGCATGGAAGACGTCTTTGCCATTGGCGATCAATGTATCCAAACCACTGATAAAGACTATCCCAAAGGACATCCTCAACTGGCACAAGTTGCTATTCAACAAGGCCAATTGCTAGCTAAGAATTTCTGTCGGCTCGAAAAGGGCAAAAAGATGCAACCGTTCCATTATCGCAATCTGGGCTCAATGGCTACAGTAGGTCGAAACAAGGCAGTAGCCGAATTCAGCAAAGTAAAGATACAGGGATGGTTTGCTTGGTTCTTGTGGCTGGTTGTCCACTTGCGTTCCATCTTGGGCGTACGCAACAAAGTGATTGTTTTCCTCAATTGGATATGGAACTACTTCAACTACAATCAGTCGCTCCGCATGATTTTCTCACCTAAAAAAGCCAAAGTCGTAGCCGAACGCGAAGCACGCGAAGCTGTTACCCACTGGGGCGAAGACTTGATAGAAGAAGAGCACGACAAAGAACATTCAAACGCAGAATAACAACAGCTCTCATGCTACATTTTTGATATATGCATCAAAGTGTCCCCGATCCTACGCAAGAAAAGTGGTACGAATTCCGTCGTGCCACAATGACCGATACCGAACACATCATGCAGATTATCGCTCAAGCCAAGGCCCAGATGAAACGTCTGGGTAGCCATCAATGGCAAGAAGGATACCCTGCAACGCACGACATTGTCTCCGACATCAACCAACAAACGGCTTATGTACTATGCCTCAATCAATCGGTTATTGCTTATGCCAGTATATCTTTAGACGGCGAACCGGCCTATAACGATTTAAACGGGCACTGGTTGAGCGATCAACAATATGTGGTCGTTCACCGTTTGGCTGTTGCCGACGAAATGAAAAACCGTGGAGTGGCAACCCATTTCTTCCACCGCATCGAACAGTACGCTCTAGCGTGCAATGTGCATAGCTTCCGTGTCGATACTAATTTTGACAATCATTACCTGTTGAGTCTCCTTCAGAAAACAGGATTTGTAGAATGTGGAGAAGTCGTTTACGACAGAGGGCGTGGTAGCCGAAAAGCATTCGAGAAATTATTTTAAATCCCCAGTACACGCAACTCATATTGTCTCTTCGTAATCCTTATCGCAATAGTTAGAATCCGGATTATACCATTTCCAATTTGAAATATCTTTTTCTGATAATCCATATTCTCAGCAGCCAAATAGCGAAGAAGCCATTACTTACAATCTCGTAAACGCCACCCCATGGCGCTGGGATAGTGATGAATCTCTTGATAAGCCATAAAACAAGGTCCAGATTAAACAGCCAGTTCCAAAACTTCTCCCGATCAGAGAAAACAATCGCCTTGCATTCTTCATCTCCTATCCGAACGTCAATCGTGCTCTCAATGAATTTATAAGCACTTCGTATGGTGACTTTATAATCACCTGCCGGCAATTGTATATTTACAGGGCTACCTTTCATCAGTCCCAGCAGCTGCCCGTTAACAAGCAGATAATGTGGAAGATTGACTATTTGCTTCCGCTTAGAAGATATTGTAAGAACTGACATTGCTGTTTCTATTTTAATAATCAAAAAATGTTATCTTATTTTGAAAATTCACCTTTCTAAAATTGCCATGCTATCAAATTTAAGTTTCAATATTCTGTTCCCCCATCCTCATTCGACTAAAGAAATTAAAGATTAAATAAAGAATCATTTTATACTAGACATATCCAGGATTTGGAATTAATAATTTATTACGTGCTATCTCATTTTGTGGAATTGGCAATAATAACTGATATTTATTTATATTCAATTCTTGTTGAGCTAATCCTGTCCTTTTAAGAAAAGCGAAATATCCATTTAAATTTGCTAAACATTTATAGCGAATCTCTTTTATACTTTGCAATACATCAACATTCGTCACTACAATCTCTTTCTTATCACATAAAAAGTTTAAGTAATATTTCACTCTAACTTCATTTCCTAGCATATATTCGCATTCAGCTAGAGAAAGTATAACATCAGAATATACACATACAGGAACGATTTCCATATCATCTTGCAAAGCCCATATCAGTTCTTTATTTTCGTTAGTATACAAAATCGTTTCTTCTATATTATAGTAACCAGTATTTTCTATCTCTTGCAACAAGGGCAAAGCCATATCATATTTATTATCATACATATAAATATTTGCAAGAACCATTTTTATAACATCATCTGATATTGAAGATGTATCTTTTCGACTTAATGCGCCATCTTTTAAAAGAGTAGTCTTTAATATCGTTTCAATACGAGAATGCACTTCATAAATAGGAACTTGTGGAGGCATAGTGGATGTGGAAAATTGATACGGTACATTACCCCAAAAAGTAGTAAGTTGATAATATTCTATTGCTTCAATAGCTTTTGCCATCGCAATATTTTCTTCATCACTGTTTGATTGTTTCAAATTATTACACAAACCTATAGTAAAATATACAAGCCTCCAATATTCAAACAATATACTACTAGATGGATTAAAAATTTCTTTATTACCATCACTATGCGGTGAAGTACACATAGAATCAACTTTATTCCCCATCCGTATTGATTCGATAAATCTATTTTTCAATCCACTAATCGCCTTTTCTATATCATATTCACTAATATTTGCAGCAATCACATTATTCTCAGAAATAATATGGTGCGGAATTTTCGAGAACATTTCTTTTGTATATTTTGGAAATATCTTAGATTCTTTATTTGATTCCGATAGCTTAATACCACACAGCAAATGATCTTGCAATTCACGCCTTTTCGGCCCTATGTTTTGGACTTCCGGTTCATCACCATATTCAAAATAGATTACCTTAAGATTTTCTCTATCTCGCAATTGAGACCCAATTAAGTTCCACCACATTTTATCAGTATCACCAACAGATGTCCCGTAGAGGCAAATAATTTGAGAATCTTTAATAATGTCTTTACATTTCTCATCAATACCGTTTCTTGCCTGCTTATTGGTTTCTGGCTTAACTAATTTATCCTTTATATCATTATTCTTTTTAAATGCCTTATTTTTTATTTGCGTAGAATCATTAACACCTAATACCATATACGAATCAAGAGTACCATGAATATGATAAATATTATCTAACATCACTTTTTTCTTATATTCATTATCACCTATTTGTATACTTTTATTATCATATCCTAATATTTTCTCTATCATCGATGTGTAATTAAATGATACAATATTAATAAACCAATGAGATTCTTGTGCATATAATTTACGAAAATTTAATATCATATGTTTCTCTACATCAGAAAGATAATCTTCAAAATGAATCAAATCATTAATAAATTCATTTTGTCCTTGTGCATTAAAAGAAACATTCTGCTTCTGTAAATACTCTTTTAGATAAAAAATAACATCATCATATATTGAAACAAAATCGTCTTCAGTCCCAATATTTTCTGTATATTCTCCAAGAGCGACTTCCAAATCTTTCCATTTAGCCTCTTCATTTAATTTCTCTTTTAAGTACGCCTTAAAATTTTGTATTGGCTTTTTATCAGATTCTATCTTAAAATAATAGTTATAGAAATCTATATATTTTGTCTTTAAATCTAGATTTAAATCAAATCCATTCCCAATAATAAAAGTTATATTCATATATTAGAAAAAATTTCATGGTTTTTTATACGTCCAAGCAATGAAGATCATCTTCTTGCCTACCTCATGTGCACTGTAATCGGGATTATGTTGGAATCGAATAAGTTCTTATCGACCCATTCACAATGCAACGATAAAGATACGAATGTCAAAGTTATTAATTATGAAAATTAAAAACAAATTAAATTTGAGGAATTTTTATTAAGAATATGGATTCAATGAGTTTTCCTACATGCGAACGCAGAGGGTGCAAAAAACTAACGTATGTCGCAGCCATAACTAGCGTTAGTTTCTCCTGCGACATACGTTAGTTATCGCAGCGACATACGGTTGATTTTTGGCAAAATTGTCGTATGTTAGTTTTTTTGGTGACGTCCTTATGTTTTTCGCATGACGTACATACGACAACAAAAAAACATACATACGTGGATGGGGCAAAAGATGGATTATTTGTGAGCCAAGCGAAATCGTTTTGTGTTGCCATATTTTACCAAAAGTGCCGAACATGCCGAAGTACATATAGAGAGTTCTGAATTTTTTTTATTCGACGTTTTATACTAATATCAAAAAGATACCTATAGTTAGTAATTATACTATACAAAAAATATAAAATAAAAAAAAATATAGAGGAGTGGAAAGTACTTCGGCATGTTCGGCAGGGGCATGTCGATTTTCGGATCCGTGGTATATTGTAGCTGCGATTTTTGGAAAAAGCAATAATGACCCTCATTTTTGGAAATTGCAGTATTTGAAAATAAAATCGCAGTTTTGCATATAATACAAATTGCTAGATAAACAGACTTTCTTTTATCATTATGTACCATATCCACCCAAAAAGTAATATAAAGATATTCCGTAAAAACCATAAAAACGCCTATTTTAAAGCTTTCTAGGAATTTGACCAAATTATTGCCTTGAAGAAAAAGCATACCACATTTGTAAACTATTTTATTTTTATTAAGTATTGTTTTAATTTAAAGTATTTGTATTACGATAACGTTTATGAACTGATAATATGAATAAACCAAATAATCATTTTATATACATTACTTGAAAGCAATAAATAATTTACCCAATTAGTATCAAATATTATACGGAACTGAGGTAATAAATATAAACTTTACTATCTTTGTAACGAAAATTAAACGGACAATAAACAATACTTAACGGCAGGATGATTTTTGAACTACATCACAGTAGATGACTAGCATACACATGCAATTATGGTGAAATAGCGGTTATTTATTATCACAAATATATCATTAACAAATTAGACTATGAACGAATTAGAAAACATCCCTTTTCAAATGATTAACTGGGATCTTGTACCCGAAGAGAGGCATGAAGGGCAAGACGGTTATGCGATATGGAAAACAATTCAATTCAAAGAGTTGAGAATAAGAATGGTGAAATATTCTGCCGGATATTTGGCTAATCATTGGTGCCACAAAGGGCATATACTTCACTGCCTAAAGGGAGAAATGGTAAGCGAACTAGAAACTGGCGAAAAATCTGTGATGAAGACCGGTATGACTTATGTCGTGTCGGACGATTTAAGTTCGCATCGCAGCTATACGAAAGACGGTGTGGAACTGCTCATTATTGACGGTGATTTTCTGAAATTAAAGAAATAGAGAAATCGGAGTCGATAGGCACTAAAGACATGCATAATCTGGCTCTATGCACCTGCAAAGAGTCAGATTAATATACAGCAAAACATTTATTCGGAAGATACCACACCCCTCTTGGATTGGGAAAGTATTCGCACCCATGTACGAATGGAATTGACGATAACAAATACGATAAGCACGATCATGACAACACTGCATACCGCCAACAGATATTCTCCTTTGGGCAAATAAAAGACAAAGATATTGTAAATACCAGCCGTAAATGCGGTGACAAACATAAAAAGAAGGGGTATCAATGTAGTTAATGCATACTTTCCCTTGCCCATCCTGAAAATGATAGTGGTACCGATAGCAAGGGCCATACTTGCCAATAGCTGGTTGGAAAGTCCGAACAAAGGCCAAATGGATGAAATGGAACCTCCGTAGACCAAATATCCCCACGTGAAGGACATCAATGCACTGGTGATAATAACGCCCGGCTTCCAGTTCACGTCGCCCAACGGTTTATAAATATGTCCTCCAAGTTCTTGAAGCAGGTAACGCCCTACACGTGTACCGGCATCGATAATGGTCAGGATGAACAATGCTTCGAACATGATGGCGAAATGATACAGGAAAGACATGAGATGATTCAATCCCGGTATGGTAGCAAAAATATGCGCCATGCCTACCGCCAAAGAAACAGCGCCACCGGGACGTCCGGCAACGTTTTCGCCTACCATAGCCGATAGTGCGGGAAGTTCGTGCACATGCATGCCCAACTTGCTAAAGGCTTCGGCACTGCTGTTGATTGCAAAATAATCGGACGGAAGTAGACAAGTAGCGGCAATAAGCGCCATGACACTGATGAATGCTTCGGCCAGCATGGCACCGAATCCGATGGGGAGTATTTCTTTTTCGTTGGTGATCATCTTCGGTGTAGTGCCGG
>CAXXSS010000002.1:0-98724 GCA_963676865.2 uncultured Bacteroides sp. | reverse complement strand
GCTTGGTTCAGTACGAAAATGTATCTCCCGCCAACTACAAGGCACAAGACTATTTCAACGATCTCACCAAAATGATCTTTAGCGAAATATATGGCAACAGTGGCAAAATATCTTCCTATCGCCGCTACTTGCAACAGCAATTCGTCAAGATAGGTATCGATCAGGCCAACGACAAATCATTGCTAGGCACAGATGCTCATGCCATCATCACGCACCAATTGCTCAGCCTACGCCAAAAAGCGTTATCGGCAGCAGCAACCGCAACAGATAGCATGACAAAATCACATCTCAACGACATTGCACTACAGATTCAAAAAGAACTGATGCCAAAATAAAAAGAGGCACATCTCTAAAGAGGACCTTTTTTCAATCAAATACCCTCGTTACAGTAGCTGTAGCGAGGGTATTATATTAGTAGATATCAATATATATTTTCAAGTTATTCACGTCAATTATTACGATAAACGGCGTCCAGCGTCTCTCTATCCTTGTTTTTCCACATCTTCCAACCGTTGTTGCTGCTACCTGTACAGAAATCGGCAGCCGTACTCGAAAATGTTTTGTCCGATTCCAACACAAGCTTACTGTCTTTCATCGAGGCATATTCCGTTATCAACTTATCCCTCTTTTCTCGCCATTTGCCCAGTCTATATTAGTTAGAATCGGGAGATTATACTATTTCCAATTTGAAATATCTTTTTCGGATAATCCATATTCTCAGCAACCAAATAGCGAAGAAGTCATTACTTACAATCTCGTAAATACTACTCCATGGTGCCAGGATAGTTATGAATCTCTTTATGAGCTATAGAACAAGGTGCTGATTAAACAGCTAGTTCCAAAATTTCTCCCGATTGCATATTTACGGAGTTACCTTTCATCAGTTCCAACAGTTGCCCATCGAGAAGTAAATAATGTGAGAAGATTGACTATTTGTTCCCCCTTAGAAGATATTGAGAGAAATCTCATTGCTGTTTCTATTTAAATGATCAATAAATAACATTACATTCTTTCTGACAATTGTAATCATTCGGTGTCAAGCACTTTATAAGATTCAAGTTTTCAACTATTATAAGAAGTAATTTAGTTACAATATTTATCGTATGCTTCCTTGTACAAATTCTGCTCTTCCTCGATAAATTCATCTCTCCGTTTATTTATATCAAGTAGCTGCCTATAAATATGGCTATAAATAGTTTTGTGAGCAGGATTTCGCAATAGGCTTTCATCAAATGGATCCATTTCAAAATCAAGTTCTTCAATAGCCTTACGGACAAGCGAATACAGATCATCCTTATTCATCTTGTTAATTTCTATCCATTCGTCTCCTTCACGAAGGAATGAACCTTTATTATTTTCAATCTTTAAGTGCTTCATATATATAATTCCTTTCGTTATATGCTTCTTCACCTGCTTCGAGACTACTAATAGTTATTTCGTAATTATTAATTTCACGACCGCCAACAGTGCGTAAAATTTTATCCGTGGGATATCCGCTAAAAAGAAGAAAATCTTGATTATTGTTTTTATCAACATTCTTATCAGTATATAGAATGTAATCAGGTTTTATTGATCCCCCTATCGTGTTATTATGCGTAGATACTACTACAGGCATTTCTGCAGCGATATCTTTGATAAACTTGTCAATATCTCGTTTTAAAAATATATTATCGAAAGATGATTCTGGTTCATCAATCAATAATATTTCTTTTGTCTTAGCATCTTTTATTTTCTGTAAGAAAGTGAACTCCGACCGTTCTCCACCAGAGACGCTATAACCTTTGGAATTATTGATAGAATAGTTTATTCCGACAAACAATCTATACAACTTAGAAGTGCCTATGCCAGCTTCTATAAGCCGTTTCAAGTATTTCAACGGTTCATTATAAGTAGCATATGCAGAAGCCAAAGATGCGCCTATACCCTGTCCTTCTTTTACGTCAGATGCATTTGCATATAATCTTGTAGCCACCTTTATTCTAAATTGGAGCATACTTTCACTGTGAATAACTCTTGATTGTTTAAGGTTATTAGCAATAATTACAAATTTCTTACGTTTAACACTTCTCTTCTCAATCTCGTAAAGATCAATATCTGGGACAGGAGGAAGGGCTGCTTGTATTTGAAGAGCTACTTTTACATCTCTTAGAATTTCATTCGTAAGAATTTTATTTTTAATATGACTTTTTTCTGCTCTAAGTGTCTTTATCAGTTCCTTAAGTAACCCTTTTAGGTCATCAATAGCGACATGACGAATAATCATATCCTGATAAGACGTATTTTCTATAAGAACAAGAACAGCATCAATAACAGATTCTAGTTGTTTTGTTGTAGTTACAGAAAATGGGATTTCATCATAAAGCGTTGAACTAGAATACACATCATTCACATTCTCCTGTTCCGAACGTTTTAGAAGTATTTTTAAATAATTATCAACTTGCATGTCATCATCATTTTCATCCTTTAGCAAAATGATATCATCCAACACTTCCTTGAATGGTTTCAGATATGAAGTCACAACACTTTCCAATCGTACTTTCTGATCAACTTCAAACTGATCGGAACTAGATTTATTTCCATAATTCTGTAATTCAAACTGTTTTATATATTTTGCACGGTCACCAAATAGATCTGCAATCTTATCTAATGTCCACGTTTTGCCAGTCGAACGTCTTCCATACATAATGTTCAAGCCTGTAGAAAGCATCTGTCCATTACTGAATACAGTGAATAGATTATTACCATCCTGAGCTGTTAATGTCGCATTACTCTTGTCTCGCAAGCATACGTTTAGAGCATTAACATTTACCTGATTGATATCAAGATATGTCTGACGAACAGGATACATGGAATCAATTACTTCTTTAGCAAATCTAAAGTCACTAAATATTACAGGAGTCAATCTCTCTGTTTCTAATTTCTGCATATAAATAAACTTCTTAACACTTGTGACTTCACCTGCAAAAATATAATCTTGTAATGCCTCTATTATAGGTTTTGGCAATGCAGGTTCCTTATCATAATGTGGTATTAGGAGATACTTGCTTAGATTAGTAAAAATAGTATTAAACTCATCCAACGTTATCATATCGGTATTCACAACTATTTTATCTTGAACTGCTTTACTTTTTGAATTAAAATCATTGAGTTCTACCTCGTCCATGTTTGTGATAACCAAGATATGACCGCCCTCTAAATTAACCTCTATACCTGGAAGAACCACAACTGGATTAAGAGCCGCTTTAATAGCTAAATAATCTTCCATATCAAAAAGATTATGGTTAGTTATTGCTATTACATCTATTGACATCTTCTGCACGTAGTCCTTCAACACATTCAAACTAAACTCAAATGGACTGTCAGAGTTTGTAGCAATGGTATGGATATGTAAATCACACTTTTTCATTTTTAATACAATATTAATATTGTTATGATTATACTAATCTAACCTCAACACTTGCATATCTATATGTACTACAAAAAGCCAATCATTCTTTAATATTGAAATTAAAATTCTAATCACTTTTCAGATTTGTCATTCAACTTGTCATATGCACATATATAGTTCTACCTTTTCTTTACGTAAGCTTTAAATTCGTTCTTAGAATCGGCTCTATGTCCAAGTATGCCTATAGTCTTCAGAATATTTATAAAGGCTTCTGCTTCTCGACTTTTTGTTATAACAAAAGTCTTACTTGGAGAACATAGGCTCTCAAAACTTTCTCCCATGAAACCAAAATACGTGTTATAGTCCTCTGGCAATAGAGCTCCTCGGCTTATGTATTCTGTTGATGCAGTCATCTTTTTTATTGGGCTATCAGACAGTTTTAAAGCTTTATAATACAATTTACGTTCGAACACTGAATCAGAAGAAGAATAATAGTCTAGCATTTTGTTTGCTTGTATAGCCGTTGTTAATGACTCTGATTTAATTGCGCCGATCAGATTATGCTTGTACGGCATATATTCTGGATAATTTAGAAGTATCAATAGATTATCTATAGAGAACGTATATTCTTCGAGGTTGTCTATTACCTCTTTTGCATATCGTTTTAATAATCTACTATATAAATCTTTATGGACACTTCCAATACTGTTGAACCGCTCGACAGAAAAATTAATTTTTTTTCTGTCGATAAGATAAACGACCAAAGATTCTTGTAAACGACTAACTTCATCAATCCAAAGATTCTTATATTTTTCATCATCAAGAATCATTTTCGCAATATTTTCATTGACTACAGGTGAGAATAATATAGCTTTGATAATCTGTAAGTTATCGGAATTAAGCTCTTTTGGTAACTCTTTTATGAAACTATCTTCATTAGTATTTATGAATTTACAAAGAACATCATCTGGCTCTGATAATTCCCTTTCATTATAATAATATAGAATATTGTCAAACGATGCTTTTACTTTATTATTATCATAAAGCATATTCTGAATTTCGTTATTCTGCACTTTTCCAACAGCTTCAATTGTTATTATATTATGCAAAATCAATTTTTGCTTCACTTCTAAAGATAGTTTCTCATTATTCAATAGTAGTATAAAAGAATCTTCATACTCATTCATATTGTCATCTGCTAATACTAATCTATCAACAAAGTAATTGATATGATCTTCTACTTGTTGATTTAATATCGGTATTTTAGAATCTTTTATTGCAGAATAAATTGCACCGTCATATTCAATCACATCGGTTTTTCCAAAAATGTTTAATATCAGCAACACATTAGCTTTATTCAAATTATAGTATCCATTTTCATAGATGAAGCCAAACAAATTGGTTGATTGACGGTTATCTTGCAAATTTTCAAAACAAGGACTGAGAACCTTAATAATATTCTTAGTTTTATCCATTGGTATGGCATTAAAAATGTCTTTATAATATTGCAGACTCAAATACTCTTTCACTTGACCATCTGAGTTCATTTTATCGATGTCCTTTATCTCCGCAAAATGCATCAACTTTTCAAAAAGATTCAGACGTGCCTCATTTGAGAATAATGTTTCATCTTCAAAATCTATCCACAAATTAGGGTAACTAGCAGAGATAGATTTGAGCAAACCATCATCTGCAAAGTCTGTAAAAGCATACCTGTTTATAAAGTCCAAACTTAAGGTAGATCCTTCTGTCAATTTTGCAATCAACAGCTGCTGCTGGTTTTCATCGTTTCCAATGATAATGGCATGAGCAAGTTCAACATTTAGAATCTTATTACTTTTGAAATCAGAAGAAATTAAGAAATGAAGTAATGAATTAGGGTCATCTATATGCCTTCCAAATTCATCATCTTCAGAAGCACCAAGACTCTTTATTGCCATCAAATAATCATTATCCTCAGAAGATAATAGCCCCTCTTTGAAAATGGTAACATAATAAAAATACTTTTCATCTATGTAACCTTTACGAATTAAAAATTCCAATAGAATATTGTTTTTGCACAATTCACTATTCTTAATTAGACACGGGTTATCAATACACAACTCACAAACCGATTTTTGCAACAATGCATCAAGTCGTTTTTGAAGACTTTCTCGTTGTGTTCTGAGCTTTCTATTAGTCACACTAGCCTTTTGTTCGATTTGTTTCTTTCGCTCATTGAAATCGAAATCTTTTCCTATAATATCAAGCATCTTGTCTTTTGCTATGTTTGCTTGGCTACCATAGTATCTATCTCTTGAATGATAATGGCCTTGCAGCAACTCAGTAATTCCTTCATCTGTATTTATATCGTTAAAAGAAATGAAGTTATTACCAGAGCTGTACAGAGAATAACCACTGGGAATGCAACGAGCAGCTGCTGCTAAGACCACCGATTTTAACTCATCAATAGAACGAAGATTTTCCGCTTCTAAAGCTCTTGCTTTTTTCTCAATATTGGAGATTTCTTTTTGAATACATATACGTTCATCCTCAATAAGTTTATTCTTATTATCAAAGATTTCTTTTATTGGTCCTTTCCCTTCATGCAATTGTTCATAATCTTTTGGATTCAAATTTTTATAAACAATCATTGCTAGAAGATTATTCAATTCCAGATCTTTATCCAGAAAATGCCTATTAACATTAAAATCAGAAACTATTGCCTTGATGATTCTAAAATCTCCGATAAAAGGAGCAACATCAGCTAAGAAACTTTTGTCGAGACCAGGTTTATCTTTATGTATAAAACTCTCAAACTTCTCCACAAAATAACTTGCCGAATTAGATACGTTAACATGAGGTATTACAGGGATAATATAATCAAAGAACTTAGTTCTATCCGATGCAGTCTTAAATACATCATCTCGCAGTGCATATACAAAAACAATGCGCCGATCAATGTCTTTAGACTGGTTCAATAGTAAATTAAGTTCTCTGAGTTTGGTAAAAATGCTTGTATTCTTAAATCTATCCAGATCTTCAAGTACTACCATTCCATAGCCTGTTTGTTGAAACATATATACTAGTTCATCCAAATATCTGTTAAATATCGAAATTTCCATATTCTTTTGAAGTTCCATCTCGTAGTTCATTAATTTGATATGGCCTGAATTTAGATTAGATATATATCCTACAGCTTTATAAAGTACAAATATCAGACCTAATACAAGAGCGGTAACTGACAGATACTTTGATACAGTTGCCTCAAGAAAAGTCTTTAAATCAGGAAAGGTTATTGCAAGTTGCTTATGCGCAAATATAACACATATAGAGATTAACATTATTACGATACATAGTGCAATAATCATCTTTGAAACTCTATTTATTCGTAATATACGGCCAAAGCGGGAATCAGGAATTTTATTGGCTTTAACATGATAAAAGAATTGTTGAACAAGACTATACTCAAGTTTTTCAATGTCTATCTTTGCTTCTGGATTTGGAGTTATTTCAGTCGTTTTTTCTCCATTAATCTCAGTTATTTTGACATTTTTAGGTGACACTTCTTGCTCTTCAGCAAATGAAGCAAGTGAAATATTCAGATATTTATATTTGGGATAAAGATATTCAAAAGTATTTATTATTGAACTCTTTCCCGAACCATAGGGACCTGTTATTGCAATATTATATACCCTATCATTTTCCAAAGCCGACTTCAACAACTCAACATATTTTGAATCCTTTAGAATCGTTGGAGAAAGCAAATCTAATTCTTGTGGTTTTACAAGTTTTGATTTCAATCTGTCTCCAAAACTTATACACTTTGTGGATGTTGTTTTTATAATATATTCCACCTCCTGATTAAACCAATTTGAAAAAAGAGAAAACAAATACACTGAATAATGAAATAAAACAACTACAAGGAAAACAAGAACACAAAATAGAGAAACAAAGACTCTTATTCCATAAATATTCTCATTCGAATTAATACAAAGGAGCGCTAACCCTATTAACGATAGAGCTAATAGGGCTAATAATATATATTCAATTTTTTTTCTCATTATCTGTACTATATTTTGTCCTTGTTTAAATTCTGTCAAACAAGAACATTAACAAAGCTTAATAAAAAGCTCACAGAATCAATTCCATCTTTCAGAGAACAGAACTAGAGCTCTCCGAATTTAAAGATGCAATGTCTATTCACAATGTAACAATAAAGATACGAATGCCAAAGTTATAAATTATGAAAATTAAAAACAAATTAAATTTGAGGAATTTTTATTAAAAATATGGACTCACAAAAGAAATCGGAATTGAATTCAAGTGCTTGACACAAACTGTATACAAAACTTTGATCTACAAATCAAACGACAAGGGCGCCGTTGTCGTATGTTAGTTTTTTCGGTGACGTCCTTATGTTTTTTGCGTGACGTCCATACGACAACAAAAAAAGGTACATATGTGGATGGGGCGAAGAATGGATTATGGGTGGCCCTAACGAAATCGTTTTGTGTTGCCATCTTTTACCAAAAGTGCCGCATGTGCCGCATTGAAATCCTATAAACTCTATATTTTTTTTATCGACGTATAGTACATTTATCATTATGATACCATCATTATAAGAAATATAATTACATAAATTTTAAAATAATAAAAAATTAAAGAGGAGGGAATCCTATGCGGCACATTCGGCAGGGGTCTATCGATTTTCGAAGTCGTAGCATATTGTGGCTGCGATTTTTGAGTTGACCAATAATTAAGTCACTTTTTAGAAAAAAGGGGTGTACGCATATTTTTGTTGCGTTGACCATTATTTCATAATGTCGCAAAAAATAGGCTTACAATAATATTATGTAATTATTGTAAGCCTTCCTGTTTCTATTTAGCATTTATAAAAATACCCTATTTGCCTTTATTTTCGTCATTTTAGAAAAAACGAAAAATTATTGGTCAGAAAGGTAATAGGTTGTCATTTGTAAGGTTTATTTCTCTTTCGTTTCGAGTATATTTATTATAAAGAGTTTGGGCTTCTTTGAAGTTACCATCTGTTTGCTCCAGAAATTCACGTGCTTTGCAGATGTCTGCAATCTTGGCATCGTCGCCCGCTACGAGTATCTCTTTCGCCACATATTTGTCGAAAAGAACATCCAGATAAGTAGTGGCACTTTTATACTGAACGCAATATTCGGCTTGTTCGGCTGTGAGCAAGTGGCAATAATAGTCTTTGGATTTACGCGTCTTAACAAATGGAAATTCTTTGCGGGCAAGCATTTTGCCCATTCTTATTTGTGCGGCTTTATCTATAACGGTCTCGGGGAAAAAGAATTTCATTCGCTGCAATATTTCGACTGCGGTATGTGTTTTCTTCTGTTGGCACTTCGAGGGATATTTGCGCACATATTCTACCAGAAAATCGTACTCGGCGTTGTTGTCCTCGAACTGGTAGCTGTAGGCGGAGAGTTCTTCCTGCTCCTCGGCGGTGAAGTAGTATTTGAAGCCCGTGTCGTGCAGATGGATGACTTGGGCGAAGAGTTGCTCGTAGTCTACCTGATAGTTCATGTCGACGCCGGTGACTTCGAACACGTGGAAACGGCGGTTGCCCGAGGGATCGCTCATGAAATTGGTGCTGTTGCAAGTGGCCATGAACGAGGCACGGTGGGGATGCAGGTGCCCGAAGCGGTCGTAGTTGATGCGGAAGTCCACTACTTTGCGAGTGATGAGCTCCTTGAGTTCACGCATCTCGTCGCGCTTGAAGTGGTTGAGCTCGTCGATGCTGATGACCAGACACGTGGAGAGCTTCTCAATCGAGTCTTTTTCGGCTTTCACCATGCCCTGATGGACGGCTTGCTGTAGTTCGGGCGGCAGTATGCTGTCCACGAAAAAGGTTTTACCTATACCGCCGCCGGCACTGTAGAGGACGATGACGATGTGGTTGGTGATGTTGTCGTCGCGGTAGGACTTGATCATGCCCACGTACCACATGGTGAGCAGCCGCCGGAAGCGGTCGGGGTCGTTGGTACAGACGGAGTCGGCAAAGCGCCCGATGTGGTCGCATCCGTCCCATGCGGGAAGCGATTCGAGATAGCTCTCTACGGGGTCGAACGGCGGCGTGAAGGGCGAATTGACCAGTTCGTGCACCTGTTTGGAGTTCATGAGATGCCCCATTTCTTTGAGCCGCAGGGCGAAGTGGTTTTCGAGGTTGTCGTCAAACTCTTTGTAGTGCTCCTTACCCGTGAGCTTGCGGTCGGTGCGGCGGCAGTATTCGATTCGGAGCGACAGCAGGTTCTTGCGCAGCCATACGGTGCGCTGTATCTCTACTTGCAGGTAGATGTGCTTCATGAGCACGCAAAGCAGTTTGATGGTGGCGTGCTCGGCGCGGTTGTTGTCGTAGGCGCTCTTGACGGTGGTCTCCACTTCGGCCGTGGGGAGCGGCGTCACGACCGTTTTCTCGAACGATGCGTCGGTTTCTATCTCGATGATTCGGGGCATGGTGCGAGGTATGAGCACGAGGGCTTTGTCGCGGGGTATGCCATACTTATTGAGTTCGCAAGCCGCCTTGTAGATGAAGTCGTTGCGGCTGCCGTCTTTAAATCGGTCGCCCGCGCTGTAGAGGTTTTTGCAGATGATGACGAAGAGGGCGTCCAGCCGATCTTCGCTGGCACGTGTGGGCGAGAGGAGCGATTCGAGGTTCTCTTTCGACTTGCCTTCGAACAGATACGTAGGCGGTTTGGCGGTGGCGGCAGGCTCGCTCTCCTCTCCTTTGGCTTCCCCACGCAACGAGCAGGTGGCGGCATCGAAGTCCACCACCACGATCTGGGGTTGCGGATTGCAGTAGGCGTCGGGGTCGTACGAAAGGAAACAGATGCGCATGGGGTCGCGTCCGGTGGTGTCGACGTCGTAGCCGTAGCACTGGCGGAAGGCTTCTACCACGTAGTCGTAGGCGGCATGGTGGAGCGCCTCGTAGGTAGGCCAGTCGGTGGGTATTTCGCCCGATTCGGTAGTGTAGCTGATGAATATCTTCACGCCGTTGCCGCTGGGGCTGATGTTGAAGTACTGCACGATGGAGTCTTTACGCAAGTGGGCGGTGAGGTCGGCCAGTTGTTGAGGTTCCAGCTTGTCCACGTCAAGCACCAGTTGGCACAGTCCGCGGCGGAAGCCTTCTTTCTTGCGTTGCCCCTCGAACACGGCGGCCACGATGACGGCGGGGAGCGACCGCTTGAGGGTGGCGCAGCGCTCTTTGTCGCCCTCGGCGGCTGCCTGCCGAATGGCTTCTATCTGCGTGCGCACAAAGCCTGTGGTGGTGAGTTCATGGTACTTGGTTAAGGTAATGGTGCCCTGTACTTTCGAGATGGAAGGGCAGTAAGTCATTTCGAATGGCGGCGTTTTGCCGATTGAATTTTCACTCATAATTAAATTTTAGTAGTTAAAAAAAATAATTCAGATTATCAGTAGTAATAATAACTTCGTGGTATGTGGGGCGGCGCTCAGGGCGTGCCCAGATGTTGGGCGATGGCCTGCACCTGACGGGGCGAATACACGTGTGCATGTTTGGGTGTGCCCAGCTGCCGGAGTTCGTCTTTGAGCTGCGGGTTGCACTCTATCCACCGGCGCAACAGGCGGCGCGCGGCGGGCGTGGTGAGCTGCGGATTGTAGAGCCTTGCCAGTTCGGACTTGGTGTAACTTCTCACTTCGAAATCGTCGATATACATGATGTTTTAAAGTATTGATTATTAATGCATGAAGATACTAAATTCGGCGCATTCCTGCAAGATAATTATGCAAATAATTCACAACAAAAAGAATCTTTTTCATCATCCGCAAACCTGCTGTTTCAGGGCATGGCACGCCCATAGGCAAAAACGAGTTTTGTCTTCTCAGGTGCAGGTCGAAGCCTCACGAGGATGCCGACCGCGGCGTAGTACGCAGTACCGGTATCAGCTGTCTTCGTCGATGAAAAAGAGATCTCCCGGAGTGGTGGTCACGGAAGCGGAGCTGCGGGCTTCGCCGCTATGTGCCGATAGGTGTATGATGAGTATTTTCATGGGTCAGATTATTTGTTTTTTAATTGTTATGTTACAAAAATAAGAGCCGGCAAGTAAACGTCCAATTGTTTTGCAAGAAAAAAACTAAAGTTTTTCTGAAATGTTAAAAATAATGCCACAAATAGGGCTTTTATATCGATATATAAGTGACAATATGTAATCAATAATTGTGATTTGTCCGCTTTTGTTCGCACTTGTTACAAATAAGGTTTACACAAAATGCCGAATCGTACCTTTGTAGTGTTCAATCGCTATAGAACATCACAAATTAACAATTGGTACAAACTAAAAATTCAATCTATTATGGCTAATGTATTTTATGCACTGGTTCTGCGTCGCAATCCATTGAAAAAAGACGCGCCCAAATTGTATTATGCCGCTGCACAGAAGAACGGCAACTTCAGTTTCGAAGCTATCAAAAGACGAATAGCACAGGCAACGATGGCCACCGAAGCGGATGTGTCGCACATCGTGGAGAGCTTGATCAGTGTCATTTCCGAAGGTCTGAAAAACGGTCAGTCGGTATTCCTCGATAAGTTCGGACAGTTCCGCTTGTCGTTCTCGAGCAAGGGAGCGAAGACGATGAAGGAGTTCACACCCGAAATGATTCACCGCCTGCACATCGTGTTCCACCCCTGCAAGGAACTCAGAGTGCAGAAAAACGAACTGTCGTTCGAACAGAAAACAACGGTCACCGAACAGAGAGCGGCACTCAAAGCGAAAATTGAAAAGGGTGGTTCCAACACTGGCGGCAATACCGGTGGTAATACAGGAGGCAATACTGGCGGAGAGAAACCGGGCGACGAGTCTATGGATTAAATCTTCATTTCTTTGTGCAGACAGAGAAGCCGGAAGCCTCCGGACATGGACTTGAATTGGACGTAATTAGAGCTTGCCGGATGGTACCCTAATACATGAATGTGATATATAGACACGTATGGGTATTCGGTTTGGGAGAGAAGCTAAACGCAATAAGAGTAGGTGGGGAGCTAGGAGAAGATATTCATTTATTTGATAAATAAAAATAAGGGGATTTTCATCCCCTTATTTTGTGACCATGGTAGGATTAAAATACCCACCTTTATATCAATAGCTTAAACCCCTAATTAAAGCAGTGTAGCGTACATTTTTCGCATATGTATCGGGTTAATAACTCATATTTATTGATAGTTCCATACTAATCCATCAGTATCAAAATAAAATACTTTATCATTTTGTCTAAAAAAAGATCCTTGTATTTTACATTTCTTTGAATTTTTCAATTCTTTCAAAAATAATTCTGGATAATTCACAAATAGCGTATTTAATTTTCCATTCTCACTATTCGTGCAATTAAAACTTTCAATTTTTCCATCGTCAAACTTAATTAATATAGGTGTTCCTTTATGGCTATAATTGAATTGTCCTTTATCTATTATTATCAATACTTCGCTGCTTGAATCTCCCATTTTTCTAACCGCAATAGCCATTTTACTTCCTCCATTATAGGGAAAATCAAAATCTATAGAATTATTAGAGGTACAATAAGCAAAAAGGTTTTGTTTATTACTCATTTCGTCTGTATCTCTTGTATATTCCCATTTTGATACATTCGTTTGAGCAGAAACCATACTAGAGATAAAAACAAAAAATAAAAATAGCTTTTTCATAATTATATTTTTTTACTGTCATAACACGGTTTATTTATATATCCTTTTGTTACTTTATTTTTATCATATTCAACAACAACACCTCCGTTAAAATATCCATTTTCCCAGGTAATCCATCCGTATGCATGAACCTTATTACCCTCTTTTAGAATATACGAATGTAGAATATCATTTCCTTTAGGTATAAATCCTAAATGTGTTCCGGAATCGTCATATATGGCAATCGCATATTTATCATATTCATTATCCGTTTGCGATTTTGCATATCCATTGAATCGCCCAACGCATAAGATATTTAAGCCCCTATAATTAATACCCATTAAAGGGAAATAATAATATCCCTTTCGAACAGATATACCCCATGAATCAATTCCTATAAATCTCTTTTGATCTTTTGTTAGACTATCATATAATAATATATAATTAGCATCTTCTTTTGTTGTATTAGTGACTTTTCTAAATGGTAAATATATCAACATGGATACAACCATTAATATTAACAATATGATAACAAAATCATCCATAATCAAAAAGCCTTTATGCAACCCATCACTTTAAATACCTTAGTTATCATATTTTTCTTTATCGGCTGAGGATGGAATTCTTTATTTATAGCTTTAAGTATAAATTCATCCCCATTATCTTTTGATATTATCTTTACTGTTCTCAGATTATTTTTAGTGATTATGGCGTATATTTCTCCACACACAATGCATTGATTCCATTCTAGTACTTCCGCTATAGCAATCTTGTCACCACTGTTTATTTTAGGCTCCATACTTTCACCTGTTATATTACACCACATCACGCCGTCTTTATTGTATGGTTCATAGTCTATGTTATAATCAGGATTAACCGTATTATCTGGAGCGGATAGATCAAACCCACCCAAAAAATCAACATTATAATAAGGCCTACCGGACGAATAACTTATTATTGGTTTATCATTAATATTTCCTATTCCTTTCAATAACCAATTAGGAGATATATCTTCATTTGAAGACAAGATGTTAATGATAGTATCTAAACTTATTGATCTATCTCCTTTAAGTTGCTGATTTATAGTCTTAGGACTACTTCCTATTTTAATTGCAAATTCTCTTTCAGAAGAATAGTATTTTTTTACTATTTCGTTAACTCTTTGTAAGACAGTATTTTCCATAATTTATTATTTAAACACATTCTAAATTGCTCATTTGAGCAAACTTTCTAATGAAATAATTTGCTTGTATGCTCATTTGCTCTTATATTTGCAATCAATAAAGCAATTAAACTAAAAGGGTATAAAAATAAGGATCATGACATTTTGCCATGATCACATTCATAAACCGAGACAAATATAGTGATTCTCGTTTTTATATCCAATAAAAAGCAAAATAAAAATGAAAGTAACGTATGACCATCTAAGAGCTATTAAGCTGAATGAGACGAGGGCCTTTTCAGGAACTCCCACAGAGCTAAACACTGCTAGGGTATTATCCTCTCAACTCGCAAAGATACATCCCGAGGAGAATAGGATATATCAAACTAAAACGGTATGGGAAAAAGGCCTTATTTACATCACTGCCAAACCTGCAAATAAATGACACTCACACCTTACCAACTAGATCTACTGGCCGACAAGGTTGCGGAGAAAACAAGCCCCATCCTCACGGTTAGAAAGCTTGCAGAAATGCTGGGAATCTCAGAGAACGCAGTAAGAAAGAGAATGTATGCCGGCGTGATACCTTATCACAAGTCAGGCGGCTCAATCTATTTCTCTTTATACGAGATAAACAAAGCGATAGGCTCCAACTACTGATTTACTGGTCACCCCTCACGTCTCGATACGTGGAAGAATCCGTAAAAGGTATCGGGGGAACATAGAGATATTTGACGTATTGGATAATCATATAACAGGTGGGCCTGTAAAATGAAACATAATATTTGTATCGGTCTGAAAAGTCTATATCAGTAAGCATACGGAATTAGGCGACCGTACGCCGACAAATACCCATCCCATCCCGACGTAGAGAATATTCGAGATGGGAACAAAGAGATTAATAATATTCATTTAAAAAGCAAATTACAATGAAACATGCAATGAAAAATCGCCAATCAATTGGCAAACCTAAAAGAAAAGATTTCGGATTTACAAAGTTCTTTCATCCCGAAAAGACACTTCAATCTTTTTTCAGTTCAATAACGAATAGCTGGCATTTCAGCAAGAAAGCTCAGATGGTAAGAAGTCAATTAGCATATGATTCTTACAATCATGTAAATAAGGAGGGAAAGAGAATCCCCGCTAAAAGAGATGGTAACATTTACAGGCCGCAATACCGCTAATACTATTGTAGTCTGAACAACTTAAATAAAACGCTATGATGGCAATAAGGGCCCCCCACTAGGTAGGTTTTATAATAAAAAACACAATATATATTTAATAAAACTCCCTCGTGAAAATAAGAGAGAAACATGAGGAAGTTAATCGGCGCAATGATGAAAATGGTAAACATAGATGTGATTGAATACATCGGGAGAAAATCCTTATAGGTTCGAATCCTATTTGCACCACGAAATCCAATAAATGAGGGGACGCCCACAATTGAGGTTGGCAGCGTGGAAAGACACGCAATTTTGTTTAACACTAAAATACATAGTCATGAAAGAACTAGCATTACACATTTTCTGCATACTATTTAAGGTAGTTGCAATATTAGCATTTATTATCCTGCTAACCAAATTTGTTTTGTGGCCAATCCTTAAATGGTGTATCAACGAAAGTAGAAAAGGAACGAAAGAATTTATCCTGCTTATCCTAGTGGTGTTCTCGTTAACGGCCAATGCTCAACTAAAACCAAAGGCGGCTTTGACCTATAATTTTAGCGACAAGGTTAAGATAGCAGATCCACTCGGTAATAATATGACTTATCACCTACCAAAATACAATTTCAGAACTGGACTCGAATACGTTTACAAAAATGTCTCGGTCTACTACGACATGCAATTTTGGTGCTTGTTTGCAAAAGATTCTTTTCTTCCCGAACAATCATCGTTCGAAGTGGGGATAAAATATAGCGTCACGGATAAAATTAAGATAACAATTAATCATATCTGTTATCATCCATTGCAAACGGAGCATCATTTACAAAATGGTCTTTATGGTGGTCATCAAGGAATAACTATAAGTTATGGATATTAATCATGAGAATATTTAGATTTCTATTATTGGTACTGCTAGCTTTAATAGCTATAGCAGTTGCGGAAACCCATCTAAGATGGACGGCCGGTTTAATCTTTTTGATAGTCGTTCTGGCTGTCAATTGGAATAGAAAAGGGAAATTACCAAGGATCAAAGATAACTCATCAAAATTCATATAATGAATAAAAATCAATTTTGTGTTTTAATAGGCTTTTTGATATACATATCAATCATGCTATTTTGGATAAACTCGAACCTGAGATTATTGTTAGATGCTATCAATTCATAAAATAATTTTCAAATGAACGATATTAAGATATTCAACAGTCCCAAATTCGGAAATATTCGAGTTGCGGGCGATTCCGATAACCCGATGTTTTGCTTATCTGATGTATGTGGAATACTTGGACTAACAACTAAGGGTGTAAATCAAAGACTTGAAAAGGGGGTCATTTCAAATTACCCCCTTGAAACAGCCGGAGGAACTCAACAAGCTTTGTTTGTAAACGAAGATGGACTATACGATGTTATTCTTGACAGTAGAAAGCCGGAAGCAAGACAATTTAGAAAATGGATAACATCCGAGATTCTTCCATCCATTCGTCGAACGGGTGGCTATATGACCTATAAGGAAAACGAAACACCCGAGGAGCTAATGGCAAGGGCGCTAAAACTTGCGAACGATACGCTCAAAAAGAAAGACGAACAAATTCAGATTCAACGTCAAAAGCTCCTTGATCAGTCCGCAAAAGTTTTGTTTGCTGAGGCTGTAACAGCATCCAGTAAATCATGCCTAATTCGCGAACTAGCTTCAATAATTTGCCAAAACGGTATAGATATGGGTGAAAAGAGATTATTCGCCTGGATGCGAGATAATGGATACCTATGTAAGATGGGTGAATCAAGAAACTTACCTACTCAGAAATCTATGGAAATGGGATTATTTGTTATCAAGAAAACCACGATAACCGACCCAAAAGGCACGGTATTAATCTACAATACTGCTAAAGTCACTTCGAAAGGACAAATATATTTCACAAATAAATTTTTAAGAGAATGAGACATAAGAATGATCTTCCTTATAAGAAGATATTTTTAAAAGTGCTGATAGCATCCGGTTATTCTAAGAATGAATTGATCGGGCCAAGTAGGAAACGAGCGGAGACCGACAAAAGAGCCGCTATATCGTGCGTAATGCGAGACAGTGGATGTACTTATCGCCAGATAGCCGAAATGCTTCACAGGAAACATCCTGTTGTCTGCAAATCATATCTACCATTAAGGGTATACGTTCAAAAAGAGATAGACAGAATAAAGAATGTAATTAATGCAAATTATTTATAAGAAACAAAATAGCAGGTTCTTTTCATTTTTAACTGTCGGTTCGAGAGAATAGGCAGTTTTTCAACCTAAAAAAAACAAGAAAATGTTATACAAAAATAAAACAAAAAAACCGCCATTAAAAGATAAATTAGATAAGGTTTTTTCCGAGTTTATTCGTCTTAGAGATAGTAAAAAATTCGGATATAAATTTTTTCAGTGTATATCTTGTGGACTGGTCAAGCCTTATGAACAAGCAGATTGTGGACATTACATCAATAGACAGCACATGTCTACTAGGTTTGATGAGATGAACTGCAACGCTCAATGTCATTCATGCAATCGGTTTGACGAGGGAAATATGAGCGGATATAGACAGGGACTTAAAGCGAGATACGGAGAGCAAAGAGTCTTACTTTTAGAGCTCAAAAAAAATGAGACTAGGCAATATTCAGACTTTGAATATACGGCATTGATAAATTATTACAAAAAGTTAATCAAACAAATGAAAGATGAAAAAGGATAGTTGCTACTTTTCACATGACTCGAACGCTAAAGACGACCCCAAGTGTATGTTGCTCATTGATCAACTCGGAATGGAGGGATATGGCATATACTGGATGCTTGTTGAAGTTCTTCGTGAACAACCTGATTACAAGTGTCCGTTAAACCTAGTTCCAATACTGGCGAGGAGATACAACACGACCACCGAAAAAGTCAAGACGGTGATTAGCCAATACGATCTTTTTAAGATTGACGAAGAAAAAAACTTTTTTTCATTTAGTCTTATTCGTCGTATGACTCCGCTACTCGAAACACGTGAAAGACGCAGTATGGCAGGTAAAATCGGTAATGAGATTCGCTGGAATCGGCAAAAAGAAATCGCAAACCAATCGCAGTGCGATAACGATGCGATCGCAAACGGATCGCAAACGGATCGCAAATCATCGCAAAGTAAAGTAAAGGAAAGTAAAGTAAAGGAAAGTATAGATAATATAGAGAGTGGTCAGAAATCTGAAAAAGTTACCGCGGCTAAAGCCGCTACACTCTCCCGAAAAAATGAATTTTATAAATATCTAATTCCTTTCGTTGAAACTTATGGAAACGCGATGATCCGTAAATTCTTCGACTACTGGAGCGAGTTCAATAAATCGGGCACAAAAATGAGATTTGAACTTGAGCGGACATGGGAACTATCAAAACGCTTGGCTAAATGGGCAAATAATGACGCTGTAGACAAAAACAATAGCGCACTAAGGGATAATTCAGTTGACAAGTACAAAAACGATCAGGAGGGCTGGTAATGGATTTTAAGAGTTCGATAAAAAATATGAAACATTTGGGATTTCAAGAAACCGAAAAAGTGGTTATCAAAATTACAGGCGCAAAACAACTTATCGCTGACGGACTGAAATACTTTTTGAATGATCCCATTTGGCTGCCTGAATATGAAGAGGTAGCTTCATGGCTGGAGGATAACAAAGGACGCGGTATTTTAGCATACGGTAATTGCGGACGAGGAAAGACGTTGTTATTTTCAAAGATAATCCCGATTATCATTCATTCAAATCTCAATAAAGTTATCAAGATTACGGATTTTAAGGCAATAAACGCCTCTCCAGAGTCTTTTATCAATTGCAAGTTACTTTATATCGACGATATAGGAATTGAATCTGCGGCTAACATCTATGGAAATAAGCGAATGATACTTCCTGAAATCGTTGATAACGCTGAAAAGAAAGGAAATATATTAATTCTTTCATCTAATCTAACACTCGCAGAGATTGAAGAAAAATACGGAATCAGAACGATAGACCGCTTAAGGTCGATCACAAAAACCATTTTGTTTAACGGAAAAAGTCTAAGAAAATGATCAATAAAAATACATGCATGAACTGCCGATTCTTCGTGAAAGAGTCATACGGGGTAGCGTTTTATAGATGCGCACTTCCGAACATGTTCAAAAACGAATGCCCGCAATTGAGTATATCTACTAATTACCTATATGAACAAATGCAACTTCTTGGAGGTAAAGATATAACCATTCCGATGATCTGCTCTTTAATTGAGGAGCCTTTTGAAGATTATCAAGATGATTTAAAAATCCTGATAAACGCTGGATTAGTTACTTGGAAAAGAGGGATATTAAAATTAACCGGATATGAATAGAAAGAACATTCAATACAAAAAGATAGTCTCAAGGGTAACGTTATTCGATTACATGAGACTGAGAAAGATATGCCGCGATTTCGGTTTTAAAAGTCCATACGAAGTCATGCAATATTTAATGCATTGCTTTCTGCGTGCAGCCGATCCGGAAAATGATCAACAATTAGAGCCACTGCCTAAAGAAATTCGAAAAATGCTCAATGTTGACACTCTGAATAAACTGGGTAAAAAGCTTTCTCGCCCATCCATTCATACGAATGAAATAGATGAAGAATTTAAAGAATTATCCGACGCTCAACTTCCGAAATACGGACAGGGCATGAAATACCGCAGAACGAAAGCGGAAATAAAAGCATCAAGGTATGAATAGTCTATTAGATTCAATTAGACTTCTTGAAAAAGAAAAGAAATCTAATCATAAAGATCCTGTCCATATTGGAATTATCGAGCTGTCTGCCTATACAGAGAAACCGATTAATGAAGTCGAAAAAGAAGTATGGGAGCTTATCGATAATGGATTTGTGATAAAAATAAACACGTTGAATAATTATTCCATAAAAACCAATGAGCTGTAAAAAAGTTGAAAACTGTAAATATTGGAACGCTGATTTAAACGTTTGCTTTTTAGATGAGGCTTTTAAAGATGAATGCCCCGCTAAAAGAATATATATCAGCATTCCGATTTCGAATTTAGATATTCACCGTCAACGCATGATTGCGAATGAAATTTCAATAGTCCTTAAATCTAAAGGATATTTAGTCGTTAATCCCTTTGAATTGTGCGAGATGGTTGATAAATCTCTTGACGATGAAGATTACTACGCTAACTGCATGGGAAAGGACATTCAAGAACTTTTAAAGTGTGACGCCGTCTACTTCTGCAAAGGTTGGGATAAGTCAAAAGGTTGCATACTTGAGTATTGGGCAGCAGAAATTTATAACAAAAAAATCATAATGCAATGACACATGCCAGTCTTTTCAGTGGAATAGGGGGCGCCGAGCTAGCTGCTAGTTGGTGCGGATGGGAGAATAAATTTCACTGTGATATAAACGAATTCGGAAACAAGGTTATCAGATACCATTTCCCTAATAGCAAAGAATATGGAGACATTACAAAAACAGATTTTAGAGAATGGCGTGGACAAATTGACGTCCTCACGGGAGGATTTCCGTGTCAGCCATTCAGTGTCGCAGGAAAAAGAAAGGGAAAAGAAGATGACCGCTATCTCTGGCCTGAAATGTTACGGGCAATTCGGGAGATACAGCCGACTTGGGTTGTTGGTGAAAATGTTGGCGGGATCGTCAGTATGGTACAGCCCGGCACGGAGATTGAAATGGGAGGCGAAACCTCTTTATTCGAAGAAGATTACTATACACAAGAGGAACAGGAATATGTCATTGAAACAATATGCAAAAGTCTTGAAAACGAGGGATATCCCGTCCAACCGATACTTATTCCGGCTTGTTCCGTCGGAGCGCCACATAGGCGAGACCGGGTGTGGTTTATTGCCAACACCAACCGTAAGGGACTACAAGGGTGCGAGAAAAGCAAATATATTGAGAAACGCTGGAAGAAACAAAACAAACAGCCTTCCGGACTATTTCAGCCAAGTTGGAAAGAGTTCCCAACTCAATCCCCTATTTGTAGCGGAGATGATGGGCTATCCGACAGATTGACGGTATTACCTTTCCTGCGTGGAGAAACGAATCCATAAAAGCGTATGGTAATGCGTGGGTACCGAAAGTTGCATACGAAATATTTAAAATCATTAACCAAATTGAATATGAGAAAAGACACTAAAGAAAACCCGATAATAGGGAGAAAGGTGATGACTTTGGAAGACATTCAAGAAGGCAATAGACATATACCAAAGGGAACTATATGTATGATATTTCATCACAAATATAGCTATAGAATAGTTGACATAGATCATTTGTGTAGATCAGCCACAGTATATGGATGGCAAATTACCGACAATTTTAAGCTGACAATAACTCATTACGAGTGCGTCAAAGACGGAAAGATACTTCTTTCGTCAGATGAACCTATTGAGGTTGAAAACATCGAAGAGTTTAAGAAGAACGCTCACAAGCTAATTGTTTGTGACGAAGTAAAAGTAACATATAAAGCGGAAGAAAGATGAAATACCTAGTCACGAGAGCTAACATCAATCTCCATATAGAGGTTGATAATATTGAGAAGTTAAGAACCGAAATAGCAGAATATTTCGGAATAAAAACAAAAGAGATACACCTCAATTACGAGGGAACAAATAACAAAGATAAGGAGAAACAAAATGAAAACACTTGACTTAGTTCTTAAAGGAAAATGGTACGACATGATTGCGAGCGGGAAAAAGAAAGAAGAGTACCGTGATATTAAACCATATTGGCAGCGCAGATTTATGAATTGTCATCAATATGTCTTAGGCTGTGATCATAATAACTGCTGCAAAAGTGGTTTTATTGGTAAATACGAGGGTAAAAATTGTTTTGACGTTAATATTAAAAACGTTAATAATTACGATAATATTCGTTTCAGACGTGGATATACTAATCAATCAATGTTATTCAAGTTTAAAGAACAAGTTTCTATTGGAATAGGCAAACCCGAATGGGGTGCGCCTGAAAACAAAGTATTTATCTTAAAAATTGGAGAAAGGATAGAATAATGAAAAAGAAATGTTTTAACGATAAATACGGCCAAACAGAATCCGTATTAAGTGGTCAAAAAACAATGTTTAGGGAAATATATAAATGCCCTAACACATGGGATGGTATTTGGGTAAGCGGATATATAGTCGGTAAAGATGGATATGGGAACATTGCCGGCACCTATTTAGTTGATGAAGATGAACGAGAGATACCCGGGTCTTATATCAAACCTAAATATGCGGTCGGCGAAATTATAGCAGTAGCACAGTCTTATAAAGATGCAGGGTATTTGGGAAATTGGAAATATGAAGGGGATATACCAAGTAACGATGAAGAGTATAATCCCGAATGGAGACCTGATTTTTGTAGGTATTATAGTCAAATTAAAGGATGGAATAGCAAATTACTCGTCAAATCTGATTTGATGCCCCACCAAATCAAGATAACAGGTATTAAACTGGAACGGTTGCAAGATATATCCGATGAAGATTGCATAAAAGAGGGAATTGAAGAACACATGAAAAATGTTCAATATGGGTATACATCTAAAATTGGTTATTGCGGACAATATCCATTCGGTACTCCACGTTCTGCATTTGCAGATTTGTCCGATAAACTATTTGGTAAAAGTACATGGGAGCAAAACCCATACGTAATAGATTATGAATTTAAACTAATAAAATAACGATTATGAAAGCAGAAAATTTTATATTAGAAAAGAAACATGATGCTTCTTGGTTTGCAGAAGAGGAGCAAGTAGTATCAGATTTAGACGCACTATCAGCTATAGACATGGCGATTAAAGAAGAGCGTGAACAGATGATAGAAAGGATGAAGTCGGTAGTAGAAAAAGCAGACAACGATAGAAGTTCTACTGGAAGTTATCAAGATCCTATATACGCTTTACAAATGTGGATTGAAAACATAGAAAATCATGGACATTAAATCATTAAAGATTGGTGATATAGTCACCACAAAAGATAATATTACATCTAATAGTGATGGCAATTATTATGAGATAACTAAGATAGATAGTAGGGTTAGTTACATGTCTAAAGGAGGTACAAAGCACATTGGCTGTGTCTCACTTGAACCTATAAAGAAAGAATTACCTTACGTAGGTGGTGCATGGGTTGATTACTTAGAACCTATTCCGATAACTGATGAACTGCTTGAAAAGGTAGGATTTAATTTTGCTGGATTTGATGGATATAGAATGTGTGAGAAGTATTATAATCTTGGTATTAAAAAATATAATGAATATTATCATTTTTCGTACAATGGTACTGTCATATCCGATTATCCCATATCAAAAGCGATTAGGTATCTCCACGAACTACAACACGAAATGTTCGATGCAGGAATAGAATTTGAAATTAAAATTTAAATAATAACTTAAACAAAAAATTATGAAAGCTAGTGAACTTAGGAAAAAAGGAGTTGCAATAGCAGATATATATACTGCTATTAATTCAATAAATGAGGTAGGACAATATAAATATTTTATTCCTCATAATATCTATGTACCGGATCATGTTATCACGGAACTGATAGAAAACGGCTTTAAAGTGTATAAAGGTGAGTGGATGAGGGGAGATATTGGTTTAATAATAGAATGGTAATGACAATGAAAAATATACCAAATAAAATTTATCTCCAGATAGGAGAAGAAACACCAAAAGATGCCGACTTCGAAGAGTTGGATGAAGTTACGTGGTGCGCTGATAAGATCAATCCTAATGACTTTGAATATGTCAAAATGGATAAGGTGATAAATCCTAAACCACATATAAAGGAAAATGTAAACGGAATAGTCGTCAAAGGTGAACTACATCAATATGTGACGTCAAATAATAGTTGCCACAAGGAAGGTATTGGAATAGAAACGCCTATTTGTAAAAAGTGTTCTTTATATTACGAATGCAATCATCAAGTCTCGGTATTACATTTTTGTCGAGATTATAAATTCGGAAAAGGGCATTTTGTGAATAAGGGTAAAATAGAAATTAAATAATAGGAGATAATAACAATGACAAAAGAAAAACTAATAGGAATTACATTTCCGATTGAAAATCTAAAGATAATGCACCAGTGTGTTATCAAGGCAATGAAAGAAGAAGGAAAGCAATCTATTGAGATAAATACTTATTTTGATGATATAAGCAAAATACTTGACTTCGTGGATCAAATGGAGTTATTCGGAAAAGATAAAACAAATTAAATAAAAACAATTATGGATATTCATATAAGAGATATAAATAGTATATGTTATGGAATGATTGATAACAGGATATGTAAACTTACTGTTTGCGGCAGCAAGGTGGATCATATAGAGGGAGAATATCTCAATGATAAAAATAAGGATGCTCACATTCTTGGAAATCCGGAAAACTCAAGAAGATTCGCGGTACAGTATTATGTCCGTAAAGATAATGATGATAATATATATCCATTTAACGGATGTAATTTGTTTGATTCAAAAGAAGCATTAATAAATTATTTATTAAAATAATGAGTAGAGATAAAAGATATATAAGGATGATCCACTCATCTAAGTGGAAACGATTAAGGATACGTAAGTTGATTGATCAACCATTATGCGAGGAATGTTTAAAGAAAGGTATAACGACATGTGCTAACGAAGTTCATCACGTCGTTCCTGTTGAATCATCAAAAGATACTTCAACGATGGAGCATCTTATGTATAACGAATATAATCTAATGTCTCTATGTCATTCATGTCATTCAAACATTCATCGTGATATGTTTTCTCATACAAAAGAAAATGTTATTCAAAACAATAGAAGAAAGGTTGATAGGTTTAAGGATAAATACTTATAAATTGTTCTATATATAACATGATGATGTTATATTACCCGATATTTTTTTGAGTTTAGTTTATAGTAGTGTTCTAAAACACGTAAGAGGATGGTTTTTTAGCCATCCTTTTTTTATTTTTTTAAACATTAAAAGGAATGGGGGTATCATTTTTTTAAACCACCCGCATATGCCTGGAACCCACGCCGCCTACCATTTACATTCACGAATTGAATTTTGGCCTTGGGGGTTAAAAAATGCCACCAAATAAATCTTATCACAGGTTATTTAAAAGCTGATTTATGCCTAAAAAGAAGAATAATTCTATATGTGATTTAACCATGATTGAGCGCAGAATTAAAAAAGCTATGATTGAGCAGGGCACATATTCAAAAAGCATGGATATTACCATCTCTTTGGCTTCTGGGGCATATTATACCTATAAATTAGCTATGGATTCTATTGTTGGTAAAAATGTGGTAAAAACGGAATATACGAGAGAAAAACACAAAAAATATATAATCACTCCTGAATATTACGTTATGGTCACTAGTGCGGAGCTTACTAGGAAATACTTACGTGAATTGAGATTGACTAGGGCAACGATAGAGGGTGATTCGGAGGAAGATGAATTAACCGAAATGGTTAATAATGTCAATTCCATCAAAAACGGAAAACCATCTAGGATTAAAAAAATAATAGGCAATGATTGATACTGATAAAAAGGAATTGATATCGCTTAAAAACAAAACGGTGATAGAATTATCTCAGATCGATGTTGAAAAATACAATCTTGCTGAGGCTGATCCACGTCTTAATACATACGCCTATGAATTAATTAATAATCCTAACGATCACAATCTATACGAATTGTTGGCATTAAAAAGGTTTTTTAAATTATTGGGTAAATATATCTTTAAAGTTAATGAGGTAAGGGCTTTCATTGTTTTTTATGAAAATCTAAAATTTTCAGGATTAAAAGGACGTCAAAAATATAAAATGACGCCTGTTCAGGTTTTTCAGTTTTCAAACATTTTAGGATTTTATCTTGATGATAAAAAAAGATTGATTCGGGATGCTCTTCTTTTTGTGCCACGGAAGTTTTCAAAGACTACTTCCGTGGCTTCTTTGGCTATAAATGACGCCCTGTTTGGAGATTCAAACGCTCAAGCGTATGTTGCCGCGAATAGTTATGAACAGGCACAAATTTGTTTTACTGAAATAAAAGATATTTTAAAATGTCTCGATAAAAAATTAAGTCATTTCAAGATAAATAGAGAAAAAATAACGAGTAAAATAAAAGGCAGAAGTTCTTTTATTAGATGCCTGGCAAGTGATGCGGATAAGTTGGATGGTTTGAATGCGTCCCTTGTTATCGTAGATGAATATTCGCAAGCCGATAGTGCTACATTAAAGAATGTGTTAACCTCATCCATGGGCGTAAGATTAAACCCATTGACAATAACCATCACGACCGCTTCCGAAAAACTCGAATCTCCTTTTGTGGAAATGCTGAATTCTTATAAAAAGATTCTTCGGGATGAAATCGAAAACGATAGGACGTTTGCCCATATATTTGAACCAGACATTGAAGATCAAGAAGACGACCCGCATACATGGCGTAAAGTTCAACCACATCTTGGTATTACCGTTCAAAAGGATTATTATGAAAATGAATATAAAAAAGCTCTTTTGACTTCTGATGACATGCTCACATTTAGGACTAAGTTACTTAATATTTTTGTTCAAAATCAAAACAAAATATGGATAAAAAGTCAAGAAATTGAGGATTTATTTAAAAATGTTCCGCTGGGTGAATCTACTTCCGATTTCTTGGCCATGGTAGCCGTGGATTTGTCGGTAAGGGATGACTTTTCAGCCGTATCCTATAATCTATATGATTCTAATACTCGTAATTTTCATATACACACAGATTTCTATTTTCCAAAGGGGGCTTTAAATGGGCATCCAAATCGTGAATTATATGAGAAATGGGCTAAAGAGGGGTATTTGATTATTCTTCCTGGGGAGGTTGTAGATTATGACGCTATAGCCCGTGATGTTATGCACAGGGGAACACAGATGAATATAATGAAAGTGGGATATGACCCCTATAAATCGCCTGATTTTGTCAATATGCTTTCAGCTATGGGAGGAAAAGATTATTTAGAATCGATATCTCAAACATACGGGAACTTTACGGGCGGAGTAGAGATGACGGAGATAGTTGTGCATACGAAAAAAGTCACTTTTTCGCCAAATCCCATCATAGCATGGTGTTTTGGAAACTGTATGATGGATGAAGATCGATTAGAGAATAAAAAACCAATAAAAAAAGATCATCTACATAAGATAGACGGAGCCATAACATCAATAATGACATTTATAGAATTTAATAATTACGAACGATGAGTATACTGAGTTATTTTAAGAGAAAAAGCATTCCTAACTCTCAGAGTTCAGGAGCTAACGAAAGAAGTGCCGATATTCCGTATTGGGGCAACACTTTGAACATAGATTTTAATAATCCTACAATGCCGATGAAAATTGCCACTGTCTATAGGTGTATAGACATTCTTGGCGGGTCTGTGGCTAGTATAGGTTGTCAGATTTACCGGAAAAAGATAACTTCTTTGGTTAAAAATGAAATTACCGGAGAAATGGAAAGCGACGGATATTATGTAATAGATCAGAACAATCCGATTAATTATCTTTTGTCGATGTGTCCAAACTCAAGATTAAATGCTTTTGATTTTTTCAAAAATGCCATCACGATAATGCATCTTACCGGTAATGTCTATATTCTTCCTGTTATTTCTGGAGGTAAAATAAGTTCACTTATATTGTTATCTCCTAATACGGTAACTTACGATAAGGATATGAACACTTATCTCATAAGTGATTATACAAATGGGATATATGGGACATATACTGCCGATGAAATAATACATATTCGAAATGTAAGTATGGACGGAGGATATACCGGAATATCTACTATTACCTATGCGGCTATAACTCTTGGAATCGCCTCTGCGCAGGACAGTCAAAGTTCTGACATTTTTCAACCCGGATCTACTTCCAGAGGTTTTATAAGTGGAGACGAGACTGTAACAAAAGGAATGGGAAAAGCACAGGATGCTCAATTATCTACAGTTGGAAACAGGGTCGAATCAGAGATAAGATCAGGAAAAAGAATTCTATCTCTTCCAGGATCGATGAAATTTAATCCGCTTTCTATGTCGCCGGCAGATTTAAATTTATTGCAAAGTCAAGAATTCAACGTTTTGCAGATTTGCAGATTTTTTGGAGTGCATCCGGATAAGGTTTTTTATATGCGTTCTTCAAATTACAAAGCTAGCGAAAACAGTCAAACGGCATACCTTACAGATACATTACAACCTATTTTGCGGAAATTCGAAAATGAATTTACGATTAAGCTTTTACCTAAAAGTTTGCAAGGTAAATATAAATGCATGTTCAATATGGACGATTATTATCAATCTGACTTAACATCCAGGAGTGCATACATTGAAAAGACTATTAACAACGGAATTAGAACGGTAAATGAATGGAGAAAAAAAGATGGTTACGCCCCAGTTGACGGAGGTGATCAAACCTTTATTTCATGTAATGTGGCCCCTATTAATTCCGCAAAAATAAAAGGTGAGCCTACTTCTGTGCCTAAAGTTTAAAAAAATGCCACCAAATTTCATTTATACTTTGAATTAAAAAAGGAGGTACTATGCCAGAATTAAAAAAAGAGATAAGAAGCTTCGGAGGGGACTCCGCTCCAAAGGTTAATGCAGATTCAAGGAAGATAGAGGGTTATGCTATCGTCTTTAATCAACGCTCTCAATTGCTTTTTGATTGGAATTCCGGTCAACCTGTATACGAAATTATCAGTCCTGACGCTATAGACGATGCTCTTTTGCGCTCGTCTGATATTAAGGCTCTCCTTGAGCATAATCCTAATAGGATGTTGGCTAGGAGTAGAAACGGAAACGGATCTTTAACCTTGGAAATAGATTCTAACGGTTTAAAGTATTCTTTTGATGCTCCTAACACTAGCGAGGGTGATTATGCCATCGAAGAAATAAAAAGGGGTGACTATTTCGGATCGTCATTTTGTTATACAGATTCGGATGTTGAATATTCAAAAGAGGGTGATGCATTAATTAGAACTGTCAAAAAGATTGATAGATTATTTGACGTGTCTATAGTTTCTGATCCGGCCTATATGACCACTTCTGTAGAAACTAGGTCTATAACCGAGTTATTAAACCCGAAATTAAAAGCTCAAGAGGAGGCTGAAAAGAGAAATCATGAAGAGTTTGTTAATCAGCTAAAAGAGTTAAGAAAACTTTCAAAATAACATTTATTTTTTAAAAATTATGCCAAAGAGAAATTTAACCACAAAAGAAAGAAAGCAATTACGCGACAATTCAAAAAGAATTGATGAAATTCGCTCTCGCTTTCAGGAAATGGGCGACTTGTTAGTGACCGAAAAAAGAGCATTAACAGACCCTGAAAAAGAAGAAAAAACCGCTTTAGAAGCGGAATTATCGGTTCTTGAAACCCGTAATTCGGGTATAGAAGCTGGCACGTGGGATCCTGAAAAGGATGATAATTCGAAAGATCAAGCTTTTGACGCCATTATTCGCAGCATGGTAGACAAAAAAGGAATCCCGGACGAATACAAATACCTCAGAAGTCAAGGAGATGGTGGCTTATTGATTCCTGTAAATGAACGTTCGGTACAGGATACGTCCACAGTTGACCCGTTAGTCCCCGTGACTATTAAAGATATAATTCTACCGCTCGAAAAAGGTCTTATTCTCGGCAAAGTTGGGTGTCAAATGCAATATGGAATTACGGGTGCATGGGTTTTCCCTGTTGTTGCCGCTATTGAGGCTACTATCGAGGATGAAAATGCAGAGGTATCCGATTCTACGATAGATATCGGGAAAATTTCTCCGACACCAAAACGTTGCGCATTGAAAATACCGGTATCTAATAGGGCCATCGCACAAAGTTCCGGATTAATCAGAGACATTGTAAATGTACAGATTGCGGCAGGTTTGCAACGACTGCTCAACAAATGGATGTTTAGCCCTACGAGAATTACGACTAAAGCATCAGATGGGTGTTTTGTTAAGGATGCTCCAACTTTAGCTATAGGATCTTCTTTCACTTGGGCTAACGTAGTCGCTCTTGAGGCTGCTGTTTTGGCCTCCGGTGTTCAGTTTGACGGAACCGCTGCTTATGTATGTTCGGCCGCTACTCTTGGAGAATTGAAATCTACCCCTAAAGCTACAGGATCCGGACTTATGATCTGTGAAAATGGAATGGTAAATGGTTATCCTGTTTTCACTACTGAGTATATTAGAGACGGAAAGCTCGGATTCGGTATTTTCTCATATGAGATGGTTGGTCAGTTTGGACCAATGAGCTTAATCGTCGACCCATACACCTTGGCAGGAAGCAACATTACCAGATTTATTTTGAACTCTGATTTTGATATGACGTCTCTCAGAACTGAGGCTTTTGGGTATTCTCAAAAATCTACTACTCCGGCTATTGGGGTAAATAAGACTGATGTATCGATGCACGCTTCCGCTAATGAAACTATCACGGCTGAAGTATCCGTATCAGGTGTAAATCTAACTGCGGCTATTTCTACTGCTTTGGATGGTGCCAATAAAGACTTGTTTACCGTTACCCCATCTTCGATTTCGAAGAATACGGACGGAACGGCTTTCCAAAAGTTAACGATAACCTATAGCCCATCTGCTGTAGGAAGTCATGCGGCCGTATTGAAGTTGACTTCTACCGGAGCTACCGAGGTAGACGTTAATTTGTCGGGTACATGTGCTTAACCAATCAGGGGAGGCTGTAATAAGCCTCCCTATTAAAATAAAATAATATGGCGTATTTAAATCTTAGTGATGCTAAAAAACATCTTAATGTGGATTTTTCAGACGATGATTCTTATATATCTCAATTGATTGATGCCGCTGAGGCTGCTGTCAGTAATTATATACAGACATCATTATCTGATTATGTGCATGGAGATATTTTAGATCCTGCTTTATTGCATGCCATAAAAATAATGGTTGGTAATCTTTATTCTAACAGGGAATCTATCGCTTACGCTGTTCCACAAGCTATCCCTTATACTCTTACTTTTTTATTGGCACCGTTTATAAAGTATTCGTAATGAGAGCAGGCCTTTTAAGAGAGTTCTTGATTTTTCAAACTCAAGCAAAAGAACAGAGTGATTCCGGCGCTATAAAAATAGTGTGGAAAGATTCGTTTACATGCAGGGCTTGGAAAAAAAGAAATTCTACAGGTGAAGAGTTTTCTACTAAAGAGCTTTTTGTTTCCGAGAGACTGACTTTTCAAACGAGATATGATGTTCGAATAACTTCTGACCTCAGAGTTAGATATAATGGAGTTTATTATAAAATTGTAGGAGTACCGGATAGGCAGATATCGGATAACACCTTGATAATAGTCATTACAAAAGAAAATCAATAATGGATGGTATAGAAATAAAGATAATCAATCAGAACGCATTAGCCGATATGGTTAAAACGCTTGGGAATATTGATAAGGATAAAGCTATAAGATCCGGATTGAGAGCAGGGGGAATGGTTTTAAAATCGGGCGGTATAAGAAGACTTCGCAGGGCTATGAAAAGTTCAAAAGGTGTTTCAGGAAATTTATTGAGGTCGTTCGAGGTACATGTAAAAAGAAACTCTCTTGGCGTTTTGGTTGGTTTTCATCAAGGTGATAAGGGGGATAATAAGAATGGATATCATTCCATATGGGTTGACCTAGGAACAGGGGATCGAACTACTAAATCGGGACACCATACAGGAGCCGCAAAAGCATTAAGGTTTTGGTCTGACACACGCAACGAAGATATGGTTTCTGCTCAAGGAAAAGTAATTCAGGGAATCGAAAAATACGTTGATAAAATTCACAAATAATGAGCAATTTATCTATAACTAACGCTATAAGGACTGTCTTAATCTCTAATGAGGCAGTTGCGGATAAACTAAAAAGGTCCGATTCGGAAGGAAATATTACTTATAATGTTTTTCCTTTATTTGCTCCCAATGGAACCACCGGAGACTTTATTCTTTATAAAAGAGAGGGCTTTAACCTTGAACGTTCGAAAATGGGTATTTCTCAAGAGAAATGCAAGATAATTATCAATGTTGTATGCTCAAATTATGACGAAAGTCAGGAATTGGCTGAAATGGTATATTCTGCGTTGGATCATAGTTTTATATCCCCCATTAAAATGGATGTAAAGTTAACGGATTCGGACGAAGATATAGACAGTATTAAAGACTCGAACGGAGTTGCTGCTGTTAGATATGTTCAGATATTATATTTTTCAATTAAATAAAAAATTATGAGTGCAGTAAGTTACAATCCCAAGACAGACGTCTACACAGGTGAGTTGTTTGTCTTTATTGATGGTGAGCCGCTAGCTTTTGCATCTAGCGCTCAGTTGCAAGTGACGCAGGATACTAAAGACGCGTCAAATAAAATGTCGGGGAGTTGGGACATTCCTATTCCAGGCAAAAAGAACTTTCAAGTTACGGCCGATTCTTTATTGACCGCATTAACCGGAAGTAAGAATTATAAAGTAATCATAGACGCCATCATTTCGGGCGCTACTTTTGCTTTTTCGTATGCAAACGCAAAAAAAACTGAAACAGGTGACTCAGCTACTTATGCGGTAGATTCGACGCAGGCTAATTTTTCAGGCACATTATTGCCTACTGAATGTACCCTTAAATCCGATAACGGTACGATTGCGAGCTGCGCAGCTACTTTTAAGGGTGTCGGGGCATTGGTTTCTACAGCCGGAGTACCGGCCGCTTAAATTATTGGGCGGCTAAAAACCGCCCTTTTTATATGAAAATTACACTTAAAAATATTATCAGATACGAGCAATTAACGGGGAAATCGTTTAATGAATTCTCTATGGAGATAGACGATTTGATTTCTCTTTTATATGCGATAGAAAATCCCGATATAGATTATAATCTATTTAAAGAGTCTGTTTCTTCGTCAAAGAAAGCATTGATAAAAAGAGGGAATGAAATTAATAGGTATCTGGAATTATCATCGCAATATTATCAAAAAAACATCTCAGAAGATAAAATAGAGACCAGAGTCAATACACAAAAACAAAAAGTGGGAGATGTGGCTATATTTTTAATATATAGCGGACTGGATGCCCATTTTGTGCTTAATGAAATGGAACTACAGGATATACCACTATTTTATAATGGCGCAATAGAAAAAACAAAGGCTAAATTGGAAAACGAAAGAAGATGGACGTACTTAGGTATTCTTCCTCATCTTTCATCCCCAATAACCGAACAACAACTTGTTACTTTTTCTTGGGAAGAGGAAGAAGTTAAAAAACAATCGGAAGGTAGTATAAAAAGAGACGAGAAACGATTCAATGAATTTATGAATAACGGTAAAAAGATATAGAAAATGGGAAAGCTTGATTTTTCAATAGCAATCAATCTCTTGACAGAGAATTTTAAAAAAGGCGCAAACGAAGTTAAGAATGCATTTTCATCAATGCAGGCTAAATTGGTCACTTTCGCGGCAGCCATGCAGATGGGTGATCTTTCAATCGGAGGATTTTTCAGCGGAATGATAGATATTGCTAGAAAAGCCAATGAGGCAACTATATCTTTGAAGAATGTTTCTTCGTCTACTCAGCAATATATAGAAGATCAGAAATTTTTGATCGAACTGGCAAAACAGTATGGTATAGAGATCAATGGGCTTACTTTGCAATATGCCAGATTTACAGCTGCGGCCAATATTGAGGGGATGGCGGTTAAACAACAGCATGATATTTTTGCCTCTGTGTCTAGGGCTGTAGCCGCTTTCTCTTTGAGTTCTGAAAACGCACAAAGGGTTTTTATGGCACTGGAAAGAATGGTTTCTACAAACGTTATTAATTCTAAAGAGTTAAGAATGGAAATGGGTATGCAGCTGCCTGTTGCCATTCAGGCTATGGCGATGGCTACTGGAAAATCTGTAGAGGAAATGATGAAAATGATGAAAGCCGGTAAGCTGCTAGCTAAAGATGTATTACCTAAGTTTGCGGACGCACTTAACAAATTAATTCCAAATGTTGATACCAACCATTTGGAGACTTCTATAAACCGTCTCAAAAATGCCGAAACGGAATTTACCAATAAAGCTGGAGTTCAAGATACGTATAAATCTTTATTAGACTGGCTTACCGGAGCTGTTGAATATGCCGGTAATAATATAAAATCTATTACCACTTCCGTTGTTGCTTTTTTAATAGGTGCTTCTATAGGTAAGTTTTTTAAATGGTTTTCAAATCAATTAGCAGTTGCGCAAAGAGATGCTATGTTTGCAGCCAAAAGAACAGCAAGGGAGGCGGGAGTTCAATTTGATGCTGTGAAATGGAAAGCGGAGAGCGGAGCCGCAACGATCGGGGCTGCATTCAAAAGAGCCGGAAATGTTATAAAAAGTGCTTTTATATCCATATTGCCAACTTTTATATTTATCGCATTATCTGAAATAATAGGGAAACTGATAGAGGCAGCGCAGGAAACGAAAAGAATAAAAGGATTATGGTCTGATTATCAAAAAGGATTATATGCTGCCTCCCATACTACCGAGATAGAACAGTTAAAAATAATCCAAGACCAATACAACAAAGCCAACGGAAACACAAAAGTACAGGTTAAATTAATTGATAAGATAAATTCCCTCATGGGAACGCACCTAACTAAGGAAAATAATATAAATACGGCGATATCTCAGCGAATAAATTTGCTTGAAAAGGCAGCAAAAGCTGAATATTATATAAATAAAAAAGTACAGGCAGACGACGCATCAAATGACATAACAAATAAATATGGAGGGGCTAAAAATTACAATTATTTAGTCTCCATGTTTAATAGCAAAATAAAATCAGGATCTTTAAAAGACATGGATAATACCCTCGGAAGATGGGCAAGATCTGGGCAAACAATAAAAGGATTAGATGGTAAATCATATTCTTTGAATGACATTTATAAAGACAAAAGTGAATTTAATCAGCAAAGAAGAATAAGTTATGATTCTCACAAAAACGCTTATGAAAATACTAACATTAATAATGTTCCTGGAGGGGATGATGCTAAAAAGAAAAAGAAAGAAACAGAGCTTGAAAAAGCTTATGACAAATATATATCTGACTTAAAGAAGTTAGGAGAGCAATTAAAGCAGGGAGATATAAACCAAGCGGATTATAATGTTTCCGTTGATAAATTAAATAAGGAGACATTAACCAATCTTGCCGGACTAAAACAAAAAGGGATTAAAAACTCTCCTTTTTATTTAGATTTGAAATCAAAGACGTCCGACAAAGGTTTAATAGCTCAGCACGAATTAGATAAGGTAGAAAGTGATTATTCCGATAAGGTTGATGAGGCTAAAACAGCAGCTTCAAAAGGGGCCATTACACAAAATGAATTAAGTGATAAATTGGCGTCTCTGGCTAATGATGCTGCCATGCAAGCCCTATCTATAAAAAATATAGGAAATGCGGCAGATAGTTTTGTCAAAAAGGTAAAAGGAGATATAGCCGGCATTGAATTATCTAAAGTACAAAGCGATTATGCCGATAAATTAGATGAGCAAAAAAGCCTATTGGCTACCGGACAGATTTCAATGGAAGCTTTTAATAATGCGATGGCTGAGGCTTCAAAAGATGCCGCAGAAACGGCCGCTAAAATAAAAAACATAGGAAATCAAGCCAATCCCTTTATTAAGGAGATGAAAACGAATCAGCAGAAAGCGACCGTTAAGCCAAGGGACACAACTTTTGATTATAGTAAGACTCAATATGATATCGCATCTGAAAAGTATGATCAGCATATAGAACAACTTAAAGTCCAATTCGGGGAATTATCCGAGCAGGTTCGTATAGCCACTACTAACGCGGACGATTTTAAGCAGGCTATGAATCTCGCAAAAATTAATGCCGACATAAAAGATTATAGAAAGCAACTAGGATTAATGGGCGGCAACTTTAAGCAATTTGAAACTATAAAAGATGGTGTAGAGGGAATATATAATGCATGGGATAATTTAAAAGACTCTTTCAGGGAAAATCCCTTTAAAGGTCTATTATCCGCGCTGGATGCATTTACTACCACGGTAGACACGATAGATAATACTATTAGCGCATTAGAAGAGGTATCGAAAGTAATGACCGCATTGAGTGGCGCACAAAAAGCCAAAGAGGCAATAACAGTAAGCACGGAGGCCGCAAGTACTACGGCCGTTACTACGGGAGCCACCGCCCATGTAGCTGCTAAAGCTGCCGAGGTAGCGGCTAATGAGGCTGCCCAAGTTTCCGCACAGGGTCTTATGGCTGCGGAGAGTGCGGCGGCTTATGCTGCTATCCCTTTCGTCGGGGCAAGTCTGGCGGCTGCACAAATAGCGTCAATGATGGCTATGATTTCAGCTGCTCAAATACCCATGTTTGCCAACGGCGGTATCGTTGGCGGAGATAGCTATACAGGAGATAAGGTAATAGCCCGTGTAAATAGTGGGGAAATGATATTAAATAAAAATCAGCAGTCAAATTTGTTTAAAATGCTAAATGGGGGCAATACGAATGGGGTTGCCAATATAAATATAGGCATTGATAAAGTTAGAGGTTCAGATATATATTTAAGTTTGAAAAATTATATGCGATCAACCAGTAAAAAGTTATAATATGGCATACGGATTAATATACACGATTCCATTTAAGACTATCAGGGGTGATATCCCTTGCGTGGTTAATATAGAGGAGAAAGATTATGCCGGTATTTCTACAGAATTAACCGGCGGTGAATCTCCAATAACGATAGATATAGACGATGAAGATTTTCTATATACCCCGTCAAAGTTTTCAACGGCAAAATTAAATGTAATGGGTAGCGATTATCTAATCAATCTATCCACTACTTCATACCAGCAACATAGAGTAACTCTATTAAGAAATGGAATTGTCCAATGGTGCGGATTTGTCAAGCCTGAAACATATACTCAAGATTATGTTAGTCAAACTTTCAATCTTGAAATCGAATGTATTTCATCTCTTTCTACATTAGATTATATCGACTATGCGAAAAAAGGCGATACGCTTCAATTTGTTTCATTGTGGTACTTATTGCAAAAATGTATTACCTCTGCAAATGGTAATTATGTTTCTGTTTATATTCCCTACGTCTATTCGGACACCTCAGATAATTACGCAGCCGCCGAAAAACAAATATTAGAAGACATGACCGTCTCCGAACAAAATTTTTTTGACGAGGATGGAAAGGCTATGAAGCTAAAAGAAATATTAGAAAGTATTTGCAAACTTCTTTCCTGGACTTGTATAGATTATAAAGGATCTATATATTTTGTGGATAATGATCACCAAGGTCAATATTGGGTATATAATGCAGACATGAACGCCAAAACGGGCAATTACAATCCTAATGCTATCCCCGTTCAAAATATAGGATTTAATGGAAGCGATCATTCATTGGATATTTTAGGAGGATATTCTAAGGCGTCCATAAAAGACTCAAATTATAATGTAGGTACAATATTTCCAGAGCAAAAATATTACAGGGTATTAAAAAAAATAGGAGAAATAAATAATAATAATTTTACATGGGGATTTCAGCCTGATTTTGTAGGGGTACTAGGAAGCGAGGGGGATGCTAATGCTGATGGATATTTATTTGATTCGGTTGTTGAAACATATGCCCCTATTTATAACACATTAAATTATAGCGGGAATATTCCGGAATTATCTAATTATATTGGAAAGATAGTAAGCTACTTATATTTAGGATCATTTATAGTACGGAATGCATTTGCGGAATATAAATTAAATCAATTCGGGGAAGCATATTGGACTACCGGGAGTATATCGTATGATGATTGCATAGCTTTGTATTTGAAGTCTGAAAAAGCATACGGGGAACAATCTTTACAGAATGAATATGATTTACCGGAGAATTTAGATCTTATTTCTTTCAAAAATCAATTACCTTTATCGGCATATTCAGATGGGTGTTTTTATTTAACAGGGTCGGTCGCCGCAAGTAAGGATAAAAAAGCGCATACGTATAATAGTATTTGTGGAAGTAATACTGATATTACTTTTATAATGATGCTAAAAGTAGGGGGATACTATTGGGATGGATCAAAATGGGTAACAACAGAAACCAAATTTACCATAAAAATAGAAAAAGACAAATCATATACGGGCTATAGAAATTTTCCGGAAACAAAAACATTTGGAATGCCATACAGCTCTGCTTCTGGATATGTTATACCATTACCATCAACGCCAATATTTGGCAGTCCCGAATTTCATATGTATACACCTACCATTGACGCGGAAGTGTCCGCTATCTATATAAAAGATTTAAAACTCACTTTTGCAAAATCAGATGATGTACAAGATAAAGATGATGAATCAGATAGGTTATACGAAAATGCTGTAAATAGTGATTATATTAATGAATTAGATCAAATAGAATTAAAAATAACATCATATGAAAATGACGGATCCTGTTATTCTAAGGTAATAATGAATAATGATTATCTAAAAGATAACTTGTATTCTCATGTCCAAGGTAAATTAATACGCCCGGAAGAAGCGTTAATAACTAGGATAATCAATAGATATAAAAATACTCGATTGAAATTAACTCAGCAAATAAATAACCCTGATGAGTTAACTCCTATTACCGTATTATCAGATAATTATTTTCCATCAAAAAAATTCATCACCTGGGGCGGTTCGATAGACGTAAAAGAAAATGAATTTGATTGTAAAATGATAGAATTATAAAAATGCCACCAAATTTCGCTTATACTTTGAGATTAAAAAGGGTCGCATGCAAGATATATCAATTACATCTAAAAGTATACCGTCTACTCCACGAAGTGGTAATTATCCAAAAGGGTCTAGCGTTATAAACAACGGCAGTTCTATTAATGTTGTAAATCCATCATCCAGCGTTGATATAGTAAAAGAGCTGGATACCACTTCTTTTTCAGACGCCAACGTATTATCCTCCCTTAGATCGGTAAAAGAAATAACCTCTCGTTCTATTTCTAAAACAGGAGATGACACCGCTCAAGGACATATAATATTTAATGGAGGAATAACCGTTTCGGATGCCGAGATTGAAAATGGATTATTAGTGAAAGGAAAGACATCTTTTCAAGATGCAATAGATGGGATTTCAGCGGTATTTAGCGGTTTAATGAAAGCTGCTGAAATAACATGTTTAGGATTGCTTACTGCCCAAACTATTAATGCTGAAAATTTAAACATCCAAAATTTTAGTGCAGATAAGATTGATGTAAATTATTTAAACGTAAATAATGACATAAAAATATTGGGAGATATATATAACCCAAATTATATCTCTCAAACGACCGCATGGAAAATAGGAGCTAACGGATATGCCGACTTTCGAAACTTATACGTTGACGAACTTCATGCACAAGCATTCACGGCTGACGTTGCACAGGCATTGGCTGGCAGTGATTATCTTACCAAGTCGGTATCTAAGTTATCTGCTAACTTTATTATTCCCGCTTCGGTTGGTTCGTCTACTAGGTTAATAGTTGACGATTTAGAGGGTCTGCCTGCTATTCAATGTTTCTCGAATGGTGATTATATAAGGTTAAGAGCATTTAATCGCACAAGTGGGTTAACGATAGCGAATGTTTGGGGAACTATAATGTTAGATACCACTTTCGGAACAAACGGTTTTGTAGACGGAACACAAGCATATACATTTACCGTTACTTCTCTTGGAGGTGCGGCAGGAATAACAGTATTCAAAGGATCGGAAATACTAGATTACGGTAAATCAGGTGATGGAATAATAGTACGTACTACTTTAGACGCAGCAGGTTCTCCCTACGAACAAATAGCTACATGGATAACCAATCCTAGTAATAGCGTGAATTATACGGTTCACGCTCGTCTTGGTAATTTAATTGGGGTTAGTAATTGTTCGGGTTATGGTCTTTATTCCGATAATGTATTTTTGACAAATAAGATCATAATAGGTGATTTGACAAAAACAAACAACTACCTATCGTTTGATACGACAAACGGTTTGGTTATCAAACTTTCGGGGACTGACCTTACTACTGCTCTTAATTCAAAGGTGTCATCTTCCGATTATAACGGTAATGAAATAGCCTCATTAATAAATCAGTCCTCTACGACTATAAATATAAGCGCACAGCACATTAACTTGTCAGGTGCCGTATCGTTTGATAGTTTAAATTCAGATGCGCAGAATAGACTTGACAATAACTTAGTTTATCTCAATATAGGAACTCAATTATTATCAAATGATTGGACTGTTGGGACGGGAGGGACAACAAATTTCATACAACTTGGGTTAACAACAGAAAACTCAAGGATAATGGGGTTAAATCATCTCGGTAAAAATTCTGTTATGTGGCAATGTTCCCCATCGGGGACGGGTGATTACGATGGAGGTTGGAGCACTCCAAGTAAAATAATTGATAAGACAAAAGTATATAGATTTAGCGTCATAGTTAAAAAAACGCTCGTAAACGGTACATTCTATTTCGGATGTGGGAATAATTCTATTTGCACTTTAAACTCAACAACAAAGAGTAGTTCTCCTTTCTTTGTTTCAGATACGTTATCAAATCATTTAGGTAAATGGTTATTGATAACAGGTTATGTTTATCCTTATGGTTATACAGGTCTTACGAATGGAAGTGAAGTATGGAATTGTGAGACGGGAGAAAAGATAACCGATATTAATACCTTTTCATTCAATTGGGCATCTGATTCGGCAGACGTGGTGAATAGATGCTATCTGTTCGGTGACATGGAAACTACCAACAGATGCTACATGTATAATCCCCGTCTTGACTTAGTTGATGGAAAAGAACCATCTATTACGAACATGCTTGGTATTACTGCTATTACGAACATATCTTCATCCGCAAAAGACGCATTAGCTATCGGAATTGGTTATACTAACTACGCTGCTATGAACACAGAGGCATTAGCGGGTAGAACGGTTATAGTTGGGGGAAAGATAAATACAAATCTATTGGAAGCTAATGTAATACTTGCAAATGCTTTATCGGCTGGTACAATTACGGCTGGTACGGCTATAATAGACGGACTTAAAGCAACAAATGCAAATATAACTGGAACATTAACTACGTTCCTATTATATACTCCATTTAAAAGCATTACTTCAAATAATTATACTATAAATCCATTGGTTGATGGTAATTGCATTTGCATTAAACCCTCATCCATAAATTATACTCCTATTCTTACACTCCCTGACGCTTCTTCGTGGGATGGATTGAGGATTTATATAAAGGTTGTAAGACTTACATCTATCGGGGATATTGCGTTTTCTTTCAGTACAAACATACAATCTGGTGGTTTTAATTTTTCAAAAGACGGAAATCCAATAGGAGGGTATGGCGACACAACTACTTCGTTATTTCCTATGCCAGGCGTATATGAATTTGTAGCTATGGATAATAAGTGGATGGCTGTCAATTATCCCGTATCTAATGTTTATGACGTTGGAGAATTATTTCTTACCTCATTGACATCTTTTAATATAACAAGTCAAAGCACCGTAGTATCTAAAAGCACTACTCAATGCGACATTTATTTACCTACAAATCCTTTTATAGGGCAATGCGTAGAAATTTTTAGAAGGAATGCAGTAGTAATTGTTCATTCTACTAATTCAAAAGTTATATGGCAGGCTGGTGGTTCGTCTTCCCTAATTCAATTAGGAGCAACAGGGGATTCGGCTAGATTTAAATATGATGGCGAAATGTGGGATTGTATATATTATAGTATTTAATTAAAATATAAAAACAATGAAAGTAGATTTTTCAAAAGTAGTAGTAAAGGACATCGAGGATAAAGATGTAATAGTAGATGTTTCCCATGAACTCGGTAAAACAATGTACGCAAATGCTTTTCCCGATGAGGAATTGCAAATAGGTAAAGATATTTATTTCAAAAAAGAAATTGAATTAAATAGACCTCGTGCGGAAGCTATAAAAAAATACTTGCCAAACTTTACGGCAGTAGTTCGAATGGCTATCTCTCAAATACTTGAAAAAGTAATAGAATCAGACAGCATTGAAAATGCTAAACCTAAAAAATAGACAGTCATGGAAACAAAAGATAAGAAACCAAACATCGTATGTGGAACCTCTTTTAGCGGACACTTAGAACTTGACGCTGGTGAAACTAGACTAAACGCTAGCGGTGTTGTTATGCCCGATGGATCTACTCTTGAAGATACCATCATTAAGCTACAAAACAAAATAGATGATCTCCAAAAAGAGGTTGATGAACTAAAAAATAAGTAACATATGAAACAGATAAATTATAAATCCGATTTTAAATTCTATCCCTCATTTACCGTAAATGGTAATGCGGTTGACATCCCCACATGTGATTTTGACATCAATCTGATTTCAAGTTATGAAGCTTTCAAAGCGTCAAGAAGAGGGGATGTATACACTAATTGTAAGATGGTGGATAGTAAGCTAATGATAATAGCAGACAATCACCACCTTTCAGTTGGCATAGTTAAGATAGAATTTAATGCCTATATTCCTGATGCAGACTTTGCGGATGGAAGTAGAAGAGCCGTAACAATTGCAACTGATCAGATTGAGCTAGTAATAGGAAATGGTGACGAGGCAACTGATATAGACATACAACTTGCTTTGCAGTATGCCGTTATAGATTGCTATGAAATAGCACAACGTTACGGATATACAGGTACTAAAGAAGAATATTATGCCGCTCTCGTTTCGGTGCCCACTGTTATCCCTTTAGCACAGGAGGCTACGACTAATCTGAACGCACTGAATACTACTGTTACAGCCAATGAGGCGATAAGGGTAGATAATGAGAATATACGCAAAATAAACGAAAATACTCGTGTAGAGGATGAGGATACTAGACGATTAAGTGAAACCGAGAGAGAAACAGCAGAGAATGCAAGAAAAGATAACGAGGCTAGCAGACAAAGCGAAGAGACGAAGAGGATAGACGCCGAGACGGCTAGAGCTTCTAATGAAACAGATAGGAAGAGTGCAGAGACTGAAAGGGTTAATTCTGAATCCACAAGAGTATTAAATGAAACCCATAGGGGATTTAGCGAAGACGACAGGGTATTAGAAGAGGCCGCCAGAGTAAGCAACGAATCAAAAAGGGTTTCTGCTGAAAACTTGCGTGTAAGTAATGAAACGGATAGACAGTCGAAAGAAACTGAAAGATTAAACGCTGAATCGGGAAGAGTAGATGCCGAAAACGGTAGGGAATTAGCAGAGGGGAGTAGAGTTTCTGCTGAAACAAAAAGAGTAAGTGATTTTTCAGTAATGGAGACCTCCAATGACGCTGCCGTCCTGAACGCCAATAGTGCCGCCGATAACGCAAACGGGAAAGCGACACAGGCTAATGATGCTGCAACGGCAGCCAACAACGCAGCTACTTCGGCAAACAATGCGGCTGCTGCTGCTAGTGCTCAAACATTCACAGGTTCGGTATACACTAATCCATTTTCAGCTAGTAAGGCACCTCGCAGGATTGGTGACCATGCCGTAAATACTACTACTTTCGAGATTTGGGAAGCTGTAAGTATGGTTAACGCCACTACGTCTTGGACTCGTATTAATGCCGGGATGTATGGTGGTACTTTAGCGACAGACTTACATGCTATCACTATTTCTGGCGTAAATACTATTTTGGCAACAGGTCTGAATGTTCCTAATTCAAATGAAAATTGGTATGTGTTTCACCAGAATTCAAATTCGGGAAATTTGTATGCCTATCAAACGGCTGTCGGATTCACAACAGGAGATAGATATCACGAAGTCAAACAAAATGGTGTATGGGGAGCATGGGTAAAGGATGAGGCTTTTACGACCGACCGTAAGAATCAATTGGATACCAATACAAATGACATTTCAGAACTTAAACTAGGCCAAGGACTTTATTATATGGCGGGGTATGACACTAGCCTAAGCGCTACCCCATTTACATTTAAAGGAAATCAAGTTTGGGCTAGGGATATTTCACATATGTATCTTTTTGATATGACTTTAAATTCGAGTCAATTAATGAGACCAATGGGTGAGCTACAAAGAGCTAATTCATTAAGATATGTAGATGGCACTTTCGCTCCGACGGTTGGAATCACAGAGGCTATGCGTGCTACATGTGATGTAGCGTTATATCTTGATGCCGCTCACGCCAATCAATATTGCGCTGCTGGTGCATTCAGTGCGACAACTTTCTATAACACCTATGGGATGAATCAGAAACTTTACGACGCATCAGGAAATGAAGTTCGAATCTTAAGACCTTGGGAAACGACTTTTACCAATTATCATATGGGACTTGGATTCTCCGAAAAGGTATGGCTATTTGACGGGGTTGGAAATTCGGGTACTACTTGGAAAGGACTAGCCCAACACGATATAACTTGGGACGGATTAAGGGGTATACCTCTTGAACGTACGGCTATTAGTCCGTGTCCTGCCACCACAATAGGAAATAAGACACGTAACTTTTTCTTTTTATATAACACAGGCGATTCAAACACGGTTTCATCGGTCGGTCAAAGCGGGCTATGCACGCTGTTCGCGAATTTGAACAGAACTTTTCCACGAGTTAACGACATTTCGCAAATATCAAATATGAATTATGCTAGGGCAAATAACCCTACAGTAACGAATCCTTACCCTGTCGCAGAGGGTGGTTATCACGCTTATAATGCGGCTATCACAAGAAGAGAAATTTTGTTCGGAACAAATTACTTACACAACCCATCTCTTTTTGGGAGTGGTATTTCATCAAACGACACATGTAATAACGAGACTACTTTTTTAGCAAATGGAGGATTTAAATACAAATTATCTTCCGATACGATTTGGAGTTATTGCAATTTCGGATCAAATCCTGCAATGTGTTATAACAATGCAGGCGGCGTAACTAACGCTTCTACATGGCTTAATAGTCAATATCCGAAAGAGCAGTGTATGGAGTCTCAAATGGCTGCTTCATTTGCAAAAGAAACTGGCGTTGCACAGAACACAAACTTTACTTTTTATGGTTCTGTTTATCAATATAGAAATATAATGGGAGTGCTAGGTCTTTCAGATGGGCGAATGAATGTAATTGTGACAAAGGTTCTTTCACAAACAATTTCAGCCTTTAATGCAAGTGGTCAAGCTGCAAATTACGACATTTCGTGCTGTTTAAGAATGTCACTTTGTGACGGCATGAATTTTTCGGGAGATATTTTTAGATATTGGGGAGGTGGTTACGAACAAATTGGCACATGCGTCTCAACCGTTCAGCCTCATACGGGTGACGTAATAGACTTGTATCTTCAATCTGATCAAACGAAGTGGACTAATACGACAGATGTAACGAAAAATAATCTTGGTAAATTTGACTTTGAAAGTAGTTATACCAAGTTAGCTACAGTAACTAATTTGGGTGATAATTATGCTAAGACTAGGGCACCTTTTTCAGCATGGAAAACTGCTATAGGTGGCAGTCTTGGAACAGGGCAGTGCTACTATCAATATGATAATAATTATTGGTCTACAGTATTGAATCAACGAGTTAGAGTAGCCGTTCGGTTGAGTGGTGCTGCGATTTTTGGTCTTTGTTCTCCTCGTTCTATGGCTGCGAACTACCCCGTTTCGTCTACGGCTCAGATTAATGGTGGGTCTGCCCAAATATTGATTGGTTGATCCGCTGCAAGCGGAATAAAGGGAATGCAATTCCCGAAATGGCACAATTCGGTTGAAATAATGGATTTTAAAAATAAAGACTATGATAAAGAATTATGTTGAAATACCATCTACAATAGATGAAGACATTAATAAAGATGTGACCACATGGAAAGACGGACTAATGATCTCTTTAGATGAGGGTGATTATATAACTGTCTACATCGGTCATGAAAAGGAAGATGATAAAACATCGGCGTTTCCAATTAGAGTTAGAAAGCCCCTTGAAAGGGATAAACTTATTAACGCAGCAGAGATGCAAGCATATGGTTTAAATACCTCTATGGATGTAGCTAGCTTCAACGCATCGCTCGCTCGGAAGTTTAGAGAAAATGAGGACGATGCAGAGATAAAAGAACATGACGAGTTTATAAGCTGGGTGAAAAGCGGACTTGATAAAATAGGTATATAACTTAAAAATAAAGACGATGGAAATTAGCTTTTTAAAAGAAACGGCGACTAAAGGTTATGCTTGGATATATGGTATATTGACAAGTATATTTGGGTATTTTTTACCAATTAAAAACATAGTATATACACTTATTATATTCTTTATTTTGGACGTAATATTTGGCTGCATAAATGCCAAGAAAAATAAGAAAGAACGCATCAAAGTGAGTATAATATGGAATCACACTATGCCTCGCATGCTACTTTCCATCGTCCTAATTCTCGGAGCTTATATGTGGGACACCACCTATAATCAAACGGTCGTATGCACCTATAAAGTAATTGGTTGGTTTATCTCGGGAATGTTACTTTACTCCATTGCCGAAAATGGGTATAAGATAACCAAGTGGGGAATTTTTAAAAGAATATCAAAAAGAATAGAAAAGGAGATAAAAAAATGACAAGGGGACTTTCAAACAATAATGCTGGAAATATCCGCATTAGTAAAACTAAGTGGCAGGGAGAAATACAACCCTCAAAGGACAAAGATTTTAAGCAATTTAAGTCGATGGCATACGGCTATCGGGCGATTATTCGCTTATTGCAAAACTATCAAAGAATATATCATTGCAAGACGATACCCGACTTTATCAATCGTTGGGCCCCGAACAATGAAAACAACACGATAGCATACATTAATAGTGTCTGCAAACAAATGCAGATACCGAACACGCATATAATTGACACGAACGATAAGAATACGATGATCGCTTTTGCATCGGCTATCTCATATCAGGAGAATGGCGTGAAAGCGAATCGTTCCGATGTCGAAAAAGGATGGGATTTATTAATTTAATAATTATAATTATGAAAAAGTTTTTATTTAGTGTGCTAGCTCTTATGCTAGTCTTTTGTGTAAGTGCTTTTGCACAGGTAGATTCAACCGCAGTATCAAATGTGACTACAAGCGGAATCACTCTATTGTTTGACAACTTCGGGAAACTTATCTCGAACAATGTATGGACAGTAGTATTCTTTGTTGCATTTATCTTATCAGAGATATTGGCATCAGTCAAGTTTATCCCTAAAAATTCAGTCGGCCAAGTACTTTGGTATGCTTTGAAAGCTATCGTAAAGTTTTTTGCATCGAAGAAGTCATAACATTAACCGGTAGCGTCTCTTCGGGGACGCTACCACTTTAAAAACTATCATGGGAACAATAGACAATAAGCCCTATGAAATAAAGGGTGAAACCATTAATGAGGGTAAAACTTTAGAAATAATAGCATCTTTTATTAAGATGCCCGATGGTAAAACTCTCGCCGATACTATTATCATAATGAATGATAGAATAAAAGAACTTGAAAAAGAAGTGAATAGTTTAAAAGGTAAATCATGAAATTACTCGATTTAACAGGACTTAAAAAGTATTGGACTATCACAAAGCTAGTCGTATTTGCGGCTTTGATTATCGCCGTATTAGTGTTAGTCAAATCCAACAACAGCTTGTCTAAAAAAGCACAGCAGAATGCAAACAACGTATCCGTGTTGCTGTCTAAGTCTAATCAATATAAAACAAAGGATAGCCTTAACGCAGCAGAAGTATATGAGTTGACACTAAAGTTGAAAGACTTTGAACGTCTCAAGTCAGAAGATATAAAAACAATAGCATCCCTCAATGTAAAAAATAGGAAGTTAGAATCGGTGATTTCCATTAACTCCCAAACGAGTTTATCTATTACGGCCAAACTGAAAGACAGCATATCGACTTATAAAGATAGCCTAAAGGTAAAAGGCAAAATAGTTATCGTCAGAGACACGCTTAAATGTTTCTCTGTTGATAGCACCTATTACTCAATTTCAGGCTGTTTTTCGAAAGATAAGTTTACGGGTAATATCTTTATACCAGAATGGCTTAAAATAGCTGTGAGCGTAAAGCATAAACGATTCCTAGGGTTTTTGTGGTACATCAATAAGATTAAAGATAAAAAGATTGATGTACTTTCAAAAAATCCCTATATCAAAATATTGGATATTGATTTCACAACAATAGAATAGCTACTTTTTTCATCATATTTTATTTTTTTGTCCCTCGCTTGTGAAAGTGGGGGATATTTTCATTATGCACTTTTACATAATGAATCACATTTCAGGTTCTTCAATTACATATTCGTTAACATAATCTATTACTTTTCTATTTGCTTCATCCACACTATCCGAATTATAATCAATATAAATGTCTGTCGTACGGCACCCAAATTCGTGGCCTAAGGCTAATGAAATAGTGTCTTTTGATATTCCTATATTATATGCAATAGTGGCCCACGTGTGACGCGCCCAATAACTCGTTATGTGGGGTAGAATCGGCTCTCTTACTTTCTTTCCTCCAAGACCTATACGTTTCATTGGACCTATCTTTTTAAGTTGATCGTCCATCCGCAGCATAAAGTCTTTGTAGTTCCTATATTTATCAAGCACGTATATAAGATGGTCCATGCCTTTGTATTTCTCTATTATATCCAATGCTTCGGGTTCAACTTTTATATTATACATCTTCCCCGTCTTCGCGCGCCTGTACCTTATTATATTATCATTAATTTTTTCAAGGTTGCATAAATCAACCATATTAATGCCTATTAGATAAAAGATAAGCATAAACAAGTCTCTATATTTCTCTTGGTGAGATTCGCATGGGAAGTCCCGCAGTCTTACGAGTTCTTCAACCGTTAATGACCTCTTTTGTGTTCGTTCACTTTGTATCCGAAACTTTCGAAAAGGGTAGCATTTAATAATCTCTTCCTTTAATGCTTCATTAAAAACCGATCTGATGTTACGCATGTGTATGCTCCGACTATTTATCCCGGACGTTTCAGATAGGAATTTATCGAAATCTTGAAGCCACTTATAAGTTATATCCTCGAATGTCAGCTCGGTCTCCTGTTCATGCGTAAACTTTTCAACTTTTGACAATGTATATAAATAGGTATCCCTAGTATTTTGCTTCGTCTTTCCATCTGCAAATCGTTTCATGTAGTTAATGAACAAGTTTCGGGGAGGTTGAGCTTTCTTGTAACCGATCACATAGTTTATCCTATCCTTTATCTCTTTCATGCTTACCTCTCCGACTTCTCCGTTTACCCTCATGCTGATTAATAGTGTTTGAATGTCGCTCCAAATCTTATCAATAAGCAGCTTTTGAGGTGATGAAAAAGAGACCTTTTGCGACTTTTCATCCCATTCTTCGGCTCTCAAATATACCCCAGTAGAAATCATCGCATACGAATTATTGAATGATATGCCAATCTTTAAGGGATAAGTCCCATCCGTCTTTTTACTTCGTTTATCTAAATGTAGTTTAAATGATAACATGATATTAATTATTGAATTGCATGAAATTTGCAGGTATTTTAAGCGAAAATGTACATTTATGTGCAAAATCGTGCATAAATTACACTAAATATAGCTTATTACAAAAAAATAAACGTTGACTATTAAGCTATAAATACCTAATTATCAACGTTTTAAATTATGTCGGGGTAGCCAGATTCGAACTGACGACTTCCTGCTCCCAAAGCAGGCGCGCTACCGGACTGCGCTATGCCCCGAACTTCCTTGTTGAAAGCGAGTGCAAAGATATAACATCTTTTTTATATAACCAAAAAATGCGAGACTTTTTTATTCTAAAAAAGTGATGGGTGCATTACCAATATGCCATAGATTGGAGATGTTTAGCAGATTATTTGAATTTGTATAATGAAAAAAGTTATATTTTATTTGGTGCTTAATAATAAAAATGCGATTTTTGCTACTTATTTCAATAAAATTATATTTTGACTCTGGAGAGATTATATGAATGCGCAAAAAGTTTTTAATCCATCTGATTACAATATTTTGATTGTAGACGATGTCGCAGCAAATGTTTTACTGCTTAAAGTGTTGTTATCAAATGAAAAATTTGGTATAATTACTGCATCTGGAGGTTGTGAAGCAATTGAGGTGACTCAAAAAGAAAAGCCTGATTTAATATTGTTGGATGTGATGATGCCTGATAAAAGTGGATTTGAAGTGTGTCAGGTGTTGAAAGTCGATAAGGATACTTGTGATATCCCTATTATCTTTTTGACCGCATTAGATAATACTACTGATATCGTCAAAGGATTTCACGTTGGTGGAAATGATTTTATATCCAAACCTTTTAATAAGGATGAATTGATCGTACGAGTTCAGCATCAGATTTCTTTAATAGCTGCTAAGCGGATCATTATTCAGCAGCGTGATGAATTAAAGAATACGATAATGAGTCGTGACAAGATGTATTCTGTTATTGCTCATGATTTACGTTCCCCTATGGGGTCTGTCAAAATGGTGCTCAATTTGCTTTTGATGAGTTTACAGGATGCTACCATCGGAAAAGATTTGTTTGAGTTGTTAACTACAGCCAATCATATTGTAGAGGACTTGTTCACTTTGCTTGATAATTTACTAAAATGGACCAAAAGTCAGATCGGTCGACTGAAAGTGGTTTACCAAGACTTTGATATTGTTCCTATTATTAAAGCTACCATGGAGATATTCAATATGGTTGCCGAGACGAAGGGCATTAAACTTGTGATGAAAGATATTCAGGAACCTATTAATGTTCATGCGGACACTGATATGATAAAGACTATCTGTCGAAATTTGTTGAGCAATGCCATCAAGTTTAGTGTTTCAGGAAAAGAAGTAGAACTAAATATTTGTCAAGAAGGAGAGATGGCTGTTGTGAGTGTGAAGGACCATGGTTGTGGTATAAGTAAAGAAAATCAACCGAAGTTGATGCATACTGATACTCACTATAGTACTTTTGGAACGAACAAAGAAGAAGGATCTGGATTGGGCTTGTTATTATGCCATGATTTTGCTATTAAAAATGGTGGGAAAATATGGTTTGAGTCTGTAGAAGGTGAGGGTTCTACTTTTAGTTTTTCAGTACCTTTACAGGGTAGTAGTGCTGCCAATGCTCATGTCAATACAGAAGGTGATATAGAAAAAAAGGATTGAAACAAAACTGAGGCAGATCGATATTTGGTGTTTCTTTTTTGATTGAAGGTTTTTGCTTTTAGATGCAAACATGTTATCTTTGCATCTGAAAGTAATAATACTTTGTGTCCATTAAAAACAAGAGAAAGGATTAATATGGAAATAGCGGCTTTATTGTCGGGGGGGGTAGATAGTGCGGTAGTTGTTCATTTGCTTTGCGAGGCAGGTTATAAACCGGCTTTGTTTTACATTAAAATAGGAATGGACAATGTAGACTATATGGATTGTTCTGCCGAAGAAGATATAGAGATTTGTCAGCTTATTGCCCACAAATATGGTCTCTCTCTTGAAGTTATTGATTTGCAGAAAGAATATTGGGATACGGTGGCAGCCTATACTATTGATAAAGTGAAAAGAGGTTTTACTCCAAACCCGGATGTGATGTGCAATAGATATATAAAATTTGGATGTTTTGAAGAGCGTATAGGCAAAAACTTTGATATGACAGCTACCGGCCATTATGCTACAACGTTGGTTTGCGATGACAAAGTATGGTTGGGTACTGCTGTTGATCCAGTGAAAGATCAAACCGATTTTCTGGCTCAGATTACATATCTTCAAGTCAAGAAACTGATGTTTCCATTGGGCAAATTAATGAAAGATCAGGTACGCCGTATTGCCGAAGAAGCCCAATTACCTAATGCAAAGCGCAAGGACAGTCAGGGTATCTGTTTTTTGGGCAAAATAAATTACAATGATTTTGTCCGCCGTTTTCTTGGCGAAAAAGAGGGGTTGGTTATCGAGCTTGAAACAGGTAAGAAAATCGGTACTCATAAAGGCTTCTGGTTTCATACGATAGGTCAACGCAAGGGATTAGGACTTAGTGGCGGACCTTGGTTCGTTGTCAAGAAAAATATAGATCAAAATATAATATATGTTTCTCACGGTTATGGGGTAGAGACACAATATGGTAAAGAGTTTACTATGCGCGATTTTCATTTTATCACCCAAGATCCTTGGGCAGATAAGGATGAAGTAGAGGTTACTTTCAAGATTCGTCATACACCAGAATTTATTCATGGAAAGCTTGTTCGTGAAGGAGAAGAATTTCATGTGGTTTCTGAAAGTCTACTGCAAGGGATTGCTCCGGGACAGTTTGGCGTCATATACGATAATAAATCAGAAATCTGTTTAGGCAGTGGAGAAATATCCGTTGGATAACTAACCCGCATAAGTTTATATCGAAGTAGAAGTATCAGATAAAATACTCTGCCAAATCGATAATGCCTGCTCGCGCAGCATATTTAGTTGCTTCATGGATATTATTGACTTCCAATTTTCGAAAAATATTCTTACGGTGGCTATTGACAGTATGAAAACTGAGATTCCTTTCGGCTGCAATTTCTTTTGTCGTCTTTCCTGATGCGATTTCTTTCAGAATAGCTCTTTCTGTAATAGTCAGAAGTTTGTCTTCTTGATGAATTGTGGTTTGAATATTTCCAGAAAGTAATGTGTTGCTTATTTCATTACAAATAAAGCGCTCTCGACGTTCAATGCAATGTAGCGCGGATAGAATTTCTTCTTTCGGATTATCTTTCATTATAATGCTGAACGAGTGGCTACAGAAGAGTACTTGACGTAGAAAATCGGTGCTGAGTTCGTCAGAGAACAGCAGCCAAACAGAGCTTTTAAAACGTTCGCTCAGGGTAACCAATTCGTTTACTCCCGAAAAGTCGAATAGGGTATAATCCAGTATGATAATAGCTTTGGGATGTAGGCATAATTGAGATATTAGTTCCGATTTGTTCGAAACCTCTAACAAGTTATTTATATCCTCCTTTTGGTTGGTTAATAAGAACAATATACCTGCTTTTGTGATGTCTTGGTTATCGGCAATAATGAATTCATTCATCCTTTTTTTTACTTTGATAACAGATATGCAAAGATAATATTAATTGCTTATCGAAACTTCTAGCGTTGGTAAAAAAGAATATAAATATTAGAGTAATGTGACTTTCTCTCGAAAAAAATGCGTAAATTTGCCACATATTAAGTTTATGAGAAAGAAGGATATTCAAATAATATTATTGTTGCTGCCTATTGTCACTTTTTTAATAGCTTGCCAAGGAAAGAAGAAAAGCAACCTCAGAAGTGAAGATGCTGGGGCCAAAAAAGAGATGCAAGGTATTTGGGTTGATGATGAAACAGAATCTCCTTTGATGCGTATTAAGGGGGATACTATATATTATGCCGATTCTCAAACAGAGCCGGTATACTTTAAAGTAATAGGAGATACTTTGTATACTTTTGGTAGTGATACGGCAACATATAAGATTGAAAAACGTATGATGTATACGCTGTGCCTTCATTCTGTAATGGGCGAGCAACTTAAATTACATAAATCTCAAGATCCGGAAGATATTCAGGCTTTTACACAAAAGAATTCCCCTCTGCCGATTTACAAAACCCAAGTGAAAAAAGATTCTGTAGTGGTATATAAAGATAAAAGATATCATGTTTATACTTATATTAATCCATCGCGGATGAAAGTGTATTGTTCATCTGTTTCGGAAGATGGATTTCAAGTCGATAATGTTTATTACGACAACATTATGCATATTTGTGTTTATGATGGTGCAAAGTTGATTTATGGCTCTGATATTAAAAAACAAATGTTCCAATCTTTAGTTCCTCCAGAGTTTTTAGAGAAAGCAGTCCTTTCTGATATGAATTTTCGTAGGGTTGGTAAAGATGGTTTTTGCTATGAAGCGGCACTTCAACAGCCTGAAAGTTATATTTCAAGTCTTATTTATTTGACGGTCAGTTTCGAAGGTAAGCTATCGATGAAAGTTGTCAGTTCCAACTAAAGATTGCCAGATTGCCTTTTAGGCGAATAATTATTTGATTATTTGTTCTGAAAATCGGAGAATATTCATTATCTTTGCAGCAGAAATTTCATACTAATGAAAGTAAAGGAAGTGATAGACGCCCTTGAACGGTTCGCGCCTCTGCCTTTGCAAGATGGCTTTGATAATGCCGGCTTGCAAGTGGGATTGACAGAAGCGACAGTTACAGGGGCATTGTTGTGTTTAGACGTCACGGAAGAGGTCATTGATGAAGCAGTACAACGCCATTGTAACGTTATTGTTTCTCATCATCCGTTGCTATTTAGCAAACTGAAACGGGTTACAGGGGATAATTATGTTGAGCGTTGTGTAATGATGGCTATCCAAAAAGGAATTGTCGTTTATTCGGCTCATACTAATATGGATAATGCCATGTATGGTGTTAATTTTAAAATGGCCGAAAAGCTGGGACTAAGAGATGTTGAGATTCTCGAGCCGAAAGCTGATAATCTGGTTAAACTTGTTACTTACGTTCCTGTTTCTCACGCTGATACAGTACGAAAGGCTCTTTTTGAGGCAGGATGTGGCTCTATTGGGAATTATGATAACTGTAGCTATAATATAGAAGGTGTAGGAACTTTTAGGGGAGGCGAAGGCACTCATCCTTTTGTTGGCGAAGTAGGCAAGGAACACGAGGAGAAAGAAGTGCGTATCGAGACTATTGTTCCGGCGCACAAAGAGGGAAGCGCTGTAAAAGCGATGCTTGATGTGCATCCTTACGAAGAACCTGCTTATGATTTGTTTCCTGTAAAAAACGATTGGTCGCAAGCAGGAGCCGGAGCTATTGGAGTTTTAGATCAACCGGAAGAGATACTTTCTTTTCTGAAGAGATTAAAGTCTATCTTTGGCGTGTCATGTGTTCGCTATAATAATTATGTGGGCAAAACTGTTCAATCGGTGGCTCTGTGTGGCGGTTCTGGAGCGTTTCTCATACCTTTGGCTATAGCTCGTCATGCCGATGTCTTTGTTACGGGTGAAATTAAGTATCATGAGTTTTTCGGTCATGAAAACGAAATACTGCTGGCCGAAATAGGACATTATGAAAGTGAACAATATACGAAAGAAATATTTTATTCAATCATAAAGGATTTATGTCCCGAAATACCTGTTTACATGTGTTCGGTGGTGACAAATCCTATTAAATACTTATAATAAAATGGCTAAAGAATCTAAAAAAGAAGTGGTCGAATTGACTGTTGAGCAGAAATTAAAGACACTGTATCAATTGCAAAAGACATTAACCGAGATTGATAAAATTCGGACATTGAGGGGTGAGCTTCCATTAGAAGTTCAGGATTTGGAAGATGAGATTGCCGGTTTGCATACTCGCATCGACAAAATCAAAGCAGAAATCGAAGATATAAGGAAAGCTGTTGTCGGCAAAAAAAATGAAATAGAAAAAGGACAGGCTTCCAACGAGAAATATAAAGTACAATTGGATAATGTTCGCAATAATCGCGAATATGACTTCTTGAATAAAGAAATTGAATTCCAAACGCTGGAAGTTGAACTTTGTAATAAGAAGATCCGTGAATTTACAGAAGAGCAGACTGCAAAAGAGGAGGAAGTTGCCAATAGTCAGGCTGCGCTTGAAGAACGCGAGAAAGATGTTGTAGAGAAAAAAGATGAATTGGAAGAAATCGTAGCGGAGACGCGTCAACAGGAAGAGAAATTAAGGGACAATGTGAAAGACCTCGAAATGAAAATTGAACCCCGTCTTTTGCAATCTTTCAAACGTATTCGTAAAAATTCACGTAATGGGCTGGGTATCGTTTATGTGCAGCGTGACTCTTGTGGCGGTTGCTTTAATAAGATTCCTCCTCAGCGTCAGCTCGATATCCGTTCTCGTAAGAAAGTTATTGTTTGTGAATATTGTGGCCGTATTCTTATAGATCCAGAATTGGCTGAAGTTCAGGAAGTGAAAGAAGAAGTTCCGGTAAAGAAAACTCGCAAACGGGCTCCGTCTACCAAGAAAAAAGAAGCTTAGAGAGTCTTCTTTGGTACGCTATTCATACTTCCTTATAATAATTTATAATCGGGTATGTCGGTGAGGAACGAATAAGTTTGGTGCTCGTAATCCATTTTGCAGCAATAATGTTGCAAACCGTTGCTCACAATGAGATAGTCTACTCGCAGAACAATATTATATCGCGCAATCTGGTCAAAGACCTTTTGCGCGATATTTATTTGAGGAGCTTTGTATTCAATAATCATCAATGGAGTCAGATCGCGGCGGTAGAGTATCGTGTCGCAACGCTTTTTGGTGTTGTTTAGATCGAGCCCTACTTCATTGGCAAGTAGTGCTTGCGGATAATGTTTGTGGTCCACAAGAAAATGAATGAAATGTTGGCGTACCCATTCTTCGGGAGTCAGTTTGACATACCTTTTGCGTAGGATGTCGAAAATCATACGATTTTCACCTCTCTGTATGATATTTGTTTTGAAAATCGGTAAATTTAACGATAACATTTTGTATATTTGTGCGTTAAATAATAGCATCTAATTGCTACAAATTTAATAGAAATATGCATACAAAGCAAGAAATTGTAGAAAATTGGCTTCCGCGTTATACAAAACGCTCGTTGGAAGATTTTGGAGATTACATTTTGTTGACCAACTTTACAAAGTATGTAGAGTTGTTTTCAGAGATTTGTAATGTCCCTGTTATGGGGCAAGATTCAAATATGCCTTCTGCCTCTGCCCAAGGTATTACTATGATAAATTTTGGTATGGGAAGTCCTAATGCCGCTATTATCATGGATTTATTGAGCGCCATTAATCCCAAGGCATGTCTCTTTTTGGGCAAATGTGGAGGTATTGATAAGAAAAATCATCTTGGTGATTTTATTCTTCCTATTGCTGCTATTCGGGGTGAGGGAACATCCAATGATTATTTTCCTCCCGAAGTTCCTTCTCTTCCTGCATTTATGTTGCAACGTGCTGTTTCTACGGCTATCAGAGATAATGCGCATGATTATTGGACTGGCACTGTTTACTCTACCAATCGCCGTATATGGGAGTATGATGAGAAGTTTAAAGAGTACCTGAAAACAACTCGTGCTATGGCAGTAGATATGGAAACGGCTACTCTTTTTACTGTCGGTTTCGCCAACCATATTCCTACCGGTGCGCTTCTTTTAGTTTCCGATCAGCCTATGATGCCGGAGGGGGTGAAGACTGAAAAGAGCGATAGCCAAGTGACAAAAAATTATTCGAAAGAACATGTACAAATAGGCATTGAATCTCTTCGAATGATCGTTGACGAAAAGAAAACAGTGAAACATTTGAAATTCGATTGGTAATGGCAGGATCCGCAGCGACATACGAGGGGATCTTGCGCGATTTAAGGAAAAAACAATATTATCCTATCTATTATTTGATGGGAGAAGAAGATTTCTTTATCGACAAAATCAGTAACTACATTATAGCCAATGTACTTTCGGAAACCGAGAAAGATTTTAATCTTACCGTGGTGTATGGCTCTGATGTGGAAGATGTAGCGGCAATTGTCAATATGGCTAAGCGTTATCCTATGATGGCCGAGCATCAGGTTGTTGTTGTCAAAGAGGCACAGAATATCAAAAATATAGAAGGGCTTGAACCTTATTTGGAAAGGCCTCAAATGTCTACGTTGTTGGTTATTTGCCACAAACATGGTGTACTCGACAAACGTAAAAAATTGGCTTCAGTTATTGAGAAGAAAGGAGTCCTTTATGAGTCGAAGCGCTTTAGAGACAACCAACTTCCAGACTTTATTTCCTCTTATCTGTCGGATAAGGGAGTCAAGATAGAGTCCAATGCTTTAGAAATGTTGAGCGATCATGTAGGAGCTGATTTGAGTCGAATGAGTAGCGAGTTGGACAAATTAGCTATTACTCTCGAAGAGGGAAGAAAAACGATTATGCCCGATGACATTGAGAAAAACATAGGAATCAGTAAGGATTACAATAATTTTGAATTACTTAATGCCATTCAAACAAAAGATGTTTTGAAAGCGAATACTATCATTCAATATTTTGCGGAGAATCCTAAGTCTAATCCTATTCAAGTGACCATTGCTACGCTCTTCAATTTCTTTTCAAACTTAATGTTGGCTTATTATTCGCCCGATAAGTCTGAACAAGGACTTGCTGGTTTTATGGGACTTCGCAATGCGTGGCAAGCCCGAACTTATTCGATGGCAATGCGTCACTATAATGGTTGGAAAGCAATGTCGATCATCAGTGATATTCGTCGTGCCGATGCTATGTCGAAAGGTGTTGAGAATGTATCGGTGACCGATGCTGATATCCTGAACGAACTAACCTTTAAAATATTACACTAATCCTTCGATTTTACTTCTTTGGGGATTCTATTACCTCTTGGATGTCTATTAGATTGCTGAGAGCGGTTTCGATTGTTAGGGTTGCGTCCTTTGCTGTGATGATTCAACGACACGGGATGATATTCCGGTCCTTCACCAAAGACTTCTGGCAGAGGAACTTTCTCGACAGTCTTTTCTAAGAACTTTTCTATATCTTTGAATTTGCGTTGTTCTTTTTCACTCACAAAAGTGATGGCTATACCATCATTGTTGGCCCGAGCTGTTCGACCTATACGGTGCACATAGTCTTCGCTATCATGAGGTACATCATAGTTTATTACTGTTCGGATATCGTCAATATCGATACCCCGAGCAATGATATCTGTAGCTACCAATATTTTTATCTTTCCAGATTTGAAGTCGAGCATCGTCGATTCTCTTTCTGGTTGATTTAAGTCCGAGTGCATCTCTCTTACAGGCAGTCTCATGTTTCGCAGAGAGCGTGCTACTTCTTTTACTTTTATTTTCGAAGAAGCGAAAATAAGGGTACGATCATCACGGCCTTCTGTCAATATTTTGCGTATCAAGCCTAGTTTTTGATTCTCATAGCAGATATAAGCTTGCTGAATAATTTTTTCAGCAGGCTTTGCTACGGCAAGTTTCACCATTGCCGGATTGTGTAATAGCTTACGGGCAAGCTGTTGGATCTTGTCAGGCATTGTTGCCGAAAACATGATCATCTGGCAATTCTTAGGCAGAAGTTTCACTATTGATATAATATCTTCGGAAAATCCCATGTCGAGCATACGGTCTGCTTCATCAAGTATAAAGAATGAGACTTTGGACATATCTACGTACCCCATGTTTAGATGGGCTATGAAACGTCCCGGCGTAGCGATCACCATATCGGCTCCTAGTGATAATCCTCGTTTTTGTTGTTCAAACGAAGCCCCGTCGCTGCCCCCATATACGGGTACGCTGGATACAGGAACGAAATAAGAGAAACCTTCCATTGTTTGGTCTATCTGTTGGGCCAATTCTCTAGTCGGAGACATTACTATACTATTAATGTGGTCGTTTGAATAGCCACCTTCCGATAATTTGTTGATGATCGGTAGTAGATAAGCTGCTGTTTTTCCCGTGCCGGTTTGAGCAATCCCCATCAGATCTCTTCCTTCTAATATATAAGGAATAGTTTCTTCTTGAATGGGGGTACATTCGCTGAAACGCATGGCATCTAGGGCCTCAAGCACTTGCTTGTTCAAATTTAAATCGGAAAACTTCATTATACGCCTATATCTTCTGTTGTGAATTGCAAAATTACCAATTATATTTGATAAAATTCGTTCAAAGAGTAAAAAACTGATGGGTGAAAACCGAAAAAAGAATAATTAATTTGGCAGTTTCAATGAATTTCTTTACTTTTGCTACAGATTTCAGATTTTAATGCTTTGATTGTCAATATATTCGATATACGATATTCAAGTGTTAAGTGAAAGTTCGGGAAGGAAATCACTGTCTAAGGGGCAGTCCCGAATAGTATTAATCAAAAACCGATTACATGAAGTATGTAAAATGGCTTTTTGTTGTAACACTATTAAGTTCCTTGTGCGCTTTCGTTGAGAAAGATAAACCTACAGGAGGTTTAAGTGTGGGTGACGTAGCCCCGGATTTTAAAATTGAAACTACGTCGTTATTGGCTGGCGTACCTCAGAAGACCTTTAAGCTGAGTGCTGAAAAGGGGAAGTATGTGCTGGTGAGTTTCTGGGCAAGTTACGATGCACAGTCACGTATGCAAAACGTGAGTATTAGCAATGTGCTTCGGGTATCCGGAAACAAAAATGTGGAAATGGTCTCTGTATCGTTCGATGAATATCGTTCGATTTGTAATGAGACTATCCGCAATGATCAATTAGTTGCTTCTGTCTGTTCCTGGCAGGCGAAGGGGACGAGGTCCGACATCTATGCTACTTATAGATTGGGACGAGGGTTAATCAACTATTTGATAGATGGAAATGGTATTATAATAGCCAAGAACATCGATGCTGCAAATCTTTCTGCCTACCTTAAAACATTAAAAGCATAGCTGCTGTACGCATGTGCACAGTGACGCTTGAGGTGCCTAGGAAAGAAAGTAGATGCGCTGACAAGGTCGTTTATTCGATCTTGAGTTCTGAAAGCTTAGGAATTTAAAGACAACAAAAAGATTCCGTCTTTACTTGCAAATTTGCAGTAAAGGCGGAATTTCTTTTTTAATCTAACAGCATCTATAGACACTGAAATAATAGTTTACAAATAGAGAGGTGGTTTTCTTCAAGGCAATAATTTGGTCTAATTTCTAAAAAGCTCTAAAATAGGCGTTTTTATCATTTTTTCGGAATATCTTTATATTACTTTTACGGTAAATATTGTTCATAATGATAAGATAAAGTCTATTTATTTAGCAATCTGTATTATATGCGAAACAGCGGTTTTATTTTCAAATACTGCAATTTCCCAAAAAGAGGGTAATTATTGCTTTTTCCAAAAATCGCAGTCACAATATACTACGACTTCGAAAATCGACATACCCCTGTCGCATGTGTCGCATAGGATTCCTATCTCCTTCATTTTTTTTATTTTTATTTTTTATGTAATCATATTTCATGTAATTAGAGTATCATAATGATAAACGTGCCATACGTCGATAAAAAAAATATAGAGTTTATAGGATTCCTATGCGACACATGCGACACTTTTAGTAAAATAAGACAACACGAAACGATTTCGCTTCACCCATCATTCGCACTGGTATTCTCACTTGCGCCACTTTCCTTTTCGGGGTATGACACGCACCGAGTGCCAAGAATCAACCGTATGTCGCTGCGGTAACTAACAGATGTCGCAGGAGAAACTAACGTTAGTTGTCATGATAACTTCCGTTAGTTACCGCAATAACTAACGGAAGTTATGGCAGCGACATACGTTAGTTATTTGCGCCCCTTGTGTTCGCAGGGCAGGAAAACTCATTGAGATCATTTTCTTAATAAAAAATACCTCAAATTTAATTTGTTTCTAATTTTCATAATTCATAACTTTGCTATTCGTATCTTTATCGTCATATTGTGAGTGGAGATTGGAAGTAACGATAATGGTACTTATTGGTTCGAATAATCTCGACTTTATAAGGAATAAGAGATTGATAAGGAGATGTTCTCTCAATTTTTTAAGGGGATCTGAGAGTCGTATATAAACTATCTATTTTCAAGATGAATATGCTTTTGTTTATACATCTCGAAATGGTTTGGGGGATTTATATCAATATATGGATTCCAGCTTGTTAATTATGAGAATCTAAATTTAATAGTATGATAAATAAATAGTAAAAATATCAATAATAGGAATTATGACATTAAAAGGACTCGGAGCTGAATTACTTCAGATGTACACTAAAGCTGGAAATGGATATAAAGTTACATCAATATATTTGTTTGGCATTAAATATGCAAACTATATAAGGGAAAGAGGCTATTCAGCAAATGATATTATAAAGGCTGCTAAACTTAAGCCTTCGTTTAAAACCGAATTAAGTAAAGCGCTGAAACTTTCTCTATTTGTTAGAATCATTGATTAAGATTGAAAACCGTTCAAAAGAGTATGCAAAAGAACACGCAAAAGTAGGAAGCTTACGCTAAAATTAAAATTGTAAAACCTTATAAATATTGTATTATGGCAATTATCAACAGATTAAGAACTATTTCTCCTAATGGAAAACCATCTACTTCTTATAAAATAAATGTAGAAAAAGTGTCTGAATGTGACACCTTAATTGTGACTATTGATTACAAAAATAGAAATGCAAAAAACTTCTATCGCTTTTATGGAAGAAAGTTAAAAGGGAGGAAATATATTCATTTCAATACAGATGCTGTAGGTATTGTGTCTTGGTGTGAAATTATTCCCGAGGAAATTTGACAAGTTTACAGCTATGGTGCTTCGTTCGGTTTCATACAACATGCACCACAGTAATAAACTTAAATTTAATAACATGGCAAGAAGTTTTGAAACTGGCTGTTTAATTTGGACGCCGTTCTTTGGCTAATAAAGAGATTCATTACTTCCTATTTACGAGATTATAAGTAATAGCTTCTTTGCCATTTGGCTGTTGAGAATCTGGATCATCAGAAAGAGATCTTTTAATTTGGAAATATCTGTATATTTCACAGGAAAAATTACGGAAGGTTTTTTAAGCCTTTATTCCTTTAAAAATAGCGATATGAATAATAAATTTAAGTTGTGTGTACTATTATTCTTTGCCAATACTATTTCTGCACAAAGTACATCAAAAGATAAAGATGAATTTATAGGTTATTCAGATATACAAATTGGCGATTATTATTTTGCCGATGGTACTATTTCTCATGAATTATCGGAGAAAAAACAGTGCATAGGTGTTGTCTTTAGTTTGAAAACGACCGATGTAGAACGTGCCAACGGTTGGACCCATGGGCAGATTGTTGCTTTGGCAGATGCCGAGAATGGACAAGGCTACCGTTGGATGTCTCTGGATGCCGATCTCTCTAAATGCAATATAAGAACTGTTAATATAGCCGATTGTAGAGCAGATAAAAATGGATATAGTTACAGCCATGCTATTTGGAATACTTGGGTGTTGACATATAATAATGCGTTTGGAGTAGCTCGCTATTATAACTTTAGAGGAAAGATAGTGTTGAAATCCAAGACCAGTGACTGGTATCTGCCTAGTATTGGACAGTGGTATGACATCATTGAGAATCTTGGGCACGTGAAAATACTTGCCGATGGCAATTTCAATGATATGAAAAGAGCACAACGAAACTTAGACGAAAAGATCGGTTTAGCTCCTACGATGTATTGGTCGTCTTCCTCAAAGAGTTTCCGTGGTGCATGGGTGGCAGTGCTCCGTGCCGGTAACATCAATAGCTATGATAAGAATTATGCTTGCTCAATACGGGCGGTGGCTGCATTTTAATTTATGCAATTTACTTGTGTCCGGTAAAAAGATAGACTAGTGATTTCTGATAAAGAGTATATGGAATAATATTCAATTATAGGGGAGGGAGGAAGTCATTCAAAATCGTTAAATATTTGATATTTTCATCATATGTATTGCATGTTAAAAATATTAGAAATACCTTTGTCACTCTGCAATATAAATATTTAGCATTAAAATAACGAAGAGATGATGAAGACCGCAATAATTATTATAGCAATTTTAGTGATATTGTTTGTTCTAAAGTTTATGGCAAAAATGGCATGGCGTATGTTCTGGCTATTTGCAATTATTGCAGCTGCTATTGTTATTGCCATTAAGTATTTGATTTGATTATTTTAGAATTCGAATGCCGAAGTGGAGGAGTTATTGTCTTTCACTTGTATGAATAACAAACTGATCGGCATCTTTCCATGCCGGAAACTTATCGCGGAAATGTTTTAGGCTATTCAAATCTATAGTTGTAGTGACAAATCCTTCTTTATCATCGTCAACTGATGCTAGAATATTTCCTTTGGCCGATATAAGGGCGCTACCTCCATTGTAGGGCAACCCATTGCCGTCCGTACCTACTCGGTTCACACCACAAACATAGCTCATATTTTCTATAGCACGTGCTTTTAGAAGTGTATCCCAAACGTTTCGGCGAGATGCAGGCCAATTGGCTACATATATTAATAGGTCGTAGCCATTGTCTATGTTTCTGCTCCATACCGGAAAACGCAAATCGTAACAGATTAATAGGGATATACGAAATCCTTTGAAGTTAATAATCAGTTGTCTGTTGCCGGCAGAGAAAAAATCGGATTCTTTGCTCATACGGAATAAATGCCGCTTATCATAATAAAAGGCATTGCCATCGGGCGAAATAAAGAATCCTCTGTTATAATTTTTAGAGTCTTTTCCTTTGGCAATATAACTACCGCATAATGCCAATTGATATTTTAGACTCCATTCCTTTAATATAGAAACCGTTGTATCATCTACGTTTTCTGCAAGTGTTTCACAGTTCATACTGAAACCTGTAGAGAACATCTCTGGGAGAACAATCAAATCGGTTTGTCCCGTTAATTGTTCAAGATATTTTTCCAATCGATTGAGATTGGCTTTCTTATCTTCCCATACAATATCGGTTTGTAATAGACTAATACGCATTTTATATGGCAAAACGTTCTGGATGTTTGCCTTTAAATTGAGCGAAGTGTTGTTTTATCTCCAGCATCTGAGCATCGATATCTCCATTTGGTATAATATATTTACTTGCCACAATCGTGTTTGTAGCATAATCGATACCTACAAGCACGATAGGCACTTTGGCCTCTAAAGCAATATAATAGAATCCTTTTTTCCACTCCGAATTCGCAGAGCGGGTACCTTCGGGAGTAATAGCTAAAGTGAAGTACTTGCGTTTGGCAAAAATCGTTGCCATCTGCTGTGTCATCGATATCTTATGTTTATGACTTCGATCGACTGGAATACCTCCAACAGCCCGAAAGAAAACACCCAACGGAAAAAAGAACCATTCTTTTTTCATTAGAAAGTAGGCTCGTTTGTTACTTACAATTCCAAAAAAAAGTTTACCTAAAAATAAGTCTGAATTTGTGGTGTGAGGTGCTGCACATATAACACACTTGTCGAACATTGGAACAGTCACTTTGTATTTCCACCTTAATATATAGGTATAAATAAAATTATAGAGACGTCTTCTCATTCAAACTTAGTTAAGTTTACCGATAGCCTCGACGAACTCTTTTGTCTTGGCATTAAAATCCTCGCGAATTTTCTTGAAAAAGCCTTTTACATTTCCTGGTTCAACATGGCTTAGACGACGAAGAAAATCATCTTGACAAGTAAGGATTTCTCCCATTAACTTATCTGCTTTTTCTTTATCTGTACCAGGAACATATAGACTTTGTACCAAACACTCAGTGAACAATTCACCTGAAATATAATTAATATTTTTCTTGATGTTTCTCTTGTTTGCCATAACTGTAAAATTTAAAATGATCATTTACTTATTTGTGTCAAAGATACATCTTTTATAATTAAAAAGGTTCTTTATTCAGAAAAAATCACGAAATTTGCGGAACATTATAGGTAATTAGTAAATTTAATACACAACAAAAAAAATGACTAAAAGTGCACTTCAAATTGAAAGGGCTTCTTATCAGCCCAAACTCCCTGATGCACTCAAAGGCTTAGCAAAGGCTGTTGAAGGTGATCCGACACAGTCGGTAGCCGATCAGGAAGAAATTAAAAAAATGTTCCCAAACACGTATGGGCTCCCTATCATTAAATTTGAATCTACTACTGAAAAGGTTGATATCCCGGCTTTTAATGTAGGTGTTATTCTTTCCGGTGGACAAGCTCCTGGAGGACATAACGTTATTTGTGGTATCTTCGATGGTATTAAAAAACTCAATAAAGACTGTCGTCTTTATGGCTTTCTGATGGGCCCTTCGGGTTTAATTGATCACAAATATATAGAACTGACGGCTGATGTTATTGATGATTATCGCAATACAGGTGGTTTCGACATGATTGGCTCGGGGCGTACTAAGCTTGAGAAAAAAGATCAGTTCGATAGTGGTCATGAAATTTTAAAAAAATTAAATATCAAGGCTGTCGTTATTATCGGTGGTGACGATTCTAACACGAATGCTTGTGTATTGGCCGAATACTATAAAGCTATTGGCACAGGGGTTCAGGTTATCGGTTGTCCGAAAACGATTGACGGTGACTTAAAGAACGAAATGATTGAAACATCTTTCGGCTTTGATACGGCAACAAAGGTATATTCTGAAGTAATCGGCAACATTGAACGTGACTGCAATTCTGCTCGCAAGTATTGGCATTTTATCAAGTTGATGGGCCGTTCGGCATCTCACATTGCCTTGGAATGCGCTTTGCAGGTACAACCCAACATCTGTATTATCAGCGAAGAAGTTGAAAAGAAAAACATGTCGCTTAACGATATTGTTACATATATTGCGGGTATTGTTGCCAAACGTGCAGAGCAAGGTAAGAATTATGGTACGGTTTTGATTCCTGAAGGTCTGATAGAGTTTGTTCCGGCTGTTAAACGTCTTATTGCCGAACTCAATGACTTCTTGGCAAATAATGCTGAAGAATTCTCGCACATCAAGAAATCTCATCAGGTAGAATACATTGCCAGTAAATTATCAAAAGAAAATGCCGAGACTTACTCTTCGCTTCCATCGGGAGTCGCTCGTCAGTTGGCATTAGATCGCGATCCGCACGGAAATGTTCAAGTATCGCAGATTGAAACAGAAAAGCTATTGAGTGATATGGTAGCTACCAAATTGGCTCAGTGGAAAGACGAAGGTAAATATAATGGTAAATTTTCTTCATTGCACCATTTCTTCGGCTACGAAGGACGTTGTGCTGCTCCATCCAATTTTGATGCAGACTATTGCTATTCGCTCGGTGTTGCTGCTTCGGCATTGATTGTAAGCGGAAAGACCGGTTATATGGCTTCTGTTCGCAACACAATAGCTGCTGCCGAAAAATGGATTGCAGGCGGTGTGCCTATCACGATGATGCTCAACATGGAGAAACGTAACGGCGAAATGAAGCCTGTTATCAAGAAAGCGCTTGTTGAACTTGATGGAGCTCCATTCAAGGCGTTTGCTTCGCAACGCGATAAATGGGCTGAAGAAACGGATTATGTATATCCGGGTCCTATCCAATATTTCGGACCATCAGCTGTTTGCGATCAAACGACAAAAACTTTATTGTTAGAACAAAATAAATAAAATAAGTTATTTTGAATAAGCCGACATCACGATCATCACGTCCCCGTAAGACCTCGCGTAAGCGACGGAAACAAGAACATTCTATGCCGCAATGGCTCCGAAGTTTGCTTACCGTGATGATCGTGGTTGTCTTTTCTACCGCATTCTATCTGTTTTTTATCCGCCCTTATGCTTTTCGGTGGCATTTGCATCTTAATAGGGCTCCATATTATACTCAGTTGCCTAGAGGATACGAGGTTTGCGGTATCGATATATCGCATTATCAAGGTAATATCAATTGGGGAAAGGTTGCTAAAAACCGTTACACGGATATTCCGCTCCAATTTATTTTTATCAAGGCTACCGATGGCAACGATATAGTCGATGAATCTTATTTTCGCAATATGGCGCAAGCCCGAAAATACGGTTTCATTGTGAGTGCTTATCATTATTATGAACCTCAGGTAGACCCTTTGCAGCAAGCTGATTTCTTTATTCATACTGTAAAGTTGAAGAAAGGAGACCTTCCACCCGTATTGGATGTGGAAAAAAGTGGCCATTTGGTCAAAGCTGTTTTTCAGAAAGATGTGAAGCAGTGGCTGCAACGCATTGAGGCGCACTATGGGGTGAAGCCCATTTTGTATACTTCGTACAAATTTAAGTTGGATTGTCTCGACGATGATTTCTTCAATCGTTATCCTTATTGGATCGCTCATTACTATGTCTCGTCTATTGCCTATAAGGGCAAGTGGAGCTTTTGGCAATATACCGATGTAGGCTATGTGCCGGGCATCAGTGGTGATGTCGATTTAAATGTCTTCAATGGTTCGATGGACGAGATGGTCTCTTTGCTTCTCAACTAAAGGCTCTGCTGCCAGCATCGTTTAAATCGGAGGGTAGCGACGAAACGATCTTCGTAATAAATCTTATATATGTTTTTGTGATGTCGTATTGATGTCGTTTGCGACTCACGCCCGTGAGTCGCAAGTTTCGTAAGGACGTTTTTTTCGATTCACGGGCGTGAGTCGAAAGCGACATAAGGTCGAAAATTTGATTTCGTCTCTATCTTTTCGATATAACGATACATACTGATAGAAAAAAGGCGCTTATGACGGCGCCTTTTTATCTTTATTCTTGTTATAGAATCACCAATTGTCTGTTCTGAAAGGTATAAGAGGCAAATCTCTAGTGTTTTTTACATTTCCCAATTGGAAATTGCGAAAACAATATCTTACAGCTACGGGAGCAGAAACATCTGAAGATATAACTTCTATCTGTTGGTTGTTTACTATCTTTGCCGTAGCCGGATGAAAGACTTTGTCTGCGCCTGCTACTTCAAAGCCTAGCATACCATCAAAACGGTTGAAACCGTCTTGTGCGCGGTTGAATGAAAGTATGGCTTTGTCGTCTTTTATTTCTATCGATTTGTACGATGGGCCATAGGCTTCTATTCCTTCTTGTTTGTAGGTGTTGGCAAGTGCCAAGTAACAGAGGCGTTTGCCAACGTGCTCTTTATCTTTGGGGTGTATGTTGTATTGCTCATACGGTTCTACCAAGTCGTTGGTGCAAACAATGCCGCTATTGGGAATAATAGTCGATGCCTTGTATTGAGCTTCCCGTAGATAGGCACCTCTGTCTCCTTCGCCATATTGATAGGGAGCGATTTCTACCATATAAAAAGGTATATTACCTTCTCCCCATTCTTGGCGCCACAACTTTACCATGGTAGCCAAACGGTCGGCATAAGTTGAGTGACGACCCACGTTCGATTCTCCTTGATACCATAAGAATCCTTTTACCGTATAGCCTGTGATAGGATGTAACATCCCGTTGTACATGATTTCGGGTTTCAGCCATTCATCTTTCGGCTCTTTTATGCGGTTGAGATCTATATCACTATAACCTTTCAAGATACTCTCTGGCAACCAACCTTCAACCGTCGAACCTCCCCAGCTACAAACAAGTATTCCTATCGGAACGTTGAGTGTCTTGTTGAGTTCCAGAGCAAAATAATAGGCCGTCGCACTAAAGCCAGAAGCATTCTTTGAATTGGATTCTTTCCACGTACCCTTGCAATTATCTTGCGGAGCGATGGCACCATTTCTCTCTACCGTCAGACAGCGTATACCTTTGTGCGTACCAGCTTCGGCAATCATGTCGTTGGCATTAACAATGGGGCAATTCCAATATCCGTTCAGCGTTATTTCCATGTTGCTTTGCCCCGAACACATCCACACTTCGCCTATTAATACATTATTCACCTTGAGTGCCTGCCCATCGGAGATAATGAGGTTCTGCGGTTGGTACGAGCCGGTTGGTGTTTTGAGCCAGGCAGTCCAATGACCGTCTTTGCCGCTTCTTACGACAACAGGAGTATTGTTCCATGAACATTTGATGCTTACATTAGCATCTGGTTTAGCTTTGCCCCATATTTTGACGGATGTGGACTGTTGCAAAACCATATTATCACTAAATAATTCGGGCAATACCACTTTTGCTTTTGTGGAAAGACAAATTCCTAGAAGTAGGAATAGTGAAAGAAATCTGTACTTCATTATTGTTTTAGAGTTTAAGTTTATGATCTATGTTTATGATTTATGCTTCTTCTTCTGTTATGTCTTTGCAAAAGTATCATTTTTCTGTGAGAAAATATCTTTCATTGGACTCAACTTATTGAAAAATATCGTTATTGATTTAAATAACGCTAAAAAGTTTTTTAAATTTTGAGAAGCATATTAACTTTGTTGCTTTACAAATAACAAATAGGATTATTATGCAATTTAATAAATTACTTCCACTACTTTTTGTAATGGCTATTACTCTGACATCATGTGGTCATAGCTATAAAGTGAGCGGCACTTCTTCTGTCTCTTATATGGATGGGAAAACGCTTTACCTCAAAGTTCTGAAGAATGACAAATGGGTTAATGTTGATTCGGCGGAGGTTATTCATGGCACTTTCAAAATGAATGGCAGTATAGATTCTATAATGGTTGCTTCTCTTTATATGGACGACCAAAGTTTGATGCCTGTTGTTCTCGAAAGTGGCAGTATTAAAATAGACATTACTGACGATGATATGAAGGTAAGTGGCACTCCACTCAATGATAAATTATATCAGTTCATTACCAAGAAGAACGAGATGGATCAGAAATTGCAGAATTTAGACCATCGATCTACTCAAATGATGATGCAAGGCATTGATGAGTCTTCCATTCAGCTTCAACTTGGGAGCGAGGCCGAGTCTATAAACACTCAGCTGAACGCGTTGGTGAAGAAATTTATAAAAGATAATTATGAAAATGCTTTAGGGCCAAGTGTCTTTATCATGGTTTGTAGTAGTATGCCATATCCTATTATGACCCCACAGATAGAAGACTTGTTGAAAGATGCTCCAGAGTCGTTCAAAAATAATGCCTTGGTAAACGAATTCATTTCAAAGGCACACGAAAATGCTAAGCTGATGATTGAGCAGCAGCGGATGGAACAAAATGAGTCGACGCACACTCAACAGCAACCCCAATTGGGTGGTCAACCTTCAAACGGTTCTTCGCAGGGCGGAATGCAGATGCCTCAGCAAGGAGCTCAACAAGGTCAATAAATAAGAATCCTGTTAAAGTTATATAGAAAAGGGATATGCGCTTCAGCGATGAAGACATATCCCTTTTCTATTATTGCAGTATTTCCTTTCTTATTTTTTTCTATAGTAGTCTATGTAAGATTCCAGATTATCGCATTTACTCAAGCCTTCGTTTATAAATGCTGTTGTAGAGCGATAAGTACAAAGTTGAGCAAATAGCTGGGCTTGTGAGCTTTCTTTGTGGTATTCGGGTATGTTTTTGTCTGTCTGTTGGTCGTATGTCCAAGTTCTCCATGGGCTGTCGGCTAATGAAGCAAGAGCGAAGAGACAGTTAATCTTGTTTATCGTTGTCTGGTTCTGTTTCATTGATTGTTGCAAACATTCTTTGGCGTGAGCAATGTACTGTTCTTTAGAATTTCCTGCTCCATATGTAGAATCGATGCTCCATGCATAATGCAAATATCCCCAACAGTGACCAACGTTAGATGCCTGAATATATTTCTTAGCCAACTCATAGTTCAGATTCCCTTTTTCTTTATCGTCGGTGGCCAACATAAGGCGTTGGCATAGTGCCAGCATGCTGTTGCAGAACAAAAGTTTAGGATTTACCGTGAGCATCACTTTCGCAAATCTTTTCTTATCCAGCGCCTTCCTGTATTTCCAAACATACCACATGGGGTAGGAGCTGTCTGTATGTAAATAGGGAGCAATATTCATAGCCGAAATAAAAAGCAATGATACTTTTTTCAAATACTCGACTGCCTTTCCGAAGTCCTCGATTCGCATATATTTGGTACCTATCAGCTCGTTGTAATAGTTCATATCATTGTAGCAGTAAGAAGCTGCATATTGCTCGAGCGCACTGCCTTTTGCAGGGTGGGAGAGGAAGTCTTGATAACGCACCACCTCTTTTACATCAGCCGTATCGAGTAGTGCAAAGTAGCAGTCGTTATAGTCATTTCGATAGTATCCTTCTGTCCAATCGGCCAAATGTTTGTTAGTTCTCTTATTCTTTCGAATGCACATATTGACAAACTCGTTGGTCATCCCTGTAAGAACCGTTCCTGTATTAAACTTGCCGGCTTTTAAATAACCGGGCGTGAGATTGTAAAGAACGATTCGTTGCAATACATCTGTATAATGGTTTCTGACATAATATTTATAGTTGTAGTCCGCAAATAAAGGCTCGCTCTTGGCTTTTGCCATGAGCCAACGCAGCTCTTTCAGAATATATTCGTCAAACGATGGGTTGTTGTAGTTCGGGGCATCGGATTCGACCATCAATCGGAGCACACGGATATTTTCTTTCATTCGGTCGGTACCTCTTAGTTGTAAAGCTTCTTTCAGTTCATTTATAGCCGTCTTGTTCTCTCCAAGCAGATAGGCAAAATATGCGGCAGCCGACTTCCATAGAGCCGGATTCTGTACTTTATTCTCATTCAGTACGCGGTCTGCGAATCTTCTGAATTCTTTCATCTCCGCAGTCACTATTTGTCTCACGGAATCGTTCTCTGTTGGCTCCTCCCAAGCAGGATGCAAATCATTGTCTATAGCGTTCACATAATCTTGAATGAGATAGGGGAAAGCCACCGAGTTGGGAGCTTCGGCATACAACTTCTGAATACCTTTGAGTCCTATATCGCTCCTGAAACACCATCGTAAGCTTTGCAAGTCGCCCACCTTTGCATAGAATTCACGGGCTCTTTCTCGCTCTCCATTCTTATACCAGTAGCTGGCAAGGTAACCTTCGGCAAGTATTCTGATATCATTGTGAACGCAGTTGGCTTGATACTTATCCCAAAGCCATTGACATTGTTCTTTATTGTTTGTATAAAAAGCGGCTCGCATAGCCATCAACCAATAACGACTGCCCAACTTCTTGGAAGAGACGATACGACGTGAAGCATCGTTCAGTATATTTGTCCATACTCTATTATTGTTAGCCAACTGTTCCTTTGTCGGATAGTCCCATGCATCGCCATTATCGATCTTCCTCATTTGTTGCAACAAAATCAAATAATGAGCTCCATCCATATCTTTGTGTTGTTGCAAGTATTTTATTAAACCGCTTAAGGGTTTTGTTTCGTTATTGAATAAAGCATCTTTTATTGTTTTCGAATTTACCTTATTATTGAAGTAAGACTTCCAAAAATTGAATTGGGCAGCATCCATCTTATTCCCTTCGTTGAAACCGTACATTCTATTGAAGGTATATAAATCGTTGTGATTGTATACACTAAACATATTGCACATTTCGGGCGTGTAATAGTCCGCACAGGCCATCATTTGATAGCTATACAAGCACATTACGATACTAACGGCGATAAATCTTATCCATTTCATAAGCGGAGAGTTTATTGGTATTGATAGAATTCAAACTAAAGATAATGACTTGACGGTTGATGTTCGGGCGTTTTGTTTCCAACATCGACTCTACCTTAAAGAGGGTACTGGCAGATACTTCGTCTATCTTAATTTCATCGCCCGCCCTAACCATCAGACCAAAACTATTGGGATCGGGCACTGCAACGGAGTGAGAGCGAAGCACAATGTACTTTTTATCTGATATTCGACGGTATAAAGTCGAATCCGTTAAGTCTATTTCCCTCAATATCGTTCTGAATTGACCTTTTTCAAAAAGGAGTTTCCAGCCGAATGCAGGATAAGCGGCGCATAGAGGCAGGCGATAGTCAGCCAAACGTTTATTTATAAATGGACGAACCTCTTTTGCATCGAGTATGGCGTTTGCCGTATTGTAGTCGTGTATATTGCCCGTGTTGTAACACATCAGTACGCCATAATCCACGGGAGGCACAGGCTGGCTCAGCTGGTGCAGTCTGATTGTGGCTGACAATAGAAAGTGACCACGTCGGTCGAGCTGGCTCTTGATATCGTGTAACAATTCAAAATAAGTACGACGCGAACGATTGTTCCAATCACAATCTATCTGCAATTCTTTGATATTAATATTATTTGTCGATACCATTGTCAGTACTCTCTTTACTATCTTCTGAGCAAGATCGTGAGGTCGTTCCAAACAATGATTCTCGATATAGACCACCGGTATTATTTCGATTTCCGAAGGGACTTTCGAATCAAATTGCACGGTCCCCATAGGTATCGGAACACGTTGTTCGTTGAAATCGACATCGAAAAAGCGCAAATAGATTTTCTTAATGGCATGTCGGCGCAAGAACTGTTGTTGAATGCTATCCAGTTTGAATACCGTTTTCCAATAATATACTGCCGGTGCAGGCGAAGGCACCATATCGTCGTGACGACTCCCACACGAAGCCATGCTTATGAGCATGACCGTCGTTGCAAAAATATACAGTCCTAATTTCTTCATCCTGTTATACCGAAGGTTATTAAAATTCAATTACAAAGATAATCAATCAAACGAATAATAAGCGAATACAAGTAAGAAAAAAGGATCTTATGATGAAATATCTTTTTGTTTCTACAAAGCTTATGTCGTTTATTCTCAGCCCCTCTTTCTGTATATTATACTAAGATATGTATTCTTATTTGAGACTTCGCATATGATATTTCATAATAAAAAATAGGCTGAAAGACTCTCCCTCTTTACTTATAATTCGCGCCAATTATTGGCGCGTTTCTAAAGTTTATTACTTACCTTTGCCGTGAATTTAAACTTAGTAAATACAACGATGAATTTTTTTGGAAAACGAAAAGTAGTATTAGTCTTGGCATTAATATTATTTTCTTACACTTCGGATGTATTAGCTCAGGAACAAGAGTGTTCCTCTACCGATACAACGAAGACTATTGATGTGAATCAAATGGTCAATACTTTAGTAAATCGGATTAAATTGAGTGGCTATGCTCACGTGGGTTTCAATTACAACAGTCAAGAATCGCCGCGTGATGAATTTAAGATAGCCCGTATCATTTTTATGGCCGATGCTCGCATCAACAAACAGTTTAATATGTATTTTATGTTCGACTTCAAGTCGGCTTCATTACATGAGTTATATCTAAATTATACCGCTTCGCCTTATTTCAATGTTCGTATGGGGCAGTTCAAGACCCCTTTCTCTATCGAGAACCCGATGTCGCCTACCGTACTCGAATTGATTCCATGCACCTCACTCGTCGCAGGCTATATGATTGGCGGTAGCGATGCGCTGATGATGAAAGGTTCTTCCGGTCGTGATATGGGTTTGAACGTATACGGTAGCTTTCTTAAAAAGAAATTGGACTACTCGCTGGCTATAATGAATGGACAGGGCAGAAATAACAGTGATGCCAATTCGCAAAAAGATTTTGTAGCCACTGTAGCGGCACATCCGCTTAGATGGCTCACTCTTAGTACTTCTATGATATTGGGTACTGGCAACATCGCAGTGACGCCACTATCGACGAATCCCAATCAATACATTTGTTCTGTTGCTCCGGGCATTACAGGATTCAAGGGTAACGGCAATTATACCAGAAATCGTTATGCTGCCGGTTTCTCTATCGATACCAAGCGTTTGGGTGTTCGGAGCGAGTATATGCAAGGCAAAGATGCCGATTTCGTAAGCAAAGGATATTATGCCACTGCTTGTCTCAAGCGTATTGCTACTAATCTCGATTTAATAGGCTCTTACGATTGGTTGCGCATCTATTCGGGCAAACACAATCGCTATCTGGGGGGACTACAGTATTGGTTTTATCCTAGATGCCGCTTTCAGTTGAGTTATGATTACGAAACGGCCGCTGCTTGTCGTTGCCAGAATGCGGTGCAAGCACAAGTACAGGTACGTTTCTGATAAATATAATTTCAGACAACCCTAAAGATGTCATACGTATATGGAACGTCAGGATTTTCTATTTGAAGTTTGTGCCAACTCCGTAGAGAGTTGCATACAGGCCCAGCTAGGTGGAGCCGATCGGGTAGAACTGTGTGCCGGTCTGTCAGAAGGCGGTACAACTCCTTCTTATGCTACCATCAAAGAAGCTCGTGAGGTGCTTGATATTAAGCTACACGTAATTATACGTCCTCGCGGAGGTGATTTTCATTACTCTCCTCGCGAATTGAAGATGATGGGAAACGATATCCGTATGGCTGGACAATTGGGGGCCGATGGGGTAGTGATAGGCTGTCTCAATACCGACGGTAGCATCGATATGAATGCTACTGAACGGTTGTGCGAGAAAGCAGGAAATATGTCTGTGACGTTTCATCGGGCATTCGATTGCTGCCGCAATCCCGAAGAAGCACTCGAACAGCTTGTCGGTCTGAAGATAAATAGAATACTTACTTCCGGTGTCGAAGTAAACGCGTCTATCGGTACCGATTTGCTCTGCCGTTTGCATAAGCAAGCAGCAGGACGTATCCATTTACTTGCCGGCTGTGGAGTGAACGAAACAAATATCGCCGACATTTATCATCAGACAGGAATCCACGAATATCATTTTTCGGCACGCGACAAATACCCGAGCTCCATGACTTTTGTCAATCGGCGCGTCTTTATGGGAAGCCCCGATGTCGATGAATATACGATAGAAACCACCTCTGCAGAGAAAGTTGTGCGTACTATCAATGCGCTGATCAAGTCCGAATAAAACGTTCTATAGTGATACACTACATATAAATTAATTTAAAATGAAAAAATCATTGATTTTATTGTTTTTGCTTTTGTTTTCGGGATCAATTATGGCTCAACAAGGCAGTGTCGGTCGCCCAAGGTTAGTAGTAGGTATTGTTATTGACCAAATGCGATGGGATTACATTTATCGCTATTACAATCGTTATGGTGATGGCGGTTTCAAACGTTTGCTACGCGAAGGTGCTTCTTGCGAGAACACCATGTTGGCGCATATTCCTTCGTATACGGCTGTGGGGCATTCTTCTATTTACACCGGTTCTATTCCGGCTATCGATGGTATTTCTTCCAACGATATGGTTGATCAAAAGACAGGTAAAACGTTCTATTGCACATTCGACGACAAGGTCAAATCTGTAGGCACCACTAGCGAAGATGGTATGGAGTCTCCTCACAATTTGTGGGTAACGACTATTGGCGATGAATTGCGTCTTGCGACAAATTTTCATTCAAAGGTGGTGGGTGTCTCGCTCAAAGACCGCGCATCTATTCTCCCCGCAGGCAAAAGTGCCAATGCCGCATATTGGCTCGACTCTAAGACGGGACATTTTATTACCAGTACTTATTACATGGATAAATTGCCGGAATGGCTTATCCATTTTAATAAAAAAGAGTTGGCCAAAGAGTATCTGAGCAAACCATGGGTTACGCTCTACGATATAAACACCTACGAGCAGAGCTGTGAGGACGACAACTCTTTCGAACGTCCTTTCTTCAGCGGAGGCAGACCCACGTTCCCCATCGACTTGCCACGCTTACTCAAAGAGAGGCAGTTCAATGCCATAAAGACAGTGCCCATGGGCAATACGTTGACTCTCGATATGGCCGAAGCTGTTATTGAAGGAGAGAAACTCGGAACGGGCGATTATACCGACTTTCTGGCCATAAGTTGTTCGGCTACCGACTATGTAGGACATCAGTTCGGCGTGAATGCCATCGAAACAGAAGATACTTATCTTCGTTTGGATAAAGACCTTTCTCGTTTCATTAATTATCTGGACGAGAAAATAGGCAAAGACAACTATACGCTGTTTTTATCGGCCGATCATGCAGCCGCTCATAATTACAATTTCTTGAAAGCGCACAAGATCAATGCCGGTGCATTCGATATCAAAGAAGACTATGCCAAGATTGATAGCGTACTCACTAATAGGTATGGAGTGAAAGGACTTGTAAGAGGTCTCGACAATTATCAGCTCAATTTGGATTACGACAAAATCAATGCAGCCCATATCGATAAGGAAGAACTGAAGCAGGTGGCTATAAATTACGTCAAAACCTTAGAAAGTGTTCTCGATGTAGTCGATATGACGAAGGTTTCTTCTACCACTCTTCCTGCCGAGATGAAAATGCTATTAAACAATTCGTACAATAGCACTCGTAGCGGAGAGATCCAAATCCTTGTCAAGCCGGGCTATTTTGAGGTATGGAGTCCCGAGGAGTCAATGGGTACCTCTCATGGCGTATGGGCTCCCTACGACCTTCATATACCCTTGTTGTTCATGGGATGGGGCATTAAACAGGGACAACTCAACCGCACGGTATACATGACGGATATAGCTCCTACGCTTGCGTCGTTGCTTCATATTCAGATGCCTAACGGATGTGTGGGTCATGCGATCCCCGAGATACTTTCTGCTGCAACGCTCGATAAGTAAGAGGCAGTTTCAACATCATAAATTCGGTAGGTATACCCAGAAATGGTTAAACCTACCGAATTTTTATTATATTTGTGACCGAATACCCATTTATGGTGATTGTGGGTATAGACAGAAAGCGTTAATTTTGCATCGTAATAATCAATTTAGAATAAGATGGCAGATAAGTATGTGGCTTCAGACAAAATGAGTGAACTGATAAACGATGATTTTCGTTTGTTACAAGTGATCAGTCGTTTTGGCTTATCCTTAGGATTCGGCGACAAAACCGTAAGAGAAGTATGTGATGAGCAGAACGTAGATTGCACCACCTTTTTGGCTGTTGTCAATTTCACTCATCTAGGCGAGAAAGTTTCCAATATATGGATTGACAAGATATCCATTAAGTCACTTACCGAATATCTGCGACAGGCTCATACCTATTTTCTGGATTTTCTGTTGCCCACCATTCGGCGCAAGCTTATAGAGGCTATCGACTGCTCGGCACGCAACGAAGTAGCCTTTCTCATCCTCAAGTTCTTTGATGCTTATGTGGCCGAGGTTCACAAACACATGGAACTCGAGAATAATACCGTCTTTTTGTATGTCGACGAGCTGGATGCGGGCAAGTGTATTGAACATAAACCTTTTGATAAGTTGATGCTTCATCAAGATCCGGTAGAGCAAAAACTCTCCGAGTTGAAGAATATTATTATTCGCTTCTACAACATTCCCGGCGACAGCAATTTATTGAACACTGTGCTCTACGATATTTTCTTGTGCGAAGAAGATTTGCATACGCATTATCGCATGGAAGAGGAGTTGTTCATACCCGCCGTGCATCGTTTGGAAGAATACAACAAACATCAATTGGGTACCACTGCTTCCGCAGATACTCAAAACGACGATTCCAATGCATTGAGCGACCGAGAGAAAGAAGTAATCAGCTGGGTGGTAAAAGGTATGACCAACAAAGAAATAGCCGACAAGCTCTTTATTTCTATCAATACCGTCACCACGCACCGACGCAATATCGCACGCAAGCTCGATATTCATTCTTCGGCGGGACTAACCATTTATGCCATTGTCAACAAATTGGTAGATATTCACGATGTGAAAGGTTTATAATCCTTCATTATACTACGATGAGACGCAAGAGTCCCTTGCTTCGATCATCGTGTTATTCAGTACGTCACAGCCTTGTAAGTATAATATGGGAGTCTCACACGAGTGCGACAGTCGTCTCACAGCTGTGCGACAAGTGTCTCACACGTGTGATACATATGTCGCACACGTGTGAGACTTCCGAGCCTTTATTATAAACTTAACTTCAAATCCCCAAGTTATGCGAACAATCAATAACAGTCGCTGCGATACGCTCCGTTCGAAAGAACAGCAGAAGGCATATCATGCGCGAGTGTCGAACTTGGCAACAATGAAGAGAGGGTAGGAGTTCTATTTCAGTCTGTCAATCACTTCTTGCAACTGAGCTCCAAGTCCGATGGTGTAGCCTTGCGATACAAACACTACTCTATCGAAAGTATCGGCTATGATGAAGATGGGCAGCAATGTTCCATTTGCCAATTTCATATTCTGGGCTATTTGTTTCTGAATGGCTCCGTTCATATCGATACCATAGTGAACCGATGCAGGCAATTTACCGAATTCATCGGCTTTGTATTTCGCCATCTGTTCCTTGTCCGTAAAGAGAAATACCATCGGGCGTCCCCACTTATCCAAGGATGCTTTCATCTTGGCAATGTCGCGCAATGCATGGTTCGTGGGTTCTTGTCCTACGCCTAGTATTCCTACGACAAAATATCCTCTACCTGTTTGTTCCAAGATACTCTTTTCCTTTTGATTCTCAACAGAATAGAATTTCGATTCCGAATTAAATTTGCCTATTACAGATACATCCGAAGAATTGGTTCGCAACTTCAGATCGAGCGTTGTGGTATGTCCGGCTTCGATACGGAATATCTGAGTATTTGCAAGCACACTGCCATTGGCCAGGCGCGTACCGGTTACCAAGATGTAGGTACCCTCGTCGAGTACTGTGCCGTTTTTAAATACGTTTGCCCAAGATGTGCCACCGCCCATATCTACTTGTCCTTCGTCAAAACTGAGCAGATTGGTCTTTCCATCCTTTATCTGAGTGATGGTGAAATGCGAGTAATATTCCGGATTCTGCAACGTGGCAGTAGGCTGATAGTCGAGCACCAACCTGCCGGTAGGAGTAGCTGTTTGCTTGGTCGAATCGAAATTCACATCAATCCATTTATGGTTCTTGTCTTGATATTGAATTTTGGATGTCACAGGGTCTTGGCGAGCCTCGATACCCAACGAACGGGCTACGTCTACAAAGAAGATGTTGCGCGATCGGCTGTTCGTTGTCCGCGCTTCCCATACGCCTTCGGCCGACATGGCATTGGTACCGGCTTCTGCGTCGGCTACCACTTTAATGTTTTGCTTACACCAGTTTACGAGTTTGTCGGGCGATGTTCTGAATTGTTCGGCCTGACTTTGAGGTATGGCTTTCAAGAAAAACTGTTTGTACGGAGTGAGCATTTCCAGTTCCACCCGTGGATTGAGTATGGCTGCTTTTGCATTGTAACTGTCTTCGAGCACATCGTCCGTTATGTCGCGCAGATCTTTGTCGCTCAACGTTTTCAGCAACTGTATGGCTCTTGCATCGGCGTGTCTCTTTATAAATGAGGCAACGATGCTATGATTGCCTCTTGCCTTAATCAGCAACGGTACTACCGAATCGGGATGCAATGCGATAGCATCCGACGAGAGCGATTTTACAAATGTCGTTGCTGTTTCTTTGTTCATGAAAGTTGCCGCATAAGCGTTTCTTATCGAGTCTTCCAGTGATTTACGACGTTCATTCTCTTTGCGCATCGCATCGCTCACATACGGAAGTTTCACTTTCTCTGGCGGAGGCACAATGTCTATTGCCTGTATCGGGAAAGCTTCTCGCGAAGTATCGAGCCGCCGATCTCTCACCAGCTTTATCGTCATACATTTATCTTTTCCGAACGAGGCTTTGGCATAATTGTATTTACCGTCTTTCGATGCCCATACCAGCATGTCGCCTTTGCCCGATGTCAGAAAGGTCATTCCTTTGCCGTCTGTATACTTGGTCGCTACGGTGCAAAATTCGCCATAGTTGTATATTTTGAAATCTATGCGCGCATTGGCTACTGCACGGCCATTGGCGTCTATCACCTTGAAATCGGTACGTGCTGTTTCGGCATAGTTGTCTATCAGGTTTATCTCGGTGAAGGTAGCCGTTTCGAGCATGACCTCTTCCGGACCGTTGTAGTGACCGAATACCCTGGTGTGCATCAACATAGCTCTACTTGCCGGAGCATTGAACCATCCTAGGTTGAGCACAGCTTCGGGTTCGCAGGCACCCAGAAAATACCATTTTCCATCGGCCCATGCCTCTACCCAAGCATGATTGTCGTCCGTATGTGCCCAGCGTGGAGTATATACTTGTCGAGCGGGAATACCTACCGCTCTCAGCGCGGCAACGGTGAAAGTCGATTCCTCTCCGCAACGTCCGTAGGCCGATAACACCGAAGAAGAGGGCGAACTGGTACGTCCGTCAGAAGGCGTATACGTCACTTTCTCGTGACACCAATGATTCACTTCCAAGATAGCGGCCTTCATATCCAATCCGGCTACACGTTTTTTCAATTCTTTGTAAAAAAACATGCGCGAGCGGTCCAAATTCTCATTGTTCACGCGTATGGGTAGCACAAAATGACGGAAAAGCATCTCCGGTATTTTATTTCCCCAGCTCATTTCGCATCGAGTTTCAAACGATTGGCGAATGTTATCTAAATAATAAGAGGTTGAATAGTCTGTTAAATCGCTCATCGGCATATAAGCATAAAGAAACTTCAATGCTTCCGTCTCTTCCATATTCGGATGGAGCGACTGCACGGTAAAGAACTTTGTACCCATTAACTGTATCTTCTTATCGAAATCTTTTTCAACACGGAGTCGATAATGATTGTCGGTCAAGAAATGCCTTTCTGCACCATGCACGCAACAAGGGATGGTGCAATATATACAGAAAAAAAGTAAAAAAAGTTTTTTAATCATTGTTATTTAGGATATGTTTTGAAAACTAAGTTGTTACAAAAATACTCTTTCTGTAATAGACTACCAAAAAAATATCTTAAATTTGCATCATTAATAAAATTTAGATGATATACTATTTTAGTGGCAACGGTAATTCGCGTTGGGTGGCCGAGCAGATAGCGGCAGCAACAAATGATACGGTAGAAAATATATCCGATTATATCAAAAACAAAAAAGAGATACCTTATCCTTCGCAAGAGGAGAGGGTAGGCATCGTATTTCCCATTCATTCGTGGTATGCTCCCCAACCGGTTATTGACTTCGTGGATAAACTCCAACTCAATCCCGATACGTATCGCTACATGGTGTGTACGTGTGGCGATGATGCCGGAAAAGCGGCATTCAGATTTCGCCGTCATTTCAAGTTCGATGCGGCTTGGTCGGTACGTATGCCCAATACGTATATTCCGATGTTCGATTTGGATTCGGACACCGTGGCACGAATTAAGGTACAAGAGGCTCGAGAAAAGGTAAAAGAGATTGCCGAAGACGTCAACGCCTGTAAGAAAAAGGTTCGCGATGTGTTCGAAGGAGCGTTTCCATATACCAAAACATATGTGGTTAACTATCTGTTCTACAAATTTACAGTCACCTCTAAGGGCTTTACAGTAAATGATTCGTGCATTTCGTGTGGAAATTGCCGCGACGCCTGTCCGGTCAATAATATACATTTGGTGGACGGACGCCCTACGTGGGCTGACAATTGCATTCATTGCATGGGGTGCATTCATACTTGTCCGCAGAGGTCTATAGACTTTAAGACGGCAACAAAAAAGCGAGGCCGCTATCTTCTGAAGCGATATATATAGAGATAAAACATCTTTTCACCTTTTTTGTATTTATCATTCCGATAGAAGAGTATATCTTTGTGGCGTAGTTCAAAATATTACGGATGTTGAAGATTAATAGCAAAAACAGCAAAAGGGCCGTCGCATTAGGTCTGTTGTTTATCATCCTTTCGACGATGATGATCAAGGCTGTGCACTATCATCACCATTCGTTGGAGCAAGGCGTTGTTGCTGCCTCTACTACCGGATATCATCAGTACAATGTCAGCAATGACGATTACTGTCCTATTTGTCAATATGTCTTTTCGCCTACCGAGGCGCCTATCACATACCATTTCTTTTTTATCGCCACACTGCTTGCATTGCAATGCGTCATTGTATTGCTTTCGCGTACTCGTGTGGCCAACATCTGCCATCATCTTCGGGCTCCTCCTGTTTGTTTGATACATTAATTCGTGGGGCTTTTTATGCGGTAACTGGAGACACAAATTCATCTTGTTGCATATAGGCTCTATATAGGTCTGTCCATCATCTTAATAAGATTGGGTTGACGACAAGAAGTTGTATTCTATCCGTTCCGGCAAGAATCAACAACAGCTTCTAGGTCTCATCCATACTCAGACTTGTTCTATTATATCATTTCAAACAAACAGTAATATGAAAATCAAGAAAATAATGATTGCTGCGCTCTTTTTGAGTGTTGCCACTTTCAATATATATGCCGATAATAAAGTAAAAACAGAGTTGCCCATCGACACAATATCGCTCAACGAAGTCGTTGTCACTGCTACACGCAATCCTATCATACGCAAGCTGGCACCATCATTGGTCAATGTGCTTCCTCACAAGATATTCGAAGATACTCAAGCTAGTTGTTTAGCTCAGGGGCTCAATTTTGTTCCGGGCGTAAGGGTAGAAAATAACTGCCAGAACTGTGGATGGACGCAAGCCCGTATCAATGGGTTGGATGGACATTACTCCCAGATCCTCATAGATAGCCGCCCTCTCTTTTCGGCATTGACCAATATCTATGGACTGGAGCAACTGCCCGCCAATATGATAGACCACGTCGAGGTGATACGTGGTGGTGGGTCTGCATTGTTCGGATCGTCGGCCATAGGAGGAACGATCAATGTCATCACTCGCGAACCATCTAAGAATGGTGCCGAAATGGAACATACGATAACCTCGATAGGAGGAAAGAATGTGTTCGAAAACAATACGACGATGGATGCTTCAATTGTCTCCAACAATAAGAAGGCAGGATTGATCATTTTCGGTTCCAACAGGTATCGCCAACCTTACGATGCCGACGGAGACGGATTCTCGGAACTAAACAAGATTAAAACAAAGTCCATCGGGGCGCGACTCATCATGAAACCGGCCGACAACATTAAATTATCATTGGATTATCGCGGTGTAACCGATTATCGAAGAGGCGGAGATAATATAAATCTGCCTCCTCACGAAGCCAATCTCGCCGAGACTACAGAACATGCGATTAACGCCGGAGGTTTTAATTTCGACTGGGGCAATCCCGCATCCAAAGATAAACTTAATGCTTACGTGTCTTTTCAAAATACAGATCGTAACAGTTACTATGGGGCTGACAAGAGTTTAAACAATTATGGCTTGACTCATAATTTGACTTATATCATCGGAGGACAATATACGCATCTATTCAACAAATTGGTATTTATGCCCTCCGTGCTGACGTTGGGTAGCGAATACAATTCGGATAAGATAAATGATGAATCGATAGAAAACAAAATATTTACCAATCAGTTGGCTCATACATCGAGTGCCTTTTTTCAAAACGAATGGCGAACCGACAAGATAAGCCTGCTCTTCGGCGGACGTCTCGACAAACACAACATGGTAGACCATGTCATCTTCAGCCCCCGCATCAATTTGCGCTATACTCCAAATGACGCATGGAACTTTAGAGTCAGCATGAGCGGTGGCTTTCGTGCGCCACAGGCCTACGACGAAGACCTGCATGTAGACTTGGTCAATGGCGATAGGAGAGTGGTGAGACTGGCCAGCAATCTTCACGAAGAGAACTCCACCAGTTGGAGCGGTTCGCTCAATTATCACCATCGTTTCGGTTCATTGATTACTGATTTTATTTTTGAGACTTTTTATACCGACTTGCGCCACACTTTCGCTATTCGCGAATTGGGGCAAAAGACTCCTGCCGGCGACGAGATAGACGAACGCTACAACGCTTCGGGTGCTAAAGTATACGGTATTAATATGGAGTTTCAAGCTTCGCTTAATTCGTTCATTGACTGGCAAGTCGGATTGACTCTACAACGTAGCCGCTACAACGATGCACAGCAATGGAGCGATGATCCAACTGTTTTTGCCGAAACAAAGATGTTTCGTACTCCAAACGTTTATGGTTATTTGACGACAGATATAGCTCCCGTCAAACGTCTTTCTATTTCTCTCACGGGCGACTATACCGGCAGCATGTTGGTGCAGCACAAGACCGGTTCGGGCGTCACAAAAGACGTAGCCGTTACAACTCCTCGCTTCTTTGATGCCAACATTAAGGTGGGTTATGATATTCCACTTTGCAGCAACGCGTTGACAATGCGTCTGAGCGGAGGTGTGCTCAATGCATTTAACTCTTATCAAAAGGACTTCGACAAGGGAGCCGATAGAGATTCAAATTACATCTATGGTCCAATGATGCCTCGTAGTTATTATGCTGCCGTTAAGTTCCTATTTTGATACTTTTTTATTATAATACTATTTATTATCCCGATTCATCTTCTTGAGTCGGGATATTTTAGTATGCTTGGCATGCACATCAGCTAACGGGTGCAAGTCCCTAAGCTGCCCTAGTAGTGGGAAAGCTCCAGCCCAAGGCAAGGGTGTCCCTCGTGAGTTGGAATCTGAAAGAAGCCGGCGGCAAAGATCTGCTCTGACGAACAGAAACTTCATATAAGGCCTATGTCTGTGGGTTAGGTTGCTAAACAAACTAAAGCCCGATAGCTACTCGGAACGGATGGGGTAAATGAAGCGGAGATAAGATGGAAAGTTGGTGTGTTTATCCGAGGAGGTCTCATGGACGCAAGGCTAAGATGAATAAAATTCGATGAACCTTAGCGGAGTAAAGCTAGCCGTGAGAAGTCAGCCGATGTCATAGTACCTAAGTCACGAGTGTCTATGGGGAAGGACTGAATCGTGCAGTGCAACAGTAAATGACTGCTACCTTGAGAATGTAAAAGTCAGATGTCCATATGGAGCTCTTCATCCACTACGATAGGACGGAATCCAACAATAGGGTGAAAGTGACGTGTTTGATGGGATGGCTGAAAACGACTTGCCACACACCGTGAGGTGAGAAAGCACGAAACCGCCGTATGCCGAACGGCATGTACGGTGGTGTGGGAGGTCGGAAAACGATAGTAGGAGGAAAACTTCTGCATCGTTTTCCTCCTACCCGATTTAGTTTGTATAGAGTGGGCATATTTTACCGAATCAACTTCCTGCCATATGTTGGTAATTTAATTAGAAAGCAAAGATTGAAAGAATTCAAAAATTCATATTACTATATGGACACAATTAATAAAATTATCTGTACTTTTGCTTTGTTTATAGCCCAAAACGAAAATACTAAAATGAAAAAGTAATGAATATTAAAACAAAAAGATTTCTTCTGCCAGAAAATGAGATCCCCGAACAATGGTACAATGTGCAGGCCGATATGGTGAACAAACCTTTACCTATTCTACATCCTGGCACTCGCAAACCGCTTACCCCCGAAGATTTATATCCCATTTTTAATGAAGCTTGCTCGCAGCAAGAATTGAATCAAACCGATTCTTGGATTCCTATACCCGAAGAAGTTCGCGATATGTACAAATATTATCGCCCCACACCGTTGGTAAGAGCATATGAACTCGAGAAAGCCCTTGATACGCCTGCACATATTTATTTCAAAAACGAAAGCGTCAGTCCTGTAGGCTCACACAAGTTGAATTCGGCTATTGCACAAGCCTATTTTTGTAAACAAGAAGGTATCACGAATATTACGACAGAGACTGGTGCCGGTCAGTGGGGAGCTGCCATGTCGTATGCAGCTAAGGCCTTCGGGCTCGAACTAGCGGTTTATATGGTAAAAGTGAGTTATCAGCAAAAGCCCTATAGACGTAGCATCATGCAGACATTCGGAGCTCAAGTCACAGCTTCTCCCTCTATGTCTACACGTGCCGGAAAAGATATACTGACTGCTAACCCCAATTGCTCGGGATCCTTGGGTTGTGCCATATCAGAAGCCATAGAGCTTGCACAGGCGACGCCTCATTGCAAATATGTATTGGGATCGGTATTGAGCCATGTGAGTCTGCACCAGACAGTGATCGGACTGGAAGCCGAAAAACAAATGGAAATGGCGGGCGAATATCCTGATGAGGTCATAGCCTGTTTCGGTGGAGGATCTAATTTCAGCGGCATTACTTTCCCCTTCATGCGCCACAAAATAGATGGCTCGCACAAAGAAACTCGCTTTATTGCTGCCGAACCGGCTTCGTGTCCCAAGATGACCCGTGGTAAATTTGAATACGACTTCGGCGATGAGAGTGGTTATACTCCCTTATTGCCTATGTATACATTAGGGCACAACTTCCAACCTGCCAATATCCATGCAGGAGGATTGCGTTATCATGGTGCCGGAACAATTGTTTCGCAATTGCTCAAGGACAAGATGATGGAAGCTGTAGATATTCCACAATTGGAAACATTTAAAGCGGCAACTCTTTTTGCACGTACCGAAGGCATTATTCCGGCTCCCGAATCGAGTCATGCGATAGCGGCTACTATCCGTGAAGCGCTGAAGTGCAAAGAAGAAGGAAAATCTAAAGTAATCCTCTTCAATCTATCAGGACATGGGCTGATAGATATGACAGCTTATGATATGTATCTTGCCGGAGATTTGATTAATTACTCCATACCCGATGAAACGATCGACAAATATCTAAAAGAAGTAGAACCTTTAAATAAATAAATTCCGATTTATATTTGCTTTGTAGCAGCTCTCAAAAGGAGCTGCTACTGTTTTGCAACGATCCTCCTTCTTTTCTTCTGAAGGCTATGAATAGCTAAAACGAACCTATGATATGAAAGAAAGAGTAAGCACTTACACCGAAGACCGATAAAACCTTATATGAAGGCTGCCTTCAGGATAAAAGTGGCAATGGAGGCGAATAACTTATATTAGTTTTGATACTTAAAGTCTAGTAAAACAAAATTAATAGCGTATCTTTGTGCAAAAGTGTATATACGATGATTGAGGAAAAAAAGAGATATATTGCCCCTGGCGGATGGTTCGCAATGGAATATCCGGCCGTATGGAGTGAATTTGAAGATAGCACCGATGCTTTTTTGTTTTACAATCCAGATAAATGGACTGGAAATTTTCGCATTTCAGCTTTTCGCAATGAAATCCCTAACAAAAAAGGAATACACTATGGCGACGACGCCTGCAATGTGGAACTCAAAGAGAATAAATCGGCAGAATATGTAAAGATCGGAAAGTATGATTGTGCATATAGTGCCGAAAATTTTGAAGAAGAAGGCAAGCAGTATATTACCCATATATGGATAACAGGAAAAGAAGATACCTTACTTGAGTGTACTTTCACTACTCTATTTGACAGTCATATCGAGGATGCTCAAGACATTATTGCTTCCATTGACGTCAGACACAAAGATAGAAAATATCCATCCGAAATAATACCGGCCCGCCTTTCGGAAATCTACAGAATAAATGATGCTTTTGAGAAAATAAGCGCCATGGTCAAAGAAGTGCTTTCAAAAGACTTTCAAGGATCTGAAGAAGATTTGCAAAATATACAATTGGCACTTGATAAAAATGAGCTGTCAACAAAAAAAAGCGAAATATGGATCAATGTGGGCATTGTCGTTTGCTGTATTCTCGCTACAGAAATAGATGGTATGGAGTGGCAAACATTGATAGACGGCAATCGGGAAGATCCGGTTTTGGTATACCAAAAGTCTATAGCGGTTATAGATCCGCTTAAATTAATCTGGAGTAAAGTAAAGCACGGCGAAAAATGGAGCGTGACGCAAGTATATGAGGAAACAATAACCTCATTGGAATAGTAAAAGGAGCACAAAAATGAGCAATAGTTATTTGCAAGTAGAGAATCTTACAAAGTCATTCGGAGATTCAGTACTTTTTGAGAATATATCTTTCGGGATAGCAGAAGGAGATAAAGTGGGGTTGATAGCAAAAAATGGAGCAGGCAAAAGTACACTACTTAAAATCTTAATGAATACGGAGTCCAAAGATAGTGGCGAAATTGTATTTCGACGCGACTTGCGCATCGGATATTTACCGCAATCTATCCATTATCCTTCTCATCTAACTGTCCTTGAGGCTTGTTTCGAGCATGGCAACGAAGCTGTAAATCTGATAAAAAGATACGAAATCTGTATGCAAACCGAGGGTCACCCTGGATTGGACGAACTACTGATACAGATGGAACATGCTAAAGCTTGGGAATATGAATTGAAAGTAAAACAGATTCTCTCTGTACTGAAGATAAGTGACTATAATCAGCCTATCGAACAACTTTCGGGAGGACAACTGAAGAGAGTGGCTCTAGCCAATACGCTCATCTCCAATCCTCAATTGATCATACTCGACGAGCCAACCAATCATCTAGATCTTGATATGACAGAATGGCTGGAAGACTATCTGAAACGTTCGAACATCACTTTGCTAATGGTGACTCACGATCGATATTTTTTGGATAGAGTATGCAACAGTATTCTTGAGATAGACCAGCAACAGATCTATGCCTTCAAGGGAAATTACAATTACTATCTGGAAAAACGGGAAGAAAGAATCAATGCCGCCAATGCCGAAAGAGCAAAGGCCAATAATCTATATCGAACAGAACTAGAATGGATGCGCAGAATGCCGCAAGCTCGAGCCCATAAAGCCCGGTATAGAGAAGAAGCGTTTTTCGAATTGGAGAAAGTGGCCAAACGCCAGAACAATGATGATAACGTGCAACTCAATGTAAAGGCATCTTATATCGGCAAAAAGATCTTTGAGGCAGATCATATGTATAAGAGTTTCGATAAGACGGTTATACTAGAAGATTTTTCGTATATTTTTACCCGATACGAAAAGATGGGAATCGTTGGCGACAATGGAACGGGAAAATCTACTTTTCTAAAAATACTCATGGGGCAACAAACCCCCGACAAAGGCAAACTCGATATCGGCGAAACTGTTCGGTTCGGCTACTATTCGCAAGAAGGAATGACCTTTGACGACAAAATGAAGGTGATCGATGCCATTACTCAAATAGCCGATTTTATAGATATGGGAGATGGTCGGCAGCTCTCGGCGCAGCAACTGCTACAGCATTTTCTTTTCACGCCAGAAACTCAATACAATTATATCTCCAAATTGAGCGGAGGAGAACGACGCAGACTGTATCTGTGTACGGTGTTAATGCGCAATCCTAATTTTCTGATACTTGACGAGCCAACCAATGATCTGGATATCATGACACTTAACGTACTCGAAGAATATCTACTCAATTTTAAAGGTTGTCTTATCGTTGTGAGCCACGATCGATATTTCATGGACAAGGTCGTGAACCATTTACTTATATTCAACGGAGAGGGCGATATAAGAAACTTCCCCGGCAGCTATACTCAGTACAGAGAATGGAAAACGCTCTACGAACGACACAAAAAGGAAGAAGTCACGCAGAAGGAAGAAAAAAAGGAACGAATACGCTTGAATGATAAGATCAAACTATCTTATAAAGAAAAGCAGGAAATGGAAAAACTAGAGAAGGAAATTTCCAAGCTCGAAAAAGAAAAGAATTTGCTCGAAGAAGCTCTTTGCAGCGGTTCATTGCCAGTGGACGAACTGACCGAGAAGTCCAAACGACTACCCGAAGTGAATGAACTGCTTGACACTAATACAATGCGTTGGTTGGAACTTAGTGAAAAGGAATAGAAATAGGTACCTCCACCCATTCTCCACCGTGCCATTCCATTACTTTTTTATACCCCGAGCGTAGCAATGCCTCAAAAGCTTCCATACGGCCCGCATTGATCCTTTCCGGATAATGCGAATCGCTATTCACCTGCACTTGTATACCCAATGAATGAAGGGCGGAAAAATACCGTTCATTCGGATAGAACGTTTTCAGTTTCAAATACGATTTTGTATTTATCTCCACTTGGCATCCACTTTGTGCTATAATATCCAAATACTTCTTCATCAGCTCATTGTACCCTCTCTCTTTGAGAAGTCCCGGCCGATAGCACGATGCATTATAGTGCATTTTATCTGCATGTCCCAATACATCGAAGCCACCCAATTCGATCATTCTGAAGAGATGGTCGAAATATTGCCCAATGACATAATCCAAATCTCCATCGAAATGCTCGTCTACTACCTGACGAAAGCGATCGGGCGGGCAATCGATGTCCACTATCTTGTTGTCTTTATCTTTAAGCAGATGAACAGAGCCGATACGATAGTCCAAAGGCAACCGTCTGAATCGAACATTCGAAGGATTGTTCTCATCATCCAGATAATCTATTTCGAGTCCTATAGCCAGTTCCAAATCATTTTCGTATTTCTTCTTCAAACGGGCGAATTCGGCCAGATAATCATCCATCCTGTCCCATTCCATCGTCCAATGGGTAGGAAAAGGCAATGGAGCGTGCGAAGAAAATCCGAAAGAAGAAAATCCTTCGGATATGGCAAATCGCAAGAAAGAATCCATATCTGCTCTACCGTCACAATATAGACTATGACAGTGATAGTTAGTATAATTGGGATGTATCATATATCCATTTCTTTATTCTACTTTTTTACAAGAATTTCCTTGGAAAAACTTATCTAACTTTTCTGCACAATCACCGGGCACAATGATGTGATGATTGCCTAACGAATTGTTCAGAAAATAGTTGGTAGAGGCATTTAGTTTAAGACGAATCTGAGTGCGATAAAAAGAAGTATAGTTGGTGTTCTCCAGCAGATGGGCCGAAGAGACGAAGTATTGATCAAGACATTCGCCGCCGCAACGCACCACTGTATAATCGATAGCCGGCAAATAACCTTGAATCGCAACACTCTTACCGGTGGCATAATGATTGCGTAAATCAAAAGTTTCTGTCATGTCGGTGCCTACGGTGCAATGAGACAAAATCACTTCATTCTCCTTTTTATCAATAGAGTTTGTATTTACCATAAAACTATTTTTACCGGTAACAGCCTTTACCGAAAGCATGGTGAATATAGACTGTAAGTCACCCTCACAACCCACTACATAGCCCTTGTTATTCATCAAAGCAAGGGCCAAACAAGCCGTTACAGGAATCGTCTCCAGAATTTTGTAACAATTAACCGAGATCGTATCAAGCCCGTAATCGGTACAGAGCTTAACAATGGCGTAATACAGCCGAATGGCTTCAACAATATCATTCGGGCTGCATTCTCTACACAAATTCACGCGCCCCATCAATGCTGTCACCTCATCTTTTATATCGCTTGTTCTTATCTTTTTGTAGCGAGCCAGCACCTCATCGGTCGATATATCCATAAATTCAACTCCCCAGCGGCGTTTCGTCAATAAATAATCGATGCCGCTCGAGATCAACAACGAAGAAGTCACACCCAGCAAACCTATTTTCTTACCGATCAAAGATCGTTGTGCCATATAGCAATCATACAATACGGTGAGTTTAGAAACAACATCTTTATTTGCGCCATAGGCTATTTCACATTTAAAACCGTGTTGTCTTATCCATGCCGAAGCTTCGATAGCTGTAGGCAAAGAATTGTCGTAATTATCGGCCAATAGAATAAGAGGACGACGATTAAGCGCTTCTATTTGTTTTATCAAAAGAGATTCTAGGCCACCGATAGTGACAAAAGATACAACGAAGTCATTAGGAGTTATCTGATCTATTTCATCAGCCATTAACATCCTGATGGTGAAGTGTGTGCTCAGTGCAGTAAGAAGTTCTTTGTGGGGTTCTAATATAGTTGTTTGCTTATTTTTTTTGGCAGCGAAAGTGACTAATGTTATTTCCATGATATTCTTTCATTATAACGTTCATCTTTATGCAAAGATACTGCATATAGCCTGCAATAGCAAAATAATAAGATTAATTTTAGTCATATTATCTTTAAAACTATTTTGTTCTAAAGAATATTTGTAATTTTGTATTGGCTATGGTATTAGCCTTTAAATACTTTGATAGTTAATAATACCTACTCATAAACAACTATATTATTAATGTATTAAAATCCTTTTTATGCTAAGAACTTTTCTTATTGTAGGCGTAGGCAGTTTTCTAGGTGGCGGTTGCCGCTTTCTTTTATCAAAAGTAGTACAGAATAGCATTGAATATTCTTTTCCGCTAGGTACGATGATTGTGAACATTTTAGGTTGTTTTCTGATAGGAGTCTTTTATGGAACGTTTGAGCGGGGCGGATTAATGAATGCCGAACTGAAAATGTTTCTCACCGTGGGTTTCTGTGGGGGCTTCACCACATTCTCTACTTTCATGAATGAGAATTTCCAATTGATGAAAGACGGTAATTTCTTTTATGTAGCGCTTTATGTCACCATAAGCCTTTTAGGCGGATTGGCGGCACTATATATAGGTAACCTCATTACAAAATTGATATAATTGTTATGCGAAAGAAAATCTTGAAATTCTATTTAAGCAATACGGATGTCATCAAGCACGATTCGCTGTATGAAACAATTGCCACCTCGGCCAAGCACTATGGGCTGGCAGGGGCAACCGTATACAAAGGTATCATGGGCTACGGACAGAGTAGTCGGTTGCGTTTCAACAAGTTTTGGGAACTGAACGAAAAAGTACCCATCATTATCGAAATAATAGACGAAGAAGACAAATTGCAAAACTTCCTAAACCATATATTGCCTTGGATAGAAAAGCTACCCAAAGGTTGCCTCGTCACCATGCAAGACGTAGAGATTGTTTTGCAAAAGAAAGGAGATACTAAATGAAGAAGCAAGTCAAAACAAATGCGGCTCGTTTGTTAGATCGCGACAAGATAGCATACGAGCTGATTCCCTACGATGTCGACGAGGCCGATCTCAGTGCTCAGCACGTGGCTGCCAGTTTGGGCGAAGACATCAATCAAGTGTTCAAGACATTGGTGCTCAAGGGCGACAAGACAGGCTATTTCGTGTGTGTGGTTCCGGGCGAAGAAGAAGTCAATCTCAAGATGGCGGCCAAGGTCTCGGGCAACAAGAGCTGCGACCTCATCCCCATGAAAGAATTACTTCCCACTACCGGCTACATTCGTGGAGGTTGCTCTCCTATTGGAATGAAAAAGTTGCTTCCTACATTTATTCACGAAAACTGCATCGGGCAACCTTATATCTTTGTCAGTGCAGGCATCCGAGGACTACAAATCAAAATAAAACCCGAAGACCTCATTTCAGAGGCAAAAGCAAAAGTTTGTATTCTTTTTTAGCCGATATTAAGATGAAAAGATTATCTTTGTGCAAATTTAATTTTAATTTATAATAATCAAATACTATGTTTGAAGGTCAACCCAAAGGTTTATACGCATTAGCGTTAGCGAATACTGGCGAGCGTTTCGGTTACTACACTATGCTGGCCATATTTACATTATTTATACAAGCTAAATTCGGCTATACTGCTGCCGAAGCTTCGTCTATCTATGCCGGTTTCCTGGCATTTGTTTATTTTACTCCTTTGATTGGCGGTATTCTTGCCGATCATATGGGATATGGCAAAATGGTAACGACGGGTATCATTGTCATGTTCTTCGGATACTTCCTGCTTGCCATTCCTACCGATACGGAAACAGGAAAATGGATGATGTTCGGCTCATTGGCTCTGATAGCCTGTGGCACGGGATTATTCAAAGGAAATCTGCAAGTTATGGTCGGCAATCTGTACGATGCCCCGCAATATCGCAACAAACGCGATACGGCATTCAGCATTTTCTACATGGCTATCAATGTAGGCGCCCTGTTTGCTCCCACGGCAGCAACAAAAATGACAGACTACATGCTGGGCAAAGCGGGACTTTACTATGATTCCAAGATTCCGGCGTTGGCACATCAGTTTCTCAATCATACGATAACAGCCGACAACACCACCGAACTTTCTGCACTACAGGCAGCTCAGCACTTTGCCGGCGATACGGCAACCTTCTGCCAAACTTATATTGCCGAATTGTCTAAAGCATACAACTACGGATTCGGTATCGCATGTATTTCGCTTATCGTGTCCATCTTGATATACTACGGATTCCGCTCTACATTCAAATCGGCCGATGTCAATGCCAAGCAAGCCAAAGCCGCCCATATTGTCGAAGAAGAACTTTCACCCAAAGAAACTCGTCAGCGCATCGTTGCCTTGTTGCTTGTATTTGCTGTCGTTCTCTTCTTCTGGATGGCATTCCATCAAAACGGACTCACACTCACATTCTTTGCCCGAGATTATACTCAGCACTCTGCAACAGGATTAAACAGAATCGGATTCGACGTTTGGAACCTTGTTCTGATAGTTATTGGCATCTATTCTGCTTTCTCTATCTTCCAGTCAAAGACCGGTAAGGCAAAAATCATATCGGGCACAGTATTGACCGCTGCCCTCGTATTGCTTGTTGTCAAATACATGGCAACAGACAACTTTGTTCCTATTCTACCACAGATCTTCCAACAGTTCAATCCGTTCTTTGTGGTAGCCCTCACACCTGTATCGTTAGCCATATTCACTTCGCTGGCCAAGAAAGGCAAAGAGCCTTCGGCTCCCCGAAAGATCGGCTACGGTATGTTGGTTGCAGCTTGCGGTTTCATTCTTATGACCGTTGCTTCATTAGCATTACCTTCTCCCACGACCATTGCAGAGCATCCGTTGGCAGACACCAGTCTGGTATCTCCCGATTGGTTGATTTCTACTTATTTGGTGCTTACTTTTGCCGAACTATTGCTATCACCGATGGGCATCTCTTTTGTTTCCAAAGTAGCACCTCCCAAATACAAAGGTATGATGATGGGTGGCTGGTTTGTAGCTACCGCCATAGGCAACTATATGGTTGCCATTCCGGGACACCTTTGGGGTAGTCTTCCCTTGTGGGTAGTATGGAGCTTACTTATTGTATGTTGCCTGGTTTCTGCACTGTTCATCTTCTCTATCATGAAGAAACTCGAAAAAGTCAGCTAACAATGGCTCACCGATAGTTAAAACAACAATTACGTTTGGGCAAATCTGTAGATTTGCTCAAACGCTTTTTATATCAACTAAATTATTTCTAGAAGTATGAAAAAATTAGTTATTTGCGCGCTGGCCTTATTCATCATGACGCCGGCAATCTATGCGGACAAGAAAGACAAGAACAAGAAAGAACCTCCCGCAGCTGCTGTCGCTCAACCGACCGTGGTCAAAGAAGGATTGTTTACGGTCTCCAAAACAAAGACCGACTGGTTCTTGGAAATTCCCGATTCTATCTTCGGCAGACTCATTCAGACTGTCACCCGCTACACATCTACTCCTGTTGGAGCAAACGTGTATGGTGGAGAGATGGTGAACAACCAAACAGTCTACTTCGAAAAAAACAACGATAAAGTGTTACTGCGTACACTGATACTTGGTGCCACTACCGATGACAAATCTACCGATATCGAGAAAGCTGTCAAGGTGAGTAGCGAAGATCCCATCGTTGCTGCGTTCAAAATCGAATCGTCCGCCAATGGCAGATGTCGCATCAACGTCACCAAGCTTTTCACCGACGATACCCCTATCTTCTCCATGTCAAGCCAACAGAAGAAAAACTTCAACCTTGGCGGCATACAGTCCGACCGGTCTTATATAACCAGTATTCATACTTTCCCCATCAACACCGAAGTGCGTTGTGTCAAGACATACGCCTATTTTGCACCCGATAGAAGTATGATGACAATGAGGCCCTCCATGCCATTGATGTCCGGCGAAGAGACAGGAAGCGTCACCTATACCTTCAATACATCATTTGTGATATTGCCCAAAGTTCCCATGCAGCGTCGCCTCGCCGACCCGCGCGTAGGATATTTCTCCGATTCGTACACATTCTATTCAGACAATCAGCAGCATGTAGATACCAAAGAGTTCATCACCCGCTGGAGATTGGAACCCAAGCCCCAAGATGTCGAAAAAATGAAACGAGGCGAACTAGTCGAACCTCAGAAGCCTATTGTCTACTATATCGATCCCGCCACACCCAAACAATGGCGCAAATACCTCATTGCAGGTATCGAAGACTGGCAGAAGGCATTCGAACAAGCAGGTTTCAAAAATGCCATCATGGCCAAAGAATGGCCCGAAAACGATTCTACCATGAGCATGGAAGATGCCCGCTACTCTTGCATCCGCTATCTGGCATCGCCCATCGAGAATGCCTACGGACCGCAAGTACACGATCCCCGCAGCGGAGAAATCATCGAAAGCCACATCTGCTGGTACCACAACGTCATGGAGTTGGTTCACGATTGGTATATGATCCAAGCCGGCAGTATCGACAAGCGTGCCCAAAAAGAGAAATTCGACGAAGACCTCATGGGCGACCTCATTCGCTTTGTCTCTTCTCACGAAGTAGGGCACACCCTCGGATTGCGCCACAACATGGGCTCGAGCAGCACCGTTCCGGTAGAGAAACTACGCGACAAAAAGTTTGTTGAGGCCAACGGGCACACCCCATCCATCATGGACTATGCCCGCTTCAACTACGTTGCCCAACCGGAAGATAGCATCAGCAAAGAGGGCATCTACCCTCGCATAGGCGACTATGACAAATGGGCCATCGAATGGGGCTACAAACCTTGCTTGAATGGCGAAAACGACGAACAAGACCGGTTGAACAACAACAAAGAAATAGTAAAAAGGCTCAAAGAGAATCCACGTCTATACTTCGGCACCTACGAGTACATCTCCGGTTACCCCTACAACTTCACCGATCCCCGTTGCCAAAGCGAAGACCTGGGCGACAATGCCATGAAGGCGAGCACGTATGGAATCAAAAACCTGAAACGAGTTGTTAAGGCACTTCCGCAATGGACATACGAAGAAGGCGATCTGAATAAAAACATGCAGCGAGTATACGAAAATCTGGTTGGACAGTTGAACAGATACTTCGGCCACGTGGCAACAAATATCGGTGGCGTTTATCACAACTTCACCAGCGTAGAACAGCCCGAAACAGGCTACACGGCTGTAGCCAAAGCGACGCAGCAATCGGCACTTGCTTTTCTCAACACCAACATCTTTATCGAGCCCACTTGGTTGACATCCGAAAACTACATTTATCGCTTCAATGGAGATCCTCAAAGTTATAGCAAAGGATTGGCACGGCGTGTGCTCAACAACGTTGTATCGGG
>CAXXSS010000001.1:3405000-3692182 GCA_963676865.2 uncultured Bacteroides sp. | reverse complement strand
CCTCTACGACTATAAATATAAGCGCACAGCACATTAACTTGTCAGGTGCCGTATCGTTTGATAGTTTAAATTCAGATGCGCAGAATAGGACTTTGACAATAACTTAGTTTATCTCAATATAGGAACTCAATTATTATCAAATGATTGGACTGTTGGGACGGGAGGGACAACAAATTTCATACAACTTGGGTTAACAACAGAAAACTCAAGGATAATGGGGTTAAATCATCTCGGTAAAAATTCTGTTATGTGGCAATGTTCCCCATCGGGGACGGGTGATTACGATGGAGGTTGGAGCACTCCAAGTAAAATAATTGATAAGACAAAAGTATATAGATTTAGCGTCATAGTTAAAAAAACGCTCGTAAACGGTACATTCTATTTCGGATGTGGGAATAATTCTATTTTGCACTTTAAACTCAACAACAAAGAGTAGTTCTCCTTTCTTTGTTTCAGATACGTTATCAAATCATTTAGGTAAATGGTTATTGATAACAGGTTATGTTTATCCTTATGGTTATACAGGTCTTACGAATGGAAGTGAAGTATGGAATTGTGAGACGGGAGAAAAGATAACCGATATTAATACCTTTTCATTCAATTGGGCATCTGATTCGGCAGACGTGGTGAATAGATGCTATCTGTTCGGTGACATGGAAACTACCAACAGATGCTACATGTATAATCCCCGTCTTGACTTAGTTGATGGAAAAGAACCATCTATTACGAACATGCTTGGTATTACTGCTATTACGAACATATCTTCATCCGCAAAAGACGCATTAGCTATCGGAATTGGTTATACTAACTACGCTGCTATGAACACAGAGGCATTAGCGGGTAGAACGGTTATAGTTGGGGGAAAGATAAATACAAATCTATTGGAAGCTAATGTAATACTTGCAAATGCTTTATCGGCTGGTACAATTACGGCTGGTACGGCTATAATAGACGGACTTAAAGCAACAAATGCAAATATAACTGGAACATTAACTACGTTCCTATTATATACTCCATTTAAAAGCATTACTTCAAATAATTATACTATAAATCCATTGGTTGATGGTAATTGCATTTGCATTAAACCCTCATCCATAAATTATACTCCTATTCTTACACTCCCTGACGCTTCTTCGTGGGATGGATTGAGGATTTATATAAAGGTTGTAAGACTTACATCTATCGGGGATATTGCGTTTTCTTTCAGTACAAACATACAATCTGGTGGTTTTAATTTTTCAAAAGACGGAAATCCAATAGGAGGGTATGGCGACACAACTACTTCGTTATTTCCTATGCCAGGCGTATATGAATTTGTAGCTATGGATAATAAGTGGATGGCTGTCAATTATCCCGTATCTAATGTTTATGACGTTGGAGAATTATTTCTTACCTCATTGACATCTTTTAATATAACAAGTCAAAGCACCGTAGTATCTAAAAGCACTACTCAATGCGACATTTATTTACCTACAAATCCTTTTATAGGGCAATGCGTAGAAATTTTTAGAAGGAATGCAGTAGTAATTGTTCATTCTACTAATTCAAAAGTTATATGGCAGGCTGGTGGTTCGTCTTCCCTAATTCAATTAGGAGCAACAGGGGATTCGGCTAGATTTAAATATGATGGCGAAATGTGGGATTGTATATATTATAGTATTTAATTAAAATATAAAAACAATGAAAGTAGATTTTTCAAAAGTAGTAGTAAAGGACATCGAGGATAAAGATGTAATAGTAGATGTTTCCCATGAACTCGGTAAAACAATGTACGCAAATGCTTTTCCCGATGAGGAATTGCAAATAGGTAAAGATATTTATTTCAAAAAAGAAATTGAATTAAATAGACCTCGTGCGGAAGCTATAAAAAAATACTTGCCAAACTTTACGGCAGTAGTTCGAATGGCTATCTCTCAAATACTTGAAAAAGTAATAGAATCAGACAGCATTGAAAATGCTAAACCTAAAAAATAGACAGTCATGGAAACAAAAGATAAGAAACCAAACATCGTATGTGGAACCTCTTTTAGCGGACACTTAGAACTTGACGCTGGTGAAACTAGACTAAACGCTAGCGGTGTTGTTATGCCCGATGGATCTACTCTTGAAGATACCATCATTAAGCTACAAAACAAAATAGATGATCTCCAAAAAGAGGTTGATGAACTAAAAAATAAGTAACATATGAAACAGATAAATTATAAATCCGATTTTAAATTCTATCCCTCATTTACCGTAAATGGTAATGCGGTTGACATCCCCACATGTGATTTTGACATCAATCTGATTTCAAGTTATGAAGCTTTCAAAGCGTCAAGAAGAGGGGATGTATACACTAATTGTAAGATGGTGGATAGTAAGCTAATGATAATAGCAGACAATCACCACCTTTCAGTTGGCATAGTTAAGATAGAATTTAATGCCTATATTCCTGATGCAGACTTTGCGGATGGAAGTAGAAGAGCCGTAACAATTGCAACTGATCAGATTGAGCTAGTAATAGGAAATGGTGACGAGGCAACTGATATAGACATACAACTTGCTTTGCAGTATGCCGTTATAGATTGCTATGAAATAGCACAACGTTACGGATATACAGGTACTAAAGAAGAATATTATGCCGCTCTCGTTTCGGTGCCCACTGTTATCCCTTTAGCACAGGAGGCTACGACTAATCTGAACGCACTGAATACTACTGTTACAGCCAATGAGGCGATAAGGGTAGATAATGAGAATATACGCAAAATAAACGAAAATACTCGTGTAGAGGATGAGGATACTAGACGATTAAGTGAAACCGAGAGAGAAACAGCAGAGAATGCAAGAAAAGATAACGAGGCTAGCAGACAAAGCGAAGAGACGAAGAGGATAGACGCCGAGACGGCTAGAGCTTCTAATGAAACAGATAGGAAGAGTGCAGAGACTGAAAGGGTTAATTCTGAATCCACAAGAGTATTAAATGAAACCCATAGGGGATTTAGCGAAGACGACAGGGTATTAGAAGAGGCCGCCAGAGTAAGCAACGAATCAAAAAGGGTTTCTGCTGAAAACTTGCGTGTAAGTAATGAAACGGATAGACAGTCGAAAGAAACTGAAAGATTAAACGCTGAATCGGGAAGAGTAGATGCCGAAAACGGTAGGGAATTAGCAGAGGGGAGTAGAGTTTCTGCTGAAACAAAAAGAGTAAGTGATTTTTCAGTAATGGAGACCTCCAATGACGCTGCCGTCCTGAACGCCAATAGTGCCGCCGATAACGCAAACGGGAAAGCGACACAGGCTAATGATGCTGCAACGGCAGCCAACAACGCAGCTACTTCGGCAAACAATGCGGCTGCTGCTGCTAGTGCTCAAACATTCACAGGTTCGGTATACACTAATCCATTTTCAGCTAGTAAGGCACCTCGCAGGATTGGTGACCATGCCGTAAATACTACTACTTTCGAGATTTGGGAAGCTGTAAGTATGGTTAACGCCACTACGTCTTGGACTCGTATTAATGCCGGGATGTATGGTGGTACTTTAGCGACAGACTTACATGCTATCACTATTTCTGGCGTAAATACTATTTTGGCAACAGGTCTGAATGTTCCTAATTCAAATGAAAATTGGTATGTGTTTCACCAGAATTCAAATTCGGGAAATTTGTATGCCTATCAAACGGCTGTCGGATTCACAACAGGAGATAGATATCACGAAGTCAAACAAAATGGTGTATGGGGAGCATGGGTAAAGGATGAGGCTTTTACGACCGACCGTAAGAATCAATTGGATACCAATACAAATGACATTTCAGAACTTAAACTAGGCCAAGGACTTTATTATATGGCGGGGTATGACACTAGCCTAAGCGCTACCCCATTTACATTTAAAGGAAATCAAGTTTGGGCTAGGGATATTTCACATATGTATCTTTTTGATATGACTTTAAATTCGAGTCAATTAATGAGACCAATGGGTGAGCTACAAAGAGCTAATTCATTAAGATATGTAGATGGCACTTTCGCTCCGACGGTTGGAATCACAGAGGCTATGCGTGCTACATGTGATGTAGCGTTATATCTTGATGCCGCTCACGCCAATCAATATTGCGCTGCTGGTGCATTCAGTGCGACAACTTTCTATAACACCTATGGGATGAATCAGAAACTTTACGACGCATCAGGAAATGAAGTTCGAATCTTAAGACCTTGGGAAACGACTTTTACCAATTATCATATGGGACTTGGATTCTCCGAAAAGGTATGGCTATTTGACGGGGTTGGAAATTCGGGTACTACTTGGAAAGGACTAGCCCAACACGATATAACTTGGGACGGATTAAGGGGTATACCTCTTGAACGTACGGCTATTAGTCCGTGTCCTGCCACCACAATAGGAAATAAGACACGTAACTTTTTCTTTTTATATAACACAGGCGATTCAAACACGGTTTCATCGGTCGGTCAAAGCGGGCTATGCACGCTGTTCGCGAATTTGAACAGAACTTTTCCACGAGTTAACGACATTTCGCAAATATCAAATATGAATTATGCTAGGGCAAATAACCCTACAGTAACGAATCCTTACCCTGTCGCAGAGGGTGGTTATCACGCTTATAATGCGGCTATCACAAGAAGAGAAATTTTGTTCGGAACAAATTACTTACACAACCCATCTCTTTTTGGGAGTGGTATTTCATCAAACGACACATGTAATAACGAGACTACTTTTTTAGCAAATGGAGGATTTAAATACAAATTATCTTCCGATACGATTTGGAGTTATTGCAATTTCGGATCAAATCCTGCAATGTGTTATAACAATGCAGGCGGCGTAACTAACGCTTCTACATGGCTTAATAGTCAATATCCGAAAGAGCAGTGTATGGAGTCTCAAATGGCTGCTTCATTTGCAAAAGAAACTGGCGTTGCACAGAACACAAACTTTACTTTTTATGGTTCTGTTTATCAATATAGAAATATAATGGGAGTGCTAGGTCTTTCAGATGGGCGAATGAATGTAATTGTGACAAAGGTTCTTTCACAAACAATTTCAGCCTTTAATGCAAGTGGTCAAGCTGCAAATTACGACATTTCGTGCTGTTTAAGAATGTCACTTTGTGACGGCATGAATTTTTCGGGAGATATTTTTAGATATTGGGGAGGTGGTTACGAACAAATTGGCACATGCGTCTCAACCGTTCAGCCTCATACGGGTGACGTAATAGACTTGTATCTTCAATCTGATCAAACGAAGTGGACTAATACGACAGATGTAACGAAAAATAATCTTGGTAAATTTGACTTTGAAAGTAGTTATACCAAGTTAGCTACAGTAACTAATTTGGGTGATAATTATGCTAAGACTAGGGCACCTTTTTCAGCATGGAAAACTGCTATAGGTGGCAGTCTTGGAACAGGGCAGTGCTACTATCAATATGATAATAATTATTGGTCTACAGTATTGAATCAACGAGTTAGAGTAGCCGTTCGGTTGAGTGGTGCTGCGATTTTTGGTCTTTGTTCTCCTCGTTCTATGGCTGCGAACTACCCCGTTTCGTCTACGGCTCAGATTAATGGTGGGTCTGCCCAAATATTGATTGGTTGATCCGCTGCAAGCGGAATAAAGGGAATGCAATTCCCGAAATGGCACAATTCGGTTGAAATAATGGATTTTAAAAATAAAGACTATGATAAAGAATTATGTTGAAATACCATCTACAATAGATGAAGACATTAATAAAGATGTGACCACATGGAAAGACGGACTAATGATCTCTTTAGATGAGGGTGATTATATAACTGTCTACATCGGTCATGAAAAGGAAGATGATAAAACATCGGCGTTTCCAATTAGAGTTAGAAAGCCCCTTGAAAGGGATAAACTTATTAACGCAGCAGAGATGCAAGCATATGGTTTAAATACCTCTATGGATGTAGCTAGCTTCAACGCATCGCTCGCTCGGAAGTTTAGAGAAAATGAGGACGATGCAGAGATAAAAGAACATGACGAGTTTATAAGCTGGGTGAAAAGCGGACTTGATAAAATAGGTATATAACTTAAAAATAAAGACGATGGAAATTAGCTTTTTAAAAGAAACGGCGACTAAAGGTTATGCTTGGATATATGGTATATTGACAAGTATATTTGGGTATTTTTTACCAATTAAAAACATAGTATATACACTTATTATATTCTTTATTTTGGACGTAATATTTGGCTGCATAAATGCCAAGAAAAATAAGAAAGAACGCATCAAAGTGAGTATAATATGGAATCACACTATGCCTCGCATGCTACTTTCCATCGTCCTAATTCTCGGAGCTTATATGTGGGACACCACCTATAATCAAACGGTCGTATGCACCTATAAAGTAATTGGTTGGTTTATCTCGGGAATGTTACTTTACTCCATTGCCGAAAATGGGTATAAGATAACCAAGTGGGGAATTTTTAAAAGAATATCAAAAAGAATAGAAAAGGAGATAAAAAAATGACAAGGGGACTTTCAAACAATAATGCTGGAAATATCCGCATTAGTAAAACTAAGTGGCAGGGAGAAATACAACCCTCAAAGGACAAAGATTTTAAGCAATTTAAGTCGATGGCATACGGCTATCGGGCGATTATTCGCTTATTGCAAAACTATCAAAGAATATATCATTGCAAGACGATACCCGACTTTATCAATCGTTGGGCCCCGAACAATGAAAACAACACGATAGCATACATTAATAGTGTCTGCAAACAAATGCAGATACCGAACACGCATATAATTGACACGAACGATAAGAATACGATGATCGCTTTTGCATCGGCTATCTCATATCAGGAGAATGGCGTGAAAGCGAATCGTTCCGATGTCGAAAAGGGATGGAATTTATTATTAACTAAATAATTATTTAAGATGAAAAAGTTTTTATTTCTTATGGTAGCTTTAATGCTATCTTGTTTTGCAAACGCCACGCAAGTGACAGTAAAAAATGGCGATTCTACATTTACAACGGAAGCGATTGTAGTTAATCAGACACCAGCCGTTAAGACGGTTTCCGTTCCGCAAAACTCTATTGTAAAGGTAGATTCAACGGCGGTTACTAATATTACTAACAATGGCGCAGAGCTGATATATCAGGGTGTCAAATCCTTATTTAGCGACACGGTGTGGAAGATTATATTTTTTGTTGGATTTCTAGCATCAGAAGCATTAGCATTAAGTAATAAGCCTAAAAGTAATAGTGTTTTACAGGTACTTTGGTATATGCTTAAAGCACTTGCAAACTTCTTATCATCCAAGCGAACGCCCGAATAATATTAACTAATCGGTAGCATCTCTTCGGGGATGCTACCATTAAAAAACAACTAAAATGGAAAATAAAGAATCTTCCGCAATAAACCCATATGAGGTAAAAACGGAAGTCGATATTTGTGCTAGCAAGATATTCATGCCTGACGGCAATACTTTGGCCGATACTATTGTAAGCCTTCGCAATAGGATATATAATCTCGAAAAAGAAGTAAATAGTTTAAAAGGCAGATCATGAAAACAAAGGTATTTCTTTTGGTTATATTATTATTCGCATTGGTTTCTTGCAAATCATATCAACCTAAGACAAGTAGGATAGAACAATATCAAGATGAATTGTTTCAAGGTAAAATTACCTCGGAAGAGTATGTTTATCTAATCAGGGCAGAAAATGAACTAAAAACATTTACCCATGAAAATTGATTTTACAGGCTTGAAAAAGTATTGGACCATCACAAAGATAGCTGTCTTTATTGGCTTAATAATAGCCATTTGGATATTGGCTAAGTCCAACGCGTCGCTGTCCAAGAAAGCACAGACAAACGCAAATAATGTATCTGTATTGCTATCGAAGAGTAAGCAGTATAAGACTAAAGATAGTTTGAGCGCTGCAACGGTCTATGAGCTTACTTTGAAGCTGAAAGACTTCGAACGTCTAAAAGCTGATGATGCTAATGCTATTAAATCGTTAGACATTAAGAATAGGAAGCTCGAATCGCTTATATCAGTAAACACTCAAACTAATCTTTCAATTACAGCAAAGCTAAAAGATAGTATATCCGTTTATAGAGATAGTCTAAAAAATGGCAAGGTAACGATTATTCGAGACACTTTAAAATGCTTCTCGGTCGATAGTACGTTTTATTCAATTTCGGGCTGTTTCTCGCACGATAAATTTACGGGACGCATCTTTATACCCGAGTGGTTAAGAATAGCAGTAAGCGTAAAACATAAAAGGTTCTTGGGGTTCCTTTGGTACATCAATAAAATTAAGGATAAAAAGATTGATGTACTTTCGAAGAATCCTTATATAAAGATTATCGACATTGATTTTACAACAATAGAAAACTAGCACTTCTTTCTTTGTATCTTGTTTTTGCTTTTAGATGTTTTCCTGATAGCCCTCAATTATAAGTTGAAGGCTATTTTTATGCTGTAAAACATGTATTATCCCCTTATATCTTAAACAATGTTAATTACTTAATCTTTCTTGTATGATTCCTTGCATACAAGAAAGTATTTTTGTACCTTTACATCATCAAAGAAATAGAAATAGTAACAATTAAAAAAATAACGATTATGAACAATCTAATTCAAAATTTACTAGAACAAAATAAGGATAAGATAGAAAACGCCTATAATAAAATATCTACTGTAAATAGAATTACAAAAATGGAAGTATATTCAATGGATTTTTATTTTAAAGTAATCAATCAATATTTTGATAGCATATCAAAAATTAAAGAGAATAAAATATTAAAAAGCGACTTGTATTTTTACAGCGAATTAAGCGAGGCTATAGAGAAGGCTGATTTTTGCATGCGAAAGCCTTTTAGAAATAGCCTAGAAATGAAAAATAATAACTGTTTACCATCATCAATGAGAAGATAATAATCAACTAAAATTAAATATCATGAATAATGTCATTAACAACAAGAAAGAAAATGCTAAGTTTCATTTTGTTTCATTTTTATCATCAGATAATAAAAAATATAAAGAGCTGTTTATCGGTGAAACACCCGAGAAATCATTAAAGAATGCAAAAGAGAATAGAATTGCATACAAATCTTTTAAAGTGGGAAAAACAGCTTATAATACTTATGGAGAAAAATACAAATAAGCTATGGATAGTATTGAAATAGGAGAGACCATAAAAAAGCTGAGAGAAAAGAAAGGAATAACAATCCGCGAACTTGCCGAACGGGCGAATGTCCATTTTTCAAATATATATAAAATAGAGCACGGTATGGTTAAGCATCCATATTATGACACCATTAGTAGCCTACTCGAAAAGTTAGATGCTAAAATAATAATAGAAAAGACGGCCGAATAAGCCGCCTTTTGTTATAAATAGAACAATATAAAAAGACTTTAATAAGAAAATTACCGCAAAAACACTTTTATTATTTCCTATTTAGATCATTTTTTCAAAAACATTGCGCTCAATTGTACTTTTTAGCACTTTTGCATATATCTGAGTTGTCTTAATGTCTTTATGGCCCAACATTTTAGAAACTGTCTCAATAGGTACATCGTGCGCAAGCGCTATAGTTGTTGCGAATGTATGCCGGGCAACATGAGACGTGAGAGGTTTATTTAATCCTAAGATGTTCTCGATTGCGTGTAGATATACATTATATTTCTCATTTGTCATCACAGGAAGTTTATAATCATATTTATCAAGTATCTTTTGAGCCGGCGGTAGAATAGGGGTATAGAAGTTAGTTCCCGTCTTTATTCGAGATCCATCTATAAAATTAACTCCGTCCTTAAATTCTACTTCATCCCTGGAAAAGTTTTGCATGTCTGCGTAGCTGAGGCCGGTATATGTTTGAAAGATGAACATGTCTCTCACTTTAGAAAGTACCGGGCTGAGGCTAAAATTAATGAGCAAATCAATCTCATTTTGATATAAAGATTTCCGATCCTTGTATTTTCCATTCTTGAAAACAAAGATATCATAGGGGTTTTTATCGATAAGTCCAAGCCTGAACGCTTTTAGAATGTACGGCTTGATTCTTTTGTGGTACCCAAATAAAGTAGTTTGAACTCTCGACGGGTTTTCTTTTTTAAGAAAATCAGTGAACAACTCTAAATTATATGGAGTAACCGAATCAAAAGATTTTATTTTTCCAAATCGGTATAATGCATCAACCGCTACATTGACTTGCCTCTTAGTTGTGTCTTTTATGCCTGATTTTTCAATTTCATCATACAGGAACTCTAAAAAGTCTTTGTATTTTGATTTTTGAGGTTTAAAATATAGGTCGAAATTATGGTTTGTGCTACAAATTCCATCTACTTCCATTAAGTGTAGCACGTTTTCGATTTCGTCCTTTTTGCTTTTTATTAATGCGTTGAATTCTTGTGACTTATCGCAGTTAATCACATGATCCGTGAATTGGCATGGGTAGACCGTAATGCCTGTTGAGATGTATCTTCTGATACTATTTTTTTGATACACCTCAATTTCAATAGTTCCTTTTACGGTTTCTGAAGATTTTCTTCTTCGATCAAAAATTACTTTAATCATAATTGTAGCATAAATTTTTATGATACACACGCAAAATTGTAGCATATATTAGCTATAAATCGCCAAAATGCGCTACTTTTTGCCCGCATCGGTTAATATTTCCGATAGGTTTTCAAAAACTTAAACTACTGATTTACTGTGTTTTAAATAAAAATAAGGTGGCTTTTACGCCACCTTATTAGTGACCATGGTAGGATTCAAACCTATAACCTGCTGATCCGTAGTCAGCTGCTCTATTCAGTTGAGCTACATGGCCATCCTTTATTTGTTGTATGTGACCGCGGTAGGATTCAAACCTATAACCTGCTGATCCGTAGTCAGCTGCTCTATTCAGTTGAGCTACGCGGCCATCGTTTTAACGGGTGCAAAGGTACTAATATTTTTTAAGTCTGCAAGGTTTTTCGTCCCTTTTTTATGGTGTTTATTCAATAAATCGATAGTTGAACAATTGCCATCCCAAAGTAATACCGACATTCCAATCGGCCTTGGGAGTACTATAATGGTTGACATATAGAGAAATAGAGGTAAAAGGTAAGTGATAAACCAACGATGCTTCTCCCATATATTCGAATTGACTGAATGACTTACCATAATAAGCTTGGTTGTTGTCGTTACATTTTATAGGGTATATAGGCATAAATCCATAGAATTCTGTACGAAAATGTATTCGTTTGCTGAATCGAAAGATGGGACGTATACCTCCAGAAATATATTGATTTGCACGAAAAGCATCGTGATAACTTAGTTTACTATTAGCCGTAGGAGAAAATTCACACGCATTCATTTTTGTAGCGGCATAGTTGGATGAAAAATTCTTTGATGCATATAGTGCTTGGAAAAGCCAGCCAACTGTCCAATGCTCAGACATTGTATGATATGCTTCTTTCATGAAAGATAATTGTAGCCATGACTGAAAGTTATTTGTAATTGTTTGTGTGGTACTTGCTTCTCCCGGATAAAATTTTTCTTTACCAATAAATAATTGTGCAGAAAGCTCGGTATGATCTCCTGTAGTTGGGTATTGTCTATAATTGAGTGTACTGCCATTAAAGTTGATAAAACCACCAAACAACTGATGTTTTGTCATGTCGCTATAGTCATTATTAAAATTGATGATATTTGTTTGAAAGTATTTGTCTCTGAGCAATCCATACCCTACGCCAAATTCCGCTCTGTTGTTTGTTAGGAACGGTAATGTTGCCATTAGTTTAATAAAGCTTTCGTCTTTTTGATTGAAAGCTGGAGTTGAATTGTGAGAAAAGATCTTTTCTTTCTTAAAATAATCGAAAGTTGAGATGGAACCTATAACACGGAAAGAGACAGGAACGGCATAGGGCAATTCAAATTTAGTCATTAACTGCAAGTTGTTGTATACCTTACCTAATTGTCCGTCAAAAGTAATCTCTTTTGCCTGATATGCCATATTTTGGTAATTTACTCCAAAATATATTTGGTTGGAAGACGAAGAAGAAACACTTCCACCTACTCGTATTTGAACATTATCTTGCATCTTAACATTCAAATGCAGATCGTATGTCTTATCGTTTTCGTTATATATGGCATGCGGTATGATTTCTGAAATCATATTGTCGGATAGCAGACGGAAGTAGCCTTGTTTTAAATCTTCAAACGTGAAAACGTTTTTTCCTGATTGCTGGAAAGTGTTTCTGATGTAAGCTGCCTGATGGGAATTGACTCCTTCAACATAGATGTTATGAAAGTATAGTTCGGGGAATTCGCTTTTGTATATCAGGCGTCTGAGGCGTACATTGTCTTTATTTACTCGACGGAAGATCTTACTTTTTATGGTGTCCATCATTTGCACGGTTTTATCATAACCGATCTTGCTAAGTTCGTTTATTCTATCGAAATCCATCAGTTCTACATCGGTATATTTGAAAGTGAGTAAAACACCGTTAGAGTCGGGTAGCTGATAATTGCTTTTTTGCATGATCATATTTTCCAATTGTCCATACCAATCGTCTTCGGTGGGTTTTGAAGGGTTGGATGATACGACACTTCCTATTATTACGTCCGGATGAAAATCTTCTTTCATTACGTCGGCAGGGAAGTTATCATATATGCCTCCATCGTAGGTTAGCATCCCGTTTATCTGAATGGGTTTGAACATGATGGGAAAGCTCATGGATGCTCTCACTGCATCTCCTAAATCGCCTTTTCTGAGGACCACTTCTTTTTTGTTGTATACATCCGACGCTACGCAACGGAAAGGAACAAAGAGTTTATCGAAGTTATTGTCACATGCTGCCGTTGCTCGCGCAAAGATATTGAGGAATGCTAAATTCATTTGCGTTGGATCTACTACACTTTGAGGTAGAAACTGTGTCTTTATTTTAGATTGATCTTTACCGGTCGGTGAAAGCCTGATACTAATAAAATCCGGAGTGGAAAGACTTTTCTTGAAATAATAAACATATTTTTGTTCTGTTTCGCCTGAATACCACCTTTTAAAATCATCCGATTTAAGTAGTTCTTCCATTTCGTCAGGAGAATATCCCATAGCATATAAAGCTCCGATAATGGCTCCCATAGAAGTTCCAGTGATATAGTCTATTGGAATATTGTTTTCTTCTAGGGCACGAATAATTCCGATATGGGTCAAACCTTTTGCACCACCTCCGCTTAGTACAAGTCCCACTTTCTGCGCTTGCAGATTATTGGATAACAGGCACAATAGGATTATTAAAATATATTTTATCCTTCTCATGTAATGTCTTTTGTGAAATACTAGTCAAATATAGAAAAAACATTTTTAATAATTGTATCTGATAATGAAAAAAAGCGAGAATGACTGAATTGTCATCCCCGCTTGGAATACTTTATATAGTTATATCAGATAAGTTCGATACTACGTTGAACGAATTTGCTTAGAGCTTCTCCTTTGAGCATGCCGTTCTGCAACAAAGCCAAGTCTATTAATTGCTTAATGACTTTGTTTGTGCCGGCATAATCTCCGTATATCGCTTCTTTCTTTTTATTCAATTCGCTGTAGTGATTGTCGAGTTCTTTGAGTTGATCTTTCTCCGTAGTTGGAATTTCTTCGTCTTTCTTTCCTTCGTGACTTTTGCGCAGTTCGCTACGTTGTTTGTCAACATCGTTCATCTCTGTTTGTATGGGAGTCGTTGCTTCTTTGCAAGTCTTTTCTTCATCTTCCAATATAATCTTAATCAACTTATGATCCGAATTTAAGATTACATTGAACATATCGGGCATCTCTCCATAGAAACTCATGCCTTGCTGAATATTGGCCATCTCTTTCATGCGGCGCATGTATTCGCTTTGAGTTATCATAATAGGGGAGGTGTTTTCACCCAACGCTTGAATTCCTATATTGAAATCGGCTTTCTCTATTTGCGGTAGTTGGCTTTTGAATGCCGATGACAATTCTTCTTGTTTGTCGGCTTCCAAAGAATCGACTTTCTTATCTTCTTTTACAATCAGATTTTCTACCGAATCACCGTCGACACGAGTGAAGCGAGTCTTTGTCAGTTTTTGTTCGAACATACTGATCATGGCAACGTCCAGCTGTCCATTCATTAAAAGCACATTGTAACCTTTGTTCTTGGCTGCTTCGATGAACGAATATTGTTCGTCTTTGTTGTTGGCATACAAGTAGATAACGTCGCCGTTCTTATCCTTTTGATTGTCTTTAACCAGCTTCTCGTATTCTTCGATAGTGAACTTCTTATCGTCTGTGTCGTTGAAGAGGAAGAAATCTTTTGCCTTATCGTAGAAATCGTCTCTGGAAAGCATTCCATAGTCGATAAATATTTTCAAGTCATTCCATTTTTCTTCGAATTGTTTGCGGTCTTCCTTGAAGATAGACGATAGACGGTCGGCCACTTTCTTGGAGATATACGTTGATATCTTCTTGACGTTGGCATCGCTTTGCAAGTAAGAGCGCGATACGTTTAGTGGAATATCGGGTGAGTCGATCACACCGTGCAGAAGGGTCAAAAATTCAGGAACGATGTTCTCTACCGAATCGGTTACGAATACTTGGTTGCAGTATAGTTGGATTTTGTTTTTCTGTAAGTCGAGATTCGATTTTATTTTGGGGAAATAAAGAATACCGGTCAAATGAAACGGATAATCTACATTCAGATGAATCCAGAACAATGGATCTTCGGACATGGGATATAGTTCCTTATAGAATTTCTTATAATCCTCGTCTTTCAAATCTATTGGCTTGCAGCACCATAATGGATTGGTATCATTGATGATATTATCTTCATCCATTTCAACTTGTTTGCCGTCTTTCCACTCTTTCTTTTTGCCGAATGCAATAGAAACCGGAAGGAAGTGACAGTATTTCTTTAGTAGTTCTTCAACTTTGTTTTCGTTTAAAAACTCTTTGCAGTCGTCGTCGATATGAAGTACTATGTCTGTTCCGCGATCGGTCTTATCGGTATCTTCGATTGTATAAGAGGGGCTTCCGTCGCATGACCATTTTACTGCTTTCGCATCGTCTTTGTATGACTTTGTAATGATATCTACTTTCTTGGAGACCATGAATGCAGAATAGAAGCCAAGTCCGAAATGTCCTATAATGGCATTGGCATCTTTTTTGTATTTTTCCAAGAAATCGTTGGCACCCGAGAAGGCTATCTGATTGATGTATTTATCAATTTCTTCTGCAGTCAGACCAATACCTCTATCAGAAATAGTAATCGTATCTTTGTCCAAAGAAACATGGACGGTCAAATCGCCTGCTTCTTGTTTGCATTCGCCATTCGAAATTAATGTCTTGAGCTTTTGAGTGGCATCAACAGCATTAGATACTATTTCACGGAGGAAAATTTCATGATCACTGTACAAGAATTTTTTAATAACCGGAAAGATATTCTCGGTTGTGACTCCAATATTACCTTTTTGCATAATACTATTTTTTTAAAATCGTTATTCAAAAAATATTTATGAAATAGGTAACAAAAAAAATGCCAGACTAATAATAGTCCGGCATTAAAAAGTTAATAAATCTATATCAGATTTTATTTTCGTCTTTATCGGCAGATTTAACTGCTCTTTTCCTCGTTGGTAGCGGCAAGGTCTTTGCGTTCATTACCGACAAAGAAAGATTTTCTTCGTTTTCTTTGTGGGTAATTAAAATACTGTCTCCTTCTTTTGCCTGTCCCGAGATGATTGCTTCGGAAATATTGTCTTCGATGTAATTTTGAATGACGCGTTTGAGTGGTCGAGCGCCAAATTGTACATCGTAGCCCTTATCTGCCAAAAACAATTTGGCAGCATCGTCTACAATCACTTTGTATTTGAGTGTCTCTATGCGTTTGGATAAAACATCCAGCTCTATATCGACAATCTTCAAAATGGCTTCCTTCGATAATTGGTCGAAAGTGATAATTTCGTCAACACGATTGATAAATTCGGGAGCGAATGTTTTGTTTAAAGCTTTCTGTATATAGCTTCTTGACAATTCTTGGTCGCTTATCGAAGAAGACGTCGAGAAGCCGATACCTTTTCCGAATTCCCTCATTTGGCGAGTACCCACATTCGAGGTCATTATAATAATGGTGCTTTTGAAATCAATCGTTACGCCATAACTATCGGTGAGCCTTCCTTCGTCCATAATCTGAAGCAATAGGTTGAATACATCCGGATGAGCTTTTTCGATTTCGTCGAAAAGGACGATCGAATACGGACGACGTTTCACTTTTTCGGTCAATTGGCCGCCTTCATCATAACCTACGTATCCGGGAGGCGCTCCGATGAGCCTCGATACGGCATACTTCTCCATATATTCGCTCATGTCTATTCGGATTAAAGCATCTTCGGATCCAAACATATATTTGGCCAGTTCTTTGGTCAGATATGTTTTACCCACTCCGGTCGGCCCCAGAAACATGAAAGTACCAATCGGTTTGCTTGGATCTTTCAGTCCGACTCTGTTTCTCATTATTGCTTTCACCGTTTTGTCTATCGCTTTATCTTGAGCCACAATGACAGACTGAAGCTGCTTTTTTAAGTTTGTTAATCGTAGTCCTTCGCTTTGTGCTATACGCTGAACGGGTATGCCCGACATTGCCGAAACCACATCTGCAATATCATCTGCTGTTACGGTTTTGCGTTGACCTTTCAATTTACTTTCCCATTCTTTCTGCATGTTTGCCAACTGAACCTCCAATTTGCGTTCTTTATCACGGAAGCTGGCTGCCAATTCGAAATTTTGAGATTTGACGGCAGCTTTCTTCTTTTCTTGCATCTCGGTGATAGCTTCGCGTTGTTTCTCTATTTCGGCAGGAATGAGCACATTTGTGATATGTATCCTCGAGCCGGCTTCGTCGAGAGCATCGATGGCTTTATCGGGCAAGTTGCGATCTGAGATATATCTATTGGTCAATTTGACGCAAGCTTCTAAAGCTTCATCGGTATAGTGCACGTTGTGATGATCTTCGTAGCGTGTTTTGATATTATTCATTATCTCAAGCGTCTCCTCGGGTGTCGTCGGGCTGACCAGCACCTTTTGAAAACGACGGTCGAGTGCTCCGTCTTTCTCAATATTCTTGCGATATTCGTCTATTGTCGTAGCTCCTATACATTGCATATTGCCACGTGCTAGAGCAGGTTTCAGAATGTTTGCCGCATCCATTGTTCCCGGTGCCGATCCGGCACCGATAATGGTATGTATCTCGTCGATGAACAAGATGATGTCTTCATTTTGTTGAAGCTCTTTCATGAGGCCCTGCATACGTTCTTCAAACTGTCCTCTGTATTTTGTGCCTGCAACGACAGTAGCCATATCCAACTGTACGATACGTTTGTTGAATAGTACGTGCGATATTTTCTTTTCAACAATTTGCTGTGCCAATCCCTCTACAATAGCCGATTTTCCAACTCCAGGCTCTCCAATGAGTATGGGATTGTTCTTCTTGCGTCGGCACAATATCTGTTCCAATCGCAATATCTCTTTTTCGCGACCAACTACAGGGTCGTATTTGCCCTCAATTGCATTTTTTGTCATATCAATTCCAAACTTGTCGAGGAATGGAGTCTTTTGAATGGGGTTGGTAGTAGAAGTATCTACGTTTACCTCTTCCTCTTCATCGTTAGAATTGGAGATCACTTCCAAGTCATCGTCTGTTTCATCTTCTACCTTATCTTTGTAATCGGTAGTTGACAATGTATTGATATTGGGGCGAGAGGGGAGCATATTTAGAATTTGTTTGTAGTTTGCACCATTCTGAATTAATATTTGAGCAGCTACATTGTTTTCTTCTTTTAATATGGCAAGCAAAATATGCTCGGTATTTGCAATGCGTTGTTGGGCGAAACTCGCCTCCAAAATGCTTAATTTTATAATCTGCGATGAAGTCTCCGAAAACTGCAAGTCACTATCCGAATCCAAAGAAGGATCTGTCTTTTGTCTTAAGTAATCTTCCAATTCTGTCTTTAGACTATCCAAATCAATATTGAGTGCCAATAAGAGTTGAATGGCAATACCACTATTGTATCGAATAAGACCGAGCAACAGATGCTCTGGCTCTATGTATGGATTTTGCAGTCTGTTAGCTTCCTCTTTGCTGAAATTAATCACCTCTGAGACGCTTTCTGAAAATTGAGTAATCATAATTATTTTCCTTTCTACTTAAAGTGTTGAGACTCGCGACAAAGATAAATAAAATCTATCAAGTCGTATGTTTGTTTAATATAAAACAAAAGGTGTACCAAACAGAAATAAAAAGACATTGAATAATGTAACCGTTCACAATATTTATTTATTTTTTATCTTAGTCGAAAGGAAATTGGAAAATAGGGAATAAAAAAACAGCCCCACGATTCACATCGTAGTGACTGCACAACACAAACACAAAATAAAACACGACAAAACTACTATGCAAGCATATTTGTTAAAGATAAAATCTTTTGTACTTCATTGTCTCTATTCGCATAGCCACAATGACGATAGCCAAATATGTGCTTCTTAAAGAATGAGATATCGTGTTACATCTCATTCTTTTATTATCTCGCGAGCGTTACATAACGCCACGTTCGCGAAGTTTCTTTTGCCAATTCCATGCCGAGAGCAAAGTATCTTCAATACTTGTCTCTGCTTTCCATCCTAATTCATTATTAGCATATTCTGGATTGGCCCATATTTGTTCAATATCACCGGCACGGCGGTCGGCTATCTCGTAATTGAGTTTGACTCCTGTTGCTTTTTCAAATGCATGGATCAGCCCCAAAACAGATACGCCATTACCTGTCCCCAAATTGAAAGCTTCAATATTATTTTTCTGTTTCCCATCTACAAGACGATGCACAGCTGTAACATGTGCTTTTGCCAAGTCGACAATATTGATATAATCGCGGATACATGATCCGTCGGGGGTGCTATAATTGTCACCATAGACTTTGAGCATAGGACGAATGCCCATAGCTGTCTGCGTGAGATAAGGAATAAGATTTTGAGGAACGCCGTTAGGAAGCTCACCTATCAACGATGATGGATGTGCACCGATCGGATTGAAATAACGAAGCATGATGACATTAATCGGAGCGCCCGAATGTACAGTGTCGCGAAGAATATCTTCATTTATTTTTTTTGTATTGCCATAAGGCGATTCTGCTTTCTTGAATGGAGCATCTTCGGCTACAGGAAGTTTATCCGGCTGTCCGTAGACAGTACACGAAGAAGAGAATACAAAACCTCCTACTTTATGTACCTGCATTAAATCTAGCAGATTGATAAGTGATAGAATATTATTGCGATAATATAGCAACGGTTTCTGAACCGATTCACCAACTGCTTTGCTAGCTGCAAAATGAATGATAGCCTTAATTCCAGAATAGCGTTTAAAGATTTCATTAAGAGCATTATAATCACAACAATCGTTTTGTTCAAAAGCTGGACGTATGCCGGTTATTTTCTCAATACTATCGACTACATCGACGCTTGAGTTTGAGAGGTTGTCTACAATAATAACCTCATATCCGGCATTTTGGAGTTCTACTACAGTATGCGATCCAATGTATCCAGTGCCTCCTGTTACTAAAATTCTATCTTTCATTTTATTTGAGCTTGTTGTTATTAGCCGATGCGAAATTAAGAATATTCATTCGAATATGAAAGCACTTCGCGTTATTTTTCTGTCTGATATTTTTCACGTGAACCATTACCACGCATAATTTATACCAAAACTGAAGTATTCTTTAAACTGAAAGTAACTCGTCCCTTCTGTTGGTGGCGCAGAATCGTCATAGCGTGCATGAACGAAAAGTTGTGCGGACAAATACTTATTTAATAAGAAGTTAAACGTATTTTCCCATTCGGCTTGAGAAGTTGTATAATCGGTAAAATAATATAGACGGGATGTCCATGCGACAGTTGGAATTATTTGCCACGTCCAAGTAGAAGTTAATTTCGAACCGAACAGATTGAGGGACTTTCTGCCTTCTTGTAAACCGTAATTCGTCTGATTTACTCGAGCATCCCCCACATAACGCCAATTGTAGGCCAAGGGAGATAATAATAATGAAAAATCAAGTTTTTTTGTTTTAACTTTATAATCCATACCAATACTTAATATTAAATTGGCAGGTGACATAAAAGCTGCCAAAACATCATTGGTATTCTTTCTATATGAATTACTGAACTGCGTATTAAATTCACCTGATATAGTATAATACCAGTGCTTTGAAGCTTGGATGCCAAGTTTACTATATATTCTCAACAAATCATTTGATACCAAATATTTATGACAAGTATCCGATGGAGAAGACGTTACGCCGTATTTTGCTTCCAGTAAATTGTCCCATTGTATCTTTTCATTGTCATTATAATTTGCCTTAAGAGCCAAATAACCTAGTGCAGTATTGGTACTTTCGCCACCTTTATACCAATTATCTGATACATAATTTTGTGTCATTTGCAAAGAGATGCCTCCACCATATGTCCACCAGTTTGGTTTGTATGACATAAGAGAAGCTTTTCCTAAATTTTCTTCTTTAGATTCTTGTTTGAATAAACTAGCAAATTTGGCCTTTTGTACCGGAGTCGCAGACATATTGCTATGAAATAGTTCACGGCTCATAATTTGAGCTTCGGTAGTTTGAATAGCCTGATAATTCTTTAAATATAAGTTGAGCAATGTTTTATTAACCTGTGCATTGGTCGATTTATAATCATTGAGGTTAAATATAGAATCTAACGGAGAAACAATTTCCGAAATATTCTTTCCCTCTATATCGGACATCTTCCAATTTAGCGTAGAGATAGTTTCTATCGGAGCATAATAATAGGTGGGGGTTACAAAAAGTTTATAATATTTTGGATTATAATCGATCATGGCAGCCAAAGAATCTGTCATTATGGGCATACCCAAGATGTCCTTAACATACAGAGCAGAAACACTGTCTTGCTGAACAATGTTTTTTTGATCGTTACCCAAAGGTGGTGGTGTCAATCGACCAATAAAAGAATTGGAAACATTTATTCGATTTGCCGAATAAGAAAGTAAAACAGAATTTAGCGGTTTCGAAGAAGCCGATAAAAACATCATAAAAAACAAACAGAATATTAATATTTTTCTCATCTTCTCTCATCATTTTGAATGCAAATATAATGAAGTTAAACCTATATATAAAAGTCTTTAAGCGTTTTTTAATTATTAATAATGAAGAACATCAAACAATAACTCCTAATAATATTCTAGCATTCCCAAATTTAGATAAATTAGTTATTGGAAAGCGGAATAAACATAAAAGTAGACTAACGATCTACTAAAGTTTGGTGAGAATGTATTCAATATATTAAAATTAAGTTGAATGAATCTGCTTATGCACGAATAAAAGAAAAAATATATTAACCTGTTTTACATGTCTATTGCTGGTTAGTACGCCGAAAAATGACTACTTTTGTAGTTTGAAATACTAATGAGGGATAATATGACACAGAAAAGAATACCTACCGAGTTGGGTACTGAGAAGATTGGGAAGTTATTGATGAATTATGCCACACCTGCTATCATAGCGATGACGGCATCTTCTTTATACAATATTGTAGATAGTATTTTTATTGGCCACGGGGTGGGTCCGCTCGCCATATCGGGACTGGCACTTACTTTTCCGCTGATGAATCTTGTTGCTGCTTTCGGCTCTTTCGTCGGTGTGGGATCGGCTACTTTGACATCAGTGCGCTTGGGGCAAAAAGATTATGGTAGTGCCAATATCATTTTGGGCAACTGTTTCACGCTGAATGTGATGTTTGGCCTTATGCTTACCATTTTTGGCTTAATCTTTTTGAGACCTATATTACTGTTCTTCGGTGCATCGCCCCATACTTTGCCTTATGCCTACGATTTTATGTTTATCATATTGATAGGCAACTTGGTTACCTGTCTTTACTTCGGACTCAATGCCATGCTTAGGGCATCCGGAGCACCCGAAAAAGCGATGTATGCTACAATTGGTACGGTGTTGATCAATATTGTGCTAAACCCGTTGTTTATATTTGGGTTGCATTTAGGTATCAGAGGTAGTGCTCTTGCTACTGTTATTTCGCAGCTCACGGCATTGTGTTGGCAGTTGAGCTACTTTCGCAATAAGAACAACTTCATTCATTTCAAGAAGGGAACATTTAAGCTTCAAAAGCAAATTATCAGAGATACCTTATCTATAGGCCTTTCGCCTTTTTTGATGAATTTGGCTTCTTGTCTGATCATTATTCTTATCAATAAGGGGCTCAATAAGTTTGGCGGCGACATGGCAATAGGTGCGTTTGGCATCGTCAATCGCTATGTTTTCGTCTTTGTGATGATTGTGTTCGGCTTCAATCAGGGTATGCAGCCCATCGCGGGATACAACTTCGGAGCAAAACTCTATGGACGCGTCAATCAGGTACTCAAATTGACTATTATTTGGGCTACTGTTGTTACGACGATTGGCTTCATCTTAGCCGAACTTTTCCCTGAAACTATCGTGAAGGCTTTCACTACAGATGCCGATCTTATCAAACAAGCGGCGCTGGGTATGAAAATCGTTATGGTGACGTTTCCTATTATTGGCTTTCAGATGGTCACATCCAATTTCTTTCAAAGTATCGGTATGGCCAAAAAGGCTATCTTTTTATCGCTCACCCGACAGATGATATTCCTCATTCCGGCCATTATTATTTTACCTCTTTTCTGGCAGTTGGACGGAATCTGGTGGAGCATGCCTTTCAGCGATTTATTTGCAACGGTCACTTCGCTAACAATGCTCTATTTGCAGTTCCGCCAATTCAAACGGCTAGAAAGTAATCAAATACAGTCCGGTAGATTATGATTATTAAAAGAAAAAATACTAATTTTGCACATCATTTGAAATAGTAAATAATAAAAATTAAATAGAATGGCAGTAGAATTGAAAGGTCTTACAAAACGTAATGACAATTATTCGCAATGGTATAATGAATTGGTGGTAAAGGCCGACTTGGCAGAACAATCTGCGGTGCGCGGCTGTATGGTAATCAAGCCCTATGGATACGCTATATGGGAGAAAATGCAACGCCAATTGGACGATATGTTCAAAGAGACAGGTGTACAAAATGCCTATTTCCCGTTGTTGATTCCCAAGTCGTTTTTGAGTCGTGAAGCCGAACATGTGAAAGGTTTTGCCAAAGAATGTGCAGTCGTTACTCATTATCGCCTGAAGAGTTCGGACGATGGTCAAAGTGTTGTTGTCGATCCGGAAGCGAAACTTGAAGAAGAACTGATTATTCGCCCAACTTCAGAGACTATCATTTGGAATACTTATCGCAATTGGATTCATTCTTACAGAGATCTTCCATTGCTCATCAATCAGTGGGCCAATGTATTCCGCTGGGAAATGCGTACCCGTCTGTTCCTTCGTACGGCCGAGTTCCTTTGGCAAGAAGGACATACAGCACATGCCACCAGCAAGGAAGCCGAAGAAGAAGCCGTTCGTATGCTGAATGTGTATGGCGACTTTGCAGAAAAATACATGGCTGTTCCCGTTATCAAGGGTGTGAAGAGTGCTAACGAGCGTTTTGCCGGAGCTCTCAATACATACACTATAGAGGGTATGATGCAAGATGGAAAAGCGTTGCAGTGTGGAACATCTCATTTCTTGGGACAAAACTTTGCAAAAGCTTTCGATGTGCAGTTTATCGATAAAGAAAATAAACTAGATCATGTATGGGCCACTTCTTGGGGTGTATCTACTCGATTGATGGGTGCGCTGATCATGACTCACAGTGATGACAACGGCTTGGTATTGCCTCCCAAATTGGCTCCGATTCAAGTAGTCATTGTTCCGATCTACAAAAAAGAAGAACAACTTCAACAAATAGGTGAGAAGGTTGCCGGAATTGTCTCAGGACTCAAGGCGTTGGGCGTATCGGTGAAATACGATGATGCAGACAACAAACGCCCCGGATTTAAATTTGCCGATTACGAACTGAAAGGTGTTCCAGTACGTTTGGTAATGGGTGCCAGAGATTTGGAGAACAACACCGTAGAGGTGATGCGCCGCGATACACTGGAGAAAGAAACGGTTTCGTGTGACGGCATTGTAGACTATGTCAAAAATCTGCTCGATGATATTCAGAACAATATTTATCAGAAGGCTCTTGATTATCGCAAACAAAGAACCATTGAGGTAAACAGCTATGATGAATTTAAAGAGAAGATAGAAGAAGGCGGTTTCCTGTTGTGTCATTGGGATGGCACTACCGAAACCGAATTAAAAATAAAAGAAGATACAAAGGCTACTATCCGTTGCATACCGATTGACGGTGATGAGACTCCGGGTGTCGATATGGTGACTGGCAAACCATCTGCACGTCGGGTGATCTTTGCAAGAGCTTATTAGTTGTAGAAACGTATGTACGAAGATAGAGTTACTAAAGCCGTCGAGCTTTTCAAGGAAGGTTACAATTGTTCTCAAAGCGTAGTGGGCGCATTTGCCGATATGTATGGCTTTACTCCCGAACAAGCTTTCAGAATGTCGTCTTCATTTGGGGGAGGCATAGGAAGAATGAGAGAAACATGTGGTGCTGCATGCGGCCTGTTTATGCTCGCCGGACTCGAAACCGGCGCCACTAAAGGATCCGACAAGGAAGGCAAAGCGGCCAATTATGCTTTGGTTCAAAAGCTGGCCGATAAACTAAAGTCTGAGAACGGTTCTATCGTATGTGGCGTTTTGCTAGGATTGCGTAAACCTGAGGTCGAGTTGCAGGCTGCAGACAAACGATCTCCCGTACCGGCTGAACGTACAGAACAATATTATAAGAAACGTCCTTGTGCTCAATTGGTTGAGCAGGCTGCATGCCTTTGGGCAGAATATTTGGAAGATCAAATGAGGAAATAAGACGACTTTTTTGGTCTATTTAGTAAAAGCCGGTAAAAATATTTCGGAAAAAGTGTTGTATAACATATAAAATACTATCTTTGTAACGAAATTAGTTTCAGGAGAATAAGAGAATCATAAAATGTCTAACATTTAAAAACTGAAAGAAATGTTGAAAGTTAAAGCAGGAGAGATAGCCGGATCTATTTGGAACGCTCTTAATGGAACGGAAGGCATGACGGCTAAGCAACTTAAGAAAACTCTTAAAGTAGTCGATAAAGATCTTTATTTGGGTCTGGGTTGGTTGTTAAGGGAAGACAAAATCTCTGCAGAAGTGCAGGAAGCAGATGTTTTTATTAAATTGATCTGAATTGATTAATTCTAAAATAAAAATGCGTTGACAAAACATAGAATGTCAACGCATTTTTATTTTAGAAGTTGCTTAAACTTCGGTATGCTACGCGCATCATCATAAAACTGGATGGGCGATAGGGGAGTATCGTATTTTACAATAAAAATAAATCAATTTATTTTCTATTCTCTTCCTCTTGCACTATCTTTGCATACAAATAGAGGACATTGCATGAAGAATATACGCAACTTTTGTATTATTGCACATATTGATCACGGTAAGTCAACTCTTGCCGATAGGTTGCTCGAATATACCAAAACAATCGAGATTACCGAAGGGCAGATGCTTGATGACATGGATTTGGAGAGAGAACGTGGTATAACGATAAAGAGCCATGCCATCCAGATGGAATACAACTATCGTGGAGAAACTTATATACTCAATTTGATTGATACTCCGGGACACGTGGATTTCTCTTATGAAGTTTCACGGTCTATTGCAGCTTGCGAGGGCGCTTTGCTCGTAGTCGACGCATCTCAAGGTGTACAGGCTCAAACGATTTCAAACCTTTACATGGCTATTGAACACGACTTGGAGATTATTCCTGTCATCAATAAGTGTGATATGGAGAGTGCCAATCCCGATATGGTAGAAGACGAAATAGTAGACCTTCTGGGCTGTAAGCGCGAAGATATCATTCGAGCTTCGGCACGTACGGGGTTGGGAGTAGAAGAAATTCTAAACGCAATAGTAGAGCGTGTTCCGTCTCCTGTGGGTGATGAAGATGCTCCGCTGCAAGCTTTGATATTTGACTCGGTATTCAATCCGTTTCGTGGTATTATCGCTTACTTCAAGGTTCAAAACGGTGTGCTCCGTTCGCACGACAAGGTGAAGTTTTTCAATACCGGTTGCGAATACGAGGCCGACGAAATAGGTGTGCTTCGTATGGATTTGGTACCGCACAAAGAAATGCGTACAGGCGAAGTGGGTTATATCATTTCGGGAATAAAAACCTCGACTGAAGTAAAGGTGGGCGACACTATAACGCATGTCGTAAATCCGTGTAAGGAAGCTATCAGAGGGTTCGAGGAAGTAAAACCTATGGTCTTTGCCGGTGTTTACCCTATCGCACCCGAAGATTTTGAGAATCTTCGTGCTTCGCTCGAGAAACTTCAGCTCAACGATGCTTCACTGACATTCTCTCCAGAGTCGTCCGTTGCTCTTGGCTTTGGCTTCCGTTGTGGTTTCTTGGGGCTGTTGCACATGGAGATTGTTCAAGAACGTCTCGACAGAGAGTTCGATATGGATGTTATCACTACCGTTCCGAACGTGTCTTATCGGATATACGACAAGCAGGGGGAGATGACCGAAGTGCACAATCCGGGTGGCATGCCCGATCAGACATTCATCGATCACATTGAAGAACCTTATATCAAGGCGTCGATAATAACAACTACCGATTTTATCGGACCTATTATGACATTGTGTCTTAGTAAACGTGGCGAACTTATTAAACAAGAGTATATTAGCGGTAATCGAGTAGAGCTTTACTATAATATTCCTTTGGGCGAAATTGTGATAGACTTTTACGATAAGCTCAAGAGTATTTCGAAAGGATATGCTTCGTTTGACTATCATCCCGATGGATTTCGTCCTTCTAAATTGGTGAAGTTGGATATTCTGCTCAATAGTGAGCCTGTAGATGCTTTGTCATGCTTGACTCATGTAGACAACGCCTATACTTTGGGACGTCGCATGTGCGAGAAGTTGAAAGAGCTCATTCCCCGTCAGCAATTTGATATTGCCATTCAGGCAGCTATCGGTGCCAAAATTATTGCTCGCGAAACAGTTCAACAGGTTCGTAAAGATGTAACGGCAAAGTGTTATGGTGGTGACGTAAGCCGTAAACGCAAGTTGCTCGAAAAACAAAAACGCGGTAAGAAGCGTATGAAGCAAATAGGTAGTGTTCAGGTACCGCAAAAAGCCTTTTTGGCAGTACTTAAACTCGACTAATAGAGGAGACTGACTCCTTCCATTGAAATTTTATTCGGCTGTAATAATCATCTGCATCAACAGAGGCAGGTGGTCACTATAGCCGTTTTCATATTTCATACCGTAATAGGTTCTATAGGGGCGCTTTCCGCCATAGGTTTTGTCATCGGTCATCAGAAACGGCAGATGTACGATTTGTGCCAACGATTCGGAAGTATATATATTGTTGTCGGTGTGGAGCAGACTGCCCGAAACGATGAAATGATCAAGCAAATTCCACTCTCCTCTATATTTGTAACTACCTTCTTTGTTTTGCTTTACTTGTCGTGCCAACAGATGGTATAGTTTATCATCGTCTATTTCTTTTTCGGGAGCTTTTGCTGCCAATATCTTGTTGATAGCGGGGCTGTCGGGCAGATCGTTAAAGTCGCCTAAAATTAAGATTTTCGGAGTCCTTCTCTTGCATTTCAGTTTCTCTATTTCAGTCATTAGAGTTTTTGCAAAATGTATCCGATAGGGGCGGGAGAGCCTTTCTCCACCACTTCTGGATGGCGCATGTACCACATAAATGTCAAGCGTATCTTGCAGCGTTATCAATCCCGTCGCATGAAGAATATCACGGGTAGGTCGGAAATCTTTCAACGGACTTACCCGAATATACTCGTAGTCCAATAATTTAAATCGGTCCCGTTGATACAGCAATGCCACATCAATACCTCGCTGATCCATGCAATCGGTCACGACGTATCGATAACCCAATTCTCTTAATGCCGAATAACGAGTCAAAGCAATCAGTACACTGTCGTTCTCTACTTCGCACAGAGCGATTAATGCGGGCGGAGTCCAGTTGCCTGTCGAAGCCACAATCGTTTTGGCAATCAGATCCAATTTATGACGGTAACGGTAGTAATTCCAATGGCGAAGCCCGTCGGGCAGAAATTCATTATCGTTCTTCAACGTATCATGGCGGCAATCAAACAAATTCTCCACATTCCACTCCATGATACTGATTGTATCGTTTGAATGACCGAAAGCAGGCAAAAACGCATATAAGAATAGGAGAAAAAATGAAAGACGGTAGTATTTCGTGATAGTATTCATAGGTTATCGTCGCTTGCTTTCAAACGACATTCTGTTTCAAAGTAAACAAATAGCCCCGAGCTAGCGAGAATTACAAATGTTCTTTCTACCCCGGGGCTTTTATATCAGTATGCGCGTGGCGCTTTTATTTCTTTGCAGGAATATTCTTCAATATTTCAAGCAGTAATTTCCAGAATTTGTCGACAGTAGGGATTAACAGACGTTCGTCGGGCGAATGGACGCCGACAAGCTGTGGTCCGAAAGAAATCATATCGAGATTAGGATATTTCTGTAGAAACAAACCGCATTCGAGTCCCGCATGAATACTGCGTACAATGGGTTCTTCATTGAAGAGGCGTTTGTACGACGCAACCGTGACATTCAGAATTTCCGAATGTGTGTTGGGTTTCCAGCCCGGATATCCGTCATTGTGCACGGCTGTGGCACCTGCCATTGTCATTACGATTTCTACCATGGCAGCAATGTCGTTGCGCGACGATGTGATATCGCTACGCTGGCTTGTCTCAATGCGAATAACGTTGCCCTCTTTCATTTTCACAGAGGCTAAATTGGTCGATGTCTGAACAAATCCCGCAATCTCCTGACTCATTGCAAAAACCCCATGAGGCATGGCATAGAGCATTTTCAGTAAGTTGGTAGCGCTCTTTTTGTCGATGGCTTTCGGCTGACTGTCAACCGATTCCAACGTCATCTTGAAGTGGGGCTCCGTCACACTGTATTCGTCCTCTATTTCCGAGATGAATATATTAAGATCGGCACGTACGGTATGCTTCTCTTCTTCGGGAACCGCGCATACGGCGTAAGCCTCCCGTGCAATGGCATTGTGCAGATTTCCTCCGTCAATAGTGCAGAGGTACATGTCCATTTTGGCAGCTTCTTGGTAGAGAAAGCGATTGAGCACTTTGTTGGCGCAAGCTCTGTTTTTATTAATATCGTCGCCCGAGTGTCCGCCCACTAAGCCGGATACATGAACCTTGAAAAAGTAATAATCTTTTGGAGTATCGATCTGTGTGTATTTAAGTTGTCCCACGGTGTTGATGCCGCCGGCACATCCTATAAACAGCTGTCCGTCGTCTTCCGAGTCGAGGTTGATTAGAATGTCACCGCTCATGAATCCTTCTTTCAAGGCATTGGCGCCTGTCAATTGTGTCTCTTCGTCTACAGTGAACAGACATTCGATAGGGCCGTGTTCGATCGATTCATCTGCAAGGATAGCCAATCCCGCCGCTACGCCGATACCGTCGTCAGCTCCGAGAGTTGTTCCCTTTGCCTTCAGCCAATCGCCATCCACTTCTGTTTGAATAGCATCTTTCATGAAATCGTGCTCAACGTCGCTATTCTTTTCGCATACCATGTCCGTATGCCCCTGCAAAACGACCGTTTTCAGGTTTTCTTTACCAGGAGTGGCAGGCTTTCTTATTACTACGTTGCCCGCATCATCAACTTTGGTTTCCAAATGATGCTTCTCACCGAATTCTTTCAGATAAGCAACAATCTGCTCTTCGTGTTTCGAAGGGCGTGGCACTTGGCATATCTCATGAAAATAATGAAAAATGCCGGCCGGTTTCAAATCGGTTTCTTTCATAATACTAATATTAAAGAGTCTTTTCAAAAGACTTGTTGTGCTAAATATGTTTAATCTGATAGGCAATTATGGCTATTCTCTCTGATTTTACATTGAAAAGATAGCGATAAATCGCCACAAAAGTCTATCTTTGCATCGCAAAAGTAATTGAAATGTACCTAATATTGTTATTTACTTTGTTAATAGTTGCTATTTGCGTCCTTTTTTTGGGCGTGAAAGTATTTTTTGTGAAAGGTGGGAAATTCCCCAACGAGCACATCAGTCAAAACAAGGCAATGCAACAACGTGGAATACATTGTTATACTGAGCAAGATGCCCAATTCCAGAGTGTTTGCAATCATACGGTAGCAGAAAAGAGGAAAGACGGTAAAGAATGAATATGGTAACTAAAAATATAAACTATTTAAAGACAATATCAAAATTATGAAGAGAATGAGACTTCTTATCAACGTTATTGCAGCACTTGCGATCGTTGTTCTTTTTGCCCAATGCAACAAAAAATCGGATAAGGACAATGTCGATGTTAAGCCGATTCCTGCCGGTTCTTTAAAAATTGCATATGTTGAAATAGATACATTATTGACTAAATACAATCTTTGCAAGGATGTCAATGAAGCAATGGTGAAGAAAGAGGAAAATAGCCGTATGGTATTGAATCAAAAAGCCGGCGAACTAGCCAAAGACAAACAAGAGTTTCAGAAAAAATACGATAACAACGCTTTCCTTTCAGAAGACAGAGCAAAACAAGAATACAATCGCCTGATGAAGATGGATCAGGATCTTCAGACATTGCAACAGAAACTGCAAAGCGAATTGGCTTCCGAGAATCAAAAGAACAGCTTGCAATTGCGTGATTCTATCAACGCTTTCCTGAAAGATTTCAATAAGAAGTATCATTTCAACTTGATTATCAGCAACACCGGCATGGACAATCTGTTGTATGCCGACAAGTCGATGAACATTACCGGTGCCGTGCTTGAAGGTTTGAACAAGCGCTACGCTATTTCGAAAAAATAATAGTTTTCAATAATAAGTATTAGATTTTAAGGGAGACATCTTTTGATGTCTCCCTTTTGTATATCTGTATTTATATTGGTTATTAGCTGGTTATGAATTTAACCTGAAAATAGTTCAAAAAACTGCATATATTTTCTTCAATATGCTTTGAATATATTGCAAAGTTTATTACCTTTGCACTCGCAAAAGAGAAATGGTGCGTTAGTTCAGTTGGTTAGAATACATGCCTGTCACGCATGGGGTCACGAGTTCGAGTCTCGTACGCACCGCAAATATAAGATGTCTGGAAATATAAAATTCCAGACATCTTTATTTCTATATGTTTCAGATTAACATAAGTATTATTATTAAGGCACATCACATAAACGCACATCCTCATTGATGCAAGATTGCGATGACCGACAACTTGTTATCTCGAAGTCGTTTTTCGGAACATTTTCGGAGACGAATATTGAAGGCGATGCTGATACTATTTAAACCATACCGGAGTGACACTTCTTGATATATAAAATGGAACCTGTGTTTCCAAAAAATGATAAGGACAAACATAAAAATTCATAAGGACGAAAATAAAAGTTTATACATACAAACATTTATTTTCGTCCTTATGAATTTCTCGCTGTCTATCAACGATTTGCACACGATGTGGTGTACTGAATTTGGTTGACAGTTAAACACTAGTAAACCTAAGGGAGTTGACAATTACAATCATGTATACCTAAAGTAGTTGTCAACTCTGCAAAGTTAATCCTATTTTTATTGACAAACAAGTATTGTTTGTTCTTTATAGTTTGTTTTGTTCAGCTGATGCTTTAAAGCATCAGCTGAACAAAGTGGGTTTGGATGTTCTCCCGGGAGCATTTGCATCGGTGTTTTCATTGCCAGAGCTTGGTGCGGTCGTGCCCAATTGTAGAGATATATGGATCTGGCGACACCTTCCAAGGCTTCATCAAATGTTTTATTCTCATAATCGAAGAGCCATCCGTTCTTAACGGTATTGTTCATCCTCTCGGCCAGTGCATTGTGCAAGGGGTCGCCCGTTTGCGTCATACTGATAGCGATTCCTCTTTCTTTGAGCTGTGACACATAACCTTTTGATGCATACTGCACACCTCGGTCGGAATGGTGGATAAGACCTGAAAGGTTGAATCCCTGACCTTTATAAAATCTGCACGCCATCATCAACGCTTTTGCCGGTCCTTCCGCTTCAAGAGTCCGAAAGAGGGCATATCCCACAATGATGCGGCTGAAGACATCCGTCAGCAGCGAAAGATAGGCAAATCCTTCTTTCGTGGATATATAAGTGATGTCACCCACCATCATGCGGCAAACACCACAGGCCACGTATTTAGGAGATGTGTTAAGCAAATCCGGATAGATCCGATATGGATGATCGGAGTTGGTCGTACGAGGTCTGTAACGTCTGCGGCGCAGCATCATCCCGTTGGCCCGAAGGACATCGATAAATTGGTCGCGTCCTATCGTGAACTTTTCTCCGAACCGAGACTTACACAGACTGTAAAGCTCGCGGCAACCGCTTCGGGGAAGCTCCTGACGCAGAAATTGACAGTAATACGTGATGCTGCTTATAAGTACATCTTGTTCGGCATTTGTTTCTTTGTGCTTGTAGTACCCTTGTCGGGAAATGTCAAGCAGTCCGCAAAGGGCGGATATGGTATAACTCATACCTTTACCCGCCTTTTGTGACAAGCAACCTACTACTTGACATCGGAGTTTTTTCGTACCTTGATGTGATACTTCTCTTCAGCCAGGTCAATCATGCAATCATAAACGTCACGGGCCATCTCTGCACGCTTCAGCTCAGATTCCAATTCCTTAATGCGCACTTTCAAAGAGGTGATGTCTTCTTCTGAAGAGACATCCTCTGTACCGGTTGTTACAGCTTTATCCTTCATATTTAATGGGAATGGTTTGTCTTCAAGCCCAAAGATACGAAGCCAATTCCGAATTGAACCTCTGGATATACCATTTGCTTTTTCAAGGGTATACTTACCCTTGCTTCCATGAAGGTAAGAGTTTAAAATCTCTAGACGAATCTGATCGTCAATCTTTTTATTATTTCTCATTTTTGAATAAGTTTGTGTCAACTTATTCAGTACATGTCACGATACATTTATATCTTGTCCTAATTTGATTTATATTCGAGTGATGAAACGATAGCGAAAAGAGTGACCTACAAGGGCGTGTTACTGATGTTGGGATAAGAAAGTATCAGAATGTCTGGAAATATTCACATTGAAATACGCTCTAGAAATGGATTGCACGCAAAGTTTTGTGTCATAGCTTGTCTCTGTGTCAATGGGGTGAGTGCTCCAAACTATTTGGATAGAGTAAGACAATATCTTATTAATGCTATATTATACTGAATTCCTTTGGAGATAAGTAGATAATTATAGAATAGAGCAAAGGGATGAACCTTATGCTTCTTTTGGGTTGATATAAAAATGTTATTTGATGTGGCGACAATAAATAATATTCGTAAATTTGCATATTAACCAAAACAGAATAGAATGATACAGTTGCGCTGTCATGAAGATTTAGAACAGTTGGTGATGACAATGGGATTTCTACCTTTCTTTAAAAACGAGATGCCGGGTTTCTCGGTAGAAGAGGTTACTTCGTCCGAATTTTGGTTTTCGCACGAGAATGAAGGAGCGTGGGAATGGAAAGGGCCTGTTGTTCGTAATGGAAAATGTGTATATGGCAAGCTGTTCAATGGTAAAGCGGGTTTTGTCAGTCTGGACTGGTTTCCGGAATTGGTTAATTATAGGCGATGCGATCATGCTATTCTCAATATACCCGGTACAAGTAATTTTGGTCATAACGATCATTTGATATACGACGCAGTTGTTACTCATGAATCATTATTGTCAAAAGAGATAAAGGCTATCTGCGGATTTAATATAACAAAGAAGAAAAAGAAGATCGATTCGTTTATTGTAGACGAAATAGAAAAGCCTATACGAGGAGGCTCTTATGTTGGTCCCCGTGAATCGTTCGAAGCTGTAATGACTAGACTTCAGATGAATACTTATTTGATCATTGCTGATTTTGAATATTTGCTCAATAGGCATAATCAACCTTATGGCTGGGGTATTGCCCGCTATACTTCTCCTGAGCTGCTGTTTGGCAAATCACTTATCGCTTCGTGCAATGGGCATTCTAAAGAAGATTCCTTGGAACATATAGTGGCTCATCTTCACAAAGTACTACCGCAGGCAACGGATAGGCAAATCATGAAACTAATAGAAGAATATCATTAATTGAGGGTGCTCGAATCATTTTATAGATCAAGCAAAAGAGGTGAGAGGTAGATAGTATTCTCTTCTTATTAATCTGGATGAAGAACAAGTCAAATAACGGTTCTTTCTATACGAATACAAAAACAGAAAACTTTTGTTTTATAAAATAGCCTTCTGATATATTGTATCGCTATTTGCTGGATAACTTATGAAAAATATAATGAAAAAAAGTAGTCGTAAGTGATACGCTTTATATTTAATTATTATATCTTTGTCATCACAAAATGGTTCTTTTATCAAGAAACAACTTGGTTAAGATTAATAGGGAATGCCGTGAAAGTCGGCAACAGTACCCGCTGCTGTAAGTTCCACCTTATATATGTATTTATAGGGAAAATATATTCGACAATTGTAGTCACTAACCTCTTTGGGTTGGGAAGGCGTTGAAACGGAATAAGTCAGAAGACCTGCCATGGCGTTATATCTAAGTTTTGAGACTTCGGGAATAAAGTTTTCTCAAAGATGTTTATATGGATAATGATTCATGTAGATAATCGTTACAAGTTTCCCGCTTCGAGGAGTGCTTCTTCGTATTTTAATCTTGGGTATATATAGTTTAGATTAACTGAATATTTTTATTAACAAACGATATATATACTATTATGGACATTTTAGGGATTCAAATTGTAAAGCGGGATGGCAAACGCGAGCCGTTTTCTATCGACAAAATCAAGAATGCGATACGTAAGGCATTTCTTTCAATAGGTAGCTTTGCTACAGATGGCGATCTGACAGCCATTCTGGGGCGGGTGAATATTAAAGATGGCATGAGTGTTGAAGAAATTCAGAATCAGGTAGAGGTAGCACTTATGGCAGAGCAGTATTATGCGGTGTCCAAGTCGTATATGCTTTATCGCCGCCAACACACGGAAGATCGTGAGGTGCGCGACAAACTCAACTTTCTGATGGACTATTGCGAAGCTCAAAATGCAGCGACAGGCAGTAAGTTTGATGCTAATGCCAACGTTGAAAATAAAAACATCGCGACGTTGATAGGAGAACTTCCCAAAAAGAACTTTATTCGGTTGAATCGGCGCCTGCTTACCGACAAATTAAAGGAAATGTATGGCAAAGAGTTTTCGGATCGCTATCTCCAACTACTGATCAATCACTCCATCTATAAAAACGATGAAACCAGTCTGGCTAATTATTGTGCTAGTATCACGATGTACCCGTGGCTATTGGGAGGAACCGTTTCTATTGGAGGCAACTCAAAAGCTCCTACCAATCTGAAATCTTTTTGCGGTGGGTTCATCAATATGGTGTTTATGGTGTCGAGTATGCTTAGCGGAGCATGCGCTACTCCTGAATTCTTGATGTATATGAACTATTTCATCCAGAAAGAGTACGGAGAAGATTACTATAAAGATGCCGATAAAGTGGCAGATCTGTCCAAACGCCAACGTTCGCTCGATAAGGTGATATGCGATTGTTTTGAACAGATAGTTTACTCTATCAATCAGCCTACGGGCGCCCGCAACTATCAAGCGGTATTCTGGAATATAGCATATTATGATCATCCTTATTTTGATTCGTTATTCGGCAACTTTGTATTTCCCGACGGAAGTCATCCCGATTGGGATTCGCTCAATTGGCTCCAGAAACGCTTCATGAAATGGTTCAACAAAGAGCGCACCAAGACAGTGCTTACTTTCCCTGTAGAAACGATGGCGCTGCTTAGTGACAACGGAGATGTGAAAGACAAGGAATATGGCGATTTTACGGCCGAAATGTATTCCGAAGGACATTCTTTCTTTACTTATATGAGCGATAATGCCGACTCATTGTCCAGCTGTTGTCGGTTGCGCAACGAGATACAGGACAATGGCTTCAGCTATACCCTAGGTGCCGGTGGTGTCTCAACGGGTTCGAAAAGTGTACTTACTATAAACCTCAATCGCTGTATACAATATGCCGCCAAACAAGGCATTCCTTATTTGGAATATCTTGAAGGCATCGTTGATTTGGTACACAAAGTACAGCTCGGCTATAACGAAAATCTGAAAATGCTGTACGACAAAGGTATGTTGCCGTTGTTTAATGCCGGTTATATCAATATGGAACGCCAATATCTCACCATCGGCGTCAATGGGCTGGTAGAAGCGGCAGAGTTTATGAAGATCTCCATCAACGATAATCCCGATTACGAAGAATATGTGCAAAATGTGCTTGGAATAATAGAGAAATACAATCGTAAATATCGTTCCAAAGGAGTAATGTTTAATTGTGAGATGATTCCGGCCGAAAACGTAGGTGTCAAAAACGCCAAATGGGATAGAGAGGATGGCTATGTGGTACCGCGCGATTGTTACAACAGTTACTTTTATGTGGTAGAAGACAATTCGCTCAACGCAATAGATAAGTTTCGCTTGCATGGTCATCGTTATATTGAACATTTGACGGGAGGCTCGGCGCTTCATCTTAATCTTGAAGAGCATTTGAGCAAAGCTCAATACAGACAACTACTTCGCGTATCGGCACTGGAGGGGTGCAACTACTTTACATTCAATATTCCCAATACGGTATGCAATGATTGCGGCCATATCGATAAAAGATATTTGAAAGAATGTCCTCACTGCCATAGCCAGAACGTTGATTATCTGACACGAGTAATCGGTTATATGAAGCGAGTAAGCAATTTCTCCGCAGCCCGTCAAGAAGAAGCTTCGCATCGGTATTATATCAATGCATGCCGTGACGACTTGGGAGATAAAATAGCGATCTCCAAATCGCATGTCTCTGTCAATGCCTGACGATAAAATACAATTTCAAAATCAATGCTGAAGTATTATAATTACGACATTGTATTTGCTGAAATACCGGACGAGGTAACCCTTGCAATCAACATTACTTGTTGTCCCAACCATTGCAAGGGTTGCCACAGTCCGTGGCTTCAACAAGATGGGGGAGAGGTGCTCGACTTTGGTGCCATCGATTCGCTTGTTGGTAGATATGGAGATCAAATAACCTGTTTCTGTTTCATGGGCGGAGATTCGAATCCGCAAGACGTGGAACAATTTTCATTGTATATCCGGAACAATTATGGTTCAATAAAGACCGCATGGTATTCGGGCAAATCACAGTTGCCTGTGGCGGTCAATGCCTCTTCGTTCGACTATATCAAAATCGGAGAATATCAAGAGAAGTACGGTCCTCTCAATGAGCAGACAACCAACCAAAGGCTATATAAAATGGATGCTAGGGGAGAAATGGAAAATATTACTTCGCGTTTCTGGAGGTAGTTGTTATGACTATATAACAATGTCTTTAGACCTTCAAAATGACATATGGACCTAAAAATATTTTCTTCCATACGTTTTCAGAAAAACTTAAGGACGTCACCAAAAAAACTAACATACGACACTTTCGACTAACAATTATGAGTTGAAAGTGTCGTATCTGTGTTGATAGATGGCGAACGGCCGTCAATTTTCAAACGATTTGTGGCTTTTAAAGTTCACTTAAGGGTGTTTTTACTGCATTTGCAATATGCGCAAAAAGATAGATAAATAGGTGCCATATCTACATAGGGCACTAAAATATTAATCAAAAAGATAGTATATTTATTGCTTTTATATAAATAATGCTTACTTTTGTAGCATATTAATTCTTAAACTTTATAACGACTATGGAAATACCATTTGCAGAATCTTGGAAAATCAAGATGGTTGAACCGATTCACAAGAGTACTCGTGAAGAACGTGAACAATGGATTAAAGAAGCACATTATAATGTGTTTCAACTTAAAGCACAACAAGTTTACATTGACTTACTGACAGATTCAGGAACTGGTGCCATGAGCGACCGTCAATGGGCTGGCATCATGTTGGGTGATGAAAGTTATGCCGGTGCTACTTCTTTCTTTAAATTCAAAGATATGATTACTTCTCTGACAGGTTTTGAATATGTTATTCCTACACATCAGGGAAGAGCTGCCGAGAATGTATTATTTTCGTATCTCGTTCACGCGGGAGACATCGTTCCGGGTAATTCGCACTTTGACACAACAAAGGGGCATATTGAAGGACGTAAGGCTATTGCTTTAGATTGTACCATCGATGAAGCAAAAGATACGCAGCTGGAAGTTCCTTTTAAAGGGAATGTTGATCCTGTGAAACTGGAGAAAGCTCTTGCCGAACATGCAGAGTGTATTCCTTTTATCATTGTTACGATAACAAACAATACTGCCGGTGGACAGCCTGTTTCAATGCAGAATTTGAAAGACGTTCGCAGTATTGCCGATAAATATCACAAACCTGTCGTTTTTGATTCTGCCCGTTTTGCCGAAAATGCTTATTTCATTAAGACACGCGAGAAAGGGTATGAAAATAAAACGATCAAAGAGATCGTCAAAGAGATGTTCTCGTATGCCGACGGCATGACAATGAGTGCTAAAAAAGATGCAATCGTGAATATGGGAGGATTTATAGCAATGCATAGCAAGGATTGGTATGAAGGTGCCAAAGGTTTTTGTGTGCAATTTGAAGGTTATCTTACTTATGGCGGTATGAATGGACGTGATATGAATGCCCTTGCTATCGGATTGGATGAGAATACCGAATTTAATAATCTGGAAACGCGCATTAAACAAGTGCAATATCTTGCTAAGAAATTGGATGAATATGGTATTCCATACCAGCGTCCTGCCGGAGGCCATGCCATATTTATTGATGCAGATAAGGTTTTGACTCATGTTCCTAAAGAAGAGTTCCCAGCACAGACACTTACAGTTGAACTTTATTTGGAAGCCGGTATCAGAGGTTGTGAAATAGGTTACCTACTTGCCGACCGCGATCCGGTGACTCGTCAAAACCGCTTTGGCGGATTGGACTTTCTACGTTTGGCTATCCCTAGACGAGTGTATACAGACAACCATATGAATGTGATTGCAGCTGCTTTGAAAAATGTATACGATAGGAGAGAACAAATTACTCACGGCGTACGAATTGCATGGGAAGCACCTATCATGCGGCACTTTACGGTTCAACTCGAGAGAATTTAAATAGAGGCTCTATATTAAAATAAAAGGTAGAATATTTATTTATATCCCCCATTGCTGGAAGAGAACTTTCAACAATGGGGGATTTCTTGTATCCGTAATGCCTCTACTACTTTCTTTGGTTATATCTTTATGAGGCTTTTTTGTGCTACAAAATGTGGAAATATCTTCAAGAAAGCCGGAGTAACAAGCCTGCATATTACAATAAGAAGTAAGAAAATGATGACAGAAGACCATTCCGATTGATGTATATACCTACCGACAAATAAAGATAGAAAATGAGAAAGAGGGCCGTGAATGCCGAGAGTAATGACAGAATAGCGGCCTATGTAGGAGACTAAAGGAATGGATCGAAAAGATTTACCAATCACCATAATAAAAATAATACCACAGAAACCAGCTAAGTATGTTTGAAATATATTACCAGGATACCAATTGGTTCTCATTCCTAGATTTGTGGCAGTGAAGTACATTACAATAACGCAGGCTGCCGCTATCAACGGTATAGATTTATCGAAACGATGGTGGGGGTATAGAAAGAAATTGTAACGGCGTATCCAGAAGCCACAGACATAAAAAGGCATTGCCGTCATTGCTACATCCAAATAATAGGGGAGAGGAATGCCATATTTGCCTAAAGAAAAGCCTATGACCCCAATTGCAAGTACGGTAATAAACATCAGATAAAGATGATTCTGGCGCAAAAGATGAACAAGGTAAAAAAGGATGTTACAATTGAATAGAGCGATCAGAAACCATATAGGCGGATTGTATCTGATAAGTTCATGGCTTTGGAAGATATATAGTAACTCTTCAATACGCAATGGTAAATGGAATAATCCGGGAATCAATCTTGAAGACAAGAACATCAGGATGAAAGAAGAAATATAGAAAAACAAAAAGGGGATAAGCAACTTATTGATCTTGCGAAGCAAAAAGCCGAAGAAGCCTTCGTATGATTTGAAGAAAATGCCTGAAATAAAAAAATAAAGAGGCATACGAAAGCAGGCCACCATATGGTGATAGTCTATCTTGTCGAAAACGCCACCTACGTGTGACATCACAACCAAAATAATACAAATGCCTTTTACTAGATCAACAAAATCTATGCGAGATGTAATTTCTCCTTCACAATTATCCATATATGGCATTATACATCGCTAAAAAGCCCAATCAATCAAGCAAATCTAAAATAGGTATAAAAAGATATGATAATATCAATGTTGACATTTTAGGAGCAAGCACCTACAATAGATGAAAAAAGAAAGTTGGCTATAATTAATATAATTGGTATTTACAAAATAAAGACACGAGCGAGTCTAAACTCTACGCCCGTGTCCGTATTCTTATTTATTTCTTCAGCCAGCGGTCTAGCCATTCAAAGAACGTACGCTGCCATAAGATTCCGTTCTGAGGTTTAAGTACCCAGTGATTTTCATCCGGGTAAATAAGAAGCTCTGCAGGAACGCCACGCAAAAGAGCTCCGTCAAAAGCAGCCATTGCCTGACTTGCCAGGATGCGATAATCTTTCTCGCTATGAATACATAGGATAGGAGTATCCCACTTGTCTATAAATTTATGGGGAGAAGTGGCAAATGTCTTTTGAGCCGTTGCATTCTCTTTTTCCCAATAAGCGCCCCCCATATCCCAATTGGCAAACCACATTTCTTCTGTTTCGAGATATTGCATTTCCAAATTGAAGATACCGTCGTGAGCGATGAACGCTTTAAAGCGTTTGTCATGATGTCCGGCAAGCCAATATACTGAAAAGCCTCCGAAACTAGCGCCCACACAGCCTAAATGATCACGGTCTACAAACGGCTCTTTAGACACTTCATCTATAGCCGAAAGATAGTCTTTCATGCATTGACCACCGTAATCGCCACTGATTTCTTCATTCCATGCGTTACCAAATCCCGGTAGTCCGCGTCGGTTGGGAGCAACGATGATATAGTCATTGGCAGCCATCATCTGGAAATTCCAACGATAACTCCAGAATTGCGATACGGGACTTTGTGGCCCACCTTCGCAATACAATAAGGTCGGATATTTTTTATTCGGATCGAACTTAGGTGGATATATCACCCATGTGAGCATGTCTTTACCGTCTGTTGTCTTTATCCAACGCTCTTCGACACGTCCCATTTCTACCTGATCGTAAATATGTTTATTCTCGAAAGTCAACTGTTTGGTTGCTCCGTTAGCAGGATTAATAGCATATATTTCGTCTCCGCTACTCATCGAATGGCGCTTGGCTATCAGCTGGTTTCCAAAAAGTGACACTCCATCATAGTCGTATTGTCCGGTCGTAATCTGTTTAACCTTCTCCGTTTTAAGGTTCACATTATATATGTGTTCTTTTGCATGCCATACACCCGTAAAATAGATAGACTTAGAGTCTTTATTCCATTGGAATGCATCAACATTCGATTCAAAAGCTTTGCTTATAAAACGCTTTGTTCCGGCTTTGAGGTCCATAACAAAGAGTCTATTTTGATCGGCTTCATATCCATCGCGCTCCATACTTTGCCATGCAATGCTTTTACCATCCGGCGAGTATTGAGGATTGGTGTCGTATCCCATCATCCCTTGAGTAAGATTGCGAGTTGTTTTGGTTTTCAAATCGTACTCATAGATATCAGAGTTTGTCGATAAAGCATAAGCCCTCCCTGTTAATTTTCGACTCGTATATGCTATTTTATCGGAAGTTGTATTCCATGCCAGCTGCTCGATGCCGCCAAAAGGTTTCATCGGAGATTCATAAGGTTCGCCCTGCATGATGTCGCTAATATTGGTGAGCGAATTACCGTCAAAGTCTGCGATGAAGGGATGTGGAGCCGTTGTTACCCATTCATCCCAATGCTTGTACATCAAATCTTTTACAATGATACCACTCGCTTTGGGTAGATCGGGATATTTGTCTGCCGTGCTTTTTATCGTTTTTACTTGTGCTATAAACAGCATCTTCTTTTCATCGGGTGAAAATTTGAAACCTTCCAAATCACCGTCGTAAGCAGATAATTTGGTGCGGTTACTACCATCTATATTGATTTCATAGAGTTGGCTGGATCCGTCATCATTACTCAAAAATGCTAACTTAGAACCGCCTTTTATCCATTTTACATTATTCTCTTGGTAAGGAGTATGCGTGATTTGCCTATTGTTCGTGCCATCGGCATTCATTACAAAGATCTCACGGTTGCTTTTGTTTTGAGGAACACTATAGTACGCCACTGTATACACAATCTTTTTGCCATCTGGCGACACATCAAAGTCTCCTATACGTCCCATGGCCCAAAGAGCCTCCGGAGTCATGCGCTGTCCTTCGATTTTAATTTCATTTTTTCCGATGAGTGAGGGGCCATTATCTGCCACCATCGCTGCTTTCGTCCCATTGCTGAGTGTTAGCATCATTGTTGCCATCATTAGTATACTTATCTGTCTCATGCTATAAAATTATATTATATTAGATTAGATTTTTGATGCGAAGATACACAAATTTTCAATACCTTTGCACCATTATGGAGAAAAGAAATACAGCCATATCGATATGCAAAGCTTTTGCTATAATACTGATGGTGATAGGGCATGCAGATTGTCCGCCGTTGCTCGGGGCTTTTTTATATGAATTCCACATGCCACTATTCTTCATTGCGGCAGGATATTTCTTTAGTACAAAATATCTTGATAATGAAAAAGAATTCATAGTAAAGCGGTTTAAAGGACTGTATATTCCTTTTATAAAATGGGCGATATTCTTTTTGCTCATACACAATGTTTTGTTCCATTTCAATATCATCAATGACCAATACGGAAATGGCAGTCCCGGAGGAGTGGCTCATCTATACACCTGGCATCAACTGCAACAATATATCTGGCAATGTGTCACTCAAATGGGAGGATATGATGTTTTTCTGACCGGCGCTTTTTGGTTCTTTAGAGCACTGCTGGTAGCAAGTATACTATATCTTATATTATTCAAGTTGATATTTAATATAAAGTATTTTCGATCTGAAAATGAAAGAGTTAATGCTAATAAAGTAGGCGCAATTATTTGTGTACTAATGCTGTTGCTTGCGGCATGGAAAACTTATTCCAATCTTACCATATCTGCCTTTCCAATGGGTGGGTATCGCGAACTGATGGGAACATTCTTTTTTGGCATCGGATTTCTATTTAAGCAAAATCAGAGACTCTTAAAAGCTAACATTTGGAGCTTTATAGGTTGTTTTATCATTGTATTTGTATTCTCTAGAGTAGCAGGAGCAAGTATGGCATGGAATTCGACATTCACAAAATTCTTGTCACTTCCTATCCCTGCTATATTAGGATTTGTAATGACCTACCAAATCAGCCAATATATTGACAAACGCGATAACAAATTCAAGCGATTCATGGTATATTGTGGAAATAATACTTTGCCTATATATATATTCCATACGATCTCATTCAAGTTGGTCAGTTTGATTAAAATAGGATGTTATGGACTTGATTTTAAACAAGTAGGATGCCACATGGTGATACATGACTATGCACATACGGATTTGTTTTGGATACCCTATACGATTGTTGGAGTAGGGTTGCCATTGGCAGTAAATTATGTATATAAGCGGAATAAGGGAAAAGCGACGACTAATAGGGTTGCTCATTAGTCGAATAATGTGCTGATCGCCCTTTATTAACTATTATTCAATATTTTTGGAAACAGGATATTATTATTTGGTCGTATATTTACGGAAAGAAATAAAAAGAACTATCTTTGATTAATTAAATACAGAATATATGCCTTTTTTAAAGTATGTCATCATATTATCAGTGTTGTTGTTGCTACCCGATATTTATATCTATCGGTATTATATAGCACAAACTAAAATCTCTAAATGGATCAAACGCTCTTATTGGTTGCTTGATGCATTGATTGTTGCGGTGCTCATCGTTTTTTTGCTACATCCTATTAGAACAGGTGCTACAGGAATGCATGGGGCAACTATTGCCATCTTTATTATCATCTTTGGAAAATTCTCTTTTTTCTTAGTATCAGCTCCCGGAAGAATATTTTTTCATCGCAAGAAGAAGATCATGCGCTATTTCAATATAGTTGCTGTGCTCTTTAGTCTTTTTATAATAGGCTGCGTGCTATATAGTTTTCTCTATGGTTATAAACGTTATGTCGTTAAGGAAATAACGGTATATGCCAAAGGACTACCCAAATCGTATGATGGGTATCGTATTGTTCAGTTCTCCGATTTGCATATTGGAAGTTTCCACAATGGAAATGATCGGAACGTTAAACATATTGTAGACCTCATCAATCATCAAAAGAGTGATCTGATTGTATTTACAGGCGATTTAGTTAATGTTCAAGCAGACGAGTTGAATGGATTTCAGAAAATATTGTCGCAACTTAGTGCCCCTGACGGTGTTTATTCCATTTTAGGCAATCATGATTATGGCAAATACAAAAGATGGGACAGCCCACAGGCAGAAGTAGCAAATTTGTGTCGAACCAAAGCTATTCAACGGTCTTTTGGATGGCATCTGTTACTTAATCAAAGCGTCGTTTTGCATCGAGGAGACAGTTGCATAGCGCTTCTTGGTAGTGAAGACTACGGTGAGAAGGCTGCTTATAAGTATGGAGATTTGAATAAAGCACTTTCGACACTCCCGGATAAAGGTAAGGGATTATACAAAATATTGCTCACACATGATCCTATGCATTGGCATCTCAAAGTGCTTCCCGAGACTGATATACAGCTCACCCTATCGGGACATACGCACGCCATGCAACTCAAAATCGGTTCGTTCTCTCCTTGCCAATGGCTTTTTGACGAATGGGACGGGCTATATGCCGTAGGCAATAGAGAATTGTATGTCGATACCGGAGTCGGAGCTCTGATGTCTTACCGGTATGGAGCATGGCCTCAGATCTCTGTTATTACGCTAAAGAGAATCAATTAACTAAATAAATACAATGATGGAAGATAAAATTGTCATATTAACAACGTGCGAAAACGCAATGCATGCGCACATTTTGCAAGGAGCGTTGAAGAATGTAGGCATACCTTCTATGCTCCAAAATGAACTCTCGGCATCAGTAGCCCTACAAGGCTTCATAGGGATGGGCGTCCAGCTTCTTGTTTTCGAAAAAGATTTGGAACGCGCTAAAGAAATATTAGCTATTGATAAAGGTCAAACAGATTGAAATATTCAACAATATGAAAAAACTATTTTATACTTTACTCTTGTTCTTGCTTGTCACTTCTTGCGAGACAGTAAATAAGGTTACCATAAGCTGTATGTCACCCGGCATATTCAATTTTCCAAACGAGATAAAGAAGGTTGGCGTCGTTAATAATCTTCGCTACACATTTGGTACAGATAGTTTAGGTAAACATTACAGGCTATCAGAAAAGATACTGAATTCGCCTTTTCACCCAGACGGCTCTCGTACTGCCGACTCGTTTGCCAAAGCGCTTTCCGACAATAAATATTTCGATGAAGTAGTCATATGTGATTCGGCTCTACGTTCAGAAGATGAATACTATCGTCGAATTCCATTGGATACTGCCGAAGTGAAAGATCTTGCTGAAGGACTAGAGGTTGATGCGATACTATCGCTTGACGAACTGAATATTACTGCTGAAAAATCAATAACCCCAAGACCGGATTTGAATGGTATTGAAGGTACGATTAGTTCAAAGATACAGCCTATCGTCAGTATTTACGTTCCAACTCATAGAGGTCCGGTATTTACGATTGCTCCTAAAGACAGTATTTTATGGAATGAAGTAGGTACTACTGTCGGTGAAGTAGAAACTCAATTGCTACCTCCCGATTCGACAGTGATAAGAGAATCTTGTGAATATGCCGGAACGATTCCTGTAAAATATCTGATCCCTCATTGGGATAATGAGAATCGAGTGTATTTTTCCGATCAAACGTCCACACCACTCAAAATTGCCGTTTTTTATGTAGAACGTGGCAATTGGAAAGCCGCAGAAAAAATTTGGAAGTCTGTTTATAATAAGAAAAAAAGTCAGGGTATATTAATGAGGATGTCGTTCAACATGGCTCTCTATTGCGAAGTAAACAGTCAGTTTGGCGAAGCTCTCAAATGGATAGATAAAGCTCGTACGCACCTTATGACCAAATGCAAAGCCAGTAATCCAAAAGAGTTAGCCGGTAAAAGCGCTTATTATTATGATTTGATAAAAGAATATGAAGATATTTTAAAGAAAAGAAAAGAGAAAACAGGCCAATTGAAGATTCAATTATCAAGATTCGGAAATGAAAATAAATAAAAGTGTGGAATTTATAGAATTTTTTTATACCTTTGAAGTGTTTTAATCAAACTATGAATATGAAGTTAAGTCAGCAATCATTATTATCCATCGAGTCGACCATCAAAAAGGCTGTTGCCAAATACCAAATATCGGAAGACGAAGAACCTAGTATTGTTACAGATGTTCATCTGCAACCTAATCCTACTTCTGGCGAATTATTAATATACGACGACGACGATAATGAATTGGCTTCGACCACAATCAGTGAATGGGTATCTTATGAAGCAGATGACTTTGAGAAAGAAGCAGAAAGGATGCTAACATCCGTATTGGGTAAAGTGCAACATTCGGGATATTTTAACCATCTATCTTTAATGGAACCCTATTCTTTTACCCTTATTGATGATGATAAGGAGACGACTTCCGAATTGCTGTTGGTAGATAGTGAAACTCTGATTGTTAATGATGAACTACTTAAAGGACTTGATGAAGAATTGGATGCTTTTTTGAAAGATTTGCTTGAGAAATAATTACTAATAACATATACAAAGAAACATGGATAACGCTATACCGACTTTGCAGAAAATGGATTTACATTCCATTCACGGCATCGAACGATTAGAATACATGGATGGTGATTTTATTATCTTTGAGACAAATGGTGACACAGAATTTAATCATTTGGTAGATTATCCGACCCGACCTAATGCGGTAATTATTAATATTTGTATAGCTGGTTCGTGTAAAGTTTCCGTCAATCTTAAGGAATGGAAAATAGCGAAGAATACGCTGACAGTAATAGCTCCCGATAATATTTTGCAAAATCATGGTATGACTGAAGATTATCATGCCTATACAATAGCCTTATCCAATAATTTTTATGATGGTATATTCTCGCGTCAGACAGATGTAGTACCACTATTGCTTTATTTCAATGAACATCGTAATTTCATGCTGACGGATGAAGAAACTCAAACACTGTTGGATTATTATTTTTTGATGCACAAAAAAATAAAAGATAATAATAACTCATATAATCGCCCTATCATACAAGGATTACTTACAGCCATGCTATTTGAGTTTTATAATATTTATCAGCAATTGGCATCGACTCTCGAAATAAAACCACAATCACGCAAAGAAGAGATATTTACTCAATTCATAAAAGCTTTGTCCAAAAATTATCAAAACGAACGAACAGTAGCATCGTATGCGGACATGCTTTTTCTTACTCCAAAACATCTATCAGGGGTTATCAAAGAAGTAAGTGGTAAGACTCCCGGAGAATGGATCGATCAACGTGTGATACTCGAGGCTAAAGCATTACTCAAATCATCGGATATGAATATCCAACAGATTGCTGAACAATTGCATTTTACCAATCAATCATTCTTCGGCAAGTATTTTCGTCATCACGTGGGAATGTCCCCAAAAGAGTATCGCAGAAGCTAAAACTTTCAATTTAATCCGTCTAGAAAAGATCTTGGGGGTATAATTTCTCCGAATCAATAGTTGAGTTCGGGATAAGAACTCAAATATATCGTTGCGAACGCGGCGGTCTATTTCAATAAAATCATGTTGCAATTTGCGCGCTCTATATTCGTACGTCTCTACCACAGTGTTGTAACGAAAGTTATAATGCTCTAAATGCTTTAAAACCTTCCATGATACCTTCTTAAAAGAGTGAAATCAGTGAAACATACTGATGAAAGTTGGTTCATATCAGAACGATTTTATGTTTTGTTCTAAGAAGAGTGTCGTTCCACATATGTGATTCGATCAACTCATATATATGGAACGATCGACTCACATATGTGGAACGACAAAACCTGAATGAGCCAATGGAAATGCTTTAAATACGATAGCCATGATTCAATAAGATGTGTACTAAACACCTTCTCACAGGGAAGAAGAGCCGGACCACTTCCATGCAGGGGCGGTAAGCAAAGGAGTCATTGCCTACGACCAATTGAAAAATGAGTTGGAATTGCTTCATCGGCAACATCGAGTGTGTATCAAAGTGTTGTGCAGTGTGGATATCCTATATTCTCGCGAGAAGGTTCGCGCAACAGCAGCATTTATATTCCTACCCACGAGAGTTTCTACACGGTGCCGCACTACAAATACGTAAGCGTCTCCGCGATTATGCGTTGTTATTAAAATAAAAAATACAATCCTTTATTTATGCGTTTTTTTTGGTAAGCGTCTCGGCGATTATGCGTTGTTCTTAAAATAAAAAATACAATTCTTTATTTATGAGTCTTTTTTGTATCTGTCAGGAAGTAGTTCCCGATATTTTTCCAGTGGCGTGTTGGGTTGCCACTCTGCTGTCGTGTTGATGATATCGGTGAGATATTGGAACAGATTTATTCCATTCATGCGACATGACAATGCCAGCGTGTAGAGTATGGCTCCCCTTTCGGCCCCTTTGTGGCTGCCGAAAAACAGAGAGTTCCTTCTTGAGATTGAGAAGTAACGGTTCATCCGCTCTACCGTATTATTGTCCAGCCTTGTCGCCCCGTGCTTGAAGATGTTCTCGATGGCGTCCCATTCATTTCTCATATAGATGACCGCTGCGTATAGTCCGCTTTTGGGAAGCAGGTCGGGACCTGATTCTATCCGATCGAGGTGCGCCCTTATTTCTTCCAAGATCTCAGGAGCATATTCGTTTCGGAATCTGCGATTCTTCTCCTCCGTCCAGTTCTCTTCTCCGATTCGATGCTCGTGCTCTTGATGGTACAGCTTATTGATCAAACCCACCATCTTTTTAGCCCCTTCATCCTCACCGCAATCAATAAATTTCCGTTTGACATGTTGCAGGCAAGCTATTCGCGTGATATGGGGATAACCCTCTTTTTGAAGTTTTCGATAGGGAGAGTAACCGTCGCTCTGTATGACGCCCCTGTAGTCTTCCAACTCTCGCAGAATCACATCTTCCGACCGTGAACCGTCCCGGTAGAGTACATACAACAGCTTACTCCTCATTCCGATGATTACCCACAGGTACCCTTTTCTGACTCCGCTTTCCTTGCCATTCTCTCCCCTGACGAGTATTTTGTAATACGTCTCATCGGCGGAGATATAATTATCCCGAAGAACGGTTTGTGCGGTACACTTGTAGAGATTCTCCAACAACAGGGACGCTCTTTCAATCAGCTTATGGGCGGTAGGCTTTTTCAGAGTGAAGCCATGGCTTTCAAAATAACCGATGATTCGTTCCACCGGCACGGATTGTATGTAGCGAAGCTCCATCAGTCCGGCGATAAAGGAGGCGTCGTAATTGGAGTTCAAGAAAGCCGAAGGGGGAGTCTTGCCCGTATAGACGCGGCCGTCTTGTGTATAAGAGTGGATTTTGTAGACGTGTTTAATGAAACGCATGGGCACGCATTCGTAACGGATGGATATACGCAGCTTCTCTGACAGCGGTCGAGCCTTATTCCTATCGAACTCCGCCTGCTCGGGGTAGACGTCGTGTTCTTCCACCTCCATGTCCGCGTGCATGTCACGCCTGGCCCCGTTATTCTTCCGGGCCTTCCTCTGAAGGCTTCTTTCCTCTTCCTGCCGCCGCCTTTCCTCATCTGTAAGAAGCCCCGGCGGGGGGAGCTGTTTCTCGGATGTGACGGCAATCAGTTTGCCCAGTCCCTTGCAGACGCGTTTTTGTTTACTCAGGGATTCACCTTTCTGAAGAAGCGCCTCCCTAAGGGAAGCCACTTCCGTTATAAGTTCCGTGATTTGCTGGGATTGTCTTTTCTCTTGTTCGCGTAAATCATCAATCAGCTTCTTATAGCTGTTATTTTGCTGCTTCAACAGTTCGACAATCTCATCTTTTCTCATAGTACAAAGGTACCAAAAATCACCGGAATATCAAACGAAAAACTTGACTTTTTTCGTGATTAATCCACTATAAACAAGCCCTTTCAGCTATATTCGGAAACGCTTTCGCAGCCTTACGGACTTCAGCGATACTCCGCTGAGAATAAAGGAGAGTGTGTTCCACCCGATCTCGTAATTTCCCGTACGCGGGTTGAAAACGGGCACTTCGAAACTGCCGCCCTCAAGCCGCTTGTAATACAGCAAAAAACCGTCGCCGTCCCACTTGAGTATCTTCACGCTTTGTCTTTTCTTTCCGAAGAAGATGAACGCGTCACCCGAAACGGGAGAGAGCTCCTTCATCTCAGAACGTATCATCTTGTAAAGTCCGTCAATACCCCGATTCATTCGGACATACCCTTGATACAAGTAATATTTGTTGCTTGACGTCAAAGAGTACATAACTCGCCCTCCATTCTTTCGTAACTCAGGATCAGGCCCATTATACCCTCGGGAGTCGCCTCTTTGACGGTGACGCTCGTACCGCTGTTGAAGGTGATATGGATGCCCAGTAGTGAAGGCCCCGCTTTCGGGCTACCGGACGCCACTATCGGCGTGAACATTTGCCCGGCCTCCTTGACGTCGGGTATGGAGCCGCCGTAATAGCGATGAAGAACCTCTTTCTTTAATTGGGATACCGAATGTCCACGGTCGAGCATCCAGCTGCGCATCCCATTCAAGTCCGTACGGTTTTTAGCTGCAATTTCTGATAAACTGCAATGATAATTCACTGTGAGTTCCTTTCCGAACATCTTCCATACATGCCGGAATCGCATCTCTGCTGTTTTTGATCTTACCATTTCTAATTTCATTTTTAATTCACCGCAAAGGTAACGAGAGGGAGATAAACGGAAAAGGCATAATCGCCGAGACGCTTACACAAATACCGGATGATGATTTAATAGGTTGATATACGAAGTAGACGATCCCGTTTCATAACACACTAACAATAAGCAAGATAACACCATTTGGGAGTCCCAAAAATAAATCACATCCATACATATCACTCATAGTCAATGAGATAAGGTGACAGGAAGAGTCTTAAAACTAAAAAAGCAGTAGAACTACCATCACTCAAGTAATCAATATCAATTCTGTAATTTGGTCATAAGCGGGGACGCAGTTCTTTATATTCCAAGTCTGCTTTTATCTTATCGAGTATAGTCGTCACAACATAATAGATGTCTTTTCCTTTAGTGTAATCTGCCGGACATGCAAAGTTTACTCTATTCTGATGTATCAGTTTTTCGGCCACTTCTTTTTTTGAACGCTTGTAGACAGCAATGGAATTACCCCCATGTTCCTTTACCATTTTCATACAGGGTATATCTGTTTCTCCGTCTCCAAAGTAAATGAAATGTTCAAATGGGATAGGGCGCTTATCTTCGGGAATATATTCATTTATTTTTGTATTGTCGCTTACTTCTTTGATTCCCTTATTAATTTTAAATAGAAATTGTGTCTTAGCCGTATAATCCACTGCTACTGCCGGCCAGTATGCAATACCGTCTACACTATACAAATAGGAGCATGCGTAAATATTATCAAATTTGGTCGCAATACTAGTTCCTTCAATCATTTCGCGCAAACCGGAAGATATAATATAATGTCGAATGGTCAACATACGTTCGGAAGCATATTCATTGATAAGATCGAACCACTCGGCTACGCCATTAAACAATTTGACTTCCTTGCCGAAACTCTGAAATGATTCACGGCGCAATGATATATTGCTTTCTTGAGCTTTTTTCAGCATCAAATACATGTAGCATAAAATACTGTTTGCATCATTTTTCTCTGACAAATGTTTGTTTTCTTCCCAAAAGTCGTTTTTGTCTTTGCCAATAGCCTTTATAAAGCCATATTCTTGCATATTACTCGGCGACAATGTTCCATCGAAGTCGTATACAAAAGCGATCGTGTTTTCTTTATTTTTGTTTGGCATACTTCTTTTCCATCCTCTCTTATCTTTAAATTATTTGGGACCTTCTTTATAGACAAAGAATGCAATGAATGCAAATATAATATTAGGAATCCATACTGCCAGCATTGGTGGGAAATTAGCGTTCACCGCAAACGAAGAGGACAACGATTGGAATAAAATGTACGAGAAGCTTAAAGCTAAACCTATACCCAATGAGAATCCTAAGCCACCTTTAGTCTTTCGCGACGAGAGCGAAGCTCCTATCAATGTCAGAATAAATGCGGCAAATGGCATAGCATAACGACGATAATATTCAAGTTCGAAGCTCTGGATGTTAGCAAAGCCCCGTTCCTTTTGCCTTATGATATATCGTTTTAATTCGGGCGTTTTCAATTCTTGTTCTTGACCCTTCACTATTAATATGTCAGTAGGCTGCATATTAATGATCATCGTTTTCTTTTCTCCATGGGTTATTTTTTCACGCATTCCCACAAGTTGACGAATCATATAGTGATGAATAGTCCATCGGTTCTTTTTTGTATAAGTAGAATCGTAGCTAATAGAGCTTGCTGTCAGATGAGAGACCAATTTTTTACCGTTAAATTGATCAAGAGAAAAGTTCATTCCTGTCTTTTCTTCGCGTTGATAGTTTTCAATATAGGCAATAACTCCCTTGCCCACTTCAAGCTGAACATTGCTGGCAAAGTTTGTTTGTTGGCGACGTATATATTTCTCCGTAAACTCCAGACGTTTGGAACTGCTCTGTGGTATAACATAAGCTCCCATGTAGTAGGTCGCCAACGCTATGATGCCGGCCGATATCATATAGGGACGAAGAAGACGTTTGAAACTGACTCCGCTTGAAAACATTGCAATAATTTCAGAATGCTCTGCAAGCTTGGTCGTAAAGAATATGACAGATATGAATACAAATAATTGGCTGAATAGATTAGCAAAATAAGGGATAAAATTCACGTAATAATCAAAAATGATCGCTTTCCAAGGCGCATTATGATCCATCATTTTATCCATATTTTCATTAAAGTCGAAAACAACGGCTATCGTGACCATTAGAATAATAGAAAAGATATATGTTCCCAAGAATTTCTTGATAATATACCAATCCAATTTCGTTATCAGTTTAAAGGGAATGGATAACTGAAACAACTTGCTCTTCTTCCGAATCTTAGGTCTTTTCAATTTTAATTTTATATGCCTCATTATTTTATAATCTCGTAGACAATTTCTCTATCATTTGCGGTTTCCATACCGCAAAATCGTCAGCTAAAATATGTTTTCTTGCTTCTCCTACCAACCACAAATAGAAAGCCAGATTATGTACGCTGGCTATCTGCATAGCGAGTAGCTCACGAGCATGAAACAAATGGTGAAGATAAGCCTTAGTATATAATATATCCACTTGCGAAGTGCCATCCGTTTCGATAGGAGAGAAGTCGTCTTCCCATTTCTTATTTTTCATATTCATGATGCCGTCTTTAGTAAACAGCATGCCATTACGACCGTTGCGCGTAGGCATCACACAATCGAACATATCAACGCCAAGCGATATACCTTCCAAGATATTTGCCGGTGTTCCAACTCCCATCAGATAGCGCGGCTTGTCTTTAGGCAAGATACCATTGACCAATTCGATCATTTCATACATCTTCTCAACCGGTTCGCCTACAGCCAACCCTCCAATAGCATTTCCATCAGCCCCTTTGGCAGCGATATACTCTGCCGACTGAATGCGCAAGTCACGATATACGCAACCTTGCACTATGGGGAAAAGAGATTGCTTGTAGCCATATTTGGGCTCCGTATGATCAAAACGTTCAATGCAACGATCAAGCCAACGGTGTGTCAGTGCGGTAGATTTTCGAGCATATTCGTAATCGGAAGTTCCGGGTGCACATTCGTCAAATGCCATGATGATATCCGCACCGATAGAGCGTTCAATATCCATCACTCGTTCGGGAGTAAACATATGTTTGCTTCCATCAATATGAGATCTGAATTCAACACCTTCTTCAGTCAATTTCCGAATACCCGTAAGCGAAAAGACTTGAAAACCGCCACTATCTGTAAGCATCGGGCGATCAAAGCCGTTAAACTTATGCAATCCTCCTGCCTTCTCCAGAATATTTATGCCGGGACGTAAGTAAAGATGATAGGTATTGCCCAAGATTATTTGAGCTTCAATATCATTCTTCAACTCGTATAGTTGTACCGCTTTGACACTACCCAGTGTGCCAACAGGCATAAAGATAGGTGTCTGAATAGTTCCATGGTCTGTTGTTATCAGTCCGGCACGAGCGTTGCTTTTACTATCCGTATGTTGTAGCTCGAATTTCATTCTTTATCTTTATTCTCTTTTGCAATAGTGAAATCGATAGGGTCATTTACCAACTCATCTGTCAATGCCAGTTCAAGGACTTCCTTTGCATCTTTCACATAGTGGAATGTCAATCCTTTCAAATAAATCTCTTGTATTTCTTCAATATCTTTCTTATTTTCTTCGCTCAAAAGAATGTCGGTAATACCTGCTCTCTTTGCTGCAAGAATTTTTTCTTTCACCCCACCTACGGGCAATACTCTACCACGCAAAGTCATCTCGCCGGTCATCGCCATATGCGGTTTCACCTTACGTTGAGTGAAGGCAGATGCCAGAGCTGTAGTCATGGTGATGCCTGCAGAAGGACCGTCTTTAGGAATAGCACCTTCCGGAACATGAAGATGAACATTCCAATTATCAAAAACATCCGGATTAACATGAAGCAGAGCGGCATGAGTCTTAATGTATTCATAAGCCAACATAGCCGATTCTTTCATCACATCACCTAAGTTTCCGGTCAATGTCAGACGTCCACCTTTTCCGCGGTTCAAAGATGTTTCAATAAACAATATTTCGCCTCCTACAGCAGTCCAAGCCAGTCCGGTGACTACTCCAGCATATTCATTGCCTTGATATTTGTCTCTACTATACTCAGTTACGCCCAAATATTCTTTCAGGTCTTCAGGCTTTATTTCATGTTCCAAGAAATATCCATCGGTAGCATATTTACGAGCAATCTTTCGCAATACTTTACCAATCTTTTTCTCCAGTTCACGTACGCCGCTTTCACGAGTATAGTTTTCTATAATTGTTTCGAATGTCGGCTTCGACATCTTTACGAAATTTTTCTCCAATCCGTTATTGTCCAATTCTTTTGGGAATAGATGCTTTCGGGCAATCTCGATTTTCTCTTCAGTAATATAGCCATTTACTTCTATCAGCTCCATACGATCGAGCAACGGGGCTGGAATAGAGTGCAAATCATTGGCCGTTGCAATAAACAATACTTTGGACAAATCGAAATCGACATCCAAATAGTTGTCATGAAAAGCACTATTCTGTTCCGGATCAAGTACTTCGAGCAATGCCGATGAAGGATCTCCCTGGCGGTCGTTGCCTACTTTATCTATCTCATCAAGAACAAATACAGGATTAGAAGATCCCGCCTTGACCAGTCCTTTAATGATGCGACCGGGCATCGCTCCAATATAAGTCCTGCGATGACCGCGTATTTCAGCTTCATCGTGAACTCCACCCAATGACATTCTAATATATTTGCGCTTTAACGATGCGGCAATAGATTTGCCTAGTGACGTTTTACCTACTCCCGGAGGGCCATATAAGCAAATGATGGGAGACTTCAGATTCCCCTTCAGTTTCAATACAGAGAGATGCTCCAAGATACGTTCTTTTACTTTCTCCAATCCATAATGATCGCGATTCAGCACACGCTCGGCATTCTTTAAATTCAAATTATCTGCCGTATAAACGTTCCAAGGCAAATTGAGCATGGTTTGCAGATAATTGAGTTGCACACTATAATCAGGCGATTGGGGGTGAGTACGTTCCAGTTTTCCCAACTCTTTCTCGAATACTTTTGCAACCTCTATACTCCATTTCATCTTCTCGGACTTTCGGCGCATATCTTCTACTTCTTGCTCTTGCGTGTTACCACCCAATTCGTCTTGGATAGTCTTAATTTGCTGTTGCAAGAAATATTCTTTTTGTTGTTGATCGATGTCTTCGCGAGCTCTCAACTGGATAGAAGCTTTTATTTCGGCCAATTGTACTTCTCTATTCAAGAATTCCAACAATTTATAGGCTCTTGCTTTCAACGAACTTATTTGCAACAATTCCAACTTATCCGATTTCTTAAGCGGTAAATTATTGCAAATAAAACCGATAAGGAATTGATAGTTATTAATATTGCGTATGGCAAATATCGATTCTTGATGCAGGACATCTGATACACGAACATAGCGAATCGTCAAATCTTTGCAGCTCTCGGCGAGAGCTTGAAATTCACGATCATTTTTTTCCGGCCATTCATCTTCGAGCAGGTTTATTTTTCCTTTCAAATATGGTTCATGTTCGCTAATATCGACCAACTCACAGCGTTTTACGCCACGGAGTATGACAGTCGTAGCGTGATCTGGCATTTCGAGGATACGAACGACAGTGGCAATCGTTCCAATATGATGTAAATCATCAAAGTCCGGCTCGTCTGTATTCTGATCTTTCTGACAAAATACCGCAATGTTCTTTTCTTTTCTTTCGCATTCACGTATCAATTTCAAAGAACTTTTGCGTCCTACGGCAACAGGCATATATACGCTTGGAAACAAAAGCATATTGCGTAGTGGCAGAACAGGAACTGTATCTCCGGATTGAATTTTAATTTTCAAATCCAAATCTTCATTATTGTCAATGTCAGCAATAAAGGAAAAAGAATTCTGTTCGTTACTTGAATCGTCCAAATTCCTAATTAAATAATCATCTTTCTTCATCATTATCTTTTCTCGTCTTCTTTCTTATTCTTTAATATTCGGATATAATAGCGCACAAAGTTAATGGATTCTCTTTGATTAACGAAAAGTCTGACTTACAAAAATCAATAACAAGCCCAAAATAAATACACTACAGATTCAAATCGGCATATTGTTTTTGATTTTTAGTGCAATTATACAATTAAATGTTTAAATTTGCACGATTTTCAATAATGTCTGAATACAATGTTTAGTTGTTGAATAGAAAAGTAAAAAGAGAAAAATGCCAAAAATTTCTATTAGAGGAACGGAGATGCCAGCGTCTCCAATCAGAAAACTGGCTCCGCTATCCGATGCGGCAAAGCAAAGGGGAATACATGTTTATCATCTCAATATCGGGCAACCCGATTTGCCAACCCCCCAAGTTGCTATTGATGCCATTCGTAATATCGATCGTCAAATATTAGAGTATAGTCCCAGTGCAGGCAATCGCAGCTATCGCGAAAAGTTAGTAAAGTATTACGAGAAATATAATATTAAACTATCGGCCGACGATATTATTGTTACCACAGGCGGTTCAGAAGCGGTATTGTTCTCCTTTCTTTCTTGTCTCAATCCAGGAGACGAAATCATTGTACCAGAGCCGGCATATGCCAACTATATGGCTTTTGCTATTTCGGCAGGAGCAGTTATACGTACCATTGCTACCACTATCGAAGAAGGCTTTTCGTTACCGAAAGTCGAGAAGTTCGAAGAACTGATCAATGAACGTACGAAAGGTATTTTGATCTGTAATCCCAACAATCCGACGGGTTATTTATACAGCCGTAAGGAAATGAATCAGATTCGTGATTTAGTAAAAAAGTACGACTTGTTTCTATTCTCCGACGAAGTTTATCGTGAATTTATTTATACCGGCTCTCCATATATATCGGCATGTCACCTGAAGGGAATCGAACAAAATGTGGTACTCATCGATTCTGTCTCAAAAAGATATTCGGAATGCGGTATCCGCATTGGAGCACTGATTACAAAGAATGAAGAGATACGTAAGGCCGTAATGAAATTCTGTCAGGCAAGGCTTAGTCCTCCATTGATTGGCCAGATTGCTGCCGAAGCTTCTCTCGACACTCCCGACGATTATCTGCGCGATACTTACGACGAATATGTTGAGCGCCGCAAATGCCTTATTGATGGACTCAATCGCATTCCCGGCGTTTATTCTCCCATACCGATGGGAGCATTTTATACCGTAGCCAAATTGCCCGTAGACGATTCCGACAAGTTTTGTGCCTGGTGTCTGAGCGATTTTGAATACGAAGGCGAAACGGTGTTTATGGCTCCCGCTTCCGGATTTTACACTACGCCCGGCGTAGGCCGAAACCAAGTACGAATAGCATACGTACTGAAAAAAGATGATCTGAACCGTGCACTTTTCATTTTAGAGAAAGCACTCGAAGCTTATCCAGGTAGAGTCATTTAATATGTAATTAAGGTATAAAAACAAAAAGATGTTATCATTTTTTATTGCCAAACATATATATCGCGGTTCGGGGTCGAAGAACTCGTCCCGACCTGCTGTCTTCATAGCGATGGCGGGGATTGCAATAGGCATCATTGTCATGTTGGTGTCTGTAGCAGTGGTCATCGGATTCAAATCCGAGGTGCGGAATAAAGTTATCGGTTTCGGATCTCATATCCAAATCAGTAATCTGGACGATGCACGATCTTATGAAATGCGTCCGGTAGTCGTCAACGATAGTTTGCTGGCCGAGCTATCTGACTATAAACAAGTGAAGCACATACAACGCTTTTCTACCAAGCCGGGTATCATCAAGACCGACAGTACTTTTCAAGGTATGGTACTAAAAGGGGTAGGTCCGGAATTCGACCCTACTTTTATGAAAGAACATTTGGTTGCCGGCGTCATTCCTCATTTCAGTGATACTCTTTCAACCAATCAGGTACTTATTTCCAAAGTCATAGCCGATAAGCTGGGGCTTAAATTGGGGGATAAAATATATACTTATTATATTAATGATAATGTTCGTGCCCGCCGTTTGACTATCAAAGGAATTTATCAGACTAATTTTTCCGAATACGACAAGATATTCCTGATTACAGACATTTATACGGTAAACCACCTGAACGGATGGAAGAAAGACCAATATGGTGGAGTCGAATTAACGATCAAAGACTATAATCTGCTCAATAAGACGACTTATGATATAGCTTCCAATATCGACAAAATGAAAGATAAATATGGTGGTGTATATTATGTCCGAAATATTGTTCAGCTCAATCCCCAACTATTTGCATGGCTGGGATTGCTTGATATGAATGTCTGGGTTATTCTAATATTGATGATAGGTATTGCGGGATTCACCATGGTGTCCGGACTGCTCATCATCATCATCGAACGTACCAATATGATTGGTCTGCTCAAAGCTTTGGGTACCAACAATTATACTGTCCGTCGAATATTCTTGTGGCTTTCGGTATTTATTATAGGAAAGGGTATGCTTATCGGCGATATTATTGCCGTTGCATTAATATACTTGCAAGCACATTTCAAGATAATCAAACTCAATCCGGCTACATATTATGTCGATACCGTTCCTGTATCGTTCAACGTATTGATCTTTCTTATCATCAATGTTTGTTCGTTCCTGGTATCGCTTATGATGTTGTTAGGTCCGTCTTATTTGATATCAAAAATACATCCGGCTAACTCCATGCGTTATGAGTAGGATTGTTGATATAGACACAGTTATTGTTCTTGTTTGCTAGTCTGGAATGTGCGAAAATCTTTGATTGCCACGGTAGCAGCAATTCAAAATAGAGGAGAGAGAGGTAATATCTTCTCTCTTCTTTCATATCACGGGCAGCCTTATTCACTACCGACATAGCGAGCAAAAAACGTGTGAGCCACACAACAAAAGCAATGCCTGCCACTAACCAATGAAAATTCAGGGCACTGACTATAGCAGTAGCAATAAAGCAAGCTATAAACAGCAATCGGGTAAGTGTTTCAAAACCTAAGATGAAGCGTTGCGAGCCATGATAAAAATGAGATGTAACCATATAGCTCACTTTATCTTTCTTCCAATCAAGTTTTGTATATTCGGCTCCATCTATCCAGACAATAGCGTCTTTGGAAGTCTCCACTCTGGTATTCATATCATTGGCCACTTCGTTGATAAACAAATCGTCTTCACCGCGAAATAGTTCCAGATATTTGGAGAAACCCTTATTCTCGTAAAACAACTTTTTACGATAGGCCATATTTCTTCCGACGCCTTTGTATGGTTTCGAATTTAGAGCCATTCCCAAATAGCGCATCGATTGAAAGAGCATGTCGAAACAGGCCAATTTGTTTTGCCAGCCCTTTTTATAGAAATAATTGCTATATCCCAATACAACATCCGTGGTTGTTGTAAAGTTCCTCGCCATCGCTCTTAACCATTGATCGCTGCTAGGCCTGCAATTCGCTTCGGTAAATACAACCCAATCGTATTTGCTTGCTTTAATACCTATGGTCAGAGCCAACTTCTTGCTACTCAGGTTTCGCACTTTTTCGGGAGTGAAACTATGGTATAGATTATCATACTTGTTTCTCAGTTCATTCAAATAAGCTTCACTTTCGTCGGTAGAGCCATCGTTTACGACAATCACTTCAAAAGCTGGATAATCTTGTTGCAGAACACTCTCCAAATTCTTCTTCAGATTGGTCGATTCGTTGCATGCCCGAATAATAATTGATACGGGAGGCAAATCATCGTCTAAGAAATCAATATTATTTTTTTTCACCGCCTTATTGTGGGCATGAATACGATTGTATATACCATATTGATAAAACAATTGGATAATGAATAACAGGCCCATTACGGACAATAAGATGATTTCTACTATATTGAATGATAATATTTCCATTTTCTGTTGTGCTAAAACAAAGATACTGCTTAAAATTGGCTACAAAATTACTTTTATTTGTCGAATAACGGAAAAGATTTCAATAAAATTACGTATTCAAATAGTCGCTTATTGCGGTTATAGAATCGACTACGAAACCTTACCGGTAGGCAAATGAACACTAATACATACTGATGGCACTATAGCGTGGTATGAAAAAAGAACAAAATACTTTTGATGGCTACATCTTTATGTTTTTTGAAAAACATATGTAAGTTATAAAGTGCTCATCTGTTAGTTATTATTGTTTCACCACTGTGGGACGAGCGTCTCACCTTTGTGATACACTCGTCCCACAAGGGTGAGACAATAAAAACCAATATACGAATTAAAACTTTGATACTTATCCTGTCAAATAATTAGACGGTAGTGTCCAAAAGTTGGACACTATCTTTTTCTTGTAAAAGTTTCATGTATCTCATAATCAATATGATAATAAGTTTGGCACAGGGATTGCATTAATATGAGAAAAGAATAATAAAAAGATGAAAAGATATATCACATTTATATTGGTTATCTGTGTTGTTGTTTTGTCGGGGCAGGCACAAACAAAGTTGTGGACAATGGATCGCTGCATGAAATATGCCATCGAACACAGCACTACCGTACAGAAAAGAATCTTCGAGGCTTCAAATTATAAAGCAGACTATCATGCTGCGGTCAATTCTTTCGTCCCGAAACTAGCAGCAGAGGTCAGTGCGCAATATAATTGGGGACGTAACATCGATCCGTCCACCAATACTTACAATACAATTACGACTTTCAACAATTACTATAATCTATACAGTTCGATTTATTTGTTTGACGGTGGACAGATTATCAATCAATTCAAGCAAGCGCGTACAAACAAAATGCAAGGAGAAAACGAAATACAGCGAGCACGCGACGATAAAGCCATCGAAGTAATGCAGGCTTTTATCGATGCAGCGTACTACAAAGAATGTATCGGTCTTGCCCAAGACAAACTGGCCGATAGCAATCAGACACTGCTCAAAACCAATAGACAAGAAGAATTGGGAATAAAGGGACGTCCCGATGTAGCACAAATCAAAGCACAGGTGGCCGAAGACGATTACAATCTCACTCATCAACAGAATTTATATAATACGGCTTTACTTACGCTGAAAAGTACGATGAGTTATCCATCGTCCGACTCGTTGACAATAGATACATTGACCCAATGTATCAGTTCTGAGTTCAAGGTGGAAAAAGCAGATGACGTATACCTATGTGCTTTGAATGGCAATCCCATTGCAAAGTCGGCAGACTACAATATACAGAAAGCAAGATATCAATACAACATAATGAAAGGAAAAATATTGCCGTCTTTCTCTCTCACGGCAGGTGTCGCTACCAACTACTACAAAAACTTTTCGGGTAGTGACACCACCATTCCTTTCAGAACACAATTAAAAAACAATAGGGGAGAATATGTGGGTGCCGTATTATCAATTCCTATCTTCAATGGATCGAGCAGAAGCGATATAAAGAAGGCCAAGAACAATATTCAGATAGCCATGCTCGATAGGGATGAGACAACCCGTAAGTTGCATACGGATATAGAGCAGGCATTATTGGATTGCAATGGCTATGTGAAAGAGATTCGGCAAATGGAAAATAAAGTCGATGCAGATTCCTTAGCCTATTATGTTGTCAAACGGAAGTTCGAAGAAGGAATGGTAAGTGCCATCGATTTACATACTTCGTCGAATACGCTTTTGCAGTCGCGAGTCACACTATTGCAGAAACGCATGCTCTATACGATAAAGAGCCGCTTGATAGACTATTATAAAGGAGAAAGTTTAATAAAATAATAAAAACATATTTGTCTAATCGAAAAAAGAGAAAACAATGGATATCAAGATAGAAAAGAAAAAAGGCATCATCCCGCGCAAATACATCCCATATATAGCAGGAAGCATCGTATTGATCGGAGTACTATTATGGTTGGGCCTAAGCAACTTTTCGAGCACGCTGAAGGTTGAAATGCGAGGGTTGAGTATCGACAACGTTAAGAAAGAACAGTTTAACGACTACGTTCGTCTGGACGGGCAAGTGGCACCTATCAGTGTGGTGCAGATTAGTCCCGAAGAAGGTGGCATCGTGATGCAAAAAGTGGTAGACGAAGGTGCCCATGTAAGAAAGGGCGATGTAATAGTCAAATTAAGCAATTCGAGTCTCGACCTGCAAATACTGAGTGCCGAGTCGGAACTTGCAGAAAAACAGAATTTACTTCGCAATACCCAGATCAGTATGGAACAGGACCGTCTGAACAACAAGAACGAAAAACTCCAGTTGGATATGGATATTGTTCGCAAACGCCGTATTTATCAGCAACAAGCCAAGTTGTATAAAGAGCAGCTTAATTCGAGAGAAGAATATATTCAGGCAAAAGAAGATTATGAATTGGCTGTAAAGAAACATAGTTTGATTGTAAGAAGGCTGAGTCAGGATAGTTTGTATAGACATACGCAAGTAAGTCAGATGTCAGAGAACTTGGATAATATGAGAAAGAATGTGTTATTGGTACGTCAACGCAAAGAGCATCTCAACATACGTAGTATGATAAATGGAGAAGTAGGATTGCTGGATGTAGAACTTGGCGAGAACATTACTTCAGGACAGAAGATAGGTCAGATAAACGACATGAGCGATTTCAAAGTCGAAGCCACTATCGACGAGCATTATATTGATAGAATACGTCAGGGACTAGCTGCTACGTTCGAACGCGAAGGTAAGTCTTATGGTCTTAGAGTGCGCAAAGTCTATCCCGAAGTGCGCGACGGCAAATTCAAAATAGATTTTGTATTCACCGGAACTCGACCAAACAATATCCGTACGGGGCAGACTTACTATATCGACTTACAATTGGGACAGTCCGAGCCGGCCGTTATCATCCCCAAAGGAACTTTCTTCTCCGTAACCGGTGGCAATTGGATATTTGTTGTCGACAAGAGTGGTAAAAAAGCATATCGTCGCAAGATTCGTATCGGACGTCAGAATCCTGAATATTATGAAGTGCTCGAAGGACTTCAACCCGGCGAGAAAGTCATTACCAGCGGTTACGAAGCATACAAAGATAACGAAATATTAATACTACAATAATACTCTTTAAACGATGAATCATTTATTTCATTTCAAATCGTATTTTAAGTTTCTAGAACGCAACAAAGCCTATACATTGATTAATGTCTTCGGGCTATCTATCAGCTTGATGTTTGTTATCCTGATCGGCGTCTATACACAGCAAGAATATAATATCGACAAGATGCATTCTAAAGCTGATAGGATATATGCCTTGGGAGGGACAATAAAAGGAGAGCCAAAACCGTTCGAAGCTTCGCATCACGATATTCAGGCTAAGCTGCTAAGCCGCTATCCCGAAATAGAATCGACTTGTGCGGTATCGAGAGCAGAGTTGTATCTCAATATGCCTTATGGAAGTAAACTGAAGACGAAAACACTTTTGGTAGATTCGACTTTCTACAAATTGTTTGATTTTGAACTGGTAGAAGGCAACAGAAATACAGTGCTAAACGAGAAAAATAGCGCTGTTGTCACCGAAGAGTGTGCCAAAAAGATATTCGGTAACGTAGATCCAATAGGTAAGACGATAACTTACAATGATTCCATTCATTTGGTGGTGACGGGAGTGGCAAAGAAAATGGAGAACTTTTGCCTGTGTGATAATGATATGCTGATTCGATTTGAAAATGCAAAGAATTACAATTCATCTTTACTTGGTTCTGAAATGAGCAATTCGACAGGAGCGTCTGTGTTCATCCTTGCCAAGCCCAACACGGACCTGATGTTGAAAACAAAAGATATGACGAGTTACTTAAAAACATTCTTTTGGTTTTACAAAATGCCCGATTGTGGCGATAAAGTGCTCTTATTTCCACTCAATAAATTATATTTTTCTAATACTGACAGTCCCTCGGAAGTTACTACTCGGGGAGATTTGAAGCTGGTAAATATCCTATTCACGGTAGGTTTGGTTATTTTAGTTTTTGCTATCATGAACTATATAAATCTGACTGTTGCCCAAAGTGGATTTCGTGCCCGCGAAATGGCAATCAGAAGATTGCTGGGCAGTCAGCGCAAAGAAATCATTACCCGATTGATATTTGAGAGCATATTGCTTTGTTTCATCTCTTTGCTGATAGCGCTTGCACTTGCATTCTCGTTAGCACCTTATGCCAATGGGATACTAAATACCAAATTGATGATGGGAAATGTGTTTCATGCGCTCGATTTGAGTATCATCTTTTTTGTTCTGTTGGTTGTCGGGACACTGGCCGGTGTATTTCCCGCTATCGTTATATCGGCATCCAAACCCATAGAGATAGTACGTGGCACATTTCTACGCCGTACAAAGATGGTGTTCAGTAAGATATTCATTACTTTTCAAAACATGATAACCATTGTGATGATTGCTGTATCGCTGACAATGATTCTTCAAATTCATCATCTCATTAAAGCACCGCTTGGCTATGATACTAAGGGGCTGGTGTATATAAATAATCCGGGTGATAGCACCAAGGCAACGACTTTCATCAACGAACTTCGCAATCAATCGTGCATATCGAATGTTTCGGCATGCGAGGGAATCCCCTTTAATCGTGGTAACAACAATACGATAGAGTATCAAGGAAAAACCATCAGTTTTCAAACATTGATAGGCGACACTGCCTATATGAATATTTTAGGTTTGAAATTGAAACAAGATAACCATACGGGGAATACAACGAAACGTTACTACAATATGCAAACCTTCAGCGAACTCGGACTAAAAAGAGATGCAAGAAATATTCCTTGTCTTGAAAATAGACCTTCTATCGATGGTATTATTAACGATATTCATATAGGCGATATCACTACCAAGCAGCATCCATTGCGCGTCATCATCAAAAAGAGTGTAGCAGAGCCATGGGGATTTCTTATCAAAGTAAATGGTGATCCGGTAGAAGCTTACGAACAAATACAAAAGACATACAGCAAGATATACCAGTTGAGCCTTGACGAAGACCGTCCTTATATTGATCAACAGATAGAACAGAATTTCGAGAAGGAAATACGTCTCTCTCATATCATCTCAATCTTTGCTTTCATTGCCGTTTTGGTATCATTGCTGGGTCTTGTAGCAATGAGTACTTATTTCATTCAACAACGACGCAAAGAGATAGCAATACGCAAAGTTTTTGGCAGTACCAATGCACAAATATGGAAGAAGTTATTAAAAGCATTTCTTACGTATGTTATCATAGCTTTTGTGCTTTCCATACCTGTGATATATTACTTCATGTCTCATTGGCTATCGGGCTATAGCTACCGCATCAGTTTGAGCCCTTTGATATTTATCATTGCCGGACTATTCTGCCTCATTATTTCTTTTGTCGCCGTATTCGTTCAGAGCTATCAGGCATCAAATGCCAATCCGGTTGACAGTGTGAAAGATAATTGATCATAAACATTCAAAACTATAAACGATGAGATTCTTCAATAATCTAGTAAAAGCGTTCGTTTCTCTAAGAAGACGAGGACAACACAATATTGTTAAGATATTATGTCTGGGTATTGGGTTGGCAGTAGGTTCTGTTCTTATTGCAAAAGTTTATATCGAACAACGTTACGATACCTTTTTCACCGATTGGGATAGAACATACATTATAAGTGAAAAAGTCTTCCAAAATGGGAAGCTGGAATTTTACCCACAAACCAGCGGAGCTGTTGCTCCAGGTGTAAAACGATATGCTCCACAAGTTGAAGCAGCAACACGCTATACTAATATCTCTGAGGAGTGCAATTGCGAAACGCAAGATAAAAAGAAAATAAAGGCAAATATAGCATTAGCCGACAGCTGTTTCTTTGATTTAGTAGATCGTCCTATTATTCAAGGAAATCCGAAAGAGGTATTGTCACGCCCTTTCTATTGCATGATAAACCGTAAACTAGCTGCTACATTAGGAGATAATATAATAGGGAAAGAGCTGGTATTGAAAGATATGGATGATTTTCATATCATTATTGGCGGAGTATATGAAGATATACCGCTCAATTCGAGTATGAGAGATTTGAATATTCTGCTCGCCATGCCTACTCTAAGAAAAGTAAGTAAATTCGATGGGTCGAATAATTGGGTAGGGAATGATCGGTATATCGGACTTATTCGATTGGCGAAAGGTTGTAAGATAGAAGATATCCACAGGTCGGTAGAGAAGATGCGTAAAGAAAATCTTCCTTTGAAAGAAATGAAACAGGCAGGCGTTGATTTGAATTATATGTTCACCCCGCTGAACAAAATACATACTTCCGATCCGGCTGTGAAAAAGATGTCTTGGATATTATCATTGCTGGCTTTTATTCTCATCTTCTCGGCCGTAATGAACTACTTGCTCATCGTTATTGGCAATATAGTAGGCCGAGCGAAAGAAATGGCGGTACGCAAATGTTACGGAGCAAAGGGGAATAACATACATAGCATTATTTTCAGCGAAACATTAGTGCATTTGATTATCTCGATAGCATTGGCTGCTTGTTTGATTATTGCTTGTAGGGGCATGATAGAAAAGTTGCTTGATGCGTCGCTTGTGACGTTGCTATTCAATAAAGGAAGTTGGATATTATTGGCCGTGTGCATGGGCATTTTATTAATTGGAGGTTTAGTACCCGGTTGTCTCTATTCATCGATTCCTGTAGCTACTGCATTCCGAAGATACAATGAGTCGCGCCGTCATTGGAAACTATTACTTCTTTCCATTCAATTTGTGGCAGCCGGATTTTTAGTCTGCCTACTATTTGTGATAAACAAGCAATATAGTTTGATGATAAATGATAATCCCGGTTACAATTACGAGAATATAGCAACGATCAATATGGTTGGAATAAAACCAGAACAGTGCACTAAAACAATAGAAGAATTAAAGAAACTTGCGTCTGTTGAAAGTGTAACTTCTGCCGATTATCTGCCACACAATCATTTGAGCGGAAATAATATCAGTCTACCGGGAGACGATAGAGAATACATGAACATTGCCGACCTATACTCTGTTTCTGATGGCTATTTGAAAACGATGAATATAAAGATTGTGCAGGGAAATAGTTTCACCGAACAAACCGATAGTTTGCGCGAAATAATGGTGAGCAAGAGTTTTGTAGATAAAATGAGACTATTGGCTCATTGGGATAATAATGCAATAGGGCGTAGAATATTGATTTCGGAACATAGTCAGACACCAACGGCAACTTATACTATTTGCGGTGTATACGACAATATTCGGGTCGGCAGTATTTCAATGCCCGATGATCGTGCCAGTGTGATGTTTTATTCAAAACAGGTTTGTACCAATAATATACTGATCAAATTTCATAATCTGACAAGCGATAATATGAAAGAAGCCCAACAGTTGATTCAAAAGCTCAATCCTGATAAAGAAATATATCTGACAAGCTACAAATCGACGATGCAAACAATATACCAACCTCAGTACAACTTCAGAGAAGCGGTATTGATAGGAGGAATTGTAACACTTATTATTGCACTGTTGGGACTGATAGGTTATACCAACGACGAAGTGGTGCGACGTCAGAAAGAAATAGCTATTCGTAAAGTGAATGGGGCAGAGGTAAATGATATCCTGCATCTCTTCATTAAAGATATACTTCGCATAGCGGTGCCATCGCTTATCGTCAGTGGCATTGGAGCGCTGATAGTTGCCCGCAAGTGGTTGGAACAATTTAGCGATAAGGCTCCTTTAAGTTTCTTCCTCTTTTTCGGAAGCGGTTTGCTTGTATTGGGCATTATTGTTGTTGCTGTTGCAGTAAATTGTCATAAGGTAGCCAACGGCAATCCGGTAGAATATATCAAAGGAGAATAATACAATCGTAACAAAATAACAATTAAATATAGAATTATGATTAAAATTGAAGGCTTATGCAAAAGCTTCCGCACGGAAGAAGTAGAAACCATTGCATTGAACGATGTGTCTCTAGAAGTAAAAGATGGTGAATTTGTAGCTATTATGGGTCCTTCTGGGTGTGGTAAATCTACCTTGTTGAACATCCTCGGTTTGCTGGACAATCCGACAAGTGGAAAATATTGGTTGGGTGAAAAAGAAGTAGGGAATCTGAAAGAAAGAGAACGGACTCGGGTGCGCAAAGGAGAAATAGGATTCGTATTTCAAAGCTTCAACTTGATAGACGAACTCAACGTGGCAGAGAATGTTGAACTGCCGTTGACCTATCTGAATGTGAAAGCCGGCGAGCGCAAAGAACGTGTTCGTGAGATACTGAAGAGGATGAGCATTAGTCATCGTGCCAACCATTTCCCGCAGCAGCTTAGCGGTGGTCAACAACAACGTGTTGCTATTGCTCGTGCCGTCATTTCGAATCCCAAAATGATTCTGGCCGATGAACCTACCGGTAATCTTGATTCCAAAAATGGCGAAGAGGTTATGAATTTGCTCACCGAACTCAATAAAGAAGGGACAACAATTATTATGGTAACTCATAATAAGCATGATGCTACTTTCGCACATCGTACGATCAATTTATTTGATGGACAAATTGTCGATACAGTCAACGATTTCGTATAACGGAGATTTCTCTCTAAAAAAATACCCTCGTTACAACCATTTGTAGCGAGGGTATTTTATACTATAATTGTTTGGTAATTATTACCAAATCTTTACTCTATCTTTGTCGCTACGCCACATTTTGTCGCCTTGCTTCACGCCAAACGTTTGATAGAACTCGGGCATATTGGATAGGGGAGCAAGCACTCTCCATTTGGCCGGTGCATGTTCGTTGCTCTTTACTTGTGTCATGAGTGCCTCGGGACGCATATTCACCATCCACTCCATGGCGTATCCCAAGAAGAAACGTTGGCTAGGATTAAGCCCGTCAATAATTTCGTTGTGTTTGAATTGAGGAGTTTTCTTGAAAGCTTCGTAAGCCATAATGATACCGCCTAGATCGGCTATATTTTCCCCTTGGGTAAGCGAACCATTAATATGTAGACTGTCGCTGACGAAGTAGTTGTCGAACTGATTGACGATCTTTTTCGTCTGTTCGTCAAATTTTGTTTTATCGTCTTTCGTCCACCAGTTCTTCAGATTGCCTTGAGCATCGTATTGGCACCCTTGGTCATCAAATCCGTGTGTTATTTCGTGTCCGATAGTTCCTCCTATAATAGCATAAAGTATAGCATCGTCGGCCATTTTCTTTTCAAAACCGGGTACAATAATATTGCATCCCGGAATGACTATTTCATTATTCGAAGGATTGTAGTAAGCATTGTATGTCTGCGGCTCCATATCCCATTCCGTACGATCTACGGGTTTACCGTATTTATGAATGTTGTATGCGTTGAACCATTTATTGGCATTCATGGCGTTGTGAACATATGACGAATGATCGATATTCAATGCGCTGAGATCTTTCCATTTATCGGGAGAACACATTTTCATCATCACGGCATTCAGTTTGACAAGAGCTTTTTCTTTTGTAGCATCGCTCATCCAATCCAAACCCTTAATGCGTTCGGCAAATTCATTGCGAATAGCATTGCCTATCTCGATTAACTTGTCCTTGGTACCTTTGGGCAAATATTCGTCGACATATACCTGACCTATCAGATCTCCCAAATACCCGTTAACTAACGACACCACACGTTTCCAACGTGGGCGCTGTTCTGTGACTCCACGCAGTGTTTTATTGTAAAAATCAAAACTTTCATCGTATGTCCTATCGTCGAGGAAGGTATCCAAGCCTTCAAAGAAGCGGAATTTCATATAGCTTTTTAAATCGGCAAGAGACATTTGATTGACCAGCTTATCCAATCCGGCAAGGTATTCGGGTTGCCCTACAACGACACTGTCAACCTGTTGCAATCCGACACCTTTCATGTATACATTCCAATTGATATGTGGAGTAAGGCGTTTCAAACTATCCACAGACATCTTATTGTAATTGGCAAATGGATCGCGAGTATCTTCGCGTTTCCGTGAAAGTCGTGCCATATTTGTCTCGAGTTCCATGAGTTTAGAGGCAAGCAAAACGGCTTCTTTCTCTTCATATCCCATGATAGCGAATACTTTCTCGACATGACAAACAAATTTGTTACGAATTTCTTCGGCTTTAGTATCGTTATCGGTATAGTAATTACGATCGGGCATCGTCAGTCCGCCTTGGGTAATGTATACCTGATACTTGCTACTGTTTTTATCGTCTTGTGCTACTCCGAAGTTAAAGAAAGTAGAATTGGAAACGCTGTTTACGAAAGCCGACTTATCAAAAACTTCGCCCTTATCTTTTATATTATTAATTTGATTCAGATATTCTTTTAAGTCGCTTATCCCTTTTTGGTTACGAGTGATGCTATCCATTCCGGAGAAATAGAAATCTCCGATTTTCTGTTTATTACTACCTTCGGGATTTGTTTCGGTGGCAGCTAATTTGCAGATATGAAGCACTTGGGCATTGACCGTATCTTCAATTATTTGAAAGATACCATTACTCGGTTCGCTAGCGGGAATAGGGTTCTGCTTAAACCATTTACCATTGGCATATTGAAAGAAATCGTCTTGCGGACGAATAGTAGAATCGATATGGGCAATTAGCGGATCGACATCTAACTTGGGTGTTGCCACTAAGAACTTAGATTGTCGGCATGACGTCATCGCAAGAGGTAGCAGCAAAAAACTGCTACATAGAATTTGGAATGTCACTTTTTTCATTGATATCATTATTTATTGTTTTGCTTCAATTGGCAAAGAAACGAGAAAACCTGAGGTATAATGGGATGTACATCATCATTCCATATTGTAATATCCGATAATCTACAGCGCTCTTCATCACTCAATTGTTTATCCATACGCTTTTTTATTAGTTCGGCCGACGAATGGTCGCGAATGACTGCTCTCTGAATCCTTATATTGATAGGGGCGGATACATTGACAACGACATCGACAGCATTTTTAAAACCGGCATCAATGAGTATAGCCGATTCCATGCCCACGATAGGAAAACATTTGGCTTGTAATGCCGCCCATTGGTAGAAATCGGACTTCACTACAGGATGTACAATCTTATTCACTGCTTGAAGATGGCTTTCATCATCGAAAATATAAGAAGCCAGCATTTGTTTGTCGAGTTCAGCTTTATTGTAGAGCGCTTTACCTACCAGGCTGGTCAGATGCTTACGAATATCGTCGTTTTCTACAACCAATCGTTTCGACTCAGCATCGCAGTCGTATACCGGAACATTCATGAGTCTAAGCAAATGCGATATGACACTTTTGCCGCTTCCTATACCGCCTGTTATGCCTATTTTGAGTATCATATTATTGATGCCTAGTTTTGTTCGATTAAAAAATCTACCCTCCGCGGAGTAATTTGAGCATTTCGAATACCATGCGGCATTCGGGTAAGACGCAGTGGATATTTGTCTAAACGATAATGTTCCAGTTCTTTATATGAAATTTCAATGCCGAAATCGGAAGCTTTTATCTGTTTATAAAGAGCTGAACCTACCTGAAATGTAACATTTACTTTGGAAGGGAACGTCAGTAAATGTTGGTTGGGTGGGAAGTTTGTCCCTATTATAGGTACTTCGATTTTCTTTTCGCTATAGACGTCTGTATGAAATACTAATTTGATTGTTGCGGGAACAAATTTAACTCCTTTCACCGGGCGCAGTGATATTTGATAATACGTGGTATTATTGATATTTTTTAGTAAAATCGGTTTTGTATAGGCAACCCGCAATTTATTGAGTATTTTTTTAGGAGCATAAGCCATTACTTTGTCGGGCTGAACCAAAGTATCGGCTATATAATATTGTCGGTCTGCATTTATGCTGCCAGTGAGCGATACCGGAATTTTCTTCTTCTCGCCCAAGGTATAGATCAGCTCCATCTTGTCCGGCGAAATAGATATTGCTTTTGTGGTCGAATTGAATTGCGAAAAAGCATTGCGGTCCAAAGAAGCTGTATTGATAACGATTTGTTGTCCGTCTTGTCTATAATCGTTGAAATTGATGCTGATAGGAGCAAAGACCTTTCCCATTTTGTATCCAAACAGTACAGAACCTTTGTCTTTAACACGAAAAGTGAGATGACTTGGCAAGTTATTAGTGATAATAACGTTATTCGGAACATTCGACAATCTGACCGGTATCTGGATATCAACCACATAATCGTCATTAAGTGCTCTGATAAACCAGAAGGTCGAAGCTATAGCGAAAAAAAACAAAAAGACCAAAGCTTCCCTACTAGTATTACTTAGCAAGAAGGCTTTAATCTTTTTAGTAAATATTGCTATAGAGTTCTTTATGTTCCGCGATATGAACATAACCTATATATTCTTTAAAAAGAAATATTACTTGGTCATGCTGGCACTCGCATCGGCGGGATCTGCAAAAACAGAACTTTTCTCTACTTTTATTTTTATGCCGTTGGCAATTTCGAGCATTACATAATTATCATTGATCTCTTTGATCTCACCATGAATACCACCGGCTGTAATAACTTTCTGACCTACCTTTATTGTCTTACGAAAGTTACTGATTTCTTTTTGTTTTTTGCTTTGAGGGCGAATCATAAAGAAATACATAATAACGAAAATGGCAATCATCATGATCCACATCATCGATGCACCACCACCTTGGGCAGCAGCTTGAAGAAATACTGTCATTAAATTCATAAGTAGCTATTTTTAATTGGTTATATTATCTGTTTATCTTTTCAAAATTATCGACTATTTTTTAGCTAGCAGACTTTGTTTCTGCAATCGCTTGATAATAGCATCAAGTGTACCGTTGATAAAGCCCGTGCTTTTCGGAGTGCTATAAAACTTGGCAATTTCCAAATATTCGTTCATCGTAACGTTGATAGGTATATTGGGGAAGTTGATTAATTCGGCAATAGCACATTGCATTACTACCATATCCATAAACGCTATTCGCTTCATATCCCAATTTTTGATGCTTTCATTGATCAATTGGCGATACTCATCGGCATTCATTATAGAGCTGCGGAACAAACGGCGGGCAAATTCCAAATCTTCTTCATCTTTATATTCGGGTAGAAGCTCCTGTTCGGCGCCATTCTTCAGATCGAAACGTTTTATTGTTTTCAAGACGAAAGTATCCACAATTTCTTTATCATCATTCCAATACAGACTTTGTTCTTCCAGCAATTGGTCCAAACTTTCGTTGTTGTATATAAACATTTTATATAGCTTACGCCAGAATTCGCGATCGCTCTCATAAGTAGGATTTTCTTCTACCATGTATAACTTATAGAGATTCGATTCAATAATTTGGTCATAGATCTCTTTAATAAAAGCTTCGTCATCATTTATCCAATTACGCTTTTGGTTACCAACAAATTCGTTTAGCTGTTTATTTGTTTGCAATTGGGCAATGAACATATTGTCCACAAATCGAGTGTTCGGATTTTTATCCTCTTCAGTTTGAATACGTTTCTTCTTTCCAACTTCTATGCGCCTCTCTGCATAATCTTTAATCGCCACCATCAAGGCTAATAGATTATTATATAGGTCGTACGCTTTTGAGAGGCTGAATAATAATTCTTTCTCGGCTGAATCAATATTTTTATTCCCGTTTTGATAAAAAGCGTAGATCAGTTGAATAATCTTTAAACGTATAAGAACTCTGTTAATCATAATCGATAAATACTATTTAGAGTACAAAAGTAGGCTTTTTAGATTATCTATACAACTAAATGACATTTTTTAATGCAAAAATATTAATCTCTTGCCTTTTTCTTTTGACAGCTTAAAAAAAATATCCAAATTTGGGGTCGATTTCGAAGAATTGAAGTTTTGATGAATTAAAACAATTGTTTATGGAAGATTTTAAGAAGAAAGCAGCAACAGCGGAGATGATGGACAAAGAAATCGTTTTCTCGAAGTCTGTTAAAGCCGGTAAAAGGATTTATTACCTGGACGTGAAGAAAAACCGAAAAGAAGAAATGTTTCTCACGATAACAGAAAGCAAAAAGATTGTAATGGGCGATGGAGACAATCCGCAAGTGAATTTTGAAAAGCACAAAATATTCCTTTATCAAGAAGATTTTGAGAAATTCATTACAGGACTGAGCCAAGCTATCGGCTATATCAACGATAACCAAGAGATGCATTATTACAGTAATGAAGGGAAATCCGGCGAAGTTGAGAAAACAGCCGAAAGTCCGTTGAATGCTGATACCGACAATGCAGAAGAAAGTTTAAAGAAAGACTCTGAAGCAAACAATTTGGGTGGAGAAATCAAGTTGGATATCGATTTTTAATTGATATCCTTTGTCATATCAAATAAAAAGTATAATTTTGCATGCTTTTTTACGGCATCAAGCAATTAAATTTGCTTAGTGTAATGGTAGATTAAGCAATACTTAATTTAGAGTAACACAAATTTTTATTTAAATGAAATCTATTGAATTAAAAGGAACTGCAAGAACTATTGCAGCCCGCTCTTCTGAACAATCCAGAGCGTTGAAGGCTATTCGTAAGAATGGCGAAGTACCATGTGTAATGTATGGTGGTGAGAAAAACTACAACTTCACCATGGTAGAAAAGGATTTGAACAAAATCGTTTATACTCCACACATTTACATTATTGATCTGATTATCGACGGTGAAAAGAAAAATGCTATTTTGAAAGACATTCAATTTCAACCGGTGAAAGATACAATTCTTCACGTTGACTTTTATGAAATCGATGAGTCGAAACCTATCGTAATGAATGTACCTGTAGAACTCGCAGGTTTGGCTCCCGGTGTTCAAGCCGGTGGTAAAATGCAACATCAGATGCGCCGTCTGAAAGTTCGCGCTCTATATACTGCTATTCCCGAAAAATTGACTATCAATGTTTCTAAAATGGGTCTAGGTAAAGCCGTTAAGGTTGGTGAACTGTCATTCGACGGTTTGGAATTGGTCAATCCCAAAGATGCTGTCGTATGCTCTATCAAGGCAACTCGTAACTCCGTTGATACTACCGCTACAACAGAAGACGCTGAAGCTTCTGCTGCTGAATAGTAGAAACAGTAATCTAACATCATAATATAAACGCAGATTATTGCTGGAGCGCATAAACGTTCTTTGGAGCAATAATCTGCGTTTTCTGCTTTTTTACTTCAATTTATGGAAAAGTTTTTAATAGCCGGCCTTGGCAATATTGGTTTTGAATACGAAAACACCCATCACAATGCGGGTTTTATGGTACTCGACGAATTTGCCCGTCTCAACGTAGCGCCATTCGAAGATAAGCGTTATGGCTCCATAGCCAAAACATCCTTGAAAGGTAGGCAAATATTCCTGCTTAAGCCATCTACCTTTATGAATTTGAGTGGCATGGCCGTACGTTATTGGATGAACAAAGAAAATATACCTATTGAACATTTGCTTGTCATTGTAGACGATTTTGCCATACCTTTCGGTTCGCTCCGACTCAGGGGGAAAGGGAGTGCAGGCGGTCATAACGGATTAAAAAATATTACAGAAAATCTGGGAACTGAACAATATGCCCGCCTTCGCTTCGGAACGGGAAACAATTTTGCAAAAGGTCACCAAATAGATTTTGTTCTCAGTAAATTTGATGACGAAAGTATGCAGAAAATGCCCGATTTAGAATATAGTTGCGGAGAAATCATTAAAAGTTTTTGTCTGGCAGGACTTGAAATCACCATGAATCAATTCAATCATAAGAAGTAATATAAAAAGCCATGAAAGAAGAAGCTCGTATAGACAAATGGCTGTGGGCCGCACGTATCTTCAAAACGAGAACTATTGCTGCCAATGCCTGCAAAATAGGCAGGGTGAAAATAGGGGATTCGGCAGTCAAGGCATCGCATGCCGTTAAGCCGGGCGACATTATAAATGTACGCAAGACTCCCATCACATATTCTTTCAAAGTATTGCAAGCGATAGAAAATAGAGTGGGAGCAAAGCTAGTTCCTGAAGTGATGGAAAATGTAACATCGCATGAGCAATACGAACTTTTGGAAATGAGCAAAATAAGTGGCTTTGTAGATCGGTCGAGAGGAACTGGAAGGCCCACAAAAAAGGAACGCCGCGAATTGGATGATTTTGTCGCTCCTGAATACATTGATGAAGAATTTGATTTTGACGATCAAGAAGACAATAGTAAATAAGTTGTCATATTATCATTTTGCAACGAAGATATTAACCATGCAACGTAAACCTGAATAATTTATACTCCTCCGTGATGCGTGCGTTAATTGTGTTTTCCAAACAAGTCATAGTTGGTTGTGGGTAAAGGTCATAATCAAACGGAATACGAAGCGATTGCCCCAACATCTGTCCGAAAAAAGGATGATAGGCAAGTAGTGGGCAACAGGGTACATTTGTCAACTACGATCGGAATAAGGCGTGCAATACGCTGATACACAGATAGAAATTCGTCCATATGAAAATATATTTTCGTATGGACGAATTTTCATTTTCATAAGGACAAACTTTTATTTTCGTCCTTATCATTTTTTGGGATTGCGGATAATACTTGTGGTGTACTGAATTTGGTTGACAGTTAAACACTAGTAAACCTAAGGGAGTTGACAATTACAATCATGTATACCTAAAGTAGTTGTCAACTCTGCAAAGTTAATCCTATTTTTATTGACAAACAAGTATTGTTTGTTCTTTATAGTTTGTTTTGTTCAGCTGATGCTTTAAAGCATCAGCTGAACAAAGTGGGTTTGGATGTTCTCCCGGGAGCATTTGCATCGGTGTTTTCATTGCCAGAGCTTGGTGCGGTCGTGCCCAATTGTAGAGATATATGGATCTGGCGACACCTTCCAAGGCTTCATCAAATGTTTTATTCTCATAATCGAAGAGCCATCCGTTCTTAACGGTATTGTTCATCCTCTCGGCCAGTGCATTGTGCAAGGGGTCGCCCGTTTGCGTCATACTGATAGCGATTCCTCTTTCTTTGAGCTGTGACACATAACCTTTTGATGCATACTGCACACCTCGGTCGGAATGGTGGATAAGACCTGAAAGGTTGAATCCCTGACCTTTATAAAATCTGCACGCCATCATCAACGCTTTTGCCGGTCCTTCCGCTTCAAGAGTCCGAAAGAGGGCATATCCCACAATGATGCGGCTGAAGACATCCGTCAGCAGCGAAAGATAGGCAAATCCTTCTTTCGTGGATATATAAGTGATGTCACCCACCATCATGCGGCAAACACCACAGGCCACGTATTTAGGAGATGTGTTAAGCAAATCCGGATAGATCCGATATGGATGATCGGAGTTGGTCGTACGAGGTCTGTAACGTCTGCGGCGCAGCATCATCCCGTTGGCCCGAAGGACATCGATAAATTGGTCGCGTCCTATCGTGAACTTTTCTCCGAACCGAGACTTACACAGACTGTAAAGCTCGCGGCAACCGCTTCGGGGAAGCTCCTGACGCAGAAATTGACAGTAATACGTGATGCTGCTTATAAGTACATCTTGTTCGGCATTTGTTTCTTTGTGCTTGTAGTACCCTTGTCGGGAAATGTCAAGCAGTCCGCAAAGGGCGGATATGGTATAACTCATACCTTTACCCGCCTTTTGTGACAAGCAACCTACTACTTGACATCGGAGTTTTTTCGTACCTTGATGTGATACTTCTCTTCAGCCAGGTCAATCATGCAATCATAAACGTCACGGGCCATCTCTGCACGCTTCAGCTCAGATTCCAATTCCTTAATGCGCACTTTCAAAGAGGTGATGTCTTCTTCTGAAGAGACATCCTCTGTACCGGTTGTTACAGCTTTATCCTTCATATTTAATGGGAATGGTTTGTCTTCAAGCCCAAAGATACGAAGCCAATTCCGAATTGAACCTCTGGATATACCATTTTCTTTTTCAAGGGTATACTTACCCTTGCTTCCATGAAGGTAAGAGTTTAAAATCTCTAGACGAATCTGATCGTCAATCTTTTTATTATTTCTCATTTTTGAATAAGTTTGTGTCAACTTATTCAGTACATGTCAACTTGCACGACTGCATAAGAGGTGATGAAGAATGCTTTTATTTTAGTTGCGATTTGTTGCAATGTTTTACTATGTATCGGGGTGTTCGGGGTGTATTTCCTTAGAGACTTTTTGTGTTTTTTTACTTTGTCAATATTTAGTACTATCATTATGATAGTACAACATGATCTTTTATATTTACAAATAAAAAAAGTAATAATCTCCTATAGAAAGAACACCCCGAACACCCCGATTCAAAAAATGAATCCAACTTTAAATATACTGTAGAGCCTTTTTATAAAATGAAGAAAATTCACTTTTTTCATCCATTTTTTGATTATTAGGATGTTCCGTAAAATCACTTTGCTATGAAAAATAAGCTGCTGGTATAAATAGTGTCAGTTGTTACCGTTAATAGCAGAAATTAAGGCAAAATTGAAAAAGCAGAAAAAAAGCCTATTTTCTTGCTTTTTCAAGAAAATGGGCGGGTAAAATGACTTTTTACTCTAGAATAGGATCAAATCATTTTCTGTTGTGAAATTTCCTCTATCGTACGATAAATAGTCATTATACATTTGCTTGGCTTTTCCCGATTAATGGTTTGAGACTGATATTTATTCGTGATGATGCCGATGATGACGCGGGGTAGAAGTTGTTGATTCTCCCTTTTCTACAGGCGGAAATTTGGGTAATAGCTTCATAATGTGCATGATCTTTATCTTACGACGTAACATATAAGGAGAGGGATGGGCCGAATCAAAGATGAGAGGATTAGGCAAAGTTGCGGCAATTAGAGCGCATTGTCCTGTCGTTAGTTCGGATGCTGTCGTTTCAAAATTATACTTGGCAGTTGCCTGAACTCCATAAAGGCCTCTTCCCATTTCAATCGAATTCAGATAAACTTCCATGATGCGTTGCTTGGACCAAAACGTCTCTATCATGAACGTAAAATAAGCCTCAAAGCCTTTACGAATCCAGTTGGATGCAGGCCATAGAAACACATTCTTTGCTGTTTGTTGGCTGATGGTACTTGCTCCGCGACTACGCCCTCCGTCCATTTTTTCTTCGACCGCTCTTTGGATTTCAACGACATCGAATCCATGGTGATAGGGGAACCTATTGTCTTCGGAAGCAATGACAGCCATTGGCATGTGGGGCGATATTTTATCAAACGAAACCCATTGGTGTTTCCACCGAACGGGTCCGTCTGAATGTAGTTGTTCGAAGTATCTCTCGACCATTAATGGAGTGATATGTACCGGAAAAAAACGATACCATATTATCGCCGCAAAAGTCGAGACGAAAAAGAAGATTAGTAAATCGCGGATGATTCTAAAAATTATTTTTCCTATCACAGTGATACTTCTATAAATTTGAATACTTAATTATTGCCAGCCGCCTCATTGTTGGCTTTATTGATCATGTTTTGGTTGGCGTACATATAAATTTCTACTTTTCTATTCTGAGCTGCAGTTTTTGTCTCATCATATTGGCTGTATCCCAATCCCTGAATACTTTTGAACTGAGATGGAACAACTCCTTTCATAGACAAATAGTTGCGAACAGAATTGGCACGGTCTGTAGAAACTTTCAAATTAGCTTCTTGCGTCCCTACTTTGTCGGTATATCCGTAAATGTCAATGTCTACATCTTGGTCCTCTGTAAGCAACTTAGCAAACTGGGTTAATGAATTTTGAGAAGCAACATTCAAATCGGACTTATTGAAAGCAAAAAGAATTCCCGAGTCAAATGTAACTTTAACGGCTTCCAGACCGTTTTTGTCTGTTACAGTCTCTACCTGAGCATTCTTGATTTTTGCAGCTTCGGCCGCTTTTTTATCCATCTTCTTACCAATCACTGCACCTGTTCCAGCCCCTACAGCTGTACCGATAGCTGCACCGATAATAGCACCTTTACCGTGGCCGGCAATTGCACCGATAATAGCGCCCAAGCCTGCGCCGGCAGCTGCTCCAATACCTGCACCTTTGCCAGTGTTACTGGTTGTACCACAACTACTGACAACTAATAATGCACTCAATAAAATTGATAATAGTTTTACTCTTTTCATAATGATAAAATATGTAATTGTTTCCGCTACAAAGGTAAGTACTTTTATCGTAGGATATTTAATATTTAAATTAAAAAAACAAATACAATGGGCGAATGTGCCAGAAAAGTAGTACTTTTGCCCTAAGAATTTGTATTAAGAGTATGAAAATTGTTCAAGTAAAAGACAAAAAATTTACGCTTTCTATTCCCGAAAGTGAAATCCTAAAAGGTGTAACAGAAGTTGCAGAATGTATCAATAAAGATTTGGCAGACAAAAATCCACTATTTATCGGTGTGTTAAACGGTGCTTTTATTTTTGCGGCAGATTTATTTAAACGGATCACGATTCCATGCGAAATTTCGTTCGTCAAATTGGCCTCGTATCAGGGCATCACTTCGACAGGAACCGTAAAAGAGGTTATCGGTTTAAATGAAGATATTACAGGCCGTACCGTTGTCATTGTCGAAGATATAGTAGATACCGGACTTACCATGGAAAGGCTTATCGAAACATTGGGTACTCGAAACCCGAAAGAGATTCATATCGCAGCTTTATTGGTAAAAGAGCAAAAGTTGAAAGTAAAATTGAATATAGAATATAAGGTCTTGTCTATTCCCAATGATTTCATTGTTGGTTATGGCCTCGATTACGACGGACTTGGAAGAAATTTGCCCGATATTTACACAGTAGTTGAGTAATTTTTAATTTTTTATTATATAAAGAGAAGATGTTGAATATTGTAATTTTTGGCGCTCCCGGTTCAGGAAAGGGAACGCAAAGCGAAGGTATCGTTGCAAAATACGGGATTAACCACATATCAACCGGAGATGTTCTCCGTGGCGAAATCAAAGGTGGTACCGAACTTGGTAAGTTGGCTAAAAGTTATATCGATGAAGGCCAATTGATTCCTGACGAATTGATGATTAAAATATTAGCAAGCGTACTTGACAGTTTCAAAGAGAGCAAAGGCGTTATTTTCGACGGTTTTCCTCGCACTATCCCACAGGCAGAAGCTCTCAAGAAAATGTTGAAAGAACGCGATCAAGACATTACTGTCATGCTTGATCTCGAAGTTCCGGAAGAAGAACTGATGAAACGCTTGATATTAAGAGGCAAAGAAAGCGGACGTGCCGATGATAACGAAGAGACAATAAAAAAGCGTCTACTCGTTTATCACACTCAGACAGCTCCTTTGGTGGACTTTTATAAGACAGAAGGAACATATCAGTATATTAAAGGTATAGGAACAATCGATTCGATTTTCGATTCGATTTGTCAAGCTATAGATTCTAAAAAATAAAAACAAATTATTATGCCGGAATCAAATTTTGTGGATTATGTGAAGATTCACTGTCGCTCGGGTAAGGGTGGTAGAGGCTCTACTCACATGCGGCGGGTGAAATACATTCCGATGGGTGGCCCCGACGGAGGCAATGGTGGAAGAGGAGGACATGTCATCTTGCGTGGCAACCGAAACTATTGGACACTCATTCATCTTCGATACGACCGCCATATTTTTGCCGGACACGGAGGCTCGGGTGGAAAAAGCACGAGCACCGGTGCCGACGGTGAAGATAAAATAATAGAAGTGCCCTGCGGAACGGTAGCTTATAATGCAGAAACAGGAGAATATCTATGCGATGTGACTGAAGACGGTCAAGAAATCATCTTGCTCAATGGAGGTCGTGGGGGTAAAGGCAACTCTTTCTTCAAGACTGCAACCCAGCAAGCTCCACGTTTTGCCCAACCGGGCGAACCGATGCAAGAAAAGACTGTGATTCTCGAACTGAAACTGCTTGCTGACGTAGGGTTGGTAGGATTGCCGAATGCCGGTAAGTCTACCTTATTGTCTACTGTTTCGGCTGCCCACCCCAAAATAGCCGATTATGCTTTTACAACCCTTGAACCTAATCTGGGAATCGTTTCTTATCGCGATGGGAAATCTTTTGTGATGGCCGATATTCCAGGTATTATCGAAGGCGCAAGTGAAGGTAAAGGTCTGGGACTACGTTTTTTGCGGCATATTGAACGCAATTCAGTACTACTCTTTATGGTTCCGGCTGATGCTGACGATATAGCAACCGAATACAAAGTATTGCTCAACGAACTCCAGAAGTTCAATCCCGACATGCTCGATAAGGGTAGGGTTTTAGCAATAACAAAAAGCGATATGCTTGATGAAGAGCTGATCGCTGAAATAGAGCCGACATTACCGGAAGGCGTTCCACATGTTTTCATCTCATCACTGATGGAGCAAGGAATTACGGAGTTGAAAGATATTTTATGGAAAGAGCTGAACGATGATTCCAATCGTTTGGAAAAGAATATCGTACATCAACCCAAAGACCTTGATAAGTTGCCCGAAGAATTAAAAGTAATGGGCGAAGATCATGATTTACTTGCAGATGCTGACGGTGATGACGACGACTTTGAGTTTGAATATGAGGAAGAGCCCAATCAAGACGTATGAACCTGATTTGCTCTGATAGAAGTTTGTGGAAGTTTGATCTTTTTGAGCCGTTCTGCAAGAATATAACCAATTTTGTAACTTCCCGTCACGGTGGATATAGCGAAGGAAAGTATGCCACTTTTAATCCTTCTCCCTATAGCGGTGACGACATGCCGACGGTAGAAAAGAACCTAGAGAAGCTTAGATCTTCGCTTCCTCAATATCCTAAAGGTTTGTTTCGTCCCCGTCAGGTACACGGTGTAAATATAAGAATCATAGATCGTGATTTCTTGGAGTTACCGAAAGAAGTACAGGAAGAACAACTTCGGGGAGTTGATGCTCTTTGTACCGATGTGGCAGGTTATGCTGTTTGTGTTTCGACGGCTGATTGTGTACCTATTTTATTATACGATAGACGACACCAAGTCGTAGCTGCCGTTCATTCGGGTTGGCGGGGAACGGTTCAACAGATACTTTTTCGTTCTTTAGAACAGATGAATAAAACGTATGGTACCAATGGGGATGACGTTTATGCCTGTATAGGGCCAAGTATCTCTGTCGATGCCTTTGAAATAGGGGAGGAAGTGTATGACGCTTTTAAAAAAGAAGGATTTCCGATGCCGCTGATTTCTATTTGGAACGAATCTACACTCAAACATCATATCGATTTGTGGAAAGCCAATACCATACAGCTGGAAAGCTTCGGCGTCCCAACCAGTCAAATAGAGGTCTCGGGAATATGCACATATATAAATAATGAAGATTTCTTCTCGGCACGTCGGCTTGGAATAAACTCCGGCCGTATTCTGTCGGGGATTATGATAAACCAATCAGTATCATGTTCGAAATAACGGTATCCCCTGTATTTAAAGAAAAATGTCCCGACTTTCGTGGCGTTGCCCTTTACGCTTCGGCAAACAATACGACTTATTGTGAAACTTTATGGAACGAAATAAATGACTTTACTAAAGAACTGTTGTCTACAAGCAAAATAGAAGATATAAAGCAACAGTCGGCTATTGCAGCCACTCGTGAAGGATATAAAAAGTGCGGAAAAGATCCTGCCAGATACAGAGTCTCGTCCGAAGCGTTGCGACGCCGCCTGCTCCGCGGACTGGAATTGTATCAAATAGATACACTTGTCGATTTAGTCAATCTAGTTTCTCTCCGTACCGGATATTCAATAGGTGGATTCGACGCCGATAAAATTCAAGGCAATCTTATTGAATTGGGCATAGGACGTAATGAAGAGCCTTACGAAGGTATCGGACGGGGAATGTTGAACATAGAGAACCTCCCTGTATACCGTGATGCAATAGGAGGTATTGGAACTCCAACCAGTGATAATGAACGTACCAAGATGGACGTATCTACCAAGCATATTCTAACCATTATTAATGGATATGACGGAGGCGAACATCTACCTGAAGCTGTTGAAATGATGCAAAACACAGTTGCTGAATATGCTGAAGGAAAGGACTTTGAAATTATTTACTTCAAGTAAAAAATAATATTTATGAATACCATAAAATACAGAATATATTTTATTGCCATTCTTCTGTTGAGCATGGGAGAAGTTAAGGCCCAAAAGAAGACGATAGATTATGTTGATCCTTTTATCGGAACAACCAACTTCTCGGTTTGTAATCCTGGTGCTGTATGCCCCAACGGACTTATGTCTGTTGTTCCTTTCAACGTGATGGGATCAGATCTTAATAAGTATGATAAAGATGCTCGTTGGTGGTCGGCACCTTATGAGTATTCCAATAAATATTTCACAGGCTTTGCCCATGTCACTCTAAGCGGAGTTGGCTGCCCCGAGATGGGTACATTGTTAGTCATGCCTACGATGGGCGATTTAAATGTCGATTATCATAGCTACGGTTCTGAATATAAGGCCGAAAAGGCAACACCGGGCTATTATTCCAACATACTGACGAAATATGATATTCAATGCGAAGTGACATCTACACTGCGTACTTCTGCCGAGCGTTATACTTTTCATAAAGGCAAAAGCCATATACTTATTAATCTTGGCGAAGGATTGACTAACGAATCGGGGGCTATGGTACGCCGTGTGAGCGATACAGAAATAGAAGGATCTAAATTACTCGGCACCTTTTGTTATAATCCGCAAGCCGTATTTCCTATTTATTTCGTAATGCGTGTATCCAAAAAGCCTGTTGAATGTGGCTTTTGGAAAAAGCAACCATTAAAACATGGAGTAGAAGCCGACTGGGATCCGGACGATGGAAACTATAAGCTATACAAGCATTATGGTAAAGAATTGGCAGGAGATGATGTTGGTTATTATTTCAGCTATGACTGTTCTGAGGATGAACAAATTGAAGTACAAATAGGAGTATCATTTGTATCGACAGAAAATGCTCGAAAGAATTTGGATGCCGAACAACCTGAATTCAATTTTAATAAAGTACTCGCATCGGCACAATCTTCATGGGAATCTTGTTTGAATCGTATATCTGTAGAGGGAGGAAGTGAAGCACAAAAAAGAATATTCTACACTGCGCTCTATCATACACAGATTCACCCCAATATATTGCAAGACGTAAATGGCGACTATCCAAAGATGGAAAGTTATGAAATCGGCAATACAAAAGGCAATCGCTATACAGTCTTTTCATTGTGGGATACGTATCGTAATCTGAGCCAGTTAATGACATTGGCTTATCCGGAAAAACAAACAGAAATGGTACGTTCTATGATTGATATGTATAAGGAATGGGGATGGTTGCCCAAATGGGAACTTTTCGGAAGAGAGACTTTTACAATGGAAGGAGATCCTTCTATCCCAACAATCGTTGATACATGGGTTAAAGGACTACGCGATTTTGATATTGAAACGGCCTATAAAGCTTTTATAAAATCAGCAACAACATCTGCGATAGCAAATAAGCAACGCCCTGATATCGACCCTTATCTTAAAAATGGATATATTCCATTGGGAGTATTTTCGGGTGATCTTTCGGGGGATAATTCTGTCTCTCACGCACTTGAATATTATGTTGCCGACAATGCGCTTTCTGTGATAGCCGACTCTCTGGGACACAAAGCCGATGCCAAGCGTTTCATGAAACAATCAATGGGTTATAAGCATTATTATTCTAAAGAATCGGAAACACTTAGGCCTATCAATAAGGATGGTAGTTTCTATAAGCCTTTTGATGCGAAAGCAGGAGCCAACTTCTCTAATGCACCGGGATTTCACGAAGGCAGTGCTTGGAATTATACGTTCTATGTACCATTCGATGTATCGGGACTCGCTAAATTGATGGGCGGCAGCAAATCTTTTGTACAAAAACTGCAATACGTATTTGATAATGATTTGTATGATCCTGCCAACGAACCGGATATTGCTTACCCGTACCTGTTCAGTTACTTCAAGGGAGAGGAGTGGAGAACACAATACGAGGTGCAACGGCTGATGAAGAAATACTACTCCGATAAACCGGATGGAATACCCGGCAACGATGATACGGGAACAATGTCTGCTTGGGTAGTCTTTTCCATGATGGGACTTTATCCCGATTGTCCGAGTTCTCCTTATTATACTCTTACGACTCCCGCTTTTGATAAAGTGACTATTCACTTAGATAAAAAATATTATCCTAACGGTGATTTGATCATAAAGGCCAATCGGAAAAAGGCTGGCGACATCTATATTGACAAAATAACATTGGATAACAAGAAGTTCTCATCATACAGAATTTCTCACCATAAGCTAATAAATACTCACACTTTAAGCTTTGACTTGAAAAGCAGTCATTGAACATATCGAGTTGAGATATAAAGGTATAGGATAGACACAATAAAGCCGGCTTCATAGCGAAGTCGGCTTTATTGTGTCTATATTAAGGACAGCAGTTGTCCTTCTTTCAATTTATCAATTAATCGAACCAGCTGCGAAACTTTTGAAAGATCTTTTCTTTCACCGAAGAAGTCGGCGTAAAGTTACTGGATGCCTCCATTTTTTCCAATGCTTCTTTTTCTTCCCGATTCAAGCTTTCCGGAACGTAAATACTGACATTCACCAATAAATCTCCCGTACCATACCCATTTACATCCGGAATACCTTTGCCTCTTAAGCGAAGTACTTTCCCGGGCTGAGTTCCCGGTTCTATCTTAACTTTGGCATGTCCGTCAATCGTCGGAATTTCGACATTACCACCGATAGCGGCAGTGGGGAAGCTGAGCAATAGGTTATATACCACATTGTTTCCATCGCGAACTAATTCTGCATTGGGCTCTTCATCGATAGCGATAATCAAGTCTCCAGAAACGCCGTTATGTTTTCCGGCATTGCCTTTGCCGGTCATCGAGAATTGCATTCCCTGGCCTACACCGGCAGGAATCTTTACTGTTACGACTTCTTCACCATATACAATGCCATCACCACCACATGCTTTGCACTTGTTCTTAATGATTTTGCCTTCGCCACCACATTGTGGACAATTTGTCCGAGTCTGCATGGTTCCCAGAATGGTCTGCTGATTTCGGATAACCGTACCGCTACCATGACAAGTAGGACACGTTTCTGTTCCGCCCGAACCTTCAGCACCACTGCCATTGCAATGAGAGCAAGGTACATATTTCTTTAATTTAAACTTCTTCTCGACACCTTTCGATACCTCCTGCAAGTTCAGTTTTACTTTCACGCGAAGATCGGAGCCACGAAACATACGTTGCTGCGACGAATTACTGCGTCCACCGCCGAATCCTCCGAAGCCCCCAAAGCCACCACCGAAACCTCCTTCGTGTCCGCCGAAAATATCACCGAACATTGAAAAGATATCATCCATAGACATACTTCCGCCACTGAATCCTCCGCCGAACGGTCCTCCATTGCCAGCAGCTCCGCTTACTCCGGCAAAGCCGAATTGGTCGTATTGAGCACGTTTCTGTGGATCGCTTAGTACTTCATAAGCCTCGGCCGCTTCTTTAAAATTTGCTTCGGCAGATTTATCGCCTGGATTGCGGTCGGGATGATACTGAATAGCTTTTTTACGGTATGCTTTCTTTATCTCGTCTGGTGTGGCAGTCTTGCTGACCTCCAGCACTTCATAATAATCTCTTTTTTCAGCCATAATATATTATTGTCCTATCACCACCTTTGCATGGCGAATTACTTTCTCATTTAGTGTATACCCTTTTTGAGTGCAATCGATAATCTTACCTTTCTGATTTTCGTCCTGAACAGGAACAAGAGCTATAGCCTCATGATAATCGGTATCAAGAACCTTGTCGGATGTTTCTATTTCTTTCACCCCGAGAGAGGCTAGTACCTGAATAAACTTATTATATATCAATTCTACCCCTTCGCTTATCGCTTTTACATCCTCTGTATTCTGCATATTGGACAAAGCCCTTTCCAAATCATCAAGTACCGGCAGTATACTGTTGATGCATTTCTCTGAACCATTCAGTATAAGCTCCGTCTTTTCTTTCATCGTGCGGCGACGATAGTTATCGAATTCCGCAGCCAAACGCAAATACCGATCTTTCTCTTCATCCAATTCTTTCTGTACCGATTCAAGTTGTTTTGTCAGTTCCTCTTCTTTAGTCAAAGGCTCCGTTTCGTCGGGAACATGATCCTCTTCAACACTGTCTTCTTTCTTATTTTCTAATGATTTGTCTTCTGAATGATGACATTCGGTTTCTTCATAAGTCTTTTTGTCTGCTTCCGAAGCATTCTGTTGCTGCGAATTATCCTGAGCAGTATCCTGTTGCACAGTTTCTTTTGCTTCTGTGCATTTTTCATCACTCGAAGTGGTCGTCCTCTTTTCTTTTGAATCCATATTTCTAAATATATTTTTTATTTTCATTGTTTTAAATTATCGAACAATAACTTTGCCACTAGCGGCATTGAAATATTATATTTTGCAAAAATAGATAAATAAATTGAGACTTCTAACATCTGAATAAGCAAATATAGCTAATTGAATTCATTCGGGAAAATACAAACTCACACTTAACTAAAAACATAAACGACATATTTGTTTCTTTTCAAAATGTCATATAATACATCCAATTATCATTCTTCAGATTTCCAAACAGAGATTAAAACATTGGAATATAACTTCTGTGTAATACCGCTTTATACCAAAATAATTCGTACCTTTGCGCAAAATTTAAGAAGAATATAGAATGATAACAGTTTCTGATTTAGCGATTCAATTTGGTAAAAGAGTATTATTTAAAGATGTAAACCTAAAATTTACAAATGGCAATTGTTATGGTGTCATCGGTGCAAACGGCGCTGGTAAGTCTACCTTATTAAAAGCTATTTCAGGTGAATTGGAACCAACCAAAGGAGTGATAACGTTGGGGTCGGGCGAACGCCTTTCTGTGTTAAGTCAAGATCACTTTAAGTTTGATGCATTTACGGTGTTGGACACCGTACTGATAGGCCATTCGGTGTTATGGGACATCATGAAACGCCGTGAAGAGCTTTATTCAAAAGCCGATTTTAATGAAGAAGACGGCATAAAGGTAGCCGAACTGGAAGAGAAATTTGCCGAAATGGATGGATACAATGCCGAGAACGACGCTGCAACATTATTGAGCGGCCTTGGGATTAAAGAGGCAAAGCACGGACTACTGATGAGCGAATTGAGCAATAAAGAAAAGGTGCGCGTTTTGTTGGCTCAAGCTCTATTCGGTAATCCCGACAACTTGCTGCTCGATGAGCCTACCAATGACTTGGATATGGATACCGTTACCTGGCTCGAAGATTATTTGGCCAATTTTGAACATACGGTATTGGTAGTGAGCCATGACCGACACTTCCTTGATTCGGTATCTACACATACTATCGATATAGACTATAACAAAGTAACAACGTTTTCCGGTAACTACAGCTTTTGGTATGAATCAAGCCAGTTGGCACTGCGTCAACAGCAAAATCAAAAACAGAAAGCTGATGAGAAAAGAAAAGAGTTGGAAGAGTTCATCCGCCGTTTCAGTGCCAATGTGGCAAAAAGTAAACAGACCACCAGCCGCAAAAAGATGTTGGAGAAACTCAATGTTGGAGACATACAGCCTTCTTCCCGCAAATATCCGGGCATCATCTTTAGCATGGATAGAGAGCCGGGCAACCAGATATTGGAAGTAAAAGGATTAAAGAAAATATCTGATGACGGAACAGTATTATTTGATAATGTGAACTTCACCGCCGAGAAGGGAGATCGAATTGTATTCATCTCTCACGACCCTCGTGCGATGACATCCTTTTTCGAAATCATCAACGGCAACATGAAAGCCGATGCCGGAACATACGATTGGGGAGTTACTATTACCACCGCATATTTACCACTAGACAATACACAATTCTTTAATACGGATCTTAATCTAATAGATTGGCTTAGCCAGTTTGGAGAAGGCAACGAAGTTTACATTAAAGGATTTTTGGGACGAATGCTTTTTTCGGGCGAAGAAGTTCTAAAGAAAGCCAGTGTATTATCGGGTGGCGAAAAGATGCGTTGTATGATAGCTAGAATGCAGTTGAAAAATGCCAACTGTTTGATTCTCGACACCCCGACCAACCATTTGGATTTGGAATCTATTCAGGCATTCAACAATAATCTGAAAACATATAAAGGCGTAGTCCTTTTCTCTTCGCACGACCACGAAATGATAGAAACAGTCTCAAATCGAATTATCGAACTAACACCGAACGGTATTATTGATAAGATGATGGAATATGACGAATACATCACTTCGGATCACATCAAAGAAATTAGAGAAAGAATGTATCAGTAGAGGATCATTAAAAAAAAGAATGAGGCTAATGGAATTAAATCTATTAGCCTCATTCTTTTTTTTACTTTATTAGTCTTTCAACAAGTCAGGTCTAAGTTTCTTTGTTCGTTCTATAGACTGTTGCAATTCCCATTCTTTTATTTTGGCTTCATGACCGGAGAGTAATATATCGGGCACTTTCCATCCCTTATAATCTGCGGGACGAGTGTAAACGGGCGCTGCCAATAAGTTATCTTGAAAAGAATCGGACAGTGCAGATTGATCGTCCGATATAACACCCGGAATAATCCGAACTACGGCATCGGCTATTGCAGCGGCGGCAATTTCGCCACCGGTCAACACATAGTCACCGATACTAATCTCTTTCGTTATCAAATGTTCTCTAATTCGGTAATCAATCCCCTTGAAATGCCCGCAAAGAATAATAAGATTCTGCGCAAGCGATAGAGTATTGGCCATGGGCTGATTGAATTGTTCTCCATCGGGCGTAGTGAAAATCACGTCATCATATTCACGTTCGGCCTGCAAAGCCTTAATACAACGTTCTATCGGCTCTATCTTCATGACCATTCCTGCAAATCCACCAAAAGGATAATCATCTACACGGCGGTACTTGTCTTCCGTATAGTCTCGAAGATTGTGAATTTTAATCTCAACAAGCCCTTTTGTTTGAGCCCGCTTCATGATAGAACAATTAAAAAATCCTTCCAGCATCTCGGGCAAAACAGTAATAATATCAATCCGCATAGTGTTTATTTTCCGCAAAAGTACAAAATTAATAGCTTCAAAATGCCATCAGGAACTAAAAATGTTTTAGTCCTTAAGTTTTCAAATTTACATAAGGACGAAAATAAAATTTCTCCCATATGAAACTTGCGACTCACGGCCGTGAGTCGCAAGCCACGTCCATATGTCATCGGAAGAACATATAGAAGTTGCTGCAACGGCTCTATACCTTGGTCTACCTTACATCCATAATCGCCGGCTATAGATATGGAATAACGAGATCGATAATCACGAAAGATATTCGAAAAGAACATGGAAATAGCGCAATAATTTAGTAAATTTGTAGGCAGATATCAACACTCCTAGAAATATGGATTTATTTATAAAAGACAGAATAGATCAGCTCCGTACAGCGCTGCATCAGCATAACTATAGCTATTATGTTCTCAATGCTCCGACTATCTCCGATAAAGATTTTGACGACATGATGCATGAGCTTCAAAGCTTAGAGGAACAGTATCCTGAATTTATGGATGAAACATCTCCGACGATGCGGGTAGGCAGTGACTTGAGCTCTGAATTCAAACAGGTGAAACATAAATATCCAATGCTTTCACTGGCAAACACATACTCCGAAAACGATGTCTCTGAATTTTATGAACGCGTAAAGGGGTTGCTTGGCGGAGAGGATTTTGAAATCTGCTGCGAACTGAAATTCGACGGTACGTCCATTTCTTTGACCTACGAACAGGGCCGATTAATTCAAGCCGTAACAAGAGGTGACGGCGAACAGGGCGACGATGTGACGAATAACGTAAAGACCATTCATGCCATACCTCTGAAATTGACCGGTTCCGGTTACCCCGATTCCTTTGAAATGCGTGGTGAAGTATTGATGCCTTGGACTGTGTTCGAGCAACTCAATAAAGAACGTGAAGAGCGTGAAGAACAACTATTTGCCAATCCGCGTAATGCAGCTTCGGGAACACTCAAATCACAAAATTCTCAATTGGTGGCTTCCCGAAAGTTGGACTCTTACTTGTATTATGTATTGGGTGAAAACCTTCCGCACGATGGCCATTACGAAAACTTGCAAGAAGCGGCAAAATGGGGATTCAAAATATCCAAAAACATGAAGAAGTGCCGCACACTTCAGGAAATATTCGATTATATCAACTATTGGGACATAGAACGCAAGAATCTTCCGGTTGCAACAGACGGCATTGTACTCAAAGTAAACAGTCGCCGTCAGCAACTCAATCTTGCCAGTACCGCTAAATCTCCCCGATGGGCAATAGCCTACAAATTTCAGGCAGAAAGAGCGCTCACCCGATTGAACAAAGTAACATATCAGGTAGGAAGGACAGGGGCCATCACTCCGGTAGCCAACTTGGACCCTGTACAACTCTCGGGAACAGTTGTCAAACGAGCTTCTCTTCACAATGCAGACATCATCGAAGGACTCGATCTGCATATCGGCGATATGGTCTATGTAGAAAAGGGGGGCGAAATAATCCCTAAAATCACGGGGGTAGATAAAAATAGCAGAACATCTGAATTGGGAGAAAAAGTGTCTTTCATCACCCAATGCCCCGAGTGTGGTACAAAGTTGGTGAGATATGAAGGCGAGGCTGCCCACTATTGTCCCAACCAGACAGCTTGTCCTCCACAAATAAAGGGAATGATAGAACATTTTATCAGTCGCAAAGCAATGAATATTGACGGATTGGGACCCGAAACGGTGGACTTATTCTATCGTCTTGATTTAATTCATGATCCGGCAGATTTGTACGATTTGAAAGCTATCCAGATAAAAGGTCTTGATAGGATGGGGACAAAATCGGCAGTAAATATTGTAGAAGGAATAGCGAAAAGTAGAGAAATTCCGTTCGATAGAGTCATCTTTGCGTTAGGCATACGTTTTGTAGGCACAACAACGGCAAAGATTCTGGGCAAATCGTTTGCCAATATAGACCAACTGGCGGGCGCTTCAAAAGAGCAACTTATGAGTGTAGAAGAAGTAGGAGAGAAGATAGCTCAAAGTATCATCGACTACTTTGCCGACGAAAAGAATATTCGACTCATCAATCGTCTTCGCTCAGCCGGTTTGCAATTTAGTCGTAGTGAGAGCGATACAACACAACAAACCGATAAACTCAAAGATCAGGTTATCGTGATAAGTGGTGTTTTCAAATATCACTCACGCGATGAATATAAAGAACTTATAGAGCAAAATGGTGGAAAGAATACGGGAAGCATATCGGCAAAGACTACTTTTATTTTAGCAGGTGAGAATATGGGACCGGCTAAGTATGAAAAAGCACAAAAATTAGGAATAGAGATTAAAAGTGAAGATGATTTCCTTGAACTAATTTCATAACATCAGAATTTTTCGTATTTTTGCGACACAAAGAAATAATATCATATGATACAAACAAGACTTAGAGGACTCGGGGTCGCTTTGATTACTCCATTTAAAGAAGACGAAAGCGTAGACTATGATGCGCTTAGGCGTTTAGTCGATTATTTGCTGCAAAACAGCACAGACTTTCTTTGTATTTTGGCTACTACAGCCGAAACTCCCACCCTCAGCGAAGACGAAAAACATCAGATAAAAGATTTAGTAATAGATAGAGTTAATGGCCGTATTCCTATTGTAATGGGTGTAAGCAGCAATTGTACTCGTAGTGTGATCCATACACTGGAAACTGAAGATTTTACGGGTATCGATGCCATTCTTTCTGTCGTTCCCTATTATAATAAACCGTCTCAAGAAGGAATTTATCAACATTATAAGGCAATTGCCACTTCAACCGATATGCCCATCGTGCTCTATAACGTGCCGGGGCGTACAGGTGTAAATATGAAAGCCGAAACGACACTTCGTATTGCCAACGACTTTCCGAATGTTATTGCGGTGAAAGAAGCTTCGGGCGACATCACTCAGATGGATGATATTATCAAGAACAAACCCAATACATTTCAAGTAATATCTGGTGACGACGGCATCACTTATCCGTTGCTCACGTTGGGGGCAGTAGGTGTTATCTCCGTCATAGGAAACGCATTTCCACGAGAATTCAGCCGAATGATACGCTTGGCCATGCAAGGTGATTATGCCAATGCATTGACCATTCATCATAAGTTTGCCGAACTCTTCAAATTGTTGTTTGTCGACGGCAATCCTGCAGGTGTAAAATCGATGCTGAATGCAATGGGAATGATAGAAAACAAACTTCGTTTACCACTCGTTCCAACCCGTATCACTACTTACGATGCGATTAGAAAAGTGCTGAATGATTTGAATATTAAATGTTAGAATAGTTGAAGAGGTAAAAAGAGGATACAGTGAATTTTTTAGGCGGATATTAATCACCAAATGATTATCATCCGCCTACTTTTTTATACTATTTAGGATACAATATCCATTCTACTGTTCGGACTGGATAAGTCGATATACATCGTCGTGCTCTCCAACGACCCATACCGTATCGTCTTTTTGCAGTCTTTCATTGGCATTGACCAAGACAATAGATTCTCCCTTACGGTCCAGACCGGCAATGAGGCAACGATATTTATCTCTGATACCGGACTCTTTGATACTTTTGTCTACAAAGATAGATTCCGTATCTATCACAAATTGCCTTAATATCATTTCGCCTTTGGATAACATCGATTCGTCAAAAACACAAACTCTATTGTTTATATCTTCTTCGAGACGTTTTAACTCCTCATCGGTACCTATTATCTGCATACGGTCGTTAGGGAAGAGTCGTTCGCTGCCTCCGGGAATGTTGATGCGGCAATTGCCTCTAATGATGGAAACGATATAAACGCCATACTTTTTGCTGATACAAAGTTCCTGCAATGTTTTTCCTGCCCAAAGAGACTCGTTGGGCAATACAAAATGCGTGAGATGAAGATCGCGGGTTAATAAATTCTCGGCATAAGCAGGCTTCTTACGTCCCAAGTACTCATCTCTAATGTCACGCCTCCTGAAATTGCGTACAAAGATCCTCTCTATAAGAATAGAACGTCGTTTTAGTGGTCGCGAAAGTGACATTATTATCAGAGCAACAAGGGCAATACCAATAGAGAGTCCTATTCGCGCCCTGAAATAGTAAGAAATAATATAAACGACAAATAGCGCGGCCAGCATAATACGGAAAAAGATAGTCGATACCAACAATCCATGATTGTAGCTATTATCATTCCATAACGACATGAATTCTGTCGAATGATTTTTCTTCATCATAATGGCTCTCAAAAAAGGGGAGATGAGAATTACAGTGAACGAAACCGACAATAGCCGCCCCCAGAACCCCGGAATATAATGCAAAAGGAATGGATTGACGAAATGAATTGAAATGAGGATGATAGCTACCGTAACGATAGAATAGATAATAATGATGCGCAATAACGCCGTAATCAGTTTGCGCCACATACTCTCTTTGTTTACAGGAGCAAAGCCGGACGAATAACCCACTAGAAAGCGATTCCACGAATCAGGTATTTTATTGTCTATCCAATTAGATACCGGTTCCGATGCTTTTATCATGTATGGAGTTATAAATGTAGTTATCACCGAGACAGCTACGACAATAGGATATAGAAAACCGTCCATCACCTTGAGCGAGATACCCAATGAGGCAATAATAAAGGCAAATTCTCCTATCTGACCCAAACTAAAGCCGCATCGTATGGAAGTTTTAAGCGGCTGCCCTGAAAGAAGTACGCCGAATGTGCCAAACATTGTTTGTCCAAGAACAACTGCAAGGGTAATTGCCAATATCGGAGCGGCATACTGTACGATCATAGACGGATCGACAATCATGCCGACCGAAACAAAGAAGACAGTACCGAAAAGATTTTTAACCGGCTCGACCAGCTTTTCTATCTTCTCCGCTTCTATTGTTTCAGAAAGGATGGAACCCATTATAAATGCACCCAAAGCAGCAGAAAAACCTGCTTGAGAAGCAATGACTACCATGGATAGGCAGAGAGCCAATGACAGGATAAGCAATGTCTCGTCATTCATTAGCTTATGACAGTATTTCAAGATGGACGGAATCATAAAGATACCTACCACAAACCACAGAATCAGGAAAAAGGCGAGTTTTAAAATGCTCATAAGCAAATTGGTCCCTTCTACATTATTGCTTACTGCTACGGTAGACAACATCACCATCAATACAACAGCTAGAATATCTTCGAGAATGAGAATGCTCAACACTAAACCTGCAAAATATTTGTTGCGCAATTTCAAATCGTCAAATGCTTTATATATAATGGTAGTAGACGACATTGCTATCATTCCTCCCAGAAATAAGCAGTCCATTTTAGACCATCCGAAACACAAACCTACACCGACCCCTAACAATATCATGCAGAAGATAATCGTACATGCAGCAACAATAGCCGTTCCACCAACTTTCATGATTTTTTTGGGGCTGAATTCCAACCCCAATGCAAAGAGTAGGAATATGACACCTATGTCCGCCCACGTTTTTATGCCCTCTACGTTCAGTATGTTGGCCGTATAGGGCATGTGTGGACCTGTAAGAAATCCGGCGACTATATAACCCAATACCAACGGCTGTTTCAACTTTTTAAAAATAAGTGTCATAAATGCAGCCACTACAAGTATCAGAGCTAAATCGATAATTAAAGAAGGGATTTCAGACATATTGTACTATTTGTGTATATTAGGATATTATTGTTTTTAATTCATTCAGCCTTTATTGAACAATTGGGCGCGTACCCGACTCAATGTTTCGGGAGTCATTAATAAATAAGAAGCGATATACGACAATGGAGCGCGCCTGATAACTTCCGGCTGGGTTTGCAATAACTTGTTGTATCGTTCACTAGCCGATTCATATCGCATGGAATCCGCCTTCTGTTGCGAAGTGATGAGGGAGTCTTCGAGTATCCGCCGATAAAGAGTATCAATGTCCCACGATGAAGCAAGCTTGGATCTCAATTCGGCATAAGGAAGTAAGTATACTTCACTAGATTCGAGTGCTTCGGCAAGAAGGTGAGTCGGTTGCTGTTTGAAAAAACTCTCAATGCTTATCAAAATACTTCCTTCGTAAGAAAAATGTTCCGTGACATCGTGTCCGTTTTTAAAGTAAAACTGACGTAACATTCCTTTCTCAACAAAAACAAGGTCACGACAGACGTCGCCATCATCAAATAATCGCTCACCTTTCTGTAATTTCCTTTTTGCCAATAAACTGAAGAATAACTTTCGTCCTTCGTCCGATATCGTTGGGTAAAGATTATTGATAATGCCCTCTATCATCGAAAGTGAAGTTCCCATAATTTTATATTTTAGTAAACTAATACTATACAAAGATAATGCAAGCCATAGATAATAAAAAATAAATTCATATATTTTTAGTATTAAGGTATATCGGGATAATGAGATCCTCCTTTTTTGCAAATCGTTTGCATTTATTATTTACATGTGACAGAAAATTAATAAAAGCTGATGATATACTGACATATTTTTACTATTTTTGTTGCATTGAAATCATAAACTTACTAAAATTATGAAAATGAAAAAATTGGTCTTAATAATACCTTTTGTACTATTAGGCACTGTGATTAACGCTCAAACCAAAACAATTGCTCATCGTGGTTTTTGGGATACTGAGGGTTCCGCTCAAAACAGTCTGAAATCGCTTCGTTTGGCTAATGACATTCATTGCTTTGGCTCCGAATTTGATGTATGGATAACAAAGGACGGAGAAGTGATGGTAAATCATGACCCGAAATTTCAAGATGTAACACTGGAAACGGCAACATCTAATGAGGTGAAAAACCTTAAGCTGAGCAATGGCGAAAAGATGCCTACTTTGAAAGAATATCTAAAAGCTGGAAAAAAACTGAATGTGCAACTAATTCTCGAAATAAAAACTCACCAAAATATCGAAAGACAAAATGCAGCTATCGATGCTACTCTCGAATTGGTGAAGAAAATGAAACTGGAGAATCGCATAACCTATATCGCTTTTTCTATTGATGCAGTGAAAAGATTGGTAAAAGAAGCACCCAAAGGTACCGAAGTATATTACCTGAATGGAGAATTATCTCCACAAGAATTGAAAGCGATAGGATGTACAGGTCCGGATTACCATCAGAATGTTTATAAAGCACATCCCGAATGGATCAAAGAATGCCATGAATTGGGTTTGAAGACAAATGTTTGGACTGTCAACAAAAAGGAAGATATGGAATTCTTCATTAAAGAAGGTATAGACTATATCACCACCAACAAACCTGTTGTAGTGCTGAAATTGACAGGTAACAAAGTCGATGACAAATATTCTAAGTAGAAAGTATATCACTTGTTCCTGAAATGAAATCAGAAAGAAAGTTATTTTAAAGTTTTACTTTCTTTCTGATTTTCCCAATTAATGAAAACAGATGGTGAACGAGTGTTTTTTTAGATCAAATAGAGAAATGTTTATTTATAGTTTTGATTATTTTATTACCAATCATGACGTTTTTCTTTCAGTTTATCACTTAAACACCTTTTTATCTAATAAATTATAATTTATTCTATTTGATATATAAAAAAGAAATCTACTACTACTATACTAAATCAAAAAGTTGTATATTTGCAATCGAATTAATCATAATGAAACAACAAGCAAAGATAAATATAGCAAAATGACAAAGACAATTCAATTCGTAAAAATGCAAGGAGCCGGAAATGATTATATATATATCGATTCGGACAAATATCCAATTGCCGATCCCAATAAAAGAGCAATTGAATGGAGCGCTCCTCACTTCGGCATTGGCAGCGATGGACTTGTTTTAATAAGTAAATCTACATTAGCCGACTATAGAATGCGCATATTCAACGCAGACGGCTCGGAAGCGATGATGTGTGGCAATGCTAGCCGCTGCATCGGGAAACTCTTATTTGAGAAGGGTTATACCAATAAAACAGAAATCGCACTCGAAACACTATCCGGCATCAAAATATTGAAACTCAACATTATTGACAATAAAGTACAGAGCGTTACTGTCGATATGGGCGAACCGAAAGCCGAACTAGTCGATTGCGACGGAAGAGGTAAGAAAGAGATGATATTGGAGCTGCTACCCAGCGATAAAGTTCCTTTCAAAGGTACTGCGGTTTCGATGGGAAATCCACATTTTGTGATATTTGTAGATGATGTAGAACATTTTGATGTGGCAGGCATGGGGCCAATTATTGAAAATTTGCCTTGCTTTCCCGACCGCATCAATGTAGAATTTGCTGAGATTAAAGAAAACGACAAGATACGAATGAGAGTATGGGAACGTGGTTCGGGCATTACGATGGCTTGCGGAACAGGAGCTTGCGCTACTGCTGTAGCTGCTTCAATGACCCGAAAAGCAGGAAAGAAATCTGAAATTATAATGGACGGTGGAACTCTCGTTATCGAATGGGATGAAGAAACCAACCATGTCTTTATGACAGGACCTGCCACTAAAGTATTTGAAGGAACGATAGAAATCAAAGAAGATTAAAACAACAACAACATTTAAAACTTAAAACAATTATGTCACTAGTAAACGAAGAATTTTTAAAACTTCCGGGAAGTTACCTGTTCTCGGATATTGCTAAAAAAGTAAATACGTTCAAGATTACTCATCCCAAAGAAGACGTTATCAGATTGGGTATCGGTGATGTCACTCGCCCATTGCCCGCTGCAAGTATTGAAGCAATGCACAAGGCTGTCAATGATATGACTTCAAAAAGGACTTTTCATGGATACGGCCCCGAACAAGGATATAGCTTTCTGATTAGTACCATCATTAAAAACGATTATCAACCGCGAGGCATTCATCTCACACCTACCGAAGTTTTCATCAATGACGGTGCTAAGAGCGATACGGGAAACATAGGCGATATACTGAGCCGCGACAACTGCATCGGAGTTACCGATCCTATCTATCCGGTCTATATCGATAGCAACGTGATGGGAGGTCGTGCCGGTGTTTTACAGAAAAGTGGAAAGTGGAGTAATATTACTTATATGCCTTGCCGAGGCGAAAACAATTTCATTCCGGCAATACCCGAAAAACAAATAGACATTATTTATTTATGCTATCCAAACAATCCTACGGGAACCACTCTAACGAAAGCAGAATTGAAAAAGTGGGTAGACTACGCAATAAAGAACAATGCCATTATCATGTTCGACTCGGCTTATGAGGCCTATATCCAAGAAGATGATGTGCCTCATTCGATTTATGAGATAAAAGGAGCACAAAAATGTGCTATTGAATTCAGGAGCTTTTCAAAAACTGCAGGCTTTACCGGTATCCGATGTGGTTATACAGTAGTGCCCAAGGAAGTGATGGCTACAACATTGTCCGGCGAGAAAGTTTCTCTCAACGCCCTATGGAATAGGCGCCAATGCACCAAATTTAATGGAGCTTCTTATATTTCGCAACGCGGAGCGGAAGCAATCTATACACCGGAAGGCAAAATGCAGATAAAAGAGACCATTGACTACTATATGGGCAACGCCTCGGTAATGAAAGAATCTCTCGAAGCCATTGGACTACAGGTTTATGGTGGTGTCAATGCTCCTTACATATGGATAAAGACGCCCGATAATACAAGTTCTTGGAAATTTTTCGACCAATTACTATACGAGTGCTATGTAGTTACTACCCCCGGTGTGGGCTTTGGTCCTAGCGGAGAGGGCTATATCCGATTATCAGCTTTTGGTACGAGAGAAGATACAATAGAAGCAATGCATCGAATACAGAATAAACTATTATAAGATAAAAACTATATAATATAAGGTATTAGTAAAAATTAAAAAAATTCGATTATGTCAACAAAACTAAGATTCAGAGTAGTCGAGACAGCATTCAAGAAAAAAGCTGTCGAGGTGGTTCCTCCCAAAGAAAGACCTTCAGAGTATTTTGGAAAGTATGTCTTCAACAAAGAGAAGATGTTTAAGTATCTTTCGAGCAAAGTTTACAACAAACTGATAGATGTGATAGACCATGGTGCTACACTCGATCGCAGCATTGCCGATGAAGTTGCTTCGGGAATGAAGAAATGGGCTATTGAAATGGGCTGCACACACTATACTCACTGGTTTGCTCCGCTCACCGAAGGCACTGCCGAGAAGCACGATGCATTTGTTGAACATGATGGAAAAGGTGGAATGATGGAAGAGTTTTCAGGAAAACTTCTCGCCCAACAAGAACCGGACGCTTCAAGTTTCCCCAATGGAGGTATCCGCAATACTTTCGAAGCACGCGGTTATTCGGCATGGGATCCTTCTTCTCCTGCGTTCATCGAAGACGAGACCCTTTGCATTCCTACTATCTTTATTGCCTATACTGGCGAATCGTTGGACTACAAAGCTCCTTTGCTCAAAGCCCTACGTGCGGTAGACAAAGCAGCTACGGAAGTTTGCCATTATTTCAATCCCGAAGTCAAAAAAGTATTCGCTTACCTCGGATGGGAGCAAGAATATTTTTTGATAGACGAAGGATTGTATGCTGCACGTCCTGATTTACTACTTTGCGGACGTACTTTGATGGGACACGACAGTGCTAAAAATCAACAACTCGAAGATCATTATTTCGGTGCAATCCCAACTCGAGTTGCCGCTTTTATGCAGGAGTTGGAAATCGAAGCACTGAAACTTGGAGTACCGTGCAAAACAAGTCACAACGAGGTAGCTCCCAATCAGTTTGAATTGGCACCGATCTACGAAGAATGCAACCTTGCCAATGACCACAACTTGCTCACCATGGCATTAATGAGAAAGATTGCTCGCCGCCATGGATTCCGTGTATTGCTTCACGAAAAACCTTTCAAAGGAATCAACGGTTCGGGTAAACACAACAACTGGTCGCTTGGAACAGATACCGGTATCGGATTGATGAGCCCTGGCAAAACTGCCGAAGATAATTTGCGCTTTGTAACTTTCGTGGTGAACTCGTTGATGGCTGTTTATCACTATAATGGCCTTTTGAAAGCTTCTATCTCCAGTGCAACGAATGCTCACCGTCTGGGAGCCAACGAAGCACCTCCAGCTATCATTTCGTCATTCTTGGGCAAACAGGTTTCTGATTTACTCGATCATATCGAGAAAAGCACAAAGAACGATTTTGTAACAATGAGCGGTAAACAAGGTATGAAACTCGATATCCCACAGATACCGGAACTTCGTATCGACAACACCGATCGTAACCGTACCTCACCCTTTGCCTTCACCGGTAATCGTTTTGAGTTCCGTGCAGTAGGTTCGGAAGCCAATTGTGCTAGCAGCATGCTGGTATTGAACGCAGCCGTTGCCGACCAATTGACCATATTCAAAAAAGAAGTTGACGCCCTCATCGCAAAGGGAGAACCACAGATGTCTGCTATTCTCGAAATACTACGCAAATACATCAAAGAATGCAAGCCTATCCGTTTCGATGGTAACGGCTATTCTGACGAATGGGTTGTAGAAGCTGAGAAACGTGGCTTGGATTGCGAAAAGAGCGTTCCATTGATTTTCGATAATTATCTGAAACCCGAAGCAATCACCATGTTTGAACGTACAGGCGTCATGAACAAAAAAGAACTGATAGCCCGCAACGAGGTGAAATGGGAAACATATACCAAAAAAGTACAGATTGAAGCCCGTGTATTGGGAGATTTGGCAATGAACCACATCATTCCGGTTGCTACGCAATATCAGACAGATCTGATTGATAACGTCTATAAGATGAAATCGATCTATCCGGCCGATATCGCAGAGAAACTATCCAAACAAAATAAAGAATTGATAGAAGAAATCGCCAATCGCACCTTATATATACAGGAACATGTCGAAAAGATGATTGAAGCTCGTAAAGTAGCCAATAAGATAGAGAGCGAGCGTGAAAAAGCAATTGTATATCATGACTCGATCCTTCCGAATTTGGATGAGATCCGTTATCACATAGACAAACTCGAATTAATAGTTGACGATGCTTTGTGGCCACTGCCCAAATACAGAGAATTATTATTCATTCGATAATTAAAAGAATAAAATGGTAGATTAACTGAAAAGTTATCTATTTATTTTTGTTGGTTGTTTTAAGTTGTAGAAGAGGGGTACCGCGAGGCAGTCCTCTTCTTCCATTTAGTACAATACATTATTTACTCGAGTTGGGAATAACAAAAACAGACGTATGTCGCAGCCATAACTAACGGAAGTTATCCCGACAACTAACGTTAGTTTCGTCTCCGAGATACGTTAGTTACCGCAGCGACATACGGTTGATTTTTTGCAAATTGTCATATGTTAGTTTTTTCGGTGACGTCCTTAAGTTTTTCAGAAAACATATGGACGTCAACAAATTTAGGGGCATATGTCGTTTTAGGAAGATCAGTACAACACTGATTGGTTGAAATAATCGTGTCCCACTGACTACTTAAAAAGGGTTCGTGCCGGTATGAATCATTTCGATGCTTTCTATAATACTTTTAGGATCTATTCCCGTCACCGTTATCAACTGTATATCAGGTAGATATTGTGATGTGGTAGTAAAACAGGACCCTATAAAGTGTATCTTCTCGCTGAGAATCAATGAATTATGAACTCTGTAAAAAGACCATTGATATGAGGCCTACAAGTAATTGGTGAGGGCTTGTGAACGAAAAATATTTTTCAAAGTGTTCCGAGAGGTGAATATTGGGAGCGATACTGATACTATTTTAACCATACCGAAGTGGCACTTATCGATTCACTCAATCGAGCTTGTGTTCTCAAAAAATGATAAGGACAAACATAAAAATTCATAAGGACGAAAATAAAAGTTTATACATACAAACATTTATTTTCGTCCTTATGAATTTCTTGCTGTATATCAACGATTTGCATACAATATCCTAATGTCTGTGGTGTACTGAATTTGGTTGACAGTTAAACACTAGTAAACCTAAGGGAGTTGACAATTACAATCATGTATACCTAAAGTAGTTGTCAACTCTGCAAAGTTAATCCTATTTTTATTGACAAACAAGTATTGTTTGTTCTTTATAGTTTGTTTTGTTCAGCTGATGCTTTAAAGCATCAGCTGAACAAAGTGGGTTTGGATGTTCTCCCGGGAGCATTTGCATCGGTGTTTTCATTGCCAGAGCTTGGTGCGGTCGTGCCCAATTGTAGAGATATATGGATCTGGCGACACCTTCCAAGGCTTCATCAAATGTTTTATTCTCATAATCGAAGAGCCATCCGTTCTTAACGGTATTGTTCATCCTCTCGGCCAGTGCATTGTGCAAGGGGTCGCCCGTTTGCGTCATACTGATAGCGATTCCTCTTTCTTTGAGCTGTGACACATAACCTTTTGATGCATACTGCACACCTCGGTCGGAATGGTGGATAAGACCTGAAAGGTTGAATCCCTGACCTTTATAAAATCTGCACGCCATCATCAACGCTTTTGCCGGTCCTTCCGCTTCAAGAGTCCGAAAGAGGGCATATCCCACAATGATGCGGCTGAAGACATCCGTCAGCAGCGAAAGATAGGCAAATCCTTCTTTCGTGGATATATAAGTGATGTCACCCACCATCATGCGGCAAACACCACAGGCCACGTATTTAGGAGATGTGTTAAGCAAATCCGGATAGATCCGATATGGATGATCGGAGTTGGTCGTACGAGGTCTGTAACGTCTGCGGCGCAGCATCATCCCGTTGGCCCGAAGGACATCGATAAATTGGTCGCGTCCTATCGTGAACTTTTCTCCGAACCGAGACTTACACAGACTGTAAAGCTCGCGGCAACCGCTTCGGGGAAGCTCCTGACGCAGAAATTGACAGTAATACGTGATGCTGCTTATAAGTACATCTTGTTCGGCATTTGTTTCTTTGTGCTTGTAGTACCCTTGTCGGGAAATGTCAAGCAGTCCGCAAAGGGCGGATATGGTATAACTCATACCTTTACCCGCCTTTTGTGACAAGCAACCTACTACTTGACATCGGAGTTTTTTCGTACCTTGATGTGATACTTCTCTTCAGCCAGGTCAATCATGCAATCATAAACGTCACGGGCCATCTCTGCACGCTTCAGCTCAGATTCCAATTCCTTAATGCGCACTTTCAAAGAGGTGATGTCTTCTTCTGAAGAGACATCCTCTGTACCGGTTGTTACAGCTTTATCCTTCATATTTAATGGGAATGGTTTGTCTTCAAGCCCAAAGATACGAAGCCAATTCCGAATTGAACCTCTGGATATACCATTTGCTTTTTCAAGGGTATACTTACCCTTGCTTCCATGAAGGTAAGAGTTTAAAATCTCTAGACGAATCTGATCGTCAATCTTTTTATTATTTCTCATTTTTGAATAAGTTTGTGTCAACTTATTCAGTACATGTCAATACACTCCTATGTCTCACTCTTATTGAACTTACATTCGAGTGCTGAAACAATAGCGTAAATAGTGCCCTGCAATGGCCTGTGACTTAGGTTCGGATAAGAAAGTATTAGAATCTTGAGGAATATTCACATTGGAATACGTTCTAAAAGAGGGATTGCGGGCAAAGTTTTGTATCATAGAGCCATTCGTAGATGAAGTGTATGGTACAAAAAAATAAAGCTCATAAGGCAATATTCCTTACAAACTTTATTATGACATATTAAGTTGGTCTTGTTCTATTTCAAATTAGGATTAATCTCTCCCCATTTATCGACAGGAGGAAGAACACCCATGTCAATAACCTGATCGCGCAAGTCGCACAAATGCTTGTAGCTGGCATCAAGACTAGCCATTTCTTCGTCTGTACCGACAAAATCTTTACGATAAGTACCGTTCTTTGTTATCACTGTAGGCATAGCCATCATGATATGATTGTATTTTGCCGTATCGGCATAACATCCTGCCGGCCAAGCAAACTCAGCACCACCCATAGCGGCAGCCATCATTTCAACAGATACATAAGCCGGACTTTGGAAAGAAGAGCGTCCACGGAGTTTGATAATGGCAGACCCGCCTTGCGTTACAGCTTTCTTCATAGCTTCCCATTCGTCTTTCGACAAAGTTTTGCCATTGATTGCTTTGCCTGTACCTATGATATCAAGCAGCGGAGTTCCTTCGATTGTTACGGGAGAGGCAAATACAGCCATTTGTTCGCCATGACCGCCAAATGTGCAGCAGTTTTTCACAGCACACTGCATCACACCGAAATGTTTGGCCAAAGCACTTTGCAGACGAGTGCTGTCAAGAGCTGCCAACGTAGTGAGTTGAGATGGTTTCAGACCGGCATACAGTAAAGTAACCAAACCTGTGATATCGGCAGGATTAAATATAATGACCACGTGTTTGACATCCGGACAATATTTCTTTATATCCTGTCCCAATTCTTTTGCAACTCCTGCATTACCGGCAAGGAGATCTTCACGGGTCATACCTTCTTTGCGGGGAGCGCCACCGGAAGAAATGATATATTTGGCATCTTTGAACGCTTCTTCAACATTGGTTGTCGCTGTAATCTTGGAACCGGCGAATCCACAATGCCGAAGTTCTTCTGCAACACCTTCGGGAGAGAAGATATCGAATAGACAAAGATTAGAAGAGAGGTGCATAACCAAAGCCGTTTGGGCCATGTTTGAACCGATCATGCCAGCTGCACCGACAATTACCAATTTCTCATCAGTTAAAAACTTTTCCATAATCAATTATTTATTAATTAGTTTAATCTTCAGACAAATATAATGATTAAATCACTGAATGAATAAAATCTTATACTAATTTAATGTATTCTTAATTCGGCAATACCCACTTCATTTAAATCATTCACAATGCGAACAGCCTGAAAGATTACGTAGCGGGTTTTGATAGGAGCAAAGTAAATAGACTGCCAGATAGGATTGTTCTGAATATTAGAGAATTCGCCTTCGGCCAATAGTTTTTTATTTGTTCCCTGCGCATCGTTTGCCGCATAAAGAGCATAATTGGATATAAGTCCTTTGCGCTGCTGACTATTATCGGGAAGCATATCGAACTCTCTAACCGTCTGTTCTTTACCTAGATCTATGACGATTGTTTTCTGAGTCGTGCGGCAAACGCTGTTGTCTTGTCCATCAGTAGCTTTGGCAGCCTCTGTAGCCGGCAAGTTTACAATAGAGAGTGGAAGGGTAGAAGCCTCATTTTCATTCTTTTCGGTGCTGAAAGATTGGTCGTTGCCCGAGTAAAAGGCAGAGATACTGTTGATGCAAAGACATTCACCACGAGCTTCCAGAAAACGGACACGAATATGTTGTGTTTTGACTGTATCGAAACGCACGATTCGCTTATATCCGATGGTCGTCGTTTCTTCATGCGGATTGACTTTTATCCATTTTCCATCGGAATAATATTCAATAACAAAAGAGGAGACCCTTTGCCCTAGAGGAATATATTCTTGAAGCATGAGCCTATTTATCTTTTCTGCTTTTTTCAAATCAAAAGTAACGTTGGCCTTTGTCACGCCGTCTTGAGTAGCCCAATAAGTATCATACAAATTGTCTGTCATAGCTTTCGGCCCAAACTTACCACCTCTTGAGTTCGATACCCGAGGCGTCAATCCACGCAGCAGATCAGTTTTCAATTCGTTCAGAATCTGCTGATGATAAGCCACTGCATTTGTTGAGTCTATCGGATGAATAAGTCCTTGGCGATCGGCTGGAAAATTCAATAAGAATTGAGCGTTGTGCCCTACACTTTGATAATACAATTCGACCAAGTCGTTTACAGATTTCACTTTGCTATCTTCTTCGGGATGATAGAACCATCCCGGACGAATAGAAACGTCGCATTCACCCGGAACCCACTGGTCGCCGTCTTTGTGTCCATTGGTCAACTCATAATATTTTTCATAACCGGGAAAAACAACTCCCTTTCTCAAGAACGACCAATTGGTAGCACCTGCAATACCGCTTTCATTGCCTATCCAGCGACAGCCGGGACCTCCATCAGAGAAAATAACAGCATGAGGTTGCAGTGTCTCAACCAATTGATATGCTCTAGGGAAGTTGTAATAGGTACGTCTATCTATTTTGCGCACTTCTTTTGCTCCGCCATACCAACCATCACCTCCATTGGCACCATCAAACCATATTTCTGATATTTCGCCATAGCGAGTCAACAATTCATTCAGTTGTTTATAGAAGTATTCTACATAAGCCTGAGAACCATAGGCAGCCGAATGACGATCCCAAGGTGATAGATACACACCGAATTTCAATCCATACTTTTTGCAGGCGGCAGCCAGTTCGCCGACAATATCGCCTTTTCCATTCTTATAGGGTGTATTTCGGATACAATATTCGGTAAGCTGAGTGGGCCACAAACAGAAACCATCGTGATGCTTGCAAGTGATAATAACCTCTTTAATTCCAACCTTGACAAACGTTCTGGCCCATTGCTCACAATCCAGATTGGTTGGGTTGAAGGTTTTCGGGTCAATATCGCCATATCCCCACTCTTTATCATTAAAGGTATTCAGTCCAAAATGCACGAATGCAATGGTTTCCCTTTTCTGCCAATTCACTTGTTTAAGTTCCGGTATAGGCAAAACTGCTTTCGGAGTCTTCTGAGCGCAAACGGGAAATGCTAAAGTAGTAGATAGGAATAGCGTCAAAAATAATTTATTCTTCATGTGTTTTGTTGATTTATAGACAGCAAATATATAAAAAATATGATTGCCTCTATTGCTCAAAGAGGGTACTTAACTTAATTTCGCAAATTGTACAACGCTTTTTTATTACAATTCTTTTTCAACCATTCCAACGGATGTTTTGTTAATCATGATAGTTGGGTCAAACACCTACTTACTTTTATTGCATTGAATATTAGCAAGCTAAATATTGGTTATGTATTTATTAAAAAAAAACTGTTATAAAAGAATATTAATATCTGATAATATATCGATCGAAGAACCATCAATTATTGGCAAATGATGTATCTTTGTTATAGACAAAACAAGTTGTTATTTAATCATAGAATAATCGTATTCATTATTTATAGTTCTTTTATGGAAGGGTATCAAAAAGAAAAACATCAAGGGCAGACGAAGAGGTATTGCCAAACCTTAGATTTGAAAAACGATCCTGAAATTATTGCAGAGTATCGCAAACGACACAGTGAAACAAATGCTTGGAAAGAAATTATAGCAGGCATAAAAGCTGTGGGAATACTCGAAATGGAAATTTATATACGAGAGAGCCGACTTTTTATGATCGTCGAAACTCCTCTGGATTTTGATTGGAACAAAGCTATGGAACAGCTCGCCGTGATGCCAAGACAACAAGAATGGGAAAACTACATGAGCATCCTCCAATTATGCCAAATAGGGGAGACCTCGGCTGAAAAGTGGAAGCCTATGGAGCGTATGTTCCGCCTCTATTAGAGATACATTATCTAAATATTATTTACTATAATTTGCATATCTCACCGATTATTACGAATATTGCACTCCGAAAACCAAATAAACAAATATGAAAATTTCAATTTTGGACGGATATGCAGCCAATCCGGGCGATCTGTCGTGGGAGGAAATTAAATCGTTGGGCGAGTGTACGATTTACAACAGAACCAAACCCGAAGAGGTAATCGAACGGAGCAAAGATGCTGATGCTATCCTTATTAATAAAGTAGTCATCAATAGAGAAATCATAGAAGCTCTTCCTCAGCTCAAATACATCGGTGTACTTGCAACCGGCTTTAATGTCGTAGATATTGAAGCTGCTTCCGAACATAATATAGCAGTGACCAATATTCCGGCATACAGCACCGAATCGGTTGCTCAAATGGTGTTTGCTCATATCCTGAATATTACAAATACAGTGAGTCATCATTCCGACGAAGTACGCAAAGGCCGCTGGACACAAAATACCGATTTCTGTTTTTGGGACAATCCACTTGTTGAGTTGAAGAATAAAAAGATAGGTATAGTAGGTCTTGGGCATATAGGACAAGCTGTAGCACGTATTGCCATCGCTTTTGATATGCAGGTATATGCTGCGACATCGAAAGTAAATCTACAATTGATACCCGAAATTAAAAAGATGGAGATCGACGAAATCTTTAAAGAGTGCGACATTATTTCACTTCATTGCCCGTTGGTAGACGAAACATACCATTTAGTAGATGCTCGCCGTCTGTCATTAATGAAACCGTCGGCCATTATCATCAACACCAGCCGTGGACCGCTTATCGATGAGCAAGCTCTGGCCGATGCACTCAATAGCAAGAAAATATATGCAGCAGGAGTAGATGTTCTTTCTACGGAACCTCCCAAAGCTGACAATCCGTTACTCTCTGCTCAAAACTGCTTCATCACCCCGCATATTGCTTGGGCTACAATTGAAGCACGTCAACGGTTGAGCGAAATAATGATCAACAACTTGAAAGCTTTTATCGAAGGCAAGCCTATTAATATAGTCAATCCCAAAAAGAAATCTTGAGAAAGTATATTATAGGGACTTTGGAGGGTCGATGATCGACCCACTAACGCCCAACACAAGCAGAACCGCCGTGAGATTAAATCATCGTATATTTAATTCTCGCGGCGGTTCTCTCTATATTTATCAGAATAAACAAATATCGTATACTGTGTCTTTTCTCACGCTTAAGATTTTCCCTACTTATTATCTACAGATAAAAGTTGAAATTAACTTATTGCGCTCCGAAACCGATATTCGAATTATTCCGCATCGTCTTTAAAGTCTATCTTATGATGGGCTCCATCGCAGAACGGTTTGTTTTTGGAAGCTCCACAACGGCATAAATGAATAGTACCGTTATTGGGAATTTCTTTACCATCTCTACCTATCAAACTAAAGTTACCTTTCACTTCGCAAGGTCCGTCAGGGAATACCTTGACAATTACTTTTTCGTCATTCTTTTCCATCTTTTTTCTTTTTAAAAGTTCATGTAAATATAACGTCTCAAAAACGAAAAGATTTCTATATTCTATCCGTAGTTGAAATTAATTGATTCGTTCTTATTTGCTATCAAGAATTTTATCAAGTTCTTTAACGATCAGCATCGGGTCTTTATTAATATCCTTTGCCGATAAGGTCTCATTTTCCAATTTCTCGACAAGGGCAGGATATTCTTTAAAAGAATTTATCATACCACTCTTGCTCTTTCTAAATATAGTGCCAAAATTTAAAAAAGGTTTGGCTACCTGAGATTCTCCTAATTTGTAATAAGCTATAGGTTCTAGATTCCATGCTACAGAATTGAACACCCAAACAAATCCGACATATCCATTTACATTCTTACCCTGATAGGTAAGCAACAACATCATTGGATGATCGGATATAGAGCCCTTCCCGCTTCGCATGCTGCTATATACATATATGGGATAACACTCTGCCGTTTTATCAGAGTCTGTCTGGGCTAGCAACAACAGTTTTTCAACTTTCTTTATATCGTATTTTATCTTCTTTCCTTTTTGTTCAGAACTGATTGCTATAATGGTATCTCTGTCCGAGAGTTCGGAACGCAAATAACCTTCTACTGCTGTACTGTCTTTTAGCATTAATTTTACTCTTGGCAAGTCCTTTTTTGCAAACGACATACTGCACACCATCAACCCTGTTATAGCTAGTACTAATATTCTCTTTATCATAAATACCATGAATTTATTTTTGTATGAACAACATCTGTTGCGAAGTTTATCATTTTTCTCGAAATATGCAAGTATTTCCTTGGAAACTTCGTAAACAAAAAGAGAAATGGCTTCATACAATAACGTTAGGAGGTAGTAGCATTAAATGGAAACATAGGCAGCCTCATTCGATTATTTCTGAAACTTAACGAAGATAGTAATACGAAAGAGCCTATCATTTAGATATCTTTCTTATCTCCCCACAGATGCTGCATTCGCTCGGCAAGCTTGCTTTCCTGCGAATTGTCCTGTGGCTCCCATAAGCGGGTCGTTTTCAGCTGGTCGGGCATGAATTGCTCTTTCACAAAATGACCTGGATAGTCATGAGAATATTTATAGCCACCGCTATATCCCAAATCTTTCATCAGTTTGGTAGGAGCATTACGCAAAGGAAGTGGCACCGGTAGATTGCCTGTTTGCCTTACCAGTTCGAGAGCCCCGTTGATGCCTTTGTAAGCCGAATTACTCTTGGGCGAAGTAGCCAGATAGACGGTTGCTTCGGCAAGCGGTATTCTACCTTCCGGCCAGCCTATTTTCATTACGGCATCAAAAGCGGCATTGGCAAGCAACAACGCATTGGGATTGGCAAGGCCTACATCTTCTGAAGCCGATATGACCAACCTACGTGCAATAAATGCAGGATCTTCTCCTCCTTCTATCATACGAGCCAACCAATAGAGTGCCGCATCGGGATCGCTACCACGTATCGATTTGATGAAGGCCGAAATGATATCATAGTGCATCTCGCCATCTTTGTCATAAGCCATCGGATTCTGTTGCAAACGCTCGGCAACAATCTCATCGTTGATGATCACCGGATCTGTTCCCGACGATTCGACAACCAGCTCCAATATATTGAGAAGTTTGCGCGCATCTCCACCCGAATAGCGTAGCATGGCGTTCGTCTCGTCTATTTGGAACGTATGTTCTTTGAGCAATATATCGGTACTGACGGCATGATGAAGCAAGTCGAGCAAATCGTCTTTAGTCAAAGGTTCCAGCGTATATGTTTGACAGCGCGATAATAATGGCCGAATCACTTCAAAAGAAGGATTCTCGGTAGTCGCTCCGATCAGTGTTACTGTGCCTTGCTCTACAGCGCCCAATAGTGAGTCTTGCTGTGACTTACTGAAACGGTGTATTTCGTCGATGAACAATATCGGACTGGGAGTATTAAAGAATTTTTCTTTTTTTGCCTTTTCGAGCACATCTCTAACGTCTTTCACACCCGAAGTGACGGCGCTGAGAGTATAGAAAGGAGTATTCAGTTTGCAGGCTATAATATGTGCCAAAGTGGTCTTTCCCACACCGGGAGGGCCCCATAGAATAAATGATGTAATACGGCCGGCATCTATCATCCGACGCAAGATAGCATTCGGTCCTACCAAATGTTTCTGACCGATATAATTATCCAAGCTGTCGGGTCGCAGTCGTTCGGCAAGCGGTTTCATCCTCTTATTCCCCCAATAATATCTTTACTATTCTTTCTGCGGTGTGTCCGTCCCAACGTTCAGGAATACTTCCCTTCTTCCATTTTCCGCTCTGAAGCGTATCCAATGCAGTGGCTAATTTTTCCGAATCTTCTCCTACCAATTCATTAGTCCCTTGTTTCCATGTCTCGGGGTGTTCGGCATAGCTGTTAATGGTAATACAGGGAATGCCAAAAAAAGTAGCTTCTTCGCTCACATTGCCCGAATCGGTAACGATCGCTTTGGCATGATTGGCAAGATAGCCGAAAACCAAGTAATTCTGAACAGGCATAATATTAATATTGGGCAGCTTTAATCCCAGTTTCTTTATGCTGTCACTGACGTATGTATGCAGGGGTGCTATAATCATAGCTCCAGCTGCTTTCTGCGACAGGGTGGTGAGCAGTGATTTCATCATCGCTTTATCTTGCAGCAACCTGCGACGATTGAGTGTGAGTAAGATGTATTCTCCTTCGTCTAGGTGCATAGCCGAAGCCCACAGAGGTTTGAGCAGCCTCGTACGGTTACGGCGAATAGCATCTATCAATATATTGCCTACATAATACACATTTTCTTCTTCTCGCCCCGACTGATTCAAATTTCTATTAGCTATGGCCCCGGCAGTAAACAGGTAGTCCGACAAACCGTCTGTTATCATACGGTTCACCTCTTTTGGCTGATTCATATCGAAAGAACGAGTACCGGCAACCAAATGAGCAACTTTGACACCCATTTTCTTAGCTACGATGGCACAGCTCATGGTAGCCGTGAGATCGTCTACCACCAACACCACTTGAGCCGGATTCTCGGTAAGTTCCTTATCGAATGCCAGCATGATACCGGCAGCCAATTTCGTATTGTTTTTGCTATCGATGCCAAGATAAACGTCAGGCATCTTCATCTCCAAATCCGAAAAAAGCGAAGGCTCCAAACTGCTATCGTCCTGTTTTCCGGTATAAACTAATCTATAAGAAATTCGTTTTCCTATTCTTCTTGCCGTGTCGATAGCATGAACTATCGGAGCAATCTTCATAAAATTGGGGCGTGCGCCCGAAACGATGGTTATCTTCATCTCTAATCTATGTGACAAAATTTATGTGCAAATATACAAAACTTTATTAGTATAAGGCAGATAATTCACTAATTAATTAGCGTGCACGCACGTGGGATTCGGTCTAAGGCAAACAGACTTTAGCATACTACTTCAACTCCTTACTTTTGCCGCTAAAATGCAATAAGAAGCAAGCGAAAACGTCGTATGCTCCTAAAAATGATTACGTCCTTAAGTATTTTTGAAAACATATGGACGTCACCGGAAAAACTAACATACGACAATTTACCACTCAATATACGAGACGATAAAGCAAGATAAATTCAGTAAAAGAGTCTCTCTTTTGCTGTTTGCAAAAAACAACTCAGATGAGTTATTTTAATATCTAAATTAGCAAAATTAAACTGTCTTATAAAAACATTTTTCATTAATCCGTGTTATTACACATAAAATTGCTATTTTTGCAGACTAAAAGGAAGTTGCACGACTCACAAGCAACGAATATAGCTATTGTTGGAAACGAAATGAATGTAGTCATTATAAAATATAACGCCGGAAACATACGGTCGGTTGATTTTGCTCTCAAAAGATTAGGCGTTAATGCCCAGATTACCGATAGCGCGGAAAAGATACAGAGAGCCGACAAGGTGATATTTCCAGGTGTTGGAGAAGCTGGTTCGACCATGCAATTTCTTCGCCAAACAGGGATGGATAAGCTAATGAAATCTCTTCATCAACCATTTTTGGGTATCTGCCTGGGCATGCAACTCATGTGCCATTCTTCTGAAGAAGGAGATACCGATTGTTTGGGAATGTTCGGCGAGAACGTCAAGCGCTTTATTCCGCAGGTACATGCCGACAAAGTGCCTCACATGGGGTGGAATCAGTTGGAGAATCTAAAGGGAAAACTTTTCCGTGGCATAAAAGCCGGAGAGTTCGTTTATTTCGTACATAGCTTTTACGTTCCGGTATGTGACTTTACGGCTGCGTCTACACAGTATATCATGCCATTCAGTGCAGCCCTCGAAAAAGATAATTTTTATGCTACACAGTTTCATCCCGAAAAGAGTGGGAGTGTAGGCGAGACAATACTAAAAAACTTTTTGGAATTATGATAGAGTTGATTGCAGCCATCGATTTACTCGACGGAAAATGTGTACGTCTTGAAAAAGGCAAATACGATACTAAAAAAGTTTATAGCGACAATCCGGTGGACGTTGCCAAAATGTTTGAAGACTATGGCATACAGAAGCTTCATGTGGTTGATTTGAACGGTGCCGTATCGCATCATGTAGAAAACTACCGCATACTCAATATGATTGCTTCGCGTACCTCCATGACCATTGATTTCGGTGGAGGAATAAAAAGCGACGAAGATTTGGTAATTGCTTTCGAGAATGGAGCTCAGCAGGTGACGGTAGGAAGTGTAGCCGTGACCAATCCGGCACTTTTTGACAAATGGTTTGACTGCTATGGAAGGGAGAAAATCATTCTCGGCGCCGATGTAAAAGACCGCATAATAGCAGTGAAAGGATGGACCGAAGAAAGCGAATGCCAATTGAAACCTTTTCTTGAAGGCTACATACACAAAGGAGTCGAAATAGTGATTTGTACCGATATTGAGCGCGACGGAATGCTGCAAGGTCCCAATATCAAGCTCTACAAGGACATATTGAAAGAACATCCCACGCTGCACCTGATAGCAAGCGGTGGCGTTAGCAACATAGACGACGTGAAGAAATTGAACGAGGCTCACATTCCTGCCGTAATAATAGGAAAAGCATTCTACGAAGGCAAAATTTCTCTCGAAGATATAGAGAAACTATAGTGTGTGCACAAACCATTTAATTAATCAGAAAGAACAATAAATAGCGTGTTAGCAAAGAGAATCATTCCATGTTTGGATATTAAGGATGGGCGCACCGTGAAAGGTATCAATTTTGTGAACCTCCGTGAAGCCGGTGATCCTGTTGAATTGGGACGTGAATACAGTCGCCAAGGGTCAGATGAATTGGTTTTTTTGGATATCACGGCAAGTTATGAAGAACGCAAGACATTTACGGAACTGGTAAGCCGTATTGCTGCCAACATCAACATTCCATTCACTGTAGGTGGCGGTATCAATGCACTAGAAGACGTTGAGCGCTTACTCGTTGCCGGAGCCGATAAGATTTCGATCAATTCTTCGGCTTTATTGCATCCGCAGTTAATAGAAGATATAGCCACACACTTTGGATCTCAGGTATGTGTGGTAGCTATTGACGCTCGCGAAGATCAAAGCGATTGGCTTTGTTATCTGAAAGGCGGCAGAGAACGCACAGAGAAGAAATTGTTTGAATGGGCCTATGAGGCTCAAGAACGGGGAGCGGGTGAGATACTGTTTACCAGTATGAATCACGACGGAGTTAAAAACGGATATGCCAATGAAGCTCTAGCACGACTATCCGACAAGCTTTCCATTCCGATTATAGCCTCAGGAGGAGCGGGTAAAAAGGAGCATTTTGCCGACGCTTTTACAAAAGGCAAAGCTGATGCCGCATTAGCTGCAAGTGTTTTTCATTTCGGAGAGATACCAATTCCCGAATTAAAATCTTATCTTTGCAGTCGTAATATAACAGTAAGAATATAAGATAGATAATATGAATATCGATTTTGATAAAATGAACGGACTTGTTCCGGCAATTGTACAAGACGCCGACACCCGAAAGGTATTGATGCTTGGCTTTATGAACCGTGAAGCGTATGATAAAACCAACGAGACAGGTTTAGTTACTTTCTATAGCCGCTCTCGTCAGAAGTTGTGGACCAAAGGCGAAGAAAGCGGTCATGTGCTTCATTTGGTTTCGATGAAGAGCGATTGTGATAACGACACCTTATTGGTTCAAGTTCACCCCGAAGGACCCACCTGCCATACAGGAACCGACACATGTTGGGGCGAGAAGAATGAAGAGCCGGTTATGTTCCTCAAAGAATTACAGGATTTTATCGAAAAACGCTACAAAGAGATGCCGAAAGATTCGTATACTACCAGCTTGTTCGAGAGCGGTGTGAACAGAATGGCTCAAAAGGTAGGCGAAGAAGCCGTAGAGACAGTGATAGAAGCAACCAATGGCACACCCGAAAGAATGGTATATGAAGGGGCCGACTTGCTCTACCATCTCATCGTATTGCTCACTTCAAAAGGTTATCGTATTGAAGATTTAGCTCATGAATTAGTTGAAAGACATAGTAAATCATGGAAGAAGCATTAGTAAAATATCTGGATGTTGAAATAAAACAAGAAGGAACACTTGTTCTTGAACACGTCAACTTGGAATTTCACAAGGGTGAATTTATCTTTTTTATAGGTAAAGTAGGAACCGGAAAAACAAGTTTGATGAAAACAATGTATGGCGAACTCGATATCACGTCGGGCGAAGCACGGGTTTTGGACAATGATATGACCACTATCAAAAGAAAAAACATTCCTCAGCTTCGTCGTCGCGTAGGCATTATCTTTCAAGATTTCCAACTCCTCATCGACCGTACGGTATACGAGAATTTAGCTTTTGTACTGAAAGCAACCGGATGGGACGATAAAGTAAAGATTGGCGAACGTATCGACGAAGTGCTGAATAAAGTAGGTATGCAAGACAAAGCCCAGAAAATGCCTAGCGAATTGTCTGGAGGAGAACAACAGCGTATTGTTATAGCAAGAGCTGTGCTCAACAATCCGGATATTATTCTGGCCGATGAACCCACGGGGAATCTCGATGCTGAAACGGGTGTTGATATTGTCAATTTATTGCAAGAGTTCAGCGAAAAGGGGGCTTTGGTCATCATGAGCACTCACAATCTTCATATTGTTCGTAAGTTTAATGGCAAAGTGCTGGAACTGGAAGACAAAGGACTGACAGATGTAAGCAGCAAGTATGAAGAAGAAACAATTAAAGAAAATAACTAATAATTAAACACTGTACAAAATGAAAGTTTTAAAGTTTGGAGGAACTTCTGTAGGGTCGGTAGAGCGCATCAAAGAAGTAGCCAAATTAATTACCGACGGTGAACGTAATATAGTTGTCCTTTCGGCTATGTCGGGGACTACCAACACGTTGGTAGAGATTTCTAACTATTTGTCTCAAAAGAATCCAGAGGGTGCCAACGAGATCATCAACAAGCTGGAGGCTAAATATAAACAGACTGTGGATAGTCTGTACTCGACTGACGAATATAAACAGAAAGCTCTAGGAATCCTTAAAACTCATTTTGACGAACTGCGTTTGCTTGCTAAAGATATGTTCACGCTATTCGAAGAGAAAGTGGTATTGTCGAAAGGCGAACTTCTGTCAACGAATTTGATGCAGCTTTATCTCAACGAACAGCATGTTGCTTCCGTATTACTACCGGCATTGGACTTTATGCGCACCGATCGCAACAACGAACCGGATGCGGTATATATTAAAGAAAAACTACAGACAATACTTGATACATACTCTGATACAAAGCTATTTATCACTCAAGGATATATTTGTCGAAACGCCTATGGCGAGATCGATAACTTGCAACGTGGCGGAAGCGACTACTCGGCTTCATTAATCGGTGCGGCAGCTGGAGCTTCCGAAATCCAAATATGGACAGATATTGACGGTATGCACAATAACGATCCGCGTTTTGTAGATCATACGCAACCCGTACGTCATCTGCTATTCGAAGAAGCCGCAGAGTTGGCTTATTTCGGTGCCAAGATATTACACCCTACCTGCATCCAACCGGCAAAATATGCCAATATACCCGTTCGTTTGCTCAATACGATGGACCCGTCCGCTCCCGGAACATTAATTTCTAACAGCACAGAACAAGGTATGATAAAAGCAGTAGCTGCTAAAGATAATATTACAGCAATCAAAATCAAATCGAGCCGTATGCTATTGGCTTACGGATTCTTGCGCAAAGTATTTGAGATATTCGAAAGTTATCGCACTTCTATCGATATGATTTGTACGTCCGAAGTAGGTGTTTCAATCACAATCGACAACACAACCCATCTGAAAGATATTCTCGACGATTTGAAAAAATATGGTACTGTGACCGTAGATCATGACATGTGCATCATCTGTGTTGTCGGCGATTTGGAATGGGACAATGTAGGGTTCGAAGCCAAAGCGATCGAAGCGATGGGCGACATACAAGTCCGAATGATTTCGTACGGCGGCAGTAACTACAACATCTCAATGCTGATACGTCAAGAAGATAAAAAGAAAGCCTTACAGTCTTTGAGTAACAAATTATTTGCAAATTAAGTAATTCAATGAACTATCAATTTCCATTAGAAAGGCTCTCTACTTATCAGACTCCTTTCTACTATTATGATTTGGATCTATTGACCCAAACGCTTGATTGCATCACTAAAGAAGCCAGCCGCTATGCTAACTTCCACGTTCATTATGCCGTCAAAGCTAACGTAAATCCTAGCGTACTGTCTTTGATCGCTCAGAAGAACTTTGGAGCCGATTGTGTCAGCGGTGGCGAAATAGAGGCTGTATTGAAAGCCGGATTTCCTGCCAACAAAATAGTATTTGCAGGAGTAGGCAAATCCGATAAAGAAATAAGGCTGGGCTTGAAAACAGGCATTGCTTGTTTCAATGTGGAGTCCGTACCCGAGTTGGAAGTTATCAATCAGTTGGCACAACGTCAACATTGCATCGCCAACGTGGCTTTTCGCATCAATCCGAATGTAGGAGCCCATACACACGCCAATATTACCACCGGACTGGCCGAAAACAAATTCGGTATCAGCATGAACGACATGGACAAAGTCATAGATATGGCTTTGCAGATGAAGAATATAAAATTCACCGGACTGCATTTCCATATCGGTTCGCAGATATTGGTCATGGACGACTTTATTGCTCTATGCCAACGGATAAACGAACTGCAAGACAAACTTGAAGCAAGAGGCATTCATTTGGAGAATATAAATGTAGGAGGGGGCCTAGGTATTGATTACAAGCAACCCGACAAGAATCTTATTCCCGATTTTGCAACCTACTTTGCGACCTATGCCGAACATCTGAAATTGAGAGAAGGACAAGAACTGCATTTCGAACTGGGTAGAAGCGTCGTAGGACAATGCGGAACGCTCATCTCACGCGTTCTTTATGTGAAGCAGGGCACCAACAAACAATTTGCTATTCTTGATGCCGGCTTCACCGATTTGATTCGGCCGGCTCTTTACCACGCCCATCATCTGATTGAAAATCTCTCGTCAGAAGCTCCAAAGAAGAAATATGATGTCGTTGGTCCCATTTGCGAATCAACAGATGTTTTCGACAAGGATGTTAAATTAAATGAAACAAAACGCGGTGATATCATTGCTATTCGTTCGGCTGGAGCATATGGAGAAATTATGGCATCACAATATAATTGTCGAAAGCTTCCGAAAGGATATCTTTTTTAATAAAAATATTAAATTTTCTCAGAAATTGTAATTACCTTTGCACGCTGTTAAGCAATGTATGTCTTATAGAATTATTAAAGAGAGTTTGTTTTAAGTCAGGTAATTTATGAAAAGAATGATTGCAGGATTTGTTTTCCTGCTATTGGTTTTGGGTTCTTGCAACAACAAAAAAAGCAACAATCTTCCTACTCGAATATCCGATTCCATCCACCGTTTGAACGAAGATTCGTTAGCTCAGGCAGCCAAAGGTCCTCACCAGACCAATGCCGATGAATTGTTTAATGATTTCATTTACAATTTTGCATCCGACCCCACAATTCAACGCCAACGAATAGTCTTTCCGCTATTGGTTGACAATGGTGGAAAAAAATCATTTATTGATGCCCGTCATTGGAAACACGATTATCTGTTTATCCATCAAAAGATTTACACATTGATATTTGATCGCCAGAAAGATATGGATTTGGTGAACGATACATCTTTGAAGAGTGTACAAGTGGAGTGGCTCTATCCCAAAAACAAGATGGTGAAACATTACAACTTCAAAAGGGTACGAGGCATATGGTTGCTCGAGTCCATCAATATGAGCCACATGACGAATATCGAAGACGAGACGTTCCTCAATTTCTATGGCCGTTTCTCTACCGACAGTTTGTTTCAGGCTCAGAGAGTGTGCCAACCGCTGAAGTTTGTCACCGCCAATCCCGATGATGACTTTTCGATGATAGAGGCTACGATCGATGTAAGTCAATGGTTTGCATTCAAACCACAGTTACCTGTACTCCAAATGTCTAACATCAACTATGGACAGCAAAACTCTGACAACTCGATGCAAAAAATTGTGGCTTTCAAAGGCGTAAGCAATGGCTTCTCTAATATGCTTTATTTTCGCAAGAAAGCGGGCAAATGGAAGCTCTATAAGTTTGAAGACACGAGTATATAAGAGATATACCAAAAATGATAAATGAAGTAGATTATTCACTCCTCGGACACAATACTTTCGGCATCGCCGCTACAGCATCCAGGTATGTAGAATACGAGTCGGTAGCCGAGCTGAAGCAATTCATAGCGTCGGGTACACTAACCGAACCCTATCTGCATATCGGGCAGGGTAGTAATCTGCTTTTCACCGACAATTATCCAGGTGTCATCTTGCACTCACGTATCAAAGGCAAAGAAGTGATGTACGAAACCGACGACGACATCGTTGTGCGTGTAGGGGGTGGTGAAATTTGGGACGAATGGGTAGCTTATTGTGTGGAACACGAATGGTACGGGGCCGAAAACCTTTCGCTCATTCCAGGTGAAGTAGGAGCGGGAGCTGTTCAAAATATCGGTGCCTATGGGGTAGAGGTAAAAGACATCATACAGTGTGTAGAGACAATCGATGCAGCAGGTGAAGATTGTATTTTCACCAACCCTCAATGCCAATATGGTTACCGCCAGAGTCTTTTCAAACGTCCCGACATGAAGCACTATTTTGTCACTTACGTCACTTTCATACTTAAAAAGAAAGCTTGCTATCATTTGGATTACGGTTCTATCCGTACCGAATTGGAAAAATACACTTCCCCTTCTTTAGCTAATGTACGGCAAGCCATCATTTCGATACGCTCCAACAAGTTGCCCGATCCTCAAACGATAGGCAATGCAGGTAGCTTCTTTATGAATCCTATCATTTCGCGCAAAAAGTTTGAGCAGATCCAACAGAGTTATCCTCATATTCCTTTTTACGAGATAGATGCATTCAATATTAAAGTACCGGCGGGATGGATAATAGAACAATGCGGATGGAAAGGAAAGTCGCTCGGACCGGTTGCCGTATACGATAAGCAGGCTTTAATACTCGTAAATAAAGGTGGAGCCTCAGGCAAAGACGTCGTTGCTCTAAGCGATGCAATTAGACAATCTGTTTTTAGTAAATTCAATATTGATATTCACCCGGAAGTAAACTTTATCTAAAGTAATACTTTAAAAAGATAAAAGCCATTATGAATAGCATGCAAGTTCAAATATTGGGTAGCGGAACTTCAACCGGTGTGCCTCAGATAGGTTGCACTTGCCAGGTTTGTACTTCTCCCGACATACACGACAAACGGCTGCGCTGTTCTTCGTTAGTCACCATAGGCAATACGCGTATTCTGATTGACTGTGGACCCGATTTCCGTGAGCAAATGCTCCATTTACCGTTTGCTCCAATCGATGCGGTGCTCATCACACACGAGCACTACGACCACGTAGGCGGTTTGGATGATCTGCGCCCGTTTTGCGAGTTTTCCCCTATCCCTATCTTTAGCGACAAGCGCAGTTGCGATTCCATCAGACTGCGGATGCCCTACTGCTTCAAAGAAGGAAAGCTCTATCCGGGTGTCCCTCAACTGTCTCTGCACCAGATTTATCCTTTTCATCCTTTTCGGGTGAAAGACGTTGAAATTATGCCGTTCGAAGTCACTCATGGCAATATCCCTATTCTCGGGTTCCGCATCAATCAACTCGGATATATCACAGATATGTCTACCCTGTCAGATATGTCTTTCAATACCCTCCACGGCATTGATACGCTTATTTTGAATGCACTTCGCATACAGCCTCACCATTCTCACCAAAACATCGACGAAGCTATAGTCGCCGCCCAACGCATTGATGCCAGGCAAACCTTTTTCGTGCACATGAGCCATCAGGCGGGACTGCACAAAGAATTGAACGACAAACTTCCCGAGAATATCCGACTGGCCTACGACGGGCAAGTCATAAACGTATCCGATGAAGTGCGTCAAAAAGCCTTTAATCCGAACTCATTTCAATAATAACAAGAAGATAGGGAGAGAGAACGATAAAGCATCGCCCAGAATCATCGTTTACAGATTCTGGCGAAATCGCAGTATTGACACCGTTTCGTGTCTTCCGTTTGTACAAAGGGAATATCCCGATTGAATATCTCGTGTATCAGTGCCGATAGCTCGCTACGAAATTCATCTTCGTATGTCGCTATGTCCTCTATCGTTTCTTTAGGCTTTCTAGGTTCGCCTATCTGAATATCCGAAGAATACTCTTTACCGGCTGCCCTATGAATATAAAGCAACGTAGGCTTCACTTTCTTACCGGGCATCTTGTTGCCTACAATCGAAGCATACAGAAACGCCTGAAAGATATAATTGGCACGCTCTTGATCCTTCTGAAACAGATCGCTCACAGTGGCAATAGATTTCGGATTTCCTCCCGTCTTATAGTCCACTATGCGTATTGTACCGTCTTTTTCGTCCATCCGGTCTATCGTTCCTCCCACATTGATGTCGATACTTCCTGCGGGGGTATCCAAGTGCAACGGCTCCTTCACCTTTTTCTCTTCGCCCACTATCGTGAACGGTGTACGACGTTTGTCAAAGTTTAGCAGTTGCTTCACGTAGGTTTCTATCACTCTGAAGTTGATGAGATACGTACCGTTATAGTCAGCTTTTTCGTTCACGCCTATCTTGAAGAACTCTGTTTTGAAAGCGTCATCCACAATTTCATGCAACGACTTCGGATTCTTCAAAAAGGCCTCTATGGCTTCGCCGCTCACGACCTTTCCATCGCGTACAATCACTTTATAAGCCATCTCGGCCGCTTTGTGGAAGATGGTACCGAACATCGGCGAGTTTATTTCCACCGTGACTTCGTCGGGCACTTTGACGGCAGCCACATACTGAAAGAAGAAGCGCAACGAACAATCCATATAATGGTTCAGTGCCGATGGCGAAAGCACCGCATGGGGACGCACATTCGTATCGAAATGCCTCAACAAGAGCTTCATTACTTCGTCCGTCTTCTGCACTTTCAATTCTTCTATCTGGCTGGGCGATTGTTTGGCCTCAAGCATCTTGCGCTCTATGCTGTACGGATATTCCACCAACAGCTGCAACATGAAGCGCGACATTTCGCCTTTGCTCAACCCTGTCGTTGTCGAATTATATAGCAAAGTGATGTTCTCCGCACGCTGAATCAGCCGATAGAAATAGTAAGCATAGACAGCGTTCTTGTGCTCTATCGTGGTCATCCCGAAAGCCTTTCGCAGATTATAGGGGATGAACGACACTTCACTGCCCCCCTTGGGCAACTGTCCTTCGTTGAGCGAGAGCATCAGCAGATTGCTGAAGTCGAGGTTACGGGTTTCGAGCACTCCCATCACCTGCATACCGATAGCCGGCTCACCATGAAAAGGAATCGAGGCACCATGCAATATGTTACGGAGCAAGCGGTTCAGCGTATGCGATGAGATCACAATCTGTTGTTCTTCGATGAGCGAGAGCAACCGGTTGATCTTCACATAGCTTTGGTAGAGCGATTCCCTATATAACTGGTCGTACAATTCGGTATCCGATGCCACTTCCTCGTCGTCGTCCGCTTCCGGTTTCCGATAGAGCGATGCTATATCCTGTATCAAGTTTATCAAGTAACGGCACAAGGCGATGTTACCGTTTTGCCACACAAACACCATTTGCAGAAAATCATCTCCGTACAACTCCGACGGTAATACATAGGGATGATTATTGAGCGTCAGATCGCGAAGCAGCGATGCCGCCTTATCCGATTTCTTTTGAACGTATGGATGATTCAGCACCAACCGGACGTTGGCGTATGCAAATTGTCCCGTATCGGCCTTGTAGCCTTCTGTTTGAAGATCGATCACCGCCTTTATGAAACTATAGATCGGTGTTTGCGACAGTGGAAAACCCATTGTCACATTCACATTCTGCACCGTATCGGGTATGGAATGCAGCACAGGCAACAGCAATGCTTCATTACACAGCACCACGGCGTTCTCTTTTTCGGCACAGCCTTCCGGCAATTGTTCTGCCCACTGCGACAGATAACGGGCTTGAGCGTTTTCAGACGAGGCGGCAATGAACCGAATCTTTTTGGGCGTACCCAGATAATTGAAATAATCACCGTCAAGTTCGTTACCGAATAGGGCTAAGTTTTGACCGATAAACTCACCGGCTTCATAGTTGCAGTATTTGCCCACCTCCGGCATGTAATACGTGTCATAGTCCCAATAGAACATGGCTTTGCCGCAATCTTTCACTATCGAGAAGAAACGTTTCTCCACCTTATTCAGCACGTTGAATCCTACAAACACATAATGATCGTAAGGCAGTTCGTCGGGGGTTATCCTATCTATCACAGAGCGGTATAGCATACCTTCGTATGCGATACCCATTTCTTCCAGTTTCGTACGGTAGGCATGATAGATATCTTTAAGTCTGTTCCACGAAGTGGCAAAGCGGTCTTTCAGTTCGGTGTGTTTCTCCATCGAGAAATTCTGAAAAAACTGTTCCAACGCCTTTACTTGTTCTTCGTTCAGAAAGTTCAGGTCGTTCATCTCGTTCTTCAGGTCACGCAAGTTTTCAAAGATGCGGTCGGCATCTACCAGATTCTTGTCTACATCGTCAAAGTCGCCTATCAGTAGTTGTCCCCAGGGGTAGAAGCTGTCCAGCGATTCGTCGCTTCCCGTCTGGCATATATAGATATTATACAGCACGGCAGCCAGCAAGATAGGGTCGCCTTTCTTCAACGGAGAGAGTTTTTGCAACAAGTCGCTGATGCTCACATATACCGGTGCCCACATGGGGCCGCTCCCTTCTTGGGCCAGGTATTCGTTGAAGAACAAGCCGGCACGCTTATTCGGAAAGACGATGGCCGTTTTCGAAAAGTCACCGTTCAGTTTGCCAAACAGATCGTGCGCTACATCTTGCAAGAAAGTTTTCATACGTCGATAGACATGATATAATCGTTCATAAAATAGCCGTTGCCGATAGCAAAATCGCCTTGGCGCACCAACTTCATTCCCATACGTTTGTAAAAGTCCAGCGCCTTGTTCTGACGGTTCACATGGAGTTCCATGCGGCAAGGCTCCGGATGCACTTCTTTGATATAACTCATAGCAGCCTCGAACAGGAAACGTCCGCAATGTGCATGCTGAAAGTAGGGGAGAACATATATCTTCTGAAGGTTAAACAAATCTTCGGCTTCCTGCTGTATCGAGATATAGCCGCAGGCTTCACATTCTTCGTAAGCGATGAAGTATACATGCCCTTCTTCTTCCATCTGCTTCTGTATGTTGGCGGGATTGTACATCCAGTCCATCATATAGTCTATCTGTTCCTTGTCCAATATCTCGGCATAGGTTTCGGGGAATACCCTTTCCGCCAAAGAGCCAATCAACCGGCAATCGCAGACATCGGCTTTTCTCAACGTGAACATTTACGAGGCCCTCTATTTAGTACGACAGTATTTCATTGCCCGTATCGGTTATCAATATCAGGTTTTCCCATTGAGCGGAGGGTAGACCGTCTTCCGTGCACACCGTCCAGTCATCGTCTTCGTCTATAAAGACATCGTAAGCTCCCATATTGATCATCGGCTCTATCGTGAAGGTCATGCCCGGCACAAGTACCATTCCCGTACCTTTCTTGCCAAAATGCTCCACATCCGGATCTTCATGAAACTCCACTCCACAGCCGTGTCCACAAAGGTCTCTCACTACGCTGTAGCCATTCTTCTCGGCATGCTCCTGTATGGCGGCTCCTACATCTCCCAGTTGTGCCCAGGGTTGAGCAGTCTTTATGCCTATCTCCATACATTCTTTGGTCACCTTCACCAGTTTCTGCATCTCGAGCGATACGTCGCCTATCATAAACATTCTCGAGGCGTCGCCATAAAAACCTTTGTATATGGTCGATACGTCCACATTCACAATGTCGCCGTTCTGCAATATCTCATCTTTGCTCGGTATGCCATGGCACACCACTTCATTGATGCTCGTACATACGCTTTTCGGAAATCCGTCGAAGTTAAGCGTTGCCGGTATGGCGTCGTGGTTCGAAGTATATTCGTACACCAGCAGGTCTATTTCCTGTGTCGACATACCTTCGTGGATATGTGCCGCTACATAGTCCAGCACACCCGTATTGATGTTACAAGCTTCTCTTATTCCTTTCAACTGTTCCGGAGTTCGCAATATCTTTTTGCTCGGCATCCGATAGCCGCGACGTTTCAATTCCTGCGCCTTTTTTTCTACTTCTTCCGGATAATTGGATGGGGTATACCGGTTCCCCTTCATCATTTTTTTCATTGACACGATCTCTTTTATCATTACTCCTTTTTTCTTCGAAGTTTCAACAAAATTACATATTTCTATCGAATTTCTTTTCATAATTCACAAAAAATACTTATTTTGCGAGCTTATAAGTGTCGCTTATACTGTGAATATAAACCACTAAATAGAAAAATATATGTTTGAAAGTCTTGATCCTTCGTTAATTAACTGGTCGCGCTTGCAATTTGCGGTGACAGCGATGTATCACTGGATATTCGTACCGTTAACCTTAGGCATTACAGTGATAATTGCCATTATGGAAACGATTTATTATCGTACCGGGCTCGAAAAGTGGAAAAAAACCACTAAATTCTGGATGAAACTTTTTGGTATCAATTTCAGTGTGGGCATTGCCACCGGTTTAATCCTCGAATTTGAGTTCGGCACCAATTGGAGCAATTACTCTTGGTTGGTAGGCGATATATTCGGCGCACCGCTGGCCATCGAAGGAATCGTCGCCTTTTTCCTCGAAACAACATTTATAGGGGTCATGTTCTTCGGATGGAACAAAGTAAGCAAGGGCTTTCATCTCACAGCTTCGTGGCTCACCTGTCTCGGGGCTACTATGTCGGCTTGGTGGATCTTGGTAGCAAACGCATGGATGCAATACCCCACAGGTATGAAATTCAACCTCGACACCATGCGCAACGAAATGACCAACTTTGCCGCCGTCGCTCTGTCTCCCGTTGCGGTCAACAAGTTTCTGCACACCGTCCTTTCCGGATGGATCGTTGCCGCTGCCTTTGTAGTGGGCATCAGTTGCTGGTACCTCATCCGTGGTAGAGAAAAAGACTTTGCCATCCGTTCGCTCAAGATAGCTACCGTCATAGGGCTTTTCGCTTCTTTATGTTCGTTATGGTCGGGCGACGGATCGGCCTATCAGGTAGCCCGCACCCAACCCATGAAACTGGCTGCCATGGAAGGTCTATACAACGGACGGCAGAATTGCGGACTCATAGGCGTAGGCATTCTCAAATCCTCCGACAAACTGATAGGTTCCAAACAAGATCCTTTCGTTTGCAAAATAGAAATACCCTCTTTGCTGTCGCTGCTCGCCAATCGCAGTGCCAATAGTTTCGTTCCCGGTGTGAACGATATTATAAATGGTGGATACAAACAGGCCGACGGCACTATGGCGATGTCCGTTGCCGACAAGATTGCTTCGGGCAAGACGGCCATGTCGGCTCTCGGTGCCTATCGCGCTGCTAGTAAGGTAAAACTTCCGGCAGATGCTTCTTTGGCCAAACACGTGTTTAATGCCAATGTGGGAAACATGGGATACGGATACCTCAAATCGCCCGAACAGGCGGTACCCAATGTGCCTCTCACATTCTATTCATTTCACCTGATGATCATACTGGGATGTTACTTCATCTTGTTCTTCATTATCACCACCGTTGTGGCATTCCAATACGACTTCACCCGTAAGCGTTGGTTGCAGTTCGTCTCTCTATGGTCCATACCGTTGGCCTATATCGCCGGTATGACAGGATGGATGGTAGCCGAAGTGGGCCGTCAGCCGTGGTGCATACAGGACATGCTGCCTTGCAATGCAGCCATCTCCAAAGTCGATGTAGGCGCTGTGCAAACGTCGTTCTTCATTTTTGTCACTATCTTCACCGTACTGCTCATTGCAGCTATCGGTATCATGGCAAAAGCGATCAAGAAAGGACCGCAAATAGAACCGGAAGTATAAGGACTCATATAAAAACAAATAGATTATGTATACCTTTCTACAATATTATTGGTGGGCAGTGGTGTCGTTATTGGGCGCCCTGCTGGTATTTCTGCTCTTTGTACAAGGAGGCAACTCCATGTTGTTCTGCATTGGCAAGACAGACCAAAGCCGCAAACTCATGATCAACTCCACCGGGCGCAAATGGGAATATACCTTTACCACGTTGGTCACTTTCGGAGGTGCCTTCTTCGCATCCTTCCCCCTGTTCTACAGCACCAGTTTCGGCGGGGCCTATTGGCTGTGGATGATCATTCTCTTCACATTTGTGTTGCAAGCCGTCAGCTACGAGTTTCACGACAAGCTGGGCAATCTGCTGGGCAAGCGCACATACGAGAGCTTTCTGGTCATCAACGGTACTATCGCTCCCATCTTGTTGGGCGGAGCCGTTGCCACCTTCTTCACCGGTAGCGACTTCTACATCAACAAGAACAATATTTCGGATACCATGATGCCCATCATCAGCCAATGGGGAAACAGCGGGCACGGGCTCGACGCTCTGCTCAATCCATGGAATGTCATTCTCGGTGTGGCGGTATTCTTTCTGGTGCGCATCTTGGGAGCGCTCTATTTCATCAACAATATAGACGACAAAGACGTTGTTACCCGCTCTCGCAAAGCGCTGCTGATGAACACGATTCTCTTCCTCGTATTCTTCCTCACATTCGTCATCCGCACCCTCTTTGCCGACGGCTACGCTGTACACACAGACGAAACGATCTACATGGAGCCCTACAAATACTTTAGCAACCTGCTTGCCATGCCTATGGTACTCATTCTCTTCCTGCTCGGAGTAGTAGGTGTGCTCTTCGGCATCCTTCGCACATACTTCAGCACCACTTTCGACAAGGGCATCTGGTTTGCCGGCACTGGCACCGTCCTCACCGTATGGGCACTTTTCTTGCTGGTAGGCTACCATGGCACATCCTACTATCCATCGTTTACCAACCTGCAAAGTTCGCTCACCATTCAAAACAGTTGTTCGAGCTTCTTCACACTCAATGTCATGATGTGGGTATCGTTTCTGGTACCGTTCGTGCTCGTCTACATCTTCTATGTGTGGCGCAAGCTCAACAGTCACAAGATAGGAGAAGAAGAGGGTAAAACCGAAGACTTGTATTAATGCACATGCAACTTCGCTATGATATATTCTAAAGCCTCTTTCAGCCAAAAGCCAAGAGGATAATTCTATTTTGAACGGCAAATGATATTTATAGTCATTTGCCGTTCAAATTTTATAGAGTGGGAGGGGTATGTGCTACTTGCGTAGTCGCTCAAATTCGGGGATAGCGTCGAAGCAGGGGCATTCTTTAATACGTTCGTGTTTCTCTATCACGCCGTTGCCATTCAGATCGGGAGACAGATCCCGATGTCCTACCACGCGTGCCTGCGGATAGCGCGTCCATAGTTGGCGCACCAACTCGTGCATGGCTATGGTTTGTTGTATGGTACGTGTATCGGCTGCTTTGCCGTTCTCGTCCATGCCGCCCTCATAGCATATTCCTATCGATTCCCTATTGTGTCCGTAGCAATGGGCACCGATGTCTTGCTCTGGGCGCATGCGTTCTATCCGTCCGCTCTTACGTATGTAGTAGTGGTATCCCCATCTGGAATAACCGAGGTAGCGGTGCGCCGTATCTACATCGCGTGCCGTGAAATCACGGTTTATCTTCGTAGCGGAGCAATGAATCACTATCAGTTCTATATCTCGTAGTATGGTTGGTTTGCCGTCTACTACGGCTTCCCCAACTTGCTTTGTATCTTGTATCATAGTTTTTTATTTTATTTGTTTAATCTTCATTTTCTGGGTGGCCAGAAAACGAAGCAAAAGAACCACCGTCGCATCTTTACCAGTCTCATTCCGTACGGTCTGAAGCCGCAAATCCCTCAACGCACTCCCTATGGTCGTTTGAACGAGATGGATTTATCGACTTCATCCTCGACACTCCATGCAGACGTAAAGCTGAAGCCGGGCTACAGGATTGGACATGGAGTGGACAATACAAATCAAACAGTACTCAGTGGCACTAACTATGTCTAATTACGTCCAATCTAAGTCCAGCATAGGTCCATGTCCGAAGGCTTCCGGCTTCACGAACTTTCGCTCAACAAATCGGGCGAGTATGGGGTTAGGAAATTCATACCGTTCAAACGACCAAAGGGAGAGCGTTTATGAATTTTCAATCCCAGACCGTCTGATTTGGAGCGAAATTCGTGCGCCGGCAGTTTTCTTTGCTTCTGTTTCTTTGTCTGCACAAAGAAATGAAGACTCAATCTGTACAAAGAAATGAAGATTTAAAATTAAACTTTAGAAAACGCTTCTTCTAGTTTCTTACGCAAAGAAAGTATCTCCTGATGCATTTCACGCATTTTGGTGGAGAGTTCGCAGTAGTCGTCAAGCACCTTACGGAGTTCCCCTACGAGGAAATCCAATTGTCCCGCCACCATATCGGAGAATTCACGAATCTCCTTCACATCCTTCTTCTTGAGGAAAGGAACGACTGCTAGAATGCAGTCCACTATTTTTAGAAATATTGATTTCATCATACTATCGTTTTAATTGATTATTTACTTAATTCAGAGTCTTCATTTTCTGTGTGAACAGAAAACGAAGCAAAAGAGTCACCGTCGCATCTTTACCTGTCTCATTCCATACCGGTCTGAAGCCGTAAATCCATAAACGCTCTCCTTCGTCGTTTGAACGAGATGAATTTATCGACTTCATCCTCGGCATTCCATAGAGACGTAAAGCTGAAGCCGGGCTAGCGGATTGGACACGGAGTGGACAATGCAATACTTTAAGTCAAAACAGAACTCAGTGACGCTAATTATATTTATTACGTCCAATCTAAGTCCAGTAGAGGTCCATATCCGAAGGCTTTCCGGCTTCATTACAATAGCTAAACAAATGATTAGGGAGAGAGCTTACAAATTTGTACCCGTTCAACCGACGTTAGGAGGGCGTTTACAAATTTCAAGCTCTAAACCAATTATTTGTTAGCTATATTGTAATGCGCCGGCAGTTCTTCTTGTTTCGTTCTTCTGTCTGTACAGAAGAATGAAAATTTAAGTGATGCGCTGGCAGCTTTCTTTGCTTCCGTTTCTTTGTCTGCACAAAGAAATGAAGATCTAATCCATAGATTCGTCGCCCGGTTTGTCTCCGCCGGTATTACCACCAGTATTACCACCAGTATTGCCGCCAGTGTTGGAACCCGATCCTTTGATCTTCGCTTTGAGTGCCGCTTTCTGATCCGCCACAGTATCTTTCTGTTCGAACGTCAGTTCGTCCTTACGTATCAGCAACTCTTTGGACGGGCGGAACACGATATGTATGCCTCGTATCATCTCCGTGCCGAACTCCTTCATGCTCTTTGCTCCCTTACTCGAGAACGACAGACGGAATTTGCCGAACTTGTCGAGGAATACCGACTTGCCCGATTTCAGTCCGTCGGACATCACTTTGAGCAGACTCTCCACGATGTGCGACACATCTGCCGGCGTAGCCATGGTAGCGTGAGCGATACTCGCTTTGAGTTCGTCGAACGTGAGGTCGCCACTTTTCTGTGCTGCCGCATAATACAATTGAGGTGCGTCTTTTTTCAATGGATTGCGACGCTTCACCAGTGCATAAAATACATTTGCCATAATAGATTTAATTTTTAATTGTTAATTTATAGTGTTCTATCGCGATTGAACAGTATAAAGGTACCATTACCGCCATTGGTGTAAACCCTATTTCGAACAAGTGCGAACAAATGGAAACGAATACCGATTAATGATTACATATTGTTACTTATAAATCAATATATAAGTCCCTGTTTATCGTATTCCTTTTAACTTTTAGGGTAGATTTTTATGCTTTTTTCCGCAAAAGAAGTTGGTAGTTTACTCATCAGTTCTTATTTTTGTACAAGACTATTAGAAACGGAAAAATCGAACCCATGAAAATACTTATCGCATACCTACCGGCACATAGCGACCAAGCTCGCAGCTCCGCCTTCGTACCCACCACTCAAGCAGATCTCTTTTTGATAGAAGACGACAGCTAATACCTGCACTGCATACTGCGCCGCAACCAGTATCCTTGTGAGGATTTGACCTGCGCCTGCGAAGACAAAACTTGTTTTGCCTAAGTGCGTGTCATGCCCTTTAACAGCAGATTTGCGGGCGATAATAAATATTCATACTGTTGTGAATTATTCACACATTTATCTTGCGTAAATGCCCTAAAAATAGTATCTTCATACATTAATAATCAATATTTTAAACCAATATGATAATCGACGAATTTATGATTAGAAGTTATTCGAAAGCCGAACTGGCTTGCCTCTACAATCCCACTGTTTCGGTGCAAGCCGCCCGCCGGCAACTGCGCTGTTGGATACAACTTTGTCTGCCTTTGTGCAGGGAACTCGATGCGTTGCATGCCGCCAAGCGCGCCCACAACTATTCGCCACTGCAAGTGCAGACCATTGTGAAATACCTGGGGACACCCTGATTGAAAAAAACTTATTATTTATTATTTACTGAAGCAATATGAATCAATACCACATGACGTACTTCCGTACGCTCACGCAAGAACAAGGCGACATCAGCCTCGAAAAATACCTTAGTCTTATCACTGGCGACTTTCTAGCCTGCCGCATCGAAGAAATACGCCGGCTCGAGCGCGACAAGCGCGACAAAGAAGCCGAACAGCTCAAAAAGGCACTGCCCGCCGTCACCGTGGCGGCCTCTTTCAAGGGCGGACGCAAGAAAGAATACTTCCGTGCACTCACGGGCCTTACGGTGCTCGACTTTGACGGCTTGTCGCCCGACGATCTCGAAGCCCTCATGCGCAATATGCAGGCCGATCCTCACGTGCTGCTATGCAATGTGAGCGTGCGGGGTCACGGACTCAAAGTCATCGTAGCCTACCACCCCGAAGACGACCGCATGCCCACGGGGTGGGACGCGTGCAAGTCCTTCTATTCGGTAGCCTACACCACCATAGCCGCCTATTTTCAGCATACCTATGGCTACGTGGTCGATACCAGCGGCAAAGACATGCCACGGCTCAATTTCCTTTCGTGCGATGCCGATGCCTACTTCAATGCCGATGCCACACCCTTTGTCGTGCCCGCAGCTACGGCGACAGCTGCCCGGGTCGCACCGCCATCTCCCGTCGCTTCTCCCCATGCCGCAGAGCAGAAAACTGCTACCGCCACCGGCAAAAAGAAGACCAAAAAGTCATTGGCCCCCTTTACCGGCGATGAAAGTATCTCTTACGAACGTCGCAAATTGCTGTTGGAAATCGTATATCGCAATCTCTATCGGCACAAGCAGTACTACGTAGTCGGCAACCGGCACAAATTTCTACTCTTGGCTACCTACCGTTTCAACGAATACGGCATACCCCAGCATGAGACCGAGCAGCTGATACTTCAATCCGAACCCCAACTCCAAAACCTTGAGAAAGACGCCGTGCTTAAAGACCCCGACGAAATACGCCAACTGGTGCGCGACGTCTATACCACGGAGCGTGCACAGTTCAATAAAAAACGCATCTATTCGGATTTACGCAATCAAATCTATATGAAGATAGAAATAGCGCGCCTCTACAGGTTGCGTTTCAACCAGCTATCCGAACGCATCGAATACATCGAGCATAAACAATACGACGCGGGCGAGCGGATATTCCAAGAATTGAAAGACCGCATCATCACCGATCTGCACGTGGCAGCTACCGAGATGGGGCTGAATATGGAAGTAAAGGAAATACGTACCATATTCGAAAGTAGTTTTGCCAAACCGTTCGACCCCGTACTCAACTACATGGACGAATGCCCCGAATGGGACGGGCACGACCACATAGCCGACTTGGCAGACTCCATCGTGGTGAACGACCCCGCCCGCTTTCGCAAAATCCTGACCATGTGGTATGTCGGTATGGTGCAAAGCTATCTGCACGACAACATCGTGAACCACATCATGATCGTGCTCTTCACCGGTTCGCAAGGCGAAGGCAAGACACGGGCCATCAGCAAAATGTTGCCTCAGGAGATGAGCAATCATTTGTTTATCCCCAAACGCCTACAGATCACCAAAGAGGAATTCGGCAACTATATAGCTCACAAACTGGTCATCTTCGTCGACGAGATGCAGAAACTCGACAGGAACGATAAGGATAGCTTACAGGGCGATGTCACCATTCCCAAAATAGATTTTCGGCAACCATACGGACACTATAGCCACAACCACTGCCACTGCGCCTCGTTTATCGGAGCCTGCAACAGCACCAAGTTTATGGATGGTCCCGAAGGCAACCGCCGTTACCACGTGTTCGAGGCATCAAAGTTCGTGCCTTTCACGCCCAACTACAGGCAAATATTCGCTCAAATCAAACATCTCATCGCTGCCGGCTTCAAGTACTATTTCACTCCCGACGAGCAAGACGAACTTGCAGCATACGCCCGCTCTTTCGAAAGCAACAGCGACGAGTACGAAATGGTGCTTAAGTACATCCGCATATACCCCGACGATTATGCCGATAAAACGAAATACAGAGTAGCCGAGATACTCCAAGCCTTCAAACGCCTGAGCCCTAATATCGCTACCGACAAGAGCGCCATATCGTTGCTGACCAAAGCACTCAAAAGAAGGAAAATACCTTTCGAGAGCTGTCGCAATGGGAGCAATTTTTGCTGCTATGTGTTGACCGCCGAGCAAGCCGAATACATCGAGCAGCATCGCGATTCTACCCAAGTACTCGATTTGGAATACGACAAATACGTACCGCAAGAAGTTCTTTTGGCTCATCGCGAAGCAACCATTCGCAATCTGTACAAGGCAAACGAAATATTGATCCACTCGGACGGAAATTTTGAAAAAGCCAAGCAAATGTACAACGACTATTTAGCGTACGATGAAGGAAATTTCACAACAGAAGATGACTTGACTATATTTTAGCTAAAAAAGTCATTTTACCCGCCCATTTTCTTGAAAAAGCAAGAAAATGGGCCTTTTTTATGCTTTTTCAATTTTGCCTTTATTCCTGCTATTACCGTCAACAACTGACACTATTTATACCAGAAGCTTATTTTTAATAGCAAAGTGATTTTTACAAGCATCCTAATAATCAAAAAATGGATGAAAAAAGTGATTTTTCTTCATTTTTGTAAAAAGGCTCTACAATATATTCAAAGTTGGATTTTCTTTTTGAAGTGTATGTGCTTGCGGTGCTTTTTCTATAGGAAATTATTCTTTTTTTATTTGTAAATATAAAGGATAATATCGTACTATCATAATGATAGTACTAAATATTGACAAAGTAAAAAAACACAAAAAGTCCCTAAGGAAAAGCACCGCGAGCACATACAAGCATAGTAAAACATTGCAACAAATCGCAACTAAAATAAAGGCATTCTTCATCACCTCTTATGCTGCCGTGCAAATATCATCCGCATTCCCCAAAAATGATAAGGACGAAAATAAAAGTTTGTCCATATGAAAATAAAAATTCGCCCATACGAAAATATATTTTCATCCATACGAATTTGTAGCTGTGTATCAGTGCGTTGCATGCTTTATTCCGATTACGGTTGACAAATGTGTCCTGTTGCCCACTTATTTTAGATTTCCTACTTTAAAGAAAAATCAAGTAGAAAAACTCTTTAATAGTTTATACTTAACCGCTTTTGAATAAAGGGTTTTAAATATAGAGCGAAAAAATATAAAATTGTTTAGCATAATGAAAATAAATTCATAACTTTGTTGTATAAATTGAGATATAGGGTCTTCCTCTGTAACCTCTAAAACTGAAAATTACGAATATATGGCTAAAACACCAGAAGAGATAAAAGAACTTCTTTCAACAGAATTATTTCAAAAAGGGATAAAAGACAAGTATATTGTTGTAAACGATGGCATGACATCAATTGAATATAATTGTAAAAATAAAACTAAACGCAGATTGTTAAACCCTGAAGAGTCTGTTCAGGCCACTGCCTATTTGAAATTAATATATGAGTACAATTATATTCCGCAAAATATTTCTGTCAACGAATCGGTGCAAATGGGCTCTGAGACGAAAGAGGCAGATATATTGGCATATAACGACAATAATACAAAAATTCTGATTGTCGTAGAATGTAAAGAAGAAAATATAAACGAAAGGCAATTCCAAGTAGCGGTAGACCAAGCATATAGTTACGCACATGCATTGGCTGCAAGTTATGTATGGGTGACTTCAAGCATAAAAGACGAATATTTTGAAATAGCAGAAGTCGCCCCTGTAAAACGAATCAGCATAAGCGACATACCCAGAAGAAATGAAAGGGTCAAAGAATTCAAATACACAAAAGGAAAGAATGAACCTGCAAAAGTTACTCAAGGCGAATTGATACAAAGGTTTAAATCTGCACACGATGCCTTGTGGGGTGGTGGTGCATTAGCTCCTACAACCGCTTTTGACGAATTAGACAAACTCATTTTCTGTAAAATATGGGATGAACGTTGGCGGGATAATAGCCCTAAAACACAAGGTGAACCTTTTGATTTTCAAATCATATACTATCCTGAGGACAAAGGAGATAAGTTCAATACGAAAGCAAAAATTGAATTAGAAAAGCGAATCAGGAACCTTTATGAATATGGTCGCAAGAAAGATTCTGAAGTATTTAAGGATGACATAAAGCTCGATAAACATAAAATATTTACGGTTGTACAATATCTTCAAGATATAAATCTTTCCAAAACAGATCTCGATGCAAAAGGATTGGCATTTCAAAGTTTCATGGGTGACTTTTTTAGAGGAGATTTTGGACAATTTTTCACGCCCAACGATATTGTAGACTTTATTGTCAAATCCGTTAATGTTGAAAAAGATTATAAGGTACTAGATACTTCGTGCGGAAGTGGTGGTTTTTTGCTTCATGCCCTCAAAACGATACGCGATGAAGCCAATGATACTTATATTGAGGGACACAGCACCTCGTGGTTTAATTATTGGCATGAGTTTGCAGAGAAACATTTGTTTGGTATCGAAATCAACGAACAAATTTCGAGAGTTGCCAAAATGAATATGATTATTCACGATGACGGGCATACCAATATCATAACTAACGACGGATTGAAAAACAATCGTGCTATTGAAATTGAAAATCGTAATCTGAATTTTCAAGATGGAACGTTCGATCTTATAATGACTAATCCACCATTTGGGTCGAGTATCAAAGCCGACGAAGTAGACTATTATAAGGAATACGAACTGTTTGAAAAGAATATAGGTTTTACCGAACTAAAAGATCGCATAGCAGACGATGCAAATAAAAAGAAATGGAGAACGTCGCAAAGTACCGAGATCCTTTTCTTAGAGCGTTGCTATAAGTATCTGAAAGATGGTGGATATTTGGCTATTGTCATTCCCGATGGCGTACTTACAAATTCTACAAGTCAATATGTGCGCGACTGGATGACTGAAAAGTTTCGCATTTTGGCCGTTGTATCTCTTCCGCAGCACACTTTTGCTCATGTCAGAGCTGGCGTTAAATCGTCTGTACTATTTTTGAAAAAACATCCTGAAGAATTGACACAAAAGTTTGAACAAACGTTGGCTGATGTCAAAACAATTGTGAAACACGAAAAAGGATTAGATAAAGAACAGAAGGCAGAACGCATATTAGAATTATACAAAGAACGTATTTTTGAGTATTCAAAAGATTATGAAGTATTGATGCTCGAGGTCGAAAACATAGGATATGATGCTACGGGTAAACATATAGCAGGTAGCGAATTACCCGAGGCAACAAAACGAATAAGAAAGTTTATAACAGAACAAAAGAATCTATAATGACAGCACAGGAATTTATTTTTGATACTCCCCTTTATCAAAAGGTATCTCTAAATACCGAAAACGCTTTTCTAGATGATATAAAAAAAAAGGGGGCAAAGATTGAAGGATATAATCCTATTCAAAAGAAAGAATCTACTTTTATTGTAATAAAAGGATTAGCAGACTTTTATCAGCGTCCTTCGCTTACTAGCGTGATTATTCCTATAAAACAATTCGATTCTTATTCTTCTAATTATTGTTATGATTTAAGTTCTAGTTTTATTGTCTTGCAATGTACACGATATGATGATTTATTTTATATTTATACTGCATATGATAATGATTCAAATACTATTATGAAAATTGGTCAATATCCTTCTGTTGCAGATTTCCATATAGGTCGATTAAAGAAGTATACAAAAGTTATAAGTAAAGGGCAATTGAAAGAATTTACCCGTGCTATTGGACTAGCTGCAAATGGGGTAGGAATTGGTTCTTTTGTTTATCTGAGGAGAATATTCGAATCGCTGATTTTTGATGTAGGAAACAAAGCGATAGCGGAAGGTAAAATTGATAAAGTCGCTTTTGATAAGTGTCATGTAGACGAAAAAATAGGAATGCTAAAAAACGACTTACCTTCTTTTTTATGCCAAAACACAAGTATATATAAAGTTTTAAGTGCTGGTATTCATGAACTTTCAGAGGAAGAATGTTTAGGATACTTTGATGTATTGCGTGTGAGTATTGAACTAATTTTAGATGAAAAACTTGAAGTATTACAAAAAGCAGAAAAGGCACACAAAGCAGAAGTAGCATTGAGCTCTATTGTCTCTAATATTAAGAAAGAGAATGATAACAAATAAAATACACATATCAAAAAGTTTTGGAAATAGACTTGACGTCTCTTTTTATAAAGAGCGATTCGATTTCTTTTCAAAATCTTATCCCTTATATGATCTGAATCAGCTTTTATATGTAAATCCGCCGGTAAGTTTCAAAGGGCTTTCAAGAGATGATGAAATTTCATTTATTCCCATGGAAGTTATAGATGAGAAAAATGGTGTTATTTCAGAATGCAGAACGACTACTGTTGCAAATAATGTTGGTTTTACTAAATTTGAAGATAATGATTTACTATGGGCCAAAATAACGCCTTGTATGCAAAATGGAAAATCGGCGATTGTTAGAAACTTAAAAAATGGAATTGGTTGTGGCTCAACGGAATTTTATGTACTTAGACCAAAATTGGCAAATGTTCTTATAGAATATATACATTATATTTTGCGAGATGAAAGAGTGCTAGAGTCAGCAAAAAATTCTTTTGGTGGATCTGCTGGACAACAACGCGTTTCAAGTTCTTATTTAAAATCTATCAAAATTCCGTTACCGCCTATTGACGTTCAACGCAAAATAGTTGATATATTCACAAAGGCTCAAAGAGAGAAGCAAGCGAAAGAACAAGAAGCAAAAGAGCTTCTTGAAAGTATTGATGCATATTTGCTAGAGCAGCTCAATATTTCATTACCAGAAGCTCATAAAGGTGAATTATTTTTTAATGTGAATATCTCTGATATCATTGGAGAGAGGTTAAACCCTTTTTCATATAACATAAAAACTTTGGCTTTAAAAAAAATGATAGAATTTAGTACTCTGGATAAAAAAAGATTGAATGAAATGACTTTATCAAGTATTTCAGGAGATTGGGGTATTGATGAGAGTCTTGAGACGGCTAATGATTATACAAAATGTTTAGTCATACGTGCTACAGAGTTTGATAATAAATATAATCTAAATTTAGATAATTCGAGGGTAAAATATCGGAAAATAAAAAGCGAAAAACTCCATAAAATGGATATACAGGAAGGTGATATATTAGTAGAAAAATCTGGCGGAAGCTCGGATCAACCTGTTGGAAGAGTAGCTTTAATTACAAAGGATATTATTGATAATAATAATATAAGCTATAGCAATTTTATACATAAAATTAGATTAGATAATAAACAGATTAATCCTGCTTATGCATATTATTATCTTTCTACAATGTATAGAATTGGAATGACAGAATCAATGCAGAGCCAGACTAATGGCATTCGAAATTTAATAATGTCACTTTTTTTAAAGCAACTAATACTATTACCTAACAATCAATGTGAGATTGTTGAACATATAAATACGATATATATGAAAGCTACATCTATTGAAAAACAAGCAAATTCTTTACTTATAGAAGCAATAGACAAGATAGAAAAAATAATATTAAATTGATAATTATAATAAATAATGAGTAAACTAGAAGGTATTATATATAAAACTTTTGAACATTATGTGGTCTTAAGGGGCTTCGCTTCGATAAAGGATTTAGCTGCAATATCGCATAAACCAAAAGCTTATCAAAGGCCTGCTTTGGCTAGTCATAAAAAAGATATAATTAACTTTTTAGATTCTGGAGAATACAAATACTTTCCTGAGATAACGTTAGCATGTAGAGTTCAGGACTATACAGCGTTTGCAGCTAATATAGGGATTGAAAACGCTATAGAAAGAGATGATGCTAAATATGTTACAGGGCTTAAAGTTTTATCTCAAAGGCTTCCATATGAAGGCTACCGAGCACGACATGCTAATTTAACAAAAAACAATAACAGAGAATTAGTTAGAGTCGATGGTAATCATAGATTAGAACCATTTGACGACCCTCAAGATTCTGATACTTGGAATAGCTCAAATATTCAAAAATCAAGTATTGAAAAATTAATAGTACCATATACTGTCATATTTTCTGAAAAAGAGTTTGGTGATAAATTTGAAGCTGGTATATTTCATAATATTAATTTTAAGCAATTACCTCTTCGGCAAGAATCTAGCTTAAAAATAATATCAGAATTAGGAGTTTTTGAGGATAAAGAAAAGCTTGGTGACGAGTATCCTCTGGCTATAGAGTTAATCGATATATTAAAAGGAGGTATTTTTGATGATATATATTGGTTATCAGTAAACACTGATATATCTAATACCTATTACAGAACTTCTTGCCTCCGAATAGCACAGTTACTGCTTTCTCGCAAAAGTATTATTATTGATCTAAAAAATAAAGAAATAGAAAATCTCAAAAACGAGAATGGCAAAATAAAACTATTATCTGAAGAAATAAAAAGATTAGAAGAAAATATAACTCTTTTAAAAGACAAACAGTCAAAATTTGAAATTGATAATCCTAATTTTGACAAGTTGTCTACTTACAAAGAATGCGTAAAGGATTTAGTAAGAAAAAATAAATTGCTAGACATAAATGAAAACGATAAAAATGATCATATCATAAATAGGAATCATATTCTTTTTAAAATAAAAAAGTATCAGAAATATTTAAAATCATGTCAAGATACCAAAGCAATAATTGAAGCGATACAATCAATACGATATATATATAATAAATTTGAAAAAGATCAATATGGTAATATCGCAATGCTTGTTACAATGGTCTATTACTCATTGTTAGATACTGCACAATTAAATTCATTTGTAAGTTGGGCAATAAAAAATGGGGTAAACAAAGTGACTGAAGCAGATGATTTATCGATGGATGCTTCAGATAATCTCATAAAAATGTTTGAACAGATATTTCAATCTAAGAAAAATGAAATATTCATTTCAATGCAATTTGGAGATGCGCAAAGTGAGCTAATATACGAAAAGATTGTAAGGGCTATAGAAACCTTTAATAACAAACATAAGTCAATATATTTAAGTGCTAAACCTATTAGAATAGATAGGACAATCGAATCTAGTACATATACCATTCAAAATAGAATTTTGAAAGCTATTGAATCTTGCAGTTTAATTATAGCAGATTTAAGTAGTGCCAATATCAATGTTTACCACGAAATAGGATATGCGATGGGGGTGGCTCAATCCAATCATTTGTTGCCCAATATGATACTGCTATATAAAGAAAATACAGACCATAATAAAGTAAATGCAGATATAGATAAATTTATTGGTTTTAATCTTAGAAGCTTATCACAACTTAGATTTAGAGATTATAAGCAGTTGGTTGATGGCCTTGTAGAAAGACTGGAAAAACATTATGGTGTCTGAATAATAATAACCATGGGCAAAACAATAACAACCTATTTGATAGATGGCGATCCGAAGGGGACACAATACGTATTCATCAGCAATAGCCTTTGCAAAATGTATATCATTCCACGCCCTAATCGTGCCATTCTGGATGACCGCGAAGAGCTGCAAAAGCCTGCATTGTATGTATTGTTGGGCGAGGACGATAACGCCAAGCCCAAGGCTTATATAGGCGAAACGGAGAACTTCAGAGAACGGGTGAAAGACCATGAAAGCAAAAAGACCTTTTGGCAAAGGGCTTTAGTGTTCGTGGCAAAAGACGAAAATATAACCAAAGCGGATGTGCAATACCTAGAGCATCGGGCTATTGCAGATGCCAAAGAGGCCAATACGTTTGTGCTGAACGAAAACAAGCAAACACCCAAAGCTCCGAACTTGCCGGAATACCAGAGAAATACGATGGACGAGTTTTTTGAGGATATTAAGTTTCTCGCCACCTTTACAGGTTGCAATATATTCGAAACAGCAGAGGCGGTGCAAGAAGGCTGCATTTTCTACATCAAGAGCCGAAGTTGCGACGCCAAGGGAATATACAACGCTACCGATTTTACGGTGCTAAGAGGTAGTATACTTGCCCCAGACTCCGTTCCGTCGCTAGGCAAATGGCGAGAAAAGAGGGATAAATTGATAACGGAATATGCCGCGATGAAAGACGGTAAGCTCGTGTTGGAATCGGACAAAACATTTTCGAGTCCGAGTACCGCTGCCGATTTCTGTACAGGCAGCAGCAACAACGGCTGGAAGATGTGGAAAAACAAGGACGGAGAGACGCTAGATGCCGTTTACCGAAAATAAGTGACGTGAATGGCTTGAGAAGATCTATTAAACCTCTTATATTATAATACCCTCGCTACAGCTACTGTAACGAGGGTATGTGGTAATAGAAGCCTGAGAGTGCAGCACCTTATTCTTCGAAGAATCCATTCTTATTGAAATTGTAATACAGATAGATTCGGTTTTGGGCATCTGCTTGGAGCAACAAAAGCAGCTCGCGGGCAAACTCGAGGGCACCGGTGCCATTGGCCGTCACGATGTGCTGATCGGTCACAGCCTGATGCCTTACAAATGCACCCGCATTGGTATACGCTTTGCCACCCCACGAGCGGAGATGCTCGAGACCGTTGCCGGTATGCCTCACATTGTTGAGGAAGCCTTTGCGTGCCATAAACGATGCACCATTGCAAATGGCTCCGATAATCTTGTGCTGCGCAATAGCACGCCTAAGAATGGGAGCAACGCGCTGGGCTTCGCGGCTATGCCACCGCAAGCCACCAATGAGCACCAAAGCTGCATAATCGCTCGGCATGGTATCGAACGAATAATCGGGAACAGTACGAAAACCGCCCAATGAGGTGACGAAGTCGAGCGTAGGAGCTACCGTTTTGACTTCGTATGGTGTGGGACTATCTTCCATGATTCCATTTTGTAAACATGAAGCAAGATAGGCGCCCTCCCAATCGGCATAATCGTTAAGTAAAATGAATAACACTTTTTGTTTCATCGCTAGTATGTTTTTAATGCAATATATTACAAAGATATATAATTTTCTTCAAAAATAAACAAATAATATCTTCTGAAGGAACTACAGGATAAGAAATCAAAGCATGATTGGATATCTCTTTATCAAAATTCTTATTAAATTCATCGATAACACAGAAATTTTCTATAATTTTGGATTTGGCTATCATAGTTATATTTGTGATAGCTTATTGATTGTCAAATATAAACACACACACAAATATTTTGTGATAGTCTATTAGTAGAAGTTGTTTTGAATTTTTAGAAAAAAATAATATGATACAGAAAGATAAAATAAATGTTTTAATTATCGGGCATTTCACAGAAAACTCTAAGTCAATTATTATTTCTCAATTTCCACTCGCATGGAACATCGATATTTTAGATCCAAAAGAAGCCGTCTTAAAACTAGAGAATGTAGATGTTGTTATTCCTGAGCATATTAGGGTGGATTCAGAATTTCTATCTAAAGCAAAAAAACTAAAATTAGTGCAGACGGGAGCTGGCTATGATAATGTAGACATTGAAGCATGTATTAAAAAAGGTATTTGGGTTGCCAATGCCGCTGGTGTAAATGCTGTAGCCGTTGCAGAGCACGTAATGGCACTTATTCTTTCTTGGTATAAAAACATTCCTTTTTTGGATCGTTATATGAAAGATAAGAAAGATGAAATAGAACTTTCTTATAGCGGTTCAGAATTGTTCGGAAAAACAATCGGTATTATCGGTGTTGGAGCTGTTGGGCAACGAGTTGCAGATTATTGCAATACTTTTGGCATGAGGGTGCTGGGGTATGCCCGTAGGGATATGAATGGGGTGAAAAATATTGAGTTTGTAGATCTCGATACACTTTATAGGTTGTCGGATATTGTAACCCTCCATATTCCTCTAAACAATGAGACTAGACACATGATAGATAATGAAGTCTTTAGAAAAATGAAAGATGAAGCAGTATTGATCAACACGGCCAGAGGTGCTATTGTCGATGAAAAAGCATTGATAGCAGCACTTAAAGGAGGAGATATTGCTGGTGCAGCATTGGATGTGTTTGAGAAAGAGCCACTAGCAATCGACAGTGAGCTTCGTGACCTCAATAACGTTATACTTACTCCTCATACGGCAGGAATGCCTGATGGCTTTAAATTTCACAAAAAGAGATATGCTTTCTTCGTTGATAATATCAAAAAAGTAATGGAAGGGAAAAGACCAGAAAATGCACTTGCTGTTAATAGCTAGATTTGCAAAAGAGTTTAGATTGATACACTCACCACAATTATACCATTTCAAAAAAACAAATAACATCTTCTAAAGAAACTACTTTGGGGGGATGAAAACAAACAAGGCCTTTCGGCTGCCGTTGCAGATGAAAGACCTTGTAGCTTAGAAGTAGTTTCTAAAAATGGGAACGTATCTTGTGTTACCAGATGTGGGCACGCTTATCGGGCGAGAGATAGAGTTTGTCGCCAGGCTTGATGCCAAAGGCATCGTACCACGCATCGATCATGGGCAGAGCGGCATTCACACGCAAGATGTTGGGCGAATGAACATCCGAATTGACGATATAACCGATAAAAGCGGGAGCAATATTGCTGGCCCATATTCTGCCGTAGGAGAGGAAGAAACGTTGCTCGGGGGTGAATCCGTCTTTGTCGGCCAGCGGGCTTTTCTTCATTTGATTCTGGAATGCGAGGAAGGCTACGTTGATACCGCCGTTGTCTCCGATGTTTTCGCCCAGTGTCTTTTCGCCGTTGGCTTTGAGGCCGGGAATCACTTCTTTGTCGGAGAACCAGTCGACCAATACTTTGGTGCGCTTGTCGTAGTTGTCTTTATCTTCTTTGGTCCACCAATTGTTGAGGTTGCCGGCTTTGTCGTACTGGCAACCCTGATCGTCGAATCCGTGGCTCATCTCGTGTCCAATGACACTTGCTATACCGCCATAGTTGGCTGCATCATCGGCTTCGGGGTCGAAGAACGGAGCCTGAAGAATAGCTGCGGGGAAGTTGATGCTATTGAATTCGGGACTATAGTAAGCATTTACGGTCTGAGGAGTCATGAACCACTCTTCCTTGTCGACGGGCTTGCCATAACGTTTTGCAACCTCGTATTTGGCCAAGGTGATATTGAGGTTCTCCAGATTCTCGCTTAAGTTTTTGTTTTTGTCTACCACCACTGCGGTATCCATGTTCTGCCATTTGTCGGGATATCCGATATTGATACGGAAGGCGTCGAGTTTCTCGAGCGCTTTCTTCTTGGTGACATCCGTCATCCATGTAGCAGCCTGAATGCGTTGGCCCAAAGCCTGCTGAAGGTTCTTTACCAACTCGAGCACCCGATTCTTGCTGGTTTCGGGGAAATACTTTGCCACATAGAGTTTGCCGATGGCTTCGCCCATCACGCCCTGTACGAAAGAGAGTCCGTACTTCCAACGCGGCTGTTGCTCTTGTATACCATAAACGGTCTTGTTGTATTCGAAGTTGCGATTGAAGAAATTGAGAGACAGGTGTCCGGCGGCTGCCGATACGACGCTATACTCCATGTATGCCTTCAATGCGTTGAGGTCGGTGTGTGCCAGAATCTTCTGCACCTCGAGTATGGGTTCGGGCTGGCCTACGTTGACATAGTCGATCGTAGGATAGAAGTTGGTTTTGGCAATATAATTCCAGTCGATACCGGGAAAGTCTTTCAGCAATTTGTTCCAGCTCATTTTGTGATAGTTGGCCTGCGGGTCGCGTTGTTTGACCTGGTCGTAGCTGACTTTTGCAATCTGCTCTTCGATGGCGAAGACTGCCTGCATTTTGCGTTCGGCCTGGGCATCGCTGTTGCCTACCATCTTGAGAAAATCTTTGATTTTGCTCTTGTATGCCTTAACCACAGCCTTCTGCTGTTCGTTGGGATGAGTGAAGTACTCGGGATCGAGACCGATACCACCTTGTTTGATGCTGATAAGATAGTGGTTGGAATCTTTGGAGTCGAATTCGATTCCGAATGCGAACATCATCGTACCGTAACCCTTCACACCCCAATCGGCCATAGCCTTGGCATATTGCTTGCGGTCTTTGATTCTTGCTATCTGTGCCAAGATGGGCTTGATGGGATTGTATCCTTCTCGGTTGAGACGTGCAGTATCCATATACAGATTGTATAGATCGGCTATTTTCTGTCCTACTGTGCCTTGCTTTTGAGGCGTGGCGGCGTAGCTCTCTACGACCAAGCGGATGCGGTCGTTGTTCTGCTCTTCGAGATCGACAAAAGCACCGTTCATGGGATGTTGCGCGTCGAGCGGATGAGTCTTGAGCCATCCCCCCGTAGCATATTGATAGAAATTGTCTCCGGGCTTGACAGTTGTATCCAAATTCGATTTTTCGATACCCGATTTTAAGGTCTGCGCACCGATAGGTGCACCTAGCAGAGTCAATGTGGCTGCTGCTACAATTGCTTTAATTTTCATATTACATTGAGTTAGTATGTTTAACTTATTAGACGCTCGATAGTAATAAAAAGTTTCAGAAGAGTTGATTTATTTTATTCATAAACATACCTCGAATGCCACAGAGAGGAAGCAACTGTAAGGAATAGGGTAGTGGTGATTTTGAACTTCAAATAGCGACGAAACATAGATTTTAACGTGACAAATGGTGGAGCGTATTGATTAAAGTTCTATTTTTGCAGAAAAATATCGAAAGATGAAAAAGCTATTATCGTACCCTTTATCATTACTTGCCTGTATTTCCTTTTTGTTATCTATTTGCCTGTTTCATCCTATTCAGTGGGTTTGTCTGAATTGCTTTGGGTATAGTGCTCACAAGAAAAGTGTAGACTATTTGGGTTTCTTCTTGTTGAAAACACTTTGTTTTACATTTTCAACATCGAAGGTAGAAAACATAGAGCTGGTACCTGAAGGTCATCCATATATATTTGCATCGAATCATCAAAGTATCTTCGACATCATGGGTTTCGTGTGGTTTTTCAGAAAGTTTCATCCTAAGTTTGTGAGCAAGATCGAATTGGGAAGAAGAATTCCCAGCGTATCGTACAATCTGAATCATGGCGGTTCGGTGCTGATAGACCGAAAGAACCCGAAACAGGCGTTGCCGGCTCTGAAGAAGATGGGGCAGTATATAGAAGCCAATTGCCGCTCGGTAGTGATCTTTCCGGAGGGTACACGCTCTAAAAACGGCAAGCCCAAGAAATTTGCCCCCAATGGGATAAAGATGCTGTGCAAGTACGCTCCAAGCGCGTATATAGTACCTGTTACCATAAACAACTCGTGGAAAATGTTTCGGTACGGTTCGTTTCCGTTGGGACTGGGCAATAGGCTGACATTTACCGTTCATCCGCCTATCAAAATAAGCGAATACGGCTTTGAAGAGTTGCTAGAGAAGGTCGAACAAACTGTAATTGCCGACATAAAGTCGTAGGACAATAAATGGCACAGCCCCCCAGAAAAGACGGAACGACAAAAAAGAAGATGAGGTAATGTGTGTTTTATTGACAACATATTTGGGCCTTCATAAAATATGACTTATCTTTGTGGCATGTTAAATATCGTATTAAAATCGGATTTGGTGTAGTAAACAGTCTGTAACAGTTGCCTGTACAGATTGTCCTTACGTTTGCTCTCGAATAATTTCTTTTTCGGGAGTGTATTTCTATTTATCATAATTTATTAAAAAGAACTGCGTACAATGGGGGAAGCATTGTGTGTGCTTCGACATGTATGCACTATATACATTGATACAATGAGTAACAAGAACATGACTACCATTCATGAATTCGATTTTAACTTCGTATGCGATTTCTTTTCGAATACACATAGGCAAGGACCGGGCAGTCCTGAGGCTACGCTGAAAGCATTGAGCTTTGTAGATAACCTAACGGAACAATCGATTATTGCCGACATAGGCTGCGGCACCGGCGGACAAACCATGGTGCTAGGGAAACATGCACCGGGAAAGATTATAGGAATAGACGTGTTTAAACCATTCGTCGATTTGTTTAATGCCAACGCTCTGAAAATGAAACTCGAGGAGAGAGTAAAAGGCATTGTGGGATCGATGGAGAATCTGCCTTTCGGCAACGAGGAACTGGACTTGATATGGTCGGAAGGCGCTATTTATAACATCGGCTTTGAACGCGGACTGAACGAATGGCGCAAGCATCTGAAGACAGGAGGATATATTGCCGTATCTGAAAGCTCGTGGTTCACAGAACGGCGCCCCGCAGAAATAGAGAACTACTGGATGGAACATTATCCGGAGATAGACACGATACCCCGCAAAATAGCTCAGATACGACAAGCGGGATATACTCCCGTATCGGCTCTCATTCTGCCGGAGAACTGCTGGACGGAACATTATTTTGCTCCCATGGAGAGAGCGGAAAAGATCTTTCTTGAGAAACATGCCGGAAACGAAGCTGCCGAAAAGTTCGTAGCGTTTCAACGTCACGATGCAGAGCTTTATGGCAAGTACAAAGCATTCTACGGTTATGTATTTTACATCGCTAAAAAGAGAGAGCAATGATAGACTTGAATACATACGGTTGGAACGAGAAGTTGAACCAACTGAAGCAACAGTCAATGTATGGGTCTCTTGCTCATGGGCGTATATGCATCGTGCACCGCACGTGCTACGAGGTGATTTCGGAAAACGGACTGTCGGAATGCGAACTGACCGGAAACATGATGTATGGGAAATCGGACGATGAGCTGCCCTGCACCGGCGATTGGGTGATTTTGCAACCGCTGGACGAAAAGAAAGGCATTATAGTGGACATGCTGCCTCGCCAGCGGACACTATATCGCAAGAAAAGCGGTACGGTTGCCGATAAACAGGCGATTGCTTCGTACGTGGACAAAGCTTTTATCGTGCAAAGCCTCGACGATAATTTCAATGTCAGGAGGGCTGAGCGCTTCATGGTGCAGATACTAGAGGAGAATATCAACCCCGTACTGGTATTGAACAAAGCCGACTTGGACTTTGATAGAGAGGCTATCGGAGAGCAGATAAAACACATAGCCCGACGGATGCCCGTGTTCGTGACAAGCACTCGTATGCCCGAGACAATAAGCGCACTAAGAGAATCGATCGCAGAAGGAGAGACGGTGGTATTTGTGGGCTCTTCGGGCGTAGGAAAAAGTTCGCTGGTGAATGCGCTGTGTGAGAAATCGATATTGCTCACGTCCGACATCAGTCTGTCTACAGGCAAAGGGCGGCATACCTCGACCCGCCGCGAGATGGTATTGATGAACAATTCGGGCGTATTGATAGATACTCCGGGGGTTCGAGAATTTGGTCTAGTTATGGATAATCCGGATTCGCTCACCGACATGTTGGATATTGCAGACTATGCCAAGTCGTGCCGTTTCAGTGACTGTAGACATCTGAACGAACCCGGATGTGCCGTGATAGAAGCAGTGAATAACGGCACACTAGACCGCCAAGTGTATACGAGCTATCTGAAACTAAGGAAAGAAGCCTGGCATTTCTCTACTTCCGAACACGAAAAGCGTAAAAGAGATAAATCTTTTTCGAAACTCGTGCACGAAGTAAAGAAACATAAAGCTCATTTCTAAGAAAGAAGCAGTGCAGACATGCCATGAACAAGCATGTTTGCACTGTTATTGTATTCTATTTGACTTGTTCAATGAAGCGTTTCGAATAAGTACCACGAAAGTTGCATTATTTTACATCAAACATTGTATATTTGTCGGTAGGTAAGCATCATGAATATGGTGCCGCTGAGAAGAATGGAACGTTTGATGAATGATTTAATATAAAAGAGATGATAGTACGAAATTATTTTTATTTAGTTGTCGGAGTCTTATGTGTGCTGTTTGCGGCTTCACATACGCTGAATGGGCTGACGACCACGTTGCCGGTGATAAACAATGCGGCGATTGATGGCAGTACAAAAGTCGTATTTACTTATGTGTGGCATATCATAGGCATCGAAAATCTGGTTTTCGGAATTGCTCTGTTGATTATGTCTGTTGTGAAAAACAGGTCGAAGGTAAAGTTCGCGGCCTGGCTTATAATAGTGATTCTATTCATGCGATGGACGGTCATTGCATACTTTACTCTAATGAATAATCATGATTCGATCACATCATTGATACCGGACACTACTGCCATTTTTGTGGTCTGTATTTTACTTTTCTTAGGAACAAGGGTAAAGGCAAGGCGCAGGGTTGAGATATCTATGAGAAGTCGAAAAAGACACTTATAACGTATAGAAACGCACGCACGCCCCCCTTTTGAAAATTTATGGACGAACTAATGTGACACAATAGAAATGAGTGTCTGTGCTACCAAAATATACTCGATTGGCATATGTTGCGGGCGTTGACAATATAGATCCGGCAGTAAATAGCCGTTGTACATACTTGAAGGCGGTAGCATATTGAGTTCCTGTCAAATCGGCAAATGCGTCGTTATTAAGCGAACCATTGTTCGAAACAACATGACAGGGATTCCTTAGTCTTCCGTCGGTATAAAACTGATCGATAACGGTACCATCTGCCACGTTGATAGCATACAATGCTCCATTTGTAGATCCGATGAAAGCAACGCCATTAGCCAATGTTGGAGAAGAAAACGTATAAGTGCCTGTAGAAGCCGATCGGATGGTGGTTCCATCCTGCTTATTCAGAACAAGAAGTTTGGCAATGTCCGAAGAACCGGTATACAAGCATTGACCATCATAGGCAAAAGAACTGGGCATCCACGTGCTGGCGAACTTTTGCTTCCAAACGAGGCGTCCGCTGGCTATATTAAAAGCATAGACGTAGCTATCTCTTGCACCGATAACCACTGTCGAATCGAACGCTACGGGAGAAGCCTGAATGCCCTCGAGATTGTGATTCTCATTGTCGGGCAATGTTTGATAATCCCATTCCTTCTTTCCGGTCTTAGCGTTTAGCGCATATAGTTTTCCATCCCAACAACCAAAGAATATCCGGTTGCGATAAACAGCCGGAGTAGAATGTATCACACCTGCCGTATTGAACCGCCACAACACGGAACCTCTCCGAATATTGACAGCATACATGGAATAGCCACAACCAAAATAAAGCACCTCTTTAGCTTGATCAATAGTTGGCGAAGAAGCATAGAAATCCCATAAGTCGTCTATCAAACCATCTTTGGGAGTACAATAATTGAGGCCATAGCCCATTTTTGGCAGATCTTTCTGAACTTTGAGCTTCCAGATGACATTGCCGTGTGCCGCATTGATAGCAAATAAAAAACCACCGTAGTTGTTGATATAAAGCACACCGTCTTTGATTGCCGGTGTAGAACGTATTTTGGCATTCGTCTTAAATTTCCATTGAAGTCGGCCTTTGGTATTTAAAGCATAAAGGCAACTATCATCGCACCCGAAGTAAATCAATCCTTTGTAAGCAACGGCAGATCCGAAGATTTGTGCGCGCGTTTTGAATTTCCAAAGTTGCTTGAATGTACCCTTAGTAGGGAATGTACTGTTGGAAAGGCTGGTATGCTGAGCGTTTCCAAGAAACATAACAGTTTGGCACTTGGTAGAAAATACGAAAATGCATAAGAAGAATAAAGTGATACAGTTGAATTTTGTTCTCATGTTTAGTTTTATATGTTATATGATAACGATTGAAAATGTTTCTCTTAGATCTATACAAAATTATAGAAATATTCTGTATTTCAAATGATTCAGACAAATAAAATGATCGATAAATGAAAGAAATTTCAGCACAAGATGAGCCTCTCTCTTTATCGGCAAGCCAAAGATTTGCCCTCTTAATATAGCAAAATACCGTATTTTTTTGTATATTTGAATCGTTCCTAATTTGACAAAGCTATAGTATATAACAATGAATAAAGAAAAACAATACCCGATAGACAGGGTGATAGCCCCGGTACAACATTTCATCAATCAAGAGAAATCGGGCGGACTAGTGCTCGGAATAAGCGTTGTGTTGGCATTGATATTGGCCAACTCGCCATGGGCAGGATATTATTTCCATTTCTTCGAACAAACGTTCGGTTTCACATTCAATGGCACATCTTATCTGACATACAATCTTCATCATTGGATAAACGATGGACTGATGGCCATGTTTTTCTTTGTAGTAGGTCTTGAGTTGAAAAAGGAAATTATCGCAGGTGAACTGTCTGATCTTCGAAGTGCATTACTCCCAATAGGTACTGCATTGGGGGGTATGGTGGTGCCGGCTGTAGTCTATTTTTCGTTGAATTCATCGGGCCCCTCGGAACTGGGATGGGGAATCCCTATGGCAACTGACATCGCTTTTGCCCTTGGGGTGCTATATCTGTTGGGCAACAAAGTGCCATCGTCGCTCAAAGTCTTTCTGATGGCACTTGCAATTGTTGACGATCTAGGAGCTGTATTGGTTATTGCATTCTTTTATACATCGGATATTTCGGTTATCAACCTTACTATCGGATTAGGTTTTGCGTTGGTGATGTTCATAGGCAATAAAATGGGCGTGAAAAATATTTTGTTCTATGGTATCATCGGTATTGGAGGTGTGTGGGTTGCATTTCTGCTTTCGGGAGTACATGCTACAATTGCAGCCGTATTGGCCGCATTCACTATTCCCGCCGATGTAAAAATAGAGAAAGATCTATATTTAAATAAAATCACGCAACGATTAAAACAACTTAAAGGAACTGATAGTGAAGACATGCCACTATTGGGTAACGACCAAGTACACATTCTGGACCTTCTGAAACAAGATACCAATGCAGCTATGCCTCCGCTTCAACGTTTGGAACATTTGTTGAATCCGTTTGTCACTTTCGTCGTCATGCCTATATTTGCCATTGCCAATGCGGGCGTCTCTTTTGGCGATGTGAAATGGAATACACTCTTTAGCAACCATGTGGCATTGGGTGTAGGACTTGGATTGTTATTGGGTAAAGTAATAGGCATCGTAGGATCGCTGTTGCTGCTGGTGAAACTAAAAGTAGCACCATTTCCTACAGGTATGAACATGTGGCACTTGATAGGCTTGGGACTGTTGGGCTCAATAGGTTTTACCATGTCGTTGTTCATCACTTCGCTCGCGTTCAAAGATCCATTGTACCTCACACAAGCAAAGATTGGAATTTTTACCGCTTCGATAGTAGGTGGAGCACTGGGATATTGGGTGCTGAGTAGGGGAAAGAAAGTGATAGATTGATAGTCACAATAAAACCTCATTCGCTATCAGAAATTACCGATAGAGAATGAAGGCAATGTGCTTGAAGGTATAAACACCGTAAATAGGAGCTTGCAAGAACACGAAAATAGACGGCGGTATGAACGTCGAATAAGGCGCGTCATGCCAAGAAATAGAACACAATGATGAAAAAAGTATTAAATATAGACACAAGATAGCTCTTTTCATCAAATTAAATTGTAATATTGTGGTATTCTAACCGAAGATAAAAGATTTTTATACAACTGAATGATGAAAAAGATTCTTTTAGTTTTAGTGCTTTTTATTGAAGTGATCACGCTCCCTGTGTCGGCACAAGACACTGCTATCAGCTACTGGGGAGAGCCGTTCAATATGAAAGGCACCCTGACGAGCTCATACAAGCGACACAAAGCAGGCACCCCGCTAACCATTCAAGGTATTGTCTTTCGCAAGGAGAACAACAAGAAGCCTGCTATACTGGCTTTGATCGATTCTACTCAGCTATATGTTCCACTAAGGGACTCTTATATTTTTGCGATAGAACCTAAAAATGCTGCTGAATTTTGGCAATCGATAGCATTAAAATGTGGCATGTATCAGTATTTTGCAAAGAAAGGCTATCGCAATTCGTTCAGAAAAGAACTGAGCAACGAATCGCAAGACTATCTGACGCGATTGAAAGACATAGACTACCATGACAACTATGTGAACGACTTTGTACAGTCCAATTTTGCAGCAGCCTATTCGGTCAGTATAGACCCCTATCGTGCCGAACATCTTACGGTAAGAGTCATTGCTTCTCCCGAACCGGATACCTTTATGTTGCCCAACGGAACAATGGTGGTCAGCTCGGGTTTGCTTTGTACGTTGGACTCGGAAGACGAACTCACGGCGGTTATCACCAATGAGATGTGCCATTATCTGCTAGATCATCAGCTAGACAATGTAGTGCGTGCCGAAGCCCGTTCACGGCATGCCGCCTTTTGGGGTATGTTTCTGGGCCAACTTACAAATGTGGCACTCGACGCAGCAATAAACAGTGATCACAATAATAATGTTGCTGCCGGCATTGCGGTAGCCTCGGGAATAGGGACGATCGTGTCGCTTGCCAATGTGAAAGATGTAAATCGCTTGGGTATGAACTATACGCTAGAGCAAGACGCACTGGCCGACTCGGTAGCTACCTGTTTCTTGCAGCTCAAGGGAATGAATGTGAACGCACTTCCGTCGGCACTCTACAAAATAAGACAATTCTATGAATCGCAGAACGTGACGAAAGGCATACCACGCTACGTGAGCTGCAAATGGCTCACCAACAGACTGAATAGTCTGGGTGGATGCGACTCTGTACTGGTGAGTCCTACGTACTTGAAAGCCACGGCAAACGTAGTGACCTCGAACGCCCGGATGTACTTGGACGACAAACGCTATGAGTATGCCGAACAATTGATACGGAAAAATATGAAGAACGGATTGGCCGACAGCCAAGACTATGTGATATTGGCCCAAGCCAAGATGAACACGACCGTAACAAACGAAAGCGATGAAGAATGCCTGAAACTGCTGGACAAGGCACAAGAAATATCGACAACAACGAATATGGATATTTTTCGTCCACGCATACAACTATTGATGAGACTCAGCAGAAAGGACGAAGCCACAAATGTAATGCAACAATACGCTGATGCTCTGGATAATTATAGCAAACAATTAAGAGATAATCAGAAAGAGGCTGAATGGGTAAAATCCGAAAAAGGATGGCTAGATAGCCTGAAGCAAAAATAGCAATTCTAATACTTTATTAACTACACTGAAGTAGTATTTCTTGACACACCACAATTGAACCTTTGCTTTCAAAAAATGATAAGGACGAAAATAAAAATTCATAAGGACGAAACTAAAAGTTTATACATACAAACTTTTAGTTTCGTCCTTATGAATTTGTCGCTGTATATCAACGATTTGCGCTCAACATAGGCATATCTCGCTCTTATTGAACTTTACATTCGAGTACTGAAACAAGAACGAAAATAGTGTTCTACACGGTACTGTAGCCGATGTTCGGATAAGAAAGTATCAGAATGACTGAAAATATTCATATTTTAAATAGTCAGTGGAACACGATTATTTCAACAAATCTGTGTTGTTCTTATCTTCCTAAAACCACATATGCCCCTAAATTTGTTGACGTCCATACGTTTTCAGAAAAACATAAGGACGTCACCGCAAAAACTAACATACGACAACGGAGTACTTTTTACAATATTTTCAAAATCTCGAGATAATCGTCTTCCTCTACAAAAGTCTATAGATAAAGAATTGCTCAAAGTGGTCAACATAAAATCATTAATCTATAAAATTTAAACAGGCTTTAAGAATTTTCTAATTTATTCTTTGTATTGCGCTCGGCATACACTATCTTTGTACCATATTAAGACGAAATTATATGGGAATTTTCAGCTTTTTCTCCAAAGAAAACAAAGCGACACTCGATAAAGGCTTATCGAAAACCAAAGAAAGTGTCTTTGGTAAGATCGCTCGCGCCGTAGTTGGTAAATCTAAAGTCGACGACGAAGTTCTTGACAATCTGGAAGAAATACTTATTACATCTGATGTCGGAGTAGATACGACACTCAAAATCATAGAACGTATTGAGAAGAGAGCCGCTCAAGATAAATACGTGAATACAAGCGAACTGAACACCATCTTGTGTGAAGAGATAGAATCGCTGCTCAATGAAAACAATACGACCGATGTGGCCGACTTTGACATACCTACCGACCACCACACACCGTATGTCATTATGGTAGTTGGGGTGAACGGAGTAGGGAAGACTACGACAATAGGCAAGATAGCCTATCAATTCAAGAAAGCCGGCAAATCGGTCTATCTGGGTGCTGCCGATACTTTTCGTGCGGCCGCCATTGAGCAATTGGAAATATGGGGCAATAGGGTAGGAGCACCGGTTATAAAACAAAAAATGGGATCCGATCCGGCTTCGGTAGCTTTCGATACGCTCAACTCTGCCGTGGCCAACAATGCAGATATCGTATTGATTGACACAGCAGGACGTCTGCACAATAAAATCAACTTGATGAATGAGTTGACCAAGATAAAGAACGTGATGAAGAAAGTAATACCGGGGGCTCCAAACGAAGTATTATTGGTTCTGGACGGCTCTACAGGTCAAAATGCTTTCGAACAGGCCAAACAGTTCACATTGGCTACGGAAGTGACAGGACTTGCCATCACCAAGCTCGACGGAACGGCCAAAGGAGGTGTCGTAATAGGCATATCCGACCAATTCAAAATTCCGGTGAAATATATCGGACTGGGCGAGGGAATGGAAGATTTGCAGATATTCCGCAAAAAAGAATTTGTAGAATCTCTATTCGACCAGCAAGCATGAGAAAACACAAAGTAGATATCATCACGATGGGATGTTCCAAGAATCTGGTAGATTCGGAACATTTGATTCGCCAGTTTGAAGCCAACGGATTTAATGTAGCACATGATCCCGAAACACCCAAAGGCGAAATAGCCATCATCAACACTTGTGGATTCATCGAAGCGGCAAAACAAGAATCGATCGATATGATTCTGGAATTTGCCCAAGCCAAGAAAGAAGGACGGCTCAAAAAGCTTTATGTGATGGGCTGTCTGTCGGAACGCTACCAGCAAGAATTGACGGAAGAAATACCGCAAGTAGATCGCTTTTACGGCAAGTTCAACTGGAAAGAAGTTCTTAGCGACCTAGGAGCCGAATATCATAAAGAATATTACAACGAACGCACACTGACAACGACCCCGCATTATGCCTACCTCAAAATATCGGAAGGCTGCAACCGTCATTGCTCATACTGTGCAATTCCTATCATGACAGGCGAGCACCTATCGCGACCGATAGAAGAAATCGTAGAAGAGGTAAAGCATCTGGTGAAACAGGGTGTGAAAGAATTTCAGGTGATAGCCCAAGAGTTGACTTATTACGGACTAGATATATACAAGGAAAAGAAGATAGCCGAACTGGTCAGACAAATATCCGATGTTCCTGGCGTGGAATGGATCAGACTTCATTATGCTTATCCGGCACAATTTCCCATGGATCTGCTGCCCGTGATTAGAGAACGCGATAATGTCTGCAAATATCTCGATATAGCTTTTCAACACATCAGCGACAATATGCTGAATTTGATGCTCAGGCACGTGACCAAAGAAGAGACCTATGAACTCATAGATAAGTTCAGAAAGGAAGTACCGGGTATATGCATCAGGACTACATTGATGGTAGGGCATCCCGGAGAAACAGAAGAAGACTTTGAAGAATTGAAAGAGTTTGTTCGTCGTGTTCGCTTCGATCGTATGGGGGCTTTCACCTACTCGGAGGAGGAAGGAACGTATGCCGCTCTTCACTATGAAGATAACATACCGGCCGAAGTAAAACAGAAACGGCTCGATGAGCTGATGAACATTCAGGAACAAATAGCCGCCGAACTCTCGGCCGCCAAAATAGGGCAGACGTTGAAAACCATCATAGATCGTATTGAAGGCGATTATTATATAGGTCGCACCCAATTCGATTCGCCCGAAGTGGACCCGGAAGTACTGATAAAGAAAGACGGCGCAACGTTGGAAATAGGAAACTTCTACGAAGTACAGATTATTGATGCCGACGAATTTGACCTTTACGGTAAAGTTGTCGTTGCATAAACCACACAGCATTGAGATATAGAGATTAACACTGAGGAGGAAAGACATTGAACAACAAAGAATTTATCCAAGAATTGTCGAAACGTCTTAGTATTTCAACGACAGAGACACAAGATAGTGTACAAAAGCTGATCAAGGTAATGACAAATCAGTTGGAAGGAGAAAATGCGGGTATTACTGTCCAAAACTTTGGCGTGTTCGAAGTGAAGAAGAAACTAGAACGTATATCGGTTAATCCCGTAACACAGCAACGCATGCTTATTCCTCCCAAATTGTCTTTAAGTTTCAGACCTTCGCCAAAAATGAAGGAATTATTTAAATAATACGTAGCACACACAAAAGTTGGGCATTATGGATGATAAAGTTACGCTACAATATTTGATCGAACTCTTTTCGAAAGAAAACAGAATGGCTAAAGACTGGGGAGACTCCTTTGTCAAGGCATTCTTTGATCTTATACGAGAAGGGTTGGAGAAAGATCGCATCGTAAAGATAAAAGGGCTAGGCACTTTCAAAATCATCGATATAGAACCACGCGAGAGCGTAAACGTCAATACAGGCGAACGCTTTCAGATAGAAGGGCATAGCAAAGTATCTTTTACGCCCGATGCTTCTCTGAAAGAAGTGGTAAACCAACCATTTGCCGATTTTGAAACAGTCATTCTAAACGAAGGAGTAAGTTTCGACAATAAGCAAGACTTTGATATGGAGGCCATTGAAGAAATGAATGATGAAGAGGCTGACAATGAAACGACAGACAACGAAGCAGAGGACACTCAAGCAGTAGATAGCGAAGTAGAGGATACTGAAGCAATAGATAGCGAAGTAGAAAGCACTAAAGCCACAGACAACGAAATACCCGATAATGAAACGGCAGGCGATAATAATCCGGAAATAACGGAAACGGAAACGACTGCCGTAGCCGACGGAATATCGGAATCTATGCTATCAAATACGTTTGCAGAAGCCGAATCGATGATCAAAGAGCTTCAATCTGAACAGCCTGTGCAAGAAAATGCTGAAGAAACGAAATATCCCGAAGAGGAGAAGCCTGAAGAAGAAGAAAAAGAGGAAAATATAAAGTCTGACGAACCTGTTGAGATAAAGCCTGCGGCTGAAGAGCCAAAGGAACTCGACGTTAAAGTGGAACCGAGCACTGGGAACGTTGATGAATGCAAGCAAGAGGAGAGAGAAGAAGCGCCTTTGATTTCTCAATCAGACATCGAGAAATCTGATGCAGAGCCTGTTGCTACAAAGATGGAAGAAACGCCCGGTACTAGCGCTGTAGACGATATTATTGCACATGAATTGATGCAGGCTCCACCTTCAAAAGTTCTCTATACTGAAAAGACAACTAAAAAGAAGAAAAAGAAAAAAAGAGTTTATATCAACCCAAGCGTGGCAATGGGTATTCTTACTGTTCTGATAATCGCGGCTTTTGGAATCATTGTCTATTGGATGCTGGCTCCCGAATCTACGAATACCGAAATCAAACCATTGTCCAATCAATCTTCATCGACAGGAAACAACGATGCCATGGCGGACGATAGTTTGAACCACCATAAAGATACACTTACCTTGGCCGAAAAAGCATTGCTACTTGCCCAGCAGGATCAAGCTACAGATAGTGACGATTCCAATAAAATACGGACGGCAATGCTGTTGCTCAACGCTGAACGAGACAAAAAGAAAACCACCAAGCCCTCGAAAGCCGAAACAATCACTCCTCGAAAAGTTCATAACGCACCGGTGAAAGCGAGTGTTGCCAAACCGGAAAAAGAGTCAAAAAACAAAGTCGTCATCAAAGGACTAAAAACGACCCACGTAATGGCAAAAGGAGAAAACTTATATACTATTGCCAAGCAATACTTAGGCTCGAAAGACAAGGTGAAATATCTGATAAAATATAACAAATTCAAGAATCCCGATCTTGTAAAAATAGGCACTAAAGTCCGCATCCCCGCGCTGTCAGAATAGTTCGTAAAGGTTTTAAATGTTTTTTTAATCTAAATTAGTTGCAATCAACGATATTATACAGTATTTTTGAGCCTGCTAAGAAAACTTAGGTTTCTCGGCGTATAAAGATTCTTTATTTAATTGGTGAATTAATAAAATTAATGAGAATATGGGTGAACCTATTGACATCCGCGAACTGAATGAGCGGATTGAAAGTCAAAGTGCTTTCGTAACTAATTTAACAGCGGGAATGGACCAAATCATTGTTGGTCAAAAACATTTAATTGAATCATTATTAATTGGACTATTGGCCGATGGCCATATTCTGCTCGAAGGTGTGCCTGGATTGGCAAAAACGCTTGCTATCAAGACATTGGCCTCTCTGATTGATGCAAAATACAGCCGTATTCAATTTACTCCGGATTTACTTCCCGCCGATTTGGTCGGTACAATGATATATAGTCAAAAAGACGAAACATTCGTAGTGCGTAAGGGACCGGTTTTTGCCAACTTCGTATTGGCGGATGAAATAAACCGTGCTCCGGCCAAAGTACAAAGTGCCTTACTTGAATCGATGCAGGAACATCAAGTAACGATTGGTAAAGATACCTTCCTGTTGCCCGATCCATTTATGGTAATGGCCACCCAAAACCCAATCGAACAAGAAGGTACTTATCCACTTCCTGAAGCACAGGTAGATCGTTTCATGCTCAAAGTAGTGATCGATTACCCCAAGATGGAAGAGGAGAAAGCCATCATTCGCGAAAACATCGACGGACGTAAACTAGAAGTCCGTCCTGTATTGAAAACCAATGAAATATTGGAAGCACGCCAAGTAGTACGCCAAGTATATATTGACGAGAAGATAGAAAGATACATCGTCGACATCGTTTTTGCAACTCGCAAACCCGAAGATTACGGACTGACAGAGTTGAAAGGAATGATCAACTTCGGCGGTTCGCCCCGTGCATCTATCAACTTGGCATTGGCAGCCCGTGCATACGCTTTCATCAAACGTCGCGGCTATGTCATTCCGGAAGATATCCGTGCTGTTGCACACGACGTACTTCGCCATCGTATCGGTCTGAGTTACGAAGCCGAAGCAACCAACCTCACTTCAGACGAAATAATTAGTAAGATTCTTAATAAGGTAGAAGTGCCCTGATAAACTGAATAATGGAAACAAGCGAAATATTAAAGAAAGTCCGTAAGATAGAAATAAAAACTCGCGGATTGTCGAACAATATCTTTGCAGGTCAGTATCATTCGGCTTTTAAAGGTAGAGGTATGGCATTCTCCGAGGTGCGCGAATATCAATATGGAGACGATATACGCGACATTGACTGGAATGTAACGGCTCGCCTTAACAAACCTTACGTCAAAGTGTTCGAAGAAGAACGCGAATCGACAGTGATGTTGCTTATTGATGTATCGGGCAGTTTGGAATTCGGTACGATCAAACAACTCAAAAAGGATATGGTGACCGAGATCGCTGCAACATTGGCTTTCTCGGCTATCGAAAACAACGATAAAATCGGCGTCATCTTTTTCTCCGATAAGGTAGAGAAGTTTATTCCACCCAAAAAAGGGCGTAAACATATCTTATACATCATTCGGGAACTACTCGATTTTAAAGCCGAAAGCCGAAAGACAAATATTCAGCAAGCTCTACAATATCTGACGAATGTGATGAAACGCCGTTGTACGGCTTTTGTCATGTCTGATTTTATCGATCCCAGTGATTTTGAGAATGCGCTGACTATTGCCAACCGTAAGCATGATATTGTTGCGATTCAGGTTTTCGACAAACGAGTAACTGAAATTCCGAACATCGGACTAATACGGGTAAAAGATGCGGAGACAGGCAATGAACAATGGATTGATACCTCTTCGCCTATCGTACGAAAGATGCATCACAAATGGTGGATAGACAGCCAAACAAGGCTCAACACTACTTTCACCAAAAGCCAAGTTGATGCCGTTTCGATACGCACTGATCAGGATTATGTCAAGGCATTATTAAATCTTTTTGCTAAACGTAATTAATGCAAATATGAAAAAAATTGTTTTTCTGTTTCTGTTGTTCGTCTCATTTAACGTAGCGAATATCTGTGCGCAGGCGGTTTCGGTAACAGCAAAGATCGATTCGGCTCAGATAAAAATAGGACAACAGACCAAAATAAGATTACAAGTACTGGTCAATGAAGGGCAGAAGGTTACCTTTCCCACCTTTCGAGACACGGTTGTAGGCAACGTCTTTTTGGTAAAAGCCAGTGCTCCCGAAACGAAAAAGATGAGTGACAATAAGGTGGAAATATCCAAAGCTTATACGGTTACGTCTTTCGATTCGGCATTGTATTACATACCACCAATGGTAGTCAAAGTAAACAATAAAGACTATCCGACCCAATCTTTATCGCTCAAAGTGATGACAGTCCCAGTAGATACCGTTCATGCCGATCGCTTTTATGGTGAGAAATCGATTATGAAAGCCCCGTTCGTATGGTCCGATTGGATTGGTATGTTCATCCTCTCTATTTTGGCATTGGCCCTGATAGCTGTACTGGTATACTTCAGCATCAGATTGCACGATAACAAACCTATTATCAAGCATATCAGAGTAGAGCCTAAACTGACACCTCATCAGCAGGCTATGAAAGAAATAGAAGAAATCAAGGAAGAAAAGCTAGAGCTGAAAAGAGAAGACCCGAAAGAATATTATACGCGACTGACTGAAGCAATCCGCAAGTACATTAAGGAGCGTTTCTATTTCAATGCCATGGAGATGACTTCGCAAGAAATAATCGATCGGTTGACAGAAATGAATGATAAAGAAGCCTTATCCGATTTGTCTGTATTGTTCAGAACAGCCGATTTAGTAAAGTTTGCCAAGCATGCTCCCGAGTTGAATGAGAATGATGCCAACTTAGTAAAAGCTGTCGATTTCATCAATCAAACGAAAGCGGAAGAAAACGACAAACCTCAACAACCTACGGAAATTACTGTTGTTGAAAAACGTTCTATTCGCACAAAAAGATTATTGATAGGTGCTATTACAGTCTTGTCGATAGGTATTGCGGGATGTTTGATTTATATCGGTTTTCAGCTATATGAACTGCTCTCTTGGTAAAAGAAAAGCGGTACATATATAATATAACAATTTAATTAACTAGAATTAAAATGGTTTTTGCCAATAGTGGATATTTGTTTTTGCTGCTTTTTCTTATACCATACATCATTTGGTATATTACAAAAGGTAAAAAGTCCGGTGCTTCTCTACAAGTATCGGATACCAGAGTTTATGCAAAAACGCCTAAAAGTTTTAAGATATACCTGCTTCATGCACCTTTCTTACTCAGAATATTTACTTTTATATTCATCGTATTGATTTTGGCCCGTCCTCAATCGACCAACAGTTGGAAAGACAGCGAAACAGAAGGTATTGATATCATGATGTGTTTGGATACTTCGACCAGTATGCTTGCCGAGGATATTAAACCCAATCGTATACAGGCTGCCGAAGATGTTGCCGCCGAATTCATAAACGGGCGTCCCAACGATAACATCGGTTTGACGCTCTTTGCTGCCGAAAGCTTCACACAATGTCCTCTAACGATTGATCATGCCGTGTTGCTCAACTTGTTTCAGAGTATAAAAGCTGGTATGCTGCCCGATGGTACAGCTATCGGTATGGGACTTGCCAATGCCGTATCGCATCTGAAAAATAGCAAAGCCAAATCGAAGGTCATTATCTTGCTTACAGATGGTTCGAACAATATGGGAGATATATCTCCGCTCACAGCAGCAGAAATAGCCCGCACCTACGGTATTCGCATCTACACTATCGGTATCGGATCGAACGGTACGGCTGCTTATCCGGTGCAGGTAGGCGGAACGATTCAGTATATAAGCATGCCTGTAGAGATAGACGAGAAGACATTGACTCAAATTGCCGGTATCACAGACGGTATCTATTATAGGGCTACCAGCAGGTCTAAGCTCGAAAAGATTTATCATGAGATAGACAAACTGGAAAAGACAAAATTGAATGTAAAGTCGTTTAATAAACGCACCGAAGAATACCAACCTTTTGCATTATTGGCTTTATTGTGCGTATTGCTCGAAATACTGCTACGCCAAACAGTGCTGAAGAAGTTGCCTTAACATAAACGATAAAAAAGAAAAAGTAAAATGTTTCGATTTGAAGAACCTGCCTATTTATATCTTTTACTTCTGCTGCCAGCATTAGTACTATTTTACTTATATAGCAATCTCAAACGCCGCCGCCGTCTTCGTGAATTCGGCGACCCCGAATTGATGGCGCAGCTTATGCCGTCGGTATCCAAACATCGTCCCGATGCAAAGTACATCCTGATGCTCTGTATTGTAGGACTTCTGTCCGTATTGCTGGCTCGTCCACAATTCGGCACAAAAGCAGAGAACGTGAAACGTAACGGCGTAGAAATCGTTATAGCACTAGATATATCCAACTCCATGTATGCCAAAGACGTAGTGCCAAGTCGTTTGGAACGCGCAAAACTGCTGGTTTCTCAATTGGTAGACCAATTGGATAACGATAAGGTGGGCTTCATCGTTTTTGCAGGTGACGCTTTCACTCAGCTGCCTATAACCAGTGATTTCGTTTCGGCCAAGATGTTTCTCGACGCTATTTCTCCTACAATGATTCAAAGGCAAGGTACAGCAATTGAAGCAGCAATCAATTTGGCCACTCGTAGTTTTACTCCTCAAAAGGGCATAGGCAGAGCAATTGTATTGATCACCGATGGAGAAAACCATGAACCGGGTGCCGAAGATGCAGTAGCAGAAGCTCAAAAGAAAGGGATAGAAGTCAATGTGTTGGGCGTTGGACTTCCCAATGGAGGACCGATTCCTATTCCCGATTCTAATGACTATCTCCGAGATGCACAAGGTAACGTGGTAACCACACGTCTTGACGAAAACATGTGTAAGCAATTGGCACAGGCAGGAAAAGGTATCTATGTGAGAGTAGACAATACGGATACGGCTCAAAAAGCAATCAATGGCGAAGTAGACAAATTGGCAAAAGCCGAAATAAATTCTAAAGTATTCAGCGAATACGATGAACAGTTTCAGGCCATCGCCTGGCTGGTTCTATTGTTGCTCATAGCCGACTTATGTATATTGGAGTTCAGAAACCCAAGATTTAAGAATGTACATTTGTTTTCCAACAAATTAATTAAGAGGTAACATGATGAAGAATAAATACATATTATTGTTGTGTCTTTTGCTTTTCTCTTTGGGTGCCGGTGCACAGAAAAGCGAAAGAATCAATATCAGAAAAGGTAATCGGGCTTTTCAGAACAAATCGTATGTGAAATCGGAAGTCTATTACCGCAAAGCTTTAGAGACCAATAAGAAATCGTCCGTGTCGATGTACAACTTGGGCAACACTCTCTCGATGGAGAAAAAATACTCTGATGCCATGAAGATGTATCAGTCGGCTGCAAAGAACGAAAAAGACAAATCGAAACTTGCTTCCATCTATCACAATATGGGTGTATTGCTCATGGCCAATAAAGACTATGCCAATGCAATAAAAGCCTTTTCTTCTTCGTTATTCAATAATCCAAATGACGAAGAAACCCGCTATAATCTGGCACTTGCTCAGAAGCTACTAAAGAAACAGCCTCAAAATAAAAATAAGGACAAAAATAAGAAAGACAAGAAGAAAGATAAGAACAAGCAAAACAAGAAGGATAAAAACAAACAAGATCAAAATAAACAAAATAAAGATCAGAACAAACAAAACCAACAACAGCAGAAGCAGAACCAAAACAAAATGTCGAAACAAAATGCCGACCAACTGCTAAATGCTGTTATGCAAGAAGAAAAAGGAACGCAAAACAAAGTAAAGAAACAAGGTATAAAAGGTAATCGCTTAGAGAAGAACTGGTAATTGTTTAATTTATGAGAATGATGAAAAAGAGTTTATTCATACTTGTCTTATTAGTAACAGTAGTATTTGTACAGCACACCGAGGCGAAAGTCAGATTTACAGCTTCGGCACCACAAACTGTATCGGTAGGCGAGCAATTCCGCTTATCGTTTACTATCGGTACGACCAATGTCAGCAACTTCCGTGCTCCATCCATCAAAGGATTTGATGTGCTTATCGGGCCTAGCCGCTCCGAAGAGAGCAGTACACAAATAATCAATGGGCATGTATCTTCTTCGGGGAGCGTCACTTTCACGTATATATTAATGGCTACAGCAACCGGGGCATACTCCATAGGAGGTGCGTCAGCTCAAGCCAACGGCGAACACGTCACATCAAACGGTGTTCATATCAAAGTTGTTGCCGGCAGCGGTGGTGGACATTCTTCTGCCGGAAGTGCAAGAGGCGGTAACGCAGGAGGACGAAATGAACACTATTCTTCAAATCACGGAGTATCAACCGGCGACTTATTTGTCACAGGCTCGCTGAACAAAACAAGCGTACACGAACAAGAAGCAATGGTGCTTACCTACCGTATATATACCCGAGAAGCCAATCTTCGATTCGACAATGTAGTGCTACCCGATTTTAAAGGGTTCCATTCCCAAGAGGTGCAATTGCCTACCAATGCCCGATGGACCACAGCAAACTATCATGGACATAATTATTACACCACTATCTATCGGCAATTCGTGCTTTTCCCGCAACAATCGGGCAAGCTCAAAATAGGTAGCGCACGTTTTGATGCCGTGGTATCGAAAGTTTCGCAAACGGCCGATCCATTTGATGCATTCTTCAATGGCGGAGGCAATATCATCAACTACAAAAAGACATTAACCTCACCGGTACTCAATATCAATGTTATTCCACTACCTACCCGTCCATCCAATTTCTCGGGCGGTGTCGGCACTTTCAGAATGACCTCGTCTATCAACAGTCATAAGGTGAAGACCAACGATGCCATCACCATGCATATAGTTATCTCCGGAACGGGTAATTTGAAATTGCTTTCGGCTCCAATCATCAACTTCCCTGATAATTTTGAGAAGTACGATCCGAAAATAAAAGAGAATACTCAACTGACCGCAGCCGGTGTAGAAGGAACGAAGACTATAGACTATTTGCTCATTCCGCGCGACCCGGGCACCTTTACCATTCCCGCAGCAACGTTGACCTATTTCGATAGCAGTAGCAATACCTACAAAACAATACGTACACAGCCCTACACAATCGAAGTAGAAAAAGGTGCAGGCAATGCCTCACAGCAAATACAAAACTTCACCAACAAACAAGATGTTAAGGTATTGGGAGACGATATACGTTATATCAAGATGAATAGTATTTCTCTCGAACCCCAAGGTTCAGTACTATTCGGCTCCATCATTTACTGGCTATGGTATATTCTTCCAGCTATTGCATTCCTTATCTTCTTGATTCTTTATCACCAGCAAATAGTCGAAAATGCCAATCTGGCTAAAGTGCGCAACAAGAAAGCCAACAAAGTAGCCAACAAACGGTTGAAATATGCTGGAAAGCTATTGATTGAAAATAAGAAAGACGAATTCTACGATGAAGTTCTAAAAGCACTCTGGGGATATACAAGCGACAAACTAAGCATCCCGGTATCTCAATTGTCTAAAGATAATATCGAAGAAAATATGAAAAACTATGGAGTGAGCGAAGAACTTATAAAAGATTTCTTAAATACATTGAACGAATGCGAGTTTGCTCACTTTGCTCCAAGTGGCGACACCAATCAAACCATGGACAAGGTCTATACTTCGTGCATGGAGATTATGAGCAAGATGGAAAACTCAATCAAGCGTAAATAATGAGGAGAGTAGTAAGATGAAAAAAATAACATTTATCATTATCAGTATATTATTGACGGTTTCGGCATCTTGCTTTGCTTCTTCGTCCGATGCAACAAACAAGATGAAGAAAGAGGCCGATGTAGCATATTCGAAAGCAAACTATGCCACTGCCATTCAACTTTACGAGAACATTCTGAAAAATGGAGAATCGGCCGAAGTCTATTACAATCTGGGCAACAGCTATTATAAACACAACGAGATAGCCAAATCTATTTTGAATTACGAACGGGCGCTGCTACTCGAACCATATAATAGTGACATTCGCAACAACTTGGAAATAGCAAGAGGCAAAACGATGGATAAAGCAAATCCTGCTCCCGAATTATTCTTCATCACATGGGCCAAAACGCTAAACAATGCAGTAAGTGCCGATGGATGGGCCAAATGGGGTATACTCTTCTTTTTCCTTTTCATAGGCTCCGTATACTTTTATGTATTCTCCAAATACGTCAAAGTGAAGAAGATAGGATTCGTCTGCGGTTTTATATTCCTCGGAACCACTATACTTGCCAATATATTCGCCTTCAATCAGAAAGAAGGTCTGGTGAACAGGAGCACAGCTATCACGATGAGCCATAGCGTCATTGTGCGCAGCACTCCAAGCGAAAGCGGAACAAAATTGTTTGAGATACACGATGGTCACAAGGTCACAATCAAAGACAATTCGATGAGCGAATGGAAAAATATTCAGCTCGAAGATGGCAAAGAAGGTTGGGTACATACATCAGACATTGAGGTAATCTAATTAGGATGTTTAAATTATCCACGACAACGATAATTTATTATAAGAAAATGTGAAATTATTTGTTTTATCCTTTTTTTATTATTAAGTTTAAAGCGTGATTTTAACCAAACATGTTTATTAACTCTTAAATTGTATATGACATGAGGACAATAACATTTAATGAACTTCGCAAGATTAAAGACTCCTTGCCAACAGGCAGTATGCGTAGAATTGCCAGCGAATTGGGTTTAGATGTCGATACTGTTCGAAACTTCTTCGGCGGCTATAACTTTAAAGAAGGAAAAAGTGTTGGATTACACATTGAACCTGGCCCTGATGGTGGTTTAGTGATGCTCGATGATACGACGGTCTTAGATCGCGCCCTAAATATCTTGAAAGAAAATAATATATTATTACAAGAGGTCGCTCCAGTTGCTCCGGCGGTAGTGTAAAAAAGAGAATACTAACTGATAATCCCAATTGCATACTTCAATGAAAACAATTGGGATTATTTGTTATACACAATATATACAAAAGCATTGAATATGGAAGATAAGTTAGTCACATTAGTTACATTGACCTACAACAAGGCCCTCATTCTTAAAAAATTTCTCGAAAAAGAAGGTATTGATGTTTATATTGCCAATCTGCATACACTCAATCCCGTCGTTTCGTCGGGAGTAAGGGTTCGCATCAAAGAGCGTGACCTGCCACAAGCACTCAAGATAACCGAAAGCCCTGCATGGCTTGCCGAAGGTATAGTAGGAGAGAAGGTGCCTGCTGCCGAAGAAAAAAGTGAAGAAATCCTCGTTCCGGTAGACTTCTCCGAATACTCGATGCGGGTTTGTGAAATAGCTTTCCACATTGCTAACAAAATGCATTACCGAATTACTTTAATGCACGTTTATCTCACTTCAACGTTTTCGTCTTTGCCGTATTACGGAGAATCATTCAACTTTCCATTGGGAAACGAGAAAGAGTCTAAAATCGAATTGGCCACTATCCACAAAGAATTAGACGAACTAAAAGCCAATATCAATCGAAACATCGCAAATAATGAATTACCCGATGTCAGATACACTTGCATACTGAAAGAGGGTATTCCGGAAGAAGAAATATTGCGCTATTCAAAAGAGAAACGTCCCAATCTGATCATTATGGGGACCCGAGGCAAACACAAAAAAGATGTCGACTTGATGGGCAGTGTTACTGCCGAAATCATCGAGCGGGGGCGCGTTAGTATTCTGGCTATCCCAGACAATACGCCACTCAAAGACTTTAAAGATGTAAAACACATCGCCTTTATTACCAATTTCGAACAGTTTGATTTAATAGCCTTCGATTCTTTCATCAAATCATGGAAAAGCAATTACCAATTTTCTATTTCTTTATTGCATCTTGAAGGCACTCACAATACATGGAACGAAATTAAACTGGCAGGTATCAAAGATTATTTTCAGCACCAGTATCCTTCGATCGATATCCATTATGATGTGGTAAAAGACGATGACTTGCTTAAGAGTTTGGACAAATACATAAAAGACAATGGCATCGATATTATAGCATTGACTTCGCGCAAACGGAATGTCTTCTCCAGACTATTTAATCCAAGCATAGCACAACGAATGATATTCCATTCGGATACGCCACTGATGATGCTCAATATCAACTCGTCCAACTGATTCGAAACAGCGAGGTATATTCCTTCTCTTCTAAAACGACATATGCCCCTAAAATTGTTGACGTCCATACGTTTTCAAGAAAACGTATGGACGTCAACAAAGAAACTAACATACGGCAATTTTGTTGATGCCGCAAGTTTGAAAACAGCAAAGTTATACTTATAAAATCCTTCTGTTATCCATTTACTTTGTTATTGGACAGAGGTGTGTATAATATATTTCTCTCCGTCAATAACGGCTATTTTGAAGTCTTCAGTTATGTATCTTTTCAAAATTTTGTATATCAGATTCTTCTGCTTGATCTTGTCATTAAATTTATTATAGCAGAGATTTACAATTTCCGAGACCTTGCATCGCCCATTTTTTCCCTTCACATAACCGAAGATAAATTGAGCTATTTGTAGATAATATTCGGGTGTACGATTTTTAGGTCTCACATTATGAACTTTCATCCAATTATGCTCAGGGTGCTGATAGACAGCATCCTTCCTACAGAGTATATTCTTGTCTTCTTTGCAGCGTGTATAATACGATGAGATGTAGCTTTTAATAGTCTCAAGAGTGTAGGCTGTCTGCTTCTGTTCCATGAGATAATCCATCAACTGATCATTTCGGATGATGTCATCGTGTTGTTTAACATACTCTCTAAGCGTTTGTAGTAGTGATACACTTTCATTTTTGCCTTCAGCAGAAAACGACCACCCCAATCGGCCATGAGCACTGAATCGGCCATCTCTATCCTTGAGCACGTTGATACTCACTTTTGATATATCTTTCATCTCGTTCGGCAATCGTCTGTTGAACTCTTTTCTTATTTCTTCTTTGCTAATAAGACGATGACTTTCGTAGATAATTCGACCTATTTGGCAGTAGTCTTTCTTCAAATATTCGAACTTCACCTGATATTGGTCGTCGCCTACTTTTTCTATAAGTGGAAAACTTTCGAGCAATGTCTTTACGATTTCGGGATTGATAGAAAAATCTTTCTGAGCAAATTTCTGTTCCATCAAGCTGATGACTTGAGGCATAGTGGCGGGTACGATATACTCTTGCATGACAAGGTAGACAGCACGAATGTGCTTTAATACAATACGTCCTTTGCGGGGTTCCACTAAGATGTATAGGTCAGATAATATATCGTGAACTTTGTCAAGACCTATAGGGCTGAGAATATCTATTTTATCGGGAGGTAAAGGGAAATTTGTAGCTTCGCATAGCTCATTGGCCGTATGATAGAGCCACCGACGAGCCTCTTCTTTAATATCTCCCAACTTATCCAAATCCTTATTCAACCATGGAATATTATGCGCAAAAAGGTCCTTCATGAATTTACACATCTCCATTTCTATCATTGTTTCGGTGACGTGATACATCTCGCTGATAAGCTTATTACTATTGGCTTTGTTTTGAATATAACGATAAGTTATCTCCAGCATTATCCGTTTGTACCTGGGACGAAAAGTCATTTGGTAAACAACCTTTTTAAGGAATTTCATATATCTGGTTACAAAGTTCAAATCATTCTCTTCCTCATGGTTGCAATAATCAGTATTGTTCGACTTTGGGATATCTATTTTTTGTTGATGATCTTTTATACTATCATCAAGGACACGCTGTTCAAACATATTCAGCATTCCTTCAGATGAATTATTTTTTTTTCTCATCAGATTATTATTCTCTTATTGTTTTTTATAAAACAAAGATAGACAATATTGTTTAATAATACAAGCTCGAACACGCAACCTTTTTATAATAAATTATTACTCCTATATAACAAAGAAGCATTGATTATCAAACATATGCTAATTTGCTATATAGGAGCAATAATGATCTTTTAACCGATCTATAGAACTTCTGCTCTACTACCGAATAAAATTAGTCTTAGCCTTGTTTACAGCAGCAGGACTTGGAAGCATCTCTTTTGTCAGCTCGCGCATTTTAAGTAACCAGGCCATATTTTTGCCCAACACTTCCATAATCTGCATTCCCTCTTCATCTTGCAATACCTCGCCGGAAGCAGCTCCGTGAACTATATTCCAATAATTGGAGGTAGCAAGAATCATTTCCGAATAATTCAGATAATGATTCAAACCATCGAAAGCGTATGAGCCTCCCGTGCGGCGCAAAACAACGATTGCTGCACCTACTTTATGACGGAAGAAATTACCGTTATTGCCAGAGACACAAAAAGCCCTATCCAAGAAAGATTTCATCGTTCCCGCAATTCCTGCATAATAAACGGGAGAGGCCAAAATGATGCCATCTGCATCTTTCATCTTCTGAATCCATTCATTCAATGGATCGGAAGTAATGACACACTTCTCGTCTTTGTTCCTTGCACAACCACCACAAGCCATACAGCCTCTCACGGCTTTGTTGCCAACATCAATGATCTCCATATCGACATTACTTTCTTGTAACTGCTTACCAATCTGCATCAAAGCATGATAGGTATTTCCCTCTTTGTGAGGACTTCCATTAATTGCTACGACTTTCATTTCTTTCTTAATTTATTTTTTTGTTACTTTGCCACTGCAAATATGGGATATTAATACTTAATATACAAGTACATACTAAAAGGTAGTATAGTTACCAAAAGGAGTAAATTATGGAAAATGAAGGAGTTATAAATCGTTATTATTTTAAGGGGAAAGATTATTTTTGTTCTTTGGAATTGGTAATGGACATGATTGGGGGTAAATGGAAACCTATCGTTCTGTTTCATCTCAAACACGGTATCATGCGTTCAGGAGAACTTCAACGAAGTTTAAAGGGTATTGCCAATAAGATGTTCACGCAAACGGTGAGAGAATTGGAACAAACAGGATTGGTGAAACGCATTGTATATCCAACAGTTCCCCCGAAAGTAGAATATATGCTTACTCCGATGGGAGAATCGGTAATTCCTATCATCGAAAGCCTAAATAATTGGGGAAAAATGATTAGTGATAATAGCACACAAAAGAAATAATCTGTTGGAATTAGTCAAATTAAGCCATACACATATTTGAGTTCGGGATAAGAACTCAGATATATCGTTGCGAACGTGGCGGTCTATTTCAACCAAATCATGTTGCCATTTGCGCACTCTATCGTACGTCTCCGTCACGGCGTTGTAACTAAAGCCACAATGCTCTGCCAGAAATGCTTTTAAACGTTCCATAATACCTTTTTTAAAGGGTGAAGTCTGTGAAACATACTGATGAAAGTTGGTTCATATCAGAACGATTTTATATTTTGTCCTGAGAAGAATGTCGTTCCATATATGTGATTCGATCAACTCACATATATGATTCGAGCGTTCCACATATGTGAGTTGATCGAATCACATATATGGAACGACAAAACCTTAATGAGCCAACAGGAATGCCTTAAATACGACAATCTTGATTCAATAAGATGTGTACAAAACACCTTCTCACAGAGAAGAAGAACCGGACCATTTCCACGTATGGGGGGTAAGTAAGGGAGTTTCTATACGATACACACACCACAGATACCGAGTCATGACTTAATCGGTTCATATACGACGTGGCTGATCCGTATTTCATAACACGCTAACAATAAGTAAGATAATACCTTTTTGAGGTCCCATAAACAAGCCGTTTCTGTATATATCGCTCATAGCCAATAAGATAAGGTGACGGGGAGAGTTTTAAAACCATAAGAAACTGCAGAACTACGTAAGCGTCTCGGCGATTATGCGTTGTTCTTAAAATAAAAAATACAATTCTTTATTTATGAGTCTTTTTTGTATCTGTCAGGAAGTAGTTCCCGATATTTTTCCAGTGGCGTGTTGGGTTGCCACTCTGCTGTCGTGTTGATGATATCGGTGAGATATTGGAACAGATTTATTCCATTCATGCGACATGACAATGCCAGCGTGTAGAGTATGGCTCCCCTTTCGGCCCCTTTGTGGCTGCCGAAAAACAGAGAGTTCCTTCTTGAGATTGAGAAGTAACGGTTCATCCGCTCTACCGTATTATTGTCCAGCCTTGTCGCCCCGTGCTTGAAGATGTTCTCGATGGCGTCCCATTCATTTCTCATATAGATGACCGCTGCGTATAGTCCGCTTTTGGGAAGCAGGTCGGGACCTGATTCTATCCGATCGAGGTGCGCCCTTATTTCTTCCAAGATCTCAGGAGCATATTCGTTTCGGAATCTGCGATTCTTCTCCTCCGTCCAGTTCTCTTCTCCGATTCGATGTTTGTGCTCCCGGTGATACAGCTTATTGATCAAACCCACCATCTTTTTAGCCCCTTCATCCTCACCGCAATCAATAAATTTCCGTTTGACATGTTGCAGGCAAGCTATTCGCGTGATATGGGGATAACCCTCTTTTTGAAGTTTTCGATAGGGAGAGTAACCGTCGCTCTGTATGACGCCCCTGTAGTCTTCCAACTCTCGCAGAATCACATCTTCCGACCGTGAACCGTCCCGGTAGAGTACATACAACAGCTTACTCCTCATTCCGATGATTACCCACAGGTACCCTTTTCTGACTCCGCTTTCCTTGCCATTCTCTCCCCTGACGAGTATTTTGTAATACGTCTCATCGGCGGAGATATAATTATCCCGAAGAACGGTTTGTGCGGTACACTTGTAGAGATTCTCCAACAACAGGGACGCTCTTTCAATCAGCTTATGGGCGGTAGGCTTTTTCAGAGTGAAGCCATGGCTTTCAAAATAACCGATGATTCGTTCCACCGGCACGGATTGTATGTAGCGAAGCTCCATCAGTCCGGCGATAAAGGAGGCGTCGTAATTGGAGTTCAAGAAAGCCGAAGGGGGAGTCTTGCCCGTATAGACGCGGCCGTCTTGTGTATAAGAGTGGATGTTGTAGACATGTTTGATAAACCGCATGGGCACGCATTCGTAACGGATGGATATACGCAGCTTCTCCGACAACGGCCGAGCCTTGTTCCTGTCGAACTCCGCCTGCTCGGGGTAGACGTCGTGTTCTTCCACCTCCATGTCCGCGTGCATGTCACGTCTGGCCCCGTTGTTCTTCCGGCCCTTCCTCTGAAGGCTTCTTTCCTCTTCCTGCCGCCGTCTTTCCTCATCGGTAAGAAGTGCCGGCGGGGGGAGCTGTTTCTCGGATGTGACGGCAATCAGTTTGCCCAGTCCCTTGCAGACGCGTTTCTGTTTGCTCAGGGATTCACCTTTCTGAAGAAGCGCCTCCCTCAGGGATGCCACTTCTGCTATAAGTTCCGTGATTTGCTCGGATTGTCTTTTCTCTTGTTCGCGTAAATCATCAATCAGCTTTTTATAGCTGCCTATTTGCTGCTTCAACAGTTCGACAATCTCATCCTTTCTCATAGTACAAAGGTACCAAAAATCACCGGAATATCAAACGAAAAGCTCGACTTTTTTTGTGATTAATCTACTATAAACAGGACCTTTCAGCTATATTCGGAAACGCTTTCGCAGTCTTACGGACTTCAGCGATACTCCGCTGAGAATAAAGGAGAGTGTGTTCCACCCGATCTCGTAATTGCCCGTACGCGGGTTGAAAACGGGCACTTCGAAACTGCCGCCCTCAAGCCGCTTGTAATACAGCAAAAAACCGTCGCCGTCCCACTTGAGTATCTTCACGCTTTGTCTTTTCTTTCCGAAGAAGATGAACGCGTCACCCGAAACGGGAGAGAGCTCCTTCATCTCAGAACGTATCATCTTGTAAAGTCCGTCAATACCCCGATTCATTCGGACATACCCTTGATACAAGTAATATTTGTTGCTTGACGTCAAAGAGTACATAACTCGCCCTCCATTCTTTCGTAACTCAGGATCAGGCCCATTATACCCTCGGGAGTCGCCTCTTTGACGGTGACGCTCGTACCGCTGTTGAAGGTGATATGGATGCCCAGTAGTGAAGGCCCCGCTTTCGGAATACCGGACGCCACTATCGGCGTGAACATCCGCCCCGCCTCCTTGACGTCGGGTATGGAGCCGCCGTAATAGCGATGAAGAACCTCTTTCTTTAATTGGGATACCGAATGTCCACGGTCGAGCATCCAGCTGCGCATCCCATTCAAGTCCGTACGGTTTTTAGCTGCAATTTCTGATAAACTGCAATGATAATTCACTGTGAGTTCCTTTCCGAACATCTTACATACATGCCGGAATCGCATCTCTGCTGTTTTTGATCTTACCATTTCTAATTTCATTTTTAATTCACCGCAAAGGTAACGAGAGGGAGATAAACGGAAAAGGCATAATCGCCGAGACGCTTACGAACTACCATTACCTGAATAATTCATACTTGAGTTCGACTTACGTTCAACACTTACCAAGCAAGAGAGAAATGGATGCACAACATGCATCTTATATTCAACGTACTATACTTCATACTAGTTCACGACCTAGATCATATGCCTTTTTACAATCTAAAGGAAAAACTTGCTCATGCTGTTGTTTCTTTTCATTGATATCAAAATAAGAATATTCCATTCCATCATAGTTGTCTGTTTGATAAGTAAAAAAGCTGTATAACGTTTCTATTTTTCCAAATGTCCTTTCGATAATAGAATTAACAACATCGACTTCTTGTTTCATCTGTGATTGTAGAAAGGTAGACTCTTTTACATTCATGGTATAAACAAACGAAACTTTCAAGGAACCGTTATAAAGAGTAAGAGATGAATTACTATAAACCATATATTGAAATAGAAAGCGTTCAAGAAATGCTCTCATAGCAGCTGTAACATTCCAAAAATAAATAGGAGAGCCAAGTATGATGGCATCTGCTTGAGATATTTTATCAAATAATGGCTTTAAATCGTCATTTATACAGCACCTACCATAACTTTTTGTATTCTTCCTTTTGCATACCAAGCAACTTTTACAACCTTTGTACTGTAAATCATACAAATGTATAAGTTCTGTATCAGCACCTTTGTCTTTTGCTCCTTCAAGAGCGTTCTCCAATAATTGGGCAGTATTCCAGCTTTTTCTTGGACTTCCATTAATTGCTATTACTTTCATTTTTTCTTAATTTAATATTTTATTACTCTATGACTACAAAGATGGGATATTAATACCTAATATACAAGTACATACCAAAAGGTGTTATAGTTACCAAAAGGAGTAAGTTATGGAAAATGAAAGATTTATAAATCATTATTATTTTAAAGAGAAAGATTATTTTTGTTCTTTGGAATTGGTAATGGACATGATTGGCGGCAAATAGAAGCCCATTGTTTTGTTTCGTCTATCATTCTACATACAAGTTGCAGAAAAGAGAGAAAGGGCTGCGGTATGCAGCCCTTTCTCTCTTTTCTACTGATTCAGCGAATCAAGTAATATTATCGTTTATTAAGTCCTCCGCCTTGGCGCTGACTCTTTAATTTTTCAGATTCTTTCTGCATAGCTTCCAAGCGAGCAGCAAATCCGGATTTCTTCTTCGAGGTTTTAGAATATGCTTCGAGACGTTCAAGTAACTTTTGCTCGTCGGTCATCTTGCGCAAAATAACCATTGTCGCTACGCTGATCAATGTCGAAATGAAATAATAATAATTCAATCCGGCAGGGTAGTCGTTCAAGATGAAGAAAAACATGATAGGCATCAGATAGGTCATCCACTTCATAGCTGCCATCTGTGGGTTGGCTCCGGTGTCTTGTTGCTGCATCGTGAACTTACTGTTCAATACATTAGTAACGGTCATCAACAAGCAGAACAAACTAAGGTGATTGCCCAAGAATGGAATGTGAAAAGGAAAGTTCACAATCGAATCGTAAGTAGACAAGTCCGTAGCCCACAAGAAACTTTGTTGACGAAGTTCAATAGCACTCGGTACAAACATAAACAACGCCATCAAAATAGGAAATTGAATGAGCATAGGCAGACATCCCCCCATCGGGCTGACCCCATATTTGCTATATATACTCATCACCTCCTGTTGTTTCTTCATTGCGTCTTCCTTATTGGGATATTTGGCATTTATCTCATCAATCCTCGGTTTCAAGACACGCATTTTAGCAGAAGAGATGTACGTCTTCCACGTAGCAGGATATACCACGAGCTTTACTATAAGGGTCATAATAAGAAGTACCCATCCCATACTCAATCCCCAACTACGCAACCAGTCGAATACATTGACTGTGAACCATTGGTTGAGCTGTTTCACAACCGGCCATCCCAGATAAACCAAGTCTTCGAGATGCCATTTGGTAGTTTGTCCCGTATTTAGAGAGCGCAGCGTACGATAGTGATTCGGTCCCAAGTAGAAGTGCATTGTGGTAGGCTCTTTGCCCGAAGGATCGAACTTGGTATCCATCTCAGAAGAATAATCTTTGAGATACCCCGTACCTTCCTTATCCGATTTGGATGCCATTTTGCTCTTATTAAACATTTGGTCGGCAATGAAGACTGAGGAGAAGAATTGGCTTTTAAATGCAATCCAATTGACCGGAGTGGAGATTTCTTTTTCTACTTCACCACCTGCCGACAGGTCGCTGCTAGATTCGTTGGTACGATATGTCAATGTCGAAAGGCGATTCTCATACGCAAAGCCCAATTCTTGTTGACGAACGTGCTCTTGCCACTCAATACCCATAGAACGCATGTTTTGAGAAAGCAAAGTATCCATCCCGGCCGCCTGAATGGTAAGATCGACTATATAACTTTCCGGATGCAACTTGTAGACAAAATCGATATGACTCTTCTGATCTGCCGAAGCATTGATACGCATAGTCACACTGCTATCTGTAGGATTGACAATACTAAAGTTCAGATCGCTGGTACGAACCACATTGCTATGGTTGTAGAAGTTAAAGTTGAGTGAAACATCTTTCTTCGAAAACAACACTACGGGAGATTTTCTGTCTTGGCTTTTATATGCCTTTAAAAGAGCCTCAGTGATCATACCACCTTTTGAATTCAAAGTGATTTTCACCTTACTATTTTGGAGTACGACAGACGAATCTACTTTGTTAGCGTACTTGCAGAACGCAGAAGAAGAGTCTACTTTAGCGGCTGTAGCTGTAGCTGCAGTCGTATCGGTAGCGGCTTTCTTTGCTTTGGCCTGTTGCTCTTGAATTCGCGCTATTGAGTCGTTAAACTTTTGCTGGGCCATTTGCTGCTGTTTGTTGGGACGGCTGAAAAAGCTGAAGCCGATAACAACAACGGCAATCAAAATGAGGCCGGTAATCGTGTTTTTATCCATTCGAAACTATTTATATTTTGAATATTCTATTTATTTAGTGCGGCTTTGATGAACGAAACGAACAACGGATGCGGATTGAGTACTGTGCTACTATACTCTGGGTGGAATTGGGTACCTATGTACCACTTTAATTGAGGCATCTCTACGATCTCTATCAAATCTGATTCAGGATTGATACCAACACCTTTCATTCCTGCTTTTTCAAAAGCATCACGATAATCGTTATTGAACTCATAGCGGTGACGATGACGTTCTTGGATATGTTCTTTGCCATAGATATCGTATACTTTCGATTTTTTGTCAAGTATACACTCATAGGCTCCCAAGCGCATAGTACCACCCATGTTGGTTATAGCTTTCTGCTCTTCCATCAAGTCGATGATAGGATGGCTGGTTTTCTCGTCCATCTCGGTAGAGTTGGCATCGGGATAGCCCAATACATTGCGGGCAAATTCTATTGCCATACACTGCATGCCAAGGCAAACACCAAATGTAGGAAGGTTGTGCTCGCGTTGATATTTGGCGGCAACAAACTTGCCTTCAATGCCACGAGAACCAAATCCCGGACAAATAACCACACCATCGGCAGGGCTCAAAAGCTCGTCTACATTTTGCTCATTGAGTTTCTCGGAAGAAATATATTTAATCTGAACTTTGCAGTCATTATATGTACCTGCTTGGGATAGCGATTCGAGAATCGATTTGTATGCATCTTGCAGTTCTACATACTTTCCTACCATCGCTATCTTCACTGTCTTCTTAGCATTGGCACGACGTTCCAAGAAAGCTTTCCACGCCGTAAGATCGAGTTTGTTGGTATCGTCCAATCCGATACCCATCTTTTCGAGAATCGTTTCGTCCAACTTTTGCTCGTGCATCAAGATAGGAACCTGATAGATAGTAGGAGCATCGATAGACTGAACGACGGCATTCTCTGAAACGTTACAGAACAATGCTACTTTCTTTCTCAAGTTTGCATTCAGATCGTGCTCGGTGCGGAGTACCAAAATATCGGGTTGGATACCGAGACTCTGCAACTGCTTTACCGAGTGCTGAGTAGGTTTCGTTTTCAATTCTTTGGCAGCAGCCAGATAAGGCACATAGGTGAGGTGCACACAAAGAGCATTTTTACCGAGTTCCCACTTCAATTGACGCATACTTTCCAAGAAAGGCAACGACTCGATATCGCCTACTGTACCACCTATTTCGGTGATGACAAAATCGAAATTATATTTCTTGCCCAGCAATTTCACATTGCGTTTAATTTCGTCTGTGATATGAGGAATAATTTGAACAGTCTTGCCCAAGTAGTCTCCACGACGTTCTTTGTCAATGACGCTTTTGTAAATTCTGCCTGTAGTCAGATTGTTCGCTTTCGTCGTTTGAATGTCCAGAAAACGTTCATAGTGTCCTAAGTCCAAATCGGCTTCGTGACCGTCGACCGTTACATAACACTCTCCATGCTCATAAGGATTCAGTGTTCCGGGATCTATATTGATATATGGATCGAATTTCTGAATTGTAACTTTATAACCTCTTGCTTGTAGCAATTTACCTATTGAAGACGAAATAATGCCTTTCCCTAATGAAGAAGCCACACCGCCTGTCACAAAAATGTACTTAGTTTCGCTCACAGCCATAACTGTCTTATTATTATTTATCTTTTTCTGTTCAAATGATTTAAACTCTATGAAGATGCAAATTTATAAAAAAAAGAAGAGCATTCTAAGTTTATTCCGATAAAAATAAATCCTCTAATCAAATATCTTTAATACGCAAGATATTATAAGAAATATTTTCATCGTAAGTATCGATCTTCTCTATCTTCTTGATGGTTTTGACCACCCTGATAGTAACAGGTAGAACAATCACTTCGTAGAGAGTCTTCAACACTATTTGCAAAGCCATCAACTTCAACAATTCGGGAGGAGGAATAAGCCCTGCAAATGCAATAGGGAAGAAGATGAGCGAATCGCCCGTCTCGCCCACTACAGTACTCCATATTGCACGGAGAGAGAAATGTCTTCCGCCACTCGATAATTTCATCCGGCTCATGACATAAGCGTTGAGAAAAGAACCGACAAGGAATGCTGTCATGCTGGCAACAGCTATACGCGGAGCCAATCCGAATACGAAATTAAAATGAGCTTCGCCTGTCCAAAAAGGTGCGGCAGGTATAGCAACAGCTATCAACCCTAGTCCGACAACTAAAAAGTTCATAGCAAATCCTGTCCAAATAATCAATCGGGCCTTACGGTATCCCCATACCTCGGTCATACAATCATTGATAATATACGAAATGGGAAATACCAGCAATCCGGCGGTTACCGTAAGCGGACCGATTTGAATTACTTTTGTTTCTAATAAATTAGCTGCAATGAGGCATACGTTGAACAATATACCCAACAGCATAAAGGGCACAGATACTTTCTGATTCATTTTTCTTGTTTTTTTGACGTGGTTTCCAAGCACACGTATAGTTATTACGGCTACAAAGATACGTATAATTATTTGGTCACATGTCAAATTAAATATTTTTTTGATTTGACATGCAGGTATCCTTTTGCTTAATTATTATACTTCACTATCTTCTTCCCAAGCCGTACTAACCGCATCGCTCGGCATTCGCCAGTCTCCTCGGGGGCTTAAGCTGACACTTCCCACTTTGGGACCGTCGGGCAAACAAGAACGTTTGAATTGTTGAGTAAAGAACCGATGCATAAAAGTATGCAGCCACTTGCGAATGATATCATCGCTGTATACTCCGCCAAATGTTTGTTGAGCCAGAAAATAGATTTTCGAAGGACGAAATCCGAAACGGATGAAATAGTAGAGGAAGAAGTCATGTAACTCGTAAGGACCTACTATATCTTCGGTCTTCTGCTTGATCGTTCCGTTTTCGTTGGCAGGTATTAGTTCTGGACTTATAGGAGTATTGATTATATCTTTGAGTGTTTCTTTCGATTTACTATCGGTATAGTCTGCAACCCATTCTACCAAATATTTCACGAGCGTTTTGGGAATACTGCAATTGACGCCATACATCGATATATGATCACCGTTGTATGTGGCCCAGCCCAATGCCAGTTCTGACAAATCGCCGGTTCCTATCACCATACCGTTCTCTTGATTGGCAATATCCATTAAAATTTGAGTACGTTCTCGGGCTTGAGAGTTTTCGTAAGTCACATCGTGTACTTCTTCGTCGTGACCTATATCGCTAAAGTGCTGGTAACACGCGGGGGCAATACTTATCTCACGCAGGGTAGTTCCAAGCGAATGAATAAGATTCACAGCATTGGAATAAGTACGATCGGTGGTACCGAATCCCGGCATCGTGACGCTGATGATATTGTGACGGTCGAGATGAAGTTTGTCGAACGTTTTGACGCATACCAACAATGCCAAAGTAGAATCAAGCCCGCCACTGATACCCAACACAACCGTCTTGGAGTATGTATGGACAATACGTTTGGCTAGTCCGGCAGTCTGTATGGAAAAGATTTCTTCGCAGTGTTCTTTCAATTTATCGCCGCTTGGCACAAAAGGACACGGATCGAACTTACGGGTCAAAACAAGAGGCTTTTCGGACATTAACTCAGTCACCACCTTTTTTACTTCGAACGAAACATTCGTCTTGTTGGCAATAAAAGTACTATTGGTGCGGCGTTCCGAACGAATACGCTCCACGTCGATTTCACTAACGACCAGTTGTTCTTCGAAACAAAATCTTTCACTACGAGCCAACAACGTTCCGTTTTCATAAATCAATCCATTGCCACCAAATACAACATCGGTAGTCGATTCGCCGAAACCGCAAGAAGAAAAGACATAACCCGCCAAGCAGCGCGCCGATTGTTGCGCTATGAGTGAGCATAAATAACGATGTTTGCCGATGATGTCATTATCAGCCGATAGGTTGAAGATGATATCGGCCCCTTTCAATGCCAAATAGGAACTGGGAGGTATAGGCGCCCATAAATCTTCACAAATTTCAATACCAAAAGTAACTTCAGGCGTTTCGAACAACAAATGAGAACTCAACATAATACTCTGACCGCAGAAATGGATCATCTGGTCAGATATGCCTACAGCAGAGGTAAACCAGCGCTTTTCGTAAAATTCCTTGTAGTTTGGCAAATATGTTTTAGGAACGATTCCTAATATATTGCCGTGCTGAATGACTACCGCAGCATTTATAATTTCGGCTCCCAAGAATACAGGTGCACCTATAATCACTATAATATCCAGCTGGCGAGTATTGTTGAGCAATTGCATCAATTCAACTTCGGCAGTGTCCAACAACAGCTGCTGCTGAAACAAATCACCGCAGGTATATCCCGTAATGCTCAATTCGGGAAAGGCTATCACACGTACACCCTTGCCATCGGCAATAACGGATAGCTGTTCTATCTGCCGGGCATTATATTTGCAGTCGGCAACCTTAACGGACGGAACCGCAGCAGCAATTTTGACAAACCCGTAATTCATAATCATTGTTCGTTTTTAAAATACTTATCCATTCCTTTGGAATAATAGATTTTATTCTTACCATCCTTACCCCTATAGATAATATAGGCATCAATTTCCGGATGCTTTGCCAAGAAAGCTTCCGTCTTTTTCAGTCCCATCACCATGATAGCCGTAGCAAAACCGTCGGCCGACATACAATCTTTAGTGATAACGGTAGCCGAAAGAATTTCGTTCATAGCAGGATATCCGGTATGTGGATTTATCTCGTGAGAATATTTCTTGCCATTATGATAGTAAAAATTACGGTAATTGCCTGAAGTAGCAATGGCACAATCGGTCAGATAAAGCACTTTATCTATTTCTTGATTGACAGAAAGAGAATCATCAATAGGTTTATTGATGCCTATGCGCCAAAGCTTATTTTGAGGGTTCTCTCCTTTCAATACAACTTCTCCACCAATATCGACCATATAGTTTTTCACTCCATGCTTATCGAGCACTCGAGCGGCTACATCGACACCGTAGCCTTTGGCAATAGCACTAAAATCGAGCATCATCGAAGGATCGGCTTTTTGAACACGTTTGCCCACCAGTTTCACCTTCTGATAGCCTACAATACGACGTAATTCTTGTATCTGACTGTCCGTAGGAAAATGTTTGGTTTTGAAGCCAAATCCCCAAGCATTGACAAGCGTACATACCGTAATATCAAAATCGCCACCACTCATCTGTGATATTTCCATCGAACGACGGAAACAGTGGGCAAAAAGAGAATCTACATCGAAAGCTTCATTACGATTTACTCTGGCAACAGTAGATTTCTTATTGAACATAGAAAGAGAACCATCAAATTTATCCAATTCTTCTTTTATAAGAGTGTTCAACGAGTCGTTACTTTGATAGGTTATATTATAGACAGTACCGAAAATCAATCCGGCAGTGTTACGATAAGGTTCTTTTTTACTATTATGCTGAATAATAATCCACGCCGAAGCAATCAGTAGTATCAATACCCACATCAAGTTCTTTTTCTTTTTCATCTTAAACTACATTTGAGCACATTATATATTTTCACTTAAATGTTCTATTAATATTTTAATACCAATAGCCCAAAGTACAAGACCTCCCAATAATTCGGCATGAATATGCTTGGCTACCGTCTTATGTCCATATACTCCAATACAAAATCCCACCCATGGGACAATAAAAGACACCAAACCAATAATACCCGATGCAGAAAGAATACCACATGAAAACGAATGAAACCCCAAACACGCAAAAGAGACACCAATGCCAGCAGCATCAATGCTCGTACCCAGCGCCAAGAGCATAGTGGCTTTCCATTTCAACGGATTGTATGATTTATCTTCCGGTTTCTTAAAAGATTCAATAACCATGTTACCACCTATAATCATAAGCAACCCGAAAGCAATCCAATGATCAACATCACTTATCAACGAACTGAAAAAGCTACCGCACGACCAACCCAAAAAGGTCATAACCATCTGGAATAGACCGAAAGCGACAGCAGTGCGCAACATCACCCTCCAATCCATTCGTTTGAGAATAATACCTATGGCGATAGAGACGGCAAAACAATCCATAGCCAAACTCAATGCTATCAACCAAATATCGAAACCTTGCATAATAAATATTATTTGGTATTGAACGGTGTATTACCACCGCGATGAACAATAATCTTCTTGCCTGTTACAGATTTTTTCTTCTCGATGGGCATAACCACCGTCGGCTTTTTGGCACCAAGAGAGAATTTATATATCAGCGTATAGGTCATACCATTCGCAGAAGAAGCATATTTGCCAAACCCGGGAACATACCAAGGAGATGCATTGGAGGTCTCTTTGGCGCTCATTTTATAACGCAGACGGAGAGTCCATCCCATGAAAAAATTCTTATATATTTTCGTTCTGACTCCAGCTACCAATTCGTACCAAGACATATTACCATTGACATTGTTCTCGTAATATGGTATACTCGACCCTCCCCAAATAGGATCTATCAAATTGGGATTGCCTATCTGTCCACCATATCTTGGATCTACAATAGGAGCATTGCCAATAGTATATTTAAAACTCGAATATCCATAACGAACACCAAAATAAAGCCAGTCCTCATAGTCAAGCTTCTTAAAGCGAATATTATAGTCTACGCCGATTCTGAAATAAGGAGCATTTGATTTATAGTGCATACCATTCTCGTTCCACTTATTCGTTTTACCATAGCCCAATTCAACAATAGGCATGAATCGGTTTTTCAGATTAACACCTACACCTATTTCGGAACTCAGAAAGTCGCTTCCCAATAATTTGCTACCCAAGCCATACAAATCGGCACTCACATAGAGTCCGTTATAAAGTGGCGCTTTCAATTTAGGTCCTTCCGGCTTCTTTTCTTTTGGCGTACCCTGCATTTGCTGCTGCTGTTGCCTATTGTCCGAATACTGTTGAGCGGAGACAGGCAGGACGACAAAACACAGAAACGACAGACTAATAATATATCCTAATATTCTGTATGGCATCGATATTTGCTAGTTTATATGCGACATAAATAGAATCCAGTACATGTTTCGTATAAGACACTTTCGAAATAGTTTGTGCCATCGAATAACCGCACTCCATCGAAACAAAGATGGGAGCATTGCTATACCATATTTTAATTGTATCCTTCTTGGTAGTATTGGCATAGTGAAAGATCAACGCTGTAGAGTCGGCAGTCCAATTCAGTGGCAAACTCTCGCCAGACACTTTCACATCTTTGTTGACAATAATCGAATCCGTACCCAATGCCGTCACGGTAAGCGAATCAAGCGTATCTTTCTGCGCCGTATTCAATTTCTTATAAAAAGTGGCATTCATCATTTTGCGTGCAGTCATCGAACAGTCGGTCTCTTCTGCACAAGACACGAACTGAATGATAACGAGTGCGAGCATGCCAAATATAAAAAAGTGAGTAAGTTTTTTCATCCCTCATTAATTTATTATAATGTCTTTTCTATCTGATAGTTGTTGCGGCCAGGAGCATTGCGTGATATCAATTCAGCAATAAACCCTGCCAAAAAAAGCTGGGTGCCAATAATCATAGCAGTAAGAGCTAGATAAAAATAGGGCGACTCGGTAACCAAATGATAAGGCAAGCCGTGATACATACTCCATAATTTGTCGAGTCCTACAAAAATAACGGCAAAGAAACCGATAATGAACATCAATGAACCAAGTACACCAAAAAAGTGCATCGGTTTGATACCGAATTTAGATAAGAACCACAAAGACAACAAGTCCAGATAACCGTTGAAAAAACGATTAATACCTCCGAACTTAGACTTACCGAACTTACGTGCCCGATGGTGCACGACTTTCTCTCCAATTCTGGAGAAGCCTGCATTCTTAGCCAAATAGGGGATATAGCGGTGCATTTCGCCATAGACTTCAATATTTTTGACCACATCACGACGATAAGCTTTAAGCCCACAGTTAAAGTCATGCAAATTGTGAATACCCGAGACTTTGCGAGCAGTCGCATTGAACAGCTTGGTAGGTATTGTTTTCGAAAGCGGATCATATCGTTTCTTTTTCCAGCCCGATACCAAGTCATACTGTTCATCCATTATCATCTTGTAAAGGTTTGGAATTTCGTCCGGACTATCTTGCAAATCAGCATCCATTGTAATCACCACGTCACCTTCGGCAAGCTTAAAGCCACAATACAAAGCCGGAGACTTTCCGTAATTGCGACGGAATTTAATACCTCTAACCTGAGGATCAATAGTATGCAGATGTTCGATAATCTTCCAAGAATCATCAGTACTACCATCGTTGATGAAAATAATTTCATAAGAGAAATTATTTTCATTCATTACTCTAACTACCCAAGAATAAAGTTCATTAATCGACTCTGCTTCATTATACAAAGGTACTATAATCGATATATCCATATCATTTAGGTCTTTTCATCACAAACAATGCAACAATCAACGACAAGATATTGCCATAAAATACATTTTGTGATATAAGTTGAAATACTATTTTAATAGGTGACAAAACACTAATCTGATCTAACATCCCTTTGAGTTGGCTATAAGAATCTTTAGGTAGCAAGGGGTTACCCTTGAAACTATCCAGCGCCGCCGAACAAGTATTGATAATGAAACCGTTATCGATATATCTGAAATAGATATAGTGCACAACAGCTACCAATAAGGAAGCAAACACAAAGCTAAGCAACAGAAACACCCACGCTTGGATAAAACGGATATAACCTCCGCACACCTTGTCTCTATACACTTTGGCATAATAGTACATCAAAAAGGGAACGGCTGCCGTGAGCAGCATAAAGAGGAGTGAAAAGAAGGGGTTATGTATGCCCAACGGGACAAGAGGAAACTTGAGAATAAAGAAGATTCCCAAATAAGTGCCGACGTACATGGCATAATGTTGTAGATTGTTCGTTTTATTGACTTCCATACTATTCTAATGAATTGTGCACAAAGTTACAAATAATATCTCTTTCTTTTTGCTTTGTTGCTTCATTATTTCAAGCGGCTAATATTTTTTTAAATTTAATTACTTAATTATTAGGAGAATAAAAAAGATACTAAAAAAATTAGTTGGAAAGTATTTGGTAGAAGAAGAAAAAGCAGTACCTTTGCACCCGGGTAAGTCCTATACGGCCAGCTCCCTTTGATTCCCCCAGGGCTTGACGGCAGCAAGGGTATTTGGTTGTAGCGGCGCGATGTAGGTAGCTTACCCACCTGCCTCTTTAGCTCAGTTGGCCAGAGCACGTGATTTGTAATCTCGGGGTCGTTGGTTCGAATCCGACAAGAGGCTCAAAAGAAATAAACAATTAGAAAAGGATGCCCCCAAAAGCATCCTTTTTTTAGTTTTAAAGACAATGGCTGAAGAAGATACTTATAAAACAATTAGTGGAACTTCTGAAAGTATCTATACCGAGAAACGCAGTAAATTTATTGCGACAGCCTTTCCTGTATCTTCGCTCGAAGAAATTCAATTACTGCTCAAAGAATATCAAAACAAGTATTACGATGCCCGCCACGTCTGTTATGCCTACATGTTGGGAACCGAACAAAAAGAATTTCGTGCCAACGACAATGGAGAGCCTTCAGGAACAGCAGGCAAACCTATTTTGGGACAAATCAACTCCAACCAACTGACAAACATACTAATCATTGTGGTTCGTTATTTCGGAGGCATCAAGCTCGGTACAAGCGGACTTATCGTAGCATATAGAACTGCGGCGGCGCAAGCCATTGCGACAGCCACCATTGTAGAGAAGACTATTGACGAAGTGATAACCGTACTATTCGAATATCCGTTGCTGAACAATGTGATGCATATCATCAAAAAGCAACCGGTAGAGATTGTGAGCCAGCTATTCGATATGGACTGCCGAATGCAATTGCGCATTCGTAAGTCTTTAATGCCGACACTGTGCAATGCCTTATTAAAAGTAGAAGGGATTCGGATAGAAACAGAAGAACAAGCAACAATATAACCTAATATATAACTAGAAATAAAACAAAGATGAAAGACATTGAAAGAGTAGATTGGAATTTAATTCCTTATAACGAAGCATGGGACAAGCAAGAGAAATGGTTCAATGAGGTAGTAGATGCCAAACAAAGTGGGGCACCATACATTAACCGCGTCATATTCTGCCAACATCCTCATGTATACACATTGGGAAGAAGCGGCAAGGAACAAAACATGTTACTGTCCGAGTCGCAGCTCAAAGCGATCGACGCTACTTTATATCATATAGATCGTGGCGGTGACATTACATACCATGGCCCGGGGCAATTAGTCTGTTATCCGATTATCAATCTGGAAGAATTCAATTTAAGATTAAAACAATACGTGCACCTACTCGAAGAAGCAGTCATAAGAGTATGCCGTTCGTATGGCATCGAGTCGGGTAGGATAGAAGGGGCAACAGGAGTATGGCTTGATGGAGATACGTCCCGTGCCAGAAAGATTTGTGCTATCGGAGTACGTAGCAGTCATTTCGTCACGATGCATGGATTGGCATTCAACATCAATACGGACTTACGTTATTTCAGTTATATCAATCCATGCGGATTTGTCGACAAAGGTGTGACTTCACTGTCGAAAGAATTGGGAAAAGCAGTAGACATAGCCCAAGTAGAAGAGCAACTCTACAAAGAAATGATCCCATTATTTCTTCATCCTAACGACGCGAATACCTAAGCATCCTTTTCTCTTCATCAATTGCTCACGCAAAGGTTCTTCCTGAATCTTCACTTTCATGTCGAGCGAAGAAGCGTGAAGTAAATGCAATTCGCCGTTTTGATAGATGGCAATGCCCAAATGTGAATTGTCCAATCCCGGCATATTCGTCACCAATAGAATGATGTCTCCGTCGTGAATCCACTTAAAACCTTTCACCGGTAGCTTTTCACGAGGGATATAATGCACCACTTGACCGGAAAGTTCTCTTTCTTTCTGAGCTATTCTGGCAACGTCGGCCGGAGAGTCTTTCAATTGAACATATTTATCGGGATGAGCTGACATAAAGGATACATGCACCGTAGTCGTATCTTTGCTATACGCTGCTGCAACATCGGTAAGGTAGCCATGTTTCAACCCGTTCATCACCCATTCGGTGGAATAATGAAGCCGAGAGGTATATCCGTCAATAACACCGTCCCGATAACGTATCATACGCAAACGATCTTCAAACTGAGCCTCATCATTAGGATTATTGCACAATGACCGTGCCAGTACATACTCTACAAAAGTAGTACAGTCCACTTGTTTTAGATTGACAACCAACGACTCTCGGGGAGAATTCACCTCCAAAGTATGGGCTACGTAAGGCACTCCCAAGAACTTCAGCCCATTGTCCAACATACTATTTTTCGGTACCGCTGCATAGAGCGATACCGAAAATAGAGCTAAAACTACAAGTAAAATCTTTTTCATCTTATTTTTTTATCTTCATTGCCGATTTGGCAAAGTATACTAACAATACGATGTAAGCGATGAGCGAAGCTACCTCCGACCACGAGCTGGATAACCATGCTTCATTGATAATGTTAATGCCTCCAAAGCGCATCAATGCACTTACCACTCCCATCAATGCACCACCGGCAATAAAACCGGATGCAATAAGAGTACCTTTCTCACCACGTTCTTTATTGAGAGCTTCATCTTTCGAACGGCTGGTAACATACCAATTGAGTGCACCACCTACTACCAAAGGTATATTAAGTTCCATCGGAATGAACATTCCCAATGCAAAAGCTAACGCAGGTACTTTGAAGTAAGTCAAGACAATAGCCAGAACAGCCCCGATACCATAAAGAAGCCAAGGAGCGCCTGCACCATTCATCAATGGTTCGATCACGGCCGCCATAGCATTTGCTTGCGGAGCAGCAAGCTGACCACTGGCAAATCCATACGTTTTATTCAATATGATCATAACGCCACCAACAGTAGCCGCCGATACCAGCGTACCCAGAAACTTCCAAGTCTGCTGTTTGGCAGGAGTCGTACCCAACCAATAACCAATCTTCAAGTCGGTAATAAAACTGCCAGACATCGAAAGAGCGGTACAAACGACACCTCCCATAATGAGAGCAGCCAACATACCGGCAGGTCCTTTCAACCCTACAGCCACCATTACTACAGAAGCCAAGATCAACGTCATCAACGTCATACCCGATACAGGGTTAGAACCGACAATGGCAATAGCATTGGCAGCAACTGTTGTGAAAAGGAAGGCAATAATAGTAACCAACAAGATTCCTGCAATAGTAAAAAGCAGATTACCGCCCATCACACCGAAATAAAAGAATGCCAACACCAATAGTATTGTGACAACAGAACCGACTGCGATAATCTTCATAGACAGATCGCGATTGGTACGTTGCACATGCTGAAGCGAAGCTCCCTTGCCTTTCATCTCTTTTGCGGCAAGTCCCACTGCATCGCGAATAATACTCCACGACTTAATGATACCTATTATACCGGCCATAGCTATACCGCCAATACCGATACTCTTACCATAATATTTGAATATAGCCTCTGGGCTCATCGAACCGACAGTCTGGGTGATACTCGGATCCCAAAGATTCAATACTGTATTATGGAAAGCGAGTGACATGCCCGGAACAATGACCCACCATACGCTAAGCGAGCCAATAACAATGATTAATGCATATTTAAGTCCGACGATGTAACCAAGTCCGACTACGGCCGCGCCGGTATTGACTTTGAATACCAACTTAGCTTTGTCGGCAACCAGCGAACCCCATTCGCAAACCCGAGTAGTAAAACACTCGTTCCACCAACCGAAAGTTGCCACTATAAAATCGTAAAGTCCACCTACAAGTCCCGCTATAAGCAACGGCTTTGCCTGATTGCCCCCTTTGGCACCCGAGACCAAAACTTGTGTGGTTGCAGTAGCTTCGGGGAAAGGATATTTGCCATGCATATCGCTGACAAAGTATTTTCTAAATGGTATCAAAAACAAAATACCTAATATGCCCCCCAATGCGGAACTTAAAAATACCTGTATAAATGAGGTAGTCATATCCGGATATTTTGCCTGCAAAATATAAATGGCAGGTAAAGTAAAGATAGCACCTGCCACTACCGCACCCGAACAGGCGCCGATACTTTGGATAATGACATTTTCGCCTAAAGAATTCTTACGTTTAGCGGCGCCCGAAACGCCAACAGCTATAATAGCGATAGGAATTGCAGCTTCGAATACCTGACCCACTTTCAATCCCAAATATGCAGCGGCAGCCGAAAACAACACTGCCATACAAATGCCCCAGGCAACAGACCAAAGATTCACTTCCGGATAGTTCTTACCGGGTTCCATTATCGGGTGATAAGCTTCACCGGGTTTCAACTCACGAAACGCATTATCGGGTAGTCCCACTGCCTTTTTCTCATCTTCCATAATATTTTTTTTTAGTTATGTTGGGTTATTAAATAGTTTGCAATCTAAACGAAAAAAGAATCCTATCGTTATTCTTCGTAGTCGGTTTTGTCTTCAATGCCGGCTTCGCGAAGGGCTTCTTTGCGCTCTACACAAGTGCCGCATTTGCCACAATGTTTGTCACGACCTTTGTAGCACGACCACGTTTCGGCATAATTAATTCCCAAAAGTTTGCCATGTTTTGCTATTTCGGTCTTAGTAATGCTTGTATAAGGGGCTTCCAATGTGATATGCTTGAAAGTACCTCTAACCATTGCTTCGTTCATCGCATCGATAAATGATGTACGACAATCGGGATAGATAGCATGATCGCCAAAATGATTGGCAATCATCACTTTCTGCAAGCCATTACTCTCAGCTATGCCGCAGGCGATGGAAAGCATGATGCCATTGCGAAAAGGTACGACGGTAGAACGCATGTTCTCACTCGAATAATGTCCCTCGGGGATGGCATCCGCTCCCGAGAGCAAAGAACTTTTAAAATAATCGTGCATAAACTGAAGCGGAATCACCACGTGTTTAATGCCCAACCGCTGGCAATGTAACTGAGCAAAAGGAATTTCTTTTGCATTATGGTTGGCGCCGTAATCAAAAGATAAAGCAAGGGCTATATCGTCCAAATATTCATACAACATAGTGACACTATCCATGCCGCCACTTAATATTAATAACGAATCTTTTTTCATAGAGTGCAAAGATAATGCAAGCCTAAGAGAATTGAAAATAAATTCATTTATTTTTATTGCAGGCCGAAGGCAGTGACACCATATTAATAGCCTAATTAGTACTAAAATTACTGAAAAGCTTACCCCGCTATCAATTTTAATCATTAATTTCGCTCAGTTAAAATAATGATAACAATAAATAAAAACAGAACAAAATGAAAAAGTTGATATTAAGTATTGCACTTATGATATTTACGTATTGCGGGATTTCGGCACAAGAAAGTAATCATTCTCCTAAAGAGTCTCCGCTCGAAATAGTGAAAAAGACATACCCCTCGGCAACAAAGATCGTCAAGATCAACGACACATGGAACAAGGCCGTAGATAGTAAAAGCAAATTGTTGGGATATGTATTCAACAGTAGCGAATACGGAAAGGAAATTCGCGGATTCAGGGGACCAGTTCCGATATTGATCATTACCGACAAAAATCAAAAAATACGCAAAGTGACAGCCTTCAATAACAACGAAACACCTAAATACCTAAGCAAAGTAGCAGCCGAAGGATTGTTTAATAAGTGGAATGGAAAGAGCATTCAGAAGGCAAAAGACGAAAAAGTGGACGGAGTAACGGGAGCAACATTTTCGAGCCGTGCAATCATTAAAAACGTTCAACTGATAAGCAAAAAGGCGAAAGAAAATAAAATAAAATAGACGCAAACAATTTTGCGTTGAACAAAGAAACCGGAATAAAAAAGAAGAGATCGTTTTTCAACGATCTCTTCTTTTTTATTTTTCTTATCAATTATTTTGCAGCCTTCTTAGCTCTCGCTTTAGGCGCTTTCTTTTCTTCCGTTACGGCCTCTTCCTTTGGCTCTTCTGCAACAACCTCGGGTTCTTCTTCTTTCTGGGGTGATGTCTCGTCATGAAAATCGGTAATGCCATTGTTGATAAGTAAATTATACCACTGAATAATTTTCCTTATGTCGGACGGATAAACACGATCATGATCAAAATTGGGAAGAATGCTTTCCAGAAATCCTTCAAGCTCAGCTTTCGAAGCCTTTTTATAATCGATTTCGATAAGAGCAGCATTCTGTTTAACTTTGATTTCCTCGAGAAGATTACTCAACGGTTTATCATCTCCATCGGTGTAAATGGCAATATCGCCTAAAGAAACAACCTTTTCATGATCATAGACAGGCATACGTTTTTTGTCGATAATAGACTCTATGATAAGCATGCTTTTACTACGCGAAACAAGCTTATACAAACCGGATTTTCCGGATACAGATAAAATATTCTTTATCATAAGATTTCGTATATTTTTTAAAATTCGAGCTTCAAAGATAGTACAAGGCAATCGAAATAACAAAAATAAGTTTGATTATTTTTCTATCGACAAAAAGATAAATATTCATTTATAAGCAGGTATCGCAAGCTTCATCGACTTTAGTATCAATAAATTGATGTATGGCTATCATGCAAAATAATAGTCGTTGCCTATTCCGGTCTATCGCCAATGAGCTCTTATCTCAAACGCTACCGAACGGCAATAAATAATAACAACATCCCATAGTATACACATGGACATTAGCCCGTCTCATACGTTCAATAAAGGCCTTTCGTCCAATTCTTCCGTTACTTTCATTCGTTTTCTGCGCAGCATACAATCATATGGTGGGCAGAAAACAATTGTATGCTGCGCACCATATGATTGTATGCTGCGCAGAAAACGAATAAATCGTAAGTACAAAAACAATGATACTACAAGACGAAAAGATCGGATCCTCACTTACAGAAAGATGAGACATACATTCGTTTCTGTAGCGGCGAAACAGTTCTTAAGGCAAAGTCTACGTCAGGGCATCACCCCAGATGAAATTAATTGGGACGTAATGAAAGATATACCGTGTTTTATTGTTTATTAATTCGTACCTTTGCATCCAACATCGAGAATATAAGAATAAAACATTAACGAAGATAAGCATGGAAGCATCCGCAATCAGATTTCCCGAAAACGTATTGATAATAGATGTCTATTTTTTGAATACGCTCATTGCAGACATGGAAAAATATTATAAAGAAAAATTGCAACGTCCGATAGAAAATGTCAACATACCTTATCTGTTGGACTATCTGATGCTCGATATGGGAGTGAGAGGCAAAGAAAACAAATGTCTGGTTATTTGGGTGTACGATGCTCATTCAGAGAAACTGGCTCTTGCTAATCCCAATGATATAGCTGCCGAATTGAATGGTAAAGGTTTTGACGACAACATCGGCTTTTTCGAAATGATCGGTGCGCCATGCAAAGATTTGGTAACAAGAAAAGAATTGGCTTTGAACATTTTGGAATTGACCAAAGAGTCGAAAGAGATAAAGAGGCTGGGAGTATTGCCCGAAGTATCGTCATACGATGAAGAAGTGCATGCTCAATTGAGCGAAATGAAAGATAAAGAAACTCATACGTTTGTATTGGATCCTACACAGTATACGCAAACAGAAAATTCAAAAGCTGCCTCGGCATTATTTCCTATATTGGCTGGGATGGGTATTCAAGGTAACGAACTGTAACGGCTAAGCAAATATAGACAATAAAAAAGGTGTACCGCTGTACACCAACCTTGTTAACCTTAAATCTAATACTATGAAAAAACAGTAGCAAATATAGAGGTTATTTCAAAAATAACAAATCATTACAATAAAAAAATAGAGAGAACTAACATTTATTAATTAACAAGTAGAAAGAACTGATATTTTTTTAGATATTTGCACAATTAAATTCAAATAAAAATGGATACTAATATAGAAATCAAAGAAGACGCACTGAAAATAGCAGCACAAGAAAACATGCTCGCATTCATCAAAGTGTTTACCAACAAATATCGCGAAACGATAGGAGGGGAGCCATCTGCGCAAAACATGCAACTGCTAACTGGCAATCAGCACACGTTGCTTGCATACGATATACTGAGAGAAGAGGTACTCATCGGGGGATTCTGCCAACTGATTCAGAATGGATACGGCAGTTACGTGTTCGACAATCCTTTTGCCAAAGCAATGAGGTTGTGGGAAGCACCGGAGTTCAGTAAAATGGTATATAAGGCTAAAAAGATATATGATGCCCATCGGGAAGATTTGGAAAAAGAGAGAACCGAAGAAGAATTCATGGGCATGTACGAAGAATATGAAACCTTCGATGATTTGGATGAGACTTTTATTGAAGAAGAAGAAGAGATAACCACGTTAATAGCGCATTATGTAGACAAACATATTGAAGATTTTGCAAAAATAGTTAAGTAGTGCATGCAGTATTTTATTTTGTGTTGCATTTCTATAAAAAGAACGCAGAAATTTATATATTTGTCGAATAAAATAAAATTTGAATTATGAAAAGGATTAAAATTTGGTCATTAGTATTGCTTTCAACATTGGTATTGGGGCTAACCTCGTGCTTGAATAGTAGTAGCGATTCGAACAACACTTATACAGGAATTGTTAAGGTGATTAGTTCTTATGGTAGTATTTATTTTCAGACACAAACTGGTACCAAGCTCGTTCCTACATCGGCTTCTTTAGCAACCGTTCAAAGTACAAATAAATTCAATGCTTCACAAGGATTAGCTTTTATTGCATATACTCAAGTAACGACACAGGCATCGGGCGCTGCTTCAACAGGGCAAGCAACTATAAACCTGAGTTATGCTGTAAGTTTGGATGGTACTTCAATCTCTACTACAAGAGGTACAACGAATGATTCTATTCAAAAAGTCACTCAATCGCCTTTAATCAGTTTAGATCAACTCAGTGCTTCCTCTGAAGATAAATTCACTCTTTACGATTCTTCTAATGAAAATCTATTGATAGGAGCCAATTATTACTTTTCTACTCCGAACCACTATTTCTCTTTGGTATTCTATCCGGATGAAGTAACGGCTGGAGCTACAACGATGGATGTATATCTCAGTCATCACACTTCCGACAAAAATGCCACCTATACTTCCGCATATTATGTAGGTTCTTATCCATCTCTCTATTACCATTCGTTCAATATACTTGACATGGTTTATCGATTTACGGGGAAAGCCGGAAATGCTCCTACAAAGATAGCACTACATACAAATATCAATGAAACGAGTACAACACTTCCTTCGACGGGAACGACATATACCATTAATTATACCAAAACAACTAATTAACAAATTTGCAGTACAAAAATATATTTAAGCTAGTATTTTCATTAATATCTTCCCCTGCCAAAGCATGGGAAGATATTTCTGTTAATCAGGATAGCCAAAAGGTCATTGTAGACTACGTCTATCCGATGATAGGTTTCTGCGGCATTGCATGGCTTATCGGTTCCATCTATCGACGTGGTTGGAACACGCCATTATCATTTCAATTGAGTATGGTAGATTGTTGTGGAATAGCTATCGCATTGTTTGGCGGTTTTTTCTTGGTCGCCTACATTGTCAATAAATACCTGTTGCGCCAGTTCAGAATAGAGAGAAGCCCGCAACAGGTTTTGGTATTTATCGGCTACTCGATGACAATGGTTTTTATAGCCGATATGATTACCGGAATATTGCCTTCCATGCAACCTATAGGAATTATGATACAACTCTATACACTATATATCGTATACGTAGGTAGTACTCCAATGATGAAAGTAGAAGCTTCGCTCAAAATGCCTTTTACAATCGCTTTTTCTATCATAATCATCGGTTGCCCAATGCTTATAGAATTTATATATCAAAATTTAGTCACTATATTCAATTAGCTTATGAATCTAAATAATGTCAATATAAAGAACAAAAAAGCATCGTTTGACTACGAGTTTATAGATACCTATACAGCAGGCATTGTGCTTACCGGAACAGAAATAAAATCCATCCGACTGGGTAAGGCAAGCCTGGTAGATACTTATTGTATATTTGATAAAGGGGAAATGTGGATAAAGAACATGAATATCACTCCTTATTTTTATGGAAGCTACAACAACCATCCGGCCCGCCACGACCGCAAATTATTACTTACCAAAAAGGAACTGCGCAAACTACAACGAGGAGTAACAGAGACAGGAAATACGATCATTCCCATACGGCTCTTCATCAACGAAAAAGGACTGGCAAAAGTCTTCATCGCACTGGCAAAGGGTAAGAAGGAATATGATAAACGACAGACCCTTCGGGAGAAAGACGACAAGCGCGAAATGGATAGAATGTTTAAGAAATAGCTAAAGAAAAAACAAGAAAGATATGAATTCTATACAGCAACTTACTAAAGAACGTATCCTGATACTCGACGGAGCAATGGGTACGATGATACAACACTACGGACTACTTGAAGAAGATTTTAGAGGAGAACGGTTCAAAGATCACATCGGACAGCTAAAAGGAAACAACGATATGCTCTGTTTGACACGTCCGGACGTCATCCGAGAAATTCATCGGAAATATCTGGAAGCCGGAGCCGATTTAATCGAAACGAATTCTTTTAACGCCAACGCCGTATCACAATCGGACTATCATGCCGAAGATTTAGTAAAAGAGCTGAATATTGCCGCAGCACAATTGGCACGTTCTGTGGCTGACGAATATACTAAAAAGACACCTCAAAAGCCAAGGTTTGTATTAGGTTCTATCGGGCCTACAAATAAGGCTTGTTCCATGAGCCCCGACGTAAACAATCCTTCGGCACGTTCTATTACGTTTGACGAACTAGCCGACGTATATAACGAACAGATATCTGCTTTGTTGGAAGGAGGAGTAGATGGACTGCTTATCGAAACAATTTTTGATACGCTGAATGCCAAAGCCGCAATATACGCTGCCAATAAAGCGATGAAGAAACAAAACAGACTTGTTCCTTTGATGCTATCGGTGACACTCTCTGACAAAGGTGGGCGCACACTTTCGGGACAAACACTCGGTGCATTCCTCGCTTCGGTACAAGATATGGGAGTCTTCTCTGTTGGACTGAACTGTTCTTTTGGAGCTAAAGATATGAAACCATATCTAGAAGAATTGGCAGCTCATGCCCCTTATTACATCAGTGCCTATCCCAATGCAGGACTTCCCAATCAGTTGGGCCAATACGACCAAACTCCGGAAATGATGGCTTCTGAAATCAAAGAATTTATTTCGGAAGGATTGATCAATATAGTAGGAGGTTGTTGTGGTACGACCGATGCTTTTATTGCCCGTTATTCGGAATTGGTAGAAGGTGCCGTACCACACGTTCCGGTGGCAAAGCCTGAATGTCTGTGGCTTTCCGGACTTGAGCTATTGGAAGTAAAGAAAGAAAATAACTTTGTGAACATAGGCGAACGATGCAACGTGGCAGGTTCGAAGAAGTTCTTGCGCCTCGTTAAAGAGAAAAATTACGAGGAAGCCCTTTCCATAGCCCGCAAGCAAGTGGAAGACGGCGCGCAAATTATAGATGTCAATATGGATGACGGACTATTGGAGACGAAAGAGGAGATGATCAACTTTCTGAATCTAATCGTATCGGAACCGGAGATCTCTAAAGTACCTGTCATGATAGACTCCTCGAAATGGGATGTGATCGAAGCCGGACTAAAATGTCTGCAAGGCAAATGTATTGTTAATTCCATCTCATTGAAAGAAGGAGAAGAAATGTTTCTGGCACATGCTCGAACCATTCAGGAACTTGGCGCGGCAACAGTTGTCATGGCATTTGACGAACAAGGACAAGCAAGCAGTTATGAAAGAAAAATTGAAGTATGCCAAAGAGCTTATAATCTACTTCGAGAGAAACTTGACTTCAATCCACAAAATATTATATTCGATCCGAATGTGCTATCTGTAGCAACAGGTATGGAAGAACATAATAACTATGCGGTAGACTTCATTGAAGCAGCCGAGTGGATTCGGAAGAATCTTCCAGGTGCGCATGTAAGTGGAGGTGTCAGCAACCTGTCTTTTTCTTTTAGAGGAAACAACTACATAAGAGAGGCTATGCATGCTGCATTCCTTTATTACGCCATCCAGAAAGGAATGGATATGGGTATTGTCAACCCGGCTTCCGCTATTCTCTATTCGGATATACCGGCAGATGTATTGACTTGTATTGAAGATGTCGTTCTAAATAGGCATCCGGATGCATCGGAACGTCTCATCAGTATGGCAGAAACACTCAAAGACAAAGAAACAGGACATACAGAAGAAAGTAGCCAGAAAACATTATGGCGTTCGGGATCAATAGAAGAAAGGTTGCAACATGCTTTGGTAAAAGGTATCGGAGATTATCTTGACGAAGATTTGAAAGAAGCATTGAAAAAATACGATAAGGCGGTCGATATTATCGAAGGTCCTCTGATGAAAGGAATGAATGAGGTGGGAGAGTTGTTCGGTGAAGGAAAAATGTTTTTACCACAAGTAGTGAAGACGGCTCGAACAATGAAGAAGGCCGTAGCAATACTGCAACCGATCATCGAAGAGCAAAAGACTAGTACCAAAACGGCAGGAAAAATGTTGTTGGCAACTGTAAAGGGAGATGTACACGATATAGGCAAGAATATTGTTTCGGTAGTAATGTCGTGCAACGGTTTCGAAGTGATTGATCTGGGTATCATGGTGCCTGCTGAAACAATTGTACAGAAAGCAATAGAAGAAAAGGTCGATATGATAGGACTTAGTGGCTTGATAACACCTTCGCTCGATGAAATGGTTCATGTAGCCATTGAATTGCAAAAAGCGGGACTTGACTTACCACTGATAATAGGAGGCGCTACCACATCCAAATTGCATACCGCACTGAAAATTGCTCCTGTCTATAAAGCCTCGGTCGCTTATGTACGAGATGCTTCGCAAGTAGCTCCGGTAGCTTCGCAACTCATCAATCCAACATTGAAAGATGAATATCGCAAAAAACTCTATGCAGAATATGAAACGCTATGCAATGAGCATTCGGAAAAGACAATCCGTACCACTCCATTGGATGAAGCGCGCAAAAACAAATTGAATCTGTTCTAAAGACGAACAGATTCAATTCATTTTCATTGTCATAACTACAGGATTATGGTCGCTATGAAAATCAATATGCGGAGAATAATAATCCAATGCCTTCCAATGAGCTGACGTCATGATATAATCGATACGAAACAGATGTTTCAGATAACGGAAAGTATACATATATCCTCTACCGGCCAAACAAAAACCATCTTTAAGTTCATTACCTAAAATAGTGTGATAGGTGTAAGAAGAGGGCAGAGAATTGAAATCACCGCAAAGAATCACCGAATAAGGACTTTCTTTTATCTTGTCATGAATATACTCCGCCTGCTCTGCACGCATCACAAAAGATTCTTCCATCTCATGTAGCATAAAGAATGTATGATAGAAAGTTCCGGAGATAAAATTAAAGTGTTTCACCGACTCTTTTATCTTTGTCATATTGGAAGACACGTTTGTTGTTTGCAAATGCAAATTAAAAAGGCGTATCATCTTGCCATTCATATCAATATCGCACCATAAGGCACAGTTTGGAGTATCCTTAAACGTCATTAATAAACTATTTCCGATGGGATATTTACTGAATACGGCGAGTTGCAAACAATCATGCCCGGCAGGTGATATGGGCACATAATGATAGGGCCATTTTTTGAATGCCTGATAAATACTATCGATAGGGAAGCTCTTTGATCCAAAGCCGAATTCTTGAAAACAGAGTACATCCACTCCGTTTTTATTCATATAGTTGGCCAAATCTTTTGTAGATACAGCTGTCCATTCTTTCCCAAAAGAATCGGCATTGAAAGTCGCAACTTTCAGCACGTTCACCAATTGCTGCCCAGACGATGAAGAAAAATGGAAAATACGTTCCAAATATTGGTAATTGCAGGCAATAGCCAATATCGGCACAACAAACCACACTCTCAATCTCAGTATCCAATATAGCATTAACAAAATATTGCCGATCAGCAAAAAGGACAGAGAAAGACCAATAAAAGGTAGAATGAATGATTTACTTGGCGAAATATATTGTGCAAAAACAGCAGCAAGCGTAATACCTGCCAAACAGAGAGTAAACGCAATCATATTGCAATATAAAAATTTCGAAACCGCCTTTCGACCCATCTAATCCACGTATTTGCATATCATATCCAACAACATTTGCTTGGTAACCGGTTTAACCAGAAAATCGATACATCCGGCTTCGGCCGCACGCTCTTTATCTTCAGCAAAAGCATAAGCGCTTTGCATTATTACAGGAGTCTCCGGTGATAAACCGTGAATAATCTTTGCTGCCTCAAGACCATCCATATTGGGCATTTTACAATCCATTAATATCAAATCAGGCTTTTGCTTTTTAAAAATATCAACCGCCTCAACTCCATCGTGCGCCCGCATAACATTAAAATCGTTTTTCAAATATATTTCTAATAGCAAATAATTAATATCAACATCATCAGCTACAAGTATCGTTTTCATATCTATCTAATTTTTTATTAAATTACCTTGTTTACTTTTTACTATCATTTCGATTCTATTTTGGAAGAATAAAAACGAATTTAGAACCTACTCCTTCTGTAGATTGAGCAATAATATTCCCTCCCATTAGATGAACAAGAGCATAGCAAATAGTCAATTCTAATTCCGAACCGTCATTACCATAATTGTACTTTGTGAAAAGACTGAATACCTCTTTTCCGTCGTTCATAAGGCCTTTACCGCTATCTTTGACATAACATTCGACATAATCTCCTCTATCGACATATCCAAACCATACATTTCCCTCTTTTTCAATAAACCTACATGATGTTTTGATGAGTATCATGAATATCTGAATCACATATTTCTCATCCAAACATATGGTAATATCTTTATTTGATGATTCAAACATCACTGTGACCAATGGTGGAATTTTACCATCAATATAGTCATATACCTGATGGCACAAATTATTGAGAGAAATATCTACCATAGTCAACTTTACTTCTCCAGACTCAATTCTAGACAACAATAATATATCTTCAATAAATTTAAGCAACCGCTTCGTACTTTGGTCAATAATTTTATAGTATATTTTACGTTGCTTTTGATCATCGCATTCGGCCATAATATCTGAGAATCCGACTATGGCATTAAGAGGAGTACGTATTTCATGACTGATGTTGGCAAGAAATATCGTTTTCAATCTATCCGATTCTTCGGCCTTCTGTTTGGCATCAACTAACTTGCGCTTCATTATTTCAAGTTGAGTGATATTCCATTTGATGCTCAATATCATAGGTGAAAAATTCGGATCATCTATTTTCAACTTTAATATATCATAGTATTGGAGTTCGCCATCGGCATCAATATTTTGAGTTATGCGATGCAGCGGCTCTCCGGTTTCATTTATATTGATATCTTCTTTGCGAATACGCCAGGCTTCCTCTTTAGGGAAAATATCAAAGTCGCTTATCCGTACAGCAGACATTAAATCTTTCTGTAATCGACTTTCATCTTCATTAATACTGTTACGATAAATAAAACGAAAACCGTCATTCACGTCTTTTATCGAAATGGAAGCGGGTATATTATTGAAGAGAGTATACATCAACTGATTGTAACGTTTCATCTCCGACTCGTAACGTACTTGTTGAGTAATGTCATAAGCAAATGCCCAATAGCTATAAGTTCCGTTATCCTCGGTCATCTTATAAAATTTACCACCATAAATAACCGGTTCCGAATCCTTGTCAATTTGTTGGTTATGGTAAGAGAAGTTCATCTCTACTCTAGTCTGCATACTTTGAACCCGCTCATCCCAAACATCCTTATTAGGAGCGAAACCATATCCGGTATTATATATTTTGTATTTCGACACATCTTCGTCAATACCTATGCCATGAACCTGTCGAAAGATTTGATTGGCGAATTTTAAAGTTCCGTCTGGAAAGACACCGCATATCGATTCATTAGCATTAAATATGACATGAGTCAACATGCTGATATCATTACGGCGTTTATGCATTTCGGTCACATCCTGAACAATGCCTTCTATCTTTCTTGAATGTTTGTATTGTTTATCCTTTTCGCTATATATACATTTCACCGACATATAATATATCTTCTGCATCACGCTAATGCGATACGATATTCTTTGTTTATAAGGATGCCCCAATATTTTCCCAACCCATATACGCATTTTTTCCCTGTCTTCGGGAATAATGAAATGCTGCATATAATAATCTAACGAAATAGGCGGCATTTTTCTCTCTTCGGAATTCTCGCCACAAAAGCCGGTATAATCTATCATATTTGTTTCAAGATTCAGAGACCATTTACCTATTTTGGCAATATTTTGTATCTCCTGCATCTCTTCGTATGCCTGAGTAAGTTTAAACTTAATGTTCTCACGATTAGTGATATCAGTATAGCGACAAAGAACGTTTCCCTCAAAAGGCATTAACCTACACTCGCCATAGTAGGTCGTATCATTAAGAGGCAAACGAAAGCTGTTAGTAATCGTCTTATTATTGATCAACACATCTTGAAAATCAACGATAAGTTTGTGATAGGTATGGCTTGGCAACAACGAAAGAATATTTTTACCGAGGATGACATCTTCTTGCAGAAACCACAAATCGGTATGCGAACAAATATCCAAGCAGACTCCTTCAGCCGAAATCAACATCAATGTTTCGGATGTGATGTCCATTATTTGCTTCAAATAACTTATGTCGTGCAATATTCTTTCCATACTTACGATATATTATGCCGACAGCTTTTTGCCCATATACCGTCTCCTTTATATTTAAATAAATAGACAATGCCTTTAAAAACATTGATATTCATAAACAAAAAGTAATATGGAATGAAAAAGATCTTAGCTTTCAATTGACGTTGCTGGAATATATATCCTACCAATCCCATAATATAAAATAGGATTTGCAATACAAAAAGACTATTGTATAGCACAGACGAAAACGAACGTTCGATTATTAAAACCATATTGAGAGGCAATAGAGCAAACAGAAGAAATGGAGTAACAGACCAACGAAGAACCCGATGCGAAATATACTGAAAAGCAAATATTCCATACCTAAAGGGATTTAACAACGGCCTTAGTCGCCCTATAGATTGCAATCCTCCGGCAGCAATACGTACCTTACGTTTTTCTTCTTCTTCAATATTGGCCGAACCGCCTTCCATGGCATAAGCCTTCTTACAATAAGCTATCTTATAACCATCCATCACAATACGAAGTGAAAGAACAAAATCGTCAAGCAAAGTATCACGTTCAACTTCGCGATATAATTCCCTGCGTAGTGCAAAAAGTTCACCCGCAGCACCTACCGTAGAATATAACTGATCATCTAAAGCTTTCAACGCCGACTCATATTTCCAATATAGACCTTCACCTCCTTGTGCCGCACTTTGCCTATCTGAAGGAGCGATACGCTTTTCGCCCGCCACGCATCCGACTTTTGGGTCACCAAAGCATTTTATAATTTCTTTAACAGCCTCTTTATTGAGAGTTGTATTTGCGTCAGTAAAGATAACCAAAGGCGTCTTTACCTGTTGCATTCCGCGATTCATCGCATACATTTTGCCTCTGCGTTCGGGTTCAAAAGATACAATAGCATCTTCCCACTTAGACAGTTTTTGATTCGTAGCGTCATCAGATCCATCTGTCACCCATAAAATATGCAGTTTCTCTTTCGGATAATCGAGCAGACGACAATTTAACATTTTATCATCTACAACAGCTTCTTCATTATAAGCTGTAATAAATAAAGTGACATCAGGATACTCAGGCACAACGGAGCAGCCTTTTGGCTTAGCAAATATTTGCTTGAGTTTTACAAGAACATACAACAACAATCCATATCCCAAAAAGGTATATAAGACTATAACCAAGAACATCCAGAATATTATTGAAATAACACTCATTAAAAACTTTTTTTATTAGCACAAATATAAACAATAATGTTTGATTTGAAAACAAAAATAAACTTTTTATTAAGAATACGTTTTTATAAATAGTTTGCCAATAAAATATATCTTTGCAGCGAGATTACTCTCACAAAAAAAGAATGCTAACTGAAGCAGTATTTTAATGGATATTGCATTTAATAAAAAGAATAGGAAGCAACAGAATGGAAGAACAAGCGCTGTCGGATTTTTGCAGGCAGGGGAATAATACAGCAAGAAAAGAGCTGTATGATAGGTATGCAGACCGATTATTTGGCTTGTGCTTGCGTTATGTATCCGATCGCGATACGGCTTATGATATCTTTCAGGATGGTTTACTTAAGATATATCAATCATTTGATAAATTTGTTTGGCGTGGCGAAGGTTCGTTAAGAGCATGGTTAGAGCGAGTGATGATTAACGAGGCGCTGCAATATTTAAGGCGCAACAAAAACATAATAGATAGTGGCATCCCAATAGAAGAAATTAGTGATGTTTACGATATACCCGATGCAGAAAAAGTGGAACGTATTCCCGAAAAAGTACTGATGAAATTCATAGCAGAATTGCCCGAAGGATACCGTACAGTATTTAATCTTTTTGCCATTGAAGGGAAATCACATCGCCAAATAGCTCAAATACTCGGTATTAATGAAAAATCCTCTGCATCGCAATTTTATAGAGCAAAGGTAACACTGGCCAAACGCATTAATGAATGGATGAAGACAAATGGATGAGAATATGAACAAAAAAATGGAACAAGAAGATTGGCTGAATACGTTGCAGCAAAAGATGCGCAACTATAAAGAGCCGATTGATGATACGATTTGGAAACATATCGAAGAGAAGCTGCCTGTTGTTCATACGCAGCATACCATAGCCAACAGAAGATTTGGCTATGCCGTTGCTGCTGCTATTGTCGTATTAATAGGATTATCGGTTTTCTTTAGTTTGATTTATACTCCGATAACCGAGAAATTTGCATATAATACGACATCGACTAAAACAACAAACCAAACAATTAACAGAAAGAATAGTGTTGCTGACAAAATCATAGCACAAGCAGTCATAGACGGTAGCACAACAAAAACAAAGTCTACTTCTTCGGCACATTATAAGTTGCGCAATCAGATGGGATATTCACAATCAGTTCTCCCTGAAAAAACTGATTCTTCGACCCCAAAGGAAGTGAATGAAGAGACTAAAACAGAAGCACCTCAAAAAACGGTTGATGAAACAATTCATAAAAATAAAGAAAAGAAAAACTCAAACGACACAGGTAAACGTGCAGGTAAAGAAACCAAAAAGCGTCGTTTGCCAGAAATGGTAACAGCATCTGCAGCAGAGTCTCATACTTCCCAACCTTGGAGCATCGGTTTGTCTGTAGGAAGTGGGGGTATTCAAAATAATACAAATGGTGGCGATATGGCAGCATCTAATGATCCCGAAGGCTTAAGGATGTTAAATTGCGAATACGCCTATTATAAAGCGACCGATACAAATTACTCCAACTATTCCTTCCACCATCATCAACCTATTAGTTTTGGACTGACTGTATGCAAATCGCTCGACAAAAGTTTTTCAGTCGAATCGGGACTTATATTCACCATGCTCATTTCGGATGTAGATGCTTATGACAAAAAGCAACAATTATATTATATCGGTATTCCTATAAAAGGCAATTGGAACTTTTACAAGCAAAAACAAGTCCAATTATATCTTACAGCAGGCGCTATGGGTGAAAAATGTTTTTATGCCCGCTTAGGTGGTAAAAAACTAAAACTCAACGCCATTCAATTTTCAATAAACGGAGGTGCAGGCATTGCCTATAACTTAACAAATCACCTAAGTATTTATGGAGAGGGTGGAGTGGCATATTTCTTTGATGACGGAAGTTTTGTACAAAGTATCAGAAAAGAAAGGCCATGTAATATGAATCTTCAGGCAGGGCTAAGATTGACATACTAAATTATTAAACTATTGGGGTTTGGACAACATTATTGGATGATGATGTCTAAACCCTTCTCTTTTCTGGTTAATTCATTATTCTAATCGAACTTCATAAATAACCACTGCACTGCAAAAGGATTACATGTATCAATACTAAAGTATCTTTGTGCATATTCCGGATATAGCATATCTTACGAAGCAAATTTAAATAATAAGAGGACTGAATTCATAAACAAATTCAACCCTCCTTATAAATATTAAGAACTCTTGCCCAACATCAGTTGTGCGTATAAGTACGAATTATAATACAGAAACTTTCATATTAATGTCTTCTATCGGTCTATCGCGTCCATCTGTCTTCACTTTCTCAATGGCATCAATAATTTCCAATCCTTCAATTACTTCACCATATACCGTATATTCATTATCCAAAAAAGGAGCACCGCCAACAGTCGTATATGTTTCTGTTTGTTCGGGGGTGAATTTAAATGGTTGTTCGGTAGCTACAATTTGCTTTGCTTGTTCAATGAGTTCTTCTTGCAGCGCCATTAAACCCTTCTGATTGCGTGCCAACCGATATTCTTTGATTGTATCTATATTTTTATTAACCAATTGTTCAAAAACGACATTCTCCCTGCCCATATTAATACTTTGTTCAAGTTTATTAAGTGCGGCGGGTTTATAGATCTTTCCTGTGACAACATAAAACTGACATCCGCTAGATTCCTTCTTTGGATTAACCTGATCACTTAGTCGAGCAGCAGCGAGAGCGCCTTTTTTGTGATAATGAGCCGGTACAATTTCAGCGGGAAGAGTATAACCCGCATCGCCCGATCCCAGGCTTTTCCCCGCAGGTGCATTCTTTGAATCAGGATCGCCTCCTTGAATCATAAACTCTTTTATAATGCGATGAAACAAAGTCCCGTCATAAAAACCTTTTCCTGCCAATTCCAATATATTATCACGGTGACGAGGTGTATCGTCATAAAGTTTGATTTTGATATTTCCTAACGTTGTTTCTATTAATATCTGCGATTCTTTTTCTTTCATATAAATATTATTTATCTGTTGGTTCATTTACTTTTTGGGAGAAGCATTTGCACGGCGTGCCATCTCGAACAATTGAGGATCAATATGACAATAGCCGGTAGGATTATTAATCAAATAGTCTTGATGAAATTCTTCTGCAAGATAAAAGTTTTGTAAATGCATAACCTCTACTACTATAGGATCAATATATTGTTTTGCAACTTCCTCCATCATCATTTCGATAACAGGCAAATCTTCCTGACAAACATAATAAATACCTGTCCGGTACTGATTACCGCTATCACCTCCCTGACGCTCCACAGAAGTGGGATCTATCGCTTTGAAATAAAGCTCCAATAAGAGACCTAAAGATAGAACTTGCGGATCATAAAAGACATGAACTGTTTCTGCATATCCGGTATCATTATCACACACTTGGCGATAAGTAGGATTAGGTGTTCGCCCATTTGCATAACCAACTTCTGTCTTCTCTACGCCATTGATTTGTTTCAAGAAATGTTCCATTCCCCAGAAACATCCTCCTGCTAAATAAAGCTCTGCTAGCTGATTCATCTCTTGTTTGATTTATTTTTTACTATTTGCTTAAATGACTAACAGTAAATAGAATATTAAGTCTATCATCTATTTCTGCCATTATTCAATCTTATGTATAAAAACAAAAAATCTGCATTGCAAGTTCAGATTAACAATGCAGATTATATTATTAATTATATAAGCCCTTACGTACGATTGTACGATTCCTACTTTTTGGGAGTCATTTCGCCTTCAATATAGAGACGAATAATTTCCGTTTTCCCATTAGTACGAATAGTTACCGACTTATGTATTGCTCCGAGCACTCTTCCAGTTCCATTATAAGTAATTTTTACTACAGCCGACTTGCCGGGCATTATCGGTTGTTTAGGATATTGAGGAACAGTACAACCGCATGAAGCAATAGCCTGATGGATAATCAACGGTGCATCACCAGTGTTAGTGAACACAAAGTCGCAACTTACAATAGGATTGTCTTCAGAAAACTTTCCAAAATCGAATGTAGTATTCTTAAACTTAATATCTGCTTGCTTGGTTTGTGCGGCAACAAAACCAACACTCAAAACAACTAAAACAATCGATAAAACTAATTTCTTCATCATATCTTACAATTTATGATTGATCTTTTATAATTTAAATCGGATGCAAAGATAATGCATTTTCCAATGAGTCGTTAAAAAAGACTGCGAAATTGTCTTAAATCAAGTTGTTATTCACCTTATCAATATAATCGAGTACTTCTTTACGTCCCAAACGTTTCTCGGCAGAAGTAACGAAATAGGGGGGAAGTTCACTCCAACTTTCTTTCAAACGATCAAAGTATACTTGCAACTTTATCTTTTGTTGACCCGCTTTGAGTTTATCGGCTTTGGTGAAAACGATAGAAAAAGGTATTTGATGCTCACCGAGCCACTCCATAAAACTTAAGTCATTAGCCTGTGGCTCAATACGAATATCGATTAACACAAATACGTTTGCCAACTGATGACGTTTCAATAGATAATCTTCAATAATACCCTGAATCTTGACACGTTCCTTGATACTGCGTTTTGCAAAACCGTAACCGGGAAGATCTACCAGATACCAATTGTCATTAATCAAAAAATGATTAATCAATAGAGTTTTACCCGGAGTAGACGAAGTCATTGCCAACGACTGTCGGCCTGTAAGCATATTTATCAGACTGGATTTGCCGACATTAGACCGCCCGATAAAAGCATACTCATTAAAGCCCGTATCAGGGCACTTTTCTACTTGAGTATTACTAATAATAAATTTTGCTGATTTGATTTCCATGTCCGAGTGTTTATTATTTATTTTTATTGGAAGAAGAAAAAAGCCACATACCTACAAAGGTAATCATACCATTCAACATTAACAACTCATAGCCAAAAGAATAGTGCCACACTTTGAAAACAACAATATTGATTGCGTAGCATATCAAGGGCGAAGCAATGGCTATATATGGCACTAATCTATCACAAGTGGCTCGATGAGTAAAGAGTCCGAAAGCAAACATTCCAAGTAACGGACCGTATGTGTATGAAGCGATGATATATATAGCGTCTATTACGCTTTTATCATTAATGGCATGTACCAGACAGATGCTGCCCACAAGTATTGCCGATAATAAAAGATGCACAATACGCCTTTTTCGTAGCGCCTGCTGTTTGGATTGACTCTCAATTTGCAACAGATCGACACAAACAATAGTGGTCATAGCTGTCAATGCCGAATCGGAATTGCTGAAAGCGGCTGCAATAATACCAATAGTGAATAATATCAGCACGCCATTGCCCAAATACCCCTGTGTGGCAAATAGTGGCAATATATCATCATTAATCGCAGGCAATGGTATTTGCATTTGGGCAGCAAGTATCAACAACAATACTCCAAGCGACAGAAACAGCAGATTTAACGGAATAAAAGCAAAACCATAACAATACATGTTCTTTTGAGCTTCGCGAAGATTACGGCAACTCAAATTCTTTTGCATCATATCCTGATCAAGTCCTGTCATCACGATAACGATAAATATACCACTCAAAAATTGCTTCCAGAAGTTTTGAGTAGAGACCCAATCATCAAATACAAACATGCGGCTATGAGGATTGTGGTTGATGGCAGTAATAACTCCGCCAAGACTTAAGTCTAACTTTCCCATGACCATTGCAATAATGCAGATCAACGCGGCAACAAGACACAAAGTCTGCAATGTATCAGTCCACACAATGGTCTTTATACCGCTTTTATGGGTATATATCCAAACCAATGAAACCGAACCCGCAGCAATGGCCCAAAAAGGAATACCCATCGAAGCAAAAACATAAGTATGAAGTATAAGACAAACCAAATAAAGCTTAGCTGCCGTACCAAGCATTCGGGAAAGTAAAAAAAACGATGATCCGGTAAGATAGGAGCAACGTCCCAGCCGTTCACTGAGATAACTGTAAATACTCGTCAAATTGAGACGGTAATATATCGGCATTAAGACATGAGCAACAACAAGATACCCGAAAAAGAATCCGAATACCATCTGCATATAGGTCATCCCCATGTTTTTCACCATACCGGGAACAGAAACAAAGGTAACACCGGAAATTGATGCCCCGATCATACCGAAGGCAACAATATACCATGGTGAACGTTTCTCCCCACGATAAAAAGCATCATCAGAACCTTTATTCTTCCTCCCCGTCAAGAACGCTGTCAGCATGAGAAGTGAAAAATAAATCACTATAATAAGAATGATTACCATATTGACTGCAAAGATACGGCAAGCCTGATGCAGAAACAAAGAAAGAGAAGACTTTCTTCCGGAAAGTCTTCTCTTTCATCAATCATTTATGTGTATATCATGAACTAACTGTTCATTATGTGAGGGGCATTATGCCACCGTAATCAGTCGTTGGTTCTTTTTAATTTCAGCCTCAGTGATCTTTGGCATATCAATCTTTAATACACCATTCTCTACTTTAGCAGAAATCTTTTCCTTGTCAGCATCATCGGGCAATAACATGCATTGTTCAAATTGCCGATAAGAAAATTCTCGACGAAGATAGCGGCCCTTTTTATCTTTCTCACTATTATCGATTTTCTTTTCCATAGAAATAACGAGATTGTCGTCAGAATCTACATTAACCTTAAAGTCTTCTTTTGTCAATCCCGGTGCAGCAAGTTCTACTTCATAAGAATTTTCTGTTTCAAAGACGTTGATAGCGGGAGCCGTAGAATTAGCTTTCTCCATCCAATCCGTATCAAAAAAATCATTGAAAATACTAGGTAACCAATTTTGAGTTCTTCTTACTGGTGTCAACATAATTTTAATCTCCTATTTTTAAGTTAGACATTCTGTTTATTGTTGGTCTCAACTCTTTTTCGTTATCGCGACCACTTAATAAATTGCAAATGACATGCCAACCGCAAAATAAGCTATTAAGCTGATAATTAATGACATAATGTCATACTTATAAGACATTATGGATATTATGGACTGACAAAACATCAGTTTCGTTAGCCTTGGTTATTCAGTAATTTAAAACGCAAGCGAAGTGTACCTTCGTTCCAATCATAACTTATTATTTTGAAGACACCAACTTCTGATGTATTATCAACATGCTGTCCAATACACGCACAGACATCATAGTCGCCAATCCTCACTATTCGGAGTGTCTCGCTTGCGTCATCGGGCAGTTTCGATAAATCGAGTCCTTCAATCTGCAGAGCCTCATCTTTAGTTATAAATTCCTTTCTCACTGGTAGATTTAAGGCAATTATTTCATTTACCTTATCTTCTACTTGCCTTATTTCAAGATCCGTAGGGCAGGATAGGAGTTGGTAATCACACTTACTTTTCTTTCTTTCAATATGGGCATTGCGCGAGCGTGTACAGCCGAACATTTTCACCATTGTAGCATTCAAAATATGTTCTGCCGTATGCATAGGAGGATATTCCTCTTTGTTATGCTCATTCAAGATAGGTTGTTGTTCCATACAAATAATTTCCGTTTGTATTATTCAAATATTAAAATTGCAATTTTATTTCTGTTTTTCTGCGGAAAGAGTCTTCTTTTGAACTTTTCTAGTCATCAAGTTTATCCCATCCATAATTTGATCATCTTTCTCGACTTCTTTGCTAATAACCCAGACAGATATAAAGTAGTCTTTATCGTATGTGGTAGTGCTAGTACTTTCCAAATTCCACCCATACTTATTTAAATAAGTCATAGCATCAGAAGTGCTTGAAAATTTAATTTTATTTCCATTCTCATCCACCATTTTGAATAAATCAATCTCTTCTTTTCCCTCCAATTCCATAGATAGAATGGTATTGAAACAATTAGATCTCGTCCATATCTCTCTATAGACTTTATGCCTGCCCTGTGCATATAAAGAGGGAGTAGAAGCAAGAACACAAATACTAAAAAGCAACACACTAAATAAAATCCGTTTCATCTTTATAAATTTATTATCAAATATTCATCTTATTCCAGTAAAGATACTTTTTATTACAGCCTTTATTATCATCAAGCATTTTATTTATATACTTGGACTATCATATAGTGCAAAGATAATATATACGGATGATAACGCTTCTAATTCTATGAGATTTTAATTATTTTATACCTATCTTTGCCGAAAGATAAAATCAATAAAAAGCATATTATGAAAAAACTATCTATCCTCATATTTATCGTTTTATACAGTCTTTCCGCAATGGCCCAACAGGGAAAATCTTTTATCCATGTAGATTTTAAAACGATCAAAGAAGAAGTAAACAGTCATCCAGAAGATATCGTACAACTAATAGAATCAGTTGCAAAGCTCGATACAACACTCAGTGTAGAGAAAACAGGGATGGCCTATTTCTGCTCTTCATACTCCTCTAATTACCTAAAAGCAAGTAATATAGAAAGGGATCTTTACGATTTGCGAAATAAAAAAGATTACGAGAACCTGCTATTAAAATCGAACGAAGTATTAAGAATGAATCCATTAAACTGCACAGCCTTAAGCACAGCTATGTATGCTTGCATAGCACTCAAAAAGACTGACAACGAAAAAGATTATTATACAAAAAGGCTATCAACTATTTTATATGCCATCAGCCGGACAGGAGACGGTTCAAAAGAATATCCGTTTTATGTGACGAGTGTAGCCGACGAATACCTTTTGATGCAATATTGGTTCAATTTATGGGAATACAAGCAACAATCCTTAATAGGTCACTGTGACAAATTAGACTTAAAAAAGTCCAGCCAATTATACCCCAATAAAGAAATCTATTTCGAAATTACTCGGGTACTTGAAATAGAAAGTGCAATGTTTAGTAAATAATCCTTCTCGTTTATTCCCTTTATTTCAGGCTAAAATTATAAGGTCCTTAATCTTCTGAAATGACGTATGCCCCTAAAAATATTTTCGTCCATATGTTTTCGGAAAAACTTAAGGACGTCACCGAAAAAACTAACATACGACAATTTCGAATCATAATAATATCTGAGTTCGGGTGTAAGAACTCAGGCCTATCGTTGTGAATATGGCGGTCTATTTCAACAAAATCATGTTGCAATTTGCGCGCTCTACATTCATATGTCTCTGTCACGATGTTGTAATGAAAGTTATAATGCTCTAAATGCTTTAAAACCTTCCATGATACCTTCTTAAAAGGGTGAAGTCTGTGAAACATACTGATGAAAGTTGGTTCATATCAGAGCGATTTTATGTTTTGTTCTAAGAAGAATGTCGTTCCACATATGCAGGGCTGACGCATTAAGAATTTAGATTTTGCATCCAACTAGAATCCAATAGTTCTATCATGTAATTTTCATCCCATCCTGCAAGTTTTCTTTTCATTTTGAAGCTCCCCTTTCTTTGGCTGTTTTTTATTTGGGCGAGTGCGATCTTGCTGATGAGGGAGAAATTCTGCGCCGCATTCTTTCTTTTTCTGGTATCGTCTTCGTTAAAGGTTACGTCCAACTGCCAATGCAGATTGTTCTCTATGCTCCAATGCGTCCTTATAGCCTGCATGATTCTGTCCGAATCCAAAGGTAGGGATGTTATATAATAATGTTTTTCCTCTACCGTTTTCTTGCTTTTCAGCTGAGTCGTAATCTTTGTCTGACAAACGACGGAGCGGACACCTTCCCACCCTAAAATTTCACCTGTCATCCCATTGTTATATACTTGGCAATATCTCCTTTCCTTCCGTCCATGACCGCATTCCTCTGTGTATGAAGCCTGGTACCTGGTTGGTGGTATATGCCCGTGTCCATTGATCTTATTCCCATTAAAGTCGATACCTGTGAAGTAGCTTTTTATCTCATTATGCAATTTCTTCTGGTTGTCTTTCACACAGATGACAAAGTCCGCCTTGTTTTTTATGATCGTTTCAACTATTTCATGCTGACAACCCATGGCGTCTATGGTCACTACACATCCCGACAAATCTAAAGCCTTTATCAGTTTCGGAATGGCTGTTATTTCATTGCTCTTCTTGCCCACCTTCTCCTGCCCAAGTGTAACGCCATTGGATGCAGCCCATGCACTGACCATACGTAAAGGCTCAAAACTGCCGTCTTTCTTTTCCACTCTTGCACCACATATTTCCTTCCCGTCTATTGCAACTATACCACTATATTTTCCACATATCTCATGAATCCACATCCTGAAACCACGTTCAAGTTCCTTTGGATCAAGAATGGAGAAAACTCGGTTAAAGGTATCATGGGAAGGAACACCTTTAAAGCCCTTTATACGGGAACGGAGAAAGGGCTCTTTCATTTTGCCGAATTCCGCTACTTCATACCAGCTTTCAGCACCGCAAACTACCGCGGCCATTGTAATATAAAAAATACACCCCAAACTGTGCTCCTTTAAATGATCCCTTCTGGGGTCTTCTACTTCTCTTAATATCGTTACTAAGTCCATATCGTTTATTTGTTTAATGTAAAAAGTTATACAAATATAGTAAATAATAAGGACATATATGCACATATAATAAACTATATATCAATACATTAAGTTAATAATATATAATGGGAAATAAACAAACTGAATTCTTAATGCGTCAGCCCTGCCACATATGTGATTCGATCAACTCACATATGTGAGTTGATCGAATCACATATGTGGAACGACAAAACCTGAATGAGCCAACAGAAAGGCCTTAAATACGATAGCCATGATTCAATAAGATGTGTACAAAATACCTTCTCTCAGACAAGAGCCTAACTATTTTCATTTCCATACACGGGAGTTTCTACACAGTGCACACACCACATATACCGAGATAATGACTTAATCGGTTGATATACGAAATGGACGATCCGTATTTCATAACACATTAACAATAAGCAAGATAACCCCATTTCGAAGTCCCAAAAACAAGCCATGTCAGTATACACAGCTCATAGTCAATAAGATAAGGTGACGGAAAGAGTCTTAAAACTTTTTTTGGTCGTAAGCGTCTCGGCGATTATGCCTTTTCCGTTTATCTCCCTCTCGTTACCTTTGCGGTGAATTAAAAATGAAATTAGAAATGGTAAGATCAAAAACAGCAGAGATGCGATTCCGGCATGTATGGAAGATGTTCGGAAAGGAACTCACAGTGAATTATCATTGCAGTTTGTCAGAAATTGCAGCTAAAAACCGTACGGACTTGAATGGGATGCGCAGCTGGATGCTCGACCGTGGACATTCGGTATCCCAATTAAAGAAAGAGGTTCTTCATCGCTATTACGGCGGCTCCATACCCGACGTCAAGGAGGCGGGGCGGATGTTCACGCCGATAGTGGCGTCCGGTATTCCGAAAGCGGGGCCTTCACTACTGGGCATCCATATCACCTTCAACAGCGGTACGAGCGTCACCGTCAAAGAGGCGACTCCCGAGGGTATAATGGGCCTGATCCTGAGTTACGAAAGAATGGAGGGCGAGTTATGTACTCTTTGACGTCAAGCAACAAATATTACTTGTATCAAGGGTATGTCCGAATGAATCGGGGTATTGACGGACTTTACAAGATGATACGTTCTGAGATGAAGGAGCTCTCTCCCGTTTCGGGTGACGCGTTCATCTTCTTCGGAAAGAAAAGACAAAGCGTGAAGATACTCAAGTGGGACGGCGACGGTTTTTTGCTGTATTACAAACGGCTTGAGGGCGGCAGTTTCGAAGTGCCCGTTTTCAACCCGCGTACGGGCAATTACGAGATCGGGTGGAACACACTCTCCTTTATTCTCAGCGGAGTATCGCTGAAGTCCGTAAGACTGCGAAAGCGTTTCCGAATATAGCTGAAAGGTCCTGTTTATAGTAGATTAATCACAAAAAAAGTCGAGCTTTTCGTTTGATATTCCGGTGATTTTTGGTACCTTTGTACTATGAGAAAGGATGAGATTGTCGAACTGTTGAAGCAGCAAATAGGCAGCTATAAAAAGCTGATTGATGATTTACGCGAACAAGAGAAAAGACAATCCGAGCAAATCACGGAACTTATAGCAGAAGTGGCATCCCTGAGGGAGGCGCTTCTTCAGAAAGGTGAATCCCTGAGCAAACAGAAACGCGTCTGCAAGGGACTGGGCAAACTGATTGCCGTCACATCCGAGAAACAGCTCCCCCCGCCGGCACTTCTTACCGATGAGGAAAGACGGCGGCAGGAAGAGGAAAGAAGCCTTCAGAGGAAGGGCCGGAAGAACAACGGGGCCAGACGTGACATGCACGCGGACATGGAGGTGGAAGAACACGACGTCTACCCCGAGCAGGCGGAGTTCGACAGGAACAAGGCTCGGCCGTTGTCGGAGAAGCTGCGTATATCCATCCGTTACGAATGCGTGCCCATGCGGTTTATCAAACATGTCTACAACATCCACTCTTATACACAAGACGGCCGCGTCTATACGGGCAAGACTCCCCCTTCGGCTTTCTTGAACTCCAATTACGACGCCTCCTTTATCGCCGGACTGATGGAGCTTCGCTACATACAATCCGTGCCGGTGGAACGAATCATCGGTTATTTTGAAAGCCATGGCTTCACTCTGAAAAAGCCTACCGCCCATAAGCTGATTGAAAGAGCGTCCCTGTTGTTGGAGAATCTCTACAAGTGTACCGCACAAACCGTTCTTCGGGATAATTATATCTCCGCCGATGAGACGTATTACAAAATACTCGTCAGGGGAGAGAATGGCAAGGAAAGCGGAGTCAGAAAAGGGTACCTGTGGGTAATCATCGGAATGAGGAGTAAGCTGTTGTATGTACTCTACCGGGACGGTTCACGGTCGGAAGATGTGATTCTGCGAGAGTTGGAAGACTACAGGGGCGTCATACAGAGCGACGGTTACTCTCCCTATCGAAAACTTCAAAAAGAGGGTTATCCCCATATCACGCGAATAGCTTGCCTGCAACATGTCAAACGGAAATTTATTGATTGCGGTGAGGATGAAGGGGCTAAAAAGATGGTGGGTTTGATCAATAAGCTGTATCACCGGGAGCACAAACATCGAATCGGAGAAGAGAACTGGACGGAGGAGAAGAATCGCAGATTCCGAAACGAATATGCTCCTGAGATCTTGGAAGAAATAAGGGCGCACCTCGATCGGATAGAATCAGGTCCCGACCTGCTTCCCAAAAGCGGACTATACGCAGCGGTCATCTATATGAGAAATGAATGGGACGCCATCGAGAACATCTTCAAGCACGGGGCGACAAGGCTGGACAATAATACGGTAGAGCGGATGAACCGTTACTTCTCAATCTCAAGAAGGAACTCTCTGTTTTTCGGCAGCCACAAAGGGGCCGAAAGGGGAGCCATACTCTACACGCTGGCATTGTCATGTCGCATGAATGGAATAAATCTGTTCCAATATCTCACCGATATCATCAACACGACAGCAGAGTGGCAACCCAACACGCCACTGGAAAAATATCGGGAACTACTTCCTGACAGATACAAAAAAGACTCATAAATAAAGAATTGTATTTTTTATTTTAAGAACAACGCATAATCGCCGAGACGCTTACTTTTGGTCTCTGTATGTATTTCAATAAAGCTACCGCGGTGACTTTATTGAAATACATGCAGAGGGTATAAGATATAGAACAGAAATTTACTATCCAGCGATATTTATTATTTGTCCTTTACATATTCAAAAGCTCCTGTAGGTTGTATCATTATCCATTTGCCGCAAAACACTCTATCTTTATTTGTTTTGGCACCTGTCATGGTCAACGTATATGATATGATGGTTTTCTTCATCTCGTATTTGAAATGATATTTGTTAGTCCCAGGATTCATGGCAACCGAAATACTTCCATTGATATTTTTTAGAAAGCCCTTCTCAAAATTATCGTATTGTTGCTTTTTAGAGAGATATTCAATTGTGCCGTTATTAATACCACAAGGAATTGCTACTTCTAAAGGAGTATCGGCATCATTAATCCATGCAAAAGCACCTTTATCGTCACTCGTAAATTTGGCACTTGAGAAACTTAAATTTGAATAATCGAATGGGAATAATGTCACATTAATGGTTCTACCAATATCAGGCGTAATAGTAAATGTTTGTTGCTCATCAATATCGTCATACCAATAAGAATCAGAAGCTCCGTCGTCCTTGTTTATAGAGTATTCAAAGGACTTAAACTTATATCGGTTTTGTCCTTCTTGAGTGATTTTAACTTCCTTCGTTTCATTTCCCGATTTTAATACAATCGAAAAAACAAAAGGTTGAGGAGCAAAATTTTCCTTAATACTAAGCTGTATAGTATTGGTACCAGCTTTCTCTAATGTAAATCCTTGATACGGCAAATCTACGATAAGCGTTTTATCCGGACCTGTCCCATCATATTTCAGCAGGGTGTTATGTTCTTCTTTCAAATTGTCACCATAACCGGAAGATATGGTACCTATCATAGGCTTCCCATCGGCATCATTAATACTTACGATACTCCAATTTGGAGTATTTAATTGAATCGCTTTTGCTTCGCCACACAAGGGGACTACAATATTATCTCCTGTATCGACAAAAGATCTGTCACCATTACTACACGAAATAAAACAATAGAACAACAAAAGCAATAAACAAGACGTTAAAAAGTAGTTAGTTTTCTTCATAATATATTAGTTTGAAACTCTTTTTTGTATCCACACGATATAAAAATATCTACATAATGCAAATGTAATCATATTAATTGTCAATGCTATGAAAAGAAGACTCTCTTTAAGACTATTTATACTACCGAAATTAATCTTACAATGGCAAAGCATACCAAATCATACGTGGTCATCAAAATCATGTGAATATATGTCATTTTAGTTTTCATTTCAACGTTATTTTTGCCCAACTCATCTTTTTTTGCGAACTTTGCAAGCAAAATGAAAACGATGACAGAGCTAAGTAATTATATTGCATTGTTCGATTTGGATGGAGTGGTACTAAATACAGAACCACAATATACCATTTTTTGGGATGAAGAAGGTACACGCCGATTGGGTATAGACAACTTCTGTAGCCGTATTAAGGGGCAAACTCTTTCTCAAATTTTTGATGGTTATTTCCCTACAAACGAGAAAATCCGAATAGATATAACAAAAGAACTGGACTATTATGAACAAAACATGAAGTTCGATTATATTGAGGGAGCGGATCATTTCATAAGCGACATTAAAAGACACGGCATGCGTACTGCTCTTGTCACCAGTTCGAACAACAGCAAGATGGAAAATGTCTATCGAGCTCACTCCGAATTCAAAAAACTGTTTGATACAATCATCACTGCCGATATGTTTGCCCATTCCAAGCCGGACCCTGAATGTTTTCTGAAAGGAATGAAGCTACTCCAAACCGATGCCGCTCACTCTGTGGTATTCGAAGATTCTTTTCACGGGCTGGAAGCAGGGAAGAGGGCAGGAGCTTTTGTCATAGGGCTAGCTACGACCAATTCCCGTCAAGCAATAGAAGGAAAAGCAGATTATATCATCGATGATTTCAGCGATAAAAATATCGCATGGTTAGAAAATACAATTTTAAATAAATAACAGACAATGGCTGGTTATATTACAGACGATAAACGTAAAGTAACAACTCAACGTTTTAAAGAGATGAAAAAAAACGGAGAAAAAATCTCCATGTTGACTTCATATGATTATACTATAGCAAGCATAGTTGATGGTGCCGGAATAGACGGGATACTGATAGGCGACTCTGCTGCTAATGTAATGGCAGGGCACTCTACAACACTTCCTATCACTATTGATCAAATGATTTATCATGCTTCGTGTGTGGTAAGGGCTGTCAAGCGCGCCTTAGTCGTTTGCGATATGCCATTTGGGTCTTATCAAGTAAATGCCACAGAGGGTATCACAAATGCCATACGCATAATGAAAGAAAGCGGTTGCGATGCATTGAAGCTGGAGGGTGGCATTGAAATAATTGAGACAGTGAGAAAGATCGTGGCAGCAGGAATCCCAGTTATGGGGCATTTGGGACTAACACCTCAATCTATTAATAAATTTGGGACTTATACGGTTCGCGCCAAAGAAGATGCTGAAGCAGAAAAGTTGATAAGCGACGCCCACGCTCTTGAAGAAGCAGGATGCTTTGCCATCACGCTCGAAAAGATTCCAGCTCATTTGGCTACTCGGCTCTCCGAAGAACTAAGCATCCCCACGATAGGTATTGGCGCAGGCAACGGAACAGATGGACAAATATTAGTGATACAAGATATGCTCGGTATGAATAAAGGTTTTACTCCTCGATTCCTACGCCGCTATGCAGACATACATTCGGTAGTGACAGATGCCATAGGGAACTACATAAAAGATGTGAAAAGCAAAGATTTCCCGAACGAAAAAGAAGAATATTAAAACTTATTTATAGAAAGAGGCTAAAGAAATCTTTAGCCTCTTTCTATAAATATAAGTACCATTTGACTGTACAAATTCATACCTTTGCCATTACTCGTATTATAAACGAGATATTTGTTTGACACCTTTTATCGTTCTAAGTTTCTTAAGCAACGCTTCCAATCGAGAAGTATCGCCAATCATAATCGTAATATTTCCGGAAAAAAGTCCATCTTTTGAGTTGATGCTGATAGAACGAAGCGTCACATCCGTTTCTTTGGATATAATTGATGTTAGATTCGTGACAATACCGATATCATCTTGTCCTACTACATGAAGTGTAATGGGGTATGACGTACCTTGACCTTTGCCAGCCCAGCGTGCCTTAACAATACGGTATCCAAAACGTTCCATCAGTTGTTGGGCATTGGGACAATCTTTGCGGTGTATCTTAATACCACCCGAGACGGTAACAAAGCCAAATACATTATCTCCATAAATAGGATGACAACATTTAGCAAGAGTAAAATCCAGTCCCTTTAAATTCTGGTCGATAATAAGCACGTCACTATTGCCTTCTTCTTCTACAATAGGGCCGATAGAGAAATTTTCCGCACTATGCACTACATCCTCGCGCATTTCGGTATCTCTTTTCTGTTGCTCCAAATACTTATCAAGCAAATTGTTTATATCAATAACTTCATCGGCAATAGCTTGATAGAAAGTAGTAATATTTTTATATCCCAAATGCTTGATGAGTCGCATCAAACTTCCTTCATCATAATCTATCTTGCGATTTTTGAACTTACGTTCGAGAGCCTCTTTTGCTATAGAATGTTGGCGGGCAACAATTTCTTTCAACGCCTGGCGAATCTTAGTGCGAGCCTTGGAAGTGACCACGATATTGACCCAATCTTGCTTTGGCGACTGAGTAGTGGAAGTCATAATTTCTACCTGATCCCCACTATGCAGCACTTGACGAATAGGAGTGACCTTACCGTTTACTTTAGCGCCAATGCAAGTACAGCCCAATTTACTATGAATATGAAAAGCATAATCGAGTACAGTAGCCCCTTTAGGTAATTTGAATAAATCGCCCTTAGGAGTAAACACAAAGACTTCATCTTCGTATAAATCCATCTTGAACTGATCCATCACTTTCATCGAATCAGTATCGGGATTTTCGAGTGCCTCTCGCACAGAAGAGAGCCATTCATCCAATCCCGTTTCCCCTTTAACGCCTTTATAGCGCCAATGAGCGGCTAATCCTCGCTCGGCAATTTCGTCCATTCGACGAGTACGGATTTGTACTTCAACCCATTTGCCCTCAGGCCCCATCACTGTTATATGGAGAGATTCATATCCATTACTCTTCGGAATGGAAAGCCAGTCGCGCAACCTCTTTGGATTTGGAGGATACATATCGGTGATAATAGAATAGACCTGCCAACAATGCTGCTTTTCCTTTTCAAATGGTGAGTCAACAATAATTCGAATTGCAAATAAATCATAGATGTTTTCGAAAGTTGTTTTCTGGACCATCATTTTATGATGAATAGAATGAATCGATTTAGTGCGGCCTTTGATGTCGAACTTCAACCCCGCAGCCTGTAGGCTCTTCTTAATAGGTTCAATGAAATGGTCTATATATAAATCTCGAGCAGACTTTGTTGCATTCAGCTTATCTTTTATAAAATAGAAGATCTCCCGGTTCGTATATTTCAACGACAAGTCTTCTAATTCCGATTTCAACTTGTAAAGGCCTAATTTATGAGCCAAAGGAGCATATAGATACGTCGCTTCGTTAGCAACTTTCACACGGTCTATCTCGTTATCGGTATCCCGTATTTGCCTCATTATATTCACTCTTTCAGCTATCATAATTAGAATAACCCTCATATCTTCGGCAAAAGAAATCAGCAGACTGTGAAAATTTTCCGATTCCACTGTCGGAGTCTTGGAATAGAGTTGATAGGTCTTTATCAATCCATTAACGATAGTTTCTACGTCTTCACCGAAAAGACTCTTCACATCTTCCACAGACAAGACGCCACATTCAACAACATTTTGCAACATGATACTGATAAGAGTAGAACCCTTCATGCCGATTTCATCGGAAACGATAAGAGCTGTCTGCATATTGCAGAGCACCGGATTTCTACCAAATACATCACGAGTCAAACACTCTTTTTGGGTTGCCGCGATTAAATACTTTTTTACTTTATCGATATCTCCTTTAGCCACACTGTCACCAGCCGATACAATCAGCTTACGATAGAGTGAAAATAGTTCGGTCTTCTCTTCAGAGGTGAAAAATAGATTTGTTTCCATGAGCATAATCCTAAAAACATTCTCAAAAGTAGTATTTTTTTCGGATAATGCTATCAAATGAACAGAACATTTTGTATTTTTGAGCATTAATAATAAAAACTCAGGTTTGATGATGACTAATCAAGACAAAGAACAATTGAATGCAAAAGGAATATCCGAACAACAAATTATCGGACAATTATCATCTTTCGAACAAGGATTTCCTTATCTAAAACTGTTTGCAGCTGCATCAACGGATAACGGTATTCTAAGGACAAATAAAGAGGAAGAGACATTATATCTTTCAGTATGGAATAGTTATACTCAAAGTTCCGAACACAATATACTTAAATTTGTTCCTGCTTCGGGAGCAGCCAGCCGCATGTTCAAAGATCTATATGCTTTTATTGATGCCGATTATAATGAACCTCAAACAAATTTTGAAAAGATATTCTTTCATCATATCAATGCTTTTGCCTTTTATGCAGAACTAGATAGTACTTGCAAGCATCTTTACGAAGAAGATATAGCATCGCTCATGGCTCATGGCAAATACAAAGAGATTGTCGTAGCACTACTGAACGAAGAAGGCTTAAATTATGGTGCATTGCCAAAAGGGCTACTTTTATTTCATCGTTATGGTGAGAAAGCACGTACCCCATTAGAAGAGCATTTGGTAGAAGGAGCATTGTACGCTCAAAATGCAAATAATGAAATAAATATCCATTTCACCGTATCACACGACCATCGTCAACTTTTTGAGACACTAGTTGCAAAGGAAAAAGCCGAATATGAAAAAGAATTTGGAGTCACGTATCATATCAGCTTCTCTGAACAAAAGGCTTCGACAGACACTATTGCCGTAGATATGGATAACGAGCCGTTCAGAACAGACGATGGTAAATTACTGTTTCGGCCCGGAGGACACGGAGCTTTGATAGAAAATTTAACGGACCTTGATGCAGACGTAATCTTTATAAAAAATATAGATAACGTGGTACCGGACCGTTTAAAAGATACTACCGTAAAATACAAAAAACTTATTGCCGGCATATTAGTCTCACTCCAAAAAAAGATATTCGAATATCTTAATTTGATAGATAGCGGCAAATATACTCACGATGAAATCGTTGAAATTATTCAATTCTTGCAACGTAAACTTTGTTGTCGCAATAGTGAAACGAAAAACATGGAAGATGCAGACCTGGTTCTTTATCTGAAAAAGAAACTAAATCGTCCTATTCGAGTATGTGGAATGGTAAAGAACATAGGCGAACCTGGTGGTGGCCCGTTTTTAGCTTATAATAGTGACGGTTCATATTCGATGCAGATACTAGAAAGTTCGCAAATCAATAAAAAAGACAAGAGCGCAGAAGAAATGTTTGCACAAGGGACTCATTTTAATCCTGTAGATTTAGTTTGTGCCATCAAAGACTATAAAGGAGAAAAGTTCAATCTTACCAAGTTTATAGATAAGTCTACCGGATTTATCTCACGAAAGTCTAAAAGCGGACGCGACTTAAAAGCACTTGAACTACCGGGATTATGGAATGGAGCGATGAGCGATTGGAATACAATCTTCGTAGAAGTACCACTTGAGACATTCAACCCCGTTAAAAATGTGAATGATTTACTGAGAGAACAACATCAATAAAAAACATACATCAAGATAATATAGCAATTGTAGTATTGCTATATCATCTTTTTACAATCAAAATTCCAGAATATGATAATCACCTCGCTACTGGATACAGACTTATATAAGTTTACAACTTCTTATGCCTATATTAAACTCTTTCCTTATGCTATCGGAACATTCACTTTCATAGATAGGGATGAGACTATATACAACGAAAATTTTATAGAAAGACTTTATAAAGAACTTGACGACATGTCGAGGATACTGCTTACCGAAGAAGAAATTGATTATATGGTAGCCCATAATCGTTTTCTACCCCGAATGTACCTGGAATGGCTGTCATCGTTTCATTACGATCCTCAAAAAGTAAAAATATGGCTCAGCGAGCATCATCATCTACACATCGAAGTAACAGATGCACTATACAAAGCTACGTTATACGAGGTACCTATCCTTGCCATTGTTGCCGAACTACGCAACTCACTAAGCGGATATGAGGTGGATGAAAAGTTAGTATTGGAAAGACTTAAAAAGAAAGTGAAGCTCTCCAACGAGAATCAACTCATATTCTCTGAGTTCGGTACAAGGCGTCGTTTTTCTCTTAAAGTTCAGGACGAAGTAATAGCTTACCTGAAAGAGCATGCCAAATATTGTACCGGTTCATCGAATTGCCTCTTGGGAATGAAATATGATATGAAAATGATGGGGACCCACCCGCATGAATGGTTCATGTTTCATGGAGCCCAATTCGGATACAAACACGCAAATTATCTAGCCCTCGAGAATTGGGTTAATGTATACGATGGAGATCTGGGTATCGCTCTTGCCGATACATACACGTTCGATATTTTTCTCAATAACTTGAGCCGTAAACAGGCTAAACTATTCGATGGCGTACGTTGTGACTCGGGTAATGAATACGAATTTATAAATATGCTCACAGCACGTTACAAGGAATTTGGAATTGATCCTACAACGAAAACAATCGTCTTCAGCAATGCGCTTGACTTTGATAAAGTTCTTGAAATAAAGAATTATTGCGAAGGGAAGATTAGATGTAGCTTTGGTATTGGTACTAACCTGACAAACGATACAGGATATAAGCCCGAAAATATCGTGATGAAACTTACAGCTTGCAAAATGAACTCCAATCAGGAATGGCGTAACTGCGTGAAACTATCGGATGATTTAGGAAAACATACCGGCAATATTGATGAAGTAAAAGAATGTATGAGCCAATTGGGGATAGAGTAATTATCTCAATATAATCGAGATAATTAGATGCTACCTTTTAGCTTTCTTCTGAAAATCTTTATAATAGGTTAGTACATCTCGGACAAAATTATAGGTATCGCTACCTCGAAAATAACCATTCTTACAAACAGGATCGTTATAGTATTTTTCATTGCTTTTCAGCAAGACGTATTTCTCGACATTAGCAGTCCAAATATGTTTGTTTTTGCCATACTTCGCAGCTAATGCCATCGCATCACTAATATGTCCATAGCCTGCATTATATGTAGCCAAAATAAATTGAAGCTTTATATGCTCGTTTTTAATCTCGCTAAACTGCTTTTCTGTCAGATCAATGTATTTTATAGCAGCTTTGATGCTCTCCTCCGGATTACGTTCTTTACCACGTGGCACACCAAGCCTTCGAGCTGTTAAAGGCATCAATTGCATCAAGCCACGAGCCCCTGCCCACGATACGACATTAGGCTCGAAATTAGACTCCTTATACGCCAAAGCAGCCAATAAACGCCAATCCCAATTAATCTGCTTGGCATAGCGTTTAAAAAGATGATCATAAACAGAAAGCTTATTTTTGCTAAAAGCATAGCGGCGATTATAAGCCTGTTGTTTGCTAATATCGAAATACCGCTTCATACTCAGCTTATATTCAGCCGTCGACATATTCTCTTTATACCATTTGGTCGCAGCTTGTGCCAATAGGGGAGAACTCTTTCTGACAACCCATGACGAACGTTGATCGAAGCTTACTGCCAATGACAAATTCAAATTCTCGTAATAAGTCTTATTTAAGAGTGCCTCTTCGTCATCGGCAACGGTATAATTGATTCGACCCACAGACACCCGATAAATCAAATCTTCGGTAGTGACGCTATCTGCTTTTACTTCGTGTATATGAATACCGCCACCCAATTCCTTATTCAGATTTTCAAGTCTTTGCATATATCGTCCAGGCTTCACATAAATATCTTTGCCTACTAACTGTGTCACATTGGTAACAAGAGAAATATGAGAACCTTTACGCTGTACCAATACTTGATGAGTTACCACTTGTTCACCACAATAAAGCAAATTGTTTTTATTTTCTTTCGTATATGGCACGTTGAAAGCAATAATATCGCCTTCACCACGATGAAGTTTATCAAGCATTTCCTTCATATTGCGCGCGGTTTTTATCTTCAATTTCAATCCTAAACTAGATGCAAACTGATTGGCAAGTTCATATTGAAATCCCATTTCTTCACCACGGTAAATGAAATAAGAAGTAGAGCGGTTCATAGTAAGCACCACAAGTTCTCGACTTTTCCTTATCTGAGGCAGGTCTATATTGCCAGCAACAGGTTTTTTTCTATTGCCACAACCAACAATTGATAGAAACAATATAAATAGTAAAAACCAAGAACTTTTTCTCATAGGCAAATTTATTTATCAAGATGCTTAGAAATAAACATACTCATCATATCAATTGCCGGCATATTATCACCACCTTCGGGGATAATAACATCGGCATAACGCTTACACGGTTCGATAAACTCTCGATGCATCGGTTTCAATACACGAAGATAGCGTTCAATAACAGTTTCTGCTGTTCTTCCACGTTCTAATACATCACGGCGAATCACTCTGATAAGACGTTCATCCGCATCGGCATCGACATATATTTTAATATTCATCAAATCACACAATTTTTTATCCCACAAAGCCATAATACCTTCTACAATAAGTACCTCACAAGGTTCCACATGAATAGTTTCGGAGAGCCTGGTACTAGTGATAAAATCGTATACCGGCTGTTCAATGCTCTTACCTTTCAGCAATTGTAACACCTGTCGATAAAGTAAATCCCAATCAAATGCGTCGGGATGATCAAAGTTTATACTTTGCCGTTCTTCAGGAGGAACATCACTACTGTCTTTATAATAAGAATCTTGTGATAAAAGTATCACATTGTCTTTTTGGAGATTACGAATGATTTTTTTTGCTACGGTCGTCTTTCCAGAACCTGTGCCACCTGCAATACCAATGATTAACATAAATATATGTATCTATTTGTCGATAAATTACTAATTTTGCAACTGCTCTAATTCTTTTAGAGCAAACAAATATACAAATAATATTTTAATAATAAGGTTATGGTACGGCACATTGTATTATTTAAATTGCGGGACGATGTTCCTGAAGAAGAGAAATTGAGGGTCATGAAAGCTTTCAAAGCTGCTATTGAGGCATTGCCTCCCAAAATAGCTTGTATACGCGAAATAGAAGTGGGACTCAACATGGATCCCAACGAAAAATGGCATATTGCCTTAAATAGTGTTTTTGACAATATGGATGATGTCAACTTCTATTCAGTACATCCCGATCATGTCGCTGCCGGTAAACTGTTGGCCGATACTAAGGAGTTGAGGGCTTGTGTAAATTACGATTTCTAGAGAAGTGGTGAATCTCAAATTCTGCACCATAGAAATAAAAAAAGACCCGTTTCAATTGAAGCGGGTCTTTTTTTATATATTTGATTGATGTCTATTTCAAAACGCCAAGTTCTTTGCCGACTTTAATAAAAGCAGCAATGCACTTATCCAACTGCTCTTTGTTGTGGCCAGCCGATATTTGTACGCGAATACGAGCTTGGTCTTTAGGAACAACCGGATAATAGAAACCAGTAACATAAATTCCTTCATCAAGCATTTTCGATGCATAAACCTGAGAGAGTTTCGCATCATACAACATGACAGCGCAAATAGCACTCTGAGTAGGTTTGATGTCAAATCCCGCTGCAAGCATTTTATCACGAAAATAATTCACGTTCTTTACCAGATTATCGTGAATATCATGACTTTCTTTCAACATTTTGAATACCTCAAGACTTGCACCGATGATGCAAGGTGCTAAAGAATTAGAGAAAAGATATGGGCGGCTGCGTTGACGAAGCAAATCAATAATTTCTTTACGACCGGTTGTGAATCCACCCAAAGCACCACCAAATGATTTACCCAATGTTCCGGTATAAATATCTACTCTTCCATACGTTTTGCAAAGTTCACTTACGCCATGACCGGTAGCACCTACCACACCGGCAGAATGAGATTCATCAACCATCACCATAGCATCGTATTTTTCGGCCAGATCGCAGATTTTATCTATAGGAGCCACATTGCCATCCATAGAAAATACACCATCGGTACAAATAATCCGGAAACGCTGCGCTTGAGCTTCTTTCAAGCAACGTTCCAAGTCATCCATATCGGCATTATTATAACGGTATCTTTTTGCTTTACAAAGACGTACACCATCAATAATAGATGCATGATTCAATGCATCGGAAATAATAGCATCTTCTTCGGTAAACAGCGGTTCGAACACACCACCATTGGCATCGAAACATGCGGCATATAATATCGTATCTTCTGTCTTAAAATAATCGGATATAGCAACTTCCAGTTCTTTATGAATATCTTGTGTTCCGCAAATAAAGCGCACAGACGACATTCCGAAACCGCGACGATCCATCATACTCTTTGCACCTTCTATCAAACGAGGATGATTAGATAATCCAAGATAATTATTGGCACAAAAGTTCAAAACTTCTTTACCTTTAACTTTAATAGCGGCTTGTTGCGGACTTTCAATGATACGTTCGTCTTTATACAACCCTGCTTCTTTTATCTCAACGAGTGTTTTGCTGAGGTGTTCTTTCATTTTTCCGTACATATCTTATAGGTTTTAATATTATGTAAGTACAAAGGAAGTGATTTTTCCTGAATTATCGCTATCTTTTTGCTATTATATTCAAAAAAAAGTAGTTACTTTGCGGACTCAAAAGATATAAAAACCTTATTAATTCGTAAAATGAAAAATATTTTGGTTATTGGGGCTACCGGACAGATTGGTTCGGAGTTAACTATGGAGTTACGTGAGCGTTATGGAAACGAACATGTTGTTGCTGGGTATATTACAGGGGCAGAGCCTAAAGGAGAATTAAAAGAATCCGGGCCATCGGCTATTGCAGATGTTACTAACGCCGAAATGATTGCGTCTGTTGTTAAACAATATCGCATCGATACCATCTACAATTTGGCAGCGCTTCTTTCTGTTGTTGCCGAATCGAAACCAAGACTTGCTTGGAAAATAGGTATTGATGGACTTTGGAACATACTCGAAGTCGCTCGCGAAAATCATTGCGCAGTGTTTACTCCCAGCTCTATCGGTTCATTCGGTGAAAATACGCCACACAATTTAACGCCTCAAGACACTATTCAACGTCCTCGTACGATGTACGGCGTAACAAAAGTAGCAACCGAATTATTAAGCGACTATTATCATAACAAATACGGTGTAGATACCAGAGCGGTTCGCTTTCCAGGTATCATCTCCAACGTGACACCTCCGGGAGGTGGAACTACCGATTATGCAGTAGATATTTTTTATTATGCAGTAAGAGGAGAGAAGTTTGTCTGCCCAATCAAGGCAGGAACACTAATGGATATGATGTATATGCCTGATGCCTTGAACGCAGCGATTATGTTGATGGAAGCCGATCCCACAAAGCTAATCCATCGCAATGCTTTCAATATAGCATCCATGAGTTTTGCACCCGAAACCATTTATGAAGCTATACGCAAATATGAACCAACATTCGAAATGACATACGATGTTGATGCATTGAAGCAACGTATAGCCAACAGTTGGCCCGATAAGATGGACGACTCGTGTGCACGTGCCGAATGGGGTTGGAAGCCGACGTACGATTTGGATAGCATGACAAAAGATATGCTCGAAAAGCTTAGAATAAAACTGAATAAATAAATAAACAGGCGGATATATTCGCATATATCCGCCTTCCTCTCTCTCTCTTAGTGTGGTAATTCTCAATATTCTACTTGAGTACGTTTCAAGAATGCCACAGTTTTATTTATTTCTTTATACATTACGATATCGTCCTTTATAAAAGGAACTTCTTTACGATACTTTGCCAAGAATTTCTCTAATATAGGTGAAGTCTTCTCCGGACGACGGAATTCAATGGCCTGCGCGGCATTCATCAATTCGATTGAAAGAATGAATTCCAAATTATCCATCACTCTATACAGTTTAGTTGCAGCATTAGCTCCCATACTTACATGATCTTCTTGTCCGTTAGACGAAACAATAGAATCACTGGCTGCCGAATAACAATACATCTTGTTTTGACTGACCATTGAAGCTGCTGCATATTGCGGAATCATAAATCCGGAATTCAATCCCGGATTGGCAACTAGAAACTCGGGAAGCCCACGAAGCCCCATAATAAGCTGCGCCACACGACGCTCTGATATGTTCCCTAGTTCCGATAGAGCAATGGCCAGATAATCATAAGCCAATGCCAAAGGTTCTCCATGGAAGTTTCCACCAGATATAATAATATCTTCTTCGGGAAAAATGGTAGGATTATCAGTCACAGAATTAATCTCCGTAAGCAATACAGACGAAACGTATCGAATGGCATCCTTTATAGCTCCATGGACCTGAGGTATGCAACGAAATGAGTAAGGGTCTTGAACATGTGTCTTGGGATGAGCAATCATTTCACTGTTTTTCAGTAAAGCACGAAAAGCGTCACCTGTCTCTATTTGACCCTTGTGAGGACGGATCTGTTGAATGCAATCCATGAAAGGTTCGATACGCCCGTCAAAAGCTTCCAACGATATAGCAGCTATAAGATCAGCTTTCTTAGACAGATGCATAGCCCTCAACACTCCAAACACACCATTGGCACTCATAAATTGTGTTCCATTAAGTAGTGCCAGTCCTTCTTTGCTCATCAATCTAACTGGTTCCCAACCAAATTCGTCGAGAACACTGATCGCTTCACGTTTTTTACCCTTATAATAAACATCTCCGACACCTATCAACGGTAAAAAAAGATTCGCCAGAGGAGCAAGATCTCCCGACGCACCAAGAGAACCGCGATCATAAACAATAGGCAATATATCATTATTGAAGAAGTCGAGGATGCGCTGCACAGTGATAACCTGTACGCCACTATGTCCCAAAGATAAAGCATGCGCTTTCAAGAGCATCATCAACTTTATAACGAGCGGACTTATTTCTGTTCCCACGCTGCACGCATGGCTTTTTATAAGATTCTCTTGCAACGTTCCCAATTCGTCCAAAGATATATTTTTATCGCACAAAGAACCAAACCCTGTAGTAATGCCATATAAGGGATCTTTAGATTCGGCAATTCGCTTATCCAAGTAATCCCGACAATTCTGTATCCGTTTCTTAGCTTCTGCAGAAAGCTCCAAACGCATGTTCTCGTTAATGATTTTCTCTACTATATCGAGAGTAAGGGCACCAGAGCCCACCATATAGACATTGCTCATACCCGTAACGTTTTATTAATTTCATCTAGAAGCTCTTTCTCTTTCATAAAAACCTTTTGCTCCAAATCATCTGCTTCGATTTGTAGCTTATCAACAAATTCTTTGTCTTTCAAAGAGCCCAAATTAATACGAACATTCATCAGAGCACCCAATGCTGCCGAACGGGCAGACATCATAGCTACACAAGCATCAGTTACAGCATTATTGTTTCCTTTACGGGCAACTTGAGCTATATAGTCCATCAAATGATAAGCATTTCGAGCAACCTGCATAGGTACCATTGCAGCATATTTCGTAGCTTCTTGAATGGCATTGCTGCGACTGTTTTTTTCTTCCGGTGTATTCTTGGGCATTTTGAAACAACTGAACACTTTATCGTAAGCATCCGAGTCACGATCAATATCGACAATGAATTCGGATTGATACTTTAGCATGAAAGAAGAGATTTCGTTCATCAGCTCAGTTTGTTCCTCGTATCCTTTCTTACCAATAGTAAGTCCTGCTACCATCGCAGCAAGCGACGATGCAATAGCTCCGTTTAATGCAGCTATACTACCTCCACCGGGAACAGGATCTTTACCAGCTACTTTATCTAAAAATGATTTGACACTTAAATCTACTAACATAAACTTTTGTTTTACGGGTCATTAAATAAATTCTATTTTATTTCTTAATGTTTTCGAATAAATCTATTCGAAAGGAGAAAGGAGAAATGCTTTGCATTTCGACTTCCGAAACAAATTAACGCCTAAAGATTTATGCGTATCGGGTACGAACCACTTTTTTAATAAAGTAAATATAATCCATCAGTCTCTTTTTATTTAGCACGGAAATAGTAACATCATTTCTTTTCAAAAGTATTTTATCTATTTCTTTGCTGTTTATGTACAATAATTATTTCTGTCAGTTCTCAATTTCGTAAATTCTACCATTCTTCACAACGGTTCCTACGCAATTCATTCCTATATAATAAGGTAGATAACGATAGTCCGAAGAATCCAAAATAACAAAATCTGCTTGTTTGCCAACTTCCACACTTCCTATTTTATCTGCACTGTTGATCGCTGCCGCACCATTTAGCGTCAATGCGGTAATAGCCTCTTCTATCGAAAGTTTCATATAAATGCACGCCAAATCGAACGTCAAAGGAATAGAGCCCGAAAAGCAACTGCCCGGATTTAGATCTGTAGCCAAGGCTACGGCACATCCCGCATCAATCATTTCTCTGCCACGAGCATATTGTTCTTTCAAAGCAAAAGCCGTAAGAGGGAGTAGGGTAGCAACAACATTTTCCTTTGCCATAGCTTTAATGCCTGCATCAGATGCATGAAGAAGGTGATCGGCAGATATCGCCCCAAGCTCGGCTGCCAGTTCGGCACCGCCCAAAGAAACGATTTCATCGGCATGAATCTTCAGTGCGAATCCAACTTCCTTAGCTGCTGTAAGTAGCTTTCTCGACTGTTCTACAGAGAACACTCCCTCTTCACAAAACACATCACAAAACTGAGCCAACTTCTTCCTTTTGATAAGGGGCAGCATCTCTTTTATCAAGAAATCGATATATTCATCTGCTTTCCCTTTATATTCTTCCGGTATGGCATGGGCCCCCAAGAAAGTAGCCGATATATCCACTCTTTTGTCAAGCTTCTCATTCAACTTCTTCATGATTTCCAATTGCCTCAACTCCGTATCGCAATCCAATCCATAGCCACTTTTCCCTTCCACAGTGGTAATACCCATTCGGCTCATTCTGCGAAGAAGTTTATTAGCCCGATCGTACATCGTATCGAAGTCCATAGCTCGAGTATCCTTCACCGTATTGACAATGCCACCTCCCTTATTCATGATAGACATATAGCTTTCGCCTGCAAGTCGCCACGAAAATTCTTTGGCCCGTTCGCCACCAAATACAAAATGAGTATGAGAATCTACAAATCCTGGAAGCAAGCAACGCCCTTTTGCATCATAATAATGAACATCTTTCATCTGTTCATTTGCCAGATGTTTTTTCTCTTCTCCCACATAAACAATAATGCCATCTTTAACCTCTATCATACCTCTTTCAATAAGAAGCAATTTCGACATCTCCTTTCCCTTGCGGGCAGAGTGGCCGATAGGAGTGACAATTCGAGCATTGGTTATTATGAGATTGTTCATCTTACAATACAATTAATGAATAATATTGAAATCGCTATTTGCAATAGCACAAAGCTATTCCATCATGCGAGCTTCGAGCACTTGTTTCATCGAGAAATTTTCAAGTCCCAAATAGTAAGAAGCGGTGTCAATCAATGCTTCCATCGGAACAAGCCCCACTATTTCACTGCCTACAATACTGACACCATAACGGCGAGCTTCAATTCTAACAAGTTCAAACGCTCTATACAAAGCCGTTTTAGTATAATCAGTCATATTAATCGATACCTGAGTGATACCACGATCTTTCAATTCTACACCCATCGCCTTGCAGTATCGGAGTCCACCTCCGATGAAACGGATCTTTTTGGCTATTCCGTGGGCAATTTCCAAACTTGGCGTATTCAAATTAATATTATATGCCACAAGCGGCATACGGGCACCAATAGCCACAGTACCGGCTGTCGGATGACGTTCTGCCGGACCGAAGTCGGGCTTCCATTCGGGTTGTTTTATTTTCTCTGCCATTCCCTCAAATTCACCTTTCCTGATTGCCGCCAAATTTTCCCGATGTGGGGCCGAAGCAGATTTCTCATACAGAAAGACGGGCAGTTGGTATCTTCGGGCAACTTCTTCGCCAACTTCTTTAGACAAAGCGATAGCCTCATCCATCGAAGTGTTCTTTATCGGAATAAAGGGTACTACATCAACAGCTCCCATTCTAGGATGTTGTCCTTCATGATAATTCAAATCGATAATCTTTACTGCAACGCCTATTGCTTCCAATACGGCATCACGCAATGCTTCGGGCTCGCCCACAACTGTAACGACCAAACGATTATGATTAGCGTCGTTGCTATAATCCAACAGTTTAACACCTTCCTTTGCACGAAAAGGGGCAACTATCTGATCTATTTTCTGTAAATCGCGCCCTTCACTGAAATTAGGGACACATTCAACTATTTTATTCCAGCTCATAATAGAAGAATAAGTTATTTTATATTATTTACCAACTATTTTATTCAACATCTCATCATCTGCAACATAAGGCATCGTTATATGATATACATCGCCATGAGTCTCATTAAAATCGGCACTAGTATCCATTGCATGTTCATTTCTAGCCCACGAACGACGGGCTACGCCACCCATCACATCCCAAAGCATGGCCGACCGAAGTGTATCATCTACCCGCTGACTGCCGTCACATACCATGCCGAAGCCGCCGTTGATTGCTTTTCCAATACCTACGCCACCGCCATTGTGAAGTGCAACCAAACTCATGCCGCGAGCACAATTGCCGGCAAAACACTGCACCGCCATATCGGCCATTACATTACTGCCATCCTTTATGTTGGATGTTTCTCTGAAAGGAGAGTCGGTGCCGCTCACATCATGATGATCTCGCCCCAACATAATAGGGCCGACTTCGCCATTGCGCACCATTTCGTTGAAACGCAATGCTATCCGCATTCTACCTTCAGCATCTTGATATAAGATACGGGCTTGAGTACCTACCACCAGCTTGTTTTTTTCGGCATCCCGCAACCAATTATAATTATCCAAATCTTGCCCGCGACGGTTCACATCAATACATTCCATCGCAGCATGATCTGTTTTTACCAAATCTTCATGTTTGCCACTCAGACAAACCCAGCGGAACGGACCGTATCCATAGTCAAACAATTCCGGTCCCATAATATCTTCCACGTAACTAGGCCATATAAACCCATCTTTCTCATCTTCTCCATTGCGTGAAATCTCTGTCACTCCGGCATCATAAATAGCTTTCATGAAAGAATTGCCATAATCGAAGAAATAGGTTCCTTTTGCCACCAATTGCTTTATTACGTCAAAATGACGGCGCAAAGACTTATCTACCAGTTTGCAGAAATGCTCCGGATCTTGATGAAGCATCGCAGTGCGTTCATCAAAAGTCAAATCTACCGGACAATAACCACCTTCGTACACAGCATGACACGAAGTCTGGTCGGAGAGGAGTTCGATACGAATTTTTTCTTTCACGGCGTATTCCAACAAGTCCACCACATTACCGTGATAAGCTACCGAGCAAGGTTCGCCACGTTTCATCGCTTCGTGTGCCAAGCGGAAAGCCTCAGCCATATCGGCTGTTATGTGTTTCACCCATCCCTGTTTGTGACGGGTCTCTATACGCGACAAATCTACTTCGGCAATGATACAGGCCGCGCCTGCTATTTCGGCAGCCTTAGGTTGAGCGCCACTCATACCGCCTAGACCGGAAGATACGAATAAATGCCCGCGCAAATCACCACTTTGAGGAATCCCCAACTTCAGTCTGCCCGCATTCAATAGGGTATTGAAAGTTCCATGAACAATTCCTTGCGGACCAATATACATCCATCCGCCCGCCGTCATCTGCCCATAATTCGCCACACCCATCTGCATCGCCATATGCCAATCTTTCTGATTGTCGAACATGCCTACCATCAATGCATTAGTGATAATAACTCTCGGGGCATCGGGACGCGACTTAAAGAGTCCCAACGGATGACCGGACTCCACAACCAAGGTTTGATCTTGGGTCAGCTCTTGCAAGTATTTCTTTATAAGACGATATTGCATCCAGTTTTGACACACTTGCCCCGTCTCGCCATAAGTGACGAGTTCGTAAGGATAGAGGGCTATATCAAAAGATAGATTATTGTCAATCATCACCTGAAAAGCCTTTCCTTCTATACATTTGCCGGGATATTCGTCTATCGATTTTGCTTTCAAGTCGCCTTGCGGACGAAAGCGATAACCATATATTCTTCCTCGCGTACGAAGTTCTTCCAAGAATTCGGGAGCTATTTTTTCATGCAATTCAGTAGGAATGTAGCGCAAAGCGTTCTTCAATGCAGTAACGGTTTGTGTCGAATTGAGTGTATAACCACGATCGGGAGCACGACGAATGCCCTCTACGAAAGAAGGATATTCGGGCTGTGTGTTTTCTAACCTTATGTTTATCATACAATTATACTTTAAGGACTCAAACTATCAAACTGTCTACAACAGACATTATTTAAGGTGGTGCAAGATATAAATAATAAATGAAACAAGCGTTATAAAAGTAAAATAATTATCAAAAAGATTATTGCCCAAATTTCATCAAGTAACAATCTAGAGGAAAAACAGCTCTTTTTATAATGAATTGAAATGCAAAGGAAGTGTATAATAATAAATTTTTATATATCAGATTAATATTATTCTATTTTTAAACAAAGAAATACAAAGTAAAAGAGACAGAAACAACAATTGCAAAAGGCATCGAACTCTCAGATATTTCATGTACTTTTGCGTCGTAACTAAAAGAACTTACTAGAGAGGCTATGAATTTTAAAGTATTTACCTATATCGGAGCATACATCATCGGTGCAACTATCATACAGCTTACTAGCGGTGGATTTCCAATGCACGTCATGGCTTTCCCCGTCAATATTGCCGCCGCTATGGTGTGGACGGGAATGCTTTATTTGCTGCACCGCAGAAAGGGAGACACCGAATGGATGAAAGTATTGGCGGGAGGAGACTGTAGCATACTGGCGCTCGTCCTTTTCATTGCCGGATGTCTGGTACTCGGATTCGTACCGCAACAATCTACCGACACTTACAGCTTATGGAGCAGGCTGGGAGTCTTTCATTTTACGACATCGTGGATATTTATTGCTATTCTACTGCTATTAATGACCAACCTCACACTCGTTGTGCTGCGCCATCGCTCCACAAACAAATGGTGTCATTATCGCTTCCTTCTCAATCATATAGGACTATGGCTTGTGCTGTTCGCTCTATTCTTCGGAGCACCGGATACACACAAGTATCGGATAATGGCCTACAAAAACATTCCCGAACGAATGGGATACGATGTAGATGCACAGCCTGCATTACTCAATTTTGGATTGACACTGCGTTCTTTTCATGTCGGTTATTATGGCAATGGCACTCCATCATCTTATAAAGCCCAAGTAATGGTCAACCATTCGCCGGCTACTATCGAAGTAAACACACCGTATACCGTTTCGTGGAAAGAAAAGATATATTTGGTAGGATACGATGTAGAGAGCGGCAACCAATCTCCTTATTGCATTTTCGAAAGTGTGGTGCAGCCTTGGAACTATCTTATTCTACTAGGTATCGTTGGTATGGCATTGGGGGCATTGTTGCTATTCATTCATGGTTCGAACAAACATGGAGCAGGAGAGGAGGTGAACGATGTTGTGGAATAATTTTTATTTGTTTGCCATAGTTGCCATGCTGCTATCGGCGGGCGGTGCAGCTCTTGCGTGGCATCCTCGCAGCAAACGCTGCTGGTCTACCGTATTGACATTGGGTGCTATCGCTGTATTGGCTTCGTTTGTAGGTGCTTTATGGTTTTCGCTTCAGCGCCCGCCACTCCGTACGATGGGCGAAACCCGATTGTGGTACTCGCTCTTCAGTATCATTGTGGGACTCATCATTTACCGCCATTGGCATTTCAGATGGATATTGTCTTTCACCACCATTTTATCGGCTGTCTTCTGCATCATCAATATCGTTCATCCCGAATTGCACGACCGAAGCATGATGCCCGCTCTGCAAAGCGCATGGTTTGTGCCGCATGTAGCCGTATATATGTTGGCCTACGCCATTATGGGCTGTGCCGTGATTACCGCCGTAGCAAGCCTGATAAGACAGCAAACAGCACTTTTGCATACAACAGACAATCTAATTTATATAGGTATTGCGCTCATCACTTTTGGAATACTTTCGGGAGCTGTTTGGGCCAAGCAAGCGTGGGGCGACTATTGGAGTTGGGATCCTAAGGAGACATGGGCGGCAATCACATGGGCCATTTATATGATATATATTCACATCAGGCAGACTCATGCTTCGTGGCACAAGACCGCCTGCTTATTAGTCATTATCGGTTTCTTGGGACTTCAGATGTGTTGGTATGGGTTCTCGTATCTTTCCACCTCTCAGCAAAGTGTCCATTCTTACTCTCAAATTCAATGACCGAGCTACACAAGCGGCCCTTTATTCATTTAAGTAAGTATAGATTATCGGCCCGATTCGCATCGGGTATATAGTCAGTACCCAACACTACCTTTGTGATTTTCTGAGAGGAATCGAAATCTATATGAATGCCATCGGGATGTTCTATCCAATTGCTTGCAAACCGAGTGATGGTGCGAACCAATTTCTGATCATTATACAGAGATAATACGATGGGAAGAGGCAGATCTCCACGATTGACGACAGTGATTTTGTAGTGTGCGTGATTTCTGTTTACCTCCTTGATAGCCATATCGGGTATTCCGCCGTTTTGATAATACCAAGCGTTCCAAAACCAATTGAGGTTTTGCTTCGATACCGTGTTGAATGTGTTGAAGAAGTCGATGGGAGTAGGATGTTTGTATTTCCAACTATCCATAAACGTAAGCAGGCATTTCTGAAAGACACCAGTGCCCAATTCCATTTCGAGCATTCGCAAGGCTTGTTCGGCTTTGCCATAATTCAGATAGAAATAAATGCGCGAGTCCAAATAGAAAGAAGAAGTAATCAATGCCGGTTCGTCTTCCATACCCGCATATTTCTCGAAAGCCGCGGTCGTATGTTTGGCTTCATCGAAGCCCGGCGACAACATCGTTTGAATCTTCTCGGGCAAGAATACGGTAAATCCTTCGTCCATCCAACCATTTTTGGTCTCGTTGGTACAAACATAAAACGGAAAGTACATGTGAGCTATCTCGTGCGAATTGTCATAAACCGTCGCATCGTATTCTTTGTAAGCGCCTACATTGGTAATCATGGGATATTCCATACCGAAGTCGCCATTGTACACTGTGATATAGGGGAAGGGGAAAGGAATACCCGGTCTCTCGGTCGAAAGATAGCGCACGGTTTCTTTGGCGATATTTGCCACCTTGTCAAACTGGGGCGCGTCTTTCTTGTATGCAGCCGCAACAACCGTTCGTCTTCCCGTTGCTTTGTCGACTAACGCACTTGCCACATCCCACAAATAATGGTCGCTGATGCCGAAAGCGAAGTCCGTAACTCCATTGGCCTTGAACTTCCAAGTATGAATATCTGTCGTTATGTTGCCACGTTTGATATCCTCTTCCGACACAACATGTATAATCTCATCCGAGATCGATGCCTTTTTATATCTAGATACATATTCGGGCTGTAGCACCTCGACTATATTTACAGGCTCGCCCGTAGCCCACACCAAAAACTTCTCGGGCACCGTAACTTCCACATCGAAGTTGTTCACGTCGTTATAGAACTCGGCCATTCCGTTGTGCGAATGAATATCCCATCCGTTCATATCGTCGTATACGGCAATCTGCGGATACCATTGTCCCACTAACAGGCTGGTACTATCCATCGTACCCATTCGAATCAAAGTGCGCTCCGGTATATGAAAACTCCACTCGATATGCAGTTTGGTCTGTGCATGCGGTAGCAGCTTATGGGGCATACTCACATACAGCAGAGTTCCCTTTCGCTTTAAGTCGGCTTGCTTCAATTCCAAATCGTCAACCATGAGTTTGCCGATGGCGACTCCCTCATTGATGTCGAACGGATCCATATCGAACAGAGGATTGCGATTGGCGCCCTTTTTGAATATATCCTGATACAGTCTGATTACGATCGTCTGCAACGTATCCGTGCTGTTGTTATGATACACCACATTTTCGTCTCCACTCAATCTCTTGTTCTTTACATCGACCGATGCTTTGATCTGATAATCCGATGAATTTTGCCAATAGTTCCTACCCGGATTTCCTGTTTCACTGCGAGTTTGCTTCTTATACGCATTTAGGTTTCCCTTAGGTATGATTAATCGGACTTGTGCTAAGCCTACCGCACTGAAAACGGCTAGAAATACAGCGCTGAATACTAACTTTTTGAAATTCATCTTCTTCGAAATTGCATGTAAAACGATATTATTAATGGTTCAGAAACCACTAATACACTAAAAGGTGTGAGACGCAAGAGCACTGTGTCTAGAAGTTTCGTAGACTTCGGACTGCTCTAAGGTAGTTGATTATAAAATGATAATGCAAATAGTTACCAATATAACCAATGCAGTAATTACTTTTTTCATAATAAAATTGCCTTATTAGTTTTTGAATAAATACTCTATTTCTTATTAGACGGATAGAATGACAAAAAGTTGCAAAAAGAGTAAACTTTTTTTTTAAAAAAGTAGTTATTGCATTTTCATCCTATTGTCTAACCCATATCAAAGGTAACATTATCTGCTCGGATAAGCATGTATAACAATTTTAATACTGAACATTTTTATATTTCACATACGTAATACATATATATTTTATATGTACAATATAAATAACATATATGCGAAATGAATATTGCATATATGAAAAATATTTTGTATATTAGCACCCAAATTATTAATCTTCAATACGCTGTGGCTTAGACTTAAGCATCATACGGCTTGGCTTAACGGAAGAAAAACAAAGCAACTAATGAAAGGAATAAAAACATGGGAGTAACTTACGATTTTGGCAAACGACCGCCTGCCAATGGCGGTAAAGACGATGAACGGCTATATGTGCGATGGAAATCGAATGGCAAAATAGATTTCGACACGCTAACAAATCGCATAGTGAGCAGTTCGGGCCTATCCAAAGGCGACGTCATCGGGGTGATGGCAATGTTGGAAGAAGAATTGGTGAGATCGTTGCAACAAGGGTGTAGCGTGCAACTAGGCAATATAGGCTATTTTTCGCCCAAGCTGAAAGCACGTGCCGTAACAAATCGCAACGAAATACGAGCGGGTTCGATACGTGTAACAAATGTAAATTTCCGGTCGTCGGTGTGGCTACGAAAGAAAGTAGATACAAGTGTAGAGCGTTCGGTATGGCAATTCAACCAATCGAGCACTTCGTCGCGCGAAGAGCACATTGCCTTGCTCGAAAAGTATTTGGAAACTCACTCGTTCATCACGGCTTCCGCCTATTGCGACCTTACGGGACTATTGCGGAACAAAGCACTGCGCGAACTACATGCGCTTGTAGACGAGGGGAAACTCGATACCGAAGGAAGAGCGCCTCACTTGCTGTTTGTAAAGAAACAATAAAGGTTCCTTATCTTGCTTGCAGCGGATAAAGAACCTTTGTATGAGGGTAGGGAAGAAGCCTTTTTCAAGACCACTCCAAGCCTTTCTTGAGATGTGCTACAGTCTCTTCGTCGGTGAGTAAACTCATGAGAACAATGCCAAAATCGAACGAACAGCCCGCCCCGCGACCGGTAATAAGATTGCCGTCGACAGTGGCTTTCTCGCCCGTATAGGTGTAGCCTTCCATCTTGTCTTTGATACTGAAATGGTAGGTGATACGTCGGTCCTTAGCTATGCCGTTTACGGCCAATACATAAGGAGCACCACATATAGCGGCAACATATTTGCCCGATTGATAGTACTTCTTCACAGCTTCGCCTACCTCTTTGGAGCTTGCCAGGTTCATATAACCCGGAAAACCACCGGGCAACACCAGGGCATCGCCATCATCGAAGTTTGTATCCCGAATAAGCTGATTGGCTGTGACGGCAACTCCATGAGAAGATACGACACTGTAATTGTTATCGACAGATACCGTTGCGACGTCTAGTTTGCAACGGCGGCACACGTCTACCTGCGCCAGAGCTTCGACAGTTTCAAAGCCTTGAGCCAAGAGTACATATATCTTTTTCATCCTTTATTTTCCTCTCTATACGTTTCACTTATTTCTAACTGAAAGGCAAAGATAATGCTTATTAATGCTCCTTGATATTGGTGCGTATTTTTTTTAAGTATTGTTTCATTCCTTCGGCATCTTTGCGAGTGATGATGTCGAGTAATATCTTGAGCTCGGTACGGATCTTTTCGACCTGCACCGGAGTACGTGGATTGAAAAGAATTTCCTGTAGCAGATAATCGTCCTCGCTCAATAGTCCTTTGGCTATAGCCATGTGCTTTTTGAATGTCGTGCCCGGCGCATCTTGATGCTGCATCACTGCCGAAAAAACAAATGTGGATACAAACGGAATAGAAAGCGAATAGGCCACCGTCTCGTCGTGCTGCTCAAAAGAGTATTCGAATATATTCAGATTGAGCTGTTGATAGAGATCCTTAAAGAAAATCTTGCCCAAATGGTCGCTTTCACTGATAACGATGGCGTTCTCTGTGCCTAGATTGTTGAGCGAAGCGAACGTAGGTCCAAACATAGGATGAGTAGACACAAAACGGAAGCCACTCTCTTTATAGAAACGCTTCAGCCCCGTCTTGACGGAAGCGATATCGCTGATGATACAATCTTTGGGTAGATAGGGCAATACATCGCGAAAGGCTTGCAGTGTATATTTCACCGTCACGGCATTGATGAGCAGTTCGGGCTGAAACTCTTTTATTTCGTCGAGTGTGGTGAAGCGGTAGGTATTGTATACGAAGCGCAGTTGTTGGGGATTGGTGTCGTAGACAGCTGTTTCGTGATCAAAGCTCAAGACGTCGTTGAAGAACGATCCCATCTTTCCGGCTCCCAATATCAATATTCTCATTTCTTTATTCTATTTATTGATTATTTCCATTTGTTCGCGAACCGATTCGGCATGAATCGCTTCGAACACCTCTTCTACAAATTTGGCGTCCATGCAACACTGTGCACCCTGCAAGCCACGCTTTTCTATGATTTCGCGGTAACGGGCGGTCTGCAATACAGTGATGTCGTGCTCTTTTTTGTAAGTACCTATCTCGCGGCATATACGCATTCGTTTGGCCAATATCTCGATAATACTATCGTCGCACTCATCTATCTGGCGGCGCAATTCGGTAAGATTCTCGGTAGACTGTGTTTCTTTTCGGATGACGAGCATATTGATGATATAGTCGAGCACCTCGGGTGTCACTTGCTGTTTGGCATCGCTCCATGCCTTATCGGGATCGCAATGCGATTCGATAATCAGTCCGTCGAAATTCAAGTCCATAGCCTGCTGGGAAATCGGTGCGATAAGTTCGCGCTTGCCACCTATATGGCTGGGATCGCAAAGAATAGGTAATCCCGGAATGCGGCGACGCAGTTCGATAGGTACCTGCCATTGGGGGATGTTGCGATAGATGGTCTTGTCGTAAGTACTGAATCCGCGGTGGATCGCTCCCAACCGTTTGATGCCCGCATTGTAGACACGCTGCAACGCACCGATCCACAATTCGAGATCGGGATTGACGGGGTTCTTAATATATACCGGAATATCCACACCCGTCAATGCGTCGGCAATCTCTTGCACGGCAAAAGGATTGGCAGATGTGCGAGCACCAATCCACAAAATATCAACACCTGCCTTCAACGCTTCGAAAACGTGCTTGCCGGTTGCTACCTCGGTAGCGGTGTACATGCCATATTCGGCTTTGGCTTTCTTGAGCCACTGCAATCCTTCGGTACCTACACCTTCGAAACCGCCGGGTTTGGTGCGCGGTTTCCATATGCCGGCACGCAATATCTTAATACCTTTGGCAGAGAGATCGCGAGCTGTATTCATTACTTGTTCTTCGGTCTCTGCACTACAGGGGCCGGCAATTACTAAAGGGCGTTGCTGAGGTACCCCGGGAAGAATAATAGGTTCTAATTCCATCGTTATTATATTTTTGTTTTTATTTCTGAATTAACTTCTCAATCTAATAAGCACTGCGCAGAGGCAGAGCAAACACATCACATCAGAGTCCAAGCGCTTTGATACGCCGTAACGCCTCGGCCAATTTATCGTCTTTGCAGCAAAGAGAAATGCGGATATAGCGTTCGCCATTGCTTCCGAAGATGAATCCCGGTGTAATAAATACACGAGCCTGCTGAAGCACTTTCTCGGTGAGATCTTCTACCTTCTGATAATCGGTAGGGATCTTGCCCCAAAGGAACATGCCCACCTGGTTTTCGTCGTAAGTGCAATGCAGGGCGTTCATGATCTCCGCAGCGAGCGAGCGACGCTTACGATAGTTGGCGTTATTGCCTTCGTACCAATCGGTATCGGCGGCAAGTGCGGTGGCTGCGGCAAGCTGAACGGCACGAAACATGCCACTGTCTATGTTGCTCTTGACTTTGAGCACCCACTGCACAAACTGAGCATTGGAAGCCAACATCGCCACACGCCATCCGGGCATATTGTGACTTTTGCTCATCGAATTGAACTCGATGCAACAATCTTTGGCTCCCGGAACAGCCAGAATACTGATAGGTTTGTCGTTTAGGATAAAGCTATAGGGATTATCGTTGACAATAACAATGTTCTTGCGACGTGCAAAATCTACCAATCGTTCATAGAGTAGGGGAGTAGCATTGGCTCCTGTGGGCATATTGGGATAATTGACCCACATCAGTTTGACACGAGAAGTATCCATTCTTTCCAATTCATCGAAATCGGGCATCCAAGCATTTTCTTCTCGCAGATTGTAACTAACGATTTCAGCCCCAAGCAGTTTGCTTAGAGAAGTATAAGTAGGATAACCGGGATTGGGAACCAATACTTGATCGCCGGGATTGACAAAAGCCAGCGTTACATGCAAGATACCTTCTTTGGAACCGATAAGCGGTTGTATTTCGGTATTCGGGTCGAGTGCGACGCCATACCAACGTTGATACCAACGGGCAAAAGCATCTCTCAATTCGGGTATTCCGACATAAGGTTGATAACCGTGTCCGTCGGGATTGTGAGCACTCTCGCACAATTGCTTTATCGTTGCGTCGCTGGGAGGCATATCGGGACTGCCAATAGCCAGACTAATGACATCTTTGCCTTCGGCATTCATCCGGGCTACTTCTTTGAGTTTCACCGAGAAATAATATTCGCGCACCTCAGACAATCTATCTGCCGGTTCAATCTTGTACGCTTTGTTTTCCTTCTGCATATTCGCCTAATATTTTGAATTGTTTGGTCAATGGAACAACAGCAGCTACCGACTGCTTGTAACGAGTATAATCGTCGAACACAATGTCAACATAAAACTGATATTCCCATTCGTGCCCTATGATGGGCAAAGACTGTATTTTGGTTAAATTGATTCGATAAAAAGAAAAGATGGAAAGGACTTGTGAAAGACTGCCTTCGGTATGAGACAACGTAAAAACCAAGCTCGATTTATTAATAGTAGCCATATCCGGATGGATTTTGTCCACCAACGACGGATTGGCAACAACAAGAAAGCGGGTGAAGTTGTGCTTATTGGTCTCGATGCCCTTAGAAAGAATCTTCATACCGAATAAATTGGCAGCTGCCTCGGAGCAAATAGCAGCGTGTCCGCGAAGATTGTTTTCCATAATATTCTGGGCACTCATTGCCGTGTCTTCACACTCCACAACTTTGTACTGCGAATGGCGGCCCAGAAATTCGCGACACTGCATCAGCGCAATAGGATGCGAATTGACTTCGGTAATGGTAGTCCAATCATCGTCGGGCAGACAAACAAAACAATGCGAAATGCGAAGCTTATATTCACCGATGATTTGCGTTCCACTGAGCCGTAGCAACTCATTGTTGTGCAAAAGACTTCCGGCAATGGTATTCTCGATAGCAAGCATGCCAAAGACATCTGTATCGTGACTCATCGTCTTGAAAATATCTTCGAACTGAATGCAACATTCCAACCGAATATCGCTTCCTTCAAAATACCGGTGAGCCGCAATATCATGAAACGACCCTAAACCTCCTTGTATAGCAACTTTCTTCATTTTCCTTATTCTACTTACATGATAAAAAAAATCCCGCATCTTGTACAAGAGCGGGATTCGATATTCTTATTTTATTTCTATCTTTTTCATGTTTTACTTAACATATACGAAGTCCCGCTCTTACTCTGTTGCTAAAGTAAAAGTAATAAAAGAAACTAGTAAATGTATAAGTAATCATATTCATATATTCTCGACTTTTTGCCTTTTCTTTTAATGAAAGACGTTGCAAAATTACACTTTTTACATGAAAAACAAACAAAATCTATATTTTTTTTGAAAAAATCTTTTATTTGCTTACGTTAGGGGAGATACAAGATAGGGGAGAAGCCCTTTTGAACTTTCTCCCCCTTCTACTTGTTTCTTCACACCATATCAAAACATCTTATATTTCCAACGATGCTCTTAGTTTCTCGATCTCTTTATCGGCTATTTTATCGGCCTTAAGATAATCTTCACGAACATTCATCGGAGCCGGAACCTCTAAATAAAATTTAATTTTGGGTTCCGTACCCGAAGGACGTACAGAAACTTTGGCACCATCTTCGGTGAAATATTGTAGTACATTGGACGGTTCAGGCATATCCAAATGAGTGATACGTCCTGCACTGTCTATTTGTTTCAGTGTCTTATAGTCTTTCCAGAGTGTTACTTTGTGTCCACCGAGAGTATGAGGAGGATTCTTACGAAAATCATTCATCATGTTCTTGATTTCTTCGGCTCCAGACTTACCGGGCTTAACAACATTGACCGTAGCATTCTTGCTAAATCCATATTCCAAATAGATATCGAGTAGCAATTCGTAGAGCGACTTGCCCTGATCTTTTGCCCAAGCAGCAACTTCACCGATAAGGCAACATGCCGATACGGCATCTTTGTCGCGAACAAAGTCTTCGGCCATAAAGCCATAGCTTTCTTCACCGCCACCTATATATACTTTGTTGCCTTCGTTGAGACGAACCTCGCGAGCAATCCACTTGAAGCCGGTGTAGCAATCCATCATTTCAAGATGATTCTTCTGCGCGATATTTTTTATCAGCTCGGTGGTTACGATCGTCTTAACAACATATTCTTTTCCTGTCATCTTGCCCAACTTGGTATACTGGGTAATGATGTAGTACAAAAAGAGCAAGCACGTTTGATTACCGTTCATGAGAATCCACTCACCCTTGTCGTCTTTGCAAGCAATACCAACCCGATCGGCATCAGGATCACTGGCCATTACCAGATCAGCATCAATCTTCTTGGCAAGAGCTACTGCCATCGATAACGCTTCGGCATTCTCCGGATTGGGAGAGACAACCGTCGGGAAGTTACCGTCCTTTATCATTTGCTCGGGCACGCAGGTCACATTGTCAAATCCCCACATCTCGAGAGAACGTGGGATAAGCATCATACCGGTACCATGAATAGGAGTGTAGACAATCTTCATATCACGATGGCGCTTAATCACTTCGGGTTCGATGGATATCGATTTGATTTTCTCCAGATAAATATCATCTATATCTTTGCCTACAATCTGAATTAAACTTTGATTGCCTTCGAACTTAATGCCAGAGACATCCGTTATCTTTTCAACTTCGGCAATGATACCTTTATCGTGAGGAGCCAATACTTGAGCACCATCATCCCAATAGGCCTTATATCCATTATATTCTTTCGGGTTGTGAGATGCGGTAAGAATAATGCCACTCTGACATCCCAAATGACGAATAGCAAAGGATATTTCGGGAGTAGGGCGCATATCTTCAAAAAGATACACCTTAATACCGTTTGCTGAAAAGATATTTGCAGAAATATCGGCAAACTTGCGGCTGTTGTTACGACAGTCATAGCCCACAACAACAGAAATCTGTTCCAAATCTTTGAAATTAGCATTCAGATAATTGGATAAACCTTGAGTTGCAGCACCCACAGTATATATATTCATACGGTTTGTTCCGGCTCCCATGATACCACGCAAACCACCTGTACCGAACTCTAAATCCTTGTAAAAAGAATCTATAAGTTCTGTTTTATCTTCATTCTCTAGCATACGTTTTACTTCTGCCTGCGTTTCTGCATCGTAGGCAGGAGCAAGCCATCTTTTGGCTTTTGCTGTTACCTGATTAATTAATTGTTGATTTTCCATAAGACTTTTATTTTAGAACATCCAGAGATTTATTTCTTTTGCATCAAATATATATTAAATTGTTGAAACAACCAAATCCAAGGACAATAAATTATTTAATTTATACGTTGAAATACTTTTTCACTGAGCAGTGATAAGAGCTATGGCAGCAGACAACATCGATTCGTTGATATTTCCAAAATCTAATAGTGTAGGCAAATCTGTATCCGAAGCAGCATTGCTCGCCGCAATGCCGGAAGTTTCATATATTTCATTGGATGCATTGACTGGGATACTCGTTACCGGATAGAATTTATAATTGAAAGCCGGATTTGTATAGCAAGTGGTAACGCCCAAAGCCCCCTTTGTAGTACTGCCTACGGTATAGACTTTAAGATAAGGTACCAATGCGGCGATAAGAACTTCGGATAGTTGGGCTGTCGCCGAAGTCGTCAAAATATAAATAGTAGAAAGATTGAGATTAGCACCGCTACCTATCAAGTCATTAGACAGGGTTAAAGTCTCATTCTTACTGGAATCAGCCTTTTTTAAAGTAACAAAAGTGCCGCCCAATTTACCGGAAGGAACCAGCATAGAAGCTAATAAACGTGCGCATTCTATATCATCACCACTTCCATTATAACGCAGATCAAGCACAAAATCAGTGACTCCGTTCGAACTGAATGAGGCAAAGGCACTACGTAAACTATTCAAATACGCATTAGATGTACCTGCATTAAAACTACTATAAACTAAATACCCAATTTTCTTACTACCGGATGTGATAGTCGTATAATAATGTACGGGGTTATCCGAGACAGAGGTAGATGCGTCCATCGAAAGTACTGTACCATTGGAAACTACTGAATAGGTGGTTGTTCCATCGGTTGTTGTCGTCTGCAACGTACCCAGAGATAAAGTGGTAGCATTTCCATTGGCTAGAATCGTCGACTGATTAGAGCGTGTAATAGCATTGCCGCCAACTTTCATAATCCAATCACCACGTTTAAGCCCAACCCGATAAGCAGGAGAATCAGTGTTAACATACGTTACGACAGCATTGTAGACCGTATCATTATCAGCAGAGACCTCAAGAGAGGCCGTGATTCCATAGCTATTTGTAGAGTTATAAATAGAGTCGATGTGAGAAACTTTATCCAAATTGGATTTTACAGACGATAAAAATGATGTCGGCGTATTAAAATAATTAAGCTTTTTAGAAGAAGGCATACCTGGAGCCCAATAATAATTCACACGCATTACACTGTCCATCCACTCATTCGTAGCTGTCAACGGTTTATATTCGGCCCAGCGATCTTCTCCAACACACGACATTAATGTAGATATAGCAATCAACATAATGAATGGAAACAATATAATAAATCTTTTATTCATCTGGAATTTCTTTAAATCTTCTCTGTTGTTATTTCTTTAAATCTATTACAAAAATAGATATAAGTTCGCAATATACCACTTAATTTAGGAAACAAAAAATGAAGCCTATACTAAAAAAATAATTCTTTGCTTTAAACAGAATCCATATAACCTCAATATCATTGTCATTTATCATTCTTTACTTTCCAACAACACATAAATATCAAACGATCATTACATCCTTATATTTATTTTATAATCAACATTATGTTTAATACTATAATAAAACTTTAATTGATAATCCTATTACTCCTGTCACATTTTAGGTATAAAAAAAGTCCGTTGCTTATTAAGCAACGGACAGAAATATTTTTAATGGTCTTTATTGTATAATACTAAAAACTATTTTTTAGTGCTATCAATACCAAGAATCTTCTCCATTTCTTCAAATTGAGGAGCCATATTTAAGCAATAATAAACTCTATACAAGCCACGTGCCCAAAGATCTTTATTATCAGGTTTCAATTCACGAGCTTTTTCATAATAAGGTCTTGCTTTCTCATACAGAGCCTTAATGGCAGCTTGATCTTGCTTGTACTTAGGACTATTTACATTAGTAGTAGCCTTGTCTGATACAAACTGAGCTTTAAGCACATAAGTTAATCCCAAATTAGAAAGAGCATCAACATATGCAGGGTCAAGTTGAATAGCCTTATCGTAATAAGTCACAGCATTATCGTAATCCTTCATCATCTGATAAAGATATGCTTTTACAAAAACCATAAACTTATTATTCGGATCGTTTTTTAATTGGCTATCAGCAAATTCCATCGCTTTCTCATTCTGATTATGAGCCGAATAATAATCGATAACACTACCTAAGAAATATTTTTCAGAAGGATACTTTGCAACACCTTCCTGTACTGTTTTCAAAAATTCTACAGAGTCTTTCTTAGCTTTATAAACTTCAGCTAATATCTGTAAACAATTAGAAGCGTTCTTTTCATACTTCATACCCACAGGTGCGTACTTTTTCACGATATCATAATCGTTTTCTCTATATGCAGCTGCTATTGCATAATACGCATACTGATTAAGAATAGTATCATTTTGCTGAGCCAATTTAGCATCTGCCAATATCGGATAATCACGCGAATCGGCATAAGTTTTGAAAAAATCCAAAGCCTTCTTACTATCACCACTATTCAGATACTGAACAAAGCCATTCAACAAGTTAGAACGAGACTTGAGCATGATATCGGCATTTTCTTTTCTGAATTTATTCTTAATCTTACCCTTTTCATTGGGAACTTGGGCCAATTCATCACATTTCAGAAAATATTGATACATCTCTAATATGCTATTATACATTTTAGTTGTATCAAAAGGTTGTTTTAGATAAAGTTTTGTGTTTTCCTTTTCATTGACCTTTGACTGAATCTGACCGGCAATATTCCAAGTTGCAGGATCATTCATTGTCGAAGGGTCTTTTAAAGCAGCGCTAATCAACTGCTCGGCTTTAGCAAAATCAGGGTTAGTGCCCTCGATAATACTTTTTGCTTCTTTCACGCTACTCTGTTGTGCAAAGACAGAAACAGATGCAACGAACAAGGAAACAGTTAAAATCACCTTTTTCATAATCGTTGTTTTATTAGTTAATAATTAATTATTGTCATTTGAAAGATTATCGTTGGCATCCGTATCGCTGCCCTCTTCATTTAGAGGCACATCAGAAGTGTTTTCCAGTGTTGTTTGATCCAAATCGATTTCTTCTTCGGCATTAACCTTACAAACAGATGCTATTTCATCACCACGTTTGTCTAGGTTGATGAGGCGAACACCTTGAGTGGCTCTTCCCATTATCCTAAAATCAGCCACATGCACCCGAATTACAATACCTGATTTATTGATGATCATCAAATCACTATCATCAGTTACCGACTTAATAGAGATAAGTTTTCCCGTTTTATCGGTAATATTCATCGTCTTCACTCCTTTTCCACCTCGATTGGTAACACGATAATCTTCGACATTCGAGCGTTTGCCATAACCTTGTTCGGAAACAACCATAACACTTTCACTTAGATCTTTAATACAAATCATGCCAACAATTTCATCATCACTTAGAATCGACATACCTTTAACTCCCGTTGCTGTACGCCCCATCGTTCGAATCTTGCTCTCATTAAAACGAATAGCACGTCCGTTATAATCAGCAATGATTATTTCGTTTGTCCCATCTGTCATACGTACTTCAATAACCTTGTCATCTTCTCGAATATTGATAGCGTTAATACCATTAGTACGTGGACGAGAATATTGTTCTAACAATGTTTTTTTGACAACACCTTTCTTCGTGCAAAATACGATGTAGTGGTTGTTTATGAATTCTTCATCGTTCAGGTCTTTCACTCTTAAATATGCATTGACATTGTCATCAGAGTCGATATTAAGTAGGTTTTGAATGGCACGTCCTTTGGAAGTCTTTGTTCCTTCCGGAATTTCGTAAACCTTCAGCCAATAGCATTTCCCCTTCTGAGTGAAGAACATCATCGTGTTATGCATTGTAGCGGGATATATATGTTCTACAAAATCTGCATCACGAGTTTGGGAACCTTTAGAGCCAACCCCTCCCCTATTTTGAGCATGAAAATCAACCAAAGGTGTACGTTTGATATAGCCTAAATGAGAAATAGTGATCACAACATCGTCATCTGCATAAAAATCTTCCGCATTAAATTCTTCAGAAGAATAAACAATCTCAGAACGACGAGCATCACCATATTTATCCTTTACTTCAAGTAGCTCATCGGTAACAATTTTCATACAGAGATAATGATCTGAAAGTATTTGCTCCAAATAAGCGATTTGCTTTTCAATATCGCTATATTCTTGATGAAGTTTATCCTGATTCAAGCCATTCAACTGAATTAATCTCATATCAGTAATAGCTTTTGCCTGAATTTCATCAAGCGAAAAACGGTCCATCAAACGCTCTATTGCCTGGCTAGGGGTTTTAGAACCCTTTATGATATGTACTACTTCGTCAATATTATCCGAAGCAATAATCAAACCTTCTAAAATATGAGCCCTTTCTTGAGCCTTCCTTAAATCAAACTTCGTGCGGCGAATAACCACTTCATGGCGATGTTCCACAAAATATTTAATCATATCATGCAGATTCAACAATTGAGGACGTCCATTGACCAAAGCGACATTATTCACACTGAAAGATGATTGAAGAGCGGTCATCTTATATAATTTGTTTAGCAATACATTCGCATTGGCATCACGCTTCACATAAATGACGATTCGCATACCGTCACGCTTTGAAGATTCATCTTTTATATCAGAAATTCCTGTGATTTTTCCTTCTTTCACCAAATCAGCGATATATTTCACTAAATCTGATTTGACTACATTATAAGGTATTTCTGTAATAATAATTTTATCATGAGAATCATCCGTTTCGATTTCTGCTCTAGCACGCATAATAACCCTACCGCGGCCCGTTTCATAAGCTTCACGAACCCCGCTCATGCCATAGATGTATCCTCCGGTTGGGAAATCCGGAGCCTTGACATACTTCATTAGCTCATCTACAGAGATGTCGTTATTTTCAATATAAGCGATACAAGCATCTATCACTTCAGACAAATTATGAGTCGGCATATTAGTTGCCATACCGACAGCAATACCCGATGCACCATTGACCAACAAATTTGGAATGCGTGTAGGCATCACAGAAGGTTCTACCAAAGTATTATCAAAGTTGGGCACCATATCAACAGTCTCTTTGTAGAGATCCTGCATCATCTCTTCACCCATCTTATTCAAGCGGGCTTCAGTATAACGCATAGCAGCTGGTGGATCGGCATCAACCGAACCAAAATTCCCTTGTCCATCAACTAACGGATAACGCATTGACCAACTCTGAGCCATACGAACCATCGCATAATATACAGATGAATCACCGTGAGGATGATATTTACCTAATACTTCGCCCACAATTCTTGCTGATTTTTTTGTTGGTCTATCGGATGTATTACCCAGTTCCATCATTCCATACAGAATTCTGCGATGAACCGGCTTGAATCCGTCTCTAACATCAGGTAAAGCACGTGCAACAATGACAGACATCGAATAATCAATGTACGATGATTTCATCTCATCCTCGATGTTTACCTTTATTATTTTATCTTCTTCAAGCATTTAAAAACTAATTATAAATTATACAAATTGATTTCAAATTATTGTGTAAAATTACAGCTTTTCCTTGAAATACAAAAAGATTTCTCCATAAACTTTTAATGCCCCACGTTATAAATACGTACTTATTTAGGTTTTCTGGGGATAAATAAAAAACGATCAAGAGCATCTCTTTGAATTTTATTATTTAATGTTATTTATTGCTTTTCTTCAATAACTTTTTATTTCTATTTCCTAACTAATTATCCCGAACTGAGATATACGCAGATATTAAGTCCCGCATTACTGCAAGGACATTGTTTATACTAAAAATAATATTTCATGATAATTTCGTTAATTATCGCAGTAACCATTCGTTGGTTGTGACAGTAACATACGTCTGAACAAAAAAAGACTCTATTAATTTTCATTTAACCATTTTCAAACAAGCCTCAAATAAAAATCATGCATTAAAGCTTTAAATTCGGCAGTATATGTTCCATCATCTGAATGAATAACCAAAACTTCATGCTGAACAGATTGTTTAGCAGTAGAAAAGACAAGGATAGAACGCTTGGAGACCTTTTGTTGTTTAGAATAGATTGTTATTTGAGAGAACAAATATAATCCGTATACATATGCCGTGTAGACAAAAGATTCAACTTGTGAACTTGGAATAATGATCGTAAATACCCCCCTATCCAACAACAAAATACGAACTCCTCTAAGCAAAGCATCAAAAGTCAATGAATCGGTGTGACGTGCCATGTTACGAAGAGGATCGTGACATTTCAGATCTTCGGTATAAAAAGGCGGATTGGATACAATACAATCAAACTTTTGTAAAAATTGGTAGTAATTAAAATCTCCAGTTATAATATTGATTCTCTCTTTCCACGGAGATGCCGCCACATTCTCCTTGGCCTGCTTTGAGGCCTCATCATCTATTTCGATTGTAGTAATCTTAGCTGTATCGTTGCGTTGAGCTAACATCAATGCAATAATTCCGGTTCCTGTACCAATATCGAGAATATTTGTTGCACTCTTTACTAACGCCATAGCACCGAGCAAAACACTATCAGTGCCAACTTTCATTGCACATTTATCTTGATATATCGTAAACTTTTTAAACTGAAAGTAAGAATTTGCCATAAAATACATATTTTTATCGGCCGAAAGGTATTCCACACAGATACCAAAAGGTAAATAGAATAATCCAAGCAATTAATATATACAAAGTATAACGCCACGTATATCGAAATAAAGTGCCGTAAGTGATTTGTTTATTATATTGTTGCATATAAGTTAAGACCAATGGCATATATAATAAAAAGGGCGTTATTGCATTCGTAGAGCTGTCTCCAATGCGAAAAGCACATTGTACAACATCAGGAGAAACACCTATCTTAGCAAAATATGGAACAAATATAAATGCCATAAAAGCCCACTTCCCGGTTGCCGAACACAGCACCAGATTTATAAGAGCTGTGAATAAAATGAATAAAATAAGAGTTATGAGAGGACTAGCTGACATAGAGGTGAGCAACGAGGCAAAATTGACAGCGATGTATTTGTCAAGGTGCGAATAGTTAAAACAAGCATAAAGCTGAGAAGCGAAGAAAGCTATTACAAAAAAGATACTGAGCATATCCACGGCAGAGATCAAGCCATTTACGACATCGCGATCATTGCGATAACGCCCAGAAGAAAATCCATAGACTGTTCCGATAATTGCTATTCCAAGAGATAAAATAGAAAGTATATTCATTGTAAAAGGAGAATACAATAATCCTCCATCCACTCCTCTTAAAAAACCGAAGGGAAGAGTTGCGACAAGCAAAAAGAGGATGAAATAGATAGCTCCGATTATTAATGATAAATAGAATGCCCGACGCTCTTTGCGCGATAAAGGTTTATAATCTACTTTAGAAATTGTTTCTTGCCCCTGCTGTATGTAAGGCAATAACGATTTACTCGTTATATAGTAAATCAAGAAGCCTATAACAATAGTCGAAACAAAGAAAAAATAATAATTGCACATTGGACCAATATTGCTATCCCATACATGGGCATTAAATGCAGCCTTCTCTGTATTAATAGAAAGGATAGGGTCTATTATGGAAAGAAAGATATTTGCACTGTATCCACAAGCCACCGAAACATATGCAGTAATGATTCCTGCAATAGGACTAAGTCCTACAGACCTAAACATGGCTGCTGCAATAGGCAACAAGATAATATATCCGGCATCTCCCAGAATATTGGATAATAATCCAAGAGCAATGACCCATACGATGACATAGCGAGATAAGTTTTTATGTTTTCTGCGACTATATCGAATACAAGCATCTATAAAGCCCGAATGATTGGCAAGCCCCAAACCGAATATGGCAATAACAGCCATTCCCAATGGCGTGAAACTAGTGAAATTGGTTATTAAATTTTGTAACATCCAGCGCATGCCGTCGGCGTTCAGTAGATTTTGTACACGGATTTCTTCTCCGGATGGCGAAAGCGTTATACTCAGGCCATATATATCACAAACCCATGAAACGATAATGACTGCCAATGTCAATAGCAGAAACATCGTTGCCGGATGCGGCATTTGCCATCTATTCTTCATCTGGATGCAAGTTGTTTAGATCAATAATACCTAATTGAAGTGCCTTAACAACAAGTCTTGTAGCATTTACTCCATCCAAACGCTCTTCCGAAGTGAACAGACGGTTTATCAGTTCGTTCTGCCGCTTTTCCAAAGACTTTACTCCCAATGGCATGGTTTTCAAATTTGAGATCATTTCCTTAGTGTATCCCAAAGCCAAATGGCGTAAAAAGCGCTCATCGTACTCATCTATATCATAGTCGATAACAGCTTCTTGACGTTTGTATTCATTTTCAACAGAGCGCGTATAACGTTCTATAATCTTTTCGAGTATAGGCTCATTGAAAACAAAATGTTTTCCATCCATCACTGCTTGCACTTCGGTTTTTGTCAATAGTTCGCCAGTCTTTAATACGATTCCATCTGCTCCCGCTTTGAGTACGTCAATCCAAAGTTTTTCATTAGATGTTTCGCCAGTAAAGATGAGCACTTTAACCCCTTCATATTTCATAAAAATATGACGACAGATATCTACTCCTATAGTCGTAGAACCTCCTAAGCCTAAATCAAGCAATACCATATCAGGTTTCTGTTTCTCCATCAACGGCCAAAACTCAGCTTCTGTCATAGCAGTACCTATTATCTCGACATTAGGTATTTCGTGGCGAAATATCTCTTCGGTCCCTTTTAATTCCAATTTTACGTCTTCAACAATGATGACCTTAAATTTTGTTTCTTCCATATTTAACAGTACTTTTTATTAGCGTAAAATATATTGTGAATCCTCCACCTTCATAAGGTTCGGCATTAATTCGACATCCTCTGCGCCCGGCGTATTCATCGTGTTCTCTGATAATCTGACGACATATCATATATTCTATCCGTTCCATTTGAGGATAGAACATTTTGTTTAGTTCATTGGTACTGAAAGAGCGCCGGGTATCTATAAATTCAAAACGAATATAATCGCCATCATCTTTTATATTGAAGATAAGATTACCAGACAGCTCATGTTGCAGAGATTCATTAATAAGATTTTCTAACATGAAATGCAATAAGATAATATCGCCTATTATCTCCCCTTCAATAGCTTCCACGTAAAATGTTACATCATTTCCGTATTTATTCTTTTTTCGGAAGTACTTTAAAGCATAATTAGATAACTCAGCTACATTAATTGTCGATCGCCTAAAGGTTACTTCATCCAACTGACGAGCGGCACAAGAATAAAGTATGGTAAAAATACCTCTGTAATAATCCGTCAATTCACCAATAGTTTCGATATTTTCTGATTTCATGTCCGAATCATTACCATTAATGAGTTGCGTCACAATTTGCTTTATTTTATTAGGATAATAAATTGTTTCGTGCTTAATGGTCGAAAGGCAATTATCAAGCACCATGTTTTGTACATGAAGCAAACCTTCTTCATATCGAGATTTATTAAGATCTTCTTTGACCCACTCAATATTCCGATAATCGGAAGCGACATTTAGAATTGAATTCATTACGACAATAGCCATATATTCAGCAATCAGTTGTATCAAAAGGATATCTGTTCCGATATCAATTCCGGGCCTCAACTCTAAATAAAGAGCACCGACACAATTCTGTTCATCCGCCACATCAACCAATAAAGGTAGAAATAGCCTGTTACCTTCGGACAATAGTCGATGATTTTCGTATACATGCTTAATACCTTCAGGCATTTCTGTCCATTCTGGATTGCAAACAAATGCGGGTTCTTTTATCATGTTGCTGAAGATAGCCATTCCTATTCGTTCAATCGGTATCAATTCGTTCATCGCATCGAAGATTGTATTGACAATACTTTTAGGGATGCTCATCACCTTATCTTCAATATTTCTATATTTCTCTTTTTCTGCTTCTTCCTTATCATCATCAGCATTAGGAAAAGATTGTAGGCTAGTCTTCAATATCAGTTCATTGATTGTGAAAACTTGTTCCATATTCATCCTATTTATCAATCGTTTTCTAACAAAAAAGAAATAATAAGCTAAAGAAGAAATAATGATAAGTACAAAACATATAAACAGCTCTACTGTTTTGTTTGTAGCCGAACGCTGTAAATGACGACAATACTCCCCTATTGATTTATCTTCGCCAAGCAATTTATAGAGTGACGTATAAGCGTCGTTGTTATACTCATATCCATCCAGTTCTTTCAATGCCAGAAATGCAACAGCGGCTTCATTACGAATATCTAGAACAACGTGAAAGTCTGAGTCGTACATTCTATTCCACCACTCTATCTCGGCAGGTGTACCATCGCCTACCAATTTCATGAAATATTTAGGATGTTTTGAATATTTCTTATAATGAGCATTGAGACATGCAATTGCAGAGTCGGCATACAACAGAGCCTGCCTATGATGCTTATATACATTACTGAAATAGGTTAAATCGGCATATCGAGAGGCTTTGTTTAATAATAACTCAAATCCAGGTTGCTTTTCTATTTTTGCAATAGAGTCTATTGCCGCATCCTTCTCTTTCATTTCGTCTTCATGATGACAGCTCTGCAAAGCAAAAGAGAAAAACAAACAGCAGAATATGATTAAAGTTCTCTTTATTCCTTTGGGTATACGGAAGAAAAATCGACTACCTTTACCAAGCGTGCTTTCTATGCCAAAAAGACAAACATCAAAAAGCGGATTTGTCTTACGATATTTCTCTATGATTCCCTTACAATTTATCAACCCAAAACCACTGCCTTTGGCTTTCTTCAAAGAATCAATATTCTCGGCATCTTTCAGTCCGATAAAACTTGAATCATAAACTTTCTTTCCCAATATCTTACCTATATCATCAGAAGACAAGCCACGTCCGGTATCTTCGACAGAAATCTCTACATATTTATCCGTCAACTCAGCACATACATGAACACTACCACCTTCTGACGTATATTTTCGAGCATTCTCTGTCAGTGTATTTATCATGAAAAGAGTCAGCGATTTATCTGCTTTGACTATCGCATCTGTATCGTCGATCACCAAATTCTGGGATTTCATTTCAAATGTACGCCTTCCCTTTTTAATAAGAGCAAATAATTCATTCAGCTCAAAGCTTTCGATATTCAGGCTAATAGAACCTTGACGCATTTTTATCCACTGACTCAGAATATCATTATAATCATTGATTGTTGTTACCAATTCATCAATATATTGTAACCTTTCTTTCCGAACCTCATCCTGATCACCATCTTGATCTGCTCTCAGTTTGTAGACTTCGTTTACAATTCTATCGATGTATGGGTTAATAGAATTGACAATAGACAAACATGTTTTCTTAGTAATATTCTGACGTTTATTTTCTATAAGATGCTGTTGAGACAAATACTTTTCTTTATCTAGCCGATCTTGTTCTTCAGATAATTGCATCAATGCCTTTCTATTATCTATAACCCACGCTAAGTAAGGCATTTGTATACGACGAATAGTTATATCATCTTTATTTTTATGGTTTATTTGAAGTAAATCTTCCATCTTAGCAGATGCTTCTTCAGCCGAATAAGTGGTAATGTGCCTACATTCATCCAACAGATATTTAAGTAAAGCATTATGCTGAGAATCTTTTTCCCGAGCATATTTATTAAAACGCCAGAGCAATAGAATCACCAAAGCTGTACCAAGCAATGTAATGATAAAAATGGCATTCAGCTTATGCAACTCTTCTCTCAAAGCTTTATATCGATTTTCGAGTAGTTTATCTTGCCGGGTATAATTCAAAATATCCAGATACGCATTCCGATTATAGTCAGATGCTATTTTATTTCCCAGTCCTGCATAGGTCACGCTCAACTGTTCTCTGATCGACAACAACCATTCAGGCACTGTCTTAGAACGTTCGGAATTAATCCAGTGCAATTCTCTATTAACCGTGTCATTGGGTGCGAATGGAAGAAGCAGTTCCGAAGGATTTTTGTGATGGTAATATTTTTGGTGATGCTGATTAACCAAGTTCAATGCCTTGACCAATATCTGATAAGCATCAGTATAGAGCCCGTGTATATTGTAATATTTGGCAATTGTGACCAACGAACCTGCTACTTGATAAGGATCTTGGTATTCATTGAATATATCGAGCGAACGTTGGGCCATGCGAAGAGGCATTATTGAATCTACCCGAATATTCATCTCTGCCAATCGGTATCCTCTTCTTATTACGAAGTACTGATAAGAGTTTCTTGCTGCCAACATATCAGAGATGCTTTGCAATCCATTCGCTTCAAAATAAATTACTTTCTGCAACGAAGCGGCTTTCCATGCCATGTAGAGCTCATCAAAACAATTAAGCTTTTGTTCGTCAGCAGTAGTACCGGAACAAAGAGATGCAGAACCTTTCAGATAATGATAATACATCCATTGGCAAGAGTCTGTTGTGAGCCACTTAGAATTGACAGCATTTATTGATGAGACAGCCTCTTCGTGTTGCCTAAGATAATAATAGTAGATAGCCGAAGTAATATAAAAATCAGAACAAGCATAGTTATACCTCTCCACATCATGTGGTCGCATATTGACATATGAATCCTGATCGATATGACGCATTCTCTTTTTTGCATCATTGCGCTTTTTATAAAAGGCCTCATTCATTGCCGTACGCTGATAGATCTTCATAAGACCAATATCGGCAATCAACAACTCTATTTCATTTTTAGAGATACTTCCTACCGTATTATATAAATCTTCAGCTTTCTCAAAATTCATCTTCATGAAATAAGTGAAAGCAAGATTATTACACGCTTCGGCTTTACCACGGCTATACATCCGGCATACACTATATGCTTGCAGAGCCTTATTTGACGATTCTACAATGTTTATATACCTATCTTTATAGGATATATTATTGAGCGAGTCAACGTAATGAACCTCGCGTGAAGAAGGTAAATCTTCACAAGAGCAAAGGGACAGCAATAATATTAAAATCCCCATAATGAAAGACATAGATCTCAAATTCATCACATAGATTCACTTTTCAATTGAACAAAGCTAATTATTTTTATGGAAATCTCAATAAAAATATCATGAATAAGTGCTATATTTGTTCCATATTTCTTTATGTACTATAGAATAAATTAAAGATAAAGAACGAATGAAGAAGCATTATGTCAGTATATTAGTCATAATCATAACAAGTGCTTTTCTGTTTTCGTCTTGTAGTAGCAAGATGAGCAATAAAAAGCGTATTGCTTTCGATAGTATAAAGGTTGCTCGCATAGAACATCTGTTCGGTGACAAGCAAAAGCCATATTGCAATTTGATTATCAACATTGCATATCCCAATTTATGTGATAATGCATCTTTGAAAGATACACTTACCAAATCGATTCTTGCATTTTGTTTAGGAAGTGGATATTCGTCATTGAATCCTCAGAATGCTATTCAGAAATACACCAACGATTATCTGAGTAATTATCGCAAAGAACTTGAGCCCAACTTTAAACAAGAAGCAGACAGTTCGGTTTACCAATGGTACAATTATTACCGTTCGATTGTAGGGAAAGTAAAATATCAACAAAACGATTTACTGACCTATGAAATGAACTTCAATGAATATACTGGCGGAGCACACAATATGTATGCTACAACTTATCAAAATTTCGATTTAAAACAAATGCGGATAATAAAATTGGTAGATTTATTTAAGCCGAACTATCAAAATGATTTGACAGCAATTATTGTAAAACAATTAATGATTGATCATAAAGTACACTCTGCCGAAGAACTTGCCGATAAAGGATACGGTGCGACAGGCAACATATCGCCTACCGAGAACTTTTATTTCGATGACAAAGGCATTGTATTTGTCTATAACATAGACGAGATAGCTCCTTATAATACCGGCATTATTATGGTCCATGTAGATTTTGACAAATTGAAGAATATCATGGAAGAGAAAACATTCAAATCATTAGAGCTGATATAGTTCAAAACTGCATCATATGGATATTGTCAACAAATACTTTCCCAACCTATCTGATACGCAAAAACAACAATTTTCCCAATTGGGAGAATTATATGCGGATTGGAATACTAAAATCAACGTCATTTCTCGCAAAGATATAGAGAATATCTATGAACGACATGTACTTCACTCGTTGGGTATCGCTAAAATTATCCAGTTCAAAGATCATTCTTGCGTACTTGATATCGGAACAGGAGGCGGCTTTCCAGGTATTCCGCTAGCTATCCTCTTCCCCAATGTGAAATTCCAGTTAATAGATAGTATCGGTAAAAAGATACAAGTGGCAACCGAAGTTGCAAAAGCCATTGGACTAACGAACGTATCGCTTTACCATAAGCGAGCCGAACAAGAAAAAGCTCTGTATGATTTTGTAATCAGCAGAGCTGTTATGCGTTTAGATAGCTTAATCAAAATTGCACGAAAAAACATTTCTCCCGAACAACACAATGCTTTACCCAATGGAATTATTTGCTTAAAAGGTGGCGATCTGGACGAAGAAATAAAATCATTTGCCAATCTTGCCACAGTCTTCAACCTATCGGATGTTTTTGAAGAAGAGTTTTTCGAAACAAAAAAGGTAGTACATGTAGTGATCAATAAAAGTAAAAAATAATACTATATATAAAGATGAAAATGAAGATAAAGAAATTCGAATTCAATCCTCTTCCTGTCAATTGCTATATATTGTGGGACGAAACGGGCGACGCCGTTGTGATTGACCCAGGATGTTACTACAATTCAGAGAAGCAGGCTTTGAAGGACTTTATAGTAAATAACAATTTGCATTTGAAACACTTGCTGAATACGCATTTGCATCCAGATCATGTACTAGGCAACGCATTTGTAGAAAGAGAATTCAATGTGCAGACCGAAGCGAATAAAGCCGACGAGTTTTGGCTGGAGTCAATGCCCGGGCAAAGCCGATCTTTAGGATTGGAATACAAAGACGATCCGATTCATATTGGAACTTATCTTCAAGAAGGCGACGTTATTAAATTCGGAAATACGGAATTAATGTGTTTACTCGTTCCGGGCCACTCTCCCGGTGGACTTGTCTTTTATAGCAAATTACACAAATGTATGTTTTCCGGTGATGTTCTCTTCCAAGGAAGCGTAGGACGAGCCGATTTAACGGGAGGCAATTTTGATGAACTTATCGAGAACATACAAAACAAACTCTTTGTCGTTTCCAATGATACCATTGTATATCCGGGGCACGGTGCTCCAACAACTATCGGAATCGAAAAAGCAGAGAACCCGTTCTTTAGAAATTCAACAAATTATTAAATATTCTTAGTTCCTTACCTATGAAAAAAGATTTATTGCAAAATCGTCATGTTGGTATCAACGAAAGTGATATCAACGAAATGGTAAAAAAGGTAGGTGTAAGTTCTATAGACGAACTGATAGACAAAACTATCCCTGCCAATATTCGTTTAAAGGCTCCACTAGAGTTGGATCCTGCAATGACAGAACATGAGTTCGCAGAACATATTGCCTCGTTAGCTTCAAAAAACAAGATTTACGACAGTTATATCGGCGAAGGATGGTACAACACTATAACGCCGGCTGTTATTCAGCGTAACGTTTTTGAGAATCCAGTATGGTATACATCTTATACGCCCTATCAAACGGAAGTTTCACAAGGTCGTCTTGAGGCTTTACTCGTTTTCCAAACAGCTATTTGCGATCTGACGGCGATGCCGTTGGCAAACTGTTCTTTACTAGACGAAGGGACAGCAGCAGCCGAAGCAATGACTATGATGCATGGTCTTCGTCCACGCGACAAACAAAAGAGTGGTGCCAACGTATTATTTGTCGACGAAAAAGTGTTTCCAGAGACACTGGCCGTAATGAAAACTCGTGCTTATCCTCAAGAGATCGAAATTCGCATCGGAAACTACAAAGACTTTAATTTTACTCCCGATGTATTCGGTTGTATTGTACAATACCCCAATGCCGATGGTAGCGTAGAAGATTATCGCGAGTTTGTTCAGAGAGCTCACGAAAGCGGATGCAAAGTTGCAGTGGATGCCGATATCTTAAGTCTAGCATTGATTGCTCCTCCGGGAGAATGGGAAGCCGATATTGTGTTTGGTAGTACCCAACGTTTGGGTGTACCCATGTTTTACGGTGGACCTTCGGCCGCTTACTTTGCAACACGCGATGAATATAAACGCAATATGCCCGGCCGTATTATCGGTTGGTCCAAAGATAAATATGGCAAACTTTGTTTCCGCATGGCATTACAGACACGCGAGCAACACATTAAACGCGAAAAAGCAACATCTAACATCTGTACTGCTCAAGCACTATTGGCCATCATGGCGGGCTTTTATACCGTTTATCATGGACAAGAAGGTATTCGAAATATTGCAACCCGTATCGCTGCCATAACAACAACGTTGACTCAATCGCTCAAATCGATCGGCTATACCACACGCAATAACAGTTGGTTCGACACCGTTCGTATTGCTTTGCCCGAATCTATTACAACAGCATTTATTCGCACCGTTGCTCTCGAAAACAAAATCAACTTGCATTACTACAAGAATGGAGATGTGGGATATAGCATCGACGAAACAACAAATGCAGAGAAAGTTCATCAATTGCTCCATATATTCGAAGTTGCAGCCGGAAAGCAAATCAAAGACGAAGGAAAATGTCCGTTCAGCGAACAATATAATATTCCCGAGACGCTACGCCGCAACTCTTCTTATCTTACTCACGAAGTATTCTGCAAGTATCATACAGAGACCGAGATGATGCGTTTCATCAAACGTCTTGACAGAAAAGATATCAGTTTGACTCATTCGATGATCTCACTTGGCTCTTGTACGATGAAGTTGAATCCGGCATCTACAATGATTCCATTGAGTTGCCCGGAGTTCATGAGTATTCACCCCTTAGTTCCTGAAGATCAAGCCAAAGGTTACAAAGAACTTATTGATAATCTAAGCCATCAATTGGAAGTGCTTACAGGCTTTGCGGGTGTAACATTCCAACCCAATTCGGGTGCAGCAGGAGAATATACGGGGCTTCGTATCATTCATTCCTATCTCGAGAGTATCGGTCAAGGCAATCGCCGTAAAGTTCTTATTCCGGCATCTGCCCATGGCACCAACCCCGCATCGTCTGTTCAAGCAGGGTTCACTCCTGTGATATGTGCATGCGACAATCATGGCAATGTGGATATGGACGATCTACGAAAGAAAGCCGAAGAGAACAAAGAAGAATTGGCAGCGTTAATGATCACATATCCATCTACTCATGGCATCTTCGAAACAGATATCAAAGAAATATGTGAAATTATTCATTCCTGTGGCGCTCAAGTGTACATGGATGGTGCTAACATGAATGCCCAATTAGGTATTACCAATCCCGGAACTATCGGCGCCGATGTATGCCACCTCAACTTGCACAAGACGTTTTCTTCCCCTCACGGCGGTGGCGGTCCTGGAGTAGGCCCTGTTTGTGTTGCTCAGCACTTGCTTCCATTCCTGCCCGGACACGATTTGTTCGGCGCTTCAGACAATGAAGTATCGTCTGCACCATTTGGTAGTGCCGGTATTCTGCCTATTGCATACGGTTACATTTGCATGATGGGTATCGAAGGTCTTACTTTTGTTACAAAAGCTGCAATACTCAATGCCAATTATTTGGCCGCTTGCCTGCAAGACACTTATGGTATCGTTTATCGTGGAGTAAACGGTTTTGTAGGTCATGAAATGATTCTGGAATGCCGCAATATAGCAAAAGAAACCGGTATATCAGAGAATGATATCGCCAAACGTCTGATGGATTATGGCTATCATGCTCCTACTCTTTCCTTCCCTGTTCATGGCACTTTGATGGTAGAGCCCACCGAAAGCGAAAGTCTATCGGAACTCGACAACTTTGTGAAGGTGATGGAAACTATTTATGCCGAAATAGAAGAAGTGAAAAACGGTGTGGCCGACAAAGAAGACAACGTGCTACTTAATGCGCCTCACCCCGAATACGAAATTGTCAATGACAATTGGTCACACTCTTATGGCAGAGAAAAAGCAGCATATCCTATCGAAAGTGTTCGCGATAACAAGTTCTGGATAAACGTTGCGCGTGTGGACAATACACTTGGCGATCGCCGTCTGTTGCCTACAATGTATGGCAAATTCGAATAAAAGACGTTGATTATATACAAAAAAAGTGTGCTTCATTTGAGGCACACTTTTTTTGTATAACAGAATCTAAACAATCGATTTCAGAAGTACATCCTGTTTGTATTAGTGTCTCACAGCTGTGAGACACTTGTATCACTCCCGTGCGACAGTTGTCTCACACTTGTGAGACAACTGTCGCACAAGTGTGAGACGACCATAAGCATTTATTGTTTTATGAAAAACAACCTTATGTGAAGACAATAAGTATAGTATCTTGTTTCTACAACGTTTGGTTCATGAGTAGGCATATCCTTTTTGTAGCCACTTTTAGCAGCAACCCTTTCGGCACTGATACTTAAGCGACAACCTATTCGGCAAAGATTCTCTCTCTTTAACCTAGACATGGATTTTAAACAAAATAGTGTCCAATAGTTGGACACTGGTTAGGAAATAAAAAAGAAATAAACTATTTTTGCTACATCATATCATTACTCTCATATATGTCAAAACAAGGTACACTTTTAATTGTCGATGACAACCGCAACATTTTAACTGCGGTACAGATGCTGCTCGAGAATACGTTTAAGAATATTTTCACACTTTCAAATCCCAATCTTATACCTGCTACGTTTCGAGAACATACTCCGGATGTAGTATTGCTTGATATGAATTTTACCAGTGGCATCAATAGTGGAAACGAAGGTCTCTTCTGGCTTCAACAAATAAAAAGCATAAGGTCAAAGACGCAGGTTGTATTATTCACGGCTTATGCTGATATTGAACTTGCAGTGAAAGGTATCAAAGAAGGTGCTGCCGATTTTATAGTAAAGCCATGGAATAATACTAAATTGGTAGAAACGCTTTTGATGGCATATAATCAAGCAAGGTATCCTAAAACAAATAAACGAGAAGCGACCGATAGTCGTCATAAGATGTTTTGGGGAGAGAGCGACAGCATGAAACAACTTCGTTCGCTAATAGAAAAGGTTTCTAAAACGGATGCCAATATTTTAATAACCGGAGAGAATGGTACAGGTAAAGAAATGCTTGCCAACGAAATACATCGTTTATCTAACAGGGAAAGCGGACCAATGGTGCCTATAGATATGGGAGCTATTACCGAAACCTTATTCGAAAGCGAGCTCTTTGGACATGCCAAAGGTGCCTTTACTGATGCACACGCAGACCGTGCAGGAAAATTCGAAATGGCAGAGAATGGAACTCTTTTTCTCGATGAGATCGGAAATTTGTCATATCATCTGCAAGCGAAGCTACTGACAGCTTTGCAAAACCGCAGAATTGTCAGGGTAGGAAGCAACGAGCCTATCCCTATAAATGTAAGACTAATATGCGCCACCAATCGCAATCTGCAAGAGATGGTCGACAAAGAGCAGTTTCGTGAAGACCTTTTGTATCGTATCAACACCATTCAGGTACATATTCCGGCATTGAGAGAAAGACGTGAAGATATTGTTCCTCTTGCCGATATTTTCTTGGCAAAATATGCCGACATCTACGGAAAGCCTGCATTGACATTGCAGCCCGATGCACAAGCCAAATTGAAAGAACAATCATGGTACGGCAATATACGTGAATTGGAACACACCATAGAGAAAACTGTGATCATCAGCGAAAGTAGACAAATTTCGGCCAACGAAATAGACTGTCGACAACCAAAACAAGACAGACCTAGCACCGAGATCACTACGCTCGAAGATATGGAATGTCAACTTATACGCAATACGATCGATAAATTTGAAGGTAATTTATCATTGGTTGCCACTCAACTAGGTATTTCGAGACAGACCTTATATAATAAAATAAAGAAGTACGGATTATGAAAAAGAAAATGATAAGTGGTCGTTTTCAAATTATTGTCAGTTTGACAGGCGGTGTTATTCTCACGAGCGGAATAACACTTCTGGCCGTATACCACTTATGGAGTTTCTTTATAGCATTTCTGTTTTTAGAAGGGTATTTGTTTCGAAACATCTATATACAGTATCGGCGCAATGTAAAAAAAGTCGCATTCTTGTTCGATGCCATCGACAATGCTGATTATTCGTTCAAATATGCTACCGAAAACATTTCAAAAGACGACCAACTGGTCAACGAATCACTCAACCGCATCACTCAAATATTATGGCAAGCACGCAATGAAGCCCAACAACGTGAAAAGTACTATGAATTAATCATCAATTCGGTAGATACGGGAATCATTGTTGTAGATGCAAAGGGCAATATATACCAAACCAATAACGAAGCCCTGCATCTGTTGGGACTCTCTGTCTTCACCCATACTATGCAGCTGCTTCGGATAGACGAAGGATTAAAAAACATCGTACAAAATATTAAACCCGGTGAGAAACAGCAAATCTCATTCCCAAACGAACGCGGTATCACCCATTTGTCCATACGCGCCTCGGCAACGAAATTGAAAGGTATAAATGTGCGCATACTGGCCATCAATGATATCAATAGCGAACTGGATGAGAACGAGTTAGATTCTTGGATAAAATTGACGCGTGTATTGACGCATGAAATAATGAATGCAGTGACTCCCATTACGTCGTTGACCGAAACGATGCTTACAAAGATCGGAGATAAAGAGAACGACATCCGCAACGGACTAAACGTTATTCATAAAACAGGCAATGGATTGATCGATTTTGTAGAGAATTACCGTAAATTCACACATATTCCTACCCCCTCTCCTTCTCTGTTCTATGTGAAGAGCTTCGCTCAGCGAATGAAAGAACTGATGGAGTGCCAAATACCATCTCCCAACATTTCAATCACAATCGATGTCGAACCCAATGATTTAATAGTTTTTGCCGACGAGAATCTCATAACTAGAGTAGTGCTCAACTTACTGAAAAATGCGATCCAGGCCCTCGGCTCTGAACAGTCTAATGGTATGATAGGAATAAAAGCCTATTGCGATAGCAAAGAATCGGTATATATCGACATATCCAACAACGGTCCTTTGATACCCATTGAAGAAATAGAACATATATTCGTCCCTTTTTTTACTACAAAAGCGGACGGGAGCGGTATAGGGCTATCACTTGCCAAACAGATTATGCGTTTGAGCGGAGGCAATATCATACTTCGCAGTGATACGGAAAAACATCAGACGACTTTTTCTTTGATGTTTCCTTAAGAAGTTTATTCTTAATTTATCTCGGATCGATACAAAAATCTCAGTATATTCTTTCCTTTAAATAAAATATAATCATATCTTTGCCACACAAAATAGCGGTTTTAAACGAATGAAGCATAAAAATTCACTTTACTTGTGCAATGCAAAATTATTGTTCTTTCTGTTATTATCATACTCGTTCTTGACAATCAATGTTTGCGCACAAAATAATGAAAAAGCACCCATTGTTATAGTTAGCTCATACAATCCGGATGCACAAAGCATGTCATCCTATATATCTAATTTCTTTGCTGAATACAAAAAGAAAGAAATAGATCGGGACATCATCATCGAAAACATGAACTGTAAGGCTCTCTCTGAATCACCCAAATGGAGCCAAATGATGAAAGATATTCTGAACAAATACGCTTCATATAGGCCGAAGCCCGCGCTCATCATATTTCTGGGACAAGAAGCGTTTACCGCATACTTGTCTCAACCGGTACACGAATTGCCTCATATACCAATCATGGCCGCAATGATCACCCGCAACACGTTGCGATTTCCAAAAGGGAAGTTTGATCCTGCAAATATAGAAATCAAGTGCGAGGACGTCATTACTCTTGCCAAACCATATAATATCGTGGGAGGATACCTTTACGAATACAATATAGACAAGAATATTCAACTCATCAAAAAGTTATATCCGAAGACTAAAAAGATAGCATTTCTTACAGACAACAGCTGCGGCGGTATATGCCAACATGCGTTCATCAATCAGGAAATGAAGAAACATCCCGAATACGAATATCTGGCGTTGGACGGACGTAAAAATACGGTTTATTCGATGATAAGCCAGTTGACCAAGTTACATGATAGAACAGTGTTGGTATTGGGCAGTTGGCGAATGGACAAAAACGAAGGATTCTTCTTGCACAATACCGTCTATTTGATGAAAGATGTAAATTCAAAACTACCGGTGTTCTCTATCTCCACTATCGGAATAGGAAACTGGGCTATAGGAGGCTACACTCCTTGCTATCGCAATACAGGGAAAGATCTGGCAAAGGATGCGTACCGCTATATCAATATGAAAAATCATGGCAATGTGAAGATCAACATCCTACCGCTCAATCACCTTTTCGATGCGCGAGTAGTGGCACAGAATCATATTAAGACCAAACTATTACCCAAGAATGCAACATATATCAATCAACCGGAAAGCTTTTGGAAAAAGTATGAGAACCTTATGATAAGCATATCAATCGCTTTTATTATTCTAGCCGGTATTATTTTAATTCTTATCTATTTCCTTATCAAGACCAATACGTTGAAGAATGCTCTTCTCATTTCGCAAAAAGAACTGATGGAAGCAAAAGAGAAAGCAGAAGAATCGGCAAAATTGGAGAAAGCCTTTGTTGCCAATATGAGCCACGAAATACGAACCCCACTCAATGCAATTGTAGGTTTTACCAATCTACTCACGACTTCGGAGATTCCGGATGACCAGAAAGAAGAATTCAAGATAATCATCCAACAAAACTCGAACCTCTTATTGAATCTTATCAACGACGTATTGGACCTCTCCAGACTCGAAGTGAACTACATAAAATTCAATTATGAGAACGAAGATATTGTGGGGTTGTGCAAATCGCTTCTACTCACCGAGCAAACGGCTCATCCTTCTAACTTGGAATATAAATTTGAATCATCGCTAACAGAATATGTCGTGCCAATTGATATGAAATACATACAACAAATTTTTATTAACTTGTTGACCAATGCAAACAAATTCACAAAAGAAGGAAGCATTACGCTATCGTTCAATGTCGACAACAAAAAGAAACGTATGCTGTTTGCTGTGAAAGATACAGGCTGCGGAATTCCTCCCGAAAAACGAAGTACCATATTCGAGCGTTTTACCAAACTAAATGCTTATGCCCAAGGGTTTGGTTTAGGACTTTCTATCTGTAGAATAGCAGTAGAACGTCTAGGTGGTAAAATTTGGGTGGATCCGGATTATGATAAAGGAGCATGTTTCAGATTTTATATTCCTATTATAAAGAAAGAACAGATTGAAGCGGGAAAGATTTCATAAGTTTTTGGACTTTTTTTACCACCTGAGCATAGGCATAGTCGGGCTTCAACGCCAATACCAAATCTACGTCAGGACGGTTAATGCAAAGCACGTCTTTGAAACCGCCGCTCAAAAGAAGCTCTTTGTCTGTTACTTTTCCAGCTATGGCAATTACATCTTTACGAGACGATACAGAACGCTTTAATATACCAAAAGGTACCTTTCCCATCAATGTCTGACGGTCTATTGCCCCCTCGCCGGTAATAATAAGATCTGCATCGATTATCAGTCGGTCAAAGTCTAGAGCATCGAGTAGCAAATCTATGCCCGATTTAAAGTGGGCATTCATAAAGCTTTTTAAAGCAAAGCCCACCCCACCAGCAGCTCCTGTACCCGGTATATTGGAATAATCTTGCCCCAAACACTTGGATACGACTTCAGCAAAATGGCGAAGTCCTTCATCCAGTTCTTCCACCATATGAGGCGATGCTCCTTTTTGTGGAGCAAAAACGAAGGATGCTCCATATTCTCCATACAGAGGATTTGTCACATCGACGGCAACGGTAATGGAACAATCGGGTGGAAGCCTCTTAGCAAGTGTCAAATCAATATGCTCTGTTTTCATCAAAGCTTTTGCATTATTGGCTACAGGCTTTCCCGACTTATCATAAAAACGATAACCCAACGCCTGCAACATGCCGATGCCGGCATCGTTGGTAGCACTGCCACCCACTGCTATTATTAATTGCCTGCACCCTTTGTCTATCGCATCTGCTATCTGTTCGCCCAATCCAAAAGAGGTCGTCATCAGCGGATTGCGCTCTGCAACCGATAACAAAGTCAAACCACATGTTTGGGCCATCTCCAATATGGCAGTCTTACCGTCAACCGACATACCATAAGAAGCCTGTATAGGGCGCATCAAAGGATCGTGTGCTACGATCGATACTGCTTTTATTGCTTTATTCGCACTCAACATCGCCTCAAGAGTACCTTCGCCCCCATCGGCAATAGGCAAAGCAATAACTTCTGCCGATGGATAAATCTTCAGTATGCCTTCTTGAGCGGCCTTTTCTACCTGGACAGACGACAAGCATCCCTTAAATGAATCGATAGCGAGAATTATTTTCATTGTACATCCTTATGATTGATACAGCCTATATAAGATTGCAATGCAAAGTAAAAGATTATTTCTTTTGTTTGTACACTCTCGATAGAGCTTTTTCGTTATCAGCGAAGTAAGTAATATAATAAATTATCAAAATAACCTTATTTAAGGTATTCTATTTGATTGATAATGGATTATTTTCTCTATTTTTGTCTAAAATCAGAATGCAATAATAGCAAAAACAACTATAGGATGAACAAAAGACATATCAATCGACGTGATTTCCTTAAGACCATAGGAGTCGGTTCTGTCATCACGACTGCGGCTATTTATGGTTGTAATACTAAAGGTAATAATAGTGAAGATGTTCCTGTTGGGAAAATGACTTATCGAACAAATAGAAATTCGGGCGATAAAATATCCATCTTGGGATATGGCTGCATGCGACTTCCGACCAAGCCAAAAATAAAAGAAGATGATGACGATGTGATCGATCAGGACATGGTGAACAAACTGACAGACTATGCCATAGCCCATGGCATTAACTACTTCGACACTTCGCCACGCTATTGTCAAGGCAAGTCCGAAGAGTCTATAGGCATTGCATTAAAAAAGCATCCCCGCAACAAATTTCTTATTGCTACCAAATTGTCCAATTTCATTGATGACGATGACACTCCAGCCACGCGCGAAGCATCGATGGAGATGTACCACAATTCTTTTAAGTTGCTACAGGTAGACCGTATCGATTATTATTTGTTGCATGCTATAGGCCGCAGTATAGAAGATTATCAAAAACGCTATATAAATAATGGTATGCTCGATTTCTTGATCGAAGAACGCAAAGCCGGGCGCATTAGAAATTTAGGGTTCTCATTTCATGGCAATCCTCAGGTCTTCGACTATGCCTTATCTATGCACAATAAAGTACATTGGGACTTCGTTCAGATTCAGCTCAACTACTTTGATTGGGAACATGCATCCAAAGATGATGTCAATGCCAATTATCTATATGAGCAACTGGAGAAATACCACATCCAATCTGTTATCATGGAACCGCTTCGCGGAGGTCGTTTGGCTAAGATAGAATTTCATTTGCTTGAGAAACTGAAGCAAATACGTCCTAATGACTCGGCTGCTGCATGGGCTTTCAGATATGCCGGCTCTTATCCGGATGTACTGACTGTCTTGAGCGGTATGACATATATGGAGAATCTTCAAGAAAATATAAAGACCTACTCTCCTCTTCAATCGGTCAACAATAAAGAGAAAGCGCTGCTTAATGATATAGTCGATGGTATCAGCAAATTTCCTTATATCGGCTGTACGGGTTGCAAGTATTGCATGCCTTGCCCATACGGGCTCGACATACCCGGTATTTTCGGCCAATACAACAAATGTCTTGACGAAGGGAACTACCCGGCAGACATTCAAAACAAAGACTACCGAAAAGCTCGTCGGGCTTTTCTGCTCGGACTAGACCGTGCCGTGCCACGCCAACGTCAACCTCAAAATTGCGTCAATTGTGGTGCCTGCCTACCCAAATGTCCGCAACATATAGAGATACCTACCGAAATGGAAAAGATAGACCAGTTTACCAATAAACTGAAATTACAAAGTACAGAACTCTAAAAAAAGCAAATATGTTACGAAAGATAAGAATCACACTCGAAATCATATTTTTTGTATTTATCACGTTGTTATTTCTTGATTTCACAGGAATAATACGGACCTATTTCAGCTGGATGGCAAAGATTCAACTCATACCTGCTATCTTGGCGGTGAATGTTGTCACTGTCATAGCTCTATTGGTCTTAACACTGCTGTTCGGACGCATCTATTGTTCGATTATTTGTCCTTTGGGTGCTTTCCAAGATATTATTTCGCATATCCGTGGAAAGATCAAACGCAATCGCTTCAGCTTTTCGACCGAAAAGAGAATTTTACGAAGTATTGTTTTCATCGCATTCATTATATTGTTAGTAGCAGGCTTCGGATCCATTGCGGGTCTCATAGAACCATACAGTGCATACGGCAGAATGGCCTCAAACATATTCGGCCCCATCTATCAATTTGGAAACGATTTTTTGGCGTATATCGCCGAGAGATTGAACAGCTATGCTTTTTATCAGGCTCACTATGTATGGTTGAAAAGTATCGTACCTCTGTTGATCGCTATAGTGACGACGATTGCTGTGGGACTGCTAGCTGCGCGAAACGGCCGTACATACTGCAACACGATTTGTCCTGTTGGAACGCTCCTCGGATTTGTTTCGCGCTTTTCTCTATTCAAGATAAGTATCGATACTACAAAGTGCAATAGTTGCCATCTTTGCGAAAAGAACTGCAAATCGTCGTGCATCAATAGCGATACGCACAAAATAGACTATAGCCGATGTGTGGTGTGCATGAATTGCACTGGAAAGTGCCACAAAAATGCCATCCAATACAAATTCATGCCATCGAAAGGTGTTAAAACAGAGAAGAAGAAAACGGCACTCGAAGAGCATATAAAAACAGACGCCGAAGCTTCTCGTCGCACATTCTTGAGTATGGCTGGTATAGTAACTGTTGCAACGGCCATAAAAGCACAGAAGAAAAATATCGACGGTGGTTTGGCCGCAATAAAGAACAAAGAAGTACCCCGTCGCAAGACAACACTTGTTCCTCCGGGTTCATTAAGTGCCGCTCATCTTGCCGAACATTGTACGGCATGTCAGTTGTGCATTTCGGAGTGTCCAAATCAAGTATTGCATCCATCAAGTGGACTATCGACGTTGATGCAACCTGAAATGCAATTCACAGATGGTGCTTGTCGTCCAGAGTGCACGCGATGCTCACATGTATGCCCTACAGGAGCAATTCGCCCAATAACTCGTGCAGAAAAATCGTCTATTCAAATAGGACATGCCGTATGGATAAGCAAGAACTGTTTAGTCAACACAGACGGCATCACGTGTGGAAACTGTGCACGCCATTGTCCGAATGGAGCCATTCAAATGATGGTTAAAGACCCTAATGATGATTATTCGCCCAAGATACCCGTCGTAGATACAACCCGTTGCATCGGTTGCGGCATATGCGAATCGGTTTGTCCCGCACGGCCTTTTAGCGCCATATATGTAGAAGGGCACTTGGTACACAAACACATTTAGCGTTCTTCTCTCTGCTTAAGTATTCGTTTTAATTCTGCAGCATCCTCAAAAGAACCATCGAGTATGTTGTAGAATTTCTCGTTATGTCCCCTCACTATCAGATGAGTCAATTCGTGAGCCACCACATATTCGATACAACGCAAGGGTTTCTTTGCTAGATTGATACTAAAATGAACATGGTGAGTACGCACATTGCAGCTCCCCCACAATGTTTGCGCCTGATTTATTTGAACATGCTTTACCTTAACTTTCAGTATATTCTCCCATTTGACAACGAGAGGCGGAAGAATGACATATAATTGCCTGCGATACCACTCACGCATCAATGCTTTTCGCATTTCGGCAGTATATTGAGGTCTACAATAGATATTGATTTTTTCGTCTTCAACTTCAATCTTGGGTGGTTTGTCTCTATTAATAACACACAACGTATACGAATTTCCTAAAAAACAAACAACGTCTCCCGTCACAAACTGTTTATCATTAACCTTTTGCGTCTCCATTTTCGCTTTATTCGCCCTGATCCAGTCTATTTTACTAGCTAGAAACTCTTTTATCTGCTTATCAGTCATAATTGCCGGAGCCGACAAATGAATTTGGGCATTGTCTTTTGATATTGATAATCTGATTGTTTTAATCCATTTGCGCTCAACTTCGATGACAAAATCATCCACTTGTAGTGCAAACTTTTTATTATATTGCAACGAACCGATATCAGTTATTTGTTTTTTACGAACCATTATCATCTCTATTTTCTAGAGACAAAGATACTAATTTAAGGGCAATTCACAAACCGTAATAAGAACTCAATGCAACATCCTTATAAATAACAAAAGACACTAGATACTCGTATATATATTCCTTCCAGTCCTTACAAAACTTGAAAAACACATAATAAGAATATGTTCGAAAATATTTATATCAACAAAAAAGAGTTGTATTCGTATTGAGAACAATCCATTATACATCCTATATAAAAATTGTGTATAACGCAGAAACAAACAACTGATTTAATAAACAGTCACTTAGCATTATATGGAACAGAGAAAATAAATTTGCTTCCCACTCCCAATAAACTTTCAACTCTTATTGTTCCTCCATTTCTAATAACAAAGTCTTTGCATAGCACAAGCCCTAAGCCTGTACCTTTTTCCTTATTAGTACCGTATGTAGAATGAAATTTACTATCTATAAACAAATTGTCAGCAATTTCTTGTGACATTCCAACACCATTATCCTCAACCGTAACTTCAACAAAATTATTTAGTTGAGAAAGAGTAATTGTTATCAATCCTTGAGGATGAGTAAATTTTATGGCATTGGAGAGTAAATTTCGAACTACCAAATTGATCATGTCATAATCTGCATAGACTTCATAATTGACTTTCTCATTGAACTGCATTTCTATTGATTTCTTACTAGCTTCCACCGATAGTAAAGATATGTTTTGAATTATTAGTTCATTCAAGATAATCATTTTAGGACTACAAACAATTTCATTACGTTGAGATCGAGACCAATTCAATAAATTTTCTAATAAATAATAGGTATTCTTTGACATCACTTTTAACTCATTCAAAAAACTATCTCTCAAGTCAGAAGTCATATTTGAATCATCCGTTAAAAGCTCTATTATTTGCATGAAGCTTCCTACCGGACCACGAAGGTCATGAGCAATAATTGAAAAAAGTTTATCTTTGGTAAGAAGCAGTTCCTGTAATTGTTGCTCAATTTTTTTCTGTTTACTTATATCAATATGAGTTCCAACAGCCCGAACGGGTTTACCTTCTTTATCTCTTTCAATGACTTTCCCATGATCCAATATCCACCTCCATTCGCCAGCTTTATCTTTTACTCGGAAAACACTCTCATAATAATCTTTATTACTTTTCAAATGATTCTCAAAAATCTGTGATACTCTAGTCAAATCTTCAGGATGAATAAGATCTTGCCACTTGTATCCACTCTTCGATAAGCCATCAATCTCATATCCAAGCATTGTGTAACAAGTATCAGAAAAATAAATTTCATTCGTCTGAAAATTCCAATCCCACATACCTTCTTTCGCCCCATTCAATGCAAGCCTGAGCCGTAGTTCACTTTCTTTATATTGATTCAAGTAAAGTTTTCGCTCTAAAGCGTTAGCTATATTATTAGTGACTGCTAGAAGTAAATTAATCTCATCTTCTGGCCATTTTTTACTGCGCAAACACTCATCAAACCCTATAAACCCCCAAAAATGATTTTGAATATTAATAGGATATGCTAATACAGATTTAACACTCAACGGTTCAAATAAATCAATTATATCCTGAGGTAGTTCCATCACATTTTCTGAAAAGATCCGACCTTCCTCTATCAACATTTTTTTCCATGAAGGAACATTTGCAAAAGGAAACATTTGAAACTCCTTTTTTTTACTATCAATCCCCTCGTTGCACCATTCGTGAGTATTGCTTGTTAATTGTTCATCATCCGTATTCTTAAATACAAATGCACGACTGACATTGGAATGTTGGCCTATTAATCTTAGGACTGTATTAATTATATCATCAAAATCACCTGGTTTATTAAGAAGTTGTGCAACATCCACTAATAATTTCTGTTGATGAATAAAATGCTTTAGTTTTTCCTCCATCTGCTTTCGCTGGCTAATATTTGTTATAGCCGCAATCATGTAATGCTCCTTTTGTATTTCTATCCGTTCAAAAGAAAATAAACATTCCAACACTTCTCCAGATTTGGTTCTTATCGTAGCCTCTCCCTCAGCCCTTCCTTTATGAGCAAATTGTTCAAGCATAGCCTCTCTCTGAGAATAGTTATCATAAATATCCAACTCTCGAACTGTTTTACCAGAGATTTCTTCCAAAGAATACCCTAACGTTTCTATAAAAGCTTTATTTACATTGAAAATAATACTAGAATCAATCGTAGTTATAGCCATCATTACCTGAGAGCTATTGAATATATTAAAAAAAATTTCTCTCGAAAAATATTTAGCAGATAGATTTGTGCTGACAGCTACGATAACATTCTTTTCTTTCCACCATCCAATATAAAATTTAGTATTAACAGGAACTACTTCCCCATTTTTTGTAATGAAAGGATATGGGCAAGAGAAAACATCCCCCTTTATGACCAATTGCACAATAGTAGATATTTTTTCTCTGTAACGAGAAGAATATACAGCGAGAAGGTTTTTATTATATAAGTCTTCTGAACTATATCCAAGAATGGAATTTACTGCTAAATTAGTCTCAATAATATTCCCATCCATATTCAATATGAATAAAGGGTCAAGTTTGTCACTTAATAGACCTTTAAGCTTACTTTCTGGAATAAATTTCATAATATTATAACTAGATTTATATAACCAAACTTAAGTAAATTACTGTAAATATAATAATAAAATAAATCGGAGCAAATAAATATATATTTTATTTTCTGCAAAATTAAGTTTATAAACAGACATGATTTTACTTGTAAGTCGAGATGGTATACGGAAGAGGAGTGAAACAAAAGACAGAAAGGAAAGATTACAAATCCATTTGGCCTAATATCTCTGCAAAAAGCTTCTTGCAAATATTCTTTGCTACCTCCGTATGACACCATACCGTGCTACCCCACAGTAGGTTAACGGTGCACCGTATACAACGCCAGCGAAAAGAGGTCCCAAAATAAGCCTGAGAGCATATTGTAGATGTGTTATTTTTAGCCGACCTTCATTTAGAACGATTCTAACTTGAATAATTCACGTTCAACAAAAAAAGGAAGCTATCCTTTGCCATGTCGGCAAAAAGCAGTAACTTTAAAGTGTTAATAATCAAATTACTGAATAGCTTCCTCTGTGCAAAGATACCACTTTAAATACAGAAAATCAATTAAAAAATTTATTTTCTCAGCCTGTACTTATCAAAGGTAAAAAAGTAAAGGCCGATTTTGATGCTCCCGACCTCTCTTCTAATGGAGGCTTCGCTCTTATGGATAAAAACAGTTGTGCCTTTCTGGATGAGATTGCAGCTTGCATTCCCGACTATCGTAATCAATCCCTGATACTGCATAGTCACCGCGATATGCTTCGTCAACGCGTGGGTCAGATTCTTTGTGGTTATGAGGATGCCAACGATTGTGACTTTCTACGGGATGACAGCGCACTGAAGATGATGGCGGATCGTCTTCCATCTGATAACGACCTTTGTTCGCAACCGACCATGACTCGTTTGGAGAACAAAGTGAGCGCACGCACCTTTTAATGATCGATATGGTATAGGTCGAGAACAGTATATAACATTCACTCTAAAATAGAAGTTTGTCGTGTAGGTCAACTTTCGAGCCTGTAGCATAAACAAAATTGTCGTATGTTAGTTTTTCCGGTGACGTCCATATGTTTTTTGAAAAACTTAAGGACGTCAACAAATTTAGGTCCATATGTAATTCTGGGTGGTAAGAGCTCACCAGTAAAAGTAGGGAATATGCATCAAATTCTATCTTCATATTAGCCTTTGCCACCTCCGTATGACACCATACCGCGCTGCCCTATAGTAAGTTAATGGTGCACCGCATACAACGCCAGCGGAAAAAAGTCCGAAAATCGCACCAAGAGCATATTGTAGACACGTTATTTTCAGCGGACCTCTGCTTAGAACAAATCTAAACGATAGCCTACATATAGCTGAGAGGCCGTTTTGGAGATAAGCGAGTGTATCCCATCCATTACCTCATATCACTTAGTCTTCTGGTTTTTTACTGATGAACCCGAGACGCACATTCCCATTGACGCAAGATTGCGTTGATCTAAAATAGTGATATTAATGCTGCTTTTCTGAACGCTTTGGGAGGTGAATATTGGAGGTGATACTGATACTATTTTAACTATACAGAAGTGTACTTATTGACTTACTTAATCGACCCTATATCCTCGAAAAATGATAAGGACGAACATAAAAATTCATAAGGACAAAACTAAAAGTTTATACTTACAAACATTTATTTTCGTCCTTATGAATTTATCGCTGTATATCAATGATTTACGCAATACTGTGGTGTACTGAATTTGGTTGACAGTTAAACACTAGTAAACCTAAGGGAGTTGACAATTACAATCATGT
>CAXXSS010000001.1:2917500-3400000 GCA_963676865.2 uncultured Bacteroides sp. | reverse complement strand
GGTCATGCCGTAACACGGCCGGTTTGGGCTCTTCCCCGTTCGCTCGCCACTACTAGGGGAATCATTCAATTATTTTCTCTTCCTCCGGCTACTAAGATGTTTCAGTTCGCCGGGTTAGCTTCCACACGTAAGTATGGATTCCGCGTCTTCAACGCGGAGGGTTGTCCCATTCGGAAATCCGCGGCTCAAAGGTCATTTGCACCTCACCGCAGCTTATCGCAGCTTATCACGTCCTTCATCGCCTCCGAGAGCCAAGGCATCCGCCATGCGCCCTTATCTACTTTCTTCCTGCCTTCAGTAAAGTCAATCCTTCATTTTCACAAAGAACGGACTGGCATATACTTCAGCTTATTTGATCTTACTTTTACTCGTTACGTTTTCGTTTTCTTGTTTGTTTCATCATGTCAAATACCGCTTGTCTATTTCTCAAGACATTGGTGGAGAATAACGGATTCGAACCGTTGACCCCCTGCTTGCAAAGCAGGTGCTCTAGCCAGCTGAGCTAATCCCCCGTAGTCAACCTGTGACATACGTAGTCCCAGGCAGAGTTGAACTGCCGACCTCTACATTATCAGTGTAGCGCTCTAACCAACTGAGCTATAGGACTGACTGCTGTTGTTTGTTCAACCCCGGACCCTGAGAGCCCGGCTTCTTTCTTTTCTCTGGTATATTTTAGTATATAAACAATTGGAGGTACAAGAGCCCTTATTAAAAGGGAAGTTCCATTTTCGAACCGCAATGTCAAAAAGTCGGTGTAACTTCATCTCGGTCATTCGTCTCCAGAAAGGAGGTGTTCCAGCCGCACCTTCCGGTACGGCTACCTTGTTACGACTTAGCCCCAGTCACCGGTCTTACCCTAACACGCTCCTTGCGGTTACGTGCTTCAGGCACTCCCAGCTCCCATGGCTTGACGGGCGGTGTGTACAAGGCCCGGGAACGTATTCACCGCGCCATGGCTGATGCGCGATTACTAGCGAATCCAGCTTCGTGGAGTCGGGTTGCAGACTCCAGTCCGAACTGAGAGAGGCTTTGCGGATTAGCTACCGTTCACACGGCCGCTGCCTGCTGTACCCCCCATTGTAACACGTGTGTAGCCCCGGACGTAAGGGCCGTGCTGATTTGACGTCATCCCCACCTTCCTCACATCTTACGACGGCAGTCTCTCCAGAGTCCCCGCCACTACGCGCTGGTAACTGAAGATAAGGGTTGCGCTCGTTATGGCACTTAAGCCGACACCTCACGGCACGAGCTGACGACAACCATGCAGCACCTTCACAACCGCCTTGCGGCTAAACGATCTCTCGCTTATTCGGTTGCAATTCAAGCCCGGGTAAGGTTCCTCGCGTATCATCGAATTAAACCACATGTTCCTCCGCTTGTGCGGGCCCCCGTCAATTCCTTTGAGTTTCACCGTTGCCGGCGTACTCCCCAGGTGGAATACTTAACGCTTTCGCTTACGCCGCTGACTGTATATCGCCAACAGCTGGTATTCATCGTTTACTGTGCGGACTACCAGGGTATCTAATCCTGTTTGATACCCGCACTTTCGTGACTCAGCGTCAGATATGCCCCAGCATGCTGCTTTCGCAATCGGGGTTCTTCATGATATCTATGCATTTCACCGCTACACCATGAATTCCGCATGCCTCTTGCACTCTCAAGGTTCCCAGTTTCAACTGCAGTGCCGACGGTAAGCGTCGGTATTTCACAGCTGACTTAAAAACCAGCCTACGCACCCTTTAAACCCAATAAATCCGGATAACGCTCGGATCCTCCGTATTACCGCGGCTGCTGGCACGGAGTTAGCCGATCCTTATTCGAAAGGTACATGCAAAAATCTACACGTAGATCCTTTTATTCCCCTTCAAAAGCAGTTTACAACCCATAGGGCCGTCATCCTGCACGCTACTTGGCTGGTTCAGGCTCTCGCCCATTGACCAATATTCCTCACTGCTGCCTCCCGTAGGAGTTTGGACCGTGTCTCAGTTCCAATGTGGGGGACCTTCCTCTCAGAACCCCTATCCATCGTTGGCTAGGTGGGCCGTTACCTCACCTACTACCTAATGGAACGCATCCCCATCCTTTACCGATAAATCTTTGCCGGAATCTCCATGTGGAGATCACGGAACATACAGTATTAATCTTTCTTTCGAAAGCCTATCCCGTTGTAAAGGCCAGGTTGGATACGTGTTACTCACCCATCCGCCGGTCGCCATCCGAAGTTAGCAAGCTAACTTCTATGCTGCCCCTCGACTTGCATGTGTTAAGCCTGTAGCTAGCGTTCATCCTGAGCCAGGATCAAACTCTTCATTGTATAATTTGTTTTTTCCGTATCTTACATCTCAGCCGAAACCGAAATACAAAATACTTTTTGTTTCCTCAGAACGAATATCCAAGACTATTGAAATTTCCTGTCTTCTATTTATTGACGGTTCGTTTCTTTTACCCAGATACCAATACCTCGAAAGGCATCGTACCTGCTCTTGTACTACTCTATTGTTTATGTAACTATTTCAAATATCGCTTGTTTAAGCCCTCGAGACAGTATGTTTCGTTCTCGAAAGCGGATGCAAAGGTAGAGACTTTTACTATCCCCTCCAAACATTATCCAAACTTTTTTTCATCTTTTTTTTAACGTATCACATAAGACGCTGATTCAAAACAGGTTCACAAACCCATTTTTTTTAGAGACGCACGGTGAAAAAAAGGCGGAAAAAGAAAATAAAGAAAAGGAAGGCTCCAAAAAGAGACGAAGGCCCGGGAACGAAAACATACCGAATACGCCAAGATTCCGCAAGTACGAGGCCGAAACTACATAAGAAACGGCTTGTCGAATCACAGTTGTGAGTCGATCGTTCCATATATGTGATTCGATCGAATCACAATTGTGGAACGACAAATGGAAAAAACACCCAACGAAAAAGGGACGGATACCGAACGAAAATACTGCCATAAGAAGGCGCAAAGTCCTATAAATGATACAAAAACACCTTATATTACTTCAATTTGAATCTTGCGGTAAACATCACAGCTCTGGGCCTAATGTGATATTGCGAATAGAAGCGGGTCATATCTCCTATATAAGAATAAGTATAATTCTTCACATTGAAGATGTTCTGGCAAGAGAGCGAGTAGCGAACTGCCTTCGTATCGAGACTCAAAGAAGTGCCGGATAAGGTGAAAGATTTGTTGCCCAACGCTTGATTGTTATAGTAATTGTTGAGCGATGTATCCCAAGAAACGCCGAACGGCAATTGCAGCGACACGTTCACATTATTGGTAAAAGTCCGCATAGTGGGAAACTCCTCACCGTTTTCCTGCTTTCCTCGACCGAGATACCAGGCTCCATTATAATTGAGCGTGAAAAACTTAAAAAGATCTATCTTTGCACTGCCTTCCAACGAATAGTTATCCGACAGATATTTTACCACTTCGTCTTGTCGCAGTATAGGCGAATGGTTTTTATTCCATGTTCCGGTAAATGAGAAAGTCAGCCCTTTCCAATAAAAACCTTTGCTTATATAAGCCTTTGCCGAATAATTCTCTGAATATCGGTCGGTCTCCTTCGTCGTGATATTCGAAAAGATTCCACTGAGATTCTCGCCATAAAGCACTTTCGGGTCGCTTCTGCCATAAGAAACCGTGAAACTCGAGAAAAGCATATTCAGCGAGTTCTTATACTGACATTGCATATCGGCAAACTCCCATTTGCCGCGATACAGATCTGCCGTATAGGTGGATAAACATCGGTAGTTTGACATGATATAACCGCCATACTGTGTTTCGATACCCGGATAGTTTCTTGTAATAGAGTAATGCCAAACGGCTGATAAGTTGTTGCATATACTCCAAGAGATATTACTGTAGAATTCCATATTGAAGTCGCGCCTTGTCGACGAAAGGCTTTGCACTTTCTGCTTCAGTCCATTGATATTGAATGTATAGGGGACGAAGCAATTAATCTGAACACCGGGCCATTCGTAAGATATATCGGCAGACAGTCCGCTTTTCAGGTAATAAAGATGGGTATCATTACGAAGTTTGTTGTCCACATCACCATTAGACGCGGGCAATGGAGCAAGGCGACTGTTGAGTCCGTCGTAGGCCACATTTAAGATAGCCCGAGGTGAAAGGTGCAGATTGCCCAAAGAAAGGGCTGTGAGCAGTGAAAACGAATTGTCCATGGCAAACGTGCGGCTCGTCACTTTCTGATGTATTCCTTCGTAAGAATGATCATCGCTTCCGAAAAGTGAGTTGTAAAGGCAGGGATAGACCGAAAGTGTCTGCGGTTTCTCTTCGTAAGTCAATTTCGAAGAAATATCCACCCCTTGATAGTCGTTTTTCTTCACGATCCAATGCATACCGTCGTAAAAACGGAAGTTGTTCATCACCAAGGTCTGGTCTATCGAACGCCCCGTATCGACAAGCCCTTTATCTCTGTACCACGAACTTTTAAGACTTATATTCTCTTTAAAGAAAAGTTTCTCGCGATTTATTTCGTACGAGAAATTGCCTTCTACCCTATCGGTATTACTGCCATCGTGAAGCGCCTCGCTGATTACGGTATTGCTACCCGATGGGATTATATAAGTTGTTTCGGCCAGACTGTTGCGCGACTCATGGTCGTTGAAATAGACAAGACCTACATTCACTTTGTTGCCTCCCGTCGATTTCCATACCGTATTGAAGCTTGCCGCATTGGAATGATTGAAGTAGTATTGCGACTTGTCGATAGAAGGCGGTGAAGGGCGCTTCACTGCCGTGTATTGCCCCGCTCTTGCCTGTTCGTCTCCGTTATACGATTGCAATTCGCTTCCAATATCCGTTCCGTCATTTGCATTCTTGTAAGTAGAGAAATATTGTTTCTTTTTGGTGAAGTAAGTCCCCACCAGCTCATTGCGCCATAACAAATGCCCATCTGCTCCTCCTCCAAGCATGGCCTCGATATTGAAAATGCCCTTTGCCGAATCTTTCAGTTTCAGATTGATGGCTGCTTGTTCGGGGATATTTATTTTCTTGAGTGCCTTGATAGGCTGATGGTTTTCGAGAACTTGAACAACAGACACAACTTTTGGTGTGAGGTTTTTGGTGGCAATGCCATAACGTCCTTGAAGCACATCCAATCCGTCAATATAGAAATGACTGATAGGCTTGCCCTGATAAAACACTTCGCCCGAAGAAGTGACCGACAGACCCGGCATCTTCTTGATGACATCGCCGATGGAGATGTCGTTTTTCCCTAGGAAAGCTCCGACCGAATAGTTCAGTGTGTCTCCTATCTGCCACAGTTTGCCGGCTTTGACCGTTACTTCGTGCAGACTGATCACTTCGGGTGTCACGCTGAAATTGACCGTGGCGGAACGGTTGGCTACGATTCGTTTCACTTTCCTGATATTGAAACCATAGGCACTGATGCGCACTTCGCTCTCGGAAGTATTGAACGACAGACTGTAGTACCCCTTCTCGTTAGAAAAGGTATAGGCTATGGTGTGAAGCGAATCGGCTCGAGCCGAAACGACAACGGTAATATCCGAGACAGGTACTCCTTTATTATCTTTTATTTCACCTCGCAGAGTGGTCTGAGACAAACAATGCAAACTAAGCAGAGATAATAGGATAAAAATGATGTATGTTTTATATCGAAAGCTTTTCATGAGAAAATTATTATATCGTTATTTTATTCTTTTTCTATCGGATTATATGGTTCGGGGGGAAAATCTCCAGCTACGAACTTACGATGTATATTATCAGGACCGACCATATCTTTAATTCTAATATTTAACAATAGTGCACCTGCCGGATCTTGATGATAGCGGGCAACCATTTTCCTTGCTCTCTCACGCGTCATATCTATATTTTGCCCTTTTGAACTTTTATTTCTATTTACATACCATTTATTGTTTCCATTTTTTATAGCTATACATTTCCATGTATAATCATTCTGAGTATCGGATATTTCGAGTATCAATCCCGGTAATCCTCCAAATTTATAAGGCCCGTATCTTAAAGGAATACCCGAAGCATACCAAGCCACATAGTCTCGACCTCGAAATCGACAAGTTGCCTTTTGACAGCTATATCCCAACACATCTTTTAGACCATCCAAGAGCTTCCACTCGAAGACAGGAGAATTCTCCGTATACCAATAGCAAGGAAACAGACTTGGTGTTCTGTCCAGTACTTGAGTTTGCTTTTTATCTTCGAAAATGAAAATTTCTTCGGGAATCACATACTTACAGAGTGATGGCAATTCTGTAACCCCCTTCTTATCCAACGCCGTTACTAACGAATCATTTTTATAAAGCAAATAGCTGAAACAATGCGATACATGCTTTCCTACTTCCAAGACTTGAATATCGTTTAGAGGTTTATCCTTTTGAAGAGTATCATTAATAAAAGATACATCGTACGTTACTTTGAGAATACAGGTATCCAGATGTTCGCATGTCGAGAAAACGATAGATCCCGGTAATGTACAACCCATATTGTGACGAGCGTACAAAGACCTCTTTATCTCGCTGGGCAATTGCGCATATCCCAAAGAGTAGAGACTACATATACATAATAATAAATACAACTTTTTCATTTTATGTTTTTATTATATAAGGTAAAACGTCAGATTAGTAATAATACTCAATCATTCCTTTTCTATCGGGTTGTATGGCTCGGGGGGGAAAGTCTCCAGCTACGAACGTATGATATATTTTATCAGAACCAACATAACCCTTTATTCTGCCAGTTAACAATTGTGCACCTGCCGGGTCCTGATGATAGCGGACAACCATTTTCCTTGCTCTTTCTCGTGTCATATCTATATTTTTTCTTTTTAAACTTTTATTTCTATTTACGTACCATTTATTGTTCCCCTTTTTTATAGCTATACATTTCCATTTATAATCATTCTGAGTATCGGACATTTCGAGTATCAATCCCGGTAATCCTCCAAATTTATAAGGCCCGTATCTTAAAGGAATACCCGAAGCATACCAAGCCACATATTCTCGACCTCGATATCTACAAGTAGCCTTTTGACAGCTGTATCCCAACACATCTTTTTGGCCATCCAAAAGCTTCCACTCGAAGACAGGAGAATTCTCCGTATACCAATAGCAAGGAAACAACCATGGCGTTCTGTTCAGTACTTGAGTTTGCTTTTTATCTTCAAAAATAAAAATTTCTTCGGGAATCACATACTTATGGAGTGATGGCATTTCTGTAACGCCCTTCTTATCAAATGCTGTTACTAGCGAATCATTTTTATAAAGCAAATAGCTGAAACAATGCGATACATGCTTTCCTATTTCCAATACTTGAATATCGTTTAAGGGGTTATCTTTTTGGAGAGTATCATTAATAAAAGATACATCGTACGTTACTTTGAGAATACAGGTATCCAGATGTTCGCATGTCGAGAAAACGATAGATCCAGGTAATGTAAAACCCATATTGTGACGAGCGTACAAAGACCTTTTTATCTCGCTGGGCAATTGCGCATATTCCAAAGAATAGAGATTACATATACATAATAATAAATACAGCTTTTTCATTTTATATTCTATATATTAAGGTAAAACGTCAAATTAGTAAGCGATCTATCATTCCTTCTCTATCGGGTTATAGGGTTCGGAAGGTAGGTCATGAGAGATCATATTGTAGTCATCGCCTTTAAATCCCTTCATCAGATCAGCAGAATAATCCACAATCATAAAGCCATACCCTCCTCCAAAATTGTGTACGATGATGAATTTTCCATTTCTATTATATGCGGCAACCGGATCTTCTTTCGTCTTTAGTATTTCTTTCCGTATGCTCTCCCGTGTCGTTTTTTTTGTTTTATAACTTTTGCAACTATAACGTTCTATAGATGTTTTGCATTTACTCTTCTCCAATCCGATACATATCCAGCTATATTCGTTTGCCGTATCAGAGATCGACAATATTAAACCCGGAAGACCTGAAAATTTATATGGCCCTGTTTTCAATGGAACATCCATCGTATACCAAGCAATATAACTGCGACCTCTAAAATTGCAGCTCGCTTTCCGACAGTTATAACCTATTATCGTTTTTGTCTCGTCCGACAGATTCCATTTTATTCGTGGTGTATCTTCGCTATACCAATAGAAAGGTAGCGCGTCTTCAGTTCCACGATATAAGACCTCATTCCTCTTTTCTTTTATAAAAGTATATACATCCTCGGGGAGATATATCTTATTTACTCGAGGAAAATTCTCATATACACCTTTACTTTTCATTAATGTTCTAATCGAATCATTCTGATATAATGGATAACTAAAACATTTTGTGACATTCTTACCAACTTGCAATATTTGTATATCTTCATCTCTACTATCCTTTCTTAATGTGTCACTCAAGAAAGACACTCTGTATGTAACTTTCAATAAGCAGGAATCTAACTTTTCACATTTTTCTAGAAACATACCGCTCGGAAGCGTCATATTCATTCCTCCTTCTTTAGATAGCAACTGTCTGATATTGGCAGGTAATTGAGCCTGTGTAGACAAAGTGCTGAAAATTACAGCTAACAACGTTATTTTTCTCATATTTTCTCTATTTGTGCGATAAATCTTCTTGTCGTGACTTCCCTTCTATTTCATTAGATGTTTCACAATTCATTTGTAAATGACATATTATGTACATCATTCCTTTTCTATCGGATTATAGGGTTCGGGAGGAATATCACCTGATACTGGAGTATAACATTTTCCCTGACTACTACTGACAATTATACCCCTGCCCGCCGATCGCATGTATCCACCTATGTCTTTATGCATTAACATGAGATTTTTTCGAACTTTCTCTCGAGTCATTACTATTACTTTTCTATATTTGCCTGGATATCTGCAAATAAAGTCATTCGGCTTTCCTTTCTGTACACTTATGCATTCCCAGATATAATCATTCGAAGAATCATATATCTGAAGAATCAGGCCAGGCAAATCATAGAACTTATAAGGTCCAAATCTTAAAGGAATATCTAATGTATACCAAGCAATATATTTACGTCCTCGATATTGGCAACATGCTTTTTGGCAATTATACCCAAGAATATCTTTATGCTCATTTATCAAATTCCAATTAATGCTGGATAATTCTTCTTTGAAAAAGAAATCGGGTAAAGACTTGTTCGTTCTATATCGTTCTTCTATTTGCCGTTTGGCAATAAATACAAAAATATCTTCCGGCAGAATATATTTATTAAAACAGGGAATTGTGTTCGATCCCTTTTTATCCATTTCAGTAGCTATAGAATCCGCACTGCGTAAAATGGCACTATAAGAGTGTATCACGTTTTTCCCGACTTCCAGTATTTGAATATCTTTGTTTGGATGTCCTCTATCCAAAGTATCGTTTACAAAAATAACTTGATAAGTGGCTTTGAGTATACAAGTATCCAACTTCTCACATTTACCTAAAACCATGGATTCAGACATCGTTAGGCCTATATAATCGTGCCTTGCATAAGCCTCCTTAAATTCTTGTTTTATATCTGCTGGTAATTGCGAATAGCAAAAACAACTATTCATATACATTAGAATAAATACAATATAAGTCTTTCTCATTGATCAGTTTTTTTAGATAAAAACAGGTGACACTAATATTAAATTATTATAGAAGTATATTAAATCATACTATAATAAATGTATAAAAGGACTCTCATTATTTGATTTATTCCTTTTCTATCGGATTGTATGGTTCGGGAGGAAAATCACCCGATAAAGCTTGATAGCATTTGCCTCCGTCTATTACATGCATACTTTGTTTTGATAAATAAAAATTTCCAGCAGGATCTTTATGCAGGCGCGCAATAATACTTCTGGTTTCCTCACGAGTAACAGTCTTATCTTTCATATATTTGCCTTTGTATTGACTGACAAAATCATTATTATTTCCTTTCTGTATTCCTATGCACTCCCAACAATAATCGTTTGCCATATCCGAAATGGCAAGAATAAGCCCCGGAAGTCCATGAAACTTATAAGGACCAGCATTTATTGGAATCTCGGTAGAATACCAGGCAATATATTTGCGCCCTCGGAATTCACATAGCGCTTTCTGGCAATTGTAACCAAGTATGTTCTCATGCCCCTCACTCAAAGTCCATTGTATATTTGGCAATGCTTCCACATAGCACAAATTCGTAAAATCGTATTCTGTCCTATAGCGAACCTGTATTTGATTTTTTATAAAATAGGTGACGACTTCTTCGGGGAATAGATACTCATCTTGAACAGGTACATTTATGACTCTTTTTTTATCCAGAGCAGTCTCTATAGAGTCTTTTTGATATAGTAGATAACTGAAACAAGAAGAGACTTTATGCCCCAACTTCAATAGCTGTATATCTTTCATTTTATCTCTTTTTACCGTGTCGATCACAAAACATAGGCTATACGTGACTTTTAGAATACAAGTATCTAAGATATTGCATTTAGGTGAAAGAACCATGCTATAAGGTTTTCCAACTCCCATACGAGCATGGTTCCGATAGAACTGTTCTTTCATATAAGCAGGCAGTTGAGAATGTCCATGGATACAAATTCCAACTGAAAAAGCAAATAATAAAATAAATCTATTCATAATTTCATACATATTTATATTTCTCTGAATAGCATTTGAAAAGATTCTTTCGCACTATAACTAGATCCATTTTTTCATAACAATAAGGATTTTATTCACTTCAAAGATAATGATTTAATTTATAAAAATCGGTTATTAGTTCCTTACATAACGTTACAAGATTGTTAACAATAGAAGAGAATACGGAAAATATTACTTATCTTTACAACAACAAATAATAATATAAACGTGAAACGTATCTTTTTATATAAATTCATTTCAATAACCGGACTGATTGTTGTTACCATCTTGCTGACGCTATGGATAACTAATAATTACCGATTGATGGAAAAAGAGTATATGGAAAAAGTAAACAAACAGCTTGTCAGATCTATTAATAAAGAAATATGTAAGAGATTCTCCATTCGTTATCCGAATAGCAACTATACAATATCATATTCTCAGAAATCGGATGCGTTATTTGATAAAAGCGGTACTACACTACCTATTGTCGACAACATTTATGATAACAAAATCTCCATTCACCTGAACAGTTTAGATACTATCTTTAGGGCTTCTCTGAACGAGATAGATTTACACTGTCTGTACCAGCTAATTCTGTTTAATCCACAGACAAAGAAAGTTATTCAAAACACCTGCTCCAATCTGCATTCCTTATATACATTATCTACTATTGTTGTCCCAGTCAAATCAAACAATTCTATTGCCATTCAGGCCATCATTATGTCACCCTACAAAGATATTCTAAGCAAGATGACATTGCTACTTATTGCAACCGTCTTGATGTTTATCTTAATCTTATATTGCATTGTATATCAAATTCGCATTATTATTCGACAAAAGAAAATTGCTACCGTCAGAGAAGATTTTTCGTATGCCATGGTACACGATATGAAAACGCCTCTAAGCTCAATATTAATGGGTGCACATGTATTGCGAAGTGGGAAACTGGAAAGCAAACCAGAAAAGAAGGAGCGTTACTTCAATATTATAGAAGAAGAGACACAAAGGTTGCTCTCACTAATTAACAAAATATTGTTGATATCAAAGCTGGAGAATGAAAAGATAGAATTAAAAAAGGAATGGGTAGACATACAAGCACTACTTGCGCCTATCTGTGAAAAATTCAAATTGAAAGCAAACAAAGAAATAACATTTTCTATTGCACTGAACGCCTCAAAGACATATGCCGACGAAGAATATCTGAAAGAAGTTCTGGAAAATATCATAGACAATTCTATAAAATATTCCAATCCCAAAGAAGTACATATCACAGTAACATCTGAAAACGATGAGAAAGAATGTTGTAGCATCATTCGTATAAAAGATGACGGAATAGGAATGTCGGAAGAAGATATGCATGTTATCTTCGACAAATTTGAAAGAGCTTCTGCGGTGAAACGCACCTCTAAAGGTGGAGCTACAGGATTCGGATTAGGACTGAATTATGTGTTCCATGTAATGAAAGCGCATAACGGCAGAATTGAAGTGAATAGTGAGAAAAACAAATATAGCGAATTCGCATTGTTCTTTCCATTATAAATAGATATTGCAAAAATAAAATAACGATGATAAAATTACTATTGGTTGAAGACGATGCCAATCTATGCTACATTATACAAAGTGGACTGGAAGATATGATTGGCGGCTATGAAGTGCTAACGGCAAAGAATGGTGAAGAAGGTCTGAAGGTGTGGCGCAAAGAACATCCCGATATCATTGTAGCCGATATTGAAATGCCTGTGATGAATGGTTTCGAGATGGTGGCAAAAATGAGGGAGACAGACGGTAACACTCCTATCCTATTCGCTTCGGGCAGAATCTCTCCTAAAGACGTAACTGCAGGATATAAGCTAGGAGGTAACAACTACATAAAAAAGCCTTTTGTGCCCGAAGAAATGGATGCACATATCAAAGCCTTGCTCAAAATGAATCAAGGACTTAAGATGCGCAACGAAGCAGATATTTATCCTATCGGCAAATACTATTTCGACTACCGCCATGCTTCGCTCACAGATATAGCAGGAAATACTAAAACCATCACTACTCAGGAAGCGCATATTCTGAAACTTCTTGCAGCCAACAAGGCAAATATAGTCAAAAGAAATGCCATCATGGAAGAATGTTGGGGTAAAGACAAATCCGACGATTACTTCACATCACGCAGTTTGGACGTGTTCGTCACACGCCTAAGGAACATACTAAAAGATGATCCGAGCATAGAAATAAAGACCATGAAGGGAGTAGGGCTAATGTTGATGGATCAAGAAGAAGAATAGTATTATTAAAAGACCTATTTCACGTCATCCGATAACAACACCAGCCACGCAATATCGAGATTCAACTATTCTTCACTTTTAACTTTATCTTGCAATAGCTCCGCATCTTGAGTACTTTGATGTAGCCGTTTGTTTTGCTCTTTATTCTCCATTATCCATATAGTCAGCACAATGAACAATATGATCAATAGCGTACAAAGCAAAGAACCCTCAAAGCCAAAATTACCGCCATTGAACAATATATTCGAACTGCGTTTAATGTGAATGAGCGAAAATTTAGTATTCGTTCCGCTAACAGAAAATCCCAAGACAGGTCCCTGTAAGAAATTCCAAAAGAAGTGCAATGAAATGGGATACCATAAATTCTTAGTATAGATATAAGTAGAGCCAAGAAGCACTCCAGCCAATAAAAGATTGAGCAAAGGCAACATGGAAGTATGCTCGTTGCCCAAATGAAACAGCATAAAGATAACGGCCGAAATGAACAGTGCCAGAAACTTATTCATATTGCTACGAAGCATGCGCCCTAAAATATAACCACGACAACATATCTCTTCGGTAAATGCTACCAGGATGAAAAGAAGAATATTCCACAAAAAAATATTTTCATTGAAATGAAATTTTGCTATCCGAATATCTCCCAATTTGAGTAAAAAGTAGAAGCCGCCGCCCATAATAAAGGCAGCCACAATCAGTCCCATAAAAATATCGCCCATCCTGCCACTTAGACTCATACCTAGAGAATTCATGCGCTTATTCTCGCAAAAACGAAGTAACAATGCCGACACACACAAAGCCCCTATAAGCATGGATACTTCATTCAATATATCTTGCAGCATTGTTGTCTGACCAAATATTTTGAATTTATCAAATCCAATAAAAATACCCACAAACAAAGTCAGTACACCACTAACAGTAATAAATCCTACAATAAAAAGGATAACACACAACCATACAGGTAGCGATTTTTCTTTCTTTATTTCTGCCATCATAATTATATTTTTTGTTCTCTATTCGTTAATCTTTCGACAAAATTAGCTATAAAAAACAAAACTGTTTTATTAAATCGAGCATTTTTACTATATTTGTTCTTAAAATAATAATGAACGACATGAATATGAGAATCAAGACCTTTTTACTTTACGCCCTATTTATTGGTGGCATATCTTCATTACATGCGCAATCAAGAATGACATATTCCGTTTCGAAAGCCGGTACGCTCATTTCACAACTTACCAGAGAAGGTGCAGATAGTATAATAGAACTGAAAGTCACAGGCAAAATCAATGCTGTAGATTTTCGTCATCTCCGCGATGAATTCAAAAATCTTAAAGTGCTTGATTTATCGGGAGCTGATGTACGTCCCTATATCGGCAAAGAAGGTACCGACCAAGGAAATTTCACTATATACAAAGCCGACTATATTCCTAAACTAGCCTTTTTGAACAAGAAAACGCTGCAAAACGTTATCTTACCTTATAGCATCAGATGTATAGATAATGAAGCTTTCAAGGATTGCAACAACTTACGAATTCTTCAATTGAATAAACAAAATGCCCCCCACTTAGGAAAAGAAGCTATTAGCGATACGATTACGACTATTTTTATACCCGCTTCGGCCACAGACAACTATCGTCGCTCTCCTCAATGGGATCACTTTTCGCTCATAGAAAGCGAACCGCTATCACTGAAAGTACAGATAGCCAAACTAGGTTCCCTACAAGAAGAAATTCTCAAAGCAGGCATGCAACCGGGCAAAATAAACTATCTAACCATCGAGGGCAAAATGGACGAAGATGACTTCATGGTTATTCGCAGCTATATGTCCAACCTAGCCTCTATCGATTTGTCCAATACAAACTGCGAAACAATACCCGAGTTTACATTCTCGCAGAAAAAGCACCTCATACACATAGATTTACCCAAGAATCTACACAAAATAGGACAACGAGCATTCAGTGGATGCAACAAATTGGGAGGAACCTTAATACTCCCTCCTAGCGTAACGGCAATAGAATATGGTGCTTTCATCGATTGCGATCATCTGACTCATGTTAGAGCTACCGGCAACAAAATAACAACAGTAGGCGACAATCTTTTTGGAACTGACAAAGGGAAACTCATTTATAAATAATAGTTGCTCGAAGAAGAAGCTGTTTTGAATTTTTATCGAAAGGATTTTGAAGCTCCTCTCGATTATTCAATATTGCCCCCTTAGCAGATACGCCAATAGTTGTACCGGGTTAAGTAATATTAAAATAGAAGAAGCCTGCATCAAGAATAGAAAATAGTAGTAATTTTGCGCATGATGCATATCTCTCGATCGACAAACAACAAATATCTGGCTATTATCATGATAGCGCTATTGTCGCTCTCTTGCCCTGTAAAGAGAGAAATAAAACAATGGCTCCAGATTGAGACCCCTCAACAAACGATGGGATCAAGTTGCCCAAGGACTTGCTACACCAATTCAAACGATCATATTTTAAGTCGCTTTGTCAGTAAGCAGAGAGAAGTAAAAGCCTTATTTCCTTTTAGTATTCGTACAAAGTGTATCGACAATTTTGCGTTGCTAAATAACGTCGACTTACACGGTTTTTCTATTTTCCAAAAACAGAAGATACCATCTTTTCTGCTCTTCAGAAAACTTTTGATTTAGATAAATACTTTTCATTTAGATAAGCTATTGACACCGAAAAGCCAATTCCTCTCGTTTCACGAACAGGATTGTCTCTTCGTGCCAACGAGTAATGTTTCATACAAACAAATATATAAAGAATGAAAAAGTATATGATGATATTATTGTTGTCCTCATTTATTATAGGAACAACAAATGTGAGTGCACAAACAACAAAAGAAATCGCCCAAGTTGAACAATCAATTAAAAGCAATGGCAAGTATGCATTGCTAGTGATGAATCCAAAGCATTTGAAAGTAGCTATCATGACTGGTGAAAGATTTAAAAATAAAAGCAAAAAGATAGGTTTTCAGATAGTGACATGTGGAGAAGTAGTAAAAGAAATATCTACCAACGAAGAGCTGAAAAAGACAGTTATGGAAGCTGTACAAAAGTATGGATTGAAAATAGTTGTTTGTGGCTTGACTGTTAAGCAACTAAATATAGACAAAACACTTCTCCCTGCCGAAACACCAATTGTAAATAATGGCATCGTTTATATGTTTGGACTGGAAGAGTTAGGCTACAAATCGATAAGCATATAATATATACCGAAAGATGAATAGGAAAAATTATCAGTTGCCGCTGCAAGTTGGTGCCAGCGGACTTCTTAGTTTATCGATGCGTTGGGTGATCGGTTGGACCTACTTCTCAGCATTTTGGCGCAGAGTTGTGTTGGAGAATAAGCTGGACCCTAATATAGCAGGCTATGTGGGAGAGAAGTTCAATCACTTCCTTCCCAATGCACTAGGTATAAAACCCATTATCGAATATATGGTGATGCATCCGCATGATTTGCAACTTGCCATGATTCTGTTTACAATAGTCGAGGCTATTGTGGGTTTGTTCATGATACTTGGATTATTCACCCGACTAATGAGTGTAGGTGTATTTGGGCTTGCCTTCGGTATCCTTTTAGGTTCTGGATGGCTGGGCACTACATGCCTTGATGAATGGCAGATCGGAATTTTAGGATTGGCAGGTGGTTTCACTCTATTCTTAACAGGTAGTGATGTGTATTCGCTCGATCATTATTTTATGCAGCGAAAAAGCAAATTCACTTCTGCCCGTTGGTTTCGAGCAATCGGTTCCGGCCCATTGCCGTTGAAAAACATGAAGACGTTTATACTGTCTTTTTCATTATTCATTTTCGGCATAGCCCTATTTACAAATCAATCCTTCCATGGTGGAGTATGGGGAACTTTGCACAATAAATCAGTAAAACCGAAGATCGAAATATCCAATGTACGACTCAATCGTTCTGATCTTACATTCGAAGTGTATCGAACGGAAGGTGTAGATGTCTATGGCTCGTTTTTGATAGGCATACAAATAATCGGTCCGAATGGTCAAGTTCTCAAATCCTTAAATATTAACGACCTTTCAAAATTTCCTCTTGGAAGAATAAAAAACAGGTATGTTACGAAAGTAAAACCAGGCAAACATAGTTTGATAATACCTTTGGGTGCAAAAGCCGATCTAACTGTTGATATAAGAGGTTTGCATATTAGTAACAATGACACGTTGAAATTGATAGATGTCAGTGGAATAGAATGGACGGCTAAGATACGATGAATAGGTATTACTAATTTGCAGTTTTAAAGATGTTCGGTAACAAAAAAGATTCCCCCTTTCGCTCTTAACCAATATGGAGTAGTGAGGGTGGAATCTTTGATTATGCAATCATTTAAATTTGAAATAATATATAGCATAACTTTTAAGATGCAATTTGGTCCGCCAATCTTTGGGTAATACCTTACTGAAACGAACAGCACAATAGAACTGCATTTCGTTACTTATCGGAATTGGAGGAATAAAGACAAACATGGGTATATATTTGTTTCGCGGAATGGAATGATAAATATCCGCCATCTAAAAGAATATAAAATCATTGGGCTTATAATTCCCCATTTTCATTTTAAGATTGGCATCTTGGCTAAATCCAGATAAATAAAAACGAACTTTTAATTCAAGAGAATCGGGAGATTGCTTAATTGGTTGTCCCATTCCCCTAACAATATAAGTATTTGCAGGTTTTCTATTATACGATGTATAAGTACTCAAATTTATCGTATCATTGTACAATACACCCATCCTCATATTTTGCACAAATAATAGATACGGGATTAGCAATAGACAGCTTCGAACTCAATCGAATGTTGGCACTATAGACGCCCATAAAATCCATCATATTTTCCATCACGATGTTGGGCTCAATATTTTTGAGAGCAATACGCTCTTGAGCCGAAACAAAGGGTACGACCAATATAATAAGAAATAGGATCAGAATGTTTTTCTTCATACACCGATAATTTATTCAAATTTCAATATATCAAACTGAATTAAAAGACAAAACAAGATTGTTTAACTTTTATCTCTGTGGTGCTCGTTTAAGAACCAAACAAGACACCACAGAGATACATGAGTTTACTTCGTATAGCACACAATAGTAGCAACCTTATACATCTGAATAAACCTTTATGCTTCTTCTAAAGAACTGATAAAGTAACCGAAATAGATACAGTTCCTTTCATTCTGCATATAATTTAGCCTTTTCTACCAATTTATCTGAGAAGTTATATATATCATCTAGAGAATTTAACTTATATCGTTCTTCTTTTTTGTTTTCGTCACGAAATGCTATTCGCAGGTTGTTTTCATTATTAAAATATAGTCTGCAAATATTTTTCCATGTATTATCTATATTTATAGCAAAATAATCAATACTATCTTTATGTATAATTCTTTCGACGGGAATTATTGTTCGTATTATTGATTTAACAATATAGAATCCGTTTAATTCTATTTCAGTAGTTACAATACGACTATCTCTATTTAAATAATCATTATCTTGGTTTTCTTCTTGATTACTTTGTTGGGTCTCTTTAGGTATTTCTGAATTATCTTCTTTGATAGCAGCCTTTAATCTATCGGAGATTAAATCGTTTATACATGAATTAATAGACCTCTTTACTAAATCCGTAAACTGATCTAATATACTTTGGGTAAACATGCCGTCATAAACTTGTTTGCCAAAGTATTTGACAAAATCAGGAGAAGGATTTGCAAATTCATTTATAATTACCGCCCTTAATTCTCCTGTATATTTCAATTCATTTGCCGAACTTAAAATAGTATCAATATCAAAATAAGATTTATGGAACTTCTTCAATTCCTCTATTTGATTATCTTTAATATCAAGTAGATTAACTTCTAAAAATGGTTTACTATCCATTTTATTAGGTTCAGCTAAGTCCGTATAAAATCTATATACAATTCCATTTGTCAATATACCAAATTTAGCGTTGGATACATTGAAATAGCGTAACAACTGGTTATCATGCAAATTCAAGTCTTGCTGCCAATGTTTACATTCTATTAAAATGATAGGCTGTCCATCCTTTAAAATGGCATAATCAATCTTTTCTCCTTTTTTTGTACCGATATCGCATGTCATTTCGGGTAACACTTCGAGAGGATTAAACACATCGTAGCCTAATGCCTGAATAAATGGCATTATTAAAGCATTCTTTGTAGCTTCTTCGGTAGGTAAGTTGTCTTTTAACTTTTCTATTCTACCAGAAATTTGTAGTATTAAATCTTTAAAGTCCATGATATTATTTTTTTAGGTTAAAATATTACGTGTTATTTTCTTTTTTTTGTTTTGATTCTTCATCATTTTTTGCGCCAACGAACACAGATGCTATATATGCAGTGAATGTTCCAAACAAAGCTACCCCAGAAGCATTAAGCAATATACCTATTATTCGTCCAATGTATGTAACAGGAAATTTATCACCATAATTGTATGTTGTTAATGTCGCAATTGTCCACCATATAGCATCATCTACAGTCTTAATATTACTTTTTGGATCAGTTTCTACCGATAATATAGCTATAGAAGATAAAATAGTCAGCAGTATTGATATAATGAATAGAGACATCATCGTTCCTTTTATCTTGCTCTTAAATATATATTTCATTAAAATTTTAGTGGACCTGAATGCTCTTAATATACGTAGTAATCGTATAAGTTTAAATAGCCGCCCAACTCGCATGAATCCAAATGAAGGTATGCTTGATATTAAATCAATCCAACCCCATTTCATAAATTTAAGTTTATTTTTAGCCTTACAGAAATCAACAAGAAAATCAACAAGAAAGACAATACATATACAATCGTCAATAATATCAAGTAATAGCATTGTTTGTTCTGGTAGTTTAAATATAGCAGTGAACACCAAAGCAAATAATACATAAATAGATAAAACTATTATGACCAAATCAAAGAAGCGCAATCTATTATTCATTATCTTTCTACTATCTTCTATTAACTAAAATATTAACATATTTCAAATCATTCATAATGAAAAACTGAAATCATATATTGGGAAAATGCTCCCGATCGATTTGGAGATATATAAACAAAATGCATATTCACCTTTAGTTATATCCTTTTATAGATAGTTTATATACGTCTTCTCTGATTTTTCCACATTAAAGATTATATCATCTCCTCACCTATCTCTTGTGCACTGTAATCAAAATTTTAAGGAACCGAATAAGTACTTATCACCCCATTCACAATGAAGTGATAAAGATACAAATGCCAAAGTTATTAATTATGAAAATTAAAAACAAATTAAATTTGAGGAATTTTTATTAAGAATATGGACTCACAAAAGAAATAGGAATTAAATTTAAGTGCACGACGCAAACTATATATAATACTTTGAATTACAAATCAAACACCAATGGCACGCCGTTGTCGCATGTTAGTTTTTCGGTGACGTCCTTATGTTTTTTGCGCCACGTACATACGGCAACAAAAAAAGGATGACAGACAAGTAGTGGGCAACAGGACACATTTGTCAACTATCGATGGAATAAAGTTACAACATACTGATACACAGTGACATGTACTGAATAAGTTGACACAAACTTATTCAGTACATGTCACATTTTTGGGGAATGCGAATGATATTTGCACGGCAACATAAGAGGTGATGAAGAATGCCTTTATTTTAGTTGCGATTTGTTGCAATGTTTTACTATGCATCGGGGTGTTCGGGGTGTATTTCCTTAGAGACTTTTTGTGTTTTTTTACTTTGTCAATATTTAGTACTATCATTATGATAGTACGATATTATCCTTTATATTTACAAATAAAAAAAGTAATAATCTCCTATAGAAAAAGCACCCCGAGCACCCCGATTCAAAAAATGAATCCAACTTTAAATAGACTGTAGAGCCTTTTTATAAAATGAAGAAAATTTACTTCTTTCATCCATTTTTTGATTATTAGGATGCTTGTAAAAATCACTTTGATATGAAAAACAAGCTTCTGGTATAAATAGTGTCAGTTGTTTACGGTAATAGCAGGAATAAAGGCAAAATTGAAAAAGCAAAAAAAAGGCCCATTTTCTTGCTTTTTCAAGAAAATGGGCGGGTAAAATGACTTTTTCAGCTAGAAGATGGTCAAGTCATTTTCTGTTGTGAAATTTCCTTTCTCGTACGCTAAATAGTCGTTGTACATTTGCTTGGCTTTTTCAAAATTTCCATCCGAATGGATCAAAATTTCGTTTGCCTTGTACAGATTGCGAATGGTTGCTTCGCGGTGAGCCAAAAGAATTTCCAACGGTACGTATTTGTCGTATTCCAAATCGAGTACTTGGGTAGAGTCGCGCTGCTGCTCGATGTATTCGGCCTGCTCGGCGGTCAACACATAGCAGCAAAAATTGCTTCCATTGTGATGGCTTTCAAAAGGTATTTTCCTCCTTTTGAGTGCCTTGGTCAGTAATACTATGGCGCTCTTGTCGGTAGCGATATGAGGGCTCAGGCGTTTGAAAGCTTGGAGTATCTCGGCCACTCTGTATTTTGTTTTATCGGCATAATCGTCGGGGTATATGCGGATGTACTTGAGCACCATTTCGTACTCGTCGCTGTTGCTTTCGAAAGAGCGGGCGTATGCTGCAAGTTCGTCTTGCTCGTCGGGAGTGAAATAGTACTTGAAGTCGGCAGCGATTAGATGTTTGATTTGAGCGAACATTTGCCTGTAGTTGGGAGTGAAAGGCACGAACTTGGATACCTCGAACACGTGGTAACGGCGGTTGCCTTCGGGACCGTCCATAAACTTGGTGCTGTTGCAGGCTCCGATAAACGAGGCGCAGTGGCAGTGGTTGTGGCTATAGTGTCCGTATGGTTGCCGAAAATCTATTTTGGGAATGGTGACATCGCCCTGTAAGCTATCCTTATCGTTCTTGTCGAGTTTCTGCATCTCGTCGACGAAGATGACCAGTTTGTGAGCTATATAGTTGCCGAATTCCTCTTTGGTGATCTGTAGGCGTTTTGGGATAAACAAATGATTGCTCATCTCCTGAGGCAACATTTTGCTGATGGCCCGTGTCTTGCCTTCGCCTTGCGAACCGGTGAAGAGCACGATCATGATGTGGTTCACGATGTTGTCGTGCAGATAGCTTTGCACCATACCGACATACCACATGGTCAGAATCTTGCGGAAGCGGGCGGGGTCGTTCACCACGATGGAGTCTGCCAAGTCGGCTATGTGGTCGTGCCCGTCCCATTCGGGGCATTCGTCCATGTAGTTGAGTACGGGGTCGAACGGTTTGGCAAAACTACTTTCGAATATGGTACGTATTTCCTTTACTTCCATATTCAGCCCCATCTCGGTAGCTGCCGCGTGCAGATCGGTGATGATGCGGTCTTTCAATTCTTGGAATATCCGCTCGCCCGCGTCGTATTGTTTATGCTCGATGTATTCGATGCGTTCGGATAGCTGGTTGAAACGCAACCTGTAGAGGCGCGCTATTTCTATCTTCATATAGATTTGATTGCGTAAATCCGAATAGATGCGTTTTTTATTGAACTGTGCACGCTCCGTGGTATAGACGTCGCGCACCAGTTGGCGTATTTCGTCGGGGTCTTTGAGCACGGCGTCTTTCTCAAGGTTTTGGAGCTGGGGTTCGGATTGAAGTATCAGCTGCTCTGTCTCATGCTGGGGTATGCCGTATTCGTTGAAACGGTAGGTAGCCAAGAGTAGAAATTTGTGCCGGTTGCCGACTACGTAGTACTGCTTGTGCCGATAGAGATTGCGATATACGATTTCCAACAGCAATTTGCGGCGTTCGTAAGAGATACTTTCATCGCCGGTAAAGGGAACCAATGACTTTTTGGTCTTCTTTTTGCCGGTGGCGGTAGCAGTTTTCTGCTCTGCGGCATCGGGAGAAGCGACGGGAGATGGCGGTGCGACCCGGGCAGCTGTCGCCGTAGCTGCGGGCACGACAAAGGGTGTGGCGTCGGCATTGAAGTAGGCATCGGCATCGCACGAAAGGAAATTGAGCCGTGGCATGTCTTTTCCGCTGGTGCCGACCACGTAGCCGTAGGTATGCTGAAAGTAGGCGGCTATGGTGGTATAGGCTACCGAGTAGAAGGACTTGCAACTCTCCCACCCCGTGGGCATACGGTCGTCTTCGGGGTGGTAGGCTACGATGACTTTGAGTCCGTGGCCCCGCACGCTCACATTGCATAGCAGCACGTGGGGATCGGCCTGCATATTGCGCTTGAGGGCTTCGAGATCGTCGGGCCAAAAGTGTCTGTATGCAGGTAGTGTTTTAAGAAAAGGTAACAAAAAAAGCAGCTACAATATGGCTATAGTTAATTATTGCGTTGTAAAATGGTAGATATACCTAATTTTTTGTATTTTTGTCCTCGTAAAACTTCAGAAGTTATGACCTATCAAGAAATATTAGTCGCTGCGCTGTCTCTTCCTTTAGGAGAACGTGTGTCTCTGGTTTCCGCCTTATCGTCAAAAATCGTATCGGCTTCTCCTTCTCCTCGTCTGTTCCAGTTACTGAACAAGCAAGGTAGTTGTCCTCATTGTGGTGGCAAACATTATTATCGTTTTGGCAAGGACAAAGGTGCTCAACGCTTCAAGTGCAAAGATTGTAGGCGCACATTCACCGAATATACCGGAACTTGGCAGGAAGGGCTTCACAAAAAGGAATTGGTAGGTCGCTATTTGGAACTGATGTCTGACCAGAAGTCTTTGGACAATATTTCCTCCTCGCTTAAAATCAACAAGAAAACGGCTTTTGACTGGCGACACAAGATTTTGGGTACGTTCAAACAAGATGAAGGCAGTTCTTTTTCGGGTATAGTGGAAAGCGATGAAACTTTTTTCGAGGAATCAGAGAAAGGAAATCGGCATTTGGAACGTCCTGCCCGTAAAAGGGGCAGCGACTCCAATAGTTCGGGCATATCTAACAACAAGACCAAGGTGATAGTAACTACTGATCGGAAGAACGATTTGAATATGACATGCTGCGGAAAGGGACGCCTTACCAAGAAAGATATAACGGAAAGTCTGCATACGCCCCTACCGGAGGATGTGGTTCTGTGTTCAGATGGACATACAAGCTATAAGGGATACGCAAATGACAATCGGCTGAAACATGTTGTGCTCAGGGGGGACTTGAAACAGCGGGTAAAACTTGAAAGGTTTCACATACAACATGTAAATTCCCTCCATAACAGGCTGAAAAAATGGATCGCTTCAACCTTTTGGGGAGTGGCTACGAAATATCTAAAGAACTATTTGAACTGGTTCAAGGTCGTTGAAACAATCCTGAAGAATGAAACAGATCATGCTGCCGGACTCCTCCGAATATCGATGGTAGATAATAAAAACTGATTTTGCAACGCAATAATTAACTATAGCCCTACAATATTTGTAACTGCCTAATTTTCAGAGTGAGCGGTAAGCGAGATTCGAACTCGTGATCCTCAGCTTGGGAAGCTCTATAAAATAGCACTTATATTATTGATTACCAATAATATAAATTGTTAAAAATAGACTTGTCATAATTTTGTTAAAAATTTAGCTTACGTAGGCTTAGTAATTGTAACTATATTTTATCGAATTTAGATCGTTTTTAACGCTATATTTCACATATTTTCAGCGTTTTAGTTGACTTACACACCTAACATTGCTTCAGGAGTTATGTTTAATATTTTGCAAAGCAGTCTTGCTATTTTCAAAGTAGGTTCAGCACGCCCTGAAATATAATCATTTACGCGAGAAGGGCTAACACCTATTTCACCAGCAAGTTGTCTTTGATTCATGCCCTTCTCTTCAAGAGACAACTCAATCAAATCAGCAACTGTAGGTTTAGCTATTGGATAATACTTTTTCTCATAATCAATGATTATGTCTGACATGATAGAAAGTTCCAATGCATTCTTATCATTAGCAGGAGTATTATCATCAACCATTGGCAACAGTTCTTCCACTCTTACCAAAGCATATTCATAACGTTCTTTCGTGATATTTTCCATTTTCTTCTTTCTTAAATTGTTGAACAATCTATTTTATCATATTCCTCATGAGTTCCTACCCAACGGACGTATATATAACCTATCGTGAATTTGATAACTACTACCAACCTATAATTATTTCCTCTGATATTAAATACATAATGCTGGTTACTTATATAGTCCGTTGCCGGAAAATCAACCTTTACATCAGAAAGATTCTTCCATTCAGCTTTTCCGGTAATATCATACCAACGTTCAAGAGCTATGCGAGAACTCTCACGCCCTTTCGTTTCATAGAACTCTTTTAGCTTCTTATGAGATACAATCCGCATATTTCTTATTATTCAACGTTATTATTTGCCGCAAATATAGAGATAAGTTTTGAAATATAAAACTTATTCGGGGTAAAAATTTTATATTTCAAAACTTTTGGCAAAAATTCAAGTAGAGAAGCATTATCATTTATCTTCTTCCCTTTCTTTGTTATATTGATTAAGAGCCTGTATGGATGCTTGGATAAAGTTAACTTGGGGACGCTTGACTTCCGTGGCAGCTCCGGCAGCTGCATTCATTTTATTGGCACACTCCGTAATAATCTTAATCGTATCATTTATATCTTCAAGCAGGGCCCCTTTTGAAATGATATCTTTTGCCTTATCTATGGCCACACCCAATAAATCATTAAGTTTACCGTAATTCTCTCTAAAGAACTTCAACTTGATTTCGCCTATATCCAACTCAGATTCCAATGCCGCACGTCTTACCGGCGTACTATCAAATTCACTATTATATTTCTCCTTCCATCCAATCAATGTTTGATATGCAACCCCCATCACTTTAGTCACGTATCTATAGTTGTAGTTATGATCACGCAACATTCGCACGGCTTCTAATTTCTGTGCTTCAGTATATTTACTTCTTCCAGCCATTTAAGTTTATATTTTATTGATTCACAAAGTTATAAAATATAATCATTAAACTAATACTTTAAATACATGAAATTGTGAAACTAGCAACAGAGGTTTGAGCTACAATGGTTTACTTTGCTTATTAATCAATAATCAAAATTATGATAGGAGCAATATTGGCAGGAGCGTCACTCGCAGCGGGACTGGCTTCAAGCGTATTTGGAGCTTCCAAATCAGCGGCCGCGGCCAGACAGCAACGCAAACTTATAGATAATCAAGAGGCAAAAAATAATGCATGGTACGAACGGAACTATTACCAGAACTATATTGATAGTAGCGAGGGTAAAGCTGCACTCAAACGAGTAGAGAATACTCTTCGAAGACGTAACCAGCAAACAGATGCACAAGCCGCAATTACCGGAGCGACACCTGAATCCGTTCAAGCTCATGAACAGGGGAACGCAGAGATTCTTGACAACACCGTTTCAAACCTGGCGGCAAGAAGTGATGCACGTAAAGATAGTATCGACGCCATCAATCAACAGAATCAAAGCAACATCACCCAGCAAAGAATGGGACAACAACAACTGGATGAATCGGCAGGTGCACAATTGGTTTCCAATGGCATTGGACTCGTAGGCTCCGGACTTTCCTCTTTGGGCAATTCTATAGACGGTGGTAAAAACAGTGCTACCGGAGCAAAAGAACTCACAAGCGACAATGCTATAAAACCCACTGTAGAAGCGACGATGCCTACTGATAAGCTAGAAGTTAAACCAAACTTCAATAATGTTGATACGAGCAAAATAAATGCTCCTGAACAATCTTTTAATCCAAACTATATCAATAAGAAACGTATTCCAATTCAATAGACCATGCTAGACGATAATAAAAAAGCGATAAACGGTGAAGAACAAACCAGACCTATAACTCAGCCGAATATACAACCGCAAAGCGGAGCAGATTCTTCGACACAACCCTCAACCACAGTTCCAAATACAACGCAGAACGATATACAGCAAAAGAGAAACGGAAATCAATCTGTCCCCCATATAGAGAAAGAGCCTCTCCCCGACTATAACGACTACACAAGGGGATTGTCTCCAAATCATGGTATCCTAGATATTGTAAAGCAGTATCGCACTCCTTCCCGTGAAGAAGAGCTTGCCCTTGCCAAAAGGCAACGTAATGCAGCCATGCTTTCGGATTTAGGAAAAGTTTTATCGCAAGGATTGGCCCTTGGCATCGGAACAAGGAAGCTGCAACCTCTTCAATACTCCGCTCCTACCGCCGAAGAACAAATTCAAAAGATAAGACAACTTCAAGCAGAGGATAAACGTGCGGATCAAGAGAAAGAGGTCAATGCACGAATGAGAGACGCACAACAAAACATCGTAGACAAAGCTAACGCAGCTGCTGCATATAGAGACGAAGTCAAAGCCGTTAAAAGTAGAAATGCCGCCACAGACAGGACAAACGCAGAGCTTGATTCAAAAGAAAAGAGTTATCAAATCCAAACAGAAAAGAATAAAAACGACGTAAGCCTAAAAAAGCAACAACTTGCTCAAACGACTAAAAGAGATGCACAAACTCACGCCGATAGAGTAGCAGAAAGAGGAGTACGTTTAAAAGCCGCTATGATAAGTGCAGCATCAAAAGGTAACAATGGTTCTTCCACCTATCCGGATGGTGCGCCAAAGCCTAAAAAGTGGTATAGCATCAATGTGAATGAAGGAAGCAAGACAGGACATTGGATTTATCCGGATTATGCGAGAGGTATGGTGGCAGGACTCTATGAAAAGATGAAAGCTAAAAATCCTCAGAAGGTTGAAGATATCGAAAAAACACAAGTTAGTATTGGAGCCGATCCCGCTCACACCAGAGAAGCAGTCGTTCAACAACTACTCCAAAATTATCCCGAGCTCACCAATCAGTTTACAAATATACCGGGTGTGAGTAGAGCGGAAAGAAATAATAGCCCATCTACCACGGGAACAAAGAATGCACAGCCAAAAGAGATACACTTCACCCCTATCAATTCCTTTAAATCAAGAAAATAATGGAAGCAAACGATAACAAGATCAAATATCAATTTTTCGATGAACAAGGTAAAAGCCATACAGTAGACCAATCGGAATATGACGGAAGAACTGGTGATTATGCAAGACTGTATCCGAAAGATCAAATGAGAATGGTTGATAAGCACGGGCAAAGTGGATTGGTTCCAGCCTCGGAAGTTGAAACAGCCATTAAGCAAGGTTATCGACCATTTACAATCTCTTACTCAGCACCGGCATCTATTCCAAATGCTCCATTGAACTCCGTACAGCCTATTGGCCAAACGATGGAAAATAAAGCCAGAGAGGAACAAGCACAACTGCAAAAGCCCATACAACAAATTCAAAAGACAGTCAATAAAGAATATAACTCTCAGCCCGGAACCGTCAATCTAGGTAGAGGTAATGTTCCTGCCGTCCCTACTCCAATACAACCACAAAAACCTCTAAAGGATATAATCAGTGACTCTGACAAAGAATTTAATACATCCATCGCTCCCAAGATCGACAGTTTCATATCCCAGCATAAGAATGCCGCTTTGCAAGAAATGCGTAGTGATGATGGTTCATTAAGTGCCAATCAGTATGTGGGGGCAATGGCCGCAAAAGGTCAAAGGTACATGAGTGAGATTGATGCTCAGAATGTGCTCAATGATGTGCGTAATTACATCGGACAAAAGACCGGTAACGGAAAAGGAGGCAATGGTGTAGACCCGCACACAGATAGAATAATGCAGCGTACGATTGACTATCTCGCTAAAAAAGATATGCCTAAAAGCTCTGTCGAATATATTCTGAAAAACATGATCGATGGTTCTCTTATCGGGACAGTAGGCAATGCCATATTAGGAAAGAGTTCCACACAGCAAGAAGTAGAACAAAGAGGCAATGAATTATATAATCCTTCATGGGTAGAAAAAGGAGTCGCAGGAGCCGGAGCAATGGCTATTGACGCACCTATATTCGGAGGGCTTGGAGGAATCTCTTCAAAAGTTTTTAAGCTTGGAACAAAAGCACTCACTAAACATGTGGCACGCCAATTGGCGGAGAAAGCCGGAGAGAAAGTTATTTCCAATGCTACTCTTGAACAAGCAGGCAGAATCGTTTCCCAAAACACACCGAAGATGATAGCGCAAAGAATCGGCATGAATGCGGCCGAAAGTGCATCAACACTAGGAATGTATAACACCGCCGATGATGCCATTAACCAAGCCATACAAATAAACAACGGCTCACAAGATAAATATAGCCTTAAACAAACAGCCAAATCAGGTTTAAGCGGTATCCTTATGGGAGCTGCTTTCGGAGTTACTGACGGAGCTTTTGTCGGCGTTTCCAGTAACATGACAGGTTTAAAGCGCGTCGGTACAGAAATAGGTGGATTAGCCTCCTCCGCTGCAGTGGGTACCGGAGTCTCTACTCTGGAGAAATATGCTCAAGGAGAACCGGTCGATATAGGTGAAGACTATCTTACCAATATTGCAATGTTCGGAGCGATGAAGCTCCCACATATAGGCAACATTAATCTAAAATCCGCAGATCCTAAGGATAGAGAAATACTCAAATCAACATTGGCTTTTACACCTGAACAAAAAGGTGAGCTTAAGAACGCAGGTTATGATGCGAATCATCTGGTATCAACCATAGCCCAATTGTCCGCTAACAAGAAGCAAAAGGCTGCAACAGTTGAGGAACAGAGAAATGTCTCTTTGGTAGAAGATACCAATAGAGATAAAGAACTATTCGGTAAAGAGTATGTGAAGATTATGCAGAATCCGGATATTTCTCTTTCTACAAAATCAAAGATATTATATCTCGTTGAAGGTAAACTCGCAGTGCAGCCAGCCATTACAGGATACAAAACGAGCACAGATGAAAAAGGAGAAACGATACTTACTACTAATGATTGGACAGGTAGGATCATTGATAAAAAGGCATTCAAAAATAATAAAGATGCAAACACATATATTCAGAAAAACAATCTCCTTGATAATTCGATAAGAAATAGTATCGCTTTTTCTGAGCAATTAAACGACCGTGCCGTTGAAGGGGTTTATAAAAGACAAGCAATTCGGAATGTTGCGACCAAATACGGTATATCCAGCGATGCTATCTCTAAAATAATAGCAGATAAAGCCGAGGGTAAAGAACTTCCGGATAATGGCGATAAGATGCTTGATGAAATAAAATGGACTGTTGAATCTGATCCTGAATTCATAAAGAGAACATCTGCAGCAAAAGCACAGGACGTGAAAGATACGACAGGTATTGATGTAGACAATGCGCTGAAGAAGAATAAAGCTGAAAGAACCGAAGATGAAGAGAAAGCCATATCCATGTATGTCGACAAACTCCAAAAAGGATTTAGAACTGAAGAAGAATCTAAAGATGATAATATGGACTCTATTTTTGATTCCAACAAGCAGGATGAAGATATAAAAAAGCCTACTGATAATAATATTCAGCAACATGAAGAGGAAAATAAAGCCGACGATGATGCGGAAGAACAAATACTCTCCAATGTAAACAAAGAAGGCAATATACTTCGGGTTCAAACTTTTGGAGGCGATATCGTCAACGTTATAGACGGACATTTGGAATTTGACGAAAACGGAAAAGTCGATTTATCAAAATCAGATCCTGAAATTTACTACAAAGATCAAGATGGACGTACAAAAGTAGGATCCACAGAAAACATTGTTTCCAAACTTGTAGACGAAACAGATGCAGATGAACTTGCAGCACAGGCAAAACAAGATGCCGAAAACAAACAGTCCATTGAAAATTCATCAGAAGAATCACCAATAAATGCCCTTGTCCCTATAGGCAAAGGCCAACAAAACGTAAGTAATGAACAAGAAGATATACAAACGCAACCCCAAGAAAACACACAAAGTTATCTCGACAGAATACCAAAAGATAATGAAGGAAATCCTCTCTTCGAACAGGCTGAACCGGAGAATACGGCAGGCACATTGCTTGAGATGAATGACGGCGACAACACTGAAGCAATTGATACCGCAAAACAAATGTCCAGTAATTATGAATCAGAAATAAAAAAACTGGAAAAGAAAAGCCCTATAGGGAAATCAGTGGTAGAGATTCAGAATGCCAAGAAACAAAAGAAAGAGGCACTTACCAAGTTACAGAATCTTTATGATTATTGGAACGGTATCAGTGGCCTTCTTGAACAAACACCTACACACCAAACTGCACAACCGCAAGCAGTCGAACAGCAAGCACCGATATCCGATGTAAATGCTGAAGACTATAAGGAAAAAACACTGATTGATAAACCCAAACGTAGTCGCGGATTCTATTCCAAAGAGAATGACGACATGGGCGCTCCGAGTTCACTGAGAGAAGCCGTTATTCGTGAAATAGCTACAGGAGGGTATAAATTCCAATGGAAAGATAATGAGAATAATAAAACGAAAGGTCTTGCAAGCCATCTAGGATTAAAGGGAGATGAAAGCGAACGTAGGGGCATGATTGGTTTTCTTTCCGCCCCGGACAATGGGGGACTTCCTCCAGAAGTGGTTGCCGAAAAAATAAGAGGTGATCTAGGAGAAATGTTCCCGGCAGCGACAGACCAAGAGATCTTCAATGAGATACTTGATGTATTTCATACTTACGGAGGTAGCAGAAGAAGTATGTGGGAAGAGGCAAAAAAACTTCATGGCCAAACAGAAGAAAATGATCCGGAATATCAAAAGTATCTTGAAGATATTCATCAAAAGATTGCTTCCTCTTATCATATGACTCCTGAAGAATATGATTTGTATAATGAATACATACCTCAAAAGATAGAAGAAGAAAATAATACTATGACCGATAACGATTATAGCGATTTTTTAAGTACATTAGCAGAACAATATAATAAAGAAGAAAATGACAGCAGAAGAGAAAACATTCATAGACAACTACCTGAAGTCGAAACCATACAAGGAAATAATGACAGAAGCGGGCCGGTATTGCATGGAGAAGAAAATATTCACAACGAAGGATATTCAAATAGCGAAAGGCCATGGCAGGGAGGGAATGCAGAACCTGACAAATACAATGATAACAGCTTACCTGATAGCAAAATATCGGGAGAACCAGAGTTAGACAAGAATGACTCCCAAAAACAAAAAGATATATTTGAAAAGCCTTCTTTAGATGAAAATAAAGAAGTATCTTTGAATCAAAACAATAAAAACGATGACAGAGAAATACAACAGCGAACTGACGAAAGAGAACCCGTACTTCAACAAATTCCACAAGGAGAGCACGGAGAGGTGCCTGAAAGAAATGGAGGGTTGGAGCAAACAACAGGTGAACTCGAAAGACGCTGCCGAATATATGAAGCGGAACTTAGCAGAAGCGGAAAGACTTTATCCGTCGAAGAAAGAAAAGAAATAGAGAGACATACCGCAGAGGATTTCGCAAAAGAGAATGGTTTGTGGATTCCTATGAATAAAATTCCTGATCTCGGAGTGCCGGGACCAAGTGGCAATGAAAACGATACTTATATTTCGGGCAACGACATATACAAAGTCAACAACCTGATGAATAGTGATAGTATTGTTTCTTTGCTAGACAAGACGTCTCTTCATAATAAAATATTCCCTAATACAAAATACGATTTTGTCGCCTTTACAGGATTTGATAAAAGAAGTGTATTCCCCATATTAAAACAAAAATTAATACTAGACGCAGTTCCTGCATCTCCAAAAGAAATCAAATCATACATGAAATCTCTTGGATTCAAAGAAACAGGAGAAGCCCTGTATTCCAATGGGAAAATTATCATATCCGACTTACACCCTAGAAATGTTCTCAAATCAGAGAATGGAAACATTTACGTTATTGACGATGAAATAAAAGAAGCCGATTCATCTTTTGTATCCCCTGAAAAGAAACGTGAGGAATCGATTCTGAACTATGCTGATCGTATTGCTGCAGCAAAAGAATTACATGATGAAGAAAATAAAGTAGTCACCAATCCTACAGACGCACAGAAGGAAGCAGGTAACTATAAGAAGGGCCATATAAAGATTGACGGCTTTGATATAACCATAGAAAACCCTAAAGGCTCTGTACGTAGTGGAACTGACGCAAATGGTAACAAGTGGGAAACTGAGATACATAATACGTACGGCTATATTCGTGGTACAGAAGGTGTCGACGGTGACCATATAGACGTATATTTGTCTGATGATCCAACAGAAGGTGACGTATTTGTAATTGACCAAATAGACCCGAATACAGGAGAGTTTGACGAGCATAAAGTAATGTATGGCTTTAAGAGTATAGAAGAAGCCAAAGATGCATATCTGTCTAATTACAGTAAGGGCTGGAAAGGTCTTGGAAACATCACAAAAGTAAGCAAGGAAGAATTCAAAAAGTGGATAGACAGTTCAAAAAGAAAGACAAAACCATTTGCGGAATATTCTACAGTTAAAACTGATGTTGAGAAACAACATGATTTATCTTCTTTGACCGAATCGAAAGATATTCCCGCAATGACCGAAGAAGAATATCTTGCATCAAAGGGATACGACTTTTCGGGAATAGGCGATTCTGCATTACATAAGGGGAAGCAAAAATCAGAAGCCCAACAAAACAAGGTTATTGAACTCCAACACAAAAAAGACGTGGAGTACACTAAAAAGCGTGAAGAGTTAAGAAAAGAATACCGGGATAAACTTGCGAAAGGAGAGCTCAGACAACCCAGTCAAATAGAAAAACTGGTAAAGGCAGCTAAGGGAAATCCTAATTTGGAAAGCACAAAGGCCGCTTTACGTACTCTTAAAAAAAGAGGCGTCGATGTTTCTGATATAGAAACGACAGATAGTAATGATGTTCAGTTCAATAAAGGTGACGGTGCCATACCAAGTAATAGCCCTACAACTGCAAATATAATGCAAGATAGAAAAATCATGTCTACAGCAGAGGACCTTGCAAAGACACTTAACACCGAAGTACATTTTACGAATTCCGAGGATATAAAAGGAAGTGACGAATATTCAATCAAAAAAAGAAATGCCAAAGGCTGGTATGATACAAAAACTGATGAAGTCTATATAAATCCTCAAAACCACATTGACGAAGAAGATGTCAAGCAAACCATCCTTCACGAAATCGTTGCGCATAAAGGACTCCGCAAGTTATTAGGTGATAGGTTTGATGATACCATGAATGACATATTCCGTTCGCTACCTGAATCAGAAAGAAAAGAGATTAGCAATATATTCCTAAATAGCAAGAGTTGGGATACGGTAGAAGCCGCAGAAGAATATTGTGCCCGCCTAGCAGAAAGCGAAATTGGTAAACCGACTATTTGGAAAACAATCATATCAAAGATTCGAGAACTTCTCAGAAAAGCAGGTATAAATATTAAGATGTCAGACAATGATATCAAGTATTTGCTATGGAAGAGTCGCAGACACATGGAAGATACTCCAGATAATTACAGTAAAGAATTCAGAGTGAAAGATAATATCTACAAAGACGATTTCGTAGATAACAGAAAAGCTACTCCCCTCTTCCGATTGGATCCACAAAAACTCTCGGAGAAAGATTTCAATGACATAATCGGAATAACAAAAGAAGTTGCCATACTTAATGAGGAGGAGCAGAACGACTTTATAAAACGGATGGAACACCAGGTATTGTTTGAATCTTGGGTAGACAAAATGAATCCTGTAAGAGTATTCCAAGAGACTATAGCAAAGAAGTACAAAATGGAGATTCCTGATGAGTGTGACGCACACTTGTCGTCTATCGTAATGACCTCAAGAGCCAGATACGAAAAGGACACTTTCAAATCGATTGTTTTTGATAAGATGCTTTCAGCAGTCAATAAAGTTGGTCAATATGATGATGTCATCAATTATCTAATAGCCAAACACGGTCTTGAAAGGAATGTCTACATGCGTAATCAAAAAGTCGAAGAAGCTATAGCTCCATTAAAAGAACAAATATCCCAAATAGACTATCTTCTTTCAAGACACAGTATAAGTGAAGAGGAAGCGGATACCCAGAGAAAATCTCTTGAAAGCAAAATCAAAAAGATAGCAGCAAAAATCACTGAAGATTTTGCCAATGAAGACTTTGCCGGTTTAACACAGCTCCAAAAAGAGTTGCAAGAGGATGATTCCGAATTAAAAGATATTAAACTCAATGAGCCATACATCCAACATTTTATAGATGAATTTGAAAAAAGCCACGACAAGAATGATATATCCGACATGTGGGACAACATACATGAAGCAACTAATTTTTGTCTCGAAACCCAAAGACTATATGGATGCATAAGCAAGGAGCGCATGGAGCAAATCAAGAGCATGTATAATTATTATGTCCCATTAAGAGATTGGGCAGACCCACAAGCAGAAGACTTCTTCACTTATTTTTATAAGGATCGTCACAATCTCAATATTCCGATCCAAAAAGCTAAAGGACGTAAAACTAAAGCAGGTGACCCGATAGCCAATATTGGCTCAATGGCTGATAGCGCTATCGTGCTAGGAAATAAAAATAGGGTAAAACAGCACTTATATAGATTGGTATTCAATTATCCTACAAATCTTGCCCATGTATCTCCTGTGTGGGTTGCATGGAATCCGAACACACTAACGTATGAAGAGGTAGCCTTTGAAGGAATAAATAGTGAAGGGAATCCTCTTGAAGGGAAAGACTACGACACAGCTTTTGACAAATGGAATAACCGAATGAAATCATTGGCAAAACAAAACATCGTAGTACAAAAGAATGAGAAATTATCTATCGGCGTCCCGATTAAGGCATGGCAAGCTAAACAGCACCAAGTAAGACTTACGATAAATGGAAAGGACTATATTATCAGTATGGACTCTTCACCTAGAGTTGCACAATCCATTAATGGAGATAATATAGATGAAGGCATGCAGGCATTCCAGAAACTTAAAAATGCAACGGGTTGGATGGCCCAAAATTTCACCTCAAAGATGATAAATTTCGTGTTTAAAAACTTTTTCAGAGACTATACCGGAGCTATCACCTATAACTACATTTATGGATACTCAAGTATGAAAAAGTTCTTTGAAGCAGCTCCGAAAGCGTCTAAAGTTCTTGCCGAATATTTAACCACCAAGAAAATACCTGAAGGCAAATATGGGGACTATTTGGAAGAATTTCTAAAAAATGGCGGAGAGACGGGATACACCAATTCCATGTCATATAAAGATTACTTCAAAGAAATTCAAAACGAAATAGACAAAGTAAAACATCCTACTAAATTACATCTTTTCCGATGGATTAGTAATGCAATGGAAGTCCTTAATAGAGGTGCTGAAGATACGACCCGACTATCCGCATATATCGCCTCTAGGGAAGGTGGCAAAAGTATCATGAAGTCTATATATGCAGCAAAGGAAATATCCGTAAACTTTAATAAAATGGGAAGTGGACGAAATGGGAATTCCTTTATTAGAGCATGGGAAATGTTTTTCAATGCAGGGGAACAAGCTTTTAATAACACTATCAGAGGATTCAAATACCACCCTGTAAAATCTACCATAGCGTTCGGGACATGGACTCTAATAGGTGCAATGAAGGGTATTCTCCAATCAATATATGGTGATGATAAATATTATCAATTACCTGATTGGATAAGACAAAATAATTTCACGATTAGCGCTGGAGGAGATCTGTTGTTAAATATTCCTCTAGCACTTGAAATAAGACCTTTCTTTGCAATGGGCGATATACTTGCTCAAGTGATATTGGGTAAATATCATGGTAAAAATGCTGCGACAGATATAGCTACCAAATTTATGGAAACTGCTCCATATAACTTTATGGAAGGAAGTAACAGTAAAGGAGATACTTTCGAACAAATACTGGCCAACACATTAGCCCCGAGTGCGGTAAAACCTCTTATAGATATATATTGGACAAATAAAGATTATACGGGGCGCCCAATATCAAAAAGAAATGAATTCAACGAATATGTTCCTGAATATAAAAAGGGATATAGAAGCACTTCCGATTTGGCAATAGCTATTTCGAAGGGTATTAATGATCTTTCCGGTGGGGATATGGCAAAAAAAGGTGCTTTAGATTCAGAACTGACAAACCCTGCTGTAATGGAATATCTATTCAACAATTACGGTGGTGGAGTATTAAAACAAATTTATGGTGTTGCCAAATCGGGATATAATTTAGTCACTCCCGGCAAAGATGTTGATATTAGAGACATACCGGCTGTCAGTGCTCTATTATATAAATTTGATGATAGTAAAGGCAATTCCAACATTAACGAAAGGTATTATAAATATCTGGACGAATACGAGGAAAGTCAAAGCCAAGATAGAGAATATACCAAAAGCATAATGTCAAGTGAAAAAGGTGCAATGGAGAATTATTTAAATAAAAAAGCCAATGCCGGAAATGAAAAAGACATGCAAATCATCGAGATGTATAAAAAGATAATAGAGACTATTCAACAAAAAGCCAAATCCATTCCGGATGGCAATGAATCAGACCAGCTTCAAAAGCAAATTTATGGACTCAAAAAGGCTATGGTCGAGCAGCTTGAAAAGTAATATTGTCAAACTAGCAATATACCCAATCAGAATGAAGTTTACATTTGCTTAAAATTATCAGTTATGAATAAATTCTTAAATAGTAAATACGTTAGGCCAAGCAAGAAATCGGCAGCTATTCCAAGGGAAAAGGGAAAGGCCTATGACATTATTCTAGAGTGCGCAGCTTGTTGGAGTTCGTTGGAAACGGTCAGAAAGAAAATGCGTCGAAGCGTCATGTATGCCTACGAAGATCAATGGGGAGATATGATAAAAGACCCTGAAACAGGATTTATGATAACAGAAAATGAGCTTATCAGGAAACAAGGTAAACAACCTTTAAAAAATAACATGATAAGTCCTATTCTAAAAAACGTTGATGGCCAATTCAGAAATAATATAACCGAAACCATTTGTTCCGTAAGGGATCAAGAAGAAGCAAAAATCGGTGAGATGATGAGCATAGCCCTTGAATATGTTCAAGAGCTAAATGAAACCGTAGAACTTGATTCTGACAGTCTTAGAATGCTTTTGCTTGGCGGTTTTTCTGCACAGCGAATAGAATATGGTTGGAATCCGAATAAAAGAATGAATGATGTCTGGGTATTCGGAGTAAACCCCTCAAGAATGTTTTTCAATACCGATATGGAAGACGTCAGAGGATGGGACCTCAATTTAATAGGTGAAATTTATGATATGCGCATTGAAAATATCATAGCAGCATTCGCGCGTAGTAAAGAAGATGAAGATTGGATACATAGCATATATGGCCGAGAAAACACATCCATCTTTACAGAAGTAGATGGGATGCAAGGGAATCAGAACAAGGATATGACTTTTTTTGTTCCTTCAAGAAGTGATATGTGCCGGGTTATTTTTGCATGGAAACTTGAAACTCGACCTGCAATCTACTGCCATGATTATTTAAAGGGAACTTTTTATTATGCGGATAAAAATAAAATGCCTTTTATTGATGCAGAGAATAAAAGGCGGATTCAAAAAGCAAAAGAAAATGGAGTCCTTCCTGAAGACACGCTCCTTATTGAATACGAATATGCCAATGAACTCTATTGGTACTACAGATATATGACGCCCGCAGGAGATATATTACAAGAAGGTAGAAGTCCATATTGGCATGAACAACATAATTATGCCTTGATGATTTACCCCATGATACAAGGACATATATTTAATTTTATAGAAGACTTCATAGACCAGCAAAGAGCTATAAATAGGACAATGATGCTTATCGATTTTATGAGAAGCTCTTCAGCCAAAGGTGTCCTTATTGTTGATGAGAGTATATGTGAAAGCATGACAAAAGAAGACCTCGTTGATGAATATGTCCGGTATAACGGAGTTATATTCGTTAAACTTAGAGAAGGCAAAAACATTGATAATGTCATCAAACAATATAATGGTGGAGCTAGTCTTGCGGGAGACTTTGAACTTTTGAATTTACAACTCAAACTAATCAATGATATTGCAGGTGTAAACAGTGCCATGCAAGGAAAAGAGGCCCCTTCCGGTACCGCAGCTTCTTTGTATGCACAACAAGTACAACAATCATCTCTGAATTTAAAAGGATTGTTCGAGTCTTTTAAATCATTCAGAAAAAGAAGAGATTATAAGTTAATGCAGACCATTCAGCAATATTACACATCTGCGAGACATATTGATATTTCCGGTAAATTCTATTCGAAAGAATCCAGGTATTATAATCCGGAAAAAGTACAGAATGCGGAAATAGATATCCAACTTACAGACGGTACCAACACACCGGTATTCCAAGCTTTAGAAAATGAATTTCTGGAGAAACTATACCAGCAAGGTGCAATCGATATAAAAATAATGCTTGAAAATTGCTCTTATCCGTTTGCTTCCAAAATCTTAGAATCGGTTAAACAAAACGAACAAGCGATGCAACAAAGCCAACAAATGCAAGGAGTAGACCCAAACATGATACAACAAGTAACCGGTGCAAGTAATAATCCACAAATGATGCAGAAACTTCAAAATGACAAGAACGCCTCTCCAGTAGACGGGATTGTACAAAGAGCGGCCTAGATAACAGCTTCGCTCACATTTCTGTTTATAGTCCTGGATTTCATCTTAACTATAATTCGAGGCGGTGCCCATTTATAACAAATATAAATGAGTATCGCCGTTGCCATTACTCTATCATCATGATTACCTTCAACAGCCCCCATCTCTTTTCCATTAGACTTTATTTCAAATAAATTGTACTCCAAGATTGTCGGAAGACTTCTTTCAAGATAAAGATTATCTCTCATTGCAGCTTTTAAGAAATTGATAACCGTAGGCTTTGTATGAACATTTGTATGGAAACCATACCTTGTGGGCATACCTTGCTTAATCTGCTCCGGAGAAGTACGATAATAAAGATTATCATAATAACTCCTTATTTCATCTAATATATACTCAAAATTATCCCCTTCTGTACCGTCTGTTTCAAGAGTATTACTTTCTATTACTAAAAGAGCATCATTATAGGCTTTGGCAATTTGTGCACCTTTCCAAATTAATAGATCATGGTCGATATGCCCATGCCACTCGGCAACAATCTCCGGCACTCCCCCTTCTAGCATTGAAATTCTATCGGCGACTTTAATTTCCGAAGGGTCCGAAGTTGAGGATACACCTCCAACATCTATAGACACAACGTATCTATCTCGACAGTCTATACTTTTATCAGGCATACCCCACACCCACAAAACATCCTCCGGATTCTTTTTTGTAGGAATAGCCTTTTCGAAATGTAAGCCTTCAAAAGCTTCCTTTCCTTTATCCGAATTTCCCACAAATTCCCCATAACAGATAGGATCGATACAAGTGGACTTAATATTCGAAACATAGTTGATGGGAAATACCCTTCGTCCTGTCGATTGGAATGCTTCTTCTGCAGTAGATGGAAATTCGCTGCACATTCTCCATCTATCTGTTATCTCCTTTGACTTACTTCTATACCAATTAATAGCTTCTAGCGTTGCACCAAGTTCAAATAACCAATATTCATATTCCGTAAGTGAGGCAATAAACGATGGATAATCTTTTTGATTGATAGGCTTCGAATAAATATCAATCATAAACCAAGGAATAAATACCGGTGTGAAGTTATTCTTTCCCTCAATCGCTTCTATCCATGTACGATGAAAATAATTTCCGACGCCTTTGGCCGTTGATTCCAATACTTTGAGAGTATAAGGGCCGGAAAGTATAGAACCAAAAATTGACTGTACAAGATCTTCCGGCTTTTTCTTTGATGTTTCGCCCCAGATACCGACTTCAGTAAGATGTGCCATTGATATATCTTGGCTTCGAAGTGATTCCGGCCTTTCCGCAGAACCTACAGAATAAATGGATTTTGAATAATCTATTATTCTAGTTTTCTGAGAACCTTCAAAAGGGTGAGTCGTTATAGCCAAACCGTCGGTAGCCCATAAATCATAATGATTCAAAGCTTTTGTAAGCATACCTCTGACAGTCTTTGCTTGTGCTTCAACAGCTCCACAAATTACGCTATTCCAATTATTTCGATGGACTAACTGAATCCATAACATATAAAGCTGAGTAAGCGTGGAACCACCCCATTGCCTGGCTTTTAAAAGGATAATATCAATCGGAACACCGGCAAGTCTTAATTCCTCGAGCTTTTTAAGGTAATATCTTTGAGCGCGATTAAGAATGAACTTATCATCTCGACCTTTTCCCTTTAGTGAAATTGTAGCAAGAGAAACCGCCCAATATTCAAAATCACACTTTATTCTTTCCTTACAGAAATTTGCCCACAGTTCATCCCTTAGTTCATTAGTCGGTCCAACATTAAGAATAAACTTAATATATCCGTCAATGCCCAAGTCTATCAAACTTTCCAGAAATCCAGATTTTGCAAAATCTTTCGGCAAATACATTATTGGCAAAGGAGCTCCCTCTATCTGAACTTTAACACGTTCAATCGAATTAGACCCTTCTCCCGTATAAGGATTATAGGGACATTTTATTTCTTTAAGTCTTCGGTAATTCTCCTTTAATATATCTGTTTGATTAAGCATAAATCCTCCTGCCTGCCAGCAGACTAATTACATAAGACAGCAGGAGAGAGTAAATGTGTATGAAAGTATTAATTTGAGGAGCAAAAATAAATGTGACTATAAAACTTATAATAGTCAATATCCAAATTTCACGGACAATTTTTTTAGGTAGAGGCATTGTCAAATAGACTCCCATTAAAACCATTATTATGGCAGAGGCTCCCACCGTTGGAACAGAAGACGCTGAAAAGTATGCAGATACGGCCGGTATAAAAATTATCATAGGAATGAGCAGTTTCATATTAATGAGTCCTTTCATAGACCTCCAATAGCAGATAAAGACACAAGAGTTGATTAATAAATGGATGAATGAAACATGTATATAACTGAAGGTAAACAACGTATACCAAGACGAACCAAAAGAATATCCAAAAGAACGAATATCGGTACACGTTCCAAGTGACCAGATAAATATTAATAACAGAATAAGATTCATTTTTTCCTAAGTGATTTATAGATTACCTGATACATTTCCCAAAAACTAAGATAAAAAGAGGGAGCTTCTTCCTCCAAAATATCCCGAAGAATAACATAACGGTCCCCTCCTCCTCTCTCCGTAAAACGCTTGTATATCTCATTATACATATTTATCTTATTTGTGTTACTAATGGGAATATCGAGTCCTCTATTCATTAAGGAGATGAATCTTCTTGAGTTCTCAAAAGTTGCATAGAATCTAGGAGCTGATTTTTTGGAGGTATGTTCTATTATCTCTCTCCAAGTTGCCAATGGGTTAATGTTATGTACACACTTAATGGAATCAAAATAAGCATTAATAATATCTTTGTTTCTTATTGCAATAATTCTATCAGACATATATATTTCTTAATATTAAGTTATTACAAAGTTATATTAAAGCTATTGTTTAATGTTGCTGATTTCACAATAAGTTATCAACACCCCAGCCCGAATAGTGAAGACAGCAACAGCAGAGATAATTTTTAATCCTTTATTTGCACTGAATTATAAGTCGAATCTAAACGTCACAAAGAATGGAAAAGGAAGAAAATGAAAAAGTGCAACCAGAGGAAGAGGTTAATACCGAAACCACGGAAAAGGAAATACCTTCTACAGAAAGTGAAAATACAGCTACAGAGGAAACGTCACCTTCTACAGAAGTCCCTACAGAAGAAAAGAAGCCCTCAAAAAGAGATAAATTGAGAGAAATGCTCTCAGCACGATTTGAAGGTTATAATCCTGAAGACGAAGAAAGCAATGCAGAAATTATTGCCGGTTACATTAAAAATAACGATGAACAATCTGCAAAATTGGCAGAAGCACTCGCAAAAGATCCACGTCTTGCACAAGCACTCTCTGATATAGCATCAGGAAAGCGTGGAAGTGCCGGAGCGCTTGCTCGTTATTTTGGAAAAGATTTTCTTTTGGCCGAAGAAGGAACTCCGGAAGCTGAAGAAATAGCTAAAGCGGAAGAGGAACGGAAAAAGGAATTGGACGATTATTCTGCATCAAAAAAAGTCTATGATGAAAATATCGATAGGACAATGCCTGCAGTTATCGATTTTTGCAAGGAACATCGATATGATCCCAATGATTTCTTAGGTCGAGTCTGGGATGAAATAATCTCGCCTATATTCGACGGAAGTTATACGCCAGAGCTACTTACAAAGCTTGATAAAGCATTCAATTACGATAAAGACGTAAATGATGCACTTGAAGCTGGAGAAGTAAAAGGACGAAACCTTAAAATTCAAAAGATGAAAGAAGATGAAGGTGACGGAATGCCCAAAGCATTAGTTACTGAAAATGCTCCAATAGCCAATAAGAAGAAACATTCCGGTGGTATGATTGGCTTGGCAAAAATGGCATAATTAAATTTACTAATAAATTCATAAGTAAGAAAATGAGAAAACTATTTAAAAAGTTAAATGAGAACAGGGGGATTGTTATTTCTCTCACTCTGATGATTCTCTGCGTATTCTTTGGTGCACATGGCGTTATGATGGCCGAAGTGACCACGGTAGCCCCTGGTACACCTAGTGCTACAACCGGGCAGCAGGGCTTGTCGACCCAAGTGCCGGGAGAATCGACAACAGTATCCAATGCTGAGGAAGCCGGCGGTGATTTGATTCAACCAGAAATAGATGAAGAGATAACCCAAATTGCTTCAGACGAGTCCGTCATCGATACGATTAAAAGACGAGTCAAACGGCAGGTAAGAGTAAGTTCTTTTGTTGTTGAACACTACATGATTGATGAAAAGCGCTCTTCGGCAAAAACGATTAGTGCCTATACCAATGATGGAAATGCCGAACGTGCCGAGCTCAAATTGTCGGCTAACGATGCCAAGCTCTTCCAAGAGTACTATACTGTGCTGTTGAAAGGTGTAAACGGGTACGATTCCACAGGACAAACGAAATTGGAAACAGACGTCATGTGTTATGTAGTTTCTCAAAACGAAACAAACAACATGCCTATTATTATTGCGATCAATGGGCCAAAAGCAAATTCAAAAGATGCCTCTTGTTACGTACCCAATATCCCTGCCGGCACGGAAATTATCCTCTTAAGTTCTGCAGGATATGAAACGCAAAAATACATTGCTCCCAATACTATCTTGCCAACTCCGGAAATTGTTTACCTACAGAAACAACTCTGTAACAATATCGTTTCCGATTATTTTGACGCTCAAAAGAAAAAGATTCCTTTTCAAAAAGCTACCATTGCAGAAGCAATGCTTCGCCAATTCCGCTTGGAAAGCTGCCGTACGGCATGGGTAGGTCAAAAAGGGAAAATAAAAGTAGCATCACAGGATAAAACTTTGGGGAAACAGGATGTCTATTTTTCACAAGGTGTCCGTTGGCAAATCAAACGCCAATATGATTTATCCGAAAAAATCACTCTTGATGATTTGATCAATCTGTCTATGGTCAAATTCACAGGACTTAACTGCTCTAAAACAGCTGTTTGGTTACTTGGAAAATTGTTGATGGCGGATATTCAGAAAATCGATTTAACCTTGCACAAAGATATCTCTATGGCAGATAGTGAGGTCTTTGGTATCAAGTGTACCAAGATCAAGACAGTATTCGGAGATATCAATCTTGTTCATGACCCTGCTCTCGACCGTTTGGGCTATTCAAAGTGCGGTGCACTTCTTGACGAACAAGGCCTTGTCCGCTATTGGATGAAAAACGAAGAAAGCAACTCTGAAAACGTACAGGGTGAAGAGGCAAAACGTGATGTAGTCATGACGATAGACTGCCTCTGTTTAAAAGGATTTAGCCACATTTGGGTAGATGGTAGCGCAACTCATAGCGATATTCCAGGCGCAGCGAAGGTTGTTACATCGGCTACTCTTCCCCAATCTCCTACGGACGGAGAAGTTGTTATTCTTTCGGCTGCAGCGGGTAATTTCGTAAAAGGTGACATCATTACGTGGTCGGGTAATGCATGGGTTCCTTACACTGGCGAATTACTTGCGAATAAAGCGTAAAATTAATATAGAGGACGTCTCTACGGCGTCCTCTTGTTTAAATATCATGTTATGAAGAAGACAAATATTACATACGAAATATCCGGTATAGTAGAAAGAAGCATTGTAATAAATATTTCGAAAGCAACACTTCGCATTAATTTTGAAGGTGGAAGTATCAATTCAGATGGTACCATCCCTGCAAAATATACTACCGGAAGCGAAGCTGTACAGAATGCCATAGAAAAATGCCCGTTGTTTAAAAAGGGAGCCATTAAACGTGGCACAGAGTACGAAATTGAAGACCCTGACGAAAAAGATGAAGAGCAAGGAGAAAAGACGGATGAATCGGATAATGAAAATCCCTTTGCCAATAACAATGATTCTACCCAGGGGAACACAAATCCTTCCATTTTTGTAGAAGTTACGAATGTCACTTCTGCAAAAGAAATTCTTCGGGCTAAATATGACGTAGATTTGGCAGAGTTACAAAACAAGGATGCCATCTTAGCAAAAGCAGCTGAACTTGGGGTAGAATTTCCTAATTGGCAATAACAATGACTGAACAGGAAATCATATCTAAAACTAAAGCAATAATGAATGAAATCGGAGAGGAAGAAAATCTTTCTCTCCTTTCAGAAGATACCGTCAAGATTGAAGAGTATATAAAATCAATCATTCCTGATGCGGTAAATATTATTATTGAAAATTGTCCAAATAGATGTGTAAACAGAAAGAATCCTGATAAAACGACAATTAATGGTGGAATTATCACGCTGCCTAGAGACTATGTAAAGCTTATTGCACTTCAACTTTCTAATTGGAAAAGGATGGTTTCCAAAACGTACCCTTTAGACAGTGAAAAATACAAACAACAAACAAATCAATGCACAACAGCAGGAGTAAACAAACCTGTAGTGATCGATTATTTTAATGGAGGGAAACCTTCTCTTTTATGTTTTCCGCTAGAGAACAATATAAGCCTATTTGTTTATGAGGCAAAATACAATTCAGCAGATGGATTAAGTGGACTAGATAGCAACGATCCTGTTGCCATTTCGGTATGCTATATGTGTGCAAGTCTCGTCTATTCAATCTTTGAGAATCAGAACTCCGCAAAACAAATGAGTGATATTTCTCTTGGTTTGTTAACGCAACAGCAAAATGCCGTATAATATTAATGAAGAAAAAAGTGATATACAATTCATTGTTGAAGGCAATGAGGTTTATCTAAAAATATCCAAACTACCTAACGGCAGTGGAGGATCTTCGCCATATATTATAAAAGTTGGAGATGCCTCTACCCCATCAGATACCAATATTTTATCTTCTTTAAGAGTCCTAAAGGAAATCTCGGATAGAGCTATTTCCAAAACGGATCCTGATACGGTTTCTGAAATCATCACTTTTCTCAAGGGACTGAAGATCGGCGACAAATCATTATCTGATATCATTCTTTCTACAGACAATATCAGTGATACGGACATTAAAGATTCTTCCGTTTTGTCAGCGATGAAATCAGCAGGTATGTTTCTTCGCAAGGACAAAGAGGATTCAACCGACTTCCTTGTGAAGCTGCTGGGCGGAATTCTAACGACGGCTCTGAAGTCTGACAATTTCGAATCCGGACAATTGGGTAACGGTTTCGGAATCTACAAAAAGGCGGACGGCAAGTCTTATATGGAAGTCGACGAGCTGCTGGTGAGAGTGAAAGCGATCTTTAGCGAACTTGAAATACGTCGTTTGAGCTATTTGGGTGGTAACATTATCTTCTCGAGTGCAGGTTCAAAGATTATTCGCGTCGAAGAGACTTCAGACACTTATCGTTGCTATTTCATGACCGATGACGGAACAACGGCTACAACTAACGGCTTTGTCGTTGGCGACCAAGCACGCTGTCAGACGTTCAACGTCAAGGCGGGTGTTTATACGAATATAGCAAATAAGTATTATTGGCGACTCGTTACGGCTGTCGGGAATGATTATGTCGAACTTTCAAAAACGGACTGTGACGGAACGGATGTACCTGCTACCGGTGATTCTATCGTCCAGATGGGCAACAGAACAGACGCCGGCAGACAGAATCTGATCGAGATAATCGTCACTGGTGAAGATGCTCCGGCGTTCATTGAATATGCAGGCGTCAATTCCTATTCATTGGAAGGCAAAAGAAAAACGGTGTTATCTCCGAAGGGCGACGAGTTTGTTGCCAAATCGTTCAAGATACAAACCGAAGACGGTAGTGTGACGGACTTGACACAACATACAGGGTACAGGGTTGAAAAGTTCACCAGTCCGATGTTCGAGTTCTATACCGAAGGACAAACAACCTATAAGGCCACTCTTGCCATTCGGGTATTCTACAATGAAAAGGATATAACGGATACACTGCCATCGACCCGATTTGTTTGGAGTAGAGTGTCGGAGAATACGGTCGGCGATCCTACATGGAACGAACTGCATCAATCTTCTGCAAATTCGGTAGACATTACTTATCAGGATTTGGCGGGTGATACGGCTTTTATCTGTCAGTTTCTGGACAATGACAAAACAGTGATATCAACAACAAACTTCTAATTTAAAAACATATTGTTATGATTCAAGCACAGACATCATTCTCGATAAAGAGAATAGTAAATGGTAAGACCCTGAATTTCGTCTTATCAGCAAACGTTCCGGCTACGCAGATATTCACTCCCGATCCATCTACGTACGCACCCGATTTCACGGCCAGTCCGTATCTGGTGATTACACCGGCATTGTATATATCGGGGGAATCTTCCGATCAGATAGCCAAATTAAAAGCGGCTCCCACAATCACCATCAACGGAAGCGGAACGCTGTCGACCTTTAGCGCAACGGCATCGGCATCGGCTCCTTATGCGCTGACAATCAAAAAGAATCTCGTATCGGATTCGCAATACAACATTGTATTCAACGCCATCTATGTGGAGCCGACAACACTTGTCGAAATACCTATCACAGCCACCATCAATATCGTCAAAGTATCTAATACCGGTACAAGCATCAGAGCGGTAGCTTATGCGCCACAGGGTCAGATATTCAAGAACGGACAGGTTTCAACACTGAAAGCCCATTGCGACATGTATCGTGGCTCCACCATCGATACGACGGATGTTACATATACCTGGGAAATTCTGTCGGGCGGTTCATGGACCACAATCACATCATCCAACACACTGGGAATTACAGGTTATAACACAAACGAGATTACGATACCTTCAAGTGCCGTACTTAACACGGCCATCTTCCGTTGTACCTGCAAAGACACCGACTCGGGTTCTTCAACCTATAACAAGACGGTATCCGATACCATCTCACTGGTGGATATGTCAGACCCTTACGATATTGACGTGTTCTTTCCCACGGGTGACTCTGTAGTCTCGGGAGGTTCCACAACCGTTCAGTTTATGATCCGCCAGGGCGCGTCCTATATGACGGCATCGGGATTCACTTCCACCATGACGGTGAAGATATACCGCAATACCGCAGCCGGAGTACTTGATACCACATGGGGGACATCCGGATACAAGACGGCCACTCTTGACAGTACCAGTGGAAAATACAGCCTGCCCATTTCAGAGTCCGATTTACTTTCGGGACAGGTAACCAGTTTCGGTTGCCAATTGGAGGGATAAGAAATGACGAAGCTGGCACAGAACACATTTACGGTGAAGAGGGCGACTAAGGATGGTTTTAGTTGTTCTCTCAGCTCCTATTCCGTCATGCTCAATGCCGATTCCAGTGGAGTCATAAATGGTTTGTCCGCAGCAAGCACGACCGTAAAACTCTATCAGGGCTCTACGGCCGTCACGCCTGTCATCTCTATAGATTCCACTTCCAATTGCTCTGTCGGCATTTCGGGGCTTAATGTGTCCATCGTGTCCGTTCCGAATAATACCAAATCGGGATACGTCGATATAAAGATTGTCTATGGCGGTTTTGTCAAGATTGAGCGGTACACGTTTACCGTCGTCGATTACACGATTGTCAAAAACTATACGCAGACGATTGTCGGCGACCAAATGACGAGCTATGCAACGAAAAATGCCGTTGATACTCTTGGTCAAACAGTTTCAGATCACACTACCGCAATTCGACAGAATTCGGAAAATATTACTTTAAAAGCGTCAAACAAGGCTGTTTCTGATTTAGGTGATCGAATGACTTCGGCCGAAGCAAGTATAAAGCCCGATGCAATCCGCCTTACGGTGGCCCAACAAACGGCAAACATCGCTTCTTATATGAGGGGCAAGATGTTATATCGTGATCCGACATTTTCGAGTGGCAATAATGGTACCAACGTATACAATAACAGCGGAGGCGGAACAGTTACGGTTGTCAGGACTTCCGGTGTTAGTGGAAACCCCAATAATTCGGGCTATTGTTTGAAAATAGATAATACAGGAGCAGCTTCGCCCGGACTTGGCGGTTTCTACTTTGGAACACAGACACGTGCAGGGGCAGTTCTTGTCACCAGAATTATAGCTAATATTCCTATAGGATATTCCATCAATTGGGCTTCAAACGCTTATGGGTCTGGGGGAAGTCTGAAATGGTTGACATCTCAACTAGGTACAGGCACTTGGACAGAATATGTTTGTGTGGTGACATGCGGAACCTCGGGCACATTCAGCTCGACTAATTTCTTCTATCTCACAGGTAGCGGAACAGTTACTTGGTATGTGGCTTATGCTACGGTGTTCGACACGACAGACGTGGACGCAACGCCCACCACCGACGAAATAAAGGCTTCATTTGCTATCGATGCGGGCGGTGTATCCCTTTTCGGTAAGAAGATCAGCCTTACAGGGATGGTTTCATTCAAATCTCTATCCGATTATAGTGACATTGATGGACGTATAAAGGACGCACAGACTATGGCGAATAATGCTAATGACAACTTAGGCACCCTAACAAAAAGTCTGGGCGATCTCGCCTACAAAAGCCAGGTAGAACAAGCAATGAAAGAGGAAGGCCTAATAAGCGGTGCTTTTCTGAAGATGAGTTTGATAGATGTTAAAAACGTCGTTGCTCAAGGTATCAGTGCCCAAACGATAGATGCGGGTAACGCCACTATCAAGAACCTGAATGTCGAGACAGTGAAAATGACCAATGCCGATGTAACCGGAAAGATAACGGCGGCATCAGGTGCCATCGGCCTTTTTTCCATTGATAATAACGGACTCTATTTTGGCGACCCGACCAAGTGGAGAACATCCACTTACAAACAGGATTTGGCATCTGTCGTGCCGGGATGTATCAAAATACAAAAACAGATCGGATATTTCCAATCGGGCGATATCGCCAATATCAAAGTGGGTATAGGTGATGGAGCTGATCCTTCGGTAAATCCTACAGGCTCTTCATTCTGTACGTCCGCGGGTTATTTTTATCGTCAGATGAACTCAAGTACCGATCCGTATTTTCCTGCTGTCCGCATTATCAGTGATAACGTGGTCAATCGGAATGTCGCCCTTGAATTGACGGGCGGTTTACGTGTATACGGTGGTCTGATGGAAACAGGCAATTTTCTGAATATCTTAAATTCCGGCAGTACCAATGTAATTGATTTAAGTTTCGGGACTACCATATTAATTAAAAATGCCTATACAAATAATTTTCAAGTTTTTTTGCCTACCCTTACTTGAGTTCGGGATAAGAAATCAAAAGAAAGCAAGTTGATTTGTCTTAACAACTTCATATCCATTGAGGGCTTTAGGTTTGTTTTCAAAGAAACAGTAAGCCGTAATGACTGAAACGAGATTTATGATGAAGTTGTTAATGGAGCGGTGTCTGGAATGTACGAGTTGTGCAGTATTTTTGAGCATATCATTGATACATTCAATAATATACCTTTTGCGCAACATGATTTTATCCCAAAGAGGCATCAGCTTGTTTTTCATATTGCATCTGATCCCTGTAACCAAATTGACCCCATCAGTAAAAAGAGTATTGAAAAGATTTTGCGAAATGTATCCTCTATCAGCGAATAACTTCCCGTACAAATCCTTGGCTAGTACACTCCAAACAATGTCACTTTTATCATCCACATTTGCTCCAGTCAGACAAAAAGAGATGATTTCTCCTGTGTCGTTACAAGTAAAATGCAGTTTGAACCCGTGACACCATCCCATTGTCCCCTTTCCGTCCCTAGCCACTCCCTTAAACACTTTATTGGCATATCTTCGGATATTATGACATACAGGAATCATCGTACTATCTACGTAGGTTATCCCACTACAGTGTCCTAGGGCATACAGCTTTAGGAAAAACATGAATTTGAAAAATACGCGACTCTCCAATTCCACAAATCTGTTATAGGAAACAACGTGTGGAAAATCCTGATGCAAATGCAGACAGATTTCCTGAAGATAGAAGTGTTTCAGATCGCGGCAATGACTAAAATGAAACAGAACAAGAATCGTCATTATTTCACTCTCCGACATAATACTTTTTCTATTTCTTCTTCGCTTTCCTGATGAAGAAATTAAAACATGATTGGATATTTCTTTATCAAAATTCTTATTGAATTCATCGATAACACAGAAAATTTCTGTAATTTTGGATTCGGCTATCATAATTATATTTGTTATATCTTATTGATTATCAACTATAAAGATACGCAAATGTTTTGTGATAGCCTATTATTTGAGGGACTTTTTTACTACCTTTCTTATCCCGAACTCAAGTTACCCTTACAAATCTCAGGGCACAACTAGGCATTACTTCCACTTCAACTCCGTTTTGTGTCCCTTTAAGAATTACTGTAGCAAAGGGTAATGCCTATTCTATTCGATTATGTACGCAAAACAAGGCGGCGTCTCCAGCAAGTGCCACTGAATCGGGAATGCTGGTAGATAATGATGGGAACGAATGGAATAATTCTATTATCACAATATATTCGGGCGACACGGTAAGTTTCTTTCTTACATATACCACTTACACCGGCTATTATGCTCAATTGGCAACATGGATGAACTAAATTTAAATATAAACAACAATGGAAATTAATTTTAAAAACATCAAGACACAAGACATCGAAGGCAAAGAACAAATGCTGGATATCTCAAAAGATTTGGGTAATACCATTTATGGTGAAACAATGGACATCGGAGAACTCGAACTTGCCCGAAAGATTTACCTTCAAGGGAAGGTCGAACTTACAACCGAAGAAGTGGATATCGTGAAAAAGTTTATAGAGAAGTATTACAAGGCTTTCATCAAAGAGGCTTTTTACAAGATTATCAATTCTAAAAAATAAAGATTATGACAAATTTGATTGTTGAAACAAAAGTGGAAACGACCGTTACCGGTTCTTATGAAACCGATTCGGCCAGGTATGAAATCGAATACCGATATGTGAGTAAAAAACTGACGGCTTGCGCTTGTACGATTAAGGACAAACAAGGGGCATATCTCGGAAACATGGCTTACGGTAATGATGCGTCGGCCAATGTGAATGACGGCAGCGCCTTATTTGCTCACGTAGCAGTTTTCAATCAGTTGGTTACCGAGATTAAAACAAAAGTGGAGAGCTCCACTGAAAAAGAGGAGGGCAAATGATGAATGTGTTATTTATCTCATATCTCCTAGCTGGAGATTCTTCAAAAATAGCGACATGGCTCTTGGTTGCTGCGGTATTGGCTTTTATCCCCAATATTGCAAGTTTTATTGATCTAATAACAGGAATCAAAGCTAGCAAGAGACTAGGCAATTTCCAAACGACCTCATTCGGACTTCGGCAAACGATAAGCAAGGACAGAGATTACATGATGTATTTCTTCCTCATGTTTCTTATCGATTGCTGTCTCTCGTTCTTTATTGACTTTCCGGTCATGTGTATCCTTTGTGCCATGGCAGAAACAATTATAGAAGTTATATCCATCCGAGAGAACATGCACAAAGGACGTACCGACACACATGATCCGATTGCCATGATGCAATCGATCGCAACGGCATACGGTCAGGACAAAGCCGATAAGATTTTCAATATCATCAAACAACAAGAGGAAAAGAGCAATGATAATAACGGTTGACAGGCTTTGGAAGAAAGAGACGTATGCCATCGGAAAAATGGCCATCGATGGAAAATACTTCTGCAACACACTTGAAGATAAAGTCAGAGACCTTACAAAAGAATCCAAAGTTTTTGGCAGGACGGCCATCCCTGCCGGAACTTACCGGGTAACGATGACTTACTCGCCCAAGTTCAAGCGAGTAATGCCACTCCTTAACGGCGTTCCGCAGTTCGAAGCAATCCGCATTCATCCGGGCAACAAAGCTGAAGATACGGAAGGTTGTATCCTTGTTGGCGAGAATACCGTGATAGGTGGTCTGACAAATTCACGCAAGTGGTCTGATGAACTGAATAAACGGATTCAGAATGCGATTAACAAGAAAGAGAATGTATATATAACTCTAAAAGATGACTAAAATGAAAGACTATCAAAAACGATTAATTGAAGAAGAGAGCCAATTAGCGAAAAATGCTAAGAAACTTGAAGATTTTATATTTGAAAATTCGGAATACGAAAAGATGGATAGACAAAGGCAAAAGTTAGCTTGTCAACAACTGGGTGCGATGGAAATGTATTGTCGCATTTTGCGGGAACGAATTAAATTAGAGAACATCGAATAATTAGTGATATGAGACGAAAGCAAATGAACATGTACACCATCATCCTATTTACGATGTTGTTGACCTCATGCCGATCGGTCAAGTATGTGCCGGTTGAAAGTGTGCGGACGGAAACGAAGTATATCGATAAGCTGGTGCAAAAGCACGATTCTATCTATTTGCACGATTCGATTTCTTCGTATGTCAAAGGGGACACGGTGTTTTTGAATAAGTTTCGAACGAAGTACGTGAACAAGTATATCTTTGGCACGGACAGTGTCTATTTTAATAAAACGGATTCTATCCGTGTCCCTTATCCTGTAGAGAAGCAACTCACTCGGTGGCAAAAGGTAGAAATGAATACCGGCAGAATAACGATTATTGCATTGATTGTGTTGGTTCTCTCATCAGGAGTTTATGTGTTAGTGAAATATAAAGTGAGAGAGTAAACCGAGAGGTTGAAGAGATAATATCAGATTGAGAAAGGCGGTTAGAAAAGATCGCCTTTTTTCTTTAGAAAAAGTTTCACTATTTAATCACGAATTTCGACAACCTAATCATTTATAGATGCATAATAATCGCAAATCGAAAAAAAAGACTTGTATCTTTTCGGGAAAATCTCTAATATTGTCATGCTTAATTGGTTCTTAGATTCTTTTTAATGAAAATAATAGTATAATCATTAATCAATAAAATCAAATTATTATGAACGAAGAGATGATTGAAAAACTAGGAATGGGTGTTTTAACTATGGCACCAGTACAAGCTGGAATTCATGCTGCAATTCTATCTGGTATTCATGCTGTAGTAATTCTTATAAGTCCTTATATAGTACCCGCTCTTGCTGTATTAGGGATTGTTATTGCAGCAGCAGGAATAGTGCTTTTAACGAAAAAAGTAGCCGAATGGATTATGGAAAATCACGGTGATTTTTGACTAAAAATTCGGATGAAGGTGTGTGCTAATAATTTTCTTTAGATATTTTGCCCGCATTACAGAATTTGTTATGCGGGTAATTTTCCATTTTTAGGCATTATAACACATTTTCCAATCATCAAAAATTGTCCTTTAATTCTATCGCTATATTAAGCATTTCGCAGGCATGTTTAAAAGCATTAATAAAATCGTTTTCACATTTTGAATTAAACCAAGTTTTTTCTGTGAGGTGAGCCAACCAAGTATAATCATTAATTTGGTAGGTATAAATTGGATAAGATTACTCAATATTTATAATATCGGCTTCTTTGGAAACAGCCCAGTTTCCATAAATAGAATCTATCCCCGATGGGACATTGTAGTATTCAAATACTTTTAAAGTTTTTGTTATTAATTCATTTTCCATAAAGCTTATGATAATGTGATATTTTTTATAAAAAAAAGCTATTCAAATTTTATTATGTATATGTCGAATGATAAAATAATAAAGTTTAACGTAAAAGTGGTCGCCGAATTTACACTAAACCTTCTCCTATTATTTTGTGCTAATAGCTTTTAAAACATATCCATTCTATTTTATTATATACCTAATATACAATATATTATAAAATAATTGGAATATTTTTATTATATTTGTTGCTACTTATTGGAATATTTTTATTATATTTGTTGCCATAACTAAAACATAATATAATTATGAGAAATGAATACTTTATGAAATCTTTATTTCCGACTAAAGGTGATTTTGATCGTAACAAATTTTGGTCTGATATAAAAGGTACAGGGGTGATAACTGTGGCTAAATTAGGAGTACTTGGCGGCTTCAAAAAAACACAAGATAATTTTTCAGATGGAGAGATGTCATTTAGATTGCAATCTGATTATATGCATGAAGCTGTATATAATTCAATTCAGCAGTTATCAATGCTTTATATGCCCGATGAACATTTAGAGTTTGCTCCAAATCAATCAGGGAATGAACGTTTGTTCTTTAAATATAAAGATTACATTTTTATTATTAAACTGGAAGGAAGTTCACAGAATGATACAAAGTCATGTAATATAATTAATAATCAAGATGCTGATTACCATATTATTACTATAGCATATAGTTTAGGAGAAATGAGAAATGAAGTCAAATCCGTTTCTTTACAGTATATTATTGGAAAATATTCTTTGTATTCATATTATATTCCTCTAGATGAAGAGGTCTATATTCCTATTGATAATGATAATGAAATTGCTGAAGTGAAAAAACCAAAATTGAAAATTGTTGCTAAAAATAGTGAAACAGTATGAGAAAGTTTAATTTCGAGTTGTTGTTAACGGCTCGGCAGTTAAGACAACTCACGCAAAAGGAGGTTGCAGAGAAAGTTAATGTTTCCCAAGCTTCTCTTTCTAAGGCAGAACATGGTATTCAGGGGCTTCCTGCAGAAACAATGAAAGAATTAAGTGATTTCTATGATTTGCCCCTAAATTTTTTTGAATGTTCCGAGATCTCTTCACCTATAGGACATTTATATTATCGTAAAAAAATAACTATTTCAGATAAGATTATTGATTCCTTTATAGCTAAAGTAAGAATATATAAGATGATAGTAGACAATATGATGTCTCAAGTAGAATTACCCGAATATTCTTTAAATAGTTACTGCACTGATAATGAGATATCTGCTATGGATATCGCACATAAAATTAGATATGAATTAAAAATATTCAGAGGGCCTGTTCCCAATTTAGCAACACTTCTCGAAAATAATGGTATAATCATAATACGTTTTGATTTTGGGACGAGTAAGATAGATGGATTAACTACTATTTCAGATACCAATAGAAAAATTATGTTTATAAATAGTCAGATGCCTAACGATAGGATACGTTTTTCTATGGCACACGAATTAGGCCATTTGGTTATGCATCTTAATAAACCACCACGTTCATCGGACGATGCAGAAAGAGAAGCGGATGAATTTGCATCGGAATTTCTTACTCCAAAGGATGAAATAAAACCCATGCTTTTAAATCTTAATATTTCCACTCTTTCTCTACTTAAACGAAGGTGGAGAGTTTCAATGAAGTCACTAATAAGAAAATCTTATAATCTAGGCGTTATTAGTTATGCAGAATATAGAAATTTTCAAATTTATTTTTCAAAATACGGTTATACAAAAGACGAACCTATTACTTTGCCCATAGAGAGCCCTACAATTTGGGATGAAACCTTAAATCTTTATAAAAAAGATTTAGGATATTCAGACAAAGAACTGATGAGTATAATGAAAATAAATGAATCTGATTACAATAAGTGGTTTACTCCAAAAAGTAAAATTTTCAATATAAATACAGGGTTAGTAAAAAAATGAGTAGTGTTTTTTGCTAAATGGAATAGCCTTATTTTCAATTATATGAAAAATTTCAGGTAAAAGAAACTAATAATTAAAGAGGTTATTTATAAAAATTATGGAAGAAGATATATTAACATCATTAGCATTTTCAATCTATTATAATAAAGGAATATATGCTTTATTGTTAGGATCAGGAATCTCATGTTCTTCAGGTATTCCCTCGGGGTGGAGTCTTGTAGTTGATCTGATAAAAAAATTAGCTAATATTACAGAAAATAAGGAACCTCAAGATCCTGAAGAATGGTTCAGAAAGAAATACAAAGAAGAGCCTAATTATTCTTCTATTTTATCGTATATAGTTCCAACATCAACAGAGCGAGTTAATTTGCTACGCCCATACTTTGAGCCCAATGATGAAGAGCGTCTGAATCATCTGAAAGAACCATCTAAAGCTCATAGGGCTATTGCAAAACTAATAAAAAATGGATATATTAATGTTGTTATTACTACTAATTTTGATAGACTACTAGAAAAGGCTTTAGATGAAATAGGTATTACTCCGCAAGTAATACGAAATGAAAATGATATTAATGGAGCTATCCCTCTAGTACACGCTCCATTTACATTAGTAAAAATTAATGGCGATTACTTAGATTGTCGTTTCAAAAACACAGAGCAGGAGTTAAATGATTATTCTTCTAATCTGAACGATTACATAAAACGTATTATAAATGAATTTGGATTAATTACATGTGGATGGTCTGCGACATGGGATATAGGATTGATTGATATAATACGAGGGGCAGAAAATAGAAGATATAGAGGTTATTTTACATATATTAAAAAATGTGAAGACTCTTTGTTGGATTTAGCAAATTATAGAACGGGGAAAATATTAAAAATAAAGGATGCTGATTCATTCTTTTTTGAGTTATCGGAGAAAATAGAAGCACTAGAGCATATAGATGGAAATATCCCTTTAGATAAGGAGATTGCTATAGCGCGAATAAAAAAATATATTGTTAAACCAGAAAATATAATACTTTATAATGATTTGTTTGAAGCGGAATGTAATGAAGTTTGTCAAAAGATTAAAAATAAAGAATATTCTAATGAAAACTTAACAGTAGAATTATTAAAAAAGGTAGTTAATGAAACTAATAACAATTTAGGAATACTAGTTTCTATGTGTATTACTGCAATTAGGTGGGCAAAAGAAGAACAAGAACAACAAATAATTGATTGCCTCAAAAAAATTGCAAATACTCCTAAATTTCCTACTGGCAGATCTATACAAAAAAATACTTTTAATATGAATTATTTGCCAAGTTTAGAGTTACTATACGTAATAGGAATTGCATGTGTGTATTACAAAAAATTCTCATTACTCGATAAAATCTTTAGGATTAAAAAAAACAAAGGATTTAATACATTAGGGGAAAAAGAGTATATAATTGAGAATATAAACTCTTGCTTAATAGACAATGATTTACTAAACCAGTTTTTGGAAAGAAAACAAAAAACACCGTTAAGTAGCAAGTTAAATGAAAATATAAAGCTATATTTTTGTAATATTGAAGAAGAAGAATATACCTATATTTTTTGTATTTTTGAATATATGCTGGCCCTCTATTATAATTATATAGTAGAGGCTAGTCACCACTACCTTGAAGATTTTGTTCCCTCTGGAGAATACGTATGGAGATTTATGAGGTACAATAGTGGACTTAATTCTTTTAATTCCTTTTTCCAGCAAATTGAAATAGAAAAAGATAAAAGCAATATATTTAAACAGGGAATGTTTGAAGGTTCTTACCAAAATTATAATGAAATTAAAGAACGCGTGGATAAATATATAAAAGAGACTCGTATGTACTTTTAAACTAAAAAGAATCATAAATATATATAGAATAAACCGAAATAGAAGGATCTATGTTATATTTAATTATCAAGAATCATCCTGTCTTTATATTTCTAACATAATTGAATATCGGTGACCTTCTCATTGACTCGCCAATACAAGATCAAGTCTATGCCTCTATTCTTTCATCATCATTATATTAACTCTCATGTCTATATATTCTCGTATTTGTTTGGATTGTTCACGTAATCAAGAACTCTATTTATTGCTATATCAGCTTGCTTCTGTCTAATCTTTTCATAATTAAAATATCCTTTAATTTACAAAGATATAATGCGTCAGCGACAGAATAAAATATAATAGAAATTAAAATATACTCTTTAATTGGAAATTAAGAATAACGTTTATTATGATAATAAAAGATGAAATCAAAATAAATTGCAATAAATTTGTAAAATTAGATTAATTTACATGTAACTTAGATTCATAACTATGAAAGTAATTTTCGATTCCAACGTTTTTGATGATCTTCTTTCTGGCAAATTAGACCTTAATATATTAAAAAACATACAAATTTGCATAACTCACATTCAAAGAGACGAATTGAATAAATGCACTAATGAAAATAAGAAGGATAAACTTATTCAAATATTAGAAGAGGTTAATCCTGAAATTCTTCCTACTGAATCATTTTGTTTTAATATATCAAGATTTGGAATGGCTAAACTTTCAGATGGCAAGACATTTGATGAAATAAAAAAGGGTAATATAAAAAACACAGAAGATGCATTAATAGGAGAAGTGGCGCTGAAAAAAGGATTAGTATTAATCACTAACGATAAAGGTTTTAGAAAAAAAATCGAAAAATTAAATGGCAAAGTTTTTAATGTCGATGAATTCAAAAAAATCCTTCAAAAGAGTTTATCCGCGGTTTAGTTTAGTATTGATTTATAAAAAAATATATTGCAATATTCTATCGGTACTTGCAATGCTCACCTAGCGCCAGAAGGAATTTCTAAGCTCTGCACATCCTTGAAATATATCGAAATTAAATAAGAGACTGTTTTGAATTATAAAAAATATGATATAATATATTGAATATCAGTTTGTTGGTTAAATATTATTTCGTAACTTTATGGTTACCAAGACATAAGTTATGAGTAGATATCCAACCAACCTGACTGATAAACAGTGGCAAGTTATAAAAAATATAGTAGAAACCAAAAAAAGAAAACGAAAACATCCTTTACGCGAAATGATAAACGCTATGATGTACATAACCAAGACCGGCTGCCAATGGCGAATGCTTCCCCAAGAATTCGGTCCTTGGCAAACAGTCTACTTCTATTTCCGTAAGTGGAAGTTAGAAGGGACCTTTGAAGAATTGATGCATCATCTTCGAGAATCAGTCCGAAAAGCTGTTGGTAAGCCTATCAGTCCCAGTGTTGGACTCATAGATTCCAGAAGTGTAAGAACGTCCCATCATATAGACAGCAGCGAATATGGTATTGATGGGGGCAAGAAAGTCAAAGGTCGAAAAGAACATATTATTGTTGACACTTTGGGATTGCCAATGGCAACCAAAGTGCATGCAGCCAATATCCATGACAGTGTCGGAGCTATTGAGCCGATAAAACAACTTCGATATATATTCCCAAGGTTGAAGAAAATCATAGCAGACGGCGGATATAGAGGAAAGTTAGCCGATGCAGTGAAAGATTTGGGATGGGAATTATCTGTGGTACTTCGCCCTGATGAATCATCGAAGAAGTTTCAAGTACTTCCACTCAGATGGATTGTAGAACGGACGTTTTCGTGGATTGAAAACTACAGAAGGATGACAACAGATTATGAATATAAAACCAAATCAGCTGAAGCGATGCTACAAATAACATGCTGTCAAATCATGCTTAAAAAACTTATTCAATAAATTCAAAACAGTTTCTAAGTATTATCGTTTTGAATTGAAAAAAATAATGTTTGAATAATAATAATAAAAATAGCGGAAGCGACAATTATAGTCGTTTCCGCTTTGCATAATGTCTCATTACCACGACGAGTGGAGATGGAGGTACAAAGGATGGGAGTACCCCCGCGGCCATTTCGTTTTTCGGGTTATATCTGAAAAATAAAATATTGTTAACAACTAAGTTTTTATTACTATTAATTTCTGAAGAAATTAAATTATATTTATTTTTGTAACAATAAATACAACTTGTTATGGCTAAAATTATAGAAGAAATTCATTGTGTAGATGTTGACGATTTTATTAATAAATTTTCATATAATGGAATATATTACTTTATACGAAATGGCAATTTCATTTTCAGAGGTGAAGCATCGGATAAATTCAAACTTATACCAAGTGCTTTACGCGAAGAGAATAAACAGAAAATGTGGAAAGCGATCAATTGCTATATAAAAGGTTTTGATGATGAGAACACATCAGAGCTAGCTCAAATCGAATCAGAATTTGCTTACCTCTATGCGTTTTTTCAAGAAAGTGATATCAATGGATTGTATATTCCTGAAATAGATAATTTCAGATCTAATTTATTACAACAGAAATTTATAAAACATGAATTATCAAAAATTAATTATAACTATTGGCTTCCATTGAGTCTTATAGAACTGGCAGGATTAGCTCAACACTATGGAATGCCAACTAGATTGCTTGATTGGAGTCAGGACTTTTATGTCGCTTTATATTTTGCTGTTTCTGGTCTGATAATATCAAAACAAGGCTTTATGGAAAATTCTTCTGATAACATAGTAATATGGGTACTTGATACTTATGAAAATCCATTTAGAGATGACAATGAATATGATTCCGAAGGACTTAAAATACGTATTCCAAAATATAATGGTAATCCAAATTTATGTGCTCAAAAAGGTGCATTTACTCTATGGCAAATACATAATCCTCTAAATAGTCAGGTTCAAAATGGTAGTATTAAATCAGTGAGTAGAACACCTTTGGATAAATTAATTACTAATTATATTACTTCAAAAAAAATAAAAATAGAAAAAACAGTCTTATATAAAATATACATCCCACTAACAATAGAAGGATGTCAAAAATTAAGTATTTATTTGAATAGAATAGGATACAACGCTTCACGGTTATTCCCTGGCTATTTTGGGATTGTACGAAGTATTAATGAAGAGACAGATATTTCTACTATGAGATCATTTGGTTAAATATAAAGGTTAGAAGAGATTTTATTGTTTAATGAAAAAGTAAAAATCTATGTTTCTATATTCTGCCCCACCAATTAGAAAATAAAATGTATTTGTTTTTAAAATTATATTATTATGGTTCTTTCTTTTTACAGTACTCCTACTCCAATTCTGAATATTAGCAACTCAATTCAGGTTGGAATGGAAATTGAATCTATATATAATGTCATATCTTCTATATATAGTAATATCTCAAAAGCCTATTACAACACAGCAAAAGAGTCGATTATAGCTGCAGAACATTGTAAAGATCCTGCCATAGAATTAAGAATGGCTAAAAACAATTTAGTGTCTGCTTATGAGATGGCTAAAAATATACAAAATATGCAAATTAAAAAGAAAATATTAATCATCTTTACGACTACGGATAAGGTCCTTCAAGATGAAAACTACAGATCATATTATTTAAATTTATCTATACTAAGTGCTTATATTTCTTTATTATACAGAAAACTTGATGAAAAAGAGAATGAAAAAAGGTGGGAAAAAGAAACTTTTATTCAATTTGATATATTTTTACATAATATGGAATTAAATGATAACGAGAAAAAGCAGTTGTTTAATAATAGTTCAGGATATGTCTCTTATCATAGTGAAACAGATTTTATGCCTGGAGCGGATAGAAGTGCTGACCCAGATATCATTATACATGATGAATACTATGATTTGACAGATTTGGGGGTGAAATATCAAGAAAAAATGAAACGAAAGCTACTAACTGAATTTAGGAGAGCTTACCGTGCTGGCTTTATATTTTTAAAATAAGTAAATAATACGCAAGTAAGGGGGGTAAAACGAAATGCATAAAAATGGATAAGCGCAAAATTGATAGCGATCAGTTGATTATAAGCAAGTTGCGGGATAATGCAGCATGAGCACAAACAAAAACGAAACGTTGTCATTGGTTTACATTCGGTTTACATTGGACGTTTATTTGAACACTGTTTGAGCAGATCAGTTAACATCACCAGCACGATTTATAAACAATAACATTCAAATAGCTCAATAAGTCCGCACATCAGCCGAACAATGAATATCCTTATCATTCGCTGGCGTCCTGTCATCATTCGATCAATCGCTCTATCGCTCTATCGTCGATCGATCTATCATCTTTTTATAAAATAATTAATTTATAAAAGCTCCATATAGTAATTATTTGGTATATTTGCATAAAATAATACTGGATAATATGACAAAGGTTATACATGTTCATCTGATCACAAATAAGAAAAATTACTATTTCGGGAGTATATCAGCAATTTATACTAAGCTGACAGAAGAAGAGGTAGGAATGGCAAAAAGTAGGCTATTACACGCAGGATTAGCGGACGGAAGCCCTATAGTGACCAAGCGTGCATTGATCATACAATCGCACCTGATAAGGTCTACAAAAAAGGTTTAAAACACCATTAAAATACATTTGAACGGCTATTGCAATTGATTTGAACGATTGCGTAGCCGTTTATCTGTTTTTAAACCTTTCACAAGTAGCTATTTTACCCTGTTTTTATGTTTGGGTGTGCGTTTGGGTGTGCGTTTGGGTGTGCATTTTTATGTGTTATAAAACGAAACGTAGTGTTTGGGTGTGCATTTGGGTGTGCATTTTTTGGTGTTTTGTTAATCTATATCGTATATATTATGTCAAAATTAGGCTATTTTTGGCATAAAAACAGCTTATAAATGGCATATTTTGACACTTTTTTCTTGTTCTTTTACATTAAAATATTTATGTAAATAGTTGATATTACGAATATTATATTATTTTTGTATTGTATTAGTCAATTAAAAGTGTGCGTGTGTTATTAATTATCATTATTATGAGTAAAAGACTTAGAATTATAGTTGATATTATCGATGAGGATGGGACACCGATAAAAATAGTTAGGAATGGCATAATACCCCAATGGCCAATTCAAAATTATTCCAATACCATTGAAACCCCATTGATATTTAATAAGGATGAAATGGATAATACAGAATGGTTTAGTATTTTACGCGTAATTAGCCATATTGTTAGCGCCGACTGGAAAAAAAATCCCGTTTTATCTCCTCTATATCCAAAAGGTCCTTATGGAATATCATGGGAACCAAATAGCGTCTTGAATATATCCCACCCAATATGGAGCGAACTATCTCTTTATCACACCGAAGCTCAAAATCTGCATACATTTGGTCGTAATTTCTTGAATGAGCAGAAACAAAGTGAATAACGGTTATTTCGCATTGATATTTTTTAGACAAATAATCCAGCTCATTATATATTTCCGAGTTTTTATCATGAAGGTCCATTTCGCTTTCATTTAAAAACATATTGTTGTATTCATATTTATGTATCATTTGATAGTATTTATATGGTTAATAAATATATTATTCGAGCCTGACAACTCCTATTACTAATGCAACGGAATGGATGTCTGATATACTTAGTTCAAATGGACTATATTTTTTGTTTTCACTTACTATTTTAATTTTATCTTTTTCCGTTCCCGGATTAATACGTTTTATCAGGGCGCCCTGGCAAGTATCGAGAACATATACTTTTCCCCATTGAAAAAATAAATCACTAAGTGATACACGTTTACATGCCACAATGTCACCAGGACTATATTTAGGATACATACTGGTACCTTTAACACTGATTAAAAAATCGGCTCCTTTAAATACCGGTATAACATACCGTTCACATTCATAATCAAAGACGGTTATTTCTCCATTAAGAGTACCTGCCATTGCACTTTCTGGTATAAGTGGTATGCCTTCTTGTTCATTAGCGGATTTTTTTGCGTGAGGTATATCTTCTTCGCATACCATATTAATATTCGGCTCATAAGCTGGATATTTTTTACTAATTAACATATTTCCATTACCTGAAATTAGCCATTTAATATTAATAAGTTCAGAATATTCTGAATTCAAGAATTTGGAATAAAAATCATGACTTGGCGCAGACTTACATGAAAGTATATCATATATTGTCTGTGATCTATTATATCCAAGTTTTTTGGCAAAACTATTTGGGTTATCATTTAAAAATTTCATCATTTCTGATATTCTTTCAGAAATTTCTGTATTTTTTATCTCTTTTTCTTTGTTCATTTCAGAATATCCTGTATATTTGTAACCACTTAACCAAGTTATGCGTTTGCAAATATAGAAATAAGAATTGGAAATTAAACAAATTAAATGAGATTATGGAAAAACAAATTTATTTAGACAAGAAAGCTAAACACCAACTAGCAAAAGATTTTGGCGTTAGTAAAGTGACTGTATGGTCTGCCTTGAAGTATAAATATACCGGTGGGCGAAGTGATCTAATCCGAAAGATGGCGCTTGAACGTGGAGGAAGAGTTGTGGGCGACTCATCTCTTTTCATCCCTCAATGTGATACTTTTTTTAAAAGATCATCCGACGAGATGATACAGGTTTTCTCATCTCGTGTAAAGATAGTCGTTCATAATTCTGGGAAAGTAGCCGTCTTGATTGATGATGTTGTTAAATCGAAATATGAGAACATGTCAATCACCGAGTTCATGAATCTACAAAGAGAGGTTCAGAATATCGCCATCAAACTTAAGAATGAAAACACTAATAAAGAGGAGGCTTAATTATGTCTACAAAAAAACATACAACTTGTGATCATGACGCAATATCAATTAACGCATCAAAAATAATCTCATCATTCAGAGATTTAATACATGAAATTAACGCCTTTAATCTTTCTGGTATGCGAGATTTTGAAGATTATATAAATTCTAGCGAATCATACTTACATGTGAATCTTCGACTCCGAGAACATCCTTTTGCGAATCTACAAGAAATTGAAGATACTTCTTTACTTCCCTCTTTTTTACTTTCAGCTCTTTTGGAATACTTACATCAAACCACAATTCTGCAAAATTGGAATTTTTCTGGTCTGACTCTTCGAAAGAGGGCCAATACCTATGACTTCTGTATCTCAGGTGAGATTTCCGAAGAGAAGCTTGAAGGTATCCGCGAATATCTTCTAAAAAACGACCATCGCGAAAAGAGAACCAAATCCGAGCATCATAAATTAAATTTTCCATCTCCATTAGGTTTTGATGATTATGAATCCCTGAAGCGTTGTCGTCATGAATCCAAAAATAAATAGCAAGCTTACAAACAAAGAGATTTGTGATTATTTTTTTGCAAAGATATAAAATTTTCTAAAAATGGAATATTATAACAATATCATATGCGTCAGCTACAGCGAACTATTAGGATTGATGCCTAAAAATACTCTCAATTCAATGCTTCGCCGCAAAAACGTAGAACGTATACATCGAGGCGGAGGAGCAGGATCTAAGGCTCTCGTTATATATTCCACACTCCCGGAACGGTACCGTATACTATATGTTGAAAAATATGGTGATCCGAATGAATTAAAAGCTAAAGCTATGATAAAAGAAAAAATAACGATAGATCAGAAAGCTAGGGACTTTTACGAGCACTATGTATACGTGTTGAAAGGTGAAGAAAAGAAGTTGTCTGATAAACTGATTGAAGAATATACTATTAACGCATCTGTCATCAAAGAACTTATTCGCACAGTCAATGAAATAAAAGCTTATCGTCATAAATTGGGCGGATCGATGGCGAACGTATGGGATAGCATATTCGCCTCCTCCGAAAAAATGCGTGTCCGCTATAATCATACCCTACCATTCAATAGTGGTCGTTTGCGCGAAAAGATTAATCTCTATAAAAAAGAGGGATATGCGTCTCTTATTAGTGGAAAGATCGGAAATACGAACACTCTTAAGATTACGAAAGAAGCATCCGATCAGATCATCGCGCTTAAACGCTGCAAGACTCCGGTATATACCGACACGCAACTTTTTGAACGATATAATGAGATAGCGATGGATAATGGTTGGAAGCCGTTACGCAGTCTGTCAGGTATGAAAGCATGGTTGAATAGTCCCGCTATCAAACAGCTTTGGTGTGACGCGGTATATGGTGAAAGATACGCCTCTCAACTGTTTAACAGGAAGCACAAAACGGAATTACCCATGCATCGTGATTCGCTTTGGTATGGCGATGGCACGAAGCTTAATCTATACTATCGAGATGAAAACGGTAAAGTATCCACGACATGCGTATACGAGGTGATCGATGCCTATAGTGAAGTATTATTAGGTTATTTCATCTCTGATACCGAGAATTACGAAGCTCAATACCATTCATACCGCATGGCGATTCAGATTTCAGGCCATAAGCCATACGAAATCGTATGCGATAACCAGGGAGGCCATAAAAAATTGGATTCTACAGGATTTTTGGGTAAGATCTGTGAGGTACATCGTAATACCGCCCCATATAACGCCCAATCTAAAACGATTGAAAGCATTTTTGGACGTTTTCAGCAACAAATTCTTCATAAAGACTGGAGATTTACAGGGCAAAATATCACAGCTAAAAAAGATTACAGCCGGGCAAACATTGAGTTCGTTGAAGCCAACAAAGACAGCTTATATACTCTATCCGAGCTAAAAGTCGCATACGCTGCATGTCGCAAAGAATGGAATGAAAGCAGGCATCCGGCAACGGGAATTAGCCGAATAGAGATGTATAATAGCAGTATGAATGAAGAGACGCAGCCTATATCCATATACGACATGATAGACATCTTCTGGATCAGAAACGATAAACCGTGTACGTTTACCGACAAAGGAATTCAAGTCACTATTAACGGACAAAAAAGATCATACGAGGTATTTTCATCTCCCGGATGTCCGGATCACGCTTGGCGTCGCAAGCATACATACGAAAAATTTGAAGTTGCATACGATCCTTACGATCTGACGAGTATCAGGCTATATAGTATCGATGCTTCGGGTAGAAAAAGGTTTGAAAGGACGGCAGAGCCATACATGGTAATCCCACGTGCGATACAAGATCAGAAAGATGGTGATGCCAAATTTATCCGTCAGGAGCAAGAGGCTAATCTGGAAGATCGCATCATCCGGCAGGAACAAGCAAAAGCGATCGAACAGGCACACGGAGTTTCTCCCGAGCAGAACGGACTACATACTCCAGAATTAAAAGGAGTTAATGCCGAAAAGAGAAAAGAGATAGCCAGGCGCACGAAAAAATACACCTCCGATCCTCAATCTTTTTGCCTCGGAATGCAGATGAAAGAGGTAAGCCTGGTCGATTGGAAAGATGTTCAATCAAAAAAAGAAGCAGAAGAATTCAGCGAGCGTAAGGCTGCTGGTAAATTATAAATCAAAACTAAAATCATTATGGAAATCAATCAAAAAGAACAGATTCGTCAACGCCTGATGGTATACTTATCGAAATATCCATCGCAAAACAAAGGCGCACAAAGCATCAAAGGTACGAGCGCAGGAACTATTAGTAGCGTTATTAATGGACACTGGGATAATATCAGTGATGACATGTTCCGCAACATTTCATCGCAGATCGGCGGAGAATCAGATAGTTCTGGATGGACAGTCATCGAAACGAATGCCTATAAAGAAATGGAATTTGCTATGCGGGACGCGCAAGAATGGCGCAACGTCACCTGGATAGTCGGAGCAGCCGGATGCGGAAAAAGCACGACCGCTAGGATATACTCCGAATCGGGACGCGAGGTCTTTGTAATTCTTTGTAGTGAGGATATGAAGAAGAGCGACTTTATTCGCGAAATAGCCCATCGAATAGGCGTAAGAACAGACGGATATAGTATAAGAGGAATGTTTGACTTAATCATTAGAAGTATCATTCAAATGGATTCACCTCTTTTGATCTTCGATGAAGCGGATAAACTTACCGATGTCGTATTTCACTATTTCGTAACTCTTTATAATCGACTCGAGGATAAATGCGGAATGGCGTTTATGTCGACCGATTATATCAAAAGACGCATGGAAATGGGTATAAGATATAATAAAAAAGGTTACAACGAGATTCATAGTCGTATCGGCCGTAAGTTCTACGAACTTGCTTCAACTGATGCTTCAGACGTATATAATATCTGTGTTGCCAACGGCATCACGGGTAAGAAGTCTATATCGGACATTGTTAATGAGGCACAAGAGTATGAATTCGACTTGCGGCGAGTAAAGAAAGCTATTCATCGTGAAAAACGAATGGGAAAATGTTAATCCATTCAAACACTATTCAAACACTGATAAATCCATAAAAAAATGAAAGCATTATCCATAACAGACTTGATTAAGATGAAAAAAGAAATCTTTGATTTCGAAGGAGCATGGCATGAAGCTTTTGGAACTCCGGAGCGTACAGGAGTATGGTTTATCTGGGGTGGAAGTGGAAACGGAAAGACATCTTTCACGATGCAATTATGTAAAGAGCTTTGTCGCTTTGATAAAGTGCTATATGACAGTTTGGAAGAGGGTGATAGTCTGACGATGCAGAATAGTATCATTCGCGCCGGTATGCTTGACGTGAAGCGTAATTTTCAGCTATTAGCGGGCGAGAATATAGTCGATTTGGATAAACGTCTCTCTCTTCGTCGTACAGCAAAAATAGTCGTGATTGATAGTTTTCAATATACGCAGATGTCATATCGCGATTATATCAGGCTGAAAGAAAAGCATCGTGACAAGCTGCTTATATTTATCTCTCATGCTGACGGGCGTAAGCCAAGCGGTCGTAGTGCCGTCAGTGTGATGTACGATGCAACCCTAAAAATATGGGTTGAAGGCTATAGAGCTTTTTCAAAAGGTCGATTCATAGGCTCGAAAGGATCTTATGATATTTGGCCGGAAGGAGCTGAAAAATATTGGGGAGAAAAAGAAATTAATAAATAAATAGCTATGGTAAAACTTATTGAAATCGCATTACTGATAGTCGCAATGGTTGCTTTATATCTTTTTTATAAAGAATGTGCAAAGGCTGATTTGATGCCTAAAAATGATGTTTACGTTAATGTAGAGACAGGGGTAAGATATGAATGCTTAACTCATGGACTCTATGAAACGGTGTACCTTCAAAATATTCAGACAAAAGAATTTTTGACGATAGATCTATGTGAATTTTTACGTGATTATGACATAGAAAAAGAACCAGATGAAAAAGTTTGATAGATATCTGAAAGAAGAGTTCGATAGTTTATGCGACTTTGAAACCTATCTACTTTACCGTAAATTAAGACGGAAAGCTAAAACAAAAAAAGTTATAAATAAATTAATAGTTTGGAAATGGATACCGAAAAAAAAGAAATGAGTCTTGAAGAAGCGATAAGTCATTGTGAAGAAAAATCACATCAGTCGAACACTTTATGCGCGTTGGACCATAAACAATTAAAAGCATGGTTGATCGAGCTAAAAGAATTAAAAAAGATACAAGATGAAAAAAGTAATAACTAAAGTTCATATATCTCTTTATATCCCAACTGACGATATAGAGAAAAATAGAAAAGAAATAGCAAAAATATTCGGCATTGAACCGATAGATATTCATTTCAACTATGACGAAATAAAAGAAGAGGAGGTGAAAGAATGTTAATACCACTAAATCCACTAACGATTGAATTATTTACAAAATTTATGTGTGATCCTAAGGAATTGGAAATCGATTTACTCCCTTTGAAGGAAGTGTTTATAAAGTCAGATGAGATAACGCCTAATCACATATTGTATGATCAATATCTAAACTATATTGAAAATAGGCCACTCCCAAAAACAATTTTTTACATCGTAATGGCTAAAGCATTTGGAACAACACATGTAGATTATACTCGGAAAGATAAAAGCGCGGGATATTATTTAAAGTTTAACGAAAAGCTTATTAAGGAGGATAAATAAAATGGGAAAAATTAAACCCAAAAAAAATAAACTCATGCTTTCTATCGATGATTGTATAGAAATCGTGAATAAGACCATTGGTTCTGGAATAAAATATCAAAAAAGAGCTCGCTCTAATGAATCAAAAGAAGCATCTAAACGCGCTGTTGATTTTTATGCCACTATATTACATTATTTGACTCAATTAAAAATGTTGAAAAATGATAAAGCCAAATAATTATGCTCGTTTTTACGGCTTGCTGCACCTGATTCCGTGCGCTGACGAAGAGATGAAGAGGAATATCGTTTCACAATATACAAATGGGCGCACCGATAGCTTAAGGGATATGAGTCTCGATGAATATAAGGCGGCATGTAAAGGTATGCAGAATCTCATTAAGCCTATTGCATCGAGGGATCATATTGAACGTGAATTAAGACGCTGGAGATCGGCCGTGCTTCATCAGCTCCAGCTGATTGGAATAGACACAACAGATTGGAATGCAATCAATGCTTACTGTCTGGACAAGCGCATCGCTGGTCAGATGTTTAACCGAATGGATATTAATGAGCTCGAGTATTTATTAAAAAAGTTACGAGCTATCAAAAGAAAAGAAGTTTAATATAAAATTCAAAAGAAATGGAACAGAAGACAAAAAAAATGGAGCTTACCGAACAGGAAGCTCGGGATTTCGAAGAGTTCAAGCGTGCACGTGAAAAAAAAGAGGCTGCACAGAACGCGAAAAGAAATCGTGAAGAGTACCGTTCAATGGTAGATGTTGAATTGGCTTCGGCTATTCCCTACTTGCTGGAGATATCCGGCAATCTGGCAAAAGCAAAGACTCACATTTTTTCTAATTTTAAGGCAATATTGGATATGAAGTCCGATATCATGAAATTGACAAAAGACGGACAAAGATCTCACACCTTCACCTCTAAGGACGGAATTTATCGGCTAACGCTTGGTCGTTATACGATCGATTCTTACGACGACACAGTAGAATCGGGAATAGCGATCGTAAAGGAATACCTCGAATCGCTCGCGCGCAATGATGAGACGAAAGAACTCGTGTCGATGATCATGCGGTTACTTTCTACGGATGGCGCTGGCAACTTAAAAGCGAATCGTGTCATACAGCTACGCCAATTGGCCGAAAATAGCGAGAATGACCGTTTTATCGAGGGGGTTAAGATTATTGAAGAGGCATATAAGCCAACTGACAGTAAAATGTTTATACGTGCTGAAAAGCGCGGCGAAAATGGCGAGTGGGTTAACATACCGCTCGGTATGACGGATGTATAAGATAGAATTAGAAAGGGTGCGTCGGCGTATGAAAAAATGCGCTGACGCTATGGCAAAGATTGAGAACCGACTTTCCGGGCCAACGATCGGATTGAGTGGTGAAGCTTATAACGAACTGTTAAGTCAACACCGTTTTTTCGAAAGAAGATATGATTTGGACGAGGCGTATATTGATCAACATGTACCTTACGCAGAAGCATCTGATGAAGAACGAAAACGCAGAAAAGCTGCTCGTCCAACGAGAATAAAAGAAAATTTAAATATTTAATTAAAAAACAAAATGAAAAAAATTAAGACATTTGAAGATGCATGTGAATCTTTATCAATAGACATTGATAAATTCAATTTAGATAATGATGGACGCGATATAGATTCAATTGCGTATGAAAAGCTTAAGATTATATCGAAATCTTTAAATGGTGAATGGGAGCCTCCTCTTGGTGAGCCGGAATATGTATATACGCCTGTTTTTATAATATACACTACGGACGAAGTGGAGAATATGAGTGATGAAACAAAAAAAGATTGTGTCTTTTTCGGTGGGCTTGCGAATGCTGGGTATTGTGCCCTTCGCTTTTGCACTGCGTATGGCTCGCCCACGCTTGCGTATACGACTCTCGCTGGCAGCTTCCATGTGGCGCTTCGGAATAGGGAACTTGCGACCTATTCTGGCGAAAAATTTATTGATATTTGGTGCGAATTCTTAACCGGTAAAAAGGTCATCAAATGATGCATAATTGGTTTGAATGCAAAATCCGTTACGAGAAAGTGATGGAAGATGGTAAAAATAAGAAAGTCGTTGAGCCGTATTTGGTAGATGCTCTTAGTTTTACTGAAGCAGAAGCTCGCATTATTGAAGAAATGAAGCCGTTTATTACCGGTGAATTTACGGTATCGGATATTAAGCGTGCCAATTATACGGAACTTTTCAGTTGTGACGATAATTCCGCCGATAAGTGGTTTAAGGTGAAGATCTATTACGTCACACTCGATGAAAAGAGTGGAATCGAAAAAAGACAGCCGGTTAATATGTTAGTTCAAGCCGCCGATCTTCGCGATGCGGTCACTAAATTCGATGCGGGCATGAGAGGTACAATGGCCGATTATGAGATAGCAAATGTAATTGAAACGCCCATAATAGACGTGTATCCTTTTAATCCAAAATAATATGGCAAAAATATATTTAGCGAGTAGCTGGAAAAATGGTCCAATCATTGACGGAGTGGCTAATAGATTAAGATCTGTCGGTCACGAAGTATATGACTTTACTAATCCGCCCGGACGTACTGGATTTTCATGGGATGAAATAGATATAAGGTGGAAAGACTGGGATTTGGAAGATTATAAGAAAGCGATTAATAATCCGATTGCTAAAGCGGGGTTTAAAAGCGATTTTGATGCCATGAAATGGGCGGACACTTGTATTCTTATTCTCCCATGCGGGCGATCCGCTCATACGGAAGCTGGATGGTTTGCCGGGCAGGGAAAGAAAGTTATCGTGTTATATACCGGATATGAACCTATCATCCCTGAATTGATGTATAAGATATACGATTATCAGACAGATTTCTTCCCGGATGTTATTCGATATTTGGGTGAAAAAACTGAATAAAAACAAGAAAAGAAAAGATATGTTCGCTTCAGAATGTATCTTTTCTTTGTATTATTGGAATAATTGCAAGAAAAATATTTAATTTGCAGTTAAATATTGAATAAATGGCAAGAGGTAGGGATAAAGAATTAATTAAAAAAAGGGACGAAGCCTTATGCCGACGGTATTACTACTGGACGGAAACGCAGCGTCTTAGATTCGATGATGCATTGCACATCTTATCCGAACAAGAATTCTTTATATCTGAAGAGCGAATTATGGCGATTATTCGTAACTGCATCAATAAGATAGAAGGCGTCAACTTGCAACCGGTCCCACGTGTCAAAAAACCTCATCTAACCGCCCAGCAATTGGCGCTATTTTCAAATGAATAAAATCCTTATCATTATGGTAAAATTAAATGATACATTTTATAAAATGGCTGATATACATCAAAATGAAGATGTTATGGTTCGTTTTGGTATTCCATTTGAAAAAGTAATGCATTATATAGAAATGCTGTGTAATGTTGCTGCGGTTTCTTTATGTCCGCAAGAAACATTAAATCATTTAGTATTGACTTTTTCGATGATGTATGCTAAGGGAAAACTTGAAAGACCTGAACTATTACAATTAATAAATGCGGGATGTAATCCGTTGATAAATATATCACAGATAACAGGTAAATCAATCACTGAATTAGCCGATATAATGAGATATGAGGAAATATCTTTTGCAATGGTTGAAAAAGCATTAGAACATGTGACATCAAAAGATGGTCGATTTTATGGCAGGACGATGAAAAGGTATTTTTGAAAAAACAATCGAAATATACAATAATCCAATAAAATTATATAGTTATGAAAATAAGAAAAGAGAATAAGACCATATTACTTTATGTTGGAATCGCACTTATTTTTATCCTTATGATAAAATACAGTGGCTTATATGATAAAATAGAAAAGATGGAGAAAACAGAAAAGATAGAAAAGATTGAAAGTCCGGCAAAGCAATGGAAAAGCATGAATTCTGATCAAAAAGATTCATTGCTTAAAAAAATAATGAAAGATCATGATTTCAAAGGCGTCGACCATTTGAGTGATACAATCAAAAGTGAACTTGATTCAATATATCAATCGGATATCGTTTGGCAAATAGAACCGTCATTATATAGCGAATTTTCCCAAATATTATACGCCGATTCGGGATGGATAACGACATCATTTAAATGCTCATACCGAAATTATTATAATAAGAAAAAATACGTGTTGGGAAATATTCGATTTAAATATAACCCGACAAATGGAACTTTGAGCATTGATGAATTTGAAAGCAACGAGATGAAAGATCCAGATGGACCGGAAGAATAAATAGCAATAAAAAAGCGGATGCGTCTATCTGATGCATCCGCTTTTTTTTATTTAACTATTTGCGCAACTTACTACGGAAATCCTTTGTGATAAAGTTCATCAAGGATTTGTGTAACTTGCTGCGGAAATCCTTTGTGATAAAGTTGATCAAGGATTTGTGTAACTTTCTACAGAAATCCTTCGCGATAAAGTTGATCAAGGATTTGCGTAACTTGCTACAGAAATCCTTCGCGATAAAGTTGATTAAGGATTTGCGTAACTTGCTACAGAAATCCTTTGCGATAAAGTTGATTAAGGATTTGCGTAACTTGCTACAGAAATCCTTTGCGATAAAGTTCGTCAAGGATTTGCGTAACTTGCTACAGAAATCCTTCGCGATAAAGTTCGTCAAGGATTTGCGTAACTTGCTACAGAAATCCTTTGCGATAAAGTTCATCAAGGATTTGCGTAACTTGCTACAGAAATCCTTTGCGATAAAGTTGATCAAGGATTTGCGTAACTTGCTACAGAAATCCTTTGCGATAAAGTTCGTCAAGGATTTGCGTAACTTACTACAGAAATTCTTTGATATGGGTTATATTATGTTCGCATTGATCTTTACTCCTGTAATTTTGTGCGGAGTTGTAGTGGTTGGTACCATGTCGGTCATTACACAAGTATAAGTCAGTTCAAATACTTTTATTCCGCCACCCATATTGACCGATTTTGATTGTGTCCGAATAAGTGGCGTCGATTCCGGAAGTGATTTATTTTGCAATAGGTCGTGTAGCTTTTTGACCATATCTGCTCGATCTTTTATCTTATCAGTCGTTGTACTGCCATAATGCGTGTCATCATAACAATCTATCATTAATCTGACATTGACCGTTGTTTTTCCTTTTTGATTCCCGCCTGCCAAGTTATTCCAGTCCGTTATTGGCGCATGAATTAACACTGCCGGAAATAATAAGGGGTAATTATCTTCTTTCTCTCCGGATAATAACGCTTCCAGTTGTCCATAATCTTCATCTTTCGTTTGTAGCTCTGGCATTCCAGACGCGATGATGTCAATTAATGCTATTAATAATTCTTCTTCCATACCTTATATTTTTATTATTTTGCCAACTTCGCTGTCGAATTTATCTTCTATCTTCTTATTTAGTTCGGCGCTTTCTCCGATGAATTGCCTTTTCGGTATTTTCATTCGCCGACTGAAACCGCTGATGTTTGATCCGCCAACTCGCATTCTTTTTCTGCCTTTCAAACTCATTGCCTCTAGTCGACCGCTTTTATGCGGACGTACATATTGTACGCCCGAATAACCCTCATTATGTACGATCGCGTACGGAACTCTATTCTCTATCATCACTTTCCCCTGTCCGGGCGTATAACTAATCCCGCTAAATAGATGATTCCTACCGCTTAATAATGTCTTATATGCAGTATGTTTGCCTTTCCCACTTAAACGCTTTGCCGGGATCCAGCTTTGCAGTCCGTTATTGACAAAACCGCTTTTTCTGAAGTTGTCTTGAAAATGACTTTTCGCAATAGCTCCTACCTTGACAGGCATCACATTCATGGTGAGATTCTTAATCTCTCTTATCTTTTCAGTGACGATATTTTGCAATTGAGAAGCATCCGTTGTCATAACTTTTTGAGGAATTTTTCAACTACCTTTTTTGTTCCTGAAGGAGCATCGGCGATAAACGGATGCGACTTCGTGAAGATCTCCGCACTTATACCCGGATTATTGTCAAGTCCCGGATCGGATTTCTCTTTTATGGAAGCAGGATTGCTGCTTGCCTCTTCGTCTGTCGCTTGTAGGCTGCATTTGCAATTCCAACGATCGCCCGGATAATGTTTTTCCCAAAACGGATGATCTACCGGTAATGTTAATTCCATGCTCCAAAATTCACGATGGACGGGATCTTCGTCCGGACTGGTAGTCGGCATCCATTTTAAATTCGGGAGAATATCCTTTTCGCGTTGAAATTGTTGCCAATCCGCCGCCTGATGAGCTCGTATAACGGCCGTATTATATTCCGTCTCCAGCCAATCCTTGACGTGATGGTCAGCAATTGGTTGAACATCGTTTGAAAACTGTTTGAACGGCTTTAATTTGCCTTTATCATCCAGTAGCTGCTCTGCTATATCGTTCTGCATCCGATGTGCCCGAAAACAAGAGAACACGGCGTTATTATTTTTTAAAGCATTGTAAAAGTCAAATTCCGGATCTCCTGCTTCGAAAGATCCGAACCCTTCGTCAGTCGCTTTGCTGAACACGTCATATATGGCATTAAAAAGCCCCTCGTCGATTTCTTTTTCAGGGTTGATGTCTTTATCATATATACGTCTTATCGATGCTTCTAAGGCGTCAAAGTCAAATTTAAAAGATGATCCCGCGTTGACTATTTCATAATGTTTACATTTATGTTTACGGTAAAGATCATCTATTTTTTGACTATTATCTTTTTTTTTATGAACAAAAAAAGATAATAGCCCTGATTTTGATTTTTGCGCCTGATTGGTAATTGCCGCAGGCGTTGGAACTGTGATAGGTGTGGATTCGGCCTTTGCTGCTGTTTCCATCTTTTTCTTCAACTCCTCGTAATTCTCTGGCTTATCGATGCCGAATGTGCGATAAAGATAATCGTCACCGATAGGCAGGTTTAATTGTCTCATCTGCGTCACGATAATAGCCTGTTTGCTCGTATCTACGTCGCGACTGTCCACAAACTCAAACCTACCTCCACTGATATCTATTCCGAAATCGGAAAAGATATCGCTCATGTCGTAATTCAAGAAATTGAGAATATATCTTTTATCCGATTTCGCGATTGTATCCTCTACTTCTTTATGCACGGTACCAAGTGCTTGTGTTCCTTTGTTGGATGCTTCCGTCGTTAAGGTATTTCCTAAAAATAGCTTACTTATCTCGCTGTTACAAGCGTCTTTCAATCCCTCGTACAGATCTGAACTACCTGTCTTATTTCCACTTTCTATCAGCTTTAAAAACGAATCCGAAGGATGGATATATACCGCATTAGCTCCCTGCATGCTTGCGTCGTTGATTAGTTTGTGCCTCGCCTCTTCATCTGCACTATCATAAGTATATTCCCGGATAGGCATTCCGAATATTTCTGAAAATTGAGCCCAATCTGCAAAAGTCCCTCTTTTGTATATAACGAATGGAGCTGCTTTGGCAAGTAGTCCGAGGGCGTCTGGTTTACCGAGTGCTAATAATTCATCAAATTCATCCCAGCTCTGCCCGCTGATATCTGTCTGATGCCGCAAAATCAATCGGCGTACCGGATCCACATGTTTGCGCGGAACCAAGTCGTAGTTAAGCCATTTTCCATCCATCCTGAACTGTAAAAGGCTGAATCCCCAGGCAATCGTATCCCATGCATCGCAGAGTAGGTCGTAAAACCACGGTGAAGATAATTGTTCGTTGACCACCTCATCGGGCTCTCCGTCGCGCATAAAAGAGATGGGCGTGGATAATATGTGACTCCTGCGCTTGTCCATGACGCTACTTAAGTGAGGATCCATGATGATTTCGCTGTATAGATCATATAGTTTCGTTCGCCTTGTAAAATCCACATTTTCCGCACCACGAACGGCGTTAATATATGCCGAGATATCTAATCCGAACCTTTGCGGCTGATTGATTATAATAGTGCGTGGACCTGTTTGTCCGGGACGAGGTAAATTACCACTGACGGTTATTTTCCTCAATGTCTTTTTTTTGCTCATATTAATAATAATTATTGCGTGCTTTGTTACTCTTTACATTCCAGCTACTGACGATACTAAAATCATCATCCATCAGTCTTTTTGCGCCCTCGATAGCGATATCTCCTTTCGACACTTGCTTTAGCCATTCAATGGCCCTATCGTATCTATCCTTACGAATTTGAGACATTTTTTGCGGGTTATGGATACTGAATAGGTGATAGATAGTTATATCGATTGCCATCATTAATACTAAACTATTACGGGTATCTTCAGATCCCGCTGCGGGGGCTGGAGGGAATAATGCGGAGATGTCATATTTTGCGGACAAATAGCTCTTCATTTCCATAATCGCCCTATCTTCGCATATCTCAATGATCGCATTATCCTCGCGTGTTATGGATGCTAATATTTCGTTGTGGATGCTCGCATCATAATCATCCAATTTAATAAAGTTGCTCATAATCTATTTTTATTTCTTCTAGTGAAAGTACTTACCGATATCGTGACGGATGGATATAGCTTTTTGTTTTTATTATTAATGCTTCGCAATCCACCCTGTATACAGTCAGGCCCATCCGCCGCGTATGGGAGATGCAAATCGAATAAGGTGAATTGGTCTTTTAGCTCAATCATATTGGGATTATCTTTTTCTTCGATGTTGAAAATAAGATTACCTTCCCGATCGAGCGGTTCAAGATCCGCTTCTATACGTGTCGCCTTGTCGGTCTTTCTTTCCTCGTCTGGAATGATGTTTAGGCTAATGTTTTTCTTGCTCCGTATCTCTTGTATTTTGGGCTTATATACCTGTTTGAAAAAAGGATCCTGAAGTTTGTTGTTCTCAAGATAACAATAGACCGGAACACGATCTCCCACGTATTCTAGCAATGTAATATAATGCTCGATAAATTCGGCTGTGAGGCAATGATCTAAATAACCTTTGATGATATATAGCTTGTTGCCGATTTTTCCCTCTAACCATACCGCTTTGAAAGAAGTTCCTTTTTTCTTGCTTTCGGATGGTGCAGGATCGCCGTATATTACGAGGAATTTAAACTTGCTCAATGCCGGTATCTTTCCATCTGTGAGATTGATAAATATTTTTCCTTCTGATACCGGATTATTATAATATTCTTTCTGCTGTGTGCTCTTCGGGACTTTGCTAAGCACTCTGTCAATGTCCTCTTCGGTATTTTTATCCGGCCATGTACTTCGCCCATTTCTATCTCGGATGTTGACGATGTCGTGATGATCGGCATATTGAGACGCACGCGTGATGCAGCAGTCTTTTGCGATAATATTACCAAGTAATAATACCAATGTAGGTTCGGATATTGAACGAGTAGGATATAGCGCGTCATTATACCAATCCCATTTCTTTTTTAAAGTCTCTATATTTCGGCATGCTTCGTCCGTGTCGTAGTCATCACCAAGCAGTACGTCCGGGCGAATGTTTTCGTTTCGGGTACCACGGGGAGCGTTGCCGCCACCAATCGCATAAAAAGTAGCTCCATTTGCCAATTTAATTGTCTTTGAGCTCCATTCTCCCGTGGCGGCGCTTTGGTCTCCGTAGAATGATCGCATTCGTCCGTTACATTCGAAATTAGCGATAAAAGGAGCTAGCAGTTTCTCTGCTGAATCTTCCGTCGAAGAAAAGAGGATCACGCTTTTTTTTCGTCTCGTCAAAACTAATTTTGTAACACAAAACATAGCGATCGTACTTTTGGCCAACTCTCTACTCCAGCTCCAAATCTCATACCATTCGTCATTTTCCATCACTCGCCGAATCGCTTTTTTATGAAATGGGGCGAATGGGTATTTTGCGTATTTTGGGAAGAAGTATTGAATCCAGGCGATATCGTCTTTTTCAAGTTCGATTCGCTTCTTTTCAATCTCCGCATGAGTCATCATGCGATCCATTTGTGTGGAATTGGCGATATCTTCTTTATATCTTTGCCATTCCAGTAGGGAATTTTTATCTATCTGATTCATAGAATAACATCTTTCATGAATTTATCCCACAGCCCGGTCAACTCTTTTGCTTTTTCATAATCTATCTTTCGCACCCATTCGATGAACTTAATGCCGGACGAGATAACTGAAGATATATCTACATCGTTCTCAAGTTTTTTGATTGCTGTCGCAAGCTTATTAATGATGTCTGCTTCTTTGCTGTCCGGGTAGCGTTGTTTTTCCTCACGACCTGCAATATTTTTGTTGATCAGCTCAATCTGCCGATAAAGGCTATTGATTTGTTGTTCCTTGGTTAGCGTTATGCCAACCTTCCTTTCATCCCATTTTTCCGCTTTTATCCATTTTCCTAGCGTTTGCCTGGAGACTCCGACTTTTTCGGATATCTCCTGTTGTGTCAGATTCTCTTTCAGGTAGAGCATTCCCGCCCATTCTTTTTTTTGAGTGATGTTTAAATTGCTTGCCATGTCCTTTAATTTTATACAAAGATGACACTTTCACTGCTTGGAATCAAAAAGTCATTACATCATAAAACGTTATGATGTAATTAGATAAGTGTAGTATGTTAACTTAAAAAAGTGATTTTGCGGCGCGCAATCTTTCCCTCAAATTTGCATTGCAATGGAACAAAAAAAACAGATAATGCAAAAAGCGTATGAACAAAAGATTTTTTAATGTCATTCCATCTGAAAACAACACGGCGTGCGTGCTGCTGTATGGCGATATAGGCGACTACGGTGATAACAGCAGCGCCGAAGTCGTGCAGGAATTAATGGAATTGGAATCGATTTATACCAATATAGACATTCGAATTAATTCGATGGGCGGTGAAGTATATACCGGCTTGGCAATTTTCAATTGCATCAAAAAGAGTAAAGCGAATATCCATTTATATATCGATGGTATTGCCGCTTCGATGGCCGCTGTTATCGCGTTGTGTGGTAAACCGGTTTCGATGTCGAAATATGCTCGTTTAATGATACATAGCGTGCAGGGTGGCGCGTATGGAACAAAGGACGATTTGTCTGAAATGATCACGCAAATGTCATCTCTGGAAGATTCGCTTGCAGAAATCATTGCTCCCCGCTGTGGCATGATTCCTGACGCTGTTAAATCCACTTATTTTGATGGCACCGACCATTGGCTTAATGCCGATCAGGCATTAGCGCTAGGGTTTATTGACGATATCTATGATGTTATCGGCGATTATGAACCTATTCCGGCAGGAAGTACTGCCGATCAAATCTATAAGATTTTTAACAACAGGCTAAACGAACAGCCTACTAAAAAAACTGATATGAATTTAGACGAACTTAAAAAACGTCCTCGTTTCGCCGACTGCGTAACAGAGACAGAGGTCTTTGCAAAAATAGACCTTTTGGAACAAGATGCTGCTAAAGTTCCGGACTTGGAAAAAAAGGTCGGAGATCTTACGGCCGCTAATAAGGTTTTTACAGACAAAGCCGCTGATGATGAAAAAGCTCAAATTGCCGCTATCGTTGATAAAGCTATCAATGATAAGCGCATTAAAGAGATACAGCGTGAAGCTTTTACAAATCTACTCACGAATGATCGTGCTAACGGAGAGGCTATTTTGAATAGCATGAAACCTCAAACACGGATTGTTGATACTCTCAACACGCAAGGTACTACGGTTGTCGGAGCGTGGGACAAAAGAATTGAAGAAATCAAAAACAACTTAAAAAAATAAAGAAAAATGGCTGTTGTAATTCAAAACACTAATTATTCGGGTGAGGTACTTGAGCAACTTCTGTCGTTAGCCGCTACAGGTAACGAATTGGTCGAAAAAGGACTGATTCATATCGAACCCAATGTTTCTGACAAATTCAGCATCCCTCGCATTAAAGGAGGGAAGATGCTGCAAAAACGCAAAGAGCAACCGACCGAATCTGATTCGAAAGGTGATTTCAACTATGATGAAGTCGTTCTTGAACCTAAGGACTTTATGGCATTTACGACATTCAATCCTCGTTCTTTCGAAAAGATCTGGCGGAAATGGCAGCCTACGGGAAACCTCGTATTTTCCGAATTGCCTGCTGAAGCACAAAATGCATTATTGGCTGAATTGGCCAAATGTGTAAAATTTGAATTGGGCAACCATTTCATCAATGGTGTATATGAAGAGACAGGAGACGATCATCTCTTTAATGGTATCGTTACTCGTATCATGAGTAATAATTCGAAGATAGTTGTGGCTTCTACCGGACTTACAACGATGATATCAAAGCTATCCGCTTTAAAGGATAAAATCCCTGTAACGATGCGTACCAATCCGGGACTAAGAATTTTGATGTCCATCCAGGATTTCGATACTTATGATGCGGAACTAAAGGCAATGTCCTATAAAGGCGCGTCTTATACGGACACCAATCCTGAAAGATTCTCCGGCATTACCATCGTTCCATTGGCTAACTGGCCATCCAATTTGCTCGTCTCTACAATCTGTGGCATGGATTATAGCACGAACCTTTGGGCTGCTGTCAATCTTCAGGATGATATGGACGTCATTCAGATTGATAAGTTGACCAATGCAGGCGAAAAGTACTTTTTCAAAATGCTCATGAAAGCAGACACTAACGTGGCGTTTGGCGAAGAGTGCGTTGTAATGGATGCACGTGCAGGAGGAGCCGATGAGGACTTTATCGATGTTGAGCCGGACGAACTCGCGTTCCCTGTAGAAGGTGGTAGTCAAGCCGCTGTAGTTACTGCTACGAGTGCTTATACCGTAAGTGCGGCACCCGCAGGATTTACCATTGAGCAAAAAGAATACGGTCTGTTGATTACCGCTGCCAGTAACGCTGCTGGGACTGTGGACAAGACAGGAACCATTACATTGACCTTAACCGCCGATTCGAGTACTGCGACTATTAAGTTGTATCAACCGAAGCCTTAATGCTTAAACATTATGTTGCCAAGAGTTAAAATAAACTACTTGAACGGCCTGTTAGGCACTGTTTCCGAGAGTGAGGATGGATTCCTCGCTCTCGTGAATAACGGTGCGGCTGTGGCAGGTAAATTTGCACTCGAAACGCCATATACGTTGACATCTTATGATGACTTAACGGCGCTTGGTATTACGAGCAGTAATAATCCGGCCATTGAAAAAATGGTTAGGGAATTCTACGAAGAGCCTAATCTGGACGTAGGTACAAAGGTCGTCATCGTTGCGTATGCCAACACGGAAACGATGAGCACGCTGTGTGATCCTACAACTGGAAAGTTGAAAACATTCATCAGCTCGCAAAACGGAAAAGTTCGCGGTCTGATTCTCGGTCGTAATCCGGCATCGGGATATAATCCCGTTACTACGGATGGACTTGATGCTGATGTGTTCACAGCTATGCCGAAAGCACAGGCGCTAGCGGAATGGGCCGCTAATACATTGTTTGCCCCGATATTTGTTGTTCTCGAAGGTCGTGCTTTGGTATCCGCTTCGGCGCTGAAGGATATTTCAGCTGGGATATGTAACCGAGTAATGATTTTTGTTGGAGATACTATTTCGGATAGTGATGGCGCCGCAATCGGAGCACTAGCGGGACGTATCGCTTCCATACCGGTACAGCGGAGCATCGCACGTGTAAAAGATGGGCCATTATATCCATCGGCCATGTATATCGGCGAAACGCTCGTTGAAAACGCTATTAGCGATATCACTACGATTGATGATAAGGGCTATGTTTCCGTTCGCTCATTCGTTGGAAAGACGGGGTATTATTTTACCGATGACAAGATGGCGGTCGCAGTGACTGACGATTACGCGCGCTTGGCCAATCGCCGAGTTATCGATAAAGCTGCGAGAATCATTTATAAGACGATGATCAACGAGCTTAATGATGAAATTGAAATCAATGATAACGGAACGATGCAACCGGGCATTATTAAACATATACAGGAAGAATGTAATGATGCTATCGACAGCGAAATGACTGCCAATGGAAATCTGTCCGCAAAAACAGGAGAATCCGGTAGTGTTTGTTTTATCGATTCTTCACAAAATGTTTTGTCCACATCTCAAATCGAGATTGCTCTTAAAGTTAAGCCTTTTGGCTATGCAAAAGAAATCATTGTCAATCTTGGATTTGAAGTAATCACTTAAAACAGATTAAGATGTTTAACTCAAAAGAATATGAATTTTCGGACTTATCAGTTATCGTAGCCGGACGTGATATCACGGGATTGAGAGGTGCAAAGTATACCGAAAAACAGGAAAAAGAAGCGCTGTATGCAAAAGGTAATAAGCCTCATTCGATACAGCATGGTAATAAATCTATTGAAGGCAGTCTTACACTGCTTCAATCCGAACTCGAGGCAATAGAAAAAGCTGGCGGTGGATCTGCGCTGGATGTTTCTTTTAATATTGTCGTGGTATATGGAAATCCATCTAATGGGGATGCGCTAATCACCGATATTATCAAGCATGCCGAATTTACTGAAATCCCAAAAGGGTTGAAACAAGGGGATAAATTTCAAGAAATAGACCTCCCATTTATTGCATTAGACATTAAAAATCAGGCTATATAACAAAAAAACAAACAATGAAAGATTTAACAAAAGAACAAATAGCCGAATTGAAGAAAAAGCACGGCGAAATCTATCAATTTGACATCGACGGTAAAAAATGTATTCTTCATAAGCCTAGCCGACAAGTATTGTCGGCAGCAACCGTCACGGCTGGAAAGGATCCGATCAAATTCAATGAGATAATCTTGAAAAATTGCTGGATTCAAGGCGACGAAGAAATTCAGACTGACGATAATCTATTCCTTGGAATTTGTCCAAAATTGGCCGATATAATCGAAGTAAAGGAGGCTGAAATAAAAAAGCTATAGACTCCGCATCGGGTAAAGAAGAGGATAATCGAATCGGGTACATCAACACCATGTTGGAATATTATCTCCATATAAATCCGAATGAATTAACCGACGCGGAGTGGGCCGAAAAAATGGCGCAAATAGCTGATATACGAGAACGTGAAGCAAAAGCAAATAAGTGATGAACATACTGCAATTTTTAATTGATTTTCAAACAAAAGGTGATTCTGGGGCGGCCGCATCTGTCGGCAAGCTCCAGAATAATCTCGATAATGCTCGACGTAGCACGGAAAGTCTTACGTCTCGCATCGGGGGATCATTAAAAAGTGCAATTATGAGTCTGCCAGGAGCGGAATTTTTCGCAAATCCACTCGTACAGATTGCAGCCGGTATAGCTGCGGTTACGAAGTTGGGTATGACGAACGAACAGACGGCAATATCCTTTGAAGTTTTGTTAGGATCCCAAAAAAAAGCAGCCGCTTTGATGAAAGAAATGAAGGGGTATGCTAACACAACTCCTTATGAATCGGCTGATATCTTCCAGAATGCGAAGACGATGTTAGGGTTTGGTGTATCTCTCGAAAAAGTAATGCCATACATGAAAATGTTGGGCAATGTCGCGATGGGAGATAAAGAAAAACTATCTTCTTTGACGCTCGCTTTTTCGCAGATATCCGCTGCTGGAAAATTACAGGGACAGGATTTATTGCAGCTGATCAACGCAGGATATAATCCTCTTCAGGACATTTCACAGATGACTGGTAAGTCAATAGCTAAGCTAAAAGACGAAATGGAGTCTGGGAAGATTTCTTTCGAAAAGGTTGCCGGGGCTTTTCAACACGCAACATCACAGGGTGGCCGATTTTATGAGATGACTGATAGGATCGGAAAGACTGCTGGAGGAAAACTATCTACGTTAATAGATTCTTTAAAAGAAAAGATGCTTATATTATATGGCGCAGTCGTTCCGATTTTAATACCTGCGCTTGATTCTTTAGCTATCGTGCTAGATTCTATCGCTACTCCTTTGCAGTGGATTGTGGATAAATTTAATGCATTTGTTAATATTGTAAAAAGTGGAATCGATTTATTAGCTACTGGGAATCCTGTAATGTGGGGTATGGTAGCGGCGATTGCTGCTTATACTATTGTTGTCAATGGTCTCAATATCGCTATGGCCGCGTGGACTGTCATTACTAAAATTGCAACGGCTGTTCAGTGGTTGTTTAATATCGCAATGGCTACGAGTGGCATAGGGTTAGTTATCGCACTGGTTTCCGGTTTAGTTGTAGCCGCCGTTTTATGTTGGAATAAATTTGCCGGGTTCAGGGCCTTTTTATTAACGATGTGGGATGAAATAAAAAATTCTGGATTTTTTGCATTGCTATCAACTTTGTGGGATCTGATAAAAGGACTAGGTATAATTATAAAAGATTATGTCGTCGATCAATTTAAACGGTTGGTATCAATTGTTGAGTTATGCTGGAACAAGTTTTCTGGGTTTAGATCCTTTTTGGTGTCGATGTGGGATGTTATAAAAGGATTTGGAACTATTATAAAAGATTACGTTTTAGCACGTATTGTTGGACTTATTACTGGAATTGGATCGCTTGGAAGTGCATTATCTAAATTGTTTAAAGGAGATTTCAAGGGAGCTTGGTCTGACGCTAAAACGGGAGCTTTGAATATATGGGGATTTGAGACAAAAAATGCATCAAAGACATTATCCTCATGGGGGGATAGTTGGTCGGCTAGTTATAATAAAAATCTTAGTCAGCAAAAAGCAATTCAGAAAACAAAAGACGCCGTAGATAAACCTGGAACAATTAACAACAAAATAAAGAATAGCGCAAACGTACCAAATAACACGAAAAATGGCGCAACGGAAAGCGCTGTTACGGGTGGAACAAAAAACAATATTATCACAGTAAACATTGGTAAACTGATTGAAAATCTGGTTGTTCACCAATTTGATAAATGAATACTCGCGACTTTGAAGCGATGGTAGTAGAATCAATGACTCGAGCGATCGAGATCGCAACATCTTCGGCACGATGAGCACGATAACAAGATTCATACTTGAAAATCTATATATAAGAACTTTGGGTGCAGTTTTCCCACCTTATTTATTGGCTGATAGATATAGATTTACTCCTGCGCCAAATATTTCTGGATTGGACATCGCTGCAAAGACGGATGAAGAATTGACAGATGCGATTATTACTAATTCGCTGGGAGTTCCGATGACGATGCCTTTGCAAATAAAAAAAGCTTCTGATCCGGATAGTGCTTATTGGACGCTTCCACTTGAGCCAACGATATCGCTTGTCGGTAAAAATGTTGTAGTCAAAAGGAATGTGTCAAAAGGAAAAGTGAGAGGAACGGTTAAAGAAAGATGGTCGCAAAGTGATTATGATGTCAATGTTGATGGAATATTTATCAATACGGTCGCCAATAAATATCCTGAAAATGATGTGCGCAAATTGCGCGAACTGGTTGAATCTGCCAGTCTTTCCGTACTTTGTCCTTTGCTCGAGATCTTCAGCATCAATAAGATTGCAATTGAAGAATACGACTTTCCATTTACACCCGGAGTAAACAATCAAAGCTATTCTATCAAAGCGAGTAGCGATGACGTATATAAGTTATTATTAACCGGTGATGACTTAAAAAAATCATGATATGCTCGAAATGGTTCACGACATAAAGGTAGGAAACTATAAGATAGGTATGCTGGAGAAAGCAACTATTCATAGCAGTGTAGAGTTGCTCGCAGATACGGCGACTATCGTCCTTCCTGGCGCTGAATATAATAAGGCGTTATCGGTCGAAGATAAGATACATCGAGGGGATAAGATAGATATACAGTTTGGATACAAAGAGTATGGAATAGCTGAAGAATTCAAGGGATGGGTACAGGCCATACGCACTGATGATGGAAGTATAACGCTGGAATGTGAAGATGACTTGTTCCTCTTTCGAAAAGATCTTCCTAATGCATTCTATAAAAAGATTACATTGCTTCAGTTGCTTCAAAAGATAGTAAGTGGATGCGGGCTTAATTATGCGATCAACTGCTCGTATTCTTGGCTATATACGAAGTTTACCATCCGTGCGGCTACCGGTTATGATGTGCTAAAAAAAGTGCAGGAGGAATGCGGGGCTGATATTTATATTAAGAATAATACATTGCAGGTACATGCGCCTGCCGAAAAGATAGGCAAAAATAGGTACTATGACTTTGCCAAGAACATTGAAAAAAGCGATCTAAAATATCGCACATCAGCCGATCGAAAAGTGCGGGTAGTCGTTAAAGCGATCATGCCGGACGGAACTGTACGAAAGGTTGAAACAGGAACTACCGGAGGTGATAAAAAAGAAATTACATGCGCTACATCGGATCTTGATTCGATGAAAAGGCGTGGAGAGATAGAGGCGAAAAGATTGAGCTATGACGGATATGAGGGGAGTTTTGATACTTGGCTCGTTCCGATGGCTTCGGCTGGAGATAGTGCCGTAGTGCATGACTCCGATTATCCCGAAAAAGATGGGAAATATTATATCAATGCCGTAACGACCGAATTTGGATCCAATGGCGGAGTTAGAAAAGTTGAATTAGGCATAAAATTGAGTTAAGATGGATACATATAGACGATTAGCAGACGTATTGAAAGGCGTTAATCCGCAAGTAATGACTATTATGCAAGGCAAAATGGGCAATGTTGACGGAAATACCTGCACTGTGATCGTTGACGATATAGAGATTAGTGATGTCCGATTAAGGGCGTCTACAACGGATAATGAGAATGAAATGCTGATCGTACCTAAGCTGGGGACTACGGTGATAGTTGGAAGTTTAACAGGTAATTTGGATGAACTCGTGATTCTTTCCTACGATGAAATTGAGACGATTAGTATAAATGGTGGCGCGCTTGGCGGATTGGTCAAGATAAATGAGTTGAAAACGCAGCTGGTTAAAGTTACTGCGCGCATCGACGGAATAATTAGTGCTATTAACGCCGGAGTAGTTACGGCCGGAGATGGAGGATCTGCTTTACTTACGAAAATAAAAGCGGGATTGGCGCAAATAACTAATAAAGAATCTTTCAATAACATTGAAGATGACAAAATAAAGCATTGATATGATAGGTATACAAACAGCGGAATATGATTTAGCGGTTAATATTAAGACGCTATCTGACGGTAAGATAACCGGTCTATCGGTTGGTGATATCTTATCACAAAATCAAGCTGTCATACTAACTGCTCGTCCGGGAGAGATAAAAGAAAATCCCGTCATCGGGGTTGGGATTGAAGACATGCTTAATGACGAAAACCCAATTTTGTGGAGAACAAAAATACGTGAAAATATGGAGTTGGATGAGCAATCTGTAGATAAGGTAATAATAACGACATCCGGAATAACGATTAAGTCCGGATATTAAAAATATAGAGATGATAACAAGCGAAAATGGAATAATACTGATCAAACATTATGAATCTCTTCATGATGGAGATCTTAGCCGAATTGGGCTGCAACCTAAAATGTGTCCTGCGGGATATTGGACTGAAGGATATGGTCATGCCATATTAGATCAGAACGGACAAAAAATAAAAGGCGTCGCAGGCAAAGCGTTGGCATATAAAAATAGTATGGTTAAGAATGAAAGCCAGGCATGTAATCTATTGGCCAAGGATCTTACTTGGCGCGAAACGGCCATTAATCGCTTAAAACTTAATTTGTCGCAAAATCAATTTGATGCTTTGGTAAGCTTTGTATATAACATCGGCATATCTTCTTTTATTAAAAGCACATTGCTTGCCGATATCAAAAAGAAAGCTGCTGAAGAAAAGATAAGAAAGGACTTTTCGCAATGGGTTTATTCCGACGGGAAGAAATTGCCTGGTTTAGTTTTCAGACGCCAGGCGGAAGCGGACCTATTTTTTGAGAAATAACAATTAATAATTAAATAAAATGGAAAATAAAAATGTTCAATCGATTTGGATGGCTGTCATAGCCTTCGTCTCTTCCCTCATACAGGGATGCGCGTCGAGCATCGTGCCTATTTTGATAGCGATGATTATCTTCGCGGTAACTACGACTGTTGATTTCTTCACGGGCGTGAAAGCAAGTAAGAAAGAAGGTGTCGGATTTGATTCCGGACGCGCGCGAAAATGTTTCAATAAGTGGCTGGTATATTTGGCCGTGTTTATAGGTACCGCTTTTTTGGGTGTATTACTGACTATATTTGCCCGGATGATATCGCCCGATGAAATGATATCGACGAAAGGATTCTTCCTGCAAATGCTGAAATGGGAAATAATAATCGCTGCGGCTATCGAAGTATTAAGTATCTTCGAAAATATGCATAGATGGCTGCCTGACAACATTTATATAACGATAATATACTACACGTTATCCATCAAAATAAAAGATAAATTACCGGAACTGAAGGCTTATTTCGATCAGAAAAAAACAATAGCGACGGATGGAGTAAAAACGACTATTGATAATGCATCCGGAGCGTCCGATCAAATACCTGGAGATGCGCCTGTGAGTGCGTCCGATAATAATCCGCAATCATGAAAAAGTTATTATTGCTAATAGGGATATTACTCGTCTTGATAGGATGTAATAGACGCGTTTCGGAATCGGTTGTATCAACAAAAGATTCGGTTGCTGTTATACAGCATCAAGATAACCATGTCTACATTGAAAAGATTAAGCAACAAGTTATCGATTCGATGCAAAAGATAAAGTTGCCTGTTGAACATAGTACCTCTATTACGCCGGTAAAAATCCAACGATCGCATCTATACACATCCTTAGCTATCAGTGATGCGTTCGTTGATAATATCGGTATGCTACATCATTCGTTATATAATAAAGACACGGCGTCGTTGCCGGTCAAACGGATGATCAATAACACTACGATAGCGAAAAGTGATTCTACCAGTCATCAATCTTCTATTGATAATCACCAAACGACTGTTGATAAGACGGTAATCGTCAAGCAAAAATGGCTTGAAAACTTTTTCTATTATTCGGGCATGATATTATACGTTCTGATCATCATTTATATCGTGTTCAAATGCTATTCAAATGGTGTTTTTGGGTGGATAAAAGATTATTTTAAAAAGCAAATAAAATGAAAGTAGTGGTCGGAAAAGGACAGTCTCTTACGGATGTAGCGATGCAGGTATATGGCAGTGCGGATGCCGTAGTTGCATTGGCGGCTGATAACGGCCTGTCCGTTACCGATCATCCTGCTACAGGTACTGAATTAGATTATTATGCGGAAAATGTGATAGATCCGCATGTAGTCGCTTTTTACGCTAATAATAAAATAGTACCTGTTACCGACTTTATAATAGATATTAATAATAGGACTTTCGATGAAACATTTGATCAAACATTCAATTAATTATGGCAAGAACTAGGGAAGAAATAGCTAATGCAATTAAATCTGAATTTATGTCGGACGCGACTTTGCGGTCGATGTATGGATTTTCCGAAACAGATTTATTTGACGACAAATTTTCCGTCGTCTCGATCGAGCGCATATTAATCTATATTTTCACCTCGGCGGTTTTATTACTCGAATCGATCTTTGATGCTTTTTCGGTAGATATCACTAACCGCATATCTAATGCCGTTGTGTTGTCTATTCCGTGGTACCATGATAAAGCGCTGGCTTTTCAGTATGGAGATAATATTATCTTTGATTCGTCCGCATATACATTTAATTACGCTAACATTGACGCAACTAAACAGATCGTTAAATATGTAGCTGTTAGGCAGATTTTGGACGGCGGCGTGACAAAACTTAAGATCTATTATTCTGGCGTTGGAAAACTTGCATTGACAACAGATCAAAAAACGGCTTTCGAAGCTTATATTACTGAAATAGCAGCGGCTGGAACGCATCTGTTATTTGTGTCACAAAATCCGGATGCGTTAGGAGTTGTTGCGAACATCTATTATGATCCGCTTATACTTAATTCTTCGGGCATTAAAATATCAGACGGCACGAAACCTGTTGAATTAGCTATTTCTAGTTATTTGGACGGCATCAAATATGGAGGGGTATTTTATGCATCATCATTAATTGATGCTATACAGGCTGTTGATGGAGTAAAAGATGTTCAGCTTACATCAACCTACTGGAATGCGACTTCTGATACTAACAGACGCAAAATAGAGGCTGTTTCAGGCGCTTTTTTGCTCGATAGTGCTCATACAACATTAACTTATCTGCTTGACGAATGATTGATTTTGATGTTTTAATATTATCCTATCTACCTCATTGTATGAGACGTGTGAGAATATTCGCACTTATTAGAGTGTTGATATCTCCTCTAGTAAGATTGTATAATTTGTTTTTGGCATTTAAACATGAACAAATTATTAATCAAGCCGGGACTCCGCAGACATGCATGCTGAAAAGAATGATACATGACCAATTAGGATTAGACGTCGATATCGTTGAAGATACCGGTTTGCCAAACGACTTTATTGTTAAAGTGTCAAGCCAACAGCTTGATAAAGAAAGGCAACTAGTCGCTCTCGTCAACAAATATAAGCAGGCAGGAAAGTCGTTTTCTCTAAATAATGCTGCTGTAGTTTATACCCAAACATGGGGCGGATTTATTTGTGAGCAGCAAATTATGTCTCAAACATGGGGCGGATTTATTTGTGAGCAGGCAGGAAAACGTCTTAACACCATTACTGCTAATTCTATCCATGAAGGCAATCAATTTGAGATAACGGTACAGCCAACTTATTCGCCTGCAACTATACAAATTGTAGTTGGAATAAGGAATAGCTTGTATGGGAATGCATATACGACCATTATTACGTATAGTAATGATACGAGTTATCCGGATGAACAACTATTGACTGTCGAATATGAAGCTGGAGATCTCATTACAGATATGCACCTCGTTGTTGAGAGTGATGACAACTATGATTATAACTTAATAACAAATATAACGAACTAATGAATACAGGAATGCAACGGGCAACATCGCTCGTGATAACAAAGTCGGTAGGTGGAGTCGTAATATATACGAGAACATATAGCCTATTATCTGCCTTTTCTACGTTCGCGGCAATCACATCGTCTGTATGTGCATCTTTAAGCGTCAGCGATTACACATCCAGGCTCAATTCTTTTAAAGCTTACGTCGAAAGCAATGAAGTAGGATTAACAGTTGATATTACTGCGGCCTATGTACAGAATACGACATCATGTCCGATAGGGGCATAATTAAAATAAAAAGATATGGCATTATTAAATTTAAAGGAAACGGCTAATCAGATTAAAAGTCAATCGCTTGTTGGGGGTAACACGCATACCCTTATTGGTCAATTATTTCTTGATTTGTTGGAGTTGGTGTTAACGACTGAAACGCTTTCACAGACTTCTGGGACTGATATAAATAAGGTCATGTCGCAGGATTCCGTGACTAAATTAATAGTAGCGTTACAAAATTCTATTAATAAGATAAATGAATCGCTCATTATATCTAATTCTGTTCCCGGATCTGAAAATGTATGTTTGAAAATAATAGCTGAAGATGACCAAATAGGTGAAATAGGTATCGATGCAAAAGGTATTCCGTTCTTTCGTCATATTTCGGCGGATAATATAGCTAAGACATATAAACTGACGGGTACTCCGGGTGCGGATGGACAGGTATATAGATTTAATGCGTCCACAGGTAATTTCGAATTATATAACTTAAAAGATATTTTTATGGCAACTTTAAAAACAATAAACGCTGCTGGTTTTGTGCAATCTGGCGCGTATTGGATAAGTCCGGCGATCCAATTATTACTTGGTAATGCCCAGGTGCAAATAACTAATGCTTCAGACACGGTGGTATCCGTGATGCGAAGTAACACTGGAGATGGAACTTTCTCGGATATCGCAGGATTTGCAGAAACCGTAAAGTCTCCCGGAGATGTATTTAATATTTCAGGAGGTGTAGGAGGTGGCTTCATTAAGCTTAAATTTACTGTTAAGCCTACACAGGTAACCATTTTATCATAAGGAGGAATCGATATGAATGATCTTAATATGTCATTGACTAATCCCGGTGTGGCTGTTACTAAAGCTTACGTCGATGCGGGTGATAATGCGCTTTCTTCGCGAGTTGCTGAACTTGAAAAAAGTAACTCGAGGGCTTTTGGGGTTGAATTTACGAAAGGCCAGTTAGATCCGGTGCCGGCGCGATGGATAGGTGATACAGGTTATCAGGCAAATAATTATATTTGGGATCGTCTGAAAGTGGCAAAAGTTTATCCAGATAAAACGATTAAATATCTTAATCAAACGAACTGGCTATTAATGGAGGATGGTACGGATTCTGGTATTATAATCGATGGTACTACGGTTACGGATGATAATGCTGATATTATGCTTGTCAATCCATCACCTTTTTATGCCATTCTCGGCGGGACACATGCAACTTTAGAGCGCCGAATGATTTGTGATACACAATTCAGTTATGATGGTGATACGGCTGTTCTTATACCCGCTAATGCGGTATGCGTTGATTTTTCAGTCATTAAATCTGGCATGCAGAGGTCTATTAGGGATAATACGCTTGCCGGTTCAGGATCCGCAGGACTTGGCGGACTATCTTATATTTCGGATGGGAAAGGATGCCCTACGTCTGGCTTGTCAAGATTTCAATATGAATCTTACGCACGATCAAAGAATGCAGACACGACAAAAAATACTCCTTATGCAAATAGTTTTCAATTCGATTTAAGCGTTTGGTTTACTTTGTTATGCATCAAGTTCAGAACTAAAGATTTGCATTCCGCATCTGTTCTGGGCGGTTGTATTTCTTCTAATGATTCAAATCCAACGGTATCCACATGGGGTACTCAAACGGGCGTAAGGGTTACGGAGGTAAACGGATCTCAAACATATTATAGCATGGGATCTACTCGGTTCTGCACATTAAGCACGGATTCTGCACAGATGTTTTGGAACATATTAAACCAATATAGACCGCTTTTAAAGATGTTCGAAATGCAGCTCGCATTGAGCTACGCTAAGGCTAATTCGATAGCGGAAAATACCAACTTTACTTACGATGGCAGCACGTATAATTATGTTAATGTACCTGGGCATAAGAATATTAGTACAGGAGAGATGACAGCTAAAGTGCGTAAGCTAGTAACCATGTCTTTTTCTGGGTGGGATAAAACTAATAATGCCGCTGTCACTAACATTGTAATTGACTATTGCTTTGAACAAGCGATTGTAAAAGGTAAGATTGCTGGCTGGGGAAATATATGGAAATGGGTATCTGGAATTGACGCTGTCTGCGATAACACCGTTAGTTTGAATAATCAATATACCTTTTATCAGACATCAGATATCAGCAAGATGACCACTGATATGGATGCAGCTGATAAAAATTCGGGAGAAACATTTGCGTTTGAAAAAGTATATGATTTGATCGGAATTCAACCGAATGCAGGTGGAAATGTAAGTAATTATATCCGTCAGATGTATGATAATTCCATGATTCCAAAAACGCTTGGTTCATCTGCTAGTCTGCATACGGCTGAATGTTCATACGTGTATATGGGATCTACTACGTCGGGAAAAAGGTCTCGTCGAGGTGTCTTTTTCGGTGGGCTTGCGACTTATGGGCTTTGTGCCCTTCGCTTTTGCACTGCGTATTACTCGCCCGCGTATGCGTTTTCGTATGTCGCTGGCGGCTTCCGTGTGGCGTTGTAACATCCGATAGGATGGCGTGAAAAAAATTAAATCCAACCTCTATCTTAGGATAGGGGTTGGTTGAAAGAAGGTGGCTCATGGTAAGGTGTCTTTTTCGGTGGGAATGCGAATAATGGGAATTGTGCCCTTCGCTTTTACAATGCGAATAACTCGCCCACGAATACGAATACGAATATCGCTGGCAGCTAACGTGTAATTTAAATATAAAGCTGCGTTATAATGAGAACCTCGCCAGCAAGGCGAAATATATCAAACAATTCATTAATAGAGAATGAATGCTTATTAGTAGGACATTAAGTTGCGAAAGTTAGTAAAGGCGGCTTACACGGACGTTGATAAAATGAAAAGAATAAAAGATAAATTTGAAGAGTTATATAGTATTGAAAACATAGAGCTTGCAGCCCAAAAAGCACGCAAGGGGAAAAATAAACATAAGGCTGTGAGATGGTATGTAAAACATGCCGAGGAATTAAATCAAAAGCTACATACGTCTCTTGCTGATAAAAAGTTCGAGGTTAGTAAATATGTTATATTTAATAAAAAGACGGAAAACGGTAAGATAAGGGAAATACATAAATTACCATTCTATCCAGATAGAATAGTTCAACATTGCATTTTAAATGTGATGAAAGAAAGATGGATAAAGAGTCTAACGGATGATAGCTATAATTGTATAGAAGGAAGGGGAATTACATCTAATGATCTTAATCATAATATGTGCCATAAGCTAAAAAGAGCGCTATTGGATAATACTAATACTGTATATGCTTTTAAATGGGACATACGTAAATTTTATCCATCTATTGATAATGACATACAAGCACAGGCATACAGAAAAGATTGTAAAGACAAAGATGTGCTATGGCTCCTTGACGTACAAAATTATAGTAATAAAGGCCTTCCTATCGGTAATCCTGATTCTCAATTAGAAAGTCATTTAATACTTCGAGGAATGGATCATTTTATAAAAGAAGACTTGAAGGCGAAGTATTATTTCAGATACGCCGATGATGGACTTATATTAAGTAATAGTAAAAAGGAGCTTCATGAGTTTATGTGGAGAATACGAAATTATCTTTGGTATAATCTAAAGCTTGAGATGAAATCCAATAGGCGTATTTTTAGAACTTGTGAAGGTATTGATTTTGGCGGGTATGTTTTTTATCCCGGATATACCAAAGTGAGAAAAACGATAAAAAAGAATATTATAAAGAAACGGCATAATCAAAAATCAATGTCAAGCTATATGGGCATTTTAAAACATTGCAATAGTCGTAATTTTATTAATAAGGTAATTATAAATAATAATAAGCATATGTGCAGTCTTGAAAGTTTAAACATCAAAATAGATCGTCCTTTTGATGGGCGAAAAGTGAAAATTGATAAGATCGTTGGAGAATCGTTTGATATTTTGAATTTCCGCATATTGCCATCTATCAAAAACGATAGATTACGTGTTGACATGCAAATTTTATTTCATGGAGAAAAACTGTTCGTCTGTGGGAGTTATCAATATCTTATTTCTGTTTTGCAGAAAGTGACCAAAGATGATCTTCCACTTACCAATGTGACGATTTTACAAGATAGGGGGTTTTATTTTAAAGGAACATTAAATATATAATAATAATGGAAAAACAGAAATTTATAACAGAAAAGCCTGAAACAATACTTGATTTGGGTACTGGATACAGCAACGTACATCTTAATGCTGTTGAAACAGTTGAAGCGACTATCGATATGGACGGTAAATCTAAAGATCAAACCATCTGGATGGCAGATGTTATACGTGTTGCTAATCCGCCACATAGAGATGCGATTATTAGTGCTATTATTAGAGATAGGTTTACAGATGATTTCAGGGAAGCTGCTTTGCGAAAAGGCATATTAGACCAAAAAGATTCTGATTATGTGTCTTTTAATAGTTATGCGGAGGATGCAAAGAAGATGGTTGCTGATGCGGGTGTAATAGAATAGTTTTTATCGCAAAGGATTTCTGTAGCAAGTTACACAAATCCTTGATGAACTTTATCGCAAAGGATTTCTGTAGCAAGTTACGCAAATAGTTGAGCATGATAGATTATAAAGGATTTCTGTAGCAAGTTACGCAAATCCTTGACGAACTTTATCGCAAAGGATTTCTGTAGCAAGTTACGCAAATCCTTGATGAACTTTATCGCAAAGGATTTCTGTAGCGAGCCACGCAAATAGTTGAGCATGATAGATTATAAAGGATTTCTGTAGCAAGTTACGCAAATCCTTGACGAACTTTATCGCAAAGGATTTCTGTAGCAAGTTACGCAAATCCTTGATGAACTTTATCGCAAAGGATTTCTGTAGCAAGTTACACAAATCCTTGATGAACTTTATCGCAAAGGATTTCTGTAGCAAGTTACGCAAATCCTTGATGAACTTTATCGCAAAGGATTTCTGTAGCAAGTTACGCAAATCTTTGATGAACTTTATCGCAAAGGATTTCTGTAGCGAGCCACGCAAATAGTTGAGCATGATAGATTATAAAGGATTTCTGTAGCAAGTTACGCAAATCCTTGACGAACTTTATCGCAAAGGATTTCTGTAGCAAGTTACGCAAATCCTTGATGAACTTTATCGCAAAGGATTTCTGTAGCAAGTTACACAAATCCTTGATGAACTTTATCGCAAAGGATTTATGTAGCAAGTTACGCAAATCTTTGATGAACTTTATCGCAAAGGATTTCTGTAGCGAGCCACGCAAATAGTTGAGCATGATAGATTATAAAGGATTTCTGTAGCAAGTTACGCAAACGGTTAAATGAATTATTTGTTATTAAATGCCATTCAAACGCTTTAAAGCGGTATTTAATAAGTGTTTTTTTTGTTTTTCAAAAACAATTCGTTTTTTATTTTAATTTTTGCATTTGGTTTTTTAATTGATTTACATTTCGTTTTGCGGGATTTAAATGACTCCGATTTTCATATAAGTGCTTAAATAATCGCGGGGAGCCAACAGCAACCATACAGGAAGTGCTGCCGCTATGAATCCGTAGAGAGGCAATATGATATCGAGCTCTGCACGAGTAAGTGTAAAGAACGGAGCCAATGCAGATGTTTGTACCCACGGGCCGACAACGACACAAGCAATGACCAATACGACACCCAGCACAGAGGCTTCGGCTATGCGCCCCGGACGAAGATAACGCATGTAAACACCGATAAAGAGTGCAACCGGAATAGTCATGCCTACAGTAAATGCACCCCACGGGCTATTGAAAAGAGCATTGGAGACTGCAATAGCCATCCCCGCCATAGTGATGATCAATATGAAAATCACCGCGACAGCCGCTACCAATCCCGTTGTTTTGCCAATCTCTTTCTCGGCAATCTCGGAGATGGAAAGTCCATCGTGTCGGATAGATGCGAAAAGGATAACCATATCGTGAACCGCACCACCTAGACAAGCACCGATCAAGATCCATATCAAGCCCGGAAGATAGCCGAACTGAGCCGCCAACACAGGGCCCACCAATGGACCCGCCCCTGCAATTGCTGCAAAATGATGACCGAATGTGACCAATTTATTAGTCGGCACGTAGTCGTGTCCGTCGTTGTGAAGAATAGCTGGTGTAGTTCTGTTAGAATCGAGAGCAAGCACTTTGGCTGCCATGAAAGCCCCATAATAGCGATAACATATTAATAGGACCAAAGCAGAAAATATGACAATATACAATCCGTTCATTTGTTTATGATGTTTTTCTGATGGTTTATATTTTAAAAGCAACACAAAGATATAACGTCTTTGTAGATATCGGTATAAGTAGACTTCTGGTTTTAAGTTTTATTTAACTTTAAAATTTACCCGATAGACAATCCCGATCTATTCTCGTTATTCTTCACACAAAAAGAAATCGGCATACATTCCAAATAGCACTGGAATATATGCCGATATATAAGAGATAGAAGGACTCTATTGTAGAATAAATTCCTCCTAAATACTATAGACTAATATTATTTGCTGAGAGCTGTTGATACATCAACGGCGCAAGCTACTGTGCAACCTACCATTGGGTTGTTGCCAATACCTAAGAATCCCATCATCTCTACATGAGCAGGAACTGATGAAGAACCGGCAAACTGCGCATCGCTGTGCATACGGCCCATTGTATCAGTCATGCCATAAGAAGCTCTACTCTACTCCATTATTCATACCACTGCAAACTTCTGTAATTCACCATTATAGTTGCAGATATATAAGCTCGTGTCAATAAATTAAAGAACTCAATCATCAAAAAGGCTGCATCTAGGACAAATTACCTATATATCACCCTTAGTTTATAGAATCCTCAAAAGGATGTGAACATGAATGTGGGGAACTAAATTTATCATTTAAGCATTCCCCTTTATAAAAGCAGCATCAGAACCTAGCATTCAACAATGAATATTCACTCATTCATCTACCATAACTCTCATATATAGCTCATGCCGTACTTGCTATTGCTCAACGACACAAAAGCTACTTAATATTTATTCTTTCTCATTCCAAAAAGCCTCTATAAATGGATCCTCACATTCGTTATCTACAACTATTTCACCACTGTATCCTCTAGCTGCTAGCTCTTCACTAAAATGAGTAGTAAAAACCCACATTATCCCTCCATCGTTAATCAAACTTGGATAACTTAAAATGTATTTCTTCCCGCACTTCGGGCACACCCATGTATATAATTCCCATTTAGCTACTCGCATCTTCAATTCAGGTTTCCTAGTAGTATTAACTGAATTATATTTTGATTTAACACTTGTTTTTCCACAATTTGGACAAACCACTTTGCAATGACATAATTGCGTCATAATAATTATTTTGTATTTCTTAGTTCATAATAGAGCATCTTTTCTGCTTCCTTTTGGTTAACGTGCGGTTGCTGTGATGTATCTATATCTACTTCTCCTAAACTTTTAATTTCTCCATGTCTGTAACAGTAATAATCATACCAGCGTAAGGCAGAATGAGGAGCAATAATATGCCTATGTTTATTCAAAAACATATAGTCCCAACCATCTACTTTACCTGCATATTTCAACTCTGAAGTGAAGATGAAAGAAGCAATGCCTAAACCTGTATGTGGTGCTCCAATAGTTACAACAAATTCCTTTTTACCATCACCATCCAAATCAACACTCGAGAGTTGAATATAATCCTCATCATCTAACATCCCTAATTGATTAATCAAATCGTAGTTGTTGTTATGAGCATAAATATCTTCATAAATGTCTCTATTGCCTGTTATAATTTTTATTCGATATTTACTACCAGCAGCTAGACTGACAACTCTATTTGCTGCTTTCAAAGTTACAGTTTTACCTTTAATTATATCCTCATAAGAAGCAAGAATATAATTATTATCACCAATATTGAACATCTTATTGCCTTGCTCAAAAGGCTGCTCATAAATCTTTTCCAATTTAGCGCCACAAGAAACAATAAAAGTAGTAAGAATAATCAATATGATGTATTTTTTATATATCAACATTATATTCACCTTTGTTATCAATGAATTTTTATTCAATACTAAAACTTGCATAATTAGAAGTAACTAAAGGATTATCGCAACCATCAAAAAGTTTTACATATAATTTATAATATGAAGAATCATTACTAACGGTATTAGAAATATCACTATAAAATTAATCCATTATTAGAGACTATTAGACACTTTTAGATGAAATAATCTAAAGACTGAAACTACAATAGAACTGATATTATCGATATTATTAGCTAGTTGTTATCTCTAACCCTTTTGTTCTAATGTGGATGGTATGTTCTTGATTATGTTCCATGCTTCCTTTTATCTCACAATTCAATCTTTTCATCATTTATGCACTCTAATATCCGATTAATATTAGAGATGACCAATCTACAGAAATTTCCATTAATAAAATCCTCATAGACATATGGAAATCTATTTAGACCATATGGCCAATTAAGCCATCCAAGATGAAAACATTCTAATTTTTTATGAAAAGGCTCATTCTGAGCCCCATTTAAACCTAAATGCCAATGATTGCGTTCATAATATAGTAGTATATCAAATTTTTCCCAATTATTTTTTTTAAATGTAATCCGATCAAGATCTTCCGCATTCATCTCTAAATTAGTAGGTAATTGTCTACCTATTTCCTCGCAGCACTGTTTCAATATTAATCTCACCCACTCTTCTCTATTTTTGATAATTTCAACAACAGCCATTTTATTCTCTTGATTTGCGATCATCAAGTTTACGATTTCTTTTTTACTTTTTGTATCCATATCTTGTCCTGTAATTTGTTTTAAAAAATATATATATTGATTAAGTGTTTCACGTACTGTAGGATAATTTGCACTAATATAAACACAGTTCTCAAGCCATTGAATGATTTCCGTTTTATATGAAATAGATATATATTGTACACTACCTGCACTTTGATTTGATGCATTACGACCATCAAATGTCAAATAGATTAGCCAATATTTATGGTAGTGCTTTTCCGCATACTCACGATATCGTTCTAATTGTGCTTTTTGGTCTTGAGCATCAAGCTTATTTTCTATAATGATTGCATTATTAGACGCAAGATCTTCGATTACAATATCCATCCTTCCATATTCACCAGCATATTTTTCGGTTGTAACTATAGCATTTCTACAATTAAATTTTTTAATATCAATATCACTAAAACATGATTGATTAATAAAACAATTTAGAAATTTTTCTTTCAACCCATGCGACCCTAAAGGATTTAGGAACTCAGCAAGTATCCCTGAATGAGTAGTTTCATAATGGCTAATTCCTAATATTTCAAATATATTGAATCGTCCTCCTGTGGCATCGAGGATTTCTTCATTTTTTTTAATAAGTAAATTTACTTGAGTTAATAAATTTTGTATAATATCCATATCCGTAATGTTTTTATAACTTGTTTGCTAAATTAGATAAGTCGTAAGCATTTGCTTATCAGATACTGGCTTTACCTACTGTTTGCTGTTTATTCCCTATAATTCATTGGACGATATCTATAATTCACATATTGAGGCTGTGCTTCCAACCATTTGGCGCAATGAGGATATTTTGTTTCTATGTTAATTTTCTCACTGCAACATGAGTATTGCTTGTTTACTTTCAAGCATTAAATTTATTTTGATAAACATGACTTTGTATTTTTACAATATTTAATTTCCATAGATTACGTTCTTAGAATAAGTAAAACTATATAGAATATTTTAATATATAACCATAAAACCAAGAAAATTCTCAAAGATATTCAATAATAATATAGGACAGCATCAGAGTTATTAGCTCAAATGCTGTCTAAGATGTCATTCTACAGAAACTAGTGTTTTTTATCAAAAAAATCGGTATCTGTATAGCCGATATAAAAACTGTTTGTTGAACAATCTTTCATATAGGAACCTTTTATTTTCTTTCCATTGCAATCTTTGCCTTTATTCTTCTTTAGTTCGAGTTTGCCAGAAATGTTTTCTATTGCATCAACATAAAAATTATTATTAATTCTTTGCACAGAGCCTTTCTCTCCTATTCGATATGCTACTGTATTACTGAATCTAACAGGGCTATTACTCTGGTTAAAAGTCATTGACCTAGTTTGCTTTTTATTTGGAAATAAAAGATAGTCACAGTCTCTGTAGATTTCTTTATTAATCGCATATTCCGTTACATATTTCGAAGTTCCAGAAGGAATCACAATAATTGCTTTTTCCCTATAAGAGATAGAGTTTGACAACGATGCAGATTTTTTATTCGAAGCTGTAAGACCTATCGTTTTTGCGAAAATATTTCCAAAAGATGTAGTATATATCTGTGCATTTCTACCATTTTGTATTCCACCTTGTATTGTGGCTGAGTTGGAGACGCTCGTCGCATTAGTTGCACTATGAGAAAACTCTCTATTGAGAAAATAGTCATAAGCTATGCCGTTTTTCACATAAAAGCTCTCCGCTAAATCAAGATAAAGAGCCTGATCGGTTTTATTTTGGAGCATAAAACCTGCATTGCCACCTTCACACCACAAATTGTACGTGATTTTACAATTAGAGTCCTCATAGACCATTCCTTCTTCTTTCAAAGTAACATTATCGCTCTGCGTCTTGCAGATTTGATAGTAAGAGCTGCTACATGAAGCAGCTAATAAACAAGTTGATAACAGTAAAATTATATTCTTCATACTATAATAAATTTTCTTTCTCGTTCCCATAAGAAAGTATTATTGATTCTAAGATGTGTGGGAACTAAATTCATCATTTACACATTTCTTCATGTACAGCATCAGAGTTATTAGCTCCAATGCTGTTTTACACGCTTTAGCTCTTTGTGCAAGTCAATTTATCATAAGACTTTGTTCCAGATGTCTCTAATATCATTGTCTTGGCATTTATTGATTTAATTGTCCATGTTTCGCTATCATAAGAGCTTATTGTTGGAGTAATCGAAAGCGTTGAACCTACAATCTTCCATGTGAACGGATTGAAGTCCTGATCATCGGCATGTGTTCCTGTTCCATCCTTATAGAATTTTAAATGTTCATCGGCATCTTCATCTTTCCAAGTATCTTTCTGCCCATCACTATCAATTTTCCATCCTTCATCTACGGTAATAGTCCAAACACCAACAATGTTGGTAGTGTATGATGCCGTATCTTCCTTGTCATCATCACTACTTTTACTGCAAGAAGTAAAAGCTGTCGTTAACAAAATCATTAACAAAGTCACTCCATAAAATCTAACTTTTTTCATAAAATAAAATTTGTGCTTTCCTGTTCTCTACAAAAAGCGATATTAATATATAGATGTGAAGAACTCAAACCAGTATTAGCTTGCACACCCTGATTATAAATATTACTGCATTATATTATTCTTTTCATTCCATAGACTATATGCACTTCTCTTTTTGAATAAGTACAATAGAACTTTGAATCTACTTCTGATAATGTTTTTCTTCAACGAATGATGGTGTATGTCTTCAAGTGCGGATAAATCGAATGTCTCTCCACGTTTCATTAAATCTCTGCGGAAAGAAGAAGATGTAAGTTTCCATTTATCCAGAAATTGAATATGCCCTTGGTTTTTCTTTATCCTCTTCGTTGAATGTGCTTCAAAATGATAAACACGACTTTTTGAGAGTCCTTTAAACAAACGTATTCCTGCCATCCACAGTTTAGCGGAGAAATCAGGATCGCTGTACATTCCCGGTGAAAACTCGATGCTATAACCGCCTACCAAGTCCCATATATCCTTATGAACGATATTCGGAGGCAGAGTAGCTCCAAACCAATCTGGAATCTTATAATTCATGTATTCACCAAGTAGTTTTTCTTCATTAAAAGTTTGTGGACTATCTCCATAATCCGCTGGAGATATTACACATGATCCGCTATCGGGACGTGGTTGAAGCATAGTAGAGGAGAAGAAGAATTTATTGTCATTCAACTTTGCGATTTCATCATATAGCACCTTATCCCACAGAGGGCAAACGTACATATCATCATTCAGATATAATATGTAATCGGTCTTGACTTTTGTTCTCAATAAGTTGAGTGCCCAACAAATGCCGATATTCGAAGAGCTGTAGGTGTATTCCAGATTTTCGTTCTGTACCCACTCCAATGTTCCATCAGTCCCCTCATTGATATGAATAAGTATCTGATGATTGTAAAACGAATTCTTGCGTATGCTGGCAATGCATAGTTTTAAATAGTCAAGACTATTCCAAGTAGGTATCAAAATCGAAAAAAGAGGTTCATCACGTTGGTCGTGACACTGAAAAGTATGTTGGCTCATATCCAATTATTAATCCTCCTCTATTCCCATCGAAGAGTAATAAATAAAAGAAGCGTGGGAACTATTGCTATTATCTGCTCAGAGGTATCGCCAAACACCCACAACTCAAATAATAAACAATAGCCCACGCCAATGCCGTATATAGGTTACAGGGCTATGCGTGTAATCATATAGTATTGACGTGAGCGTTCTTGCCTACTACCCTTGAGTTGTTCATTAATTTGGCGATTTTCTGAACAAGGATAATATCTTTAAACGCTCTATGTTTTCAATAAAATAACGCATTTCAGGAGTTAATGCTCCTAAAACGTGACAAAGTTACATAAAGCGTTTGAATATTCAAGTTAATGCGGAAAATAAATTTACTGTCCTCATGACAGCTAAAAATCAGTATTCTATTACTGTCATCAGACTATATTTATTTAGGGGGTAGGACAAAAACAGAAAACGGCTATATAATAGCAATATCTTCGAATTTTGTCCTACCTGTTGCAATCTAGAAACTCAAGCACTCGTAAGTTTCAAGCAGCTCTTCCTGTCGCAGTCCCAAGTAGCGTTTGGTAATAGTAACACTGCTATGGTTGAACAGCTCCATGAGTTTGACAAGAGCAAGTTCCGCATTGTCGCTGTTCATATTGTAGACCTGCCTGCCAAATGTTTTTCTCAAGCTGTGACAAGAGAAATTGCCGATTCGCAACCTGTACTTCTTCTTCAGCTCCTTAAAAATGATATTGATTCGCTGGATGGAGTAAACCGTACCTTTCTGACTGACAAGTATAGGAGCATTCTTACTGATTGGAGCTATATGCGAGTAGCAATCTTTCAAGTGTTTTTGCAGTTGAGGATTCATTCTAATCGTTCGTCGTTTACCTGTTTTCTTCTCTGTTACGGTAAACTCTTCCGCATCTAAAAGTTGAGACCAACGAAGAGCAAGTATATCAGAAATTCTTAAACCAGAAAAACAGCCTATAGCCACAAGTAGCGACATCTTATAATTATCGTCTCTTGCCAATTTTCTAATCAGGTTCATTGCATCGGACCAAACCAGATAATCCGCTGCGGTCTTGGAGTATTTTTGTGACATTCTGTTTTATATTTAAATGAATGAAAGTGAATATTATTTTTAAGCCTCATTACATAAATAACTGATTATCAGCGAAACGTTCACTAATAGTAGAAGTGAATATTAATTACCCACTTCAAATTATCCCATCATCCGAAAAACTATAATAACTCTCAGTTGTCAAGATCATATGATCTACAAGTTTTATCTGCATAATGGCTGCCGCGTCCTTAACTTTCTTGGTTAAGGATATATCCTGCGTACTGGGGTTTAAATTACCACTTGGATGATTGTGAGAGAGGATGATTTGTGTAGCGTTACAGAGCAGAGCACCTTGCAATATCATTCGCACGTCAACACAAGTAGTATCTATTCCACCCTCTGAAATGGTGGTATATCCGATTGCTCTACCACAATTATTCAGGTATAGAACTTTAAACGATTCACGATATTCGATGGTCTCTTTCGGATAGATGGAAAGAAGAAACTTGTAAACATCAATAGGGCTGCGAAATTCTCCTTCGCCCAAATAGGAAGCTTTCCTTTTGTAAGTAAGCTGCACTTCAGCTACTGTATATTCTATATTCATTGTCTTGTTTTTTCAATGTTTTTTATTTATATCTATAGAGGTCAGGAAGAAAAAAAGGACATCCAACCTAATGGATGCCCCTCGTGCGAAAATCAACGGCACTCTCAACCCAGAAACCAATCGTATGGAGTATTTGCTCCTTGCAGAGCCCTGTTGAGTCCAATGCTTACTTCGGTGGCATTTACTGCACGTTGCAGGTAGGTATCAATATAGCTGCCCTTATTGGCTTGAGTAAGCAGATTATGGAAGTCAAACATCGATATGGAGTTGTCTTTCATTCCAAAATTATCGCTATGATAGAAGTCCCTGCAAATATTGTTGATCTGGCTATCTGTAACAAGCAGTTTAGGTACTGCCCGCTGATAACCTCTCGGCAATGCTCCATATAGTCTCATTCTACCTACTACTTGTGCGAACTGTGTTTCGGTCAAAAAGGTATTTGAAAGCGCTTGAAGCAAATGAATGTCCTTGGCAGGATTGAAACCGTTGAATAAGTCCAACACTTTACTGTATAGTTCGGTTATGGTCATTACCTGCATTGAAAGTTTCACACCTTCGCCAGATAGTACTTGATTGGAGCAGACATGTACCCGCCAACCGATGAAAACGGAGAATGTTTCAACTCCTTTCTTCGCACGATATAAGTTTAGATCGCTATAGTTGCGAACGCCACCGATGCAAAGTTCCAATTTCTCGCCACGTACCGTATCATAAATTGTAGGAACGGTGAAAGCGAATGCAAGCCGTTGGTAGAACTGTGTCTTTTCAGATTCGAGCAGTTCCGCCGCCCTCTTGCCCAAAGCATCAGGAGTTCGACCTCTGACGACATGGCTGCAACGAATGTCAGGTTGATTGATTTTTTCACCTGCAAAAAAGCAACTGGCTGCATCATGTACACAATTGATAAAATCTTGATGGGCAATAGTCAGTTCTTGGTTAGCCCAAGTAGGTACGACACATTTTGTTTTCAGTTTGTCAATAGTCACCTCATTGGTGTTGGATTCCAAAAAAGTCACCGCCTGTTTAACAGTAGGTTCTTCTACGATTACAGCATCTTCAGCATACTCCGAAAGATTGATTCTTCCATTGCCTATTACAGGCAAAACTTTTAGATTTTCCATTCAAATAAGTTTTAATCGGTTGATAAATGAAGTCCGAAGTATAATTTTACATTCAATATCGAACTTCTTGAGTTTTCTTCGATAACTTATGCTATTATGTTTACAGACTATATTCCTTTTTTTATTCGCATCGATATGATGAAGAAACAAGTAGGCGATATCTGGTTTTCTTCTACCTATTTGTGAAATAAAAGTATGAAGAGAGTGGAATAACTGAATAAAAAGGCAACTCCGCTAAAAGCAATCGGATGAAATATCAATTGTGCGTCCATCTATATATTACATAAAAAGACTTTTCTTCAAGCGGTCATGACCCTATCAATATGATATGTTTTTTCCTCCACCGCCCAGTAAGTAACTCTTTCATATCATTTACCAAAGAGTGGGTGGAGGGGGGCGTTTTAAACATAGGACTCCCGCTCATATAATAAAATTGTAAAATAGCGTCCTTAACTTCATTTTTTAGTGTCATATCATTTCCAAATATCTATAAAATAAGCAGGTTTTACTCACTGCATGATTTATTCAAAATGTCTATTTTTTATTTTTTTAGTCGATGAAAAATCACTACCTTTGTATTATCAAGAATGAAAAAAAGATTATCAAGAATGAGGAAAAAGAAATTTCAAAAACACTCCTTTTTTCCACAAATTCCACATATAGCGATCGCAAAATAAAAAAATAGAGCCAGATGAAAGTCTGGTTATATTTTGGAAATTCATGTCTATTTTTTCTTCCCAGCTTCCTTATATATAAGATATAAAACAGGTAAGAAATCAGACATTTTTGGATTTTATTTTTTTTCAGTTTCAACTTGAAAATGGGCTGTCTGATTTTTCTTCCCAGCTCCTATAATAAAAAGATATTTATCTTGTAAAAGCAAGACAACAGCAAAAAGATATTTTTTTAATAATCTCATAAAAAATAAGTATGAGAAAGTATATAATAAATGTACCTAATGGTATGAAGTACTTGGCAGAAAAAAGCAAGTTTGAATCAATGAAAAGCTTTGAACTGCCAAATGGAATATTGAACAAAGTGGCTACAGGCTGCGGAGCAACTACTTTAGCTTTGCAAGATGAACACAAAACGATTATTTGTAGTCCACGAAACAGATTGTTGGAGAATAAACATGAACAACATCCCACTTCCTTTTTAGTTGTTGCGAGTGTTAATGAAGCAGATTTTAAAGAATATATGAGTCACACCAGCAGACCTAAGATATTATCTTCCTTTGAAGGACTGAAGAAATTGAAGAGATGGATAACCGATAAATCAGATTGGAGAGTAGTGTTGGATGAATTTCAGTTTCTTCTTCTGGATGCGGGGTTCAAACCAGATGTTGAATGTGAGACACTAGAATTGCTAAAAGATTATTCCTATGTAACATATCTTTCTGCAACGCCATTATTGGATGAATATCTTGAGCAACTCGATAATTTTAAAGATATTGATTATTATGAATTAAAATGGGAAGCTGCAAGAAAAATCAAGATAGAATGGAAGAAAGCCGCGAAACCGATAGAAGCTGGAGCTGAAATCATAAAGATGTATAAAGATGGAGTATATCCACAATTAGAGAATCGGATAGAATCAAAGGAGTGTGTTTTATTTCTCAATAGCGTTAAAAATATAGTGAATCTAATAAAAACGACCAAAATTCAACCCGAAGAAGTCAATATAATCGTAGCAAAGACATCTGATAATGAAAATAAAATAGCAGCATTAGGTAAGGGATTTGAAATAGGAAGAATTCCATTAAAAGAAGAGAAACATAAGAAGATAACCTTATGCACCTCTACTGTTTATGCTGGTTGCGATTTCTATTCTGAAAACGCTTTGACATTCGTTGTAAGTGATTGTCATAAAAAAAACACTATTGTAGATATAGGGACAGAACTAGTTCAAATAGCAGGAAGACAGAGGTTGGAAAGTAATCCATTCCGTAACTTCATTGTTTTTATTTATAATTCCACAGTGTCAGAAATAGACAAAGAAGAGTTTGCAGAATTGATTGGAGAGAAATGGGAGATAAGCAATGAGTTTGCAGAATCTAATAATAATTTATCTGATAAAGCAAAACAAAAGAAAAGAGAAGAGGTATGTAGGAACCAGAGAATATTGCATTACAATGATGATTATGTCACTTACAATGAAATCACAGAAAAATTTGAGGTTAACAAAATGGCTTATCTATATGAGAGATATGCATATGATTTGCTACATATTTATAAGGGAGGGATTACTGTCATCAAAGAGCAGTTAAATAATCCATTTTTTGATATAACGGGAAAACAAGAATATATTGATAATATGAATGAGCAAATTGAAGCTATTACTTCAAATGAGGGATTTGCAGATAGAATGAAAAGATATTGTGATTATAAAGACAAAAAAGGAATATGTATCAATATGGCTATTGTAGAACTTGGACAAAGGTATCCACAGCTGAATGATTATTATGAGGCATTAGGCGGTGATAAAATTAGAGCCTTAGGTTTTAAGGAAAAATCAATTATTAATGAAGTATCAAATAGAAAAAAAATAGGCGATGTATGCTTTTTTCTAGACAAGCGGAATATCGATGGTCAAAGGATGATTACGAATGATATAAAGCAAATATTGAGTGAGATTTATGCCAAAATGGGAATTGAAAAAGCTGCCAAAGCTACAGACTTACAAAACATTTATGGGTATGAGATTAAAGAATGTAAAGTGTGTATGGAAGATGGAACTCGCAAGAACGGATATATAATTAAGAAGAGGAAATAGCATCGAAAGTATATTATTACTGCTATAATAGCTGTTGGACTATGGTAATTCTGCTATATTGATAGAAAATGGATACTCTAGCTGCTATTTATGTAGTAAGAAACCATATATATGTCAAAATGTCGTTCATGATATATTTATCAATTTTATGTCTTATGGCACAACATTTGTAATTCTACTTTTGTCGGTATATAAAATATCGACTGAGAACAACGGTCAGATCTCATTTCTAATCAGTACCGTTGCCAAGACTAGATTACTGCATCTGAGATATTAAGAGTTTGAAATGGAAGATGTGCGAGTCGCGCCGCCCGAGAAATGGCAGACATCAAAAATTCAACAAAATGAATAATGATGTACAAGTAGCTAAAGCTACAACAGTCAACGCAGCCAATGCTGCAAGTGTTAACGCTGAATATTCAGCTGGTGTAAAATCTGTAAAGAGGACTAGATCCAAGTCAAAGTCTCCCTTTGATGCAGTTTTAGAAAAAGCGAGATCGACTTTCAATGTTCAATTGGATCGTTCTCCCAAAACGAAACGGGAGGCAATAGAGAAGGCTCTAAGTGCTCAATCTGCGTCTTACACAAAAGAGCAATTCCTTTCTGAATATGTAAGTAGAACGGCTCGCTTGCTGGATAGTAAACGGTACTGTAAAGAGTGCCAGTCTTTGAAGTTAGACCCTTTTACAATCGCAACACATGTTGCTTTTGATGGAGTTCGTAGAACTCAAAGGGTCATTGAAAAAGAAGTGAAAGATGAATATTCAGACCTCTTTCAGGAGATGAAAGAGCCTGTATATGATTTAAAAACACTTACAGAGTTTGACACGTTGAAAATGCTATCGGATGCAAAATAGCAAATGGTGGCAAAATGAGGCTGGGTCGTAAAGATCCAGCCTTTCTTATTCTTGTAACTCATACCGTTACAAAGAGCGAATATTTATTTACTATCTCCATTTCCACTAAATGTATCCGCAAGCTTATCCATTTGTTCGGCTATGCATCGGTCTATCAACTTTGCATAATGAGTGGTCATTCGGGTATTTGTATGCCCTAGCATTTTTGACACGACCTCTAGAGATATATTATTTGATAATGTAACAGTAGTAGCAAATGTATGCCTAGATGTATGGAAAGTAATATGCTTATTGATCTTACAAAGAATAGCTATATCTTTTAAATATTTATTAATGTCTGATGGATCTTGAATAGGTAACACTTTATCACCACCTCTATATTTATCCAAAATAAGCTTCGCTATGGGTAATAATGGAATTCTTGATAAGACCCCTGTTTTCACTCTACGTTTTTTTATCCATATTCTACCCTCACTATCTTTTTCAAAATGTTCTGTACTCAATGTTTTAATATCTATGTAACTAAGCCCCGTAAAACATCCAAACAGAAACATATCTCTAGCACGTTCAAAGCGTAATATTGGAGTATCAAAATTTATAATCTTACGTAACTCATCTTCATTGAGATAATCTATCTCGACGGGTTCCCGTTCAACTTTATAAACATTGAGCATATTATATGAAAGATAACCATTTGCAACAGCCATATTCATTATTTTCTTCAAAAATTTAAGATGCTTGGTACAAGTGTTTTGAGCCATTTTTTTATTGCTCAACAAGAAAACATGAAAAGATTGAATAAAACCTAAATAAATTTCATGTAGATATAAATCCTTTCGTTTATATTTAAAAGTAATGAACTCTGTAAGTAGACGAAGAGAATATTCAAATGCCCAATATGTAGCCTGGGCTACAGAATTGCCTAATAAGAGCTTCTTCTGTTCATTATGTTCTTGCACAAGAGTCAATAATGTCTTTTGATTTAAGGACTCAACCCTATCAAGAACCGCATCTTTTAATAAATTTACCGTCACTACATATCCATTCTTAACCAATTCAATCTCTTTCTGAAAAATCTTATTTCTGAACTGAGACAAGAAATCATTGATAATAATAGCTTCATCGGTTTTGCCTCTTACCATCTGCTTAGATTTGTTCCAATCGTCTACAGACACTTTTCTGCCTGTACTGAAATAGATTCTTTCGCCTTTCAAAGATATTGAAACTTCAATAGGTGATTTACCTTCTCTATTTTGCTTACTTTCTCGTAGCGAAAAATAGACCATAGTACCATTATTTTCCATTATTTTTTCTTAAAAAAATGAGCATATCATCCTGTACTATATGTATTTACACTACTTGTTGCAGCCGTTTTTATAAAATCACAAAATGGGCTGCATCTAGGTCAACGATTGATGAGAAAATCGCCATTATTCAAGCATTTTTTGAAATTGGCATTGGCATAATATCATGGAGTAAGAAATAAATATTAGAATCCAAATAGGTTTGCTTAATAGCAAATAATTTTACCAGATATATGAAAAATAGACATAAAATAATCGTTACATATTTTTCATTTTAATAAAAACGAAAAGCTCCCATAACTAATTGAGTTATAGGAGCCTATGAATGTAAAATAATCTAATATTATTTGCTGAGAGCTGTTGATACATCAACGGCGCAAGCTACTGTGCAACCTACCATTGGGTTGTTGCCAATACCTAAGAATCCCATCATCTCTACGTGAGCAGGAACTGATGAAGAACCGGCGAACTGAGCGTCGCTGTGCATACGGCCCATTGTATCAGTCATGCCATAAGAAGCAGGGCCGGCAGCCATATTGTCGGGATGAAGTGTACGTCCCGTACCACCACCGGAAGCTACCGAAAAGTAAGGTTTGCCAGCAAGTACACGTTCTTTCTTGTATGTTCCGGCTACAGGATGTTGGAAACGAGTAGGATTGGTTGAGTTACCCGTGATAGATACATCAACGCCTTCTTTCCACATAATGGCAACACCTTCGCGAACATCATTGGCACCATAGCAACGAACTTTAGCCCGAGGACCATCGCTGTATTTGATCTCTTCTACTACCTTCAATTCTGATGTGAAGTAATCGAAATCGGTTTTTACATACGTAAATCCGTTGATACGGCTAATAATTTGTGCAGCATCTTTGCCCAGTCCGTTAAGGATACAACGAAGCGGTTCTTGGCGAACTTTGTCGGCTTTGGCAGCAATCTTAATAGCGCCTTCGGCAGCAGCAAAAGACTCGTGACCTGCCAAGAAGCAGAAACATTTTGTCTCTTCGCGAAGCAAACGGGCAGCCAGATTACCATGTCCGATACCAACTTTACGATCGTCGGCAACAGAACCGGGAATACAAAATGCCTGAAGACCCACACCAATAGCTTCAGCAGCTTCGGGAGCTGTTTTGCAACCCTTCTTGATAGCAATAGCAGAACCTACTACGTAAGCCCATTTAGCATTCTCGAAGCAAATAGGCTGAGTTTCTTCGCAAGTGTTATAAGGATCGAGACCATATTTATCGCAGATAGCATTTGCTTCTTCGATATCTTTAATGCCAACTGCATTCAGAGCTGCGAGAACCTGTTTTTCGCGACGGTCTTGGCTTTCAAATTGTACTTTTCTAATCATAATGTCTTCCTCCTTATTATTCTTTACGTGGGTCAATGTATTTAACGGCACCATCTTCGGGGTTGAAACGTCCGTAATGGCCAGTAACTTGTTTCAATGCTTCGTTGGCATCTACACCTTTCTTAACAGCTTCCATAAATTTGCCCATATGGATAAATTCGTAGCCGATGATCTGGTCTTCTTTATCGAGAGCTATGCGGCTGATATAGCCTTCGGTAAGTTCCAAATAACGAGATCCCTTTGCCACAGTACCGTAAAGAGTACCAACCTGGCTACGTAGACCTTTGCCCAAATCTTCGAGTCCGGCACCGATAGCCAATCCATTTTCAGAAAAAGCAGACTGTGTACGTCCGTATACAATTTGCAAGAAAAGTTCGCGCATTGCCGTATTGATGGCATCGCAAACAAGGTCGGTATTTAGCGCTTCCAGAATAGTCTTTCCGGGTAGAATTTCTGAAGCCATAGCTGCAGAATGTGTCATTCCTGTACAACCGATCGTCTCGATCAAGCATTCCTGAATAACGCCCTTTTTGACATTCAATGTGAGCTTGCATGCACCCTGTTGAGGAGCACACCAACCAATACCGTGTGTTAAACCTGAAATATCAACTATTTCTTTGGCCTTCACCCATTGTCCTTCTTCAGGAATAGGAGCCGGTCCGTGATTAACACCTTTTTTTACAACACACATGTGTTCGACTTCGTTGGTATAAATCATAACTGTATCTTTTTAAAACATTAATGGTTTTCTGTTTCTTTTCGTTCGGCAAAATTAACACAATTGTTGCGTTCGACAAAGTATCGTTTGAGGTTTTAAGAAAAAATAAAGATTAAGCAGGTATAAGTATCGTTTTTGCAAACCGGAGATAGCGAAACGCCTTCTTTCGCCGAAACGACATCAAGTAAACCTACAATTTCAATTCTTCCATAATATACTTTGGCGTATAGCCGGCAGAACTTAATGCTACCTGTTCGGGTGTGCCGGTAGTCAACACTTGACCTCCTCCTTGTCCTCCTTCGGGACCCATGTCAATAATATAATCGGCCATCTTGATCACATCAAGATTGTGTTCGATCACAATAACCGTATTGCCCTTGTCTACCAAACGGTTGAGGACGGTCATCAAAACACGTATATCTTCGAAATGCAATCCGGTGGTAGGTTCGTCTAATATATAGAGTGTCTTACCGGTATCTCGCTTAGAGAGTTCGGTAGCCAACTTCACACGCTGGCTCTCTCCGCCGGAAAGCGTAGTAGACGATTGGCCAAGTTTGATATAGCCCATGCCAACGTCTTGCAGCACTTTTATTTTATTGAGTATCTGGGGTACATGTTCGAAAAACTCTACCGCCACATTGATAGTCATATCGAGCACATCGGCGATGGATTTCCCCTTATAACGCACTTCGAGTGTCTCGCGATTGTAACGCTTGCCATGACAAACTTCACAAGGCACATATACGTCGGGCAAGAAATTCATCTCGATAGATTTGTAGCCATTGCCTTGGCACGTTTCGCACCGTCCGCCTTTGACATTAAAAGAGAAACGGCCGGGTTTGTAGCCACGTATTTTGGCTTCGGGAAGTCCCACAAACAAATTGCGAATATCCGAAAAGACGCCTGTATATGTAGCCGGATTGGAACGTGGAGAACGCCCCAGAGGAGACTGGTCGACATTAACGACCTTATCTATATATTCGATACCTTCGATGGTGCGATAAGGCAAAGGATCTTGCAAAGAACGATAAAACTTCTGAGACAAGATAGGTTGCAATGTATCATTGATAAGAGTAGACTTGCCACTACCCGAAACGCCTGTAATACAAATAAGCTTACCAAGCGGAAATTCGACATCCACATCTTTCAGGTTATTGCCATTACATCCCCGCAGCCAAAGAGATTTTCCGTTACCGGGACGACGTTTCTCGGGAACTTTAATCTCTTTTTTGCCGTTCAGATAAGACGATGTAAGAGTGTGAGAAGAAAGCATCTCTTTGGGAGTGCCTTCGAACAATAACTCACCTCCCAAACGTCCGGCTTTAGGTCCCATATCGATCACATAATCGGCTGCCAGCATCATATCCTTATCATGCTCTACCACAATAACCGTATTGCCCAAATCACGCAGTTCTTTCAACGAATTGATAAGCCTTACATTGTCGCGCTGATGCAATCCGATGCTCGGTTCGTCGAGAATATAAAGCACATTGACCAGTTGCGAGCCAATCTGCGTTGCCAAACGAATGCGCTGACTCTCGCCTCCCGATAAACTTTCGGAAGAACGGTTGAGAGTAAGGTAATCCAACCCGACATCCAACAGGAATTTTAATCGAGTACGGATTTCTTTTATAATCTCTTCGGCAATGTGGTTTTGTTTTTCCGATAAATGAGGAGTAACATTACTTATCCATTCATATAAGTTGGATATTTCCATATTACTGAGCTGATTGATACTCTTATCGTGAATGCGATACGAAAGCGCCTCTTTGTTGAGACGCGCACCGTGACACTCGGGACAAACCACAGAAGAAGCAAACTGTGTAGCCCACTTTTGCGCTGTTGCCGAGGTCTCGGAAGAGTCTTGCAACATCTGGATATATTTTACGACACCTTCATACGAGACAAAATAATCGGAAGTGGTGCCAACCAATGATTTTTTGATTTTAACGCGTTCGTCGCTACCGTTCAGTATTTCGTCGAGAGCCTCGTCCGGTAAATCGCCCACAGGAGTATGAAGACTAGCTTCGTAACGCTCCAGCAAAGAGGCGATCTGCCAAAATATCATCGAATTCTTGTACTTGCCCAGTGGAACGATAGCACCATCGTAAATAGCCAAAGAACGGTCTGGAATAACCTTGTCAATATCAATTTGATTGACCACTCCAAGACCTTTGCACTTAGAACAATAACCTTGAGGCGAATTGAATGAAAAATTGTGAGGAGCAGGTTCCTTATACGATAGCCCTGTTTGGGGATCCATTAACTGTTTGCTATAGTAGCGCATTTTTTCATCCTGCATATCAAAGATCATCAATAAACCATCGCCCTGCTTTACCGCCGTAGCCACTGTTTGTTTAAGTCGTTGAGTATCTTTTTCATCAATTATAAGTTTATCAACGACCACCTCAATATCGTGATTTTTGTAACGATCGAGCTTCAGTCCGGGAGTTATCTCGCACATTTTACCATCAATACGAACATTGAGGAAACCTTTTTTGCGCACTGACTCGAAAAGCTCTTTGTAGTGGCCTTTGCGAGAACGAACCAACGGAGCCAAAATATACACGCGATGCTCTTGATAATCTTTCAATATCAATTGAAGAATCTGTTCTTCGGTATATTTTATCATCTTCTTGCCCGAAAGATATGAATAAGCTTCACCGGCTCGAGCAAATAGCAAGCGCATATAATCGTAAATTTCAGTAGTCGTACCGACGGTAGATCGAGGATTTTTATTCGTCGTCTTCTGTTCGATAGAAATAACAGGACTGAGTCCGGTGATCTTATCGACATCGGGACGCGCCAAATTGCCCAAAAAATTACGGGCATAAGCCGAAAAAGTTTCGATGTAACGCCGCTGGCCTTCAGCAAAAATCGTATCGAAAGCCAGTGAAGATTTACCACTGCCACTCAAACCGGTAATCACCGTAAGGCTATTACGAGGGATGACGGCATCGACATTCTTAAGATTGTGTACTCTTGCTCCGTACACATTTATATAGTCCTTTGACATTTTTACCTTTCACTATTAAACTGCAAAATTAGTATTTTTTTCTTTATATACACTCATTACTCGATATTTTTGGCTAAGTTTGCAGACTGAAAAAACAATAAAAGATAGATGAAATTACTCAGACTATTTATATTCGTATTGTTCATTGGTTTACCAAGCTTGAGCGGCATTGCTCAGGAAGAGAACATTTTTTTTCTACATACCGTAAAGGCAGGACAAACATTATATTCCATAGCCAGTATGTACAATGTAAGTGTAGATCAAGTAACAAAATTAAATCCGGGGGCAAATGAAATGATCTTCACCGGAGAAGTATTGCGCATCCCTCAACAAAAGAAATCAACGGTTTCACCCCTCTTTCATACCATAAAAACCGGCGAAACATTATATAAGCTTTCGCAGACATACAAAGTAAGTGTCAAAGAAATCTGCGACTTGAATCCCGGTTTGAATGCCGAGAACTTTCATAGCGGAGAAGTTATTCGAATCCCTTCGGTCCCTTCTAACGCCAAAGAGGTGCCACAAACGAAAACAACCGATACAAACACAGCCACTCTTCAGAAGACAGAAAAAGAGGTACAGACTCCTATCATAGAGAAGTACAAAGAAATGCATAAAGTGAAACGTTCGGAAACGGTATACAGTATATGCAAAAAGTACAAAATATCGGAAGAAGAACTATTGGCTGCAAACCCCACAATCAAAACACAGGGATTGCAAAAAGGCGACATGCTCTATATACCCTACCCTGCCCCACCAAAACCGGTAGAAAAGATACCTACCGATAAAGAACTCTTTGAAACGAACCGAACAATAGCAAAGAAAACAGGATCGATAAAACTGGCGGTGATGTTGCCTTTTAAAGAAGACAGCCGAATGGTAGAATACTACGAAGGAATGCTTCTTGCTATTGACACACTCAAACGCAGCGGAATATCGATGGATGTCTATGCCTATGACACCTCTTCAAAAAATATAGATGTATTGCTGAAGGAAAAATCGGAGCTTGCCAATATGGATATCATATTCGGGCCACGCGATAAAGCGCTGATAAAACCGATGTCCGAATTTGCCCGCAGACATCAAATAAAATTGGTGATACCCTTCACCTCAAAAGACAATGAAGTGTTTTCGAATCCTTTCATATATATGATCAATACACCTCAGCTGTTCATGTATAGTACCGTATATAGCCATCTATTAAAACAATTCAGCAATCCTAACGTTGTATTTATAGAAAACAGCGTGGGAGATAAAAGCAAAGAGCAGTTCATAAGCGGCCTTAAAGACTTTTTACTTCGCAGCGGAGTAACATATACTACCGTTGGAGACGGGGCTTCGGTAGAAAACATGGCAGAAACACTCTTCAATGGACGCACCAATATCTTTATCCCTACATCCGGAACTCATGTGGAAATGATAAAGATCCTGACAAAAATGGAATTGCTCAAACGCAACAATCGATCGATGGCTATTTGTCTATTCGGCTATCCCGAATGGCAAACCATGACTAAAGAACATTTGAAACAATTTTTTGCCGTAAGTACCTATTTCTATACGTCGTTCTATACAAACAGCCTGTTGCCCGAAGCCAGACGCTTCGATAAGGAATACCACAATACCTATCGCAAAGTGATGGAAGACAGATATCCCAAATACGGAATGTTAGGGTACGACACCGGCTTTTACTTTCTGAAAGGAATCGCAAAATGTGGCAGCAGATTTGACGAAGATATAAACAGATTACCTTTCAATCCGGTTCAGACAGGATTTTTAATGAAACGGGTAAACAACTGGGGAGGATTTATCAATCAGAAAGTCTTCTTTATTCATTATGCGACCAACTCGGAAGTAGAAAGAAACGATTTCGATTAAAAAAACAGAAAGCTTATGAAAAGAGAGATATTACTCATCATATCATTTATATTTATTTGCGAAATATCGGCTTATGCTCAAATCGGCGAACAGCGCAACAACTTATCGGTAGGCTTTAGCGGTGGGTATGTGAGCAACTCCGTGAGTTTTCAACCGACAATCAAACAAAGTGGGATACCTGGTATTACGTTTGGTGTAACAGGTAGATACATCTCCGAAAAATATTTTAATATGATATGTGGGGCACAGCTTGAGCTGAATTTTGTTCAGATGGGATGGAACGAAAAAGTGCCTGATGGATCAATTGGCACATACAAACGAAGAATGAACTATATACAAATTCCTTTCTTGGCGCACTTGGCTTTCGGTAAAGAACAAAAAGGAATGCAATTCTTTGTCAATGCAGGCCCTCAGGTAGGCTTTCTGCTAAACGAAAATCAAACGTTCAGTAAGGACTTTGACATATCAAATCGTACCGTAACCACCCAATACGGTAAGATGGCCGAACGTAAATTCGACTATGGTATAGCGGCCGGAATTGGATTAGAGCTGAAAACAGGAATAGGCAGCTTTCTTGTAGAAGGAAGGTACTATTATGGTTTATCCGACTTTTATAAAACGACAAAGCAAGACTACTTTTCGAGAGCAGCCAATACGACCATGTTTGCAAAAGTGACTTATCTTTTCGATTTATCGAAATAAAAAGAATCAGATTGCCAAATTTATCGTATATTTGTCTGAAATAATTTGAAACAATAAGTTATGAATGCAGATATCATATTTAGATTTTTAAGAGATATTGCAGTCCACAATGACCGTGAATGGTTTCAGGCTAACCGTAATGAATGGGATAATGCAAAAGTGGAATTTGAGAATTTCATGGCAGCCGTTATAGGCAGAATTTCTATTTTCGACGAAACAGTGCGTCATATTCGTCCACAAGACTGCACGTACCGTATCTATCGCGACATTCGATTCTCATCCGACAAATCTCCATACAAACGTCACATCGGGGGATATATTAATAGCAAAGGTAAAAAATCTGCTCATTCAGGATACTATATTCACATGGAAATAGGCAACTGCATGCTTTGCAGTGGCAGTCTATGCGTTACCAGCGAAATGCTGAAAGCACTGCGCCGTAGTGTATATGACAACATGGATGAATATAGAAAGATAGTAGAAGACAAAGAGTTCAAAAAATACTTTCCAACCATAGGATTCGAACATCTAAAAACAGCCCCAAAGGGATATCCCAAAGATTATCCATATATTGACTATCTGAAATGCAAAGATTATTCGGTATGCATGCCTGTATCGGATCATTTCTTCAGTGAACCTGATCTCTTGGAAAAGCTTGATGATATATTCAGACAAATGAAACGTCTCAACGACTTTTTAAACGAGACGATAGATAATATGGAAATATAAAATGAAAGCCTATTTAAGGCACATACAATAATAATAAATTAGCGAACAAACCAATTATTATAAGATATGGAAAAGAAATTGGAACTGATAGAAAACGACAGCTGGCTTGCGCCCTATACCGATGCTATAAAAGGTCGCCACCAACACGCTTTAGATAAAGAGGCTCAATTGACTGACCACGGATCGAAAAGTCTGTCTGAATTTGCTTCTGGTTACCTTTATTTTGGTATTCACCTTACCGACAAAGGCTGGGTCATTCGAGAATGGGCTCCAAATGCTACACATATTTATCTAATCGGAACATTTAATAATTGGCAAGAAAAAGAAGAATACGAACTAAAACCTCTTGATAACGGAAATTGGGAGCTCACAGTACCCAAAACAGCCATACACCACCTGGATCTATACAAACTAATGGTGCATTGGAACGGAGGTTGCGGTGAACGCATTCCGGCATGGGCAACAAGAGTCGTGCAAGATGAAAATACAAATATATTTTCTGCACAAGTATGGAATCCTACACAACCATATAAGTTCAACCATCCAATAGTTCCTCAAACTGACCCTCTGTTGATATACGAATGCCATATAGGAATGGCACAAAATGAAGAGAAAGTAGGAACATACAATGAATTCAGAGAGCATATTTTGCCCAGAATAGTAAAAGACGGCTACAATTGTATACAAATAATGGCGGTACAGGAACATCCATATTATGGAAGTTTTGGATATCATGTATCAAGTTTATTTGCTCCATCATCCCGATTCGGAACTCCCGATGAGCTGAAACAACTGATTGACGAAGCTCACGGACTAGGCCTGTCTGTAATAATGGATATTGTCCATTCTCATGCAGTCAAGAATGAAGTTGAAGGATTAGCAAATTATGCCGGCGATCCCGATCAATACTTCTATTCGGGTGGCCGTCGTGAACACCCTTTATGGGATTCGCTCTGTTTTGACTATGGAAAAGATGAAGTCGTACATTTCTTATTATCAAACTGCAAATATTGGCTGGACATATTCCACTTTGACGGCTTCCGCTTTGACGGAGTTACGTCAATGTTATACTATAGTCATGGAATAGGAGAAACGTTTAAAAACTATGCCGATTATTACAATGGACATCAAGATGATAATGCCATTTGTTATCTGACGCTTGCCAACAAGTTGGTACACGAATTCAATCCCCATGCTTTAACCGTAGCCGAAGAAGTATCCGGAATGCCTGGAATAGCTGTTAAGGTCTCGGCAGGAGGATATGGATTTGACTATCGAATGGCAATGAACATCCCCGACTATTGGATAAAAACAATCAAAGAAAAAGTGGACGAAGATTGGAAACCCGCCAGCATATTTTGGGAAGTAACCAACCGTCGCACTGACGAAAAAACAATATCATATTGCGAAAGTCATGATCAAGCATTAGTAGGTGACAAAACCATCATCTTCAGATTGATAGATGCTGATATGTATTGGCACATGCAGATTGGTGATGAAAACTATATTGTTCATAGAGGCACAGCCCTGCACAAAATGATCAGGCTACTGACCGCTACAACCATCAATGGTGGCTACCTCAATTTCATGGGTAATGAATTCGGTCATCCCGAATGGATAGACTTTCCACGAGAAGGAAATGAATGGTCATACAAATATGCCCGCCGCCAATGGAATTTGGTAGACAATCAAAACTACGTATATCATTATTTAGGCGATTTTGATCATGCCATGCTAAATATAATCAAGAGCATCAAAAATTATCAAAACACCCCAATAGTAGAGATCGCCCATAACGACGTAGACCAAATATTGGCCTACAGCCGTGAAGATCTGATTTTTGTCTTTAATTTTAATCCGGTACAGTCATTTACCGACTATGGATTTCTGGCAAAAGCGGGAACATATGAAGTAATACTCAATACTGATAGCAAACAGTTCGGTGGTTTCGGTTTAGCAGACGATAGCGTGAAACATTTCACCCTTCACGATCCGCTTTATGAGAAAGAAAAGAAAGAATGGCTAAAGCTATATTTGCCTGCGAGGTCGGCTGTGGTACTGAAAAGGACAAAATAATTAAAAAAGTCTTTTGATTATAAATAAAAAGCAGTACCTTTGCAACCGCAAAAGCGGGGTCCGGTAGCTCAGCTGGATAGAGCAACAGCCTTCTAAGCTGTGGGTCATGCGTTCGAATCGCATCCGGATCACTAATAAAGTGGTGTAAAAGCCACTTTATTTTAATATAAACATCAATCAGTAAAGAATTTAATCCCCAGCCTATTGAAAAGAGCATGATATAAAGTGTTCAAAGTGATGGGGTGCATAAAAGCTTTTTGAATATGAAAATAGCCATATTTCTTTTATTATCGCTCACTCCCTTGCTCTCATTTTCACAGAAAGAATTATTCCTTGTAAAATATCATGTAAATAAAGAATTATACGTTATAAAATATCATGTAAATATGGGATATACCTCAGGGAATAATCTTATTATTGATGGCTCACTGGTAAAATCTAGGGGGAGGGAGTTAAGCATAGATACTTGAGTTCGGGATAAGAAATCAAAAGAAAGCAAGTTGATTTGTCTTAACAACTTCATATCCATTGAGGGCTTTAGGTTTGTTTTCAAAGAAACAGTAAGCCGTAATGACTGAAACGAGATTTATGATGAAGTTGTTAATGGAGCGGTGTCTGGAATGTACGAGTTGTGCAGTATTTTTGAGCATATCATTGATACATTCAATAATATACCTTTTGCGCAACATGATTTTATCCCAAAGAGGCATCAGCTTGTTTTTCATATTGCATCTGATCCCTGTAACCAAATTGACCCCATCAGTAAAAAGAGTATTGAAAAGATTTTGCGAAATGTATCCTCTATCAGCGAATAACTTCCCGTACAAATCCTTGGCTAGTACACTCCAAACAATGTCACTTTTATCATCCACATTTGCTCCAGTCAGACAAAAAGAGATGATTTCTCCTGTGTCGTTACAAGTAAAATGCAGTTTGAACCCGTGACACCATCCCATTGTCCCCTTTCCGTCCCTAGCCACTCCCTTAAACACTTTATTGGCATATCTTCGGATATTATGACATACAGGAATCATCGTACTATCTACGTAGGTTATCCCACTACAGTGTCCTAGGGCATACAGCTTTAGGAAAAACATGAATTTGAAAAATACGCGACTCTCCAATTCCACAAATCTGTTATAGGAAACAACGTGTGGAAAATCCTGATGCAAATGCAGACAGATTTCCTGAAGATAGAAGTGTTTCAGATCGCGGCAATGACTAAAATGAAACAGAACAAGAATCGTCATTATTTCACTCTCCGACATAATACTTTTTCTATTTCTTCTTCGCTTTCCTGATGAAGAAATTAAAACATGATTGGATATTTCTTTATCAAAATTCTTATTGAATTCATCGATAACACAGAAAATTTCTGTAATTTTGGATTCGGCTATCATAATTATATTTGTTATATCTTATTGATTATCAACTATAAAGATACGCAAATGTTTTGTGATAGCCTATTATTTGAGGGACTTTTTTACTACCTTTCTTATCCCGAACTCAAGTATAGATAGTAATAAGCCTAAAGAGAAAAAACTTAATGTCTGTCACTCCTCTAAGTTGTGCTCTAAAAGCTTTGATTTTGGCATTGAATGCTTCAGCAAAAGCATTAGTAGAACGGTTGACGAAGAAGTTCAGCACTTCATTGTAATGTTCGTAGATTGTAGCGGATATGACATTGAAACTTCTGAATTTTAATAGATCCACTTTGTTATACCATCTGGCAAGAGCCAGTCTGGCTCCATCTTTTGTAGAGTTTTTTGCAAATATCATCCTTAGAGAATGAGCAAGTGAATAGGCTTCTTTTAAATCAGGATATTGTGCAAACAGTATTTTGGCTCTTTCTTTCTGTTTCTCTGTCCACTTGTTGCAAGATTTGTATAACAGATATCTGCTACGGGCAAGCAGCTGTTTTTTCGTGTCTCCATTACTGAAGACAAGCGGTTTGTATGCTTCTTCTCGCCATCTGGCATCCTCCATCTCATCCGTTTCTTCCTGAATGGCATCCCATCTATGCTTTATGCGTATCTCCTGAATGGCCTCACAGGCAAGTTTCTGTACGTGGAAGCGATCTATTACTCTGATGGCTGAGGGAAAACAGGAGCGTATGATTTTATTCATACTGTTGGACATATCCATCGTAACCTCTTTCACTTCTTTTCTTTTAGCCTTGGATATTCTTTTTAATACAGCGATAATATCTTCCGAACGAACACCTTTGGCAATTGCTATAATAGTGCCTTTTCTTCCACGACTTTTACGATTGGTGACCAGCGTATAGAGGTCGCCATTACTCATCGACGTCTCATCTATGCAAATGCTGGGACCTATATTATCCGGAAAAATCAGCCAGTCTTCAGCGTGGTCTTTATCCAACCAAGTACGGTAGTCGCTCAAATGATCTTTATATTGTCGTTCAAACTGATCTCCATCTATGTGATAGTATGGTTCAAGAGAGCGGGCCGTAATCGGGTATTTCTCCAAGCAACCCTTTTAAAAAAGCCGCGAACTCTTTCGAGTGGCGGGTCCCTTCTGCTACCAAATCAAAGCGGTTTGAAACATATTTACCGCTTGTTTTATCGAGCCACTTACGACGTCGTACCTTGAAAGTGACCTTCTTGTCTCTTATTGAAAAGTCACGGATATCGACCGCTTCCTGAAAACCTTTCGATTCAAACTTATGTTCGGAATTTGTCGATGGAGGATTATCAAATTCATCCAAACTGATCAAGACTCTATCAGAAGTAGATTCCACGTTGGTTATTTTGAAGTAAGTGAGTAACTCTGCCGGAAGCATTAAACGGACAATCTCTAATAAAAGGGCATTCTCTTGCATCTTATTTTCTTTTCTAATTGATGCAAAGATATTATTTAATTTGCACTCCCCCAACTTTTACTGGTGAGCCTTATTGATTTAGGAATTAGACGAAACAATTGGTATTATGGTCTCTCTTTACAACCTAAATTCATTACAGGTAAAAAAGGAAGTGATTATACAGGAATTATAGAATATGATGAATATCCTAGCGAAATAAAAAAGAAAGGAATATACTATGATGTAACTGAGGCCGAAATAGGTTATTTTTTCTCACCTAATATTTGCGCCGGTTATGGCATTGGGTTAGCAGTACAGTCAAAATATCAGAATAGACATGATGATACAGGAACATTGAGTTGTGATGGCGATTATTGCGTTTCTAAATCATTCACGGGTGGCGCTATTTCTGGGAAATGCTTTGTTATATATTATTTTGATAATGACGATAAAAATAATAGATGGTATATAAAAGGTCAATATGGTAACATTTCTGGTGTTGGTCTTTCGGTTGGATACAATTTTAATATTTAATTTAGTTGTTGGGCTTTTAAGATTATAGGTTATGTATTGCAAAAAATGCGGTAAGGAAATACTAGGCGATTCTAATGGTGGTAGGTTAGGGAAAGATGACCCAAAAGAAGAGCTTTCTGAACAAGATAAAAAGGATTTAGAGGAATATAATACTCATGTTTAGCCCCCTAGCTTTTACCGGTGAGCCCTAACTAGGCTTGCAGAGGAAGATATCAGACATAAAAAAAGGAGTACCGCTGTACTCCAACCTTTGTTAACCTTAAAATCTAATACTATGAAAAACACTGATGCAAAGGTACGCGTTTTATGTAAACCAGCAAGAAATAAGAGACAAAAAACATGTTTTATAACACTTTTTAGAAATTATATGTAGGTTATTAATAAAAAAGCTCACTTTTCTTTGTCTTCTAGCCTAGCATCATAACTAATTTGCTGACGCTGATTTGGAATAACATCTATCGATGCGCTACCTGTTTCAGGATATATCACAATATTGAATTTATAGATTTCTTGCTCATGACGGGTCTCGAAAGAAATCTTGTATCCTCCTTTTTTCCCAATTTTATATTTAAAGCTCTTTATTGGTTCCTTAAAATTCAAACCGTCTCCACCTCCATAAGGCAATTGGTAAGCACGCCCCATATAAGGCAAATATAGATTTACTGAATCGTTTTTAACGGACAACATATAGCCATAACTGACATCGCGAGATGGATATGCCATTGGATTCATCCGAATAACACTAATGCGAAAATGAGTTGGTGTAAATGCAGATACTGAAACAGCTACCAACAAAAAGACCAACAATAATGACTTACGCAAGTTTAGCACTGAGAAATTGCGGTGAAAAAGAAAAGATGATTTCATATCAGTAAAATATTAATTAGGTTGCCAATATAGCAATTATTTTAATAATAGACAAAAAAAAAGGAGTACCGCTGTACTCCAACCTTGTTAACCTTAAAATCTAATACTATGAAAAACACTGATACAAAGATACGCACATTATATTAATTCACAAGAAAAACAACAAAAAAAGTATGTTTTATAACACTTTTTAGAAGATATATGAAAGTTATTAATAAAAATCAGACATATCATACTCAAAAATAACAAATAAAAATACCTGCAAATATCTCTCCAATATCAAATTTATATCGTTATCTTTGTCATAATCACTAATCAATAGTAACAATGAAGAAAATCACGATGTTTTATCAGGAAAGGTGCCCTTTCTGCCGTCGGGCTTTCCAATATATCGATGAATTAAGAAATGAAAGCCCCGCCTTCAAAGATATAGAAATAGAAACAATAGAAGAGACCCAACATCCAGATATCGCGGACCAATATGATTACTACTACGTCCCCACTTTCTATATTGATGGAGAAAAAGTTCACGAAGCTGGCATCTTTAAAAATGAAATGGAAGAATTACTAAAGAAGGCATTAGAATAATTTTAATGTAAGATATGATCTACTAAAAATTAAAAGGAACCCCTCTTTACTCCGCCCCTTTTCATCTTTAATATCTAGTATATAAAAATAATACAATGTTAGAGCCTGTTTAAATTTTACTCAATAATAATCTTATAGCGGCTATTTTGACCATTTCCTCTGCCGAATCAAAAGTCAATTCATAGTTTCGGCAGAGCCTTCTGTTATTGTCCAGCCACGAAAAAGTTCTTTCTACAATCCATCTTTTATGAATGGGCCTAAATCCTTGCTCTTTATAGGAGCTAATTACCACCTGTATTATATAACCGAACTTGCTTTTTATGTTTTCGATCAATTCTCCCCGATATCCTCCGTCAGCCAATATGACTTTCACCCCTGAACAAAGTTCTTTCAAAACCCGCATGAGCAAATAGGCAGCTTTACCATCATAAACATTCGCTATGGTAACCATTACGGCAATAAGAAATCCGTTCTTATCGACAACCACATGACGTTTGATTCCTTTCACTTTCTTGTTCCCGTCAATACCGTTCAATGAGCGATTATTTCCCCACTTGACACTTTGGCTATCAATGATTCCAACACTAGGTTCCATGTTCTGATTACGACCAAGGCGCACACTCACACGCAAACGTTCCAATAGTAAGTCAAATTCTTCAAGCGAAGCCCATTTGCGATAATAGTAATAAACCGATTCCCATTTAGGAAATTCCTTTGGCAGCATACGCCACTGGCAACCCGTCTTTACCAAATAAAAGATGGCATTCCAAATCATACGCAAAGCATATTTTCTCTTCCTTTCTTGCAGGTTCAACACTTTTGTTATATATTGCCACTCGGTTTCCGTTAAATCAGTCTGATACATTTTCTTTAGGTTTGGTCACTTCAAAGAAAGTAACTATCCGGTTGATACGGAAACCTCTTTAGAAAAAGATATTAGCGAATTTTAAACAGGCTCTAGTATCCGTTCCCATAAAAACAATTTGATGATGAAAATTACGTTAATCAGACATACTACTCCCGATGTTCCGAAAGGTACATGCTATGGACAGACAGATGTACCTCTTAAGGAAACCTTTGAGGAAGAAGCAGCCATCACTGCTCAAAACTTAAAAGGGATGAGCTTTGACAAGGTTTATACTAGTCCTTTAACTCGATGTACAAAATTGGCAACCTACTGCGGCTATCCGAATGCAGAGAGAAACGACCAATTGAAAGAAATGAATTTTGGAGATTGGGAAATGATTCCCCTCAAAGAACTAAAGAATCCTACAGTAGAAGAATTCTACAAAAACTATCTTAACTATCAAATTCCTCATGGCGAATCTTTCCAAATGATTTATGCAAGAGTATCCAATTTTTTGGACCAATTAAAGCAGGGGCAATACAAAAACGTAGCTATTTTCTCACACGGTGGCGTATTGCGATGTGCCGAAATATATGCAGGACATATTAAACTAGAACATGCCATCGAATACCTCACACCTTTTGGCGGTATTGTCCAAATAGATATTTAATTGACAAGAGCGTACTACATACAATGAAGATTTTATCATTTAGTTTTAAAAAAGCTACACCATAATTTAAATTGCTCCATAAATCGAATATCGAAAATAAAGACGCAGTAATTGATTAAATGAATAATTATAATAGCATTAAAAATGATCAAATCAATATTGCTGGACATACCGAGGCTATGATGCAAATAAGTGAACACAGCGAGCAGTACACAAAGTCCCAAGCCACAGGCGGCTGTTACTTTTTGCATCCGACGTTTGTCCAAATAAGAATCATTTTTAGATAATTTACTATATTTAGGTCCTCGAATCAAATAAATATCAAAACCTACCATCATCCATACCACCAATCGTATCCAAGTATCAATATTCAAGGCCAACATCATCAAAAAACAAACCAATACTCCCAATATCGGAATCAAAGGTACCAATGGAGTTTTAAATACAGGCTTAATATCAGGACGGTTTCTTCTGATGATGATAATTCCTATACAGACTAGAATAAAAGCAAACAAAGTCCCAATACTACTCATTTCGCCTATTATCTTGCCAGGGACGAATGCCGCAATCGAACTAACAAAAACCATAAACAACAAATTTGATTTTGCGGGAGTATTGTATTTCGAATGTAAATGAGAAAATAGCGGAGATACCAACCCATCACGACTCATCGAGTAGAATACCCGACTCTGCCCAAGCAGCAAAACCAAGATAACAGAAGAGTAACCAAGCAATATCGCTACCATAATAATCCTATTGAGCCACGGATATGCAGGTATAATAACTCCGTTGGCACCCACCTTACCCATATGATTGATTGCTGTAGCAACCGGTGCCAAATCGCTACCGCCACCACAAAACGACTTATAATTAGCAACGCCAACCATCACATAAGCAAACAATATATACAAGACGGTACAAATCAGTAATGACCCTAAAATACCGTATGGCATTGATTTCTGTGGATTTTTCGTCTCCTGAGCAGCAGTCGAAACAGCATCAAATCCCATATATGCAAAAAATATGACACCAGCCGCCCTCAATATTCCCGTCCAACCGAACTTTCCGAAAGTCCCCTGATTTGCAGGGATAAAAGGAGTCAGGTTATCTTTATCTATATATTTAAACCCTATAAAAATGAACAACAAAACAATAGTGACTTTTAATACCACAATTACACTATTCAAACGCGCAGAACCCTTAGTACCATGTATTAAAATTAAAGACATAATCGTAACAATAAAAACAGACGGTAAATTAATGATCCCGTGAACAATTTCTCCACCAGGTAACGTCATTGTTTCAAAAGGGGTCATCATCAGTTGACGCGATATGCCGAAGCCAAAAGAATGCAACAATTCGTAGAAATATCCCGACCAGCTAGAAGCAATTGTAGCAGATCCAACAGCATATTCAAGTATCAAATCCCACCCAATAATCCAGGCAAAAAATTCACCCATAGTAGCATAAGAATAGGTATAAGCACTCCCTGCAATAGGAATCGTAGATGAAAATTCAGCATAACACAAGCCAGCAAAAGCACATCCTATAGCAGCAATAATAAAAGAGAGGATAATACCCGGACCCGCATACTCGCCGGCAGCAACACCAGTGATAGAGAAGAGCCCCGCACCTATTATCACACCAATGCCTAGAGCGATCAATTCCCCTGTCGACAAGGTCCTTTTCATACCATGTTTATCGGATGTCTCGGTGAGAAGACTGCTAATACTTTTCTTTGTGAATAATCCCATATTTCTTTACCTTAATTTGATACAAAACTTTTACCTATCGCTAAAAACAATCAAAACCTTATTTTCTCTCTCCATTGAACCTATACATAATGAAGCCACAATATTCGGCAAAAAAAATGGAATATGCAATAAAAAGCAGCAATATGATTAAATAGACGACTAATATATTTCTTTTATATCATTTATATTTAAGTTTTACATCCAATTGATCACTCCATATTTTGCAAAGATCTCCTATTTGGACTAGAATAATAGCAAAAGATAATGGTTATTCATAATACTATATTTGGTTGTATCCTCCTTATATACTAAAAAAACAGACATTAGTCACTGCAGTGACTAACTATTTTATATTACCAGGGTAAGTAACGGAAGTTGTCATAGCGTATGTTTCGTATGCAGCCTCTCTCTTATATACAATTAGCTTCCATACAACAAATCTATAGATTTGTTGTATGGAAGCAATAACGATAAATACATCTTTGGAAAAAGTATCTACAGAAAGTTCTCGAAAGTCAGTATACCATTATCTATTTGATAATTCAAGGCCTAAATACTGATTTAAATATTTTTATTTACCTCTTCTCCCCTTCTTTCATCCCAAATATGTGTTGAAAAAAAGATTTTCGCTTCGGTAAACTATTTTCTCCATAATAATCGCTTTCGTTATGAGCTGGAGAACGATGGGGATGCCCAGAATGAATCATTCGATAAATTGTTCCCCAATCTGGAATACCACCTATATTTCGATCATCAATAAAAAGATCTACTTTAATCTTACGCGAAAAACCTTGAGGTAAATGCTCTATATCTTCTTCAGGATAATCTTTATTAACAGCATAAAATTCAACGCCACGCTCCCTACACCACTCTACAGCTTCATCAAGTAATTTACCCTCACGCACCGTCCACAAAACGATACGATGACGTTCTTTAATCAACATTTTAAGAGTTTCAATAGCAAATGGTATCTCTTTACCAATGCGGGGATATTCGTGCGTTACAATAGTTCCGTCAAAATCTGTTGCAATTATCATTATATTAATTTTCTATTTATTTACTTCAAAGACTTTTCAAAATAGTTTATTGTTTTTATAAGTCCCTCATTTAATGTGATTTGAGGGACCCATCCGTTCAATTTCTCTTTAGCTAAGGCTATATCCGGACGTCTTTGCTGAGGATCATCACCCGGTAAAGGCATGAACACAATCTTACTTTTTGAATTTATCATATCTATGACTTTTTGAGCCAATTCCAAAATCGTAAATTCTCCCGGATTACCAATGTTCACCGGTCCGATAAAATCATCAGATGTACTCATCATCCGAGTCATCCCTTCTATCAAATCGTCTATATACTGAAAACTACGTGTTTGTTCGCCACTACCATAGATAGTAATATCTTCGTTTCGAAGTGCCTGAACAATAAAATTAGATACTACACGTCCATCATTAGCATTCATTCTAGGACCATAGGTATTAAAAATCCGAATAATTTTTATATTAACCCCATGTTTGCGGTGATAATCCATAAACAAACATTCGGATGCACGCTTGCCCTCGTCGTAGCAAGAGCGAATCCCGATAGGATTTACGTTGCCCCAATAAGATTCGACCTGCGGATGAACAACCGGATCGCCATATACTTCGCTAGTAGACGATTGCAATATTTTGGCACCGACGCGCTTAGCAAGTCCAAGCATATTCAAAGCACCATAAATAGATGTCTTCATCGTCTTTATCGGGTTGATCTGATAATAGACGGGAGACGCTGGACAAGCCAGATTATAAACCTCATCCACTTCGGCATAATAGGGAACGGTCACATCATGGCGAACCAATTCAAAATTATGATTGTCCAAGAGATGACGCACATTGTTTTTACTACTGGAAAAATAATTATCCAGACAAATAACGTCATTACCCTCACTCAGAAGTCGTTCGCAAAGATGAGAACCTATAAAACCCGCTCCCCCCGTAACTAATATTCTTTTCATATCTTACTAATGAATTACATTCTTTCCGATACAAGAATATATAAATCCGGCATCTAGAAGTTCGTTTACATTATATATATTACGCCCGTCAATAACAATTGGCCTTCTCATTATTTTTTTCATTTTGATCCAATCAGGCATACGGAATTGTTTCCATTCGGTTATCAACAGTACAGCATCCGCCTCGCAAACAGTATCATACATGTCTTTCGAGTAGATCACAGTATCGCCCAAACGGCGTTTGCATTCGTCCATAGCAGCCGGATCATATACTTTGACTGTTGCACCGGCTTCCAATAGCTTGGCAATAACAACAAGAGCTGTAGATTCACGCATATCATCTGTATCGGGTTTGAAAGCCAATCCCCACACAGCAACCGTTTTATCCTTAAAACCACTATCAAAGAGAGTAGAGAGTTTATTGAACATCACCGATTTCTGAGCATCGTTAACTTCTTCAGCAGCCTCAATCACCCTCATGTGATACCCATTTTCAATGCCCGTATGCAACAAAGCTTTCACATCTTTCGGAAAACACGAACCGCCATAACCGGCACCGGGATATAAAAACTTGCGTCCTATACGAGAATCACTTCCTATACCTTTCCGGACACAATCTACATTAGCTCCCACCCGCTCGCAAAGATTAGCGATATCATTCATAAAACTGATACGAGTAGCCAACATCGCATTGGCAGCATATTTAGTCATCTCGGCCGAAGGAACATCCATGAAAAGAATAGGATACCCACTCAACGTAAACGGATGATAAAGACGTTCCATTATCTTTCGAGCCTTCTCGGTTTCAACTCCGATAACAACGCGCTCGGGAAACATGAAATCTTTGATAGCCGTACCTTCTTTTAAAAATTCGGGATTAGAAGCTATATCGAATGGTATCTTTTCTCCTCTTTTATCCAATTCTGCCTGAATAGTACTTTTCACCTTAACAGCTGTGCCAACAGGAACCGTACTCTTAGTAGTGAAGACCAAATGACGGCGCATATTACGTCCTACTGTACGCGCAACATCGAGGACATAACTCAAATCGGCACTACCGTCTTCATCAGGAGGGGTACCTACAGCACAGAACAGCACTTCGACATCATCAAGATAAGCTGTTACATCGGTAGAAAATTTCAAACGACCGGCAGCTGTATTTGCCACAATCATATCGTCAAGACCAGGCTCAAATATAGGGCTGATACCTTTATTCAGTTGATTGATTTTATCGGGATTAATATCGACACATACTACATTGTTTCCCATCTCGGCAAAACAAGTACCTGTCACCAATCCTACATATCCGGTTCCAATAATGGCTATATTCATTTTATTTCAATTTATTCTTATCTAATCATTTATTTTGAAAAGTGTACGCAACTGATACTGTAAAGCCTCTTCTACATTATATCCTTTAGCAATGATTACATTGATATTGTCACAATGTTCTACTGTTGCCGTATAATAAGGATACGAATTGGATTTACTCAAATTGTTTTTCCAATGCATTGCTCGAATATTCAAGACATTATTCCAAAGCATACGAGGTACTTTGTAGAATTTCAACCTTGCAATCGGAAGCACATGATCAATATCCCAACCATAATCGCTGTCATGATTTTCAAAATCTGCATACCGAATCCAAGCTCCACAAGGATCCCAACGTTCCACACTCGGATCGTGATTTGGAACAGCACAAGCCGTATCCCATGCAATCTCTTTCAATGTTTCTTTACTGGCACTTCTAATTTTAGTCATTGTTTCAGCTAGAAAAATTAATGCTACTACAAAGATATACTATTATTTATTTACAAAAAATATTTTATTGAGAAAGTTTATCAATCTAAATGAAATCAGAAATGCTTATGGCTTCAATTTAGAAATAACAAGCCCTCCCACCGATACGGCGGTCGAAACCATTGATACCCAAATGGTAGATCTACGTCCAAAGCTCGAACTTTTAGTTTTCGCTTCATTGGGAGCCACAAATATTCTATCGTCAGATTGCAATCTATAGTAAGGCGAATTGATAACTGTTCGTCTATCCAGATTAAGTACCTTTGTCCGAAATTTGCCTTTGTTGTTAGCCCGCACTACCAATACTCTGTTACGCATGCCAAAGACAGTCATATCGCCCGCCTGAGCCAATGCTTCCAATATGTTCATCTCTCCATCATCCGGCAATGCATACGTACCGGGCTGATTGACTTCTCCCAAGATAGTAAAATAACGCTTTTGAGCCTTTATACTACTCGAAAAGAGCAATATGGAAAATAACAATAATATGTAGTGTATCTTTCTGGCCACGTTCTATCTCCTAATCACTTTTTGCGCATTCCCTTATATATCCAGTAAGCAATAAGCAATACTCCGATGACCAAAAAGCCATAGCCTACTTTAGTACTATATACCTTAATATGCTCATGCAATTGATCAAGAGGTATGACGCTTGCAAAATAATATCCGGCAACAGCCAATATAGAATTCCATATCAACGAGCCGAGCGCAGTAAAAATAATAAAGTTAGAAAGCTTCATCTTAGCTAGTCCGGCAGGAATAGAGATCAGATGCCGCACCGCAGGCATAAGCCTGCCTATGAATGTAGAAATAGAGCCATGGTGCTGAAAGAAACTTTCCGATTTATATATTTTTTGTTCATTGAGCATGAAAAGATGTCCCAAACGGCTATTGGCGAACTTATATACAATAGGACGCCCCAACCAATATGCCAGCCCATAATTGACCAACGCACCAATAACACATCCCAAAGTTGAAAACAAAATAACCAAAAAGATATTCATTTCGCCCGTCGAAGCTGCCATATAACCAGCCGGAGGTACAACAATCTCCGATGGCAACGGTATGAAAGAACTCTCTATTGCCATCAATAAAGTAATAGTCCAATAATTGAGGTGAGCGATGCACCATTGAATAAATACCATGGTCTGCATATAATATCAGGAATAAAAGTTATTATTATTTTTTGTTTACAGTCTTTGCCCACGTATCTTTCAATCCTACAGTCTTATTGTATATAAGATGATCGGAAGTAGAATCTTTGTCGACATTAAAATAGCCTATACGCTGGAATTGCAAATATACAAGCGGCTTTTGCAGAGCAGCAAATTCCTCTACATAGCATTGCGACAGTATATGCAATGAATCAGGGTTGATAATCTCTTTCATTCCATCAAGAGGCGAACTGCTTTTGTCCTCACATATCGTTGCCAATTCGTCACGTGGATTTTCTACTTTCCAAAGACGATCATAAAGACGTACTTCTGCCTGAATCCCGTATTTGCAGCTTACCCAATGCAACGTACCTTTCACTTTACGGTTTGCTTCGGGCATTCCACTACGCGTATTCTGATCGTACTCGCAATACACCTCTTCAATATTTCCATCGACATCTTTCTTACAACCGGTACACTTCACGATATAAGCGTTTTTCAGCCTTACTTCGGCACCAGGTGTCATTCGGAAATATTTCTTAGGAGCATCTTCCATAAAATCTTCACGTTCCATCCACAATTCGCGTGTGAACTTAATCGTATGGCTTCCCGCTTCGGGACTCTCCGGATTATTGACGGCTTCAAGTTCTTCTACCCCATCTTCCGGATAATTCGTAATAATCAGTTTTACAGGATTGACGACTGCCGAAACACGGGTAGCCCGTTCGTTCAGATCTTCTCTGACAGCACTTTCGAGCAAGGCAATATCATTCAAGGCATCGTAAGTAGTATATCCTATTTTGTCGATAAATCGATGTATGGACTCAGGAGAATAGCCACGCCGACGAAAGCCACAGATTGTAGGCATCCGAGGATCATCCCAACCATTCACCAAGCCGTTCTTGACGAGCAATAACAAATTGCGTTTACTCATCAACGTATAACTCAAATTCAATTTATTGAACTCTATCTGCTGCGGACGATTATCTTCTATATCTTTACCCTCTTTGAGCCAGTCTACAAACAAGTTGTAAAGAGGACGATGAACAACAAATTCAAGCGTACAAAGCGAATGAGTGACCCCTTCAAAGAAGTCGCTTTGCCCGTGAGCGAAATCGTACATCGGATAAGCTTTCCACTTAGTTCCCGTACGATGGTGTGGATGTTTGACAACACGATACATGATCGGATCACGAAAATGCATGTTAGAGTTCGCCATATCAATCTTAGCACGAAGCACCATGGCCCCCTCCTCTATTTCTCCACTATTCATCAAATGAAACAGTTTGAGACTTTCTTCAATAGGACGATTACGAAAAGGACTTTCCGTACCAGCCTGCGTTGGCGTACCCTTTTGCCGGGCAATTTCCTCGGAAGTCTGCTCGTCAATATAAGCTTTGCCCTCTTTTATCAAACGAACAGCGAAATTCCAAAGTTGCTGAAAGTAATCCGAAGCATAGTATTCATGGCCCCAACGATATCCCAACCAGTGTATATCCTCTTTTATGGCTTCTACATATTCTTCATCTTCTTTTGTAGGGTTGGTATCATCAAAACGTAAATTACATATACCGCCATACTTCTGAGCCATACCAAAATCCATACAAATAGCTTTGGCATGCCCTATATGTAAATAGCCATTCGGCTCAGGCGGAAAACGTGTTTGAAGGTGGCCACCGTTTTTTCCGTTAGCCAAGTCTTTACATATCTTTTCCTCTATAAAGTTAAGACTCCGTTTTTCGCAAGAAGCTTCATTTGTACTTTCAGTCATATTTATTAGTTTAAAATTCCGCAATAATAGTGCAAAAGTAACATATAAGCGTTATTTCGACAAATAAAAAGTAATTTATTTCATTAGCTTCTCGAATTATAAGGGATATTGTCTATCTTTACAGCCAATAACAAATGAGTGCGAAATATTGTCCTTTTTAGATTTTTTTCATAAATCATCCGAAATATGTTTTATGACATATAAAAATGCTTGGTTTATATCAAAAAAAGGTGTTATCTTTGCACTCGTTATCCTGAAAACAATCTTTTTACCTTAAAAAAAACTAATACCTATTGAAAACTGAAAAACGAGTCTTTGTGAAAAGGCGCGTTTTTTTATGTACTTACCTTACTTGTATTTCGATTTATCATTTTATCCTTTGCCACCTCCGTATGACACCATACGGAACTATCCCACAGTATGTTAACGATACACCATATACAACGCCAGCGAAAAGAGGCACCAAAATCGACTCGAGAGCATATTGTAGATACGTTATTTTCAGCGGACCTTCATTTAGAACGATTCTAAATGATAGTCTACGGATAGCTGAGGAGCATTTTGCACACAAACGAGTGTGCTCCAACTTTATATCAATAAGTGACTTTTGAGCCTGCTATACAAACAAAATTGTCGTATGTTAGTTTTTCCGGTGACGTCCTTAAGTTTTTTTGAAAGCATATGGACGAAAATATTTTTAGGGACATATGTGGTTTTAGAAAGATAAGGACGACACTGATTTGTTTGAAATGATCGTGCCTTTCCAACTGTTTGAAGAGGAGTCGCACTGGTATGAACAACCTTTATAGGTGAACATAGGGAGCGATACTAATACTATTTTAACCACACCGAAGTGACACCACAGATACATGGAATTGAAGCTTCGTTTCCGAAAAATGATAAGGACAAACACAAAAATTCATAAGGACGAAAATAAAAGTTTATACTTACAAACTTTTATTTTCGTCCTTATGAATTTCTCACTGTGTGGTGTACTGAATTTGGTTGACAGTTAAACACTAGTAAACCTAAGGGAGTTGACAATTACAATCATGTATACCTAAAGTAGTTGTCAACTCTGCAAAGTTAATCCTATTTTTATTGACAAACAAGTATTGTTTGTTCTTTATAGTTTGTTTTGTTCAGCTGATGCTTTAAAGCATCAGCTGAACAAAGTGGGTTTGGATGTTCTCCCGGGAGCATTTGCATCGGTGTTTTCATTGCCAGAGCTTGGTGCGGTCGTGCCCAATTGTAGAGATATATGGATCTGGCGACACCTTCCAAGGCTTCATCAAATGTTTTATTCTCATAATCGAAGAGCCATCCGTTCTTAACGGTATTGTTCATCCTCTCGGCCAGTGCATTGTGCAAGGGGTCGCCCGTTTGCGTCATACTGATAGCGATTCCTCTTTCTTTGAGCTGTGACACATAACCTTTTGATGCATACTGCACACCTCGGTCGGAATGGTGGATAAGACCTGAAAGGTTGAATCCCTGACCTTTATAAAATCTGTACGCCATCATCAACGCTTTTGCCGGTCCTTCCGCTTCAAGAGTCCGAAAGAGGGCATATCCCACAATGATGCGGCTGAAGACATCCGTCAGCAGCGAAAGATAGGCAAATCCTTCTTTCGTGGATATATAAGTGATGTCACCCACCATCATGCGGCAAACACCACAGGCCACGTATTTAGGACATGTGTTAAGCAAATCCGGATAGATCCGATATGGATGATCGGAGTTGGTCGTACGAGGTCTGTAACGTCTGCGGCGCAGCATCATCCCGTTGGCCCGAAGGACATCGATAAATTGGTCGCGTCCTATCGTGAACTTTTCTCCGAACCGAGACTTACACAGACTGTAAAGCTCGCGGCAACCGCTTCGGGGAAGCTCCTGACGCAGAAATTGACAGTAATACGTGATGCTGCTTATAAGTACATCTTGTTCGGCATTTGTTTCTTTGTGCTTGTAGTACCCTTGTCGGGAAATGTCAAGCAGTCCGCAAAGGGCGGATATGGTATAACTTATACCTTTACCCGCCTTTTGTGACAAGCAACCTACTACTTGACATCGGAGTTTTTTCGTACCTTGATGTGATACTTCTCTTCAGCCAGGTCAATCATGCAATCATAAACGTCACGGGCCATCTCTGCACGCTTCAGCTCAGATTCCAATTCCTTAATGCGCACTTTCAAAGAGGTGATGTCTTTTTCTGAAGAGACATCCTCTGTTCCGGTTGTTACAGCTTGATCCTTCATATTTAATGGGAATGGTTTGTCTTCAAGCCCAAAGATACGAAGCCAATTCCGAATTGAACCTCTGGATATACCATTTTCTTTTTCAAGGGTATACTTACCCTTGCTTCCATGAAGGTAAGAGTTTAAAATCTCTAGACGAATGTGATCGTCAATCTTCTTATTATTTCTCATTTTTGAATAAGTTTGTGTCAACTTATTCAGTACATGTCAATTGTTCTTTATGTGCCTTCCTTATTCTATTTGTATTCTACTGGTGAACTGAATACGTAAATACTGCTCTACATGGTGCTGTAGCTGATGCTTAGATAAAAAAGTATCAGTATCGTTCCCTATGTTCACATGAGAAAACGTTCTGAAAATGCTTAGTTCCCGAACTTTTACTGATGAATCATTTTTTTATTGTATATTTGCTCCATCTTTGACGGCAATTGATTAATTATAATTTAACAACTTAAAAATAGCAAACCATTATGTTTTCTGGAATCATTGAAGGTACAGCCACTCTAAAGGCTATTCGCAAAGAACAAGAAAATATCCATTTCACGTTCCATTGCGATTTTGTGAACGAACTCAAAATAGATCAGAGTATTTCTCATAACGGCGTTTGCCTCACGGTTGTAGACAAGGCAAACGATGCATATACTGTAACAGCCATGCAAGAAACATTGCTCCGCTCCAACCTCGGCGACTTACAAGTTGGCGACGAAGTAAACGTTGAACGCAGCATGATAATGAACGGCCGATTGGATGGACATATTGTACAAGGACATGTTGACGAAACAGCAGAATGTGTTGATATCACAGACGCCGACGGAAGCTATTACTTTACTTTCAAATATCCATTTGACAAAGCCATGGCTCAACATGGTTACCTTACAGTCGATAAAGGCTCAGTAACAGTAAACGGAGTAAGCCTCACGGTGTGCAATCCTACAAAAGACACCTTTCAAGTGGCTATTATCCCTTATACTTTCGAACACACCAACTTCCACTCCATCAAAAGGGGAACACGAGTAAATATTGAATTCGATATTATAGGAAAGTACATCAGCCGTATCATGAACTTGTCTGAATAGCGATTATTCCTGCCAGGTAACAATGTACAATTGATTTATCCAAGCAACGAATAAACAAATCCATTTAGATAAGTTCAATTAACAAGGTATATTATCATATAATCAATAAATAAAAAAGGTGACCAATTTGGTCACCTTTTTTATTTATTGATTTATCCATTTATCCTCTAATAAGAAAGTCTTAAAGATTACTGAAGATGGAGTCCCATCAAATGGACTTATTTTGATGGCAAAGCGTACACCAAATATTAATTTTGGAAAATCCATTGATTCATGATATGCTACCCCAGAATAATAAGCAGTAAAACTATCAGGATTTACATATATTTTATTATTAACGGTATCTTTAGCAATTAAATCCTGCTTCAATATTTCAACATTAGCTATCTTCCTTACCTCAGGGTTGATTAATAAGTACTTAGAATAGTCAATACTTTCAGGAAGAGTAGCTTCCGATTCAGACTCTGTTACCATTCTATCAGGATCAAAAGGTTCGTCTGGAACTTCCCAAGTAGTTGTTTTTACTGATAATACTATTTGAGGCTTTCCAATAAAATTAATTATTCCAAGTGTTTTATTATACAATGGAATATAGCCTACAGCATTAAATGATACATTCGTACCAGGTACCCAAAAAGACATCGGCATTGAAGGAAATGAACCTGTATTAGTTCCATTTCCAGTTAATGTCACTTTTGCCGAAATATTTAAGCTAACAGGTAATACCGTTGATTTTGAGCCTCCAATGATAGCACTAAGTATTCCAGCGGCAGCTCCTACCCAATTGCCAGTAGCAGCAGAGACAGCACTTTTAAGTCCACTTGCCACAGCTTTAAATGTATCTTTATTTAATCCTAATGTATTTTCACCAGTTTCACTATTAATGGTATTGCGAGTTATCACACCTTGTCCAACACCGGCTAGTACACCTTTAGCGGTATTAGTTACTGCACTTTTTAAAGGAGAAAATAAATCTTTTCCTCCCGAAGTTTCACCTATAGTACCTTTAATGGTGCCCTGAATATCTCCACCTAAATTAATTTTTTCTACATTATAATAATTAAGATTCCAATTTAACTGAATCTGATCATATGGAATGTTAGAAATATTAGGATCATAAGCCATTTCGTATTGCATCATATACCATTTGTTGCTGGCTAATGGCATGCTACCATCAATAGGAGCTGGCTGCATTTGCTGATAACTCATTTTCTTTTTAGTAGCATCTATAATTTCTTCCCCCAAGAAATTTAACATTGTCGTTTTTTGATTAGAAATGATAGATATACCATCTTGCAAATACGTGGAAGGTAGTACAAAAGAAGTTGTTGTATATAAAAAGACGCGCAACAATCCTCTATACTTATTATAAAGAATAAAATAAGGATTAATTAGGGGACCAGTTGTGTTTTCAGTGAATGAATTATAAATTAAGGTCCAACCTTCCGCTTTCTTTCTATCATTCATCACATCTAATCCATAAAGAGAAGCAATACTTCCTTGCCCTACCCATGGAGAAGGAATTTTTGATTGACCAACAGGAGTAGGCATCCAATCTGCATTTTCCCAATCAAAATCGTCCGGAATAACAGAACGAGAACATGGAGTGGTGTTTTCAAAACAAGATTCATTTCTACTACAACTCAATAGAGTTAAACAGCATGCTATTATAAAAATAGTCATGATACAAGATTTAGCTTTCATAGTTTTAAACACTTTTATTATTTTTTCTAATTTGATTACTACAAATATTGCTATTCGTTTTTTATTATGCAAGTAATATTCGTTTTTTTTAAAAATCCCGCTTTTTGGATTTATTGAATTTATATAATAAGGCACTTATAAGGGATCAGATCGTATTATTTTAATGACAGCAGTGCTGAGTTCTGATAAATGCCCATGCAATATCAATTTAGTTGAAAATTAAACATATTGAAGTGTGTTGTCACATGAAAACTTCGAAAGGAATGTACTATCAGAAAACTCTAAAAATTAGAATGAATAAAAAAATCTAAGAGCAGGAAAGCTAGCTTTCCTGCTCTTAGATAAATATGTATGTTGCTAAATAACTGTAGAAGTTATTTAGGATTAGTCAATACATTCTTATATATTAATGGAATATATAACGGATGCTGAACTGAATAGAATAGGTAGAAGTAAAAGCCGTATAATTCGAATAAGTAGATGTCAGCTTATTTGTTCCACTCATAGGAAAGCTATATGCACCTTTCTTACTATCGTATGACAATATATTCATATTATTAACAGTCTTATAAAGACCCCAATCGCTATTCAACAAGTTCGGTAAATTGCGAATATCAACACCAAGTTGCAAAGTATTTGTTTTACCATTCAATCTGAAGTTGAAATCTTGCAAGAACTTAAAGTCGAGTTGATGGTGCCAAGGCATCATCGCACCACCGCGTTCTGCATATTCGCCTTTGTGCTTTTTCAAATAAGAATCTTGTTCTATATAATTCCAGAAATCTTGACGCTGCGCATCTGCAGTATATCCTGTTGCATCTGCAAAATTCCATTTTGCCAAATCCTCTTTCGATGCAGGAATATAAATCAAGTTGTTAGATCCATAGTCACCTACAACATTACTAGATATTGTATATGAATAACGTGTAGAGCCATATCCTCCTGCATAACCCATATTCATACCTTCATAAACAAGAGAAATGGTAGAAGCAAAATGCTTAGCATAAGCCTTGCGGTACGAAGCAGTAGCAACAATACGGTTAGGAGCTACATAGGTACCATAACCAGTCTCCATATCATTATTACCATTTACAGAATAACGGTTAGTATAGTAAGCCGAAGAAACTTGGTCACCAATACCGTCGCCGTAAGATTTTGCTTTAGAGTGAGTATAAGAAGCAGATAGATTCAATCCGAAATCAAATTTCTTTGCCAACGATGTCGTAATAGAATAATAGTATGCTTTATGACCGGCATTCGTAATATAATAAACGTTTTGTTTTCCGTTAGCTTTATTCAAGTTAGGATCAATCCAGTCCATATAGGCACTGTATGATTTACGAACATCACCAGGCGACAAAGTAATAGTCGGATTTTTCGTAGTATCATAATAATAACCTGCATTGGTTATTGTAGCTGGATTGAAGTCTTTGCTAAAAATACCTTCTACCGAGAAGTCGATATCGTAAGGCAATTTGGCATCGAAAGCTAAAGATGACTTCCATACAGCCGGCATCTTCAAGTTCTTATCAATGATAGTTGGAGATTGTGGAATAGTCTGATTTTTCGAGAAACCTTGTGTATTGACAATACTATTTACATTTGTTTGAAACTTAACAGGCACAGTGGTATTCGAATAATAAGAAGTCTGTCCACAGTTCGAATTTCCAACTGCTGATACTAACCAAACGAAAGGTAAGCGACCGATAAAGTAACCGGTACCACCACGAAGGATGTATTTACGTTCACCTGTCAAATCCCAGTTAAAACCGACACGGGGAGAAACAGTTATTTTATTGCTCGGAAGTTGGTCAGTAGCAAATTGTTTATCTCCAAATTTCAAAGCTGCAAAAGGTGTGTTATAGTTGTTATCGAGTTTAGGATAGTGAGGCATTTCAAAACGTAGACCTGCTGTCAACTTCACATTATCAGATATATTCATTTGATCTTGGAAATACAATGAATATTGCTGAGATTTCATTGTAGCAAGAAATTGAGAATTATCCTTAGCATTAGAATACATGATACCGAAAGCTGCAGGATCTGCTCCATTAGCAAAATCACTCCATGACGAATATACATAATATCCATTACCACCTTGCATAAAACCATTTACTGCTTTATTCTGCTCAAATTGGATACCAGCCAACAAGTTGTGCTTACCAAGTGTATAAGTCAATTCGTCTGTTGCAACGAAAGTTTTTACTTGGCGTAAGTTACCTGCTGTAAAAGGATCAGGGCCGAAACTAGTGTAAACAGCGCCTTGTTCCAAAATATCTACCGTGGGGAAAGCACCACCTACATAAGTACGAGGTTCATCTTGATAAGAATAAGTCAAACGCAAAGTATTATTCATTGCGCCATCCATCAAACGAGAATTCAATTCTGTAGCAAAAGAAGTAAAATTCTGCTCCTGCATATAACTAGAACTTTCAAAATAAAGAGCAGCGTTAGATGTTCTTCCTATACCTTTAGTATATGTACTACCGAATCCCGGATAAATCAATGAATTCTTCATAGGAGAAGTCGAAGAAGAAGGAGCATTTGAGTTTTTCATGTGAGTGCGAGAAAAACGGAAATTCACCTTATTATTGGCATTAATATTCCAATCCAAACGAGCCATCAAACGATAAGCTGGAGTTTTAATAGAATATTTTTCGTAGCGGCCCGGATCATAACTATATGTCTTCATCAAATAATCTTTGATCACGTTCATCTGATCTGATGTAGGACGATGCAAAGTACCTGTACTCAAGTTCCAACCGTCAGAATCAATAGAACCAGACGCTGATGTACCGGAATATCCCGAAGGACCAGCCGAAAGATTGTCTTCGTATTCACCATTCACAAAGAAGAACAATTTATTCTTAATAATAGGACCGCCTATCGACAAGCCATAAACTGAGGTGTGATCTTGATTACGACTCAGAAGATAATCACCTACTTTGTGACCACGCAAGTGAACATTGTTGAAATAAGAATAAGCGCTTGCGTAAAAGTTATTATTACCACTCTTGGTCACTGCATTGATTGCACCACCGGTGAAACCACTCTGACGAACATCAAATGGAGTTGTAGAAACTGATATCTGATCTAGTGCATCCAACGAAATAGGAGAACCTCCGGCAGGTAAGTTAGAACCGATACCGAAAGCATTATTAAAAGCAGCACCATCAACCGTTACATAAGATTGACGATAGTTACCACCACCAACAGCAAAACCATTTCCAGTATTTCCACCCTGCGGAGTCAAACGCATAATATCATTCATGCTTCGGCTTATCGTAGGAATTATGGCCATCTGTTCGCGATCAATATTTGTAAGAGCACCGGCACGATCACTTTTCATTTTTGCATTAACCCTACCGATCACGACAACTTCGTTCAACACTTGTGATGATTCTTTCAAGAATGCACTGAGAGAATAGTTATCACCCAACTGCAAATTAATATCCTTGAAAATAGCTTTCTGGTAACCTACATAAGACATTTCTATTCTGTAGGGACCACCAGCGCGCATACCTTGTATGGTAAAACGACCATCAACATTAGTAACTACACCATAACGAGTACCTGACGGTTCGTGAATAGCAACAACAGAAGCTCCAATGATAGGTTCCCCTTTCACAGTGTTGCTTGTAACCTTTCCACTCATCGAAGACGTAGTCACCTGTGCCATAGCAGCTGTTGAAATAATCAACAACGACAAAGCCAAAAATAACATTCTTTTAATCATACGATTACATATTTTTTAATTAGTAATATTAAGAAAAGTTTGTGTCTTTTCTCTGATTATTTTCGCACAAAGATAATTAATATTAATTTAAATAGGGAAACATTATCCAACGAATTTGATAGATTTCTTAGTTAAAATTTAGTTTGTAATTGAATTTTAATACAAACAATTAATAAACGATAAATTTATCCTAAATTAGTTGTTTTTCTTAAAACAAAGACTTACCTTTGCACCCGCTTTTAGAAAAGCAGATCCGCTAGCTCAGCTGGTAGAGCACAACACTTTTAATGTTGGGGTCTTGGGTTCGAGCCCCAAGCGGATCACTAAGATAAATATAGAGGGATTCCATTGCGGAGTCCCTTTTTTTATTGAATAAACTTCTCGAGCCCCAATTTGCACTACACGTGCTGCGCTACTTGTTTTTTTTCATCATTGTTTTTCAATGAATTCTGAAAGTTCAGAAATCTTATTTCATGGCTTTAAACAGGAATAAATACGAAAAATCGACTTTTGTTTTGCACTTTATCTGACAAGCGCAATAATTAAATGTGAGCAATTCGCAGACAACAAATGGCAAGTATTTGCTGAATACAATCGGAGATTATCGCAATATTTCACCGAAAATGCACACTCTTTGAATCCAATATAAAAAAGGAACCTATGAGATAAGAGATAAAAGTGTGTGTTTACACAAAAAAGTCCTTTAGCGATTTGCTATGATCAGAATAAAAGTCTATTTTTACAAGGTAAAAGTGTATTTAAGCACAAAAATATCCTATAAAAGGGAGATTAAAAGAGTTGCGTAGCAGTAAGCATAACGGGCTCATTCATCTTATTAAGTGACCATAAAATTGAACCGAAAAAAGAGGATGTAACACATCTTTCAAGAAAGATTTAGAATATTGGGAGAAAAAGAAAAAAGATGATTACCGAAACTCAAAACATAGAATTCAAAGAAAGCTGGCGAGACGAATATCTGAAATGGATATGTGGTTTTGCCAATGCCCAAGGCGGCTCACTCTTTATCGGCATACGAGATAACGGCGATGTATGCGGGGTGAATGACTCCAAGAAATTGATGGAAGATATTCCCAATAAGGCACGTGACCTAATGGGTATTCTCGTAGAGGTCAATCTGTCTCAGAAAGAGAATAAGGACACTCTTGAAATTAAGACGGAGGCTTATCCTTACCCCATTAGTTATAAAGGTAAGTATTACCAACGTTGTGGGGCAACCAATCAAGAATTGAAAGGTGCTGCACTCGACCGCTTTATGCTTCGCAAACAAGGCAAGACGTGGGACGGTGTGCCGATACCCTATCTGAAAACGGAAGATTTAGACAATGCCACTTTCGACCTTTTCCGTAAATATGCCAAACGAAGCGGAAGAATGGACGAGACCGACTTACAGGACAACAACAATGGCTTACTCGATAAGTTACGCCTTTTTGAAGGCAAATACTTAAAGCGAGCAGCCGCACTACTGTTTCATCCCGACCCGGAACAGTATATCACCGGTTGTTTTATTAAGATTGGTTATTTTAAAGAAGGAGCAAATTTAGTATATCAAGATGAGGTGCATGGCAATCTGTTTCAACAAATCAAGACCACGCTGACTGTGCTTACTACAAAATACCTTAGAGCTTTAATCAGCTACGAAGGAATACAACGTATAGAATCGTTACCTATACCCCAAGAAGCATTACGTGAAGCTCTCTTAAATGGTGTGGTACATAAAGCATACGAATCCTCAACACCCATTCAGATAGCTGTATATGATAATAAGCTGGAAATTTGGAATTGTGGAGTTCTACCTGAAGACTGGACTATCGATAATCTATTGGGGAAGCATCGTAGTCGTCCTTACAATCCGGATATTGCCAATACATTCTTTCGTGCCGGAGAAATAGAAGCTTGGGGACGAGGCATTGAACGTATTATGGAAGCCTGCCAAAATGCAAATACTCCCAAACCTGAGTTTAAGTATGATGGCGGTGGATTGTGGACTATATTCCATTTTAGCAAAGAGTATCAGATAGGAATATCAGGGAGCATCCAAAAGACTATCCAAAAGACTATCCAAAAGACTATCCAAAAGACAGAACTTCAAAAAAGGATGATCAAGTATTTAAAAGACAATCCCAATGCGACACAGAAAGAGTTGTCTGAAAATATAGAGAACGCCACTTTGGGTGGAATAAAATATAATTTAATACGTTTACAAGAGTCTGAAGCTATCAAACGTGTTGGAGGTCGAAAACAAGGACATTGGGAGATAAATGAAGAAAATTGAAAAAGCAATTATATTCTATTTCTCAGGTACGGGAAATGCTAAGATGATAGCTTCATGGTTCGCCAATTGCGCTTTAGCGAATAACATACGCTGTCAGGTTCTCAATATTGCTTCAACTAACGATCTGTTTTTGAAAGAAATAGATTCTGATTCTCTTATCATCTTCATATCTCCCATACATGGGTTCAATTATCCCAAAATAACATTAGACTTTATTCGCAATTTCCCAAAAGGAAACAATCAAGTAGTATTGATGAACACTAGAGCCGGAATGAGGCTGGGCAATATCGTTACCCCCGGACTGACAGGTATCGCCTTCTTCGTATCATCATTTATCTTAAAGAAAAAAGGATATTCTATCATAGGGCAGATACCTTTTGATATGCCATCCAATTGGCTGTCTATACATCCGGCGCTTAGAAAGAAGTCCATCACACTTATTTACGAGAAGAATCGCCTTCGTGTGAAAAGACACTTCGATAAACTAAACTCTGGAAAAACAGATTTTACTTCTAATAGAGACATCATTCAAGACATACTTATTTCACCTATTGCATTGGCATACTATGCAATTGGCAGATACTTCCTTGCAAAATCCTATTATGCATCATCCCGATGCAACAAGTGCAACCTTTGTATAAGGCAATGCCCTGTCCAAGCAATCAAAACAATCGATTCACGTCCGTTTTGGAGTCTGAAGTGTGAGAGTTGTATGAAATGCATGAACAATTGTCCGTCAGTGGCAATAGAAACAACGCATGGCTTATGGATTGTCGTTGTTTTTTTGACATCAACAATCTGTACATTTCTATTTCAGAACCTCCTACCCCCTGTTCATTTTATAATCAGGTTTCTCTTCTTTAACCTTATACTAATCTTTCTCTTATTCATCTTGTATCGTATACAACATTATATGTTGAGAAATAAAATCTTGGCAAAACTTATTTCATTAACCTCATTCACACACTATAAGTGTTGGGGAAGATACAAAGCCAATCAGGAAGATAAAATTCAATGAAACGATACTCTATTATTAAGTATTAAAATCAATGATTCTCTACGTTTCCAGATGTAGCAATTCGATATAACGGATCAAATAAATGGAGTTATCTGTCATGATTTTGTATAGAAAATTGGTTTTTCATTGCCAACATCTTAGTTATACAATAAAATATGTATCTTTGCGCCGCTATTTATACGACGCAATAGCATCCAACGATATTAAGATGAGACGTGTCGCAATTAAAAGATTTTTCAGAAAATATAAAAAGTATTGCACCTACAACCGCAATGAGACCATTAAAGGATGAGTAAACCACGAATAGCTAGTTTTGATGCATTAAAATGCTTTGCAATTTATTGTGTTATATTGGGGCATACCATCCAATACTATTACCCTACCTCGAGCTATGAACTATACAAAGACAACATTCTGTTTTCATTGATATATAGCTTCCATATGCCATTGTTCGCTATAATATCCGGAATTTTTGCTTCTTCTTCACTAAAACTTACTCCAGGTAACTTTATCAAGAAGAAAAGTATCAATTTACTCATTCCATCTTTCTCTTGGGCTATATTCGGCATCGTCATAAGTGCGATAGATCATAATGGAAGCCTATCCATATTCAATATAACGACCACGCACCTATTATTCGACTTTTGGTTTTTGAAGTGCCTTTTTATCTGTTTCGTTATAGCGTACGCAACGAAAAAGATAACACCAACATCAAACGTGCTGTTCTTCTCCATTTCATTACTAGTATCATTCCTTTCAGATCAATACTATCTAACATTTCTCTGCCCATTCTTTATTTCCGGTATCATCCTCTCCGATTTTATAGCTATCTTCAGAGAGAAATGCAATTATGTTATTGCCATAAGCGGCATTCTTTACATACTACTGTTTATCAATTGGAACAGCAACGACCTTGTTTATTGCAGTCACCCCTACACGCTGATTTCGCTCATACACAACGAACAGTATTTCATCTCGCGCACCTTAATTTACTTATATAGGTTCTTGATAGGACTTACCGGCAGTATCTTTATTATCAGTCTATTCTTCAAAATAAAAGACTGTCATTCCATCATCAAAACAATAGGCAAATATACCATCGGCATCTACTGCATACAGACATGGGTTATTGAAGTCATTATACCTCGATTTATACATTTCGACAATGTTCCAGATGCCTTATTCACCTTCATTATCGCCCCATTGTTTTCCTGTATCACTCTCCTACTGTTTACCTTCATCCTAGATAGAATGGCAAAACATCGTTTATTAGCAAAATACTTTCTAGGACGGCAATAATTAAAGGTTTTCAATTTAAAGGGTTCACCCCTACTCTCGATGCTATTAGAGGAAAATGCCTTCTTATCCGAGAGAACCCAAAGTCAAAATAAATTAGGTATTCTAATATATCTCATTCTGAAAAAAGTATTTAGACGTTATCTTATAAGACAGCTCCTTTTTCATATCAAAGATCAGCCTCAAGCTTTCTAATTCTATTCCAAGTTGACTAAATCTCTTAGAGAGAAAGAATGATAGATGATCTTACATAAGAACAAGTAGCTCTATATAAAAAGCTTGAACAAATTTGCTATCTCTCCGAAATAGATAATTTATTGAAATAGCTGAAGCCACCCTATTATCTATCTCCCCTCTCCCTTACTCAAAGATATTTTAACCTTGATTAAGTGTTATATCGTTGTCATAGAATTATTCTACTCTCTCATATGGATAAACATTTTTAAAATTACGATTAAGATAGGAACCAACAGAAGGAGATGACACAAGTTCATCAAAAATAGTCTTTGGTACACTATCATAACGATACAAAGAATTGTTTAAAAATCTAACATAAACACACTGAAGTGCTTCATCGTAACTGACCTCAGCCACATTAGAAGATACTACTGGAAACGTTTCCATATTCTTATTCTTTATTAAATTTCTGATTTCTCCATAAGGAGAGAAGTTCTCTATATTTATCTACTGTTGAACCAACGTCAACAATCCATTTTTCAGAAGCCTTTGGTTCAGAACCTTTTATTGCATCTGATAATTTATAGAATTGCACTCTTGATGGCATCTTTACGCCTTCCCCAGATATAATACCTTCACCTGTCCGCAAACTAGGAAGTAGATCCACGATAGCCTGCAATTCGTCCTGCATAGCAGAGCGAATAAAGCCTCTATCCTTAGCATTATTCATACGTAATGCTATTATAGTTCCGCATTGACTGAGTACAGTTTCATCCAATTCTGACGGCCTTTGGGTTACAAGCGCCAGGCCAACACCATATTTCCGCCCCTCTTTTGCAATACTTTGAATAGTCTTGGATGAAATAGAAGTTTCACCAGCTTTTAGATAACTATGAGCTTCTTCAAGAACAATCAGCAGCGGCTGTTGTTTTCCACCTATAGACAAGTTTTGTCCCCAAAATAAAGCATCATAGATAATTTTCAAGAGTGTTCCCGATATAGAAGTCATTACCTCAATAGGAATACCAGACATATCCAAAATAGTTATAGGCTTAGAACTACCGATCCATTCAAACAAAAGATCGCTTAAATCTTTTGATACTTTACCTTTTAAATCAGGAGTATAATCAGCATTATTGAATAGAAAATTATAAGTGGAATCCTTTAACTTTAATCGTATATTATCTAAAAAACCGAGGATTCCTTTCTTCGCGTTGTTAAGAAATGGAGCAGATGAGCCAATTCCTGCGGGAGTATACTCTCTAGAAATTAATTTATCAGGATCTCCCTCTTTAACCAAGCAAGGAGTCTTACGATCTGCCCCATATGTCAAATGTTCGAAAGCATCTAGCTTATACCACAAGTCTTTAATACTAAAAGGTATAGGTGTGTCTGCAGAAATCAGTTCTGGTTCAATATCAATTGCATTATCTTTAGCCATTTTTATCTTCAATGCCTCTACTTCAGTCCTAAGATAATCTCGCTGACTATCAATCAAGTTTGCGGGAAATATTGAAATGAGCTCCTCGAATGGCAATGCCCAAAATGGGATTTGAAGTTCTTTCTCTCCCTTAGCTTTATCAGCTCTTATTTTATAGACAGTACTTTTATCCTTGAGAACACTATTATATTCACCGTGAGGGTCTATAACTAAAATTCTTGCGCTCTTATATTTTTTATTAGCAATAGACTTAAGCAATACTCCTACTGCATTTGATTTACCACTTCCCGTAGAACCCAATACGGCACAATGACGGGAGATAAGTTTATCTATATTAATTTTAGCATCAAGATTAGAAGAAATACTGATATTACCGATTTTTATTGAATTATTCTCATCATAACCACCATAAATTATTCCTAAGTCTTCAATAGTAACGAGATGAACCTTATCTCCAGTTGTAGGAGACTGAGAAACGCCTCTTTCAAATTTTTTACCTATTTGTTCGCCGATAAGAGCTATTGTAACATATTGATAGTTGCTAATTGAAGAAAAATCAAGATCTTCATTTTTTATTTTTAATCTTTCCGGAATAGCAGAAGCACCTGTTTGAGTAACTATTCCGTAAATACTAGAATATCCAAGCGGGACTTTCATGAAAGAACCAATCTGCCCTATCCTATAAACGACACCATTAATAACCGGCATATTAGATTTAACCGTATCCAACAACTGAACGGAAATAGTATTCCCACTAACGCTAATAATTTCTCCTATTTCAGTCTGCCTTTTCATTTTACTTCCTCCATAGATATAAAGACCATACTACGGAGAAATCTCACAAATGATTCGAATTCAGGTAATTTCAATTCTCCTTTTCCTGTCCATTTTTGTTCGATTTTGACACCTATATTATCATTTTCATTCTCACAAGCATCTTCATCAAAAAAAATATCTATACTGAGTGAATCATCTTTATCTGGTTCGTTTTTTAATTGCCATTCACCATAGATACCACCTATGACAGCAAACTTTGTCGCAAAGACACTTATTTTAGTATTTGCCATTGCAAGTTTTGCTATTGCACAGTCTTCCGTAAAAGAATATGTTTTTTTATGATCGTCCCATACTATATCATAATATAAAACATATATATGTCCTAATGGATTAGAAGCTAATGCTGTATTTATTCGTTCATTAATATGTTCATCACCGAAAGAATATCCAGCCACTATTAATACAGTATCTGGCTGCTTGATGAAATTTGATAATCGATCGCCTAAAGATGTATAAGGCTGTTTTCTAGATTGATCGTATTTAAGTGTTGAAGGATATATCAAAATATCCTTATTGTCAGCCTCTTTTCTAATAACTCTTTTTCTATCAGCATCATAATGCCAACCAAGAGAGCCATGAATCTTCCATAGTTTTGTTTGTTGTGGAAGAAAATGAAAATCCTCAACTGACTCAGAATTAAAGAAAGGTTCATAACTACCAGTAAATCCATCGTAGTAAGGAACAGCACTATGTTCAAATCCAACCTCAAATAGATAATCATAATTAGTTGTAAAAATCTCGACTGCCTTTTTTCTATCTGCCTTTCCTATCCATTCTGCAAAGTTAGAATGAATAAGCTTATCTCTATCAATCCCCCTGTGTACACTCGCAAGAGTATGCACTTTATCCTTTATAGCCGAAATCAAAGATTGTATCTCCTCACAATTAAGGCCATTAAGTTTTGCATTGCCAACAACTTGTTTCTTTAGTTCAAGTTTTGATAGCAATGTTTCTATTGTAAAATTTTCCCCTATCTCAGATTTAAGTTCCTCTATAGCATATTTATATTTTAAGTCGACATTGAGTTTATCGACTATCATTTGTGTCATTTTAATAATGGCAGGTACATAGGGCTCCTTTGTCAAAGGGTTCTTTACCAATGAGGTTCCTGCACCAAACAAGAATCCTATAATTTTCTTGTCTGAAGACAGTAGTTGCTGTAAGTTTCTTACATAATCCAACGGATCGTGAGTTCTCTTTTTCATACCCACCTTATCTATATTTAATGTGCAAAGATACTCTTCTAAATATCATCTATCAACATTTTTTTAATCAAGGAATATCCTATATCTGCGTATTTTGTGCTGCAAACGTAAATATTCTTTTCCATAATTCAAAATATATTGTCACATTTAATTCAATATTTTTTCACAAAAACAAGAAAAGAGAAATGCCTGAATAGATATGACCGCATACATTACTTGATGACGTCCTTAAATTTGTTTGCAGACGTATGGTAAAAACTAACGTATGTCGCAGCAATAACTAACGGAAGTTACTGCGGTAACTAACAGAAGTTATTCGGACAACTAACGTTAGTTTTTTCTACAACATCCGTTAGTTATTGCTGCGACATACGTCTGTTTTTGAAAATGTTTCCGTCACATTAACTATATGTATATCAATACGATATACAATACAGGCTTAAAATTGGGCCTCGCAAAGTGCATCTTCTTTCTGAGTATCAGCATTTTGTATCTTTTACAAAAGTGCATTGATAATGAGCGACATAAGCTATCAATAAAGGATAGTGAACAAGAATCGCTTTTGGGGGACGTTTTTAGGAGTGAATATTGAGAGTGAAACTGATACTATTTTAACCACACCGAAGTGGCACTTTTAATACACGAAATAGAAGCTTCGTTTTCAAAAAATGATAAGGACGAAAATAAAAATTCATAAGGACAAAACTAAAAGTTTATACTTACAAACTTTTAGTTTCATCCTTATGAATTTGTCGCTGTATATCAGCATGTTGCGTCTTCGCTCTTTATGTATCTTCCTGATTCTATTTATATTCTATCCCGGAGCTGAGAATGAAAATAGTGTCCTAGATAAGCCTACCGCTGTGGTTCGGATAAAAAAGTATCAAAATATCGATGAGTATTCACCTTGAATTACTCCGTTGTTTTCCATCTTTTTAGTTTTGGGAAATACTTCCGCATCTCAGCAATAGCCTCTTCCTTTGAGTATTTGGTGTTACTAGCTCCATTAAACTCATCAAGAAACTTGATGCAATGATCAATCATGCCCTCCATGGTGCAATCTTGTACAAATGCTCCATCTTTGTAGCAATAGCAGCAATAATCTTGATTTACAGAACCATCTTCGTTTGTTCCGAATTGATCAGCCGTTTGCATGGGCATACCACAACTCTGACAAAATAGATTCATATATTTTGCATCCTTCACAAATACATTGTCGATCCAATAAGTTGCCGATTTTGGAGTAAACTTCAGTACACAATATTCGGGATCTTCTACTCCACCGGGAAAGTGAGGCAACATCCAGTCGCCCCAAAGCGAATGTTTCAGAGCTTCGTCGGTCACAATCTCCATCTCACCCGTGTAAACAATGCTATCAGCACCTCTTACAATCGAGACACCAGCTTTAGGATTGGCCTTGAAATGACCAGCCTTAGCCGAACTTGTTCCGGTGGAGACATAGATTGCCCCCTCTTCATCTTTAATCTTTACCATTGCCACCGGACGAGGGTAACCGTTTTCGTCAATAGAGGCCACTGTAATGATTTGTGCTGTTGCGACCATCTGAGCCGCTTTTTCTTTGATGTCCATAGTTATTTTACTTTTTGTTTTAAATAAATCATATCTTTCAGCAATATTCCATCTTCAAGTATAAACATTTCGCCACGCTCCAAGTAACGGTCTATCATCAATTCCTGCTCGTCGGCAAGCAATAGAAGCTCTAAATATTGCTTTTTGTTGTCAGTTATTTGCTCAACACAAAAACTCATATCAATGTGTATTAGTAGATTTATTGCAAATTTAATAAAATCTCTGAGATACTAAGCAATCGTTTTGAATTTTTAGAAAAACAGATGGCAAGCAAGTGCAAATCTAATTGATAAGAAAGCAAACAGCTAATGCCCACGATGCTTTTCGGACTTTTTCTGCTGCTGCATCTGAAACTTTCGCTCTTTCTTTTCTTCATTAAGCTTCTTCGTGATGCATTTTCGTTGAATCTTTTTCTCCTGATGCAATTTCTTCAATTCTGCTTGAGCTTTGGTGAAAGTGTATTTAAACTCCCCTCTCTCTACTTCCCTCTTTATTTTTTTCTGCATTCTTTTATAGCTCATGGTGCAACGACGGTTGTTATACGACCCCCATAAGGTGGGGCTAGAGTAAGCCAACCTGTCAAAGTCCAGATGAGCAAAAAACAATGAGATATCTGAGCCCGTGAGTTCGGAAACGCCAATCACTTCTCGAGCCACAGAATACCCTTTTTCATCATTCATCTCAAACAATGCAATCCAAAAGGGAGATTCGAACGTAATCGTTACTGAATGGTCAATCATTGATACTATATTGTATAATTGACCGCAAAATTATTTCTTTTTTGAGTCACGTGATAGTAAAAATCGGACACCTCAAAAGAATGTCCGATTTTTACTATGTGGTCTGCCTGCAAGTTCGTAACTTTGCACATCATGCAGTCATTCAGAATTATACGCCCCTCCAACATATTGTCTCCTTATATCCACCACTATTGGATACTGAAGGACGACAGTCCTATTATTGTAACCGAACGGGTGACGCCCATTGGGAGTGTACAATTGGTATTTCACCGCAACCAACGGCTTCGCATTCAGAAAGAAAATTCGATGCAACCCCAATCGTTTGTGGGTGGACAGACTATAACGTACTATGATGTGGCTTCGACTGGCGATCTTAATATGATTGTGGTGGTAGTACAACCTTATGCAGCTCAGTTTCTACTGCACCAACCGGCTCATCTATTTAGCGAATTAAAAGTTTCGATCGACGATACTTCGGATATGGAATTAATGGAACTCTCTAAACAAATCATCAATCATTGCGATGACAATGTATGTATCGCAATGATTGAAGAATTTCTGATAAAAAGGCTGCAAAGCATTCCTCTTTACGAACTTAAACGCTGGAAAGCGGTGCAGCAGGAAATAAATGTTTCGCCACAAACGAATATTGCTTCCCTATCGGACATCGCATGTCTGAGTGAACGGCAATTCAGGCGAACATTTAATGAAAATTTCGGCATCACTCCCAAACAATTTCTACGCACCGTGCGCATGCAGCGGGCACTGCACATCATGGAGCATCAACCCGACATCGCCTTTGCCCAACTGGCCTATGAGTGTGCCTTCACCGACCAGTCGCACATGATAAAAGAATTCAGACAATTTTCGGGATATTCGCCCAAAGAATATCTCCAGATATGTGCCCCCGTCTCGGAATACTTCTTCTAAAAAGCCCGGATGCAAGAGATCAGTTTACTCTAAACGGTATTGCAATATTGCCGTGCAGTCCATCAGTAACAGAATCCGACTTTAAACGAAATGGAAGCATGATCCAGTTTCTCGGCAAACTGGACCATATACAATGAGTTCTGATACTCTTTCAATCGTTCGAGTTTCTGCTGCTCGTATCCCACCGAAAAAGTTAAAGCTCTGTCTTTGCCTAAAGAATAACGCATACCAATGGCAGGATTCATATAAAAGCCACCATTGGCATTTCGATTGAGCACAAAGCTATAACCTACTGCATATTCTATATAGGGATTCAGTTTGTGAGCTTTTCCTATCAGAAGTTTTGCATCGGCAAATACAGGCATCAATGCCTTCTCGTAAAACGACAATCCCGTACCTACACCCACAGACAAATGTTTCGTTGCACGATAGTGCCCCATCACACGCCACGTGAACGGAGTATACTCGGGAGTATTGGCCGCCATGCCAATCCCCATATCCGTACTGAATACCACGTTGTGTATGCACTGTGCATGCAACGATGCAAAACCTATGCAGGCTACAAAAACAATAAGATACTTTTTCATTGGACGCTCACTGTTATACGTTTCACAATATGTAGCGCGGTAGTCAATCCCGACAAATCTTTATAGATCTGTCCTGACGTACCGTCGGGACTACTATGTCCTATCAAGTTCGCTTCAAACGTTTTTTGCCCCGAAGACAGATTAATATCGGCGGCATATACCAGAGCCGGCTGTCCGCTGCCTTGTTTGCCTCCCGAATAATTGGCATCGCCTTCTTTGGCCGATTTCGGATAATACTCGTTAAAGTCGGTAGAATGATTGATCTCTACTTTCACTACAAACTTCTGCAATGTACCCGACGGTTTGAGTTTCACATTAAAACTGCCGCGAGGAGTGGCACCCGAAAGCCCATCGGTGAGCGGTTTGCTCTTGGTGGGCAAGTAAAGGCCGTCTTCGTACTTCACACCGCGAGCATAGCACCAACAAGGCAACGCCTCTTTACGTCTGTTTCCACCGGCCGACAGCCACGACTGGGTAGCAATCTTGTGTGTGGCATACACTGTGGAAAGATAATGTCCCTGAGTATCTTCCAACCAAATAGCGATCTGAGGTGCATTCTTCTTGCTAATCCCCCAAAACAATGGAAAATCGTGCAACCACTCATCTCCTTGCTCAATGTTCACTTTCACATCTCCTTTTTCGTACTCTATCAAGTCGTTCTGACAAGAAAAGAAACTGAAAAAAGACAAATAAATCAATGCTAAAATCATTTTTCTCATATTATAATATTTATTCATCATTTGCATGTTACCAAATGGAAACATTATAGGCAAAAAAAGAGCCAACCCATCACACCATTGCGCTAGAACGCACAGGAGGCATTAACAGATTGACTATTCCTTTTCAAAGAATCTATCTACCAACAGATCGATCCCTTCTTTGATTTGATTCCAACCGGAATCACTGTTAATAGCAATACCATTGTATACATCGCACGAATCGCCCAGCATCACCAGATAGGTGATCGAAGCGCTTACTATCGAAGCAAGTGCGGCAATCTCTTTCTCGGGATATCCGGTAATGTTACTCACCTTGCTTATAATATCCACCCCTACTCTCTCTCTCTGTTTTCTCAAATCTACAATCATCGCATTATTGCACGACAACTCCCAACGATACAACTTTCGCAAAGTCGCATTGTTCTTCAGCTGTTCTATCTGACTATAGAATATTTGCTTCACAAACAGAGGCATCTGTGCTCTTTCGGGAAATGATTGTGGAAAATTCAACCAAAAGTCGTTGCGCCGCATATAAGTCGTCATCAACCCTTCGATAGAACCGAAGTAACGATATATCAATATCTTCGAGACATCAGACCGAGTTGCAACAGCATTAATCCCTAATTTCTCAAATCCCTCTGTGGCAATGATTTCACCGACTGTATCCAACAATCGCTTTTCAGTCGACTCACGATTTCTTTCTTTAATCATTTCATTCTCGATTTACATGTTACTTTTCGGGAACAAAAGTAAGTTACTTTTTGGTAACACCAAACTTTCTACAATTAAAAATGATTAAATACATTGATTTATAGATTAAAGATCAATTTATTGCTACAATCGGGCAACAAGAACAACAGTCTCTCTCTTCATTGATTGACTACACAAAGAATGGCCCCCATAGATATGTCAAGGCATTCACTACTTCTTCGGTAGACAAGTCGATACTTCTTATATCTTCTTCCGATTCCATTTTAATAAAGCATATAACGGACTGCAATAAAAATCGTTATTGCAGTCCACCCATCGTAATATTATAAGATAGGAACATAAATCTCTGTGCGCAGCTTATCGGGAGCTGTGCATTCGGGATCGCTCAAATAAACTTCGTATCCCGGACGCGATGCCAGTTGATAACCCCTCTCAGGCAGATATTTGCCATAAATCGTATCGTATACCATCCCTAGATTTTCATAGGATCCTTGATACGAATAGACTGCATACTTGCCACCGTCTATCTGTTTTACACCTATTTCGCCCTTAGGCTCTGGAGTTTTGGGAAGCGTGAGGCATACATCCGCTCTCAGTTTATCCGTATCGGTTACCTTCGGATCGTCGTGATAAACACCGATATGCTCTATCTTTCCTTCGCGCAGCATTCGTTCAATGATGCCCGATTTCTCTTTTTCTTCGCATATTTGTTTCATCTCGGCTGTAAACAGTCCCGATACGCGAACATAGTCCCACAGCTTTTTCCATGCCAGACAATAATCATTTGTTTTGTAATCGCCCGTCAAACGAATGTATATGGCCTGCTTTGGCTCTATATTTACCACTCTTTCGTTCAGCTCCAAGTTAGCATTGATTGTCAATGGTTTCATAATCATGTACGTTTTATTATTTCTATAATCTGTTGGTGAAATATTATAGAACTGCTTGAAGACTTTCGACAGAGAAGACGGCACGTCATATCCCACACGGTAGGCAATGTCTTGGACGGGCATATCCGTGTAACGCAATAGTCGAGCTGCAGTCTCGACCCGCATTCGCGTGATAAACGCCCCGATCGGTTCGCCCAAGAAAGCTTTTACAATGCGATGAAAATGATAAGGAGAAAAGTTGGATACACCGGCCAGTGTTTCCAAATCCATCTCGCCTGCCAAATGATTGTTGATATATTCAACAACGATGTTGATACGTCTTGAATAATCTTCTCTAGTTGAAATTCTTTGTTGCATCATTCTATTTATATTTACACCGGCAAAGGTAGGATGAATCTACCCGGCACACTTTTCCAATCTTGCTAACTTGCGCTTTATATTTTCTTCTGTTTCCATCGTCCATGCCTTAAATAAAGGAACGAGGGTATGAGCATAGTCAGATAATAAACATGCTCGGATGTCCATAGCAATGCGATATTCGGATAATAGAGATCGAGCAATACGATGTACACCACGTAAACAATCAATCCCAATATCTCTATCTTGAAAGCTGTAATGGCATTGCCGGTACCCGATATGGCACTGTATATAACAGACGACGGAACGGTGATAAGATATGCCGACAGCATCACCCAGAAGGGCAATACCGTATCTTGTATAAGCGCGGTATCTTCGGTATACAACCGTATGATAGTCTGAGGGAAAAAGGCCCCCAGTACCATCAATATCAGACTGAAACCGTAGCAAAGCACAATGACCTTGCGGCACACCCGCATGACTTCACTGCCCCGCCCCTCGCCTATGAGATTGCCTACGAGCGAACTCGCCGTTTGCGAAAGCGAGAGTGTGAACATGAAAGGAATGGAAGAAATACTCCGCACGATATTGGAGATAGCCAACTGCTGTTCGCCCAAATGCTCGATGAGAACAAAAAAGACCAACCAAGAGCTAAGCGAGAAGAAAGATTGAAGCATAGTCCATACCGACAAGTGCATGATACGCTTCAAGTCGTTCCATCTACGCCGTATATCATTGAAAGGCAAAAACGAACTGACCTTTTCTTTAGCGGCATAATGAAACAAGTAGATTATTGCAGCCGACATTTCGGCAATGCACGACCCGATAGCCGAACCTTCTATGCCCAATCCCGGAACACCAAACTTACCGAACACCAATATATAGTTGCACACGATATTGATCACTACCATGAGCAGCGAACACATCGACAGAATCTTTGTCTGAGTGATACCTACATAATATGCTCTGAATGCCGTGATAATAAAAGAAAAGACCAATCCGAAGATACGCCAATCCAAGTATTGCATTGCCGCTCTATAAATATCGTCGGACTTTATGATAGCATGCAATACCGCTGGCGAAACTACTTTGGAGAGCAATATCATGATAACAGCCAACAACACCATAAAGCTAAGGCCCGTCGTAAATATATCCGTGAGTTTGGGATATTCCTTTTCTCCGTTGAGTCGGGCTATGAGTACCTGCAATCCTACTCCGAAGCCCGAACCGATAACAAAGAATATCAGATAGAAAACCCCGGCAATAGCCGACGCTCCCAGTTCTACTTCGCCCACATGTCCTAAGAAAGCCGTGTCGGTGATACCGATAAGCTGCTCTACCAGCAGACTGACCAATACGGGGAAAGCTATTTTGCAAATATTTTTATACGATATATCCATGTTTCTGTTTTATGATTGCGGTATCCATTCGATAATACCTTCTACCGGATGTGCTTTACGCCACTGTACAAACTCATCCATCGTACGTACACCATCGCGGATGACTGCTTGATAATATTCCATACCCATTATATGTTCGTTCTCGGGCGTATCTTGCTTCAGCTTCAAGATGGCTTGACGGGTTTCGACTGTTAGTACCGATTTGATGCCATCGGCCATTCTTTCGAAATAGCCGTCGTAATACGAACCCTTTATGATATGCACCATATCGATTTGCCATCGTTCGCCTCCTTCGTCTTCGTATATCGCCTGCCACTGTACACAGGTATCCTTTTCTTCCAGAAAATTACAATAGGTTATCTGCTTGATATGTTTATCTTCGGCCAATCGGGCCAACGCTTTAAAGCTATCTGCCAGTTGGAATGGATCGGTATAGATATGAAAGTCTATATCCCGATGCTTCATCAACAATCCCATGCGAAGCGAACCTACCAGATTAATCTCCGCACCGACAGATTTCCATATATCGATGACATTTGTCTTTTTAATAATTTTCCATGCGCGCCGCTGATTTGCATCAGCCATTTGTAGTATTGAATTCATCTTTATCATAACGATTGTGAGCCGCAAAGTTAATCTTTTCCCCATAGATCGTGTTGTATAAATCGGACAAAGAATCTGCAAGCCACCCATCTCCACCTCCGCTTCTTACCACCTGCACCACTCATCCTCTTTTCGCCATTTAACTTGTACGATATAATCATCGAACGTCCAACTGGCAGAAAACAACAGATTTAATCTACAAATAAACTGATTTTTATTTTCATAAGTCCATATCATCTATTATTTTTGTTGCCAATAATACAAAAACACTAGATTTAACTAATTATGAAAACAAAAATCTCTCTTTGTGCCGCTCTCTTGCTATGTCCTCTTTTGGGAAGCGGAACAAAAGCTCAAGAAACAACTCCGCAAGCAACGCGGCTTTTGTCGAACACCGTAGATGTAAGTCGAGATTTCTCGGACTTCACTCACTACTTTTTCTTCGCCGATAGTTTGGCCTCTTTCAATCCACAGACCGGCGAGGGTACTATTGAATGGAAACGCGAGAATCTTTATACCAGACAGGCATTCAATACGAATACCATTTTGGCACAGCCTCTCAAGATGCTCGACTTTCCTTCTACACAGTATGAAAGTAATCCTATACTGAAATTTACCATCCAGTTTATTTCGGACAATACGGTACGAATTAAATTTCTTACCTCGAAAACCGAAGCAAAAAACGCCGACGAGATGATGCTCACCAAAGAACCTCAAGATACCCATTGCTGGAAGTGCATCAAGACGGCAAGCGGTTACAAATACTCGAGCACCGGCGGAAGCATTGTAATAGAAAGGTATCCCTGGCGCATCTTGCTGTACGATGCCAACGGTCGTCTAATGACCAAGACGCGGCGCTGGGTAGACAACGATTCGACCCAAGTGAAGCTGCTGCCATTCAATTTCATTCGTCGTGGCAGTGATAACTCACGCAGCATCAATCCGGTGTTTTCGCTTTCGCCGGGAGAGAAAATTGTAGGATGCGGCGAGTCGTTTACCGCCCTCAACAAGGTAGGACAGAAAATCAATTTATTCGTTACCGACCCGCAGGGACCCGAGACCCCCGACATGTACAAGCCTATACCATTCTATATAAGTAGCAAAGGGTATGGCCTCTTCATGCATACTTCAGCTCCCGTTACGTGCGACTTCGGCGCTTCGCATGTAGCGACAACCAAACTCTTCATGATGGACGAGACAGCCGATCTCTTCCTCTTCTTTGGAGAACCGAAAAAGATTCTCGACGAATATACTTCGCTCACCGGAAAGCCCGGTATGCCTCCCTTGTGGAGCTTCGGCACGTGGATGAGCCGTATTTCTTACTTCTCGCAGAAAGAAGGATATGATGTTGCAGCCAATTTGAGAAAATACAAAATACCCGCCGATGTTATTCATTTTGATACAGGATGGTTTGAAACCGATTGGCAGTGCGACTACAAGTTTGCTCCAAGTCGTTTCGACAATCCGCAAAAGATGATAAACGATCTGAAGAAACAAGGATTCCGCATATCGCTTTGGCAGCTGCCCTACTTCACTCCCCGCAACAAGTATTACAAAGAGATAGTAGACAATAGCCTATGTGTGCTCAATGCCAACGGCACATTGCCCTACGAAGACGCCATACTCGATTTCTCTAATCCCAAAACGGTAGCATGGTATCAAGATAAACTTGCGGGACTACTCAAGATGGGGGTAGGTGCCATCAAAGTAGACTTCGGAGAAGGCGCTCCGCTCGAAGGCTTCTATGCCTCGGGACGCGGCGGGATGTACGAACACAATCTGTATCCGGTGCGCTACAACAAAGCAGTGGCCGACATCACCAAGCAAGTGAAAGGAGAAAATATTATCTGGGCCCGCAGTGCATGGGCGGGTTCACAACGTTATCCGCTCCATTGGGGAGGCGATGCATCCAATACCGATATGGGTATGGCTGCCGAACTGCGTGGAGGACTCTCCTTCGGACTGAGCGGATTCTCTTTCTGGAGTCACGACATCGGAGGCTTTGTCGAGAAAGCACCCGAGAACTTATATCGCCGTTGGCTGCCCTTCGGTTTTCTAACCTCGCACAGCCGTGCCCACGGAGCACCTCCCAAAGAACCATGGCTATACAACGAAAGTTTTGTAAATGCTTTCAGAGAATGTGCCGAGATGAAATATAAACTGATGCCTTACGTATACGCCCAATCCAAAGAGTGCACCGAAAAAGGATTGCCCATGGTGCGGGCACTCTGCATAGAGTATCCACAAGATCAAGCCACCTGGAATATAGACGACCAGTATTTGTTTGGTAAAGACATCCTTGTAGCACCCTTAATGACAGAAACTGAGTCGCGCGACGTTTATCTGCCTGGTGGTAAATGGATAGACTATCAGTCGGGCAAAATATACGATAAAGGTTGGAACAATATACCGGCAGGACATATTCCCGCTGTGATATTGGTACGCGACGGTGCCATTATTCCACATATTCCTTTGGCACAGTGCACCGATCAGATGGACTGGTCCAAACTAACCCTACATGTATATGCCGCCGACAAGGAAACAGCCAACGGATTCGTGTGCCTGCCGTCAGATAATATATTGGTAAATATCTCGGCCAAACGTTCAACGGCTGGGTTTGTATTAAACCCCAGTCCGCTTCTGAACAAGACAAAACTGACAATCGAATGATTTATCGCAATGAATTAACTAACATCAATTAATACTCTTAAACAATGGAGCATCCTTTACCGATAGGATGCTCTATTGTTTAGGAAAGTATTCTTATTTCAGAAGCTCCTCAGAGAGTACGGGCGTAGCACCATTCTGGGTACAAACATACGCCGATACATTGACAGCTATACGGTGTGCATCCTCCACACTCTTCCCTTTGAGAATAGATGCAATGAAAGCTGCGGTAAAAGAGTCGCCCGCCCCTACCGTATCAGCAACATCTACTTCGGGTGTCTCGATAAACGAAACAGCGCTGTCGGGAGTAAATACATAACTACCATCTGCACCACAAGTAAGAATAAGCATCTCCAGATTGTATTCTTCCAGAATCACCTCGCAACCTTTCTCCATACTGATATCCGGATAACCAAGCATGCGACTTACAATAAGATACTCTTCGTCGTTGATCTTAAGAATGTTACACCTCTTCAATGAATTGAATATGATATCTTTGGTATAAAAGTTCTGACGCAAATTGATATCGAATATCTTATACTGTCCTTCTCTACCAGACATCGTATCAAGAAAGCGGTTGATAGTCTGGCGAGAAACGGCACTACGTTGTGCCAACGAACCGAAACAAACGGCACGCGTATGACGAGCCAACTCTTCGAGCTCCGGAGTAAACGGTATATTGTCCCACGCAACGTTTTCCTTAATCTCATAGCATGGAACGCCCATTTCATCAAGTCCTACCAATACGGTCCCGGTATCATAAGGCACAGATGCCAATTGATAATGCAGTTTCTTCGACGCAAAGTCTTTCATTATTTCGCGTCCCAACTTATCATTGCCTATAGCACTTACCACACAACTATGAAGCCCGAACTGAGATACATGGTATGCGAAGTTTGCTGGAGCGCCGCCCAAACTCTTCCTATTGGGAAGCACATCCCACAAAGCTTCTCCTATTCCGACAATTAAATCATTCATCTTAATTAGTTGTTTAAATTCAATATTCCTAAACCTTCTTTATCCTAAGAGTATATAAACAAACAAATACACCCTTACCGCCTACGAGCGCAGTCTATCTGCTCCTCGCGAGATAAAGATATTATCAAAAGACGAATTTATATTATTTTTCCGAATAGTGCTCTATTTTACGATTAATATTTGATACCAACCACCGTCATTTTTGTTTTATCATAGCAAACCATAAAGAAAAACAAATAGAGCAGTGTATTAAAGAATCATAAAGATAAACAGCACTGATAGCAGAAGTAAATAATTATAATTATTTTTAGGTATTGAATAGATAAACAAATAAGAACATAAAAACAGAAGGGACATGATAAACAAAACATTCAAAGAAGCGCTCGAATCTCGGCGCACTTATTATGCGATAAGCAATGAATCGCCCGTATCGGACAAAGAGATAAAAGAAGTGATAGACTTCGCAGTAAAGCACGTTCCAAGCTCATTCAACTCCCAATCGACGAGAGTCGTACTCCTCTTGGGCGAACATCATAAGAAATTGTGGAACACCACCAAAGATATTCTACGCAAGATTGTTCCGGCCGAAGCATTCAAGGGTACGGAAGCTAAAATCGATGCAGCTTTCCTTGCGGGCTATGGCACCATCTTGTATTTCGAAGATCAAGATGTAATAAAAGGACTACAAGAGACATTTCCCACTTATGCCGACAACTTCCCTATTTGGTCTCAACAGACTTCGGGCATGCACCAACTGGCTATATGGACCATGTTGGAAGAATTGGGCTTCGGCGTGAATCTACAACACTACAATCCGCTAATAGACGAAAGTGTAGCAAAAGAATGGAATATTCCCGCTTCGTGGAAACTGATAGCCCAAATGCCTTTCGGTACGCCACTGGGCGACCCCGGTGAGAAAGAGTTCAAGCCATTGGAAGACAGAATCAAAGTATTCGAATAGACATTGAATCAGAAAAAAGAATAGGAGGCACAATTCAACTTGCGCCTCCTATTCTTTTGTCCGGTAGCTCTATCAGATAAATAAATTCATATTGGCATGTTCGGCTCTTTCCATATAGGCCGCCACTCCACCAAGCTGTACGTTGTCCAACAATTCTTCGCGCTTCACTCCCATCACATCCATACTCATGGTACAAGCTATCATCTCCGCACCGCCATCTATGGCTTGCTGCATGAGACTTTCCAAACTATCAATGCGCTTGTTCTTCATAATGAGTCTCATCATCCAGCTGCCCATGCCCCACATATTGAGCTTCGAAAGCGATAATTTACCACTATGCGAAGGCAACATCATGCCAAACATCTTGCCGAAAATATCTTTGTGTACAGCAGGTTTCTGACGTTTCTTGATAATGTTCAGTCCCCAGAATGTAAAGAACATCGTTACTTTTTTGCCGGCAGCCAATGCTCCATTGGCGAGAACAAACGATGCCAAAGCCTTATCCAAATCGTCGCTGAACACGATCATCGTCTTATTATCGGGAAGCTTCAAGTTTGTCATGTCGTGTATTTCGGGTTGTTTTTCTACTTTCTCGACTAGGGCCTGCACCATTCCCTTATTCTCTTGCACGTCTATCAGCTTGGCTCCCATCATCTGACACCACGAAGTCACATCTTTGCCAAAAGCAGGATCGGTAGCTTTGATGAGCAATCGGCTACCGGTTTCGATATTGCCGTAGTTCTGTTTCAACTTCATGATCGGTCCGGGACACATCAGTCCGCACGCATCGATCTCAATGGTCTGAACAGACGATTCCTGCACTGTCTGCTCGGTGTCAGAAGACGCATTGCAAGCACAATCTATAGATACCGACCGATTGGTCCAGTTAGTCGTAGCCATACACCATGTCTTATACCCGCCCGACAAGTTGCGCACTGTGACAAACCCGTTTTGCACAAGGACACGACAAGCCAAATAGCCGCGCAAACCTACTGCGCAAGTGACAATGATTGCTTTGTCGCGAGGTAGTTCGTTTATATGTTCTCTCAGTTCGTCCAATGGAATATTCACCGAACGGGGTATACTGCCCAGCTGAAATTCGTCTCTCGTACGGACATCCAATATATATTGCTCTTTATCGTCGAGGTTCACATCGCGCCAATGAGCTACGGCAACCTTGCCTTCTACTATATTTTGAGCCACAAAGCCCGCCATATTCACCGGATCTTTGGCCGAAGAGTACGGAGGAGCATAAGCTTGTTCCAAAGCACCCAAGTCGTATACCGTTCCGTGGTGTTGAATGACTTGAGCCAACATTTCTATACGCTTGTCCACGCCATCGTAGCCCACGACCTGCGCCCCGAGCAACTGTCCTCCTTCGGGAGCAAACAATATTTTGATACTCATGGGTATGGCCGCCGGATAATATCCGGCATGAGAAGCAGGATGCGTATACGACGAGACATAGGCGATGCCTTCGCGCCGCAGCAGTTTGGCATTGGCTCCAGCCGCAGCTACTGTCATGTCGAACACTTTTGCTATTGACGTACCAATCGTACCGTCGTATTCTTCGGTATTGCCGAACACGATATTGTCGGCCACGATGCGTCCCTGCTTATTTGCCGGACCCGCCAGTGGAATAAGCACCGGTTTACCCGTCACGCCATGAACGACTTCGACAGCATCGCCCAGCGCATAAATATCGGGATCGGATGTCTGCATATATTTATTCACCGCAATGCCATGAGTTGCTCCGATAGCCAGTCCCGCATCGACAGCCAATCCTGTTTCGGGGCGTACACCGATGCTGAGTATCACCATATCGGCCAAAAGCCGACGGCCATTCTCCAAGCACACAGCCACTTTTTCTCCCTGAACCTCGAACCGCTCCACGCCATTGTTCAACAACAGTTGTACTCCCTTGCGCACCAATTCTTCGTGCACCTGTTGAGCCATGGAATAGTCCAGCGGAGCCATCACCTGATTGGCTTTTTCGATGACCGATACACCAATACCCTGCGCGTGCAGATTCTCCACCATCTCGAGTCCGATGAAACCGCCCCCTACTACCACAGCCTCTTGCGGCTTGTGAGTAGTAATATATTGTTTGATAGCGTCGGTATCGGACACATTGCGCAAAGTAAAAATATGAGGATGATGAATACCTTCGATCTGAGGTCTGACGGGCTCGGCACCGGGCGATAGCACCAGCTTATCATAATGCTCGGAATACACCTCTGCCGATACTAAGTTTCGGACCTCTACCGTCTTGGAGTGCTGATGAATGGCAACAACTTCTTGCTGCGTTCTAATATCAATACGAAAGCGATCGACAAAGCCTTTTTCTGTCTGAACAAAAAGTTTCTGACGTTCTTTAATCTCTCCTCCTATGTAATAAGGAAGTCCGCAATTGGCATACGACACATACTGCCCGCGTTCGAACATAATGATCTCGGCATCTTCGTCCAGACGGCGAAGACGAGCCGCAACTGTAGCACCACCTGCTACCCCACCGACTATTAGATACTTCATCCTATTATTGTTTTTATTATTAATATTTTCTATTACAAACTAATTAAGTAAAAAAAGGGAATTATCCCTTTTCGAAGCAAGATTTCAGTTGGGCATACAGCTCGGGAATGTGCAACTCAATCTTCCTCATCTCGGTTATCTTGCGCCACCCGCTCGTAGTGAGCGAAAAAAGCATCTGCCTTTTGTCTTCCGAACTGATACTGCGTTCGATATACCCCATCTTCTCTACCGAGTTGATAATCTTGGACACACGCGAAGGCGAGAGCCCAATATACTCGCACAACGCTCCTGCCGATTTGCCATCACCATCTTGAAGACAACACATCAGCATAGCCTCGTTTATGGTCATCTCATGCGATACCTGAAATTGTCTTTCGAAGTGGTACAGCACCTTATATACATCTTTCAATGCGCAAATAGCTTCCATCTTTTTATTTCTTAATTTATTTCGACTGCAAATATAAACAATATTTTCCAATAGATAATAATTCCAAGCAAAAAAAGTATAAGAAATTTCAAACGACACATTCGTTACTTTCTTTGCATATATCATTAATATTCATTATATTCGTATGCTCGTTTCATTGGTTTGCTCGTGAGCATACAAGTGTTTGGTCATGAGCATACAGTTGTTTGGTCGTGACCATACACACGTTCGGTCGTGAGCAAACGTATGTATGGTCGCGACCGAACGAACGAAACGAAAGGATGTAATAAATGAATGAACCATTATAAAACCTTGAAATACATGTCTATAAAGTATGAATTGTACCCTCTTACCGGAGAAGTGAAAGCAAAAGAAAAAAAGAATCGTTATTACCCGCGTGTCGTTTGCCACAGCACCCAGACTACAGATGATATAGCCCAAAAGCTGCATCACCGCTCTACTTATGGCAAAGGAGAGTTGATAGGAATGATCGAATCTCTGGCCGATGTGATACAGGAGACGCTACGCAACGGCGAATGTGTACATCTGAAAGGCATCGGCTACTTTCAGCCTACGGCAACCTGCCGCAAACCCATCGAAGAGATGAATGCACGTAATCTGAAAATAGAGTTTAAAGACGTGGCTTACCGTCCCGATGCCAAAATAAAAAAGGGGCTGATGTACGCCGAGTTCGAGTGTTCGGGAAGCAATTCGCATTTTGATGTACACTCGGATGCCAAATGGGAGCTGCTGCTAGACGAAATGCTCAATGAACAAAAGCGAATAACAGCAAAAGACCTGATGATAAAAACCGGTTGCAACAAGACGACCGTATGGCACCGTCTGCACAAATGGGAAGAAGCCGGCAAAATACAGAACATAGGAAGCAGAAGATATGCGATATTCGAAAAGGCAGAAGAGTGAGGTGTAGCCGCAGGTGATAAGCCCGCCGAACGACAGGACAAGGCGAAAAAATCGGCGGTGAGTCTTTTCATCGTCGCATTTGCCGTATCGGAGGATGAAAAGAAGCCCCTATCGAAGACTATACCAAACAAAATTCTAAAGATTTGTTTTGTATTGCGCTTGGCTTGCAGTATCTTTGCCGCAAGAAAAGTACACCATAATGGCTCTAAGAAAAAAAACTTGTATCGTAGTGGGAAGCGGACTAGCCGGTCTGTATACTGCATGTATGTTGGCAAAACATTCTAAAGTACTGCTACTGACCAAGGAAGATATTGATGAAAGTAATTCCTTTCATGCACAAGGCGGTATCGCAGCCGTAACAGAAGACGATGACAGTCCGTTAGAACATTTCGACGATACGGTTGAAGCCGGACGTGGACTGTGCGACGAAGAGGCAGTAAAAGTGCTGACCGAAGAGGCACCCGCACGCATTGAAGAAGTGATAGACTGGGGCATGAAATTCGATACTCGCAACGGACACTTGGAATTGGGACTCGAAGGGGGCCACCATCATCATCGGATATTGCATGCCGGAGGCGATGCCACAGGCAAAAACATTACTCTATTCATGATAGGGCAAGTACTGAAGCGCCAGCCCGATATTCAGATTCTTTCGAACGAAGAAGCATTGAAGCTTCTGGTCGACAAAGAAGGATGTAAAGGAGTGGTATGCTACAATCATAAACACCACAGCCCCGACTTCATCTACGGAGACGAAGTAATACTGGCTACCGGCGGTGTAGGAGCACTTTTTTCGCGCACAACGAATCCGCCTACGGCAACCGGCAGCGGCATTGCCATGGCATACGAAGCAGGTGCCGAAATTAGGGATATGGAATTTATACAATTTCATCCGACGGCAGTATACATGGAAGACAAAGAAGCTTTTCTGGTAAGCGAAGCCGTACGAGGCGAAGGAGCACGCTTGTACAACATAAACGGCGAAAGATTTATGTATGGCAAGTATCCGCTTGCCGAATTGGAACCGCGAGACGTGGTGGCTAGACAAATATTCTTGGAGATGAGGAAAACCAAATCTCCGTATGTGAACCTCACGCTCGATCATCTGGACCCCGAAGTGATTCGACATCGGTTTCCCAACATATTTAAATACTGTGCCGACAATGGCATTGATATGACCCAGCGTATTCCGGTAGCTCCGGCTGCCCACTATACGGTAGGCGGTATCACTACAGACCTTCGTGGACGCACCAACATCGCGCACCTCTATGCGGTGGGCGAAGTGGCTTCGACAGGACTGATGGGTGCCAACCGCTTGGCCTCGAACTCGCTGATAGAGTGTTTGGTATTCGGCAAACGAGTAGCAGACGATATATTGCGCAACGATGATATGCGCAACGAATATGCCTACAACAACTTTGAATTGGGAAAAGAAATAAAGCAACCGGATTTCGACTTGGGCAAGCTATTGATGGAGAATGCCGGTATCATTCGTTGCGAAGAAGAACTGCAACAAGCACTAGATGCCATCAATAACCAGCTGGAACGCTATCAAACCGATGGTTTGGACTTATTGTCCTGGCGCGAAAAGCATAAACTGACGGCAGCGAAGATTATTGTCGCTTCGGCATTGCAACGCAAAGAAAGCCGTGGCGGACACTATCGGTCGGACTACCCCGAGCAGCTGAACGAATGGCAGAAGCACACCGTTGTGAAGAAAGAGAAATGAAAAGATAACGCACACACGCTCCATTTACATTCACATCATATATTTCTGATAAAGATTTAAACGGAATAACACTTTCATGGAAAAGGAAGAACTCATTCAGGGCATAGCCCGATTGCGAAAAGAGAAAGATGCACTGATATTGGCACATTACTATCAGACCGGCGATATTCAAGATATTGCAGACTACGTGGGTGATAGTTTGGCTTTGGCTAGAAAAGCAGCCCAGACGGACGCGCGAATCATCGTGATGTGCGGTGTTCACTTTATGGGCGAAACAGCCAAGATACTATGCTACGACCGCAAAGTGCTGGTTCCGGATATGAATGCAGGATGTTCGTTGGCGGACAGCTGCCCCGCCGATTCTTTCAAAACGTTTGTCGAAGCTCATCCGGGATACAAAGTTCTTTCGTACGTCAATACCACCGCTGCCGTAAAAGCACTGACAGATGTAGTAGTGACCTCGGGCAACGCCATACAGATAGTAGAAAGTTTTCCTAAAGAAGAGAAGATAATATTCGGTCCGGACAAGAACTTGGGCAATTACATCAACTCAGTGACAGGAAGAAGCATGTTGCTGTGGGACGGTGCATGCCATGTGCATGCTCAATTCTCGATCGAAGGAATCGTCAATCTCAAAAAACAGTATCCGCAGGCACTCGTATTGGTACATCCGGAATGCAAAGCCCCCGTCATCGCACTGGCAGATATAGTAGGCTCTACAGCCAAGCTGATAAAAGAAGCCGAAAAGAGCGAGGCTAAAGAATTTATCGTAGCTACGGAATGGGGCATTCTTCACGAATTGACGAAACGGTGCCCGAACAAGACTTTCATTCCTGCCCCACCCGACGACAACCAGACGTGCGGATGCAGCGAATGCAACTTCATGAAACTGAATACAATTGAAAAAGTATACAACTGCCTGCTCAACGAAACTCCCGAAATAAAGGTAGACAAAGAAATAGCCGAAAAGGCTATCGTACCTATCCGGCGTATGCTGGAGATTTCCAAATAACAATCTTCGGAAATAACTCTTTACGGCAACAAATAGGCCGTCCATATTGTTTGACTGCCGGCAGCGATTTGTATCGCATGTCGGCAGTCGAGTATTTCAGCGTTAGTATTTTGCTTTGAAGCTCATGTCGAGTCCTTTTACCGAGTGAGTGAGGGCACCCACGGATATAAAGTCCACACCAGCTTGGGCATAATCGCGAATGGTATCGAAAGTAATACCGCCCGAAGATTCGGTTTCGCAACGTCCCTCAATCATCTGTACAGCAGTACAAGTATCTTGCACGCTGAAATTGTCGAGCATGATGCGGTCTACACCACCATGATTGAGTACTTGTTGCAACTCGTCGAAGTTGCGTACTTCTATCTCAATCTTCAGGTTCATCTCTTTTGCCTTGCAATAGTTGCGGGCACGATCAATAGCGTTGGTAATACCTCCTGCAAAATCCACATGATTATCTTTGAGCAATATCATATCGAAAAGACCGATACGGTGATTGCATCCGCCGCCTATCTTCACGGCCTCTTTCTCCCAGATGCGCATGCCTGGAGTAGTCTTGCGGGTATCGAGAACTCGGGTTTTGGTTCCCTCGAGACGAGCTACATACTTGGAAGTCATTGTGGCAATACCACTCATGCGCTGCATCACATTAAGCATCAGGCGCTCTGTCTGCAACAACGACTGCACCTTTCCGCTCACTACCATAGGCACATCTCCGGGTTTCACCCTACTACCGTCTTGCATGAATACTTCTACTTTCAATGTGGCATCGAAGCGAGCAAATATTTTCTTTGCAGCCTCAACACCTGCCAATATTCCTTCTTGCTTGATGAGTAGCTTGGAAGCTCCCGTTGCATCGGCAGGAATACAACACAACGTGGTGTGGTCGCCATCGCCTATATCTTCGCGAAACGACAAATCAATCAAATCGTCAATCAGTTTCTCTGTATCTATCATTGTTATTGCTATTTTAAATTCTACTTTCAATTGGTAAAGAGACTAACAATCTATCTCTCCTTATTAATATAGGTGGCACAAAAGAGGCGCATCAAACTTCTAAAGCACCTATAATCTCTCGGACAGACTTGTAGCCGTGTTTATTCAGATATTCGTCGATACCATCAACCACTTTCATCGTCACGGACGGATCTACAAAGTTGGCAGTACCTATCTCTACAGCCGAAGCGCCGGCAAGCATAAACTCTACCGCATCGGTAGCATTCATGATGCCACCAATACCTACTACGGGCACTTTGACGGCCTTGGCCACCTGCCACACCATGCGCAAAGCAACGGGTTTTACAGCAGGGCCGGACAATCCGCCGGTGACAGTAGACAACAACGGGCGGCGGGTTTCGGCATCGACAGCCATACCCATCAACGTATTGATAAGCGATACCGCATCGGCTCCTTCGGCTTCTACGGCACGAGCAATTTCTGCTATATCAGTGACATTGGGTGACAGTTTGACGATGAGCGTCTTGTGATACACCTTGCGTACGGCAGCTACCACTTCGGCAGCGCATTCCGGTTTCACTCCGAACGACATACCACCTTGCTTCACATTGGGGCAAGAGATATTGAGTTCTATAGCAGGAATATGATCCAAATCGTCTATCATTTGTGCAGTGAGGCTATAATCGTCGATAGAAGAGCCGGCGACGTTTACACAAAAAGTAGCGGGAATAGCTTTGAGCCGTGGATAAATATGTTGGATGAAATAATCGACACCCTTGTTTTGCAATCCCACTGCATTGAGCATACCCTGCGGAGTCTCGGCCATGCGAGGATATGGATTGCCTTCACGATGTTTGAGCGTCGTACCTTTGACAATGATACAGCCGATGCGTGATAAATCGACCAAATCGGCAAACTCTTCGCCATAACCGAACGTTCCAGAGGCAGTCATCACCGGATTGATCATATCCAGCTGCCCCAATTTAATATTTAAATCTGCCATTTCAGTTGATTTATATTGAATACCGGACCTTCTTTGCATACACACTGGTTGCCCTCTTTCGTGTCTTCGACACAGCATAGACAGGCGCCCAAGCCACATGCCATCTTGTTCTCGAGAGAAACCTCGCATTCGATACCATGAGACTTGGCATAACGTGCTACGGCCATCATCATCGGTTTGGGACCGCAAGAATAAATTCGAGCGAATGTCTGTTTCTCCAATACGGAATGTTGAGTGACGAAACCTTTCTCGCCCAACGAGCCGTCTTCGGTGCTCAGGCACACATCGCCATACGAAGCAAACTGCTCCAGTTCGAACAAGTCTTCTTTGTTGCGGGCACCTAGCAAGAATGTAGGACGATAGCCACGCTCGGCTAGCAACTGCCCCAACAACAACATGGGAGCAATACCGGCGCCACCGCCAACGAGCAAGAAAGGCTTATCGTGGGGAGCAGTATCGGAATCGGGTAACAAAAAGCTGTTGCCCAACGGGAATAGCAGGTTGAGCTTGTCGCCCTCCCGGAGCGTTCCCAAATGGAACGTTCCTTTGCCAATAAGATGGATTAAGAGCCACAACATATTATTGGCTTTATCTACAAAATTGATAGAAATAGGTCGGCGAAGCATCACCTCTGGTGTATCATCGATACGGACCTCTACAAATTGCCCCGGTAACATATCGGGCAAAGGTGCTTCAGTAGTCAGTTTCAGCAGAATATAATGATCATTGAGATGAATATTCTCTGAAACAATGAAATCTGATAATATTTTTTTCATTAACTGCGTTGATTAGAAATGAAGCAATCATTTGGAATACTCTGCAAAGTTAATGCTTACATGGCGAATAACCACCATTTCGTTGAACAAAATGAAATGATATAGCGATATTATCACCTTATTGCCTTGAACATTTTATCGATACATTTCTTTTTCTGCTCCATATTGGGGTGCACATACAGATTGAGAGTCGTACTGATATTGGAATGTCCCAATATGACACTGACTGTTTTATAATCGCAGTTGCTTTCTATACAACGAGTGGCAAAGCTGTGGCGCAAACCATGAAACTTCAATTTCGGTATATCCAATTTCCTCATCAATTTATTGTAATAATTGCGATAAGTTCTCGGTTCAACAGGCTTGTCTTCGTTGGTGAGCACAAAAAAGTGTTCGTTCACGACTTTCTTTAAAGGCTTTATCATTTTCACCATATCACCTGTCATAGGTATCTCTCGGATAGAATTTTTCGTTTTGGGTGTACCGATAATCAATTCGGTATGTCTGTCCTTCCCTTCGACAATATAAATTCTTTCAATCGTTTTTCTGATATAAATAACTCCTGCATCCACATCAATGTCGTTCCAAGCCAAAGCACAGATCTCACCTATTCTAAGTCCCGCACTGAGACAAATATAGATTCCTAAATTTTTAAAAGTAAAGTTTTCATTAATGAACTTCATCAGCTTCTTCTGGTTACAGATGCTCAACACTTCGAGCTCCTGCTTTTCTCTTTCTGTTGGAAACTTAGTATCCCACACCTGATACTCTATAAACTTATTTTTAGCACCAAACTTCATGATCATCTTCAATACAATGAGAATATCTTTGATAGTCTTATTGCTAAGTCCGGAACTTATCTCATGGAATATGAATTCCTGCACTGTCTTTTCATCTAACTCATATAATTCACCGAATGCAGGCAATATATGGTTTTCGAGTATAAGTACATACAATGAATAAGTAGACCGTTTCACATATTGTTTTTTGTCTTCTTTCCATAAAGCTGAAATCTCACTAATTGTTTTCTTCTTCATAATAAAATCAAAATTATTGTTATCTGGTAAAACACTAAAGAGCTTGAAAAGATAAAGGGGCAAATCATATTTCAGATCCATCCCTTTCTACTTACTCTCGTTTTTACCATAAAACTATCATAAGCTATGGGCAAAGGTATACGTTCTGATGAATAGCCGACAAGTGCTCGACAATTATATAATAGGTGATCGACAATTCATAGAGAAGTCGATAATTATCAGTGGGCATCAGTACTCCTGATGGAAGTTTTATACCTTTATTAAATTCCACCAAACAACAGACAATAACCGGTACCGGTCGCTTACTTTTCACAAGTAAACTTTTCCCATGTGTTATCGTCATAATAGATAATAATCTCAGTAATCTTCTTGCATGGCTTCTCTACGTACTTAATAATTTCTTTAGGAGGAAATGGCATATCAGAACGATTCATGCCACCTTGAGAAATGAGGCGTTGAGAACCGGAAGGAGTCTTTTCGTCGTTTTGAGCAAATAAATCGGGCATTTCGGAACGGATCTTTGAACCGCCGTTTGCAAAAGCGGAACCATCTACTGCGGATGGGGCGACATAAGAACCTTTGTATGATGACGCACCACCATAAGGAGAAGATTCATTATAAGATGGAGAACCATCGTAAGAACCGGAACTACGATTGACCATTCTCTCTTGTTCCAGCTCGACATCATGTTTATCCGAATCCATATCTCCCTGACCATTGATCAACCAATCAAGACTTACCTCGGGATAACGCTGACTGATTTTCATGACAACATCCAGACTTGGTCTGTTACGACCATTTAGAATATGCGAAAGCGTCGATTGCTGGATTCCGATTTCTTCGGAAAAAGTAATCGAGTTTTTACCGACCTTATTCATCACCGCTTTAATTCTGTCGCTGATTTCGTTCGTATTCGTCTCCATAAAATTAATGTTCTAAATATCGGTTTATCACAAAAGTAAAGAAATTAGCATTACCTCACAAAAGTAATGCAAACTTTCCAAACGTACAAACTATTTTTGTGATTTTTCAAATATTACAAATATAATAGTAATATCATAGATGTAATAAGCATATACGAAAGGCATAAATTACAAGTGTAATAGTCATAAATACAGTTTTAAGCGATTATTCATAAGAATAGCATAATTAATTGATAATAAATGAAGTAAATAGCATATATAGGTACTGAAGGGGTATAAATAAAGTATATAGGGAGAAATAAACGGCAAATTCTAGTGAAAAGCTTCATATAATACAATATATAATACTGATTTATACATATTTAGATATAAAAATATAATTTGTTAAGTACGGTACAAATGTAAATCACAAAAATACTTTACTTTGGTGAAATTACATAAGTACTATTGTAATATCTGTAAACGGCAATAGATATGACTTCACACTATACCACTCGTTTGCTTGAATCACTTTTGTAAATTCACAAAAGTGATTTACTTTTGTGAATTTAGTGCGTGCCAAATGCTTTTGTGAATTGTTCTTTTTAGGACTACCCTATTTTCCTTTCAAACGTGACTTTTCTAACAAAAAGCCTAACGCTCTAGAATTGAAAAAAAATAGAGAACCGACCGGATGGACGGAAATATTCAATTCTGGAGCGTTAGGGAAATAAGAGAAAAAACAAGCAAAATAAAGCATTTGCCCCTAACCTCTTCAAGAAAAATAGAACAGATTAGAAAAACAACATAAAACGATAGTGAAACAACCAATATATGATAGTGAACCCAATGTATAATCGAAGTGAAGAAAGTCACAATAGAGTTATGATAGAGTTGCAATAGAATAGAACGATAGAATAAAACAAAAGAGAGTTTTGGGATATTCGGAAAATTATCCATATTTTTGTAACTTAAATAACGGAAATACACAAATGAATAATGAGATAAGATTGCCTAAAACGAAGAACAAGATTCCAGAACCGACTATCCGCCGATTACCTTGGTATCTGTCCAATTCAAAACTGCTCAAGCAAAAGGGCGAACGCTTTGTCTCATCTACCCAACTAGCCAAAGAGACAGGTATAGACTCTTCTCAGATTGCAAAAGATTTGTCATACGTCAATATATCCGGGCGGACAAGAGTAGGATACGAAATAGATTCTCTCATCTCTGTCCTTGAATTCTTTCTAGGTTTTGTCGGCATTCACAAAGCTTTTCTTTTTGGAGCCGGTAGTTTGGGCGCTGCCTTACTTGATGATTCAGGACTCTCCCACTTCGGCCTCGAAATCGTTGCAGCTTTCGACGTCAACCCAGCATTGGTAGGAACGAAAGTGAATGGGATTCCTATCTTTCATACAGACGATTTTCCTGAAAAAGCAGAAATGTATAGTGTGAAGATCGGTATCTTGACCGTGCCGATAGAAATAGCACAAGGCATTACCGACATAATGATAGAAGGCGGCATAAAAGCGATATGGAATTTTACTCCTTTCCGTATTCGAGTACCTGAAAATATTGTAGTGCAAAACACATCACTCTATGCCCACTTGGCACTCATGTTCAATAGACTAAAAGAAAACACGGATGAAAATTATCCTGATAGGAAATAACAATACTCAATTAGACACTCACAACTCATTGCAAGAGCCATTTCATTTTATGAAACCGGATTCGGCTTTGCAGAAAAACAATAAGCCTTTCTTTATTCCAGATTTCACCCACTGTGTAACAGTTTCTATGCATCCGGTTATCAGAGTATCCAAGTTGGGTAAAAATATCGCAGAGCGCTTCGCATATCGTTATTTTGATGCCATTACAACAGGACTTGACATTTGTGCCGGTGATATACTTCAGAAATGTCAAGAGAAAGCATTGCCATGGGAAGTGAGTAACTCTTTTGATGGCTCGGCAGTCATTGGTAACTTCGTCACAATAGATCATTTCAAATCGTTGGATACGATAAACTTCAAATTATGTTGCGATGGCAAGACCATTCAAGAAGGTACTATGCAACCTCTGACACTTCATATCGAACAGGCCATATCCCATCTAAGCAACTATTATACCATGAAAACAGGCGATTTGATATACATGGGAGCTATGGGCGTAACAGAAGTACATATCGGACAACGTTTACAAGGATATTTGGAGAATGAATTGCTTTTTGATTTCCATATCAGATAACTATTTAGATAACAACCATGAATATTAGAGTAGGTTTTGGATATGATGTCCATCAGTTGGTAGAAGGTCGGAAATTATTTCTGGGCGGCATCCATATTGAACATTCAATGGGGCTGCTAGGGCATTCAGATGCCGATGTTTTGATTCATGCCATTTGTGATGCACTTTTGGGGGCTGCAAATTTGCGTGATATAGGCTATCACTTTCCTGATAGTGACGAACGTTATCACAATATAGACAGCAAAGTACTGCTTCGCGAAACGGTGGCTCTGCTATACGACAAGGGATATGCCATCGGTAATATCGATGCGACCATTTGTGCCGAACAGCCTAAACTGAACCCACATATCCCGTCCATGCAACAAACACTTGCCGATGTGATGGGAATAGACAACGACAATATATCGATCAAAGCCACCACAACAGAAAAATTAGGCTTCACTGGACGCAAAGAAGGTATTTCGGCCTATGCGACAGTACTAATTGAGAAGATTTCTGAAAAGAAATAAGCTTTCAGACAAAGAACATCACGATAACCTGCACGATAATAACCCTCACAAACATAGAGATAGGATATACCGTAGCGTAACTTACCGATGCTCTTTCGCCCGGCATAATATCATTGAGATACGTCAAAGCCATAGGATTGGCCATACTTCCACACAACATGCCGGAGATAGAAGGGAAATCTATTTTATGCAACTTCAATACGATAACCCCCGTTAGTACAACGGGGACAAATGTAATGAGAAAACCAAGCCCTATCCACATCAGTCCTTCCGGGCGGACAACAACTTCAAAGAACCTTGCCCCTGCCGAAATGCCCAAACATGCCAGATAAAGTGATAGCCCCAATTTGCGAAGCATCAGATTGGCACTGACCGTAGTATAAGTGATCAAATGAAAACGTGGTCCGAAAGTACCGACCAGTATACCCACCAGAATAGGACCACCGGCAATACCTAGCCTAACAGGAGCAGTCATTCCCCATACATTGATGGGAAAGAATCCTACTACCAACCCCAGTATCATGCCTATAAATATAGCCATCATATTAGGTTCGTTCAAACTTTGCAACGTATTACCAAAGAATTTGGCTACATTGTCAATCGCTTCACGTTTGCCTACAATTGTCAATGTGTCACCGTAAAGAAGCCTAAGATCATACGTCGCAAGTAACTTGACATCGCCACGGGTCACCCTGCTGATATTAATACCATAACTTTTGCGAATCTGCAAATCGCCCAATCGCTTACCATTCAATTCGGGGCGAGAAACAATAACATTGCGAGACTCTATCTCACCGTCTACAGCATTCCAATCTATCTTGCCATTGTTCCAATCTTTTTCTTCTTTCTTCCCAAAGATTATTTCCAATTCTTCCACTTCTTGCTCAGTTGCTACAATCAACACACTATCTCCCTTCTCCATTTTTTGCATGGAACTGGGTACAATAACCTGATTGTTACGCCATAAGCGAGAAATGACAAACTTTAAATGACTTTTGTCAACTACCTGTCGAATCGTTTTACCATACAATGCCGGATTGCAAACCTTATATGCAGCAATATACGTATCGTTATGATCAGTGTTGTGCACTTTCATATCGGCAGGGCGAACAAAGAATTTCTTTATGAACAAAATAGCGAATATTACTCCGACCACACCCAAAGGATAGGCTACAGCACATCCCAAAGCAGCTTCGCTACTTGATATATGAATCGATTCGAGTGCTTGTTGGGCAGCGCCAAGTGCAGGAGTGTTTGTAGTAGCACCACACAAGATACCCATCATATCGGGAATCGATACCGAGCACAATTTCCCTAATATCAAAGTCAGAGCTGTTCCTGTAAAAATCAAAAACAATCCCCACACATTGAGCATCACTCCCCCATGCAAAAAAGAACTGAAGAAGCCCGGCCCTACTTGAAGTCCTAACGCATAGATGAAAAGAATGAGACCAAAACTCTCAGCATATTCCAGCACATGAGGTTCCAGTTTCAGACCAAAATGCCCGGCCACTATTCCAACAAAAAACACAAAAGCTACTCCCAACGAAATGCCGAGTATTCGAACCTTGCCCAAAGCCAGTCCCGCCGCACATATTATCGATAGAACGACAATAGCTTGAATGGACGATGGCATGAAAAGTAGACTATTTAAGAAATCCATAAGTATTCCGACTTACATTAATACCAACTAGTTATCTCACATAATTTTTGCAAAATTACTAATAATAATCGAATCACAGAGAATCTGACAGGTATTTAGTCTCTGCACAAGATATTTTTCAATATAACAAAGAGTTCTACCTGCTAGATATTTTCAAACTAACAAGAAAAAGATTACATTTGCAAATAATTTGACCAAAAATCATAGATATGTTAGAAAGAGACTATATACTAAGATTGTTCAGCAAGTTCTTCGAAGAGTTGAGCTTATATCTGAATCGCAAGCACAAAGGTATCGAAGATCAGATAGAAACATTCTACACCAGTTACTTTCGTCCATCCGAATTCTATATTAATAACAATAAAGAGGATGTACTGAAATCCCTTTCAGAATACGAAAAGGATGAAGAAGAATATAGAATGGAGATGCTTGCCGAACTGCTTTGTCAAGACGGCCTGGAACGAGAAGACGGCAACAAAATAAACTTGTTGCAGAAATCATTGTTTCTATACGAAAGACTCGATGAACTAAGTACCACTTATTCGTTCGAGCGAAAGAGGAAAATACAAGAGATACTGGGTATTATAGAATACTGCATGCAAAAAGAGAAAGAGTCTTCCGACAAATAATCGAAAATAAGACTTCCATTTCGTCCAGTTCTATTCGCATCGGTAACTTCGATTTACAGGAGAAAAATAGTGCAATAACAGTAAGCATATCCATTAGTCTGAAATTTTGTTGTTTTTATCTGCACAAATCGTAAAATTACTTTATCTTTGTAACACAATAGAATTCACAAATTGCATTTATGGACATATTATATCTCGTTATCGGTTTGATACTGATTATTTTGGGTGCCAACGGACTGACAGATGGAGCTGCCTCTATTGCCAAAAAGCTAAAGATCTCTTCACTGGTCATCGGTCTGACAATTGTAGGCTTCGGCACTTCGACTCCCGAACTGAGCGTAAGCATCTCCTCAGCACTAAAAGGCAGTGCCGATATAGCTATTGGCAACATCGTGGGCAGCAATATATTCAACACCTTGTTTATAGTAGGATGCACAGCCATGGTCGCCCCTATTGTTATCACTCGCAATACGATACGTAGAGAAATTCCACTTTGCATACTGGCATCCGTAGTTCTGTTGGTATGTGCCAATGACGTACTTCTGGATCATGCACCGATGAATGTGATCAGTTCTACCGACGGACTCATCTTATTGTGCTTCTTTGTCATCTTCCTAGGTTACTCGATAGCCATATCCAAAAACACCAATGAAAAAACAGCAGAGATTGAAATAAAAGCCCTTTCGTGGTGGAAATCTATAACCTTCATTCTTTTGGGACTGGCCGCATTGATCTTTGGCGGACAAATATTTGTGAACGGTGCCATAGGCATTGCTAGAGGATTAGGTATCAGCGAAGCAGTAATAGGCGTCACTATCGTAGCAATAGGCACTTCTCTACCCGAACTTGCCACATCTGTAGTAGCCGCCATGAAGAAGAATCCGGAAATTGCTATCGGAAATATCATTGGTAGCAATCTTTTCAATATATTCTTTATTTTAGGATGTTCGGCTACCATTACGCCGCTCTTTCCGAAAGGAATATCAAACTTCGACTATCTTTGGTTGGTTGCTTCGTCCATATTGCTCTGGTTCTTCGGGCTCTTTTTCGGCAAACGCATTATCATGCGCTTCGAAGGCATTATCCTTATATTAGCATGGGTCGTATACACCACTTGGCTTATCATCCGGATGTAATAATCACCCAAAAAAGAAGGACGAACTCTCTAGTCCGCCCTCCTTCGCACATAAAATATAATTCACTTAGATATATACTTCCAGCAATTTAACTCCTTCACCATCCGGAACAAGTGTCACGCTATCTATAGAAGCAGGCAACAAAACAGTTTCGCCGCTCTGAACGGAAATACTATTTCCCTCATTATCGGTCAACTTGCAGCTACCTCCACAGCAAATAAAGATAACAAAAGAGTCTAGTTCTGAGTAATCACACGAAATTTCTTCGGTCAAATCATATAGAGAAGTCGTAAAATAAGGACAAGCCACCAATTCTACGGGTTCATCTTTCACTGCCTCGTATGGAGTGCGATAATCGTCGAGCACTTCGTAATTAATAGCATCGCGAGCCTGATCTACATGCAGTTCGCGAGTTTTGCCATTCGCATCTTTACGGTTGTAGTCGTATATCCGGTAAGTAATGTCCGACGTTTCTTGTATTTCAGCAAGAAAGACACCGGCGCCAATAGCATGTACACGACCCGCAGGAAGAAAAAACACATCCCCCGAATGAGCATCATGCTCCATTAATACTTCAGAAAAAGTATTATTGAAAACACGTTCCTTGTATTCTTTCTTTGTTATCTGCTGTGAAAACCCAGAAGTGATTTTTGCCCCTTTATCGGCATCAATCACATACCACATCTCGGTTTTACCCAACGACCCATGGCGCTGCTTTGCCATATCGTCATCCGGATGAACCTGAACGGAAAGGTCTTGCTTGGCATCTATAAACTTAATGAGCAAAGGGAATTTTTCGCCGAAATTAGCATAATTCTCTTCGCCCAGCAATTCATGTTTATAGTACCGTATCATTTCAACAATGGTACAACCCTTTTCCGGACCATTAACTACTACAGATTCGTCACCTTCGAGACCAGAGAGTTCCCAACTCTCTCCTACATCGGGAAGATTATCACTTAGATGTTTGAATGGGATAATTCTGTTACCTCCCCAGATTTTCGTTTTCAGGATCGGTTCAAATTTTAAAGGATACATTTTAATAAAAAATATTCGTTTAAATACTTCGGTTATTTTATCTTTTGTAAAGTCTCTACATTTACGGGACAAACTTACAAAGAAATTATGGAAAACGAATAATAAACAACGAAATTAATTCTTTTCTAAAAGGCGAATTTATTAGATGATATGCGAAATTAAGGGCAATATACGATTACTCCTTTAAACTTTCATAAAACAGACATTACTTTTTGTTCACATTACTTTGGAGATAAGAATATAATTGTTTTCTTTGCATGAGAAATATTTTAAAATTGAAATAATGAAGAGCACTTTTCTAACAGAAGAGAATCTTTCGGGATTAAAAAAGGAAGATTTTCAAAAAGAGATAAACGGCCGGTTCACCGACCTTTTCATTCTTCGCAATAAGAATGGTATGGAAGTGGCAGTCACCAATTATGGTTGCACCGTATTGTCAATCATGGTACCGGACAAGAACGATAAATATGCTAATGTCATATTAGGACACGACAACATAGAGAGTGTAATCAATAGTCCAGAACCATTTTTGAGCACAACGATCGGACGATATGCCAACCGCATAGCAAAAGGCAAATTCACCTTGTTCGGCGAAGATCACGACTTGGTTATCAACAATGGGCCAAACTCACTACATGGCGGCCCTACGGGATTCCATACCCGCGTGTGGCATGCCGAGCAACTGGACGAACGCACAATCGAATTCAAACGCCGTTCCTTAAACAACGAAGAAGGATTTCCAGGACTACTAGAGGTTCAAATCCGTTATCAATTGGACGAAGAAGAAAATTCTATTTCGATGGAGTATCATGCTACCACCGACGCTGCAACGATTGTGAACCTCACCCACCATGGATTCTACAATCTGGCAGGTATTGACAATCCAACGCCTACTATAGACAACAACATCGTCACCATCAATGCAGATTTTTACATTCCTATTGACGAAAATTCGATTCCTACCGGTGAAATTCTGAAAGTAGACGATACACCTATGGATTTTCGCAATCCATTTATGATAGGCGAAAGAATCAACGAACGCTTTGGACAACTGATACATGGCGCCGGATACGACCATTGCTATATTATCAACAAGCCGGAGAGTGGCGAACTTACGTTGGCAGCTACGTGCAAAGAACCCAATAGCGGACGTACCATGGAAGTATACACCACAGAAGAAGGAGTACAACTATACACAGGCAACTGGCTCAACGGATTTGAAGGAGCACATGGAGCAACTTTCCCTGCACGAAGTGCCATTTGCTTTGAGGCCGAGTGCTTCCCCAACACACCTAATGTATCCTATTTCCCACCGTGTACACTACTACCGGGCGACGAATACCAACAAACTACTATCTACAAATTCGGTGTAGAAAAATAAAACATGACAAATCATTCTTTTAACTAATTAAACAATATCAATTTATAATGGATTCAACAAACAAACAAAACGGTAATGTCGTCGCTATTATTACGATGATATTCTTATTCGGCATGATTTCATTCGTCACCAACCTTGCAGCCCCCATTGGTGTAATATGGAAGCAGCAACCAGGTATCGAAGGTTCCAATGCGCTAGGTATGATGGGAAATATGATGAATTTCCTGGCATATCTATTCATGGGTATTCCTGCCGGTAAATTATTAACTAAAATAGGTTATAAAAAGACAGCGCTAGCAGCTATCGGAATAGGCTTCTTCGGAGTGCTCATTCAGTATCTGTCGGGCATTGTAGGATTAGGTTCACAATGTTTTGGACTTCCAACAAATTTCTACGTTTATTTGCTTGGTGCATTTGTTGCCGGTTTCTCTGTATGTATGCTAAATACAGTTGTCAACCCCATGTTGACACTACTTGGCGGCGGCGGTAAGAAAGGTAACCAATTTGTACAGATTGGTGGTACATTCAACTCTTTGATGGGTACCCTCACTCCTATGCTTGTAGGTGGACTAATTGGTTCTGTAACAAAGAGCACTGTGATTGCCGATGTCAACCCCGTATTATTCATCGCCATGGGTGTATTTGTTGTAGCATTCATCATTTTAGGTTTCATTCCTATCACAGACCCACAGCTACAATCCGAACACGTTGTATTCGAGTCTAGCCCATGGGCTTTCAGACACTTTGTATTTGGTGTTATTTCTATCTTCCTATATGTTGGTGTCGAAGTAGGTATTCCCGGCACATTGAATTTCTTCCTTTCCGATCCGGATCCTACCAAAGGTGCTCAAATGGATCCAGCCACAGCTGCTACTATTGCCGGATTTGTAGCCGGTACTTATTGGTTCCTGATGTTGATCGGTCGTTTCATATCGAGCTTCATCAGCGGTAAGGTTTCAAGTAAAGTTCAGCTTACTGTAGCTTCAACTCTGGCTATCGTGTTGATTATAGGCGCCATCGTTGCTCCTATTGCAACCAAAGTATCAATGCCGGTATTCACAGGCTCCAGTTTCAGCATGGCTCAAGTTCCTATGACTGCCCTACTATTGGTATTGTGCGGTCTATGTACTTCGGTAATGTGGGGATCGATCTTCAATCTTGCAGTAGAAGGACTAGGCAAATATACGGCAATGGCATCAGGCACATTTATGATGATGGTTGTTGGTGGAGGAGTTTTACCTCTATTCCAAAACTGGATTGCCGATGTTACTACCTACAAGGCTAGTTATGGAGTTATCGTTATTGCTCTCGCATTTATTTTATTCTATGCAGCTATAGGTAGCAAGAATGTCAACAAAAATATCAAAGTAGACTAGAGTATACAAACCAACTAACAAAATATCATGGAAATAGAATATGTAAGAAGCCGATTCATCAAACACTTTGACGGTACCACGGGCTATATTTACGCTTCGCCGGGCCGCATCAATCTTATTGGTGAACACACAGACTATAATGGAGGATTCGTATTCCCCGGCGCAGTAGACAAAGGCATTATGGCAGAGATCAAGCCTAACGGTACAAATAAAGTTCTTGCCTACTCTATAGACCTGAAAGACTATGTAGAATTCGGTCTTGAAGAGAAAGATATTCCCCGCGCCAGTTGGGCACGTTATATCTTTGGTGTATGCCGCGAGATGATCAAACGCGGTGTTGATGTACAAGGCTTCAATACAGCTTTTGCAGGCGATGTACCTCTCGGTGCGGGCATGTCCTCTTCGGCTGCTCTTGAGAGTACTTTTGCTTTCGCTATCAACGAGCTATTCGGCGATAATAAAATCGATAAGTTCGAACTTGCCAAAGTAGGGCAAGCTACCGAGCATAACTACTGCGGCGTAAACTGCGGTATTATGGATCAGTTTGCTTCCGTATTCGGCAAAGCGGGCAGTCTCATTCGTCTGGATTGCCGTTCACTCGAATATCAGTACTTTCCTTTCAAGCCGGAAGGCTATCGTCTGGTATTGCTCAACTCGAAAGTAAAGCACGAACTAGCTTCTTCGGCTTACAATAAGCGCCGCGAAAGTTGCGAAAGTGCAGTTGCCGCTATTCAAAAGAAACATGCGCACGTCGAATTCCTTCGCGATGCCAATATGGAAATGCTCAACGAAGTGAAGGCCGAAATAAGTGCCGAAGACTATATGCGATCTGAGTATGTAATAGCAGAAATACAACGCGTACTCGACGTTTGCGAAGCTTTGGAGCGCAACGATTATGAGACTGTAGGCCAGAAGATGTACGAAACACACCACGGCATGAGCAAGTTGTACGAAGTAAGTTGCGAAGAACTTGACTATCTGAACGACATCGCCAAAGAATGTGGTGTTACCGGTTCGCGCGTGATGGGCGGTGGTTTCGGCGGTTGTACAATCAACCTTGTAAAAGAAGAGTTGTACGACAAGTTTATCGAAACGGCCATGGCCAAGTACGAAGCTAAATTCAATCACAAACCAGAAGCTTACGACGTAGTTATCAGCGACGGTTCGCGCCGCATAGAATAAGCCTCGGCAAAGATTATTAAATCGTAGAAGAAGAGTTCATTATATCTCAATGAACTCTTCTTTTTTTTGTTTCATCAGGTAGCATCCCATATTTCATCCATACAATAGGTATCATTCGTCTGCAATATACGACATTAACATCCGTTCCATACGGATGAATCATCTGTTTGGTGCGCAGCATACATTCATATGCTGCGCAGCATACAATTGTTTGGTGCGCAGCATATGAATGTATGCTGCGCACCAAACGAATGAACAATAAAGACGAAAACAATGAAACATTAGCTTTCAAACATTGTACCATACATATCATGCAGATGAATGATACTCTAGTGATACAAAACAGAAGAGACAGATAGAGAGATAACAATAAAAATAGAGAGATGAATCCGATTGAATCCATCTCTCTATTTTTATTGATATAAACTGATTAATCAGTGTTTATTTCGCCACAAGGTAGTCATATCTTCGAGCGTTTTGCCCTTAGTCTCCGGAACTAGTTTCCATACGAATATAGCAGCTACAACGCAGATGATGCCATAGAGAGCATAAACAAATATATGCCCGAAATTGCTCAAACCACCCATCTTCATATTATAAAGAGGCACGAACGTCGACGAAACGGCAAAATTGGCTATCCATTGGAATGCAACCGCAACAGCGACAGCACCGCTTCGAATGGTATTGGGGAATATTTCGGCTATAAGCACCCAACAAATAGGGCCCCAACTCATCATAAACGCTGCCGAATAGAACATGATACTTACTACAGAGACAATTGGAGGCAAGTTGAATAGATTGGTCAATGCCACACCGATAGCTCCGACAGCCATACCTATGGATCCGGTAATAAGCAACGGCTTGCGTCCCCACTTCTCGACAGTAAAGATAGCAACCAGGGTGAAGAGAATGTTTATAACACCCATGATAACCGTCTGTGCCATAGGATTGCCCATGTGCATGGATTCGAAAATTCTCGGTGCAAAGTAAAGCACGGCGTTAATACCCACAATCTGCTGGAAAACAGAGAGCATGATACCGATAAAGATAACCAACAATCCATAGCTGAAGAGCTTCTCGGTTTTGACTTCTGCCGTAGACTTAATTTCGGCAAGTATTTGCTTTGCCTTCACAGTACCGTTAATGTGTTCCAAAACCGATAGAGCCTTATGATCCTTGCCTATAAGAGCTAAATAACGAGGAGTCTCGGGCACAAAGCATACAAGCAACGTGAAGAGTCCTGCGGGAAAAGCATTGCTGACAAACATATAACGCCATCCCGTGGTTATGGTCCAAGTATCTGATCCCGGCATAACGGCTGCAACCCCTTTTACGGTATCGATAATAGGATTGGTGTGCGAACCAAGAATCACAAAGTTGACAAAATAAACCACTAGCTGACCAAATATGATTGCAAACTGATTCCAAGAGACCAATGTGCCACGAATATTTGTCGGAGCCACCTCGGCTATATACATCGGACAGATGGCCGAAGCCAAACCGACACCAACGCCACCCAATACACGATACAAATTGAAGGCAATCAGTAGTTCGTAAGTGGGCTTACCGTGAGTGAAGAACAAAAATTCGGGTTCATAAGAGCCCAATGCAGAGAGAAAGAAACAAATACCGGCAAATATCAACGAGTTCTTTCGTCCCCATCTCGACGCGAACAGTCCGGATATGGCACTACCGATGATACACCCGATAAGGGCGCTCGAAGAGGTGATGCCATGTATAGCATCGGTATACTGAAAATCTGTAGCACCCAGAAAGAATGCCTGCAACCCTTTTTCAGCACCCGAGATGACTGCCGTATCATATCCAAACAAAAGGCCTCCCAGTACTGCCACGAGGACAATACTGAAGAGGTACAATTTACTACCTTTAGCGTTTTCCATAAAAATAACACACTATTAATACATGTTTACAATAGCTTCGTAAAGCTCTTGTTTGCCACTTATCTGCTTCGGTTCTCCATGCTCTTTAGCATAAGCTACCAAGTCTTCGAGGTCCATCTTGCCCGTTTCGAAGTCCTTACCTTTGCCTGCGTCGAAAGAAGCATAACGTTCTTTGAACATCTGTTGATACGGAGACTTCTCCAATATCTCGGCAGCACTAAGCAGTGCGTGAGCCATCGCATCCATGCCACTGATGTGAGCAATGAAAATATCGTCCAAGTCGGTAGAATTGCGACGAGTTTTTGCATCGAAGTTCGATCCGCCGTTGTGTAAACCACCATTGCGAATAATCTGCATCATAGCCTGAACAAGTTCGAAATGATCGATAGGGAATTGGTCTGTGTCCCAACCGTTTTGATAATCACCGCGATTGGCATCGATAGAGCCAAGCATTCCGTTGTCTACGGCAACAGCCAATTCGTGTTCGAATGTATGGCCGGCAAGTGTTGCATGATTGACCTCTATGTTTACTTTAAAGTCTTTATCCAAACCGTGAGCACGAAGGAATCCGATAACCGTCTCGGTATCGACATCATACTGATGTTTGGTTGGTTCCATTGGCTTGGGTTCGATAAGGAATGTGCCTTTGAATCCCTTTGCACGAGCATAATCGCGGCACTTTGTCAGCATCATAGCCAAGTGTTCTTTTTCGCGTTTCTGATCGGTATTCAACAACGACATATAGCCTTCGCGACCACCCCAGAATACATAGTTTGTACCGCCGAGCTCAATCGTCGCATCAATTGCATTTTTCAGCTGAATAGAAGCACGAGCTACTACGTCGAAATTAGGATTGGTAGCAGCACCATTCATATAACGGGCATGGCTGAAGACGTTGGCAGTACCCCATAGGAGCTTAATACCGGTCTCGTCCATTTTTTGCTTCAGGTAAGCTACGATCTGTTTCAAATTGGCTTCGTATTCCTCTATAGAATCTGCTTCGGAGCAAAGATCTACATCGTGGAAGCAATAGTATTCAATACCCACCTTCTGCATAAATTCAAAACCTGCATCGACTTTGTTCTTAGCAAGCTGTAGCTTTTCAGGATCACCATTCCAAGGGAAAGCTTTGGTATCACCGCCGAATTGGTCTGTTCCTTGTGCACCGAGTGTGTGCCACCAAGCCATTGCAAATTTCAACCAATCTTTCATGGGTTTACCCATTACAACCTTATTGGCATCATAATAATGAAATGCCATCGGGTTTTTACTCTCTTTACCTTCGAATTTAATCTTTTCAATTCCAGAAAAATATTCTTTTGTCATGATAAAATAATTTATATAGATTTAAATATATTAATTAATAGCCATAGTTGGATAAACACTGTTTCCAATGTTCGTATGCATCTTTATATGCTGTTTCTTGTTTCGTATCGGGCTCGATAACCTGCTTTTTCTCGAGTGTAGCAAAGGCTTCGGTGTTGTTTCTATAATATCCTATACCCATACCGGCTCCCTTGGCAGCCCCCACAGAACCGTCCGTATTGTAGAGTTCGATGGTGGCACCTGTTACGCTTGCCAAAGTATCTCGAAATAACGGACTCATAAACATATTGGCATAGCCGGCATGAATGACTTTCACCGGAAGTCCCATATCCTGCATGATATCAATACCGTACTTCATAGAGAATACGATTCCCTCTTGCACAGCTCTCACAATATGTTGCCGCTGGTGGATATTGAAATCGATGCCATTGATGCTGCAATGCATTTCTTTGTTTTCTAACATACGTTCGGCGCCGTTGCCAAATGGCATGATAGCCAAACCTTGAGACCCAATCGGAGCCGTTGCTGCTAAATCGTTCATCTCGGCATACGACAACGTATCTCCAAGAATCTGATGACGAGTCCATGAGTTCAATATACCAGTGCCATTGATGCACAGCAGAACTCCCAAACGTGTCTGCTGGGCAGAATGATTGACGTGGGCAAAGGTATTGACACGAGACAGATTATCATAATTGACATTGCCATTGACACCGTAAACGACTCCCGAAGTTCCTGCCGTAGAGGCAATCTCTCCAACATCAAATACATTGAGAGACAAAGCGTTGTTGGGCTGATCGCCGGCACGATATGCAATACTGATGCCCTGATTCAAGCCCAGTTCGGCAGCAGCAGATGCACTAAGTTGCCCCTGTTCGGAAAAAGTGGGGCGAATGTCGGGCAAAATAGATTTGTCGAATCCATAATAATCTAACAGAAAGTCTGCAACACGATTCTCTTTGAAATCCCAGAACATACCTTCCGAAAGACCGGAAACCGTAGTACAAATCTCTCCGGACAACTTCATGGCAATATAATCGCCGGGCAACATAATCTTGTCTATTTTCTCGAATATCTGCGGTTCGTTCTGTTTCACCCACTCTAATTTGGAGGCCGTAAAATTGCCGGGCGAATTGAGTAGATGAGAAAGACACTTATCCGATCCTATTTCCTTAAAAGCACTGCTTCCGAAGGGTACAGCGCGTGAGTCGCACCAGATAATGGCAGGACGCAACACGTTTTGTTCCTTATCTACACAGACCAATCCGTGCATCTGATAAGAAATTCCGATAGCCATGATTGCCGACGGGTCTGCCCCACTCTCTTGGAGCACAGCGGCTGTAGAGAGTTTCAAATAATTCCACCAATCTGACGGATTCTGTTCGGCCCATCCAGCCTTTACGGAGATAATAGGAGCTTCTGTTTTGGGGTAAAATGCCGAAGCAACGCACTTTCCTGAGTCGGCATCTACCAAACTAGCCTTTACCGACGAACTACCAATGTCATAACCTAATAAATACATATTATTATAAATTTCTTATGCCTAATGACAAATAGGATACCTCCCCCACACGATACGGGTAGTCATTAAAAGCATTGTGTTTAGTTTTTGCAATAATACCACACTCAATAAATCAACGTCTCGACTTGTTGTAAAGCACTTTATCAAAATGATAATACCTGGCAGCACGATGCCGCACTCCCTTTTCGAATTCGTCTAACGAAACCACATACTTCATCTGTGTCAGTTTCTTCTGGAAATTTCGAATATCATATTTCTTTCGATTAATCAGCTCGAATAGCGTACGCAATTGCAATATAGTAAACTTGCGAGGCAACAATTCGAATATGATAGCAGGACTATGACTGACTAATCTTCTAAAATAAGATAGGGCATCTTCTAAAATAACATTATGATCAAAAGCCAAATCACCTACCTCGTTAATAGCACACCATTCACAACCGTATTTCTTAACTGTGAGTCTAAGGGTTCCATCAAGTTTGACAGCCGACAAATAAGCAGTAGTTACAATACTCTCAACCTTGATTCCCGAGGTTTGTCCCAACCAAAGAAAGTCTTTCTCCGAACAACGATCTTTGGAGCCATACGTTTTGAACTGATACATTCTGACGCCATGAATACCCGTCAGATCATTTAACGTACGATGTGCCGCTACTTCAAAATCTTCGTCTTTAAAGATAAGATCACCCGGTAGTTTTTTAAAATAAAGCAGTTTTGCTCCTACTTCAACTTTCTGAGGGACGAGCAACACCTTCAAATCTTTACCATCGAACCCTAAAATAACAGAATCGATTGATATATGATTAAGGGCATACCCATTTTTAGGTTGAGTGCTTTGCATATTGATTTTAATATTTAAATACAGCACAAATATATATGTTTTTTTTCTTTCTCCAAATAAAAGCTATTATTTTTCGCCATCCCAATTTATTGTTTTACATATATTTAAGCGTTCTTATTTTTACATTAACAAAAGGACACTTATTATATAAAGGACAATATCTATTTTGTACAAGAAAGAAGTAAAGAATATTTCCCTAAATATACATATATTATAATGAATAGCCTCTCTCTTTCGGCACTCTCTTTTACAGACTAAAGAAGAATAATGTAACAAATGCAACGATTTATCCAAAGAGTTTTTATAAATTTGCACCGAATTAAAAATAAAATAAAAAGATGAAAGCATTTGTATTCCCCGGTCAAGGAGCTCAATTTGTAGGAATGGGCAAAGACTTATACGAAAGTTCTGCGTTAGCAAAAGAATTATTTGAAAAAGCAAATAGCATTTTAGGCTATCGCATCACTGATATAATGTTCGATGGAACAGATGAAGAATTGAAACAGACAAAAGTAACACAGCCTGCCGTATTCCTTCATTCTGTTATTTCTGCCCTCTGCATGGGTGAGGCTTTTAAACCAGAGATGGTTGCCGGACATTCGCTTGGAGAATTCTCCGCATTGGTTGCTAGTGGTGCTTTGAACTTCGAAGACGGACTGAAATTGGTTTATGCCCGCGCTATGGCTATGCAAAAAGCTTGCGAAGCCAAACCTTCGACAATGGCAGCTATCATTGCTCTTTCTGATGAAAAAGTAGAAGAAATATGCGAACAGGTAAATGCAGAAGGCGAAGTTTGCGTACCGGCAAACTACAATTGCCCGGGACAATTGGTTATTTCAGGCACTATCGAAGGTATCAATAAAGCTTGCGAACTAATGAAAGCCGCAGGAGCAAAACGCGCTCTTCCGCTGAAAGTAGGTGGTGCATTCCATTCACCATTGATGCAACCGGCCAAAGAAGAACTGGAAGAAGCTATCCAAAAGACAAACTTCAACATCCCTAAATGCGCGATCTATCAAAACGTAGATGCCAAACCTCATACAGATCCTGAAGAAATAAGAAAAAATCTAGTAGCACAACTCACCGCCCCCGTCCGTTTCTCTCAGAGCGCCAAAAACATGATTGCTGACGGCGCAACAGATTTCACCGAATGTGGCCCTGGAGTTGTTCTTCAGAAACTTATTTCTAAAATAGATTCGAACGTCTCGGCTCACGGAATCGAATAAGACAAGACCATATTAATTATATATTACCATGAAAAATACTCCGATTAACAGAGAACTCATTGATAACACTATCAATGAGTTCCAAATCGTAGACTTCTCTAAAGCCACGATCCGTGAAGTAAAAGCTATTGCCGCCAAGGCAGAACAAGAATCAGGTGTCGAATTCATCAAAATGGAGATGGGCGTTCCCGGACTTCCTCCTTCTTCTGTCGGTGTACAAGCCGAAATAGCAGCTCTTCAAAAGGGCATTGCAAGCCTCTATCCTGACATCAACGGCCTTGCAGAACTGAAACAAGAAGCATCCAATTTTGTAAAAGCCTTTATCAATGTTGATATCAGCCCTGAAGGATGCGTCCCCGTCACAGGTTCTATGCAGGGTACCTTCGCATCTTTTCTCACTTGCAGTCAATGCAATCCGGAGAAAGACACCATTTTGTTCATCGACCCGGGATTTCCTGTTCAAAAGCAACAGCTGGTTGTAATGGGACAGAAATATGAGACATTTGATGTCTACGACTATCGCGGTGAAAAGTTAAAAGATAAACTCGAGAGCTATCTCAGCAAAGGAAATATCTCAGCAATCATATATTCTAATCCAAACAATCCAAGTTGGATTTGTTTAAAAGAAGAAGAGCTAAAAACAATTGGTGAACTGGCAACCAAATACGATGTCATCGTATTAGAAGATTTGGCATACTTTGCAATGGACTTTCGCAAGGATCTCAGTCAACCTTATCAACCACCTTTCCAACCGACAGTGGCTCACTACACTAAGAACTATATTTTACTGATATCAGGTTCTAAAGCTTTCAGCTACGCCGGTCAACGTATAGGAGTCAGTTGCATATCCGATTCACTTTACCACCGCAGCTATTCGGGTTTCGCTACACGCTACGGAGGCGGAACTTTCGGAACCGTCTTTATTCATCGTATACTATATGCCCTGTCATCTGGTACGAGCCATTCGGCACAATACGCACTAGCAGCAATGCTCAAAGCAGCCTGTGAAGGTAAATATAATTTCATCGATGAGGTCAAAGTCTATGGAGAGCGGGCACGCAAATTGAAAGAAATATTCCTGCGCCATGGCTTCTACTTAGTGTATGATAATGACTTGGGCGAACCCGTTGCCGATGGCTTCTATTTTACTATTGGATACCCGGGTATGACGAGTAGTAAATTGGCAAAAGAATTGATGTATTACGGTGTAAGTGCCATCTCTCTAGTGACCACAGGCAGCAAGCAAGAAGGTTTACGGGCATGTACATCGTTCATCAAAGACAATCAATACGAATTGTTGGAACAAAGAATGCAAATTTTTGAAAAAAATCACTCTGTTCGACAGTAGAATATGTATTTTTTATCACGAAATTTGGATATTCAAGAAACTATAACGATATTTGCACCATTAAAGGAGTTGTGAAACCCCTGATTTTTGTATAGTTGAAGTCTAGTTTAGTTTTTGTGTTGCGTCTCGGAAATCGTTAGAGGACGATTCTGAGACGTTTTTTTACGTCTTATAATATGGTAAAAGAGCAACAAAGAGGAAGGTTTATACAACATTTTTCAACAAAAAGAAGTAGTTTTAAAAAATTATACTTACCTTTACACCTTATTAATTAAGAGATTGTAATATGCTTTTAATAAAAAGATATACTCTATTCATCCTTGTCATTTTTTTTGCTAGCTTCATAACAGACAAGTGCATTGCACAAAACGAAGATGCAACTACTATCAGCGATTATTCGGAGCTGAATAATAACGAGCTTCAAAACATAAATCTCCCATCGCTTTCTCTTCTCTTTGAGAATGCAAAGAGATCACCCATTTACCAATTTCAAGAGAATGACATACTCATTCAAAAGATGTTACTTTCCAAGCAAAAACGGGATTTTCTCAGCTTCTTCAGTATCCGTGGAAGTTACCAATACGGCAGAATGGCTAACGATGCCTATTATTCTGATGTATACACACCTGCTACCACCAATTTCAGTTCTACTACTCAGAATCTATATTCTGTTGGAGCAGGAGTGAGTATCCCTTTAGACAAACTGTTTGATATTCGTCCAAGTCTCAAAAGACAACGCTTGGCAATCAGATCTGCAGAGCTCGAAAGAGAGATCAAGTTCGAAGAACTTAAAAAGCAAATCATAGAACTATATTCGAGTGTCATGCTTAATATCAGTACTCTTAAAATATGTAATGATGCATTAGTTCAAACGACTGTACAATACGAATATATTGAAAATAAGTTCGCTAATGGAAAAGCAACTCCTTCTGATTTAGCTAGTGCAAAATCTGGACAAAGCCAATCTAAACAAGCTTTTGAAACTTGTAAGAACACATTAATCAGAGACATGATGACCCTTGAACTTCTCTCCCATACCCCTCTTTTTAAAAAGAAATAACTATTATGGAATACGTTCTTTATATATTTAGATTTTTATATCGGATACGCTGGTGGCTAATCCTCGGTACTCTTTCGATCACTATGCTGGCAATCATAGGTTCAAAACATCTTTCTAAAAATTATTCGGTCAATTGCTTAGTGTATACGGGAGTCATATCAGGATACTCTCTGGAAAAAGACGGATCGCAAGTTTACGCCGTCGCTCAAAATTCCATAGACAACATTATTAATATTATCAAATCCGAAGGAACTTTACAAAATGTTTGTCTTCGACTCTATGCCCGTTGCCTGATTAATGGAAATCCGAATAGCGACAATAATTATATCCTGGCCCAAAACTATAAGATGATTTACAATCATCTAAAAAATAGCCCGCAAGGTAAAGCCATATTAAGACTTATCAATAAGAAGAGCGAAGACGCTACTTATAATAATTTTTTAAGATATTATAATTCCAACAAAGACAATTATCTCTATGGACTTTTTCACTATAATATGCCCCATTTTTGTTATAACGATTTACAACGGATAACAGTAGAACGGGAAGGTAATAGTGACCTACTAAAAATCTCTTACAACGATACTGATCCAGGAATTGCTTATAACACTTTGCTTATTATCTCAAAAGAATTCGTCAACGAATACAGTGCTATTCGCTATGGACAAACAGATAAAGTAATAGAATATTTTAGACAACAATTAGATATCATCGGAAGAGATCTTCATGGACAAGAGAATGATTTAACAGCCTATAATATATCTAAAAGAGTTATCAACTATACGGACGAAACAAAAGAAATAGCAGCAGTAAACAAAGAATTTGAACTAAGACATCAAGATGCTCTATTACTATACAGCAGCTCGAAATCAGCCTTGCAGGAGCTTGAGAAACAGATGAATTCCAACACAAAGCAATATCTTACGAACATGGAATTTCTAAATAAATTACGACAAGTATCCGAGTTGCAAGCAAAAGTCTCTGAAGGAGAAATATTACCGAATACCTCTGACGTAAATTTAAACATAAATAAAAGAGAACTAAGTAAAGCACAAAATGATTTATCTGCTATCACTACAAAATATCAAAAGCATCAATATACCAAAGAAGGAATTGCCAAAGATAATATTGTAGACAGTTGGTTAGGGGAGCTAATCAATTACGAAAAGAGTAAAGCTGATTTAAAAGTTATGGATAAAGCCCGTCGAGAGTTGAATGAACGTTATATATTCTTTGCCCCAGTCGGCTCTACTATAAAGCGGAAAGAAAGAAGCATCAATTTTACCGAAGCCAATTATTTGTCATTATTAAAATCTTACGATGATGCCCTCATGCGTAAAAAGAATCTTGAAATGACATCGGCTACTTTGAAAGTTCTTACTCCTCCGGCATACCCTCTCTCTTCTATAGGTGGAGTACGCAAAAAAGTTGTAATAGCAGCCTTTTTCGGAAGTTTTCTGTTTATTTTAGGATTTCTTTTGCTGTTAGAACTAATAGACCAAACCCTACGTGATACCATCCGTGCTCGCCGTATTACCCATTTACCAGTACTCGGTTCTTTCCCTCGCAAATCAATGTTTCGATTTCGAAATTACAATACGATTTGTTCCGAAATGGCAACTAAATATTTAAGTACTAGTATACTGCGCTTCTTCACCGAACACAAAGAGAGTTTGCCCTTTATCGTTAATTTTATCAGTACAGAGTGTGGTACAGGTAAATCTTATTTAGCCGAGCAATTGTCTAATTATTGGGAAAGCATTGGCTTAAAAGTTTGTATCGTATCATACGAAAAAGACTTCAATCCAAACTCAAAGAATTATATTTTAGCTAAAAACATTACCGATCTTTACCATCCGCAAGACGAAAATATTGCTATCGTCGAATATCCCAATCTACGAGACAATAACATTCCATCAGAACTATTGCAACAGGCCAATCTAAATTTAATTATTGCTCGTGCTGACCATGGATGGAAATCAAACGATAATATCTTAGTAAAAGCATTGAAAGAACAAGTTGGCAATGCGCCTTTGTATCTTTATCTGAATCAGGCCTCTAGAGAAGAAGTTCAAAATTATACAGGCATGTTGCCTCCTTATACATTCTTCCGTAAGATGATGTACCGTTATTCTCAATTAGCATTAACAGAACATTCAAATGGAATCAGCCCAAGTGTTCAAGAAGTTAGCATCAAAGAGAATGATGAAGATGAAGAAGAATAGCCGTTACACTTCGCTAATTTTTCAATGGCTATACGAGAAAGGATGGCCCTATGTTGTTTTGATAACCATTTTATATTTTCTTTTCTACAAGCAGCTTTTAAGTTTTTCCCCTTCTATCAGTATCACTATTAGTTTAGTACCCATACTGATTATAATTGTTCTTTTCATGATAAAGAATTCCCAGAAAGCGTTCTATTTTTTATTTGCATTGCAGTTTTTAGTAGTAATACCTACAGATTTTTTACTAGAATATCCTCTTGGAATTGTCACATCCATATTATGTTTTGTAATGACTACATTATTCATAGTATACTATGTTATTTACAACAAATTCGTAAATTGGAAACTATGTAAAAATATGATGCTTTGGCTTATCTTATGCTGGAGTGCTTATTGCTTTCTTGAATTAGTAAATCCTAATTGTGTACCCAAGGCTTGGAGTGTCCTTATTTTTCAATATGCCATATACCCGCTATTGTGTACCATTTTTGTCCCTATTACGATTAAAAATATTAAAGGAATATATCTATTACTTATCATTTGGTCCATATTTGTCCTTATTTGTGTTGCTATCGCCTTTCGTCAACAGCATTTTGGTTGGAATGCTAGAGAGAATTACTTTCTTTTTACATTAGGCGGTGCCAGTACACATATTATTTGGTCAGGCATACGATATTTTTCCTGCTTTACGGACGCGGCCAATTTTGGTGTTCATATGGCAATGGCTGCTACCACATTTGGCATATCATTGTTTTATATAAAAAATAAAGCATTCAAAGTTTATTGCTTAGTTATCACGATCCTATCATTATATGGGATGTTTATTTCCGGCACACGTAGCGCTATTGCAGTTCCATTAGGAGCACTCATTTTGTTAGCAATCATTTCCGGAGGTCTAAAAAGTAGAATTATAACTCTATTCGCTATAATAGCAATATATTCTTTCTTTTCTTTTACGAATATCGGAAACGGAAGTTCTTATATTTATAAAATGCGATCAGCATTCCATCCTTCTAATGACCCGTCTTATCTCTTAAGAGTTGAAAATCGAAAAAAAATAAAAATGCTGATGATAAGAAAACCAATTGGATACGGTTTAGGTTTATCAAAACCAGGGATTTATCATCCTAAAGAAAGGATGCCCTATCCTCCAGATTCATTTATTATTAGTGTATGGGTAGAAACGGGATATATCGGATTAATACTGTTCATTTTTATTCATGGAGGACTATTCTTGGGAGCTTCGTGGTTATTATTGTTTAAGATAAAAAGTAATGCAATAAGAGGACTGATGGCAGCTTGGATTTGTATGAGCGCCGGATTTTTCATGTCTGCATATGGCAATGATGTCATGCAATATCCTAATTGTATTGTCGTGTATACAGGTATTGCACTTGCTTTTGCAGCTCCACATATTGAAAAGAACGAAAGAAAACATCAAGATGAAGCTTCTATCCTCTCAGCACAAAAATAAAAACAGATATGCCAGTACTCTCTTTTATCACAGTAGACTATAATGGCCTTGAAGACACTATCGAACTCATAGAATCTATTTTCAACGTTGTTCATTCCATAAGCTATGAAATCATCGTAATAGATAATGCTTCTCGCAACAATGATGCAGAAACGATTCAAAAACAGTTCGGTAATTGCGTCATCACCATTCGGAGCAATAAGAACTTAGGATTTGCTGGTGGTAATAGCTTAGGCTTAGAACAAGCTCAAGGAAAATATTTATTTTTTATCAATAATGACACGATCATTCAAGAAGACCATTTAGCAAAACTGCTTCAAGTCCTTGATCAATCGGATAAGATAGGTGGCATATCTCCTAAAATTTGTTTTGCTTATCCACCGCACCATCTTCAATATGCAGGATTCACAGATTTATCACCTATCACACTACGAAACAAAAGCATCGGTTTTGATCAAGTAGACCGCGGACAATACGATACTCCTACCCCAACCTATTTTCTTCATGGAGCAGCTATGATTATCAAACGAAATGTCATTGAAAAAGTAGGCTTCATGTCAGATATTTTTTTTCTCTATTACGAAGAGATGGATTGGTGTGCACAAATCCGCCGTGCAGGATACGAATTGAGGTATGAACCATGCCAAACTATATATCATAAAGAAAGTCGAAGTACCGGCAAAACAAGTAAAATGCAAATATTCTATTTATACCGTAATAGGCTGCTATACGCATGGCGCAATCTGCAAGGCATAAATTGTTATCTCTCCATTGCATATCTTTTGAGTATAGCTGCTTTAAAAAACAGCTTCCTTTTTTGCATAAAAGGAAACTTATCTTTGGCTATTACAATCTATAGAGCTATATTTGCTTTCATTAGGTTACCTTATAAAATGAAATAATATGCTAAACATATTTTCTTATATCGATTGGATATTATTTACGTTTCTTACCCTTTGCGTTGCATACCTTCTAATTTTTGCAATCGCTTCACTTTTCTATAAGCAGAGACAATATCCTGATACACAAATAAGGTATCGTTTTCTTGTTATATTCCCTGCTTACGGGGAAGACGCTGTCATTGTAAATTCAATCAAAACTTTTCTACAGCAAGATTATCCCCAAGAGTACTATCAGATAGTAACTATTTCCGATCACCAAAAAAATGAGACAATCAAACAACTACAAACTCTACCTATAACAACTCTCATTGCCACTTACGGTAACAGTACCAAAGCGAAAGCGCTAAAATTAGCGATTGAGACAATCAAAGGAGATTTTGACACAGTCGTAATTCTTGATGCAGACAATTTAGCTCCAGAAAACTTTCTCTCAGAAATTAATAAAATGAGAACTATCGGAGCTAAAACAATACAAGTACATCGAAAAGGAATAATCGGGCAGTCACAAATCTCTCTTTTAGACGGAGTAAGCGAAGAAATTAACACAAGCTTTTTCCGAACTGGACACCAAGTATTAGGTCTATCCCCAGCCTTATCAGGATCTGGGATGGCATTCGATTACAAATGGTTTAAAGATAATATTTACAAAGTATGGACTAGTGGAGAAGATAAAGAACTAGAAGCTTTATTACTTGAGCAAAAAGAAAAAATTCTATACACTCACGATTTATACATTTATGATAAAAAGACCGATAAACAAAATAATATAAGCCAACAACGTAAAAGGTGGATAGCAGCACAATACCATGCACTAATTACCAACTTACCACATCTACCACATGCCATCATTTCTCTAAATTTTTCCTACATAGACAAAATTATTCAATGGATGCTTCCACCACGTTTAATTCAATTGGCCCTTATTTATGGAATAACTTTTTGCTTATTATTATTTTCAAATACCATTTATTATGACAAATGGTTATGCCTTTCATTAGCCCAAACACTAACTATGCTTCTTCCTATTCCATCACATTATTGGAATAAAAAATTATTATTCTCATTTATCCAAATACCGACTCTTACAATAAAAACAATAGGTAATCTATTTCATCTTAAGAGTGCAGCAAAAAGATTTGGTCATACCAAACATGAATAGTTATTTTATCTTTTTTGTATCAAATTGGAATCTTTATCTTTATAATTCCGTTTCTTACTAAACAACGAAAAAAGATGCTTAAAGTGCTTATAAAATCGAAGTATAAAGCTTCTAAAGAAAGAACCATCCTTTTCTAAGGTACCATATCCTGTCACAACTCTAGCTCTACAGCTATGAATAAAGATAATCTTTCCATATTGCTTTAGTTGAAAAGCTAGATACCCGTCTTCACCACGAATAATATCCGTCCGAAATCCTATTCTTCGGGCAAATTCCGTATTGAAGCCCATAGCCATTCCCCTTACAGAAAGTTCAGGACGTTTAATAGCTTGTAAATAGAGAAACAAATCCCGCAAAAACTCGTATGCTAAAAGCCCAGCCTTCGAATGAGAAGCGTCTGGGATAAAACTCCATAAACTATAAGAACAAACAATTCCAGGTTTTAAAAGCTCTTTGATGTGCGTCGTTATATAATAGGGTGGATATATTGTATCCGCATCAATACATAAATAATACTTTCCTTTTGCATGATTTAAACCACATTGTCGAGCATAACCAGGTCCCTTCTTCTCTTCATTATAGTATGTAACACCTAATTTTCGTAATAACTCTTCTGTATGATCTGTCGAATTGTTATTAACTACTATTAGCTCTATTGGAAATTCAAAATGATTATCTAATAAAGACAAAATACAACTTATTAAACATTTTTCTTCGTTATGAGCTATTATAACAACACTTATTAAAGGCGAATCACTATTTAAACGACCTATCTTTTCCCGTACCACATCAACAACTTCTGAAGTGATATCAGTAAAAGATCTATCATACCATCGCAAATACCTAGTATACCATTTCATCTTTTTATATATTTATCAATGATTCAAACAAACTCTTCCATTGAGGCATAATGTTCTTAGGCAAATATCGTTTTACACTTTCTCTAGCTTTTTCCCCCATCCTTTTTCTAACGTCCTCATGCTCTATTAAATAAACAATTTTATCTGCAAAAGCCTTAAGATTAGATTTTTCAATTAAGAACCCATTTTCCCCATCTTTTATAATATCAGCAGGTCCATGTGGGCAATCAAAAGAAATACAAGGAAGACCACAAGACATAGCCTCAATCAAAACTAACCCAAAGCCTTCCGCGCGAGAAGACATTACACAAAAAGTATTTTCGACATATTTACTATATATATCCAATGTTGGTTCACAGAAATTCACGCATTGGCTCAGATTCAAATTTTCTCGCAACTTTAGTAAATTAGCTTTTTCATCTCCATCGCCATAAATATTCAAAACCCATTCAGGATACCGTTCATGAACAAGACTCCAAATATTCAACAACAAATCATATCCTTTTTGTTTCACAAGCCGACCTACAGAGATAATATTATATTCACCTTTTTCACGTTCTACAATAGTAGTAGGATAAAATGATAGCATATTCATTATTACCCTAATATTCGGTACAAACGACCAATCATCAGCATCACTTTGAGTGATACATACAAGCGAGGAAGCATTTCTCACGAAATATTTAATCTTCAGATCTTCTAAATAGTATATACTTTTTTTAAATATATTAGAGTTCATACTCACTTGTATTTTCAAGCCGAAAAGGGACGTATGACTTTCTACTATAGTTTTTACTCTATGTCTCAATTTATGAAGAGCATACAAGGTTGTGTATTCACAAGTCGTACCAACAACAATTTCAGCATGGGTTGAAGCAACTAATTCTTTTAATCTAAAAATAAAACGTCTTAACATTATATGATTAAGATATAAACGTTTCAACAAATTAGATCGATACTGCGTATAAAAGGGTATTTGTAAATCAATATATTTTACCTTTGAAGAAAGAGGATAGACGATTGGATGAGAACCTTGCTCGTAAGTCACCATATAAATATCATAGCCGAAATTCTCCGCCAAATAATTAATTTTATCTACAAAAATCTTTTCGATTCCACCATAAACGGCCAAAGAACGATAGATATATATAATCGTCATCTTAATTACTTTTTATTATTGTTTCAAATAGATTTATCCACTTAATTGCAATATTCTCCATATAATACTTTTGGGAAGAAATATACGCTTGTTCTGCAATATATTTTCTCTTTTGTGGATCTTCAATAAGAAGACATATTTGATTTGCTAATTCTTCACAATTACCATTTTTTACTAATATACCATTTATACCATTCTTAATCATATCTTTTGGCCCATAAGGACAAGAGAATGAAATAGGAGCAACACCATAAGACATTGCCTCTCCCAATACCAAAGGCAAACCTTCATACCGTGAAGACAATACAAAAATAGAACTTTCTATATATTCATCGTATATGTTTTTAACAGAGGCTCTTAAAAAACAACTTTCATTTATTCCTAGCTTATCAATTAATCGTTGATATGACTGTTTTAATTGCCCATCACCAAAAATATTTAACTCCCAATCTGGATGTTTCTGCAAGACTTTTTGCCAAGTAGAAATTAACATGTCAAATCCTTTTTGAGGTACATATCTTCCTACTGCAATAACTTTTTTATTTAAGCAGTTTGATTGTTTATTAGTTAGTTTAGAAGAGATCGGATTCGGTATCACTTCAATATTATGCAGTTCCGGCCATTCTGAAGAACCTTCATGGGTTAATATAACGACTTTCCGCAATCTCGACAAATCATATATAAACCTCTTTGCAAAATAGGTTCTTATCCATTTCACTATAAAGTTCCGGCTTTGAATTGTTTCGCTACCATAGGCAGAACGAGTAACATGGAATTCTCCAATTTTAATACTACCGTCTTTTAAGTCATTAATAAAATTCAATTCCCTCCTCATAGTCGATATAAAGATATCGGCACTAAGCAGCTTTAAAGTTTTCGATAATCTATTTTTAAATAAATAGTAACGATACGGATATGCCACATATTTCTTTAATCTACTTTGAGAATAAGGCCTGTCTATGGGAACATCAATATCAATATGTTTTACCTTTGGGGACAATTCAAAATAGGGATTTTCTCCCATTTGTTCTGAAGTAATGATAGTAATATCATAATCCTCAAAATGCTCAGCAAAATAATTTGCTTTGAATGTTATAATCCTTTCTATTCCACCTGAGGCGACAAGAGAAGGGAGATAATATACTATTTTCATTTTATAATATCTTAGCTATTATTTGATTCTCATATTCGTTACCACCATCGATAACACTCTTTCCATTGGCCGCTTCATTAACATATTTATATGCCAACTTTACTTTTCTTTCTGCGCCCATACGCCACCACTCATATTCAACATCAACATGACCTATATCAATGGCCTGATAACCGGCTTTAAATAAATCGTATGACAATACAGTAGCAGTAGGGCCTAAAGCGATAAGGAGCAATACATCCTTTTCTAAATTCAATGCGGCAGAAAGAATATCATCATATCTATCAAAAGCATCACTTATTGGGCACAATATCCTTTTAATACTCCGTGCATTATCAAACAAGTCATTTCCAACTCCCAAACGGCTTTTTTCACCTTCGATAAAAACGATGTCCCTGTCATTCCATATTTGTTTCAATTCTTCAAACCAACGAGAACATTTTTCTTTAGAAGCAAAATCCATATATGGACGGGTAACGAATGTATTATAATATTGCTTTCCAGGAGTTAAATAATGATCCCAATACAAACCATATAAAAAGAAATGAGTCCGCCAAAAACGTCTAGCTTTACGGTTATAACGATATAAATTCACAAAAACATCAGACAAACATACTAAATGCCCATCATCTGTGCTTGTTAAAACTTCAACCAATCGTTTGGAAAGAATATCATTCCCTTTCTGAAAACCTATTGACTTGTGAGGGTTAGTCAGTAGCATTTCTCCATCTCCAAACCGACTAATAGAAGCATGATGTTGAACAATTTCAGAAATAGTTTCACTAATAGAAGCGACCGAAGGAATCACTTTTTGGCGCTTTCTTAAAGCCATATACCAGAAGTTGTACCATTCGACTATGAAACCATATCGAAGCTTATAACGTATAACTTTTATTAGTGTTACTATTTCCATATAAGATTCTTTATAATAGCGCACAATTAATAAATCTATCCAAACAACAATATCACCACAAAACGTCCAGAACCTTTTGCATCTGTACGGACCATGAAAGATGCTTAATAGATAGTCGTATGTCTTCTGGAGACGTTTTCAATGAATCATAAAAATCTATGACACGATTAATATCTATAGGAGATTCATCAGCAGGTACTTTTAATACATAAGGCTCCGCATCAAAGTCTTCGTCTGTTTCAGAGTAAATAAAAGAAAACCCTCGAGCAGCATATTCCCTATTCTTCAAAGTCTTTATATATGTTATTCCACTCCGATGTCTTCCCAAACTTCCAATAGCAAAATCGCATTCTTCAAACAATTCATCCAATTCTTTTCCACTCTTCGCTCCATGAAAAATAACATAAGATTCAACTAGGTTTTCCCGTACCATCTGATTGAATTCTTTTTCACCAGTTATGCTATAAAAATAGCCCACCAAATGAAAATAAACTTTATAACTAGGATTGGTACGATAATACTCAGCAAGACCTCTTATCAATCTATCATAGCCATGCCAATCGTGTATTTCGGCTACAGCAATAAGGTGTAATTCTTTGGATGTATCATTTTGATGTTCTTTAAGTGGTATAGCATCAAAATCAATACCATTGGATATCCGGATAGTATCTTTACCAAATATTCGAAGAGCATTGGAAAAAGTCACAATACCATTTAATTGTTTAGCTAGAGAATGTCTAAAAAGACGATCGACCGCCAATTCCATCTTCATTTTTAGAATCACATACTCTTGGTCATAGGGATAAGTAGGAATCTCCATCACGACTTTGGCTCCTATCCTTCTCATTGACTTTACCATATTGATCGTAAAAGGATTAGCATTATGATAGGAACGCATATAGACAAACTCAATTTTATTCTCTTTCACATATTGCACTATTGGCGAGTAGTCAATATGCCTTTTAAACTTAGCCCCAATACCAGTTCCCAAATCAGCAATGACCCTGCCATCGACTTTCCAACAACGATGCCCATCGGTAGCAACTTCATAAGAACAAAGTTCAACATCTAGCCCACATTGTTTCAGTGCTTGTACTTGATAATGAATTTTCTTACTTATTCCGTTAGCAGGATCAAATCCGTGAAATATAAGGAACAGAGCTTTCATATTATTCTATTTTCTTGTTCAAATATAAGCTAATAATTTAAATATTTTCCACTAAATAGCCAAGATATTATTAAATGCGCTTCAACAGACTCTCCTTGATCGAACTTTGCTTTAATAGATTGACAAAATAAATCGCATCAGCCTTATTAGAAAGATTAGTCTTATCCTTTTCGTATTTTTCAACATAGTGCGTGGCAAGTTCAACTAAATGTTTACGACAATCAATATTCATCATTATACCATTATCATAATCGGCATAAGAAAATCCGCTAGTAGCATCATTAGATGAAATAGAAGCAATATCAGAGGACTTTATTCCACTAAGATTTATTGTAGTTGACGGATAATAAAAATAATCACCCGAAGGCAAAGTTACTGTTAGACAAATAGTCCGACTATCAACCTGCTCTATTTTCTGAATTCCGTGTATTCTATAATAATTGTATTCGTAATACTCTTCCTGGCTAGGAAACCAAACCGAATCATCACCCTTTTGCCCATAATTATCATTCACCCATTGCAAGAAGTCCATCCATTTATTACTAGTAGAGTGCACTCCTATACTAATGGCTTTTCTCTCTTCTTTAGGCAGAGCCAATTGAGTTTCTATTTCGGATTTAAAGCCTTCAGGATCATCTAGAAAAGTTCTATTCAAGAGAATATCTCTCAAATCTGTATCAACCCGAAAAGGATATAATACGACAGTCCCTGCTTGTACAGTCATTGTCTGGATATCAGGAAATTTAAGAGCAGCAGAGACATATACTTTATTGCCATCAGGTTCTGCTAACATTTTACATTTCCTACCAGACAATCTTTTCACAATAGAATCTTGAGCTATATTAAAGTGTCTCAAAACGTCACTTTCATCTTTTTCATTCGAAGCATTCACATTATGAAAAGCTAAGCCTGTGCCATAATTCATCATATCCATTAAATTATACCACACTAAACCACTCTTCATATAAAACCGATAATAATTTTGACTATAATTCTTATTTATATTTGTTGCCGCATTCATCCATTTTTGCTCAGGCTCAACGGTTGCCGTAATTGCAAAACGAACTTCATTTCCAGCTCCATCTGTAGAGCCTAATGAATATTGAGCAGAAATAATAGTCGGAGGTAAATCATTATTGGATAATTGAAGATAATCATAATATAAATCATGGATACCATCAAATGTATCAGAAGAAGAAACTGGCTGACCATTATTTTTTGCCCATGTTCTACAATATGTCGAAGGCTTACAATCATCTTGTGTCAGCATCATTAACCAAGTTTTATTGTATTTCAACGGAGGAACCGATGCCATAAGATCAGAAGCCGTAATATCGTTATTAACTTTGATAGTAATTACAGCCTCAGCATTTTTCACCTCATCCGAGAAATTATAAATATAAGGTGCAGAATAATCAATATTAGAAGTCGGATTATTAGTATCAGTAGTTCCTTTTGGCCCTTGATACAAGTCCTTATTCTGACATGATAGAAAACTTACCAAAGCCATTAAAACAAAGACAGTATATGATTTTTTCATCTTGAATTTGATAGAATTAGTGCTTCAAATATAATACATCTTAAATTATTTTCAAAGATTATTTACAATTAAAAAGAATCTGGCATCATCTTTTCAAGCACATAAGTAATTATACACATGAAATGATCATGTTGTAAGTTTCATCATTGAATGCTGAGATTTCTTTGCTCCATAATACAGATGAAAACCATTAAGCCAATTATTGGTTTAGAACCAGCAATTTAAAGAGACAAATCTGATAGAGATTCCGAAAATCCTATCACAACATAAGCATGTATCATTGCATACGTCAGAAAGATTCATTATTTTTGTATAAATGTTCCATTTGTTTGCTGGGCACCATCTATTCGTTTGCTGCCCAGCAAATATTCGTTTGGTGCGCATCAGACAATTGTATGCTGCGCACCAAACAAATGAAGTGAACGAATCAAATTTTTGAAACAACTTTAATAAAACATTGAAAGACATGGCAATAAAGTATGAATTGTACCCTATTACCGGCATCACAACAGAGAACGAGAAAGAAAAGCGTTTTTATCCTCGCGTCGTATGCCACAACACCCGTAACAACGAAGAAATTGCAAAAAAGCTACATTATCGTTCTACATATACCCCGGGAGAACTTATTGGAATGTTAGAATCAATAGCCAACATCATGCAAGAAATGATAAGTAATGGCGAATGTGTACATCTCGATGGAATCGGATTCTTTCAGGCTACAGCTACTTGCCGTAAACCAATAAAAGAAATGAATGCGCGCAATTTAAAAATAGAACTGAAGGATGTAACATTCCGTCCCGATGCAAAAATGAAAAGAGCCATGGCGTGTGCAACGTTCGAATGTTCGGGAGCCAATACTCATTTCGATGTTCGTTCCGACAAAGAATGGAACAATCTCTTGGAAGAAATGCTTGCAAAAGAGGAATATATTACAGCCAAAGACTTGTTGATAAAAACAAATGCAAATAGAACTGCCGTATGGACACGCTTACAGCGTTGGATAGATAGTGGTAAGATACGCAATGTGGGTACAAAAAGAGTAGCCATTTACAAACGATGTAATAATGCCGACGAATAAATTATTTTCAGTCCAACCCTATAACAATAAAAAATAATTAGTATCTTCGTTTGATTAAGAACAAAGCGAAGAAGACAATAGTGACAATAGTTTAGTAATAATGGGAAATCTAACAGTCTATAAAGCATCGGCAGGTTCGGGAAAAACATTCACCCTTGCCGTAGAATATATATGCCATTTAATAAAGAATCCCAAAGCATATAGGCAGATACTTGCCGTGACTTTCACCAACAAGGCTACCGGTGAGATGAAAGAACGTATACTCGGAGTGCTTTGCGGATTGAGTTGGAGAGATAATGATGCAGAAGCCTATTTAAAACAGATCATGGCATTCACCGGCTACGACGAAATAACGATCAGAAGCACCGCAAGCAAAGCCTTAACCAATATACTACACGACTACAACCATTTCAGAGTAGAAACGATCGATTCTTTCTTTCAATCGGTAATGCGCAATCTTGCCCGAGAATTGGATTTGTCACCCAATCTGAACATTGAACTCGATACTACTTCGGTGCTCAATGAGGCAGTCGACCAGATGTTTGCCAACCTTACAGCAACGTCTAAAGAAATGGCAGGCATCCTCAGTTATATCGAAGACAGAATAAACGACGATAAGCGATGGAAGATTGCCGACGAAGTGAAAAAGTTTGGGCAAAACCTATTCAACGAGCTCGTGATGAGTTATGGAAACAATTTGGCGGGCAAGACAGACTCGAGTATCCCAACACTCTATAAAGAGCTCAGACAGCAGAAAAAGAGAATTCAGGAAGAAGCAGCACGTTTCAGCATAGATTTTGAAACATTGCTAACCAAGACAGGAACATCTATCGATAGTTTCGGCAACGGCAAAAACATTGCCGGCTACTTTAATAAGATTAGCCAATGCGAACTGGACGATAAAGCAAGAAACGCCACCATTGCCAAATGCTTGGAAGCGCCCGAAGGATGGCTTCGGAAAGCAGATCAGAAAGAAGCGAACATTAATCTAGTAGCAACATATTTTTGCCTTTATTAATGGCGACAGAAACGTTTAGAATGAAGAATTCGATCATTCTGAACAGCATTAATCTGACAATGCAGCACCTGAACAAGATGTCGCTACTCAATGCTATCAAAATAGAAATAAAGAAAGAAAACAATACTCAAAATCGCTTTTTGCTTGCCGAAACGAATGCCTTGCTTCATCGGATTATAGACGATAATGATTCTTCGTTTGTCTTTGAAAAGATAGGCACCAATATCCGCAACGTCATGATAGACGAGTTTCAGGATACCAGCAAGATGCAATGGGAAAACTTTAAAATGCTTTTGATAGAAGGACTCTCTCAAGGAGCAGATAGCTTAATTGTGGGCGATGTAAAACAATCGATCTATCGTTGGCGTAATGGCGACTGGAACATACTGAATAATCTACATGGCAAATTGGAAAGCTTTCCTATCAACGAGAAGTCGTTAACGATAAATCGCCGAAGCCGGAAGCGTATCATTACTTTCAATAACTTTGTTTTCTCGTCTGCCAAAAAATACTTGAACGACATCTATCGTATAGATGAAGAAAAAAACTGCGTGGAATTGCTGGAAGCCTATCATGACGTAGAACAACAATCGCCACACGCTGAAGAAGAAGGATATATAAAAGTGGCATTCATCGGTCCCGATAAAGAAGAAGAATTGGATTATGAAGCAAATGTTTGTGTCCAACTCGGAAAAGAGACGAAACGGCTGCTAGAAAGCGGCATAAAGCTTGAAGATATAGCCATACTGGTACGCAAAAAGAAAAACATTCCGCTTATTGCCGATTATTTTAAGAACGAACTAAAGATTAGAATCATATCTGACGAAGCATTCCGACTGGACTCTTCTGTGGCCGTGGGAATGTTGGTGGATGCATTAAGGGTACTTTCGGATGGAAATGATGGTGTTTCGACAACATCATTATTGCAGAGTTATGAAAATGAAGTACTGAAAAAAGACTGCGGTATAAACGAACTGGCAACAAAAGGAATTGAAACCTATATAAACGATTTTCATCGAGAAAAGGAACAACTGAAAATATTGCCACTTTACGAGTTGCTCGAGAAGCTAAGCGACCTTTTGAGTCTTAACAAGATAGAAGGGCAAGACGCTTATCTGTTCTTCTTTTTCGATGCAGTAATGGAGTATCTGCAAAACAATCCGTCGGATATTCTGTCATTTCTAACCTATTGGGAAGAAACATTATGTTCCAAAACCATAACAGGTGGAAAATTGGACGGAATTCATATATATACCATCCACTCTTCTAAAGGACTTCAATTTCATACGGTGCTTATTCCTTTCTGCGATTGGAATCTGGAAAACGAAACAAGAGATCAACTAGTGTGGTGCAAACCGGACACTTCTCCTTACGATATGCTAAACATTGTTCCCATCAACTATGGGCAGTCTATGTTACAATCCATCTATCAAAAAGAATATCTGAAAGAGCGTCTGCAACTATGGGTAGATAATTTGAACCTCCTATACGTAGCATTTACGCGAGCAGAAAAGAATCTTATTATATTTGGAAAGTCAGATCGAAATAAAAACAGTGTGTCGGAAATGTTGCAACAAATTCTATCGGAACATCTGGATGAGGACGAAATATTTGAAATAGGCGAAAGCCCAATGCTATCAGATAAGAGAATGGCTACGACAGAGACAAAGAACCGCTTCTTGGAACAACCAGACAGAGAAGCGGTACAGATGAAATCGTTTGCACAGCGTGTACAGTTCAAACAATCCAATCGTTCGGCCGATTTTATTTCGGGAGAAGAAGGAGATAAACAGCCATTTCGTTACATCAATCGGGGCAAAATGTTGCACGAACTGTTTTCGGCGATAAACGGCAAAATCGACATTGACACGGCAATCAACCAATTAGCTTTCGAAGGTATAATAAAGGAAGCAGAAAAAGAAGAAATCAGCATATTCACACATCAAGCGTTCAACAAACCAGAAATAAAGAAGTGGTACGACCCTAGTTGGAGTGTTATTAACGAACGCGACATTATATGGATGGAAAGTGGCAAAATAAAGAATCGTCGACCAGACAGGGTCGTTACCAAAGGAGACGCTGCAACTGTGGTTGATTTCAAATTTGGAAAGAAAAACAAGAAATACAATCGGCAGATAGAAGAATATACGAAATTGTTGAAAATGATTGGATACAAAAACATAAATGGCTACCTTTGGTACGTTTCAACAGATGAAATAGAACATATATAATTGAAGGTATGGCATACGACTACAAAGTAAGTGTTATAATTCCTGTATATAATACGGAACAATATATACGACAAACTCTTATAAGCGCATGTAACCAAACCTTGCGAGATATTGAAATTATCTGCATCAACGACGGCTCTACCGACAACAGCGAAGAAATCATCCGTGAATGTGCAAAAGACGATTCACGGATCAAAATAATCAAAGAAGTTAATTCGGGGCAAAGCGTCGCCCGCAATACGGGGATTGTCAATGCAAGAGGAAAATACCTCTACTTTTTAGACAGTGACGATTTAATAGAGCCTGAGACATTAGAATTGTGCTATGAGCTTTGCGAAAAAGGAAAGTATGATTTTGTTACTTTCGACTCCGATATATATAACCCAAATAACATTCCAATAGGAAATAGTCTCAAATATAATAGAAGCAGTAGTCTATTCGAAAAAATGACTTATACGGGACTAGAATCTATCAGCCTTCAATTAGCAAAGATGGAGTATACCCCTTCCGTTCCCTTACTCTTTATAAGCCTTAGCCATATTACCAATCATAAATTAAGTTTCCATGCAGGCATCATCCACGAAGACCAACTCTTTACAGCTTTATTATACATTAAGTCAAAAAAGATGGCCTACATCTGCAAAAATCTCTTTCATCGTCGCATACGCCCAAACTCTACCATGTCCAAGACTTTTTCGTGGAAAAATATTCAAGGATATATTACCGTTACAGATGAATTAGTAAAAGAAAAGAAGTCATCAAATAGTGAAGCATGCACAATTATTGATATCTTGCTCTCTCAAATTCTAGATACCATCATCCGATGGGAAGCCTACAAGCTTCCACGCGAAGAACGGTTGTCTCTAATTATTATCTGTTTACGCCGCTATATGAAGTATATTAAATATAGTTCTATCTTCTATCTTTTTGCAAAATCAATACTAAAAAAGAAAGTAAAATAGTTATGGCAATCAATATGAAAAAACAACTTTTTTCGGGTATTGCTTATACTGCACTCGAAAAATATTCCAATATCGTAGTACAGCTTGCGATTACAGCTGTATTGGCAAGATTATTACCTCCTGCCGATTTTGGTGTAGTAGCGGTTGCAACTGTTATCATAACTTTCTTTGCTCTGTTTACCGATATGGGTATCTCAACAGCTATTGTGCAAAATAAAACATTGACAGAAAAAGATCTTTCAAATATCTTTTCTTTTACATTATGGAGCGGTATTGTTCTTGCCGGATTATTTTTTGCATCTTCTTGGCTTATTGGTAACTATTATAAGAGTAGTACACTTATCGTTATTTGCCAACTTCTATCACTTAATCTCTTTACTTCTTCTATTACAATTGTTCCGAATGCTTTATTTTACAAACATAAAGATTTCAAATATATTGCACTAAGAGGTTTAACCATTCAAGTATCTTGCGGAATTTTAGGGGTCGCAGCAGCCTTACTAGGAGCCGGATTGTATGCACTTGTCATTCCCCCTATATTATCAGGCATATTAATGTTTGTCATATCAATAAGACGTTATCCACAAAGACTGCAATTAACTTGGGGATTAGCTTCCATTCGGAAAATATTCAGTTATTCAGCTTACCAATTTATGTTTAATATAATCAACTACTTCAGTAGAAATTTAGATAAATTAGTCATCGGGAAAAAGCTTGGAATGAATCAATTGGGATACTATCAAAAATCTTACAGTCTAATGATGCTCCCACTACAAAATATAACCGCAGTGGTCACACCTGTTATCCATCCCATATTCAGCGATTTTCAAGACGACACCAATAAATTGGCATCAGAATACGAAAAAATCATTCGCTTATTGGCATTCATCGGACTTCCTCTTACTGTAGGTCTATTTTTCACAGCAAAAGAATTGACTTTAATATTCTTTGGACCACAATGGATGCCATCCATCCCAGTATTTAAAATATTAGCAATATCTGCAGGAGTGCAAGTCATTCTATCTTCATCAGGTTCTATTTTTCAGGCTTCCGGTGATACAAAGAGCCTTTTTATTTGTGGTTTATTTTCTTCTATTTTAAATGTAACTGGTATATTGTTTGGTGTTTTTTATTTTAAAAGTGTAGAAGGTGTAGCTTATTGCATCAGCACCACATTTGCTATTAATTTTGTGCAATGCTATTGGCAAATGTATCATGTGACTTTCAAAAAAAGAAAATTATGGATGTTTATTAAGCAATTTATCTCTCCAATAATAATAACCTCTATCCTAATATTAATACTGCTGCCAATCAATATACTAACCAGCAACCTGAATATTTTATTATCAATTATTATTAAAGGATTTATGTTCTTTCTGATTTTTGTAACATATATACAATACACTAAAGAATATGATATCGTAAAAAAAATAAATGAATTTAGAAAAGAGAATAAATAAATTAGATAAAGAATTTATTGAAAATTTAATAACCTGAATAGACCATATACATCTATATATCGCAATACAATATTTTAATTTTATCATTGTCTTTCCACAGAATATCTCTATTTTTGCAGCATTAAATAAAATAAGATGATAACTCACAATCCATCCGTCCTCTTGATTTATACAGGCGGCACTATCGGAATGATAGAAAATCCGGAAACGGGAGCTTTAGAAAACTTTAATTTTGATCATTTAATGAGCCATGTTCCCGAATTGAAACGATTCAATTACCGAATTGCATCCTATCAGTTCGATCCCCCTATCGATTCGTCGGATATGGCACCGGATCTATGGATTAAACTAGTGAAGATCATCAACTACAATTACGATTATTACGACGGTTTTGTTATTTTGCATGGAACAGATACGATGGCATATACAGCTTCGGCGCTCAGTTTCATGCTCGAAAATCTCGGCAAACCTGTTATACTTACAGGTTCTCAACTTCCTATTGGTATGCTACGTACTGACGGAAAAGAGAACTTGATAACGTCTATCGAAATAGCTGCGGCCAAAGATGAAGAAGGGAACGCTATGGTTCCAGAGGTATGTATCTTTTTTGAAAATCATCTACTAAGAGGTAATCGAACAACCAAAATAAATGCAGAAAATTTCAATGCTTTTCAATCGTTCAACTATCCTCCATTAGCTGTAGCCGGCATACACATTAAATACAATACATCATTGGTGAGACATCCGGACATATCCAAGCCTTTTAAACCACACTATGTACTTGATCCGAACGTTGTGGTACTTACGCTATTCCCCGGGATACAAAAAGTGATTGTGGCATCTTTGCTAAAAGTTAAAGGCCTGAAAGCTGTTGTTTTAAAAACATATGGATCGGGGAATGCTCCGCAATTGGGATGGCTTATTGAAGAACTCTATGAGGCACAAAAAAGAGGAATTATTATTATCAATATCACCCAATGTTCGTCTGGAAGTGTAGAGATGAAAAGGTACGAAGCAGGTATGCATTTGTTACAAACGGGAGTAATATGTGGATATGATAGTACAATGGAAAGTGCACTCACCAAGTTAATGTTTTTACTGGGACATCAACTTAATTTTCAAGAAATTCAGAAAGCAATGCTATCCGATTTGGCTGGAGAAATCACTATATGAGAATAATTCCTCTTCTTTTATTATTTTCTACTCTATTTTTTAATATTTTTGTGGTATTTCCTTCTATAAATCACAAACATATATTAATTTTGCAGTAAATTTATTACGCATATAAAATGCAAAAGGACTTACATGCCAATAAAAAATATTTTAGAATTACAACGCCTTTACTTCAAATAATATTATTATATTTGTAATTACTACATGGCATAAATTAAACATAAAATAATATGAAAAGCGTACTTTTAATAGACGATAAAGAATCAATCGGAAAAGTGGTTTCCATATATGTGGGAAAAGACTATGATTTTACTTTTTTTGATGATCCTTTAAAAGCATTGGAATGGCTAAGTGAAGGCAATATTCCGGACCTTATTATCACGGATATACGCATGCCTAAAATGATGGGAGATGAGCTTCTCTATTACCTAAAGCATAATGAATTATTTAATAATATACCCGTAATGATATTATCGGGTGAGGACAGCACTACAGAACGTATCAAACTATTGGAAGCGGGTGCTGTAGATTATTTATTAAAACCTTTTAATCCATTGGAACTAAAAATTAGAATCAAAAAAATAATAGGTTGATAAGCTATTGATACTTATGCAGAATTTTATCTATATCGGCACAAACAAAAGAACAATCGAGAAATTTTCAAATACTCCCGATATTATATTTTGTGCCGTAAAAAATGGTGTACAAGCTATAAAAGTAATAGATAGAATTCACGAAAAACTCGACATCGCTGTATTTTATGAATCACATGAAATAAATCAAGATAGTTCAGAAATCAGGATACTCCACAAAATATTTCCAGGTATATATATAGTATTGGTTACTAATGAGCTCAGCAAAGAAAAAGGATATACATATTTGAAAAGTGGTATCAGTAATACGATTCCATTTGATACTGACCAAAGCACTTTAGTAAATGTAAAGAACTTCTTAAATCTCAAAAAAGAGAATAAAATAAGAGCTCTATCAGTAAAATCAGAAAAATATCAGACTTTTCGTCTACCCTTGTGGAAAAGAATATTCGATGTAATATTTTCTACGATCGGCCTACTGTGTTTATCCCCTCTATTTCTTATAACGGCTATTGCCATTAAATGCGAAAGCAAAGGTCCTATAATCTATAAATCGAAAAGAGTAGGCTGCAATTATAAGATATTTGATTGCCTGAAATTCCGGTCAATGTATACCAATATGGATGACTATATTAAGAACTATAAGGATAAAAACATCTATACTGAAAACAAAGAAGAAGAAAGGATTGAAGAAAGCGAAAATCTCTATATCTCCGATGATAATGTTGACGAAATCATAGAAAAAGGGATGAACGGTACTGATGATATTACCAAAGGTTCGGTTCATGAAGAGGTTAAAGGAGGTACCATATTAGTCGGTGATGATTATTTAATCAATCAGAAACAATATAGCGAAGAAAGAAGAGAAGGTCTTGACAACCCATATATTAAATTGAAAGATGATCCTCGCATTACTAAAGTAGGATATTATATTCGTAAATTCAGTATTGACGAACTTCCACAACTAATCAATATTATAAAAGGAGATATGTCTATAGTCGGCAATCGACCATTACCCTTATACGAAGCAGAGCTATTAACGAGCGATGAATATGTAGAACGCTTTATTGCTCCAGCAGGGCTTACTGGCCTATGGCAAGTAATAGACCGTGGAAAGAAGGGTTCGACATCGTCAGAAGAGCGTAAACGTTTAGACATAAAATACGCACATGAATTTTCGTTCAAAATGGACATGAAAATTATATTGAAGACTTTTACATCGTTTATTCAAGAAGAAAATGTCTAATGAATATAATAACTCCGATAATCGATTGGATAGACAGCATTTTATTCTTCTTTCTATTTTTAGAAGTTGCCTATTTATTATTATTGGGATCCGTTATGAGATCAACGGTATTCAAATGTCGAATAGATAAATATTTCCGTTACGCCGTATTGATACCGAAAGAGTATCCTTTTCCCGAACAAGATTACAAACAAGAGCACTTTCATGTCTTTTACTACGACAATTGGAGAACAAAAATAAAAGATCTAGAAACCAACGACTTTGACATGGTTATTGTATTAGGTTCCTTTATTAGTGTACCGAAAGATTTACTATCAACTATCAACATTGCGAATAATAGCGGATTTAAAGCTTTACAACTGCACACCATATTAAATAATAGCTACACTTACAAGATACGAAATAGAGCACGGCTTGAAGAATTGCGCAACGGATTATTGAAATCTGGAAGATGTGGTATAGGATTCTCTTCGGCATTAGATAAATACAACTTTGCCATTCCTCTAAAATGGGCTCAGAAACATTTAAAAAGCGAAAAAACAAATTTGGAATGGGCTTTGACTTCTCACCACATCTTCATCAAATATTTAATAGAGCCAATGATTATTGCAGAAGATTTTCCCGAACACTTCAAACAACGTCCCTTCAAAAAGTCAATAAAAAGGTTATTACAGTCAATTAAGACAAGGAATTTAGAAGAAATAGAAAGGAGCTTGCATCGAATATTTCCTTCATACAAATTTCTTATCCCTATTTTATTAGCATTTAGCATAGGTTTTAGTTTTTATAGTATCTATTGGTCCATTAAATGGTGGATGTTATTATATGCTTCTTTTTTTGCTTTTAGCCTTGCAATGCCCGATTATGTAATGGAACCACACAAACAACGAAAATCGATTAATCTGAATAAATTATGGAAAAGTCGGCAATCAAAATGAGAATAGAACGCTTCGGTTTAAAGAAGATTCTCCATCGGTTCATTATGCATCCGATAAAAACACGTCCCAATTGGTGGATTCGCTTGTTCTTTTTTTGTTATCTGAAAAGAGGGAAAGGTTCTGTAATCTATAGAAATGTTAGAAAAGATTTACCACCTTTTCATCCATTCTCTTTGGGCAAATATTCAGTTATCGAAAGTTTTTCTTGCATCAACAATGCAGTTGGAGAGTTAATTATAGGAGATCATACCCGAATAGGCATTAACAATACACTAATAGGCCCCATCCACATAGGCAATCATGTCAACTTGGCTCAAAACGTCACGATAACAGGATTAAATCACGTCTTTACAGACGTTACCAAACGAATTGATGAACAAGGGGTGAGCACCGATCTAGTAACCATAGAAGATGATGTATGGATTGGTGCCAATGCGGTAGTTCTCGCTGGAGCCAAAATAGGACGACATGCCGTTATAGGCGCAGGCAGCATCGTCTCGCACGACATACCTCCCTACTCTATTTGTGTAGGTTCTCCAGCCAAAGTAATAAAACAATATAACTTTGATACGAATCAATGGGAAAAAGTGAACAGCTAGTTACCCAATAATCTTAAACCTTGCAAAACGAAGCAACAATACTTTTATTCCTAGATTACGGAACTCTATCGTAGCTTTTCTATTTTCATCAACACCTTCGACTTTCTTGACCTTACCGATTCCAAAACGTTCGTGCTCTATGATCTGCCCTTCACAAAGTTCCAAACGCTCTTTTATGGAAGAATCGTCAGAACTTGATTTAGTATATGAAGAAACTTTCTGCATACCCGATGGAACTGACTGATGAATATTAGTGGTATCTGGCATTTCAAAAGGAGGCAAAGTTTTAGATCTATCAAAAACAGGACGATATTTTGAAGCTCTCTTGTCAATATCAATCTCATATTTTTTACTTATAGGGAACTCCAAATACTCAGGATCAATATCCTTCAAGAAACGACTTTGTTGCGCAAATTCCATCTTTCCAAAATGAAAACGAGATTCGGCATACGACAAATAGCAATGCTTCTCGGCACGAGTTATAGCAACATAAAACAAACGACGTTCTTCTTCAAGTTCGCGCAGATTATTCAGACTCATATAGTTCGGAAACAAATTTTCTTCCAAACCTACTATAAAGACTGTTGCAAATTCGAGCCCTTTAGCAGCATGAATAGTCATTAATGATACTTTGTATGTATCGCTTTCTTTCGTATCCGCATCCAAATCAGAAAGCAAAGAGATTTCGGACAAATAATTTGCTAGAAAAATATTATCATCTCCATCTTCCTGCCTTGAAGTAACAAAATCGCGTAATCCCGTTACTAATTCGCCAATGTTATCCCTTCGCTCTTTATCCGCGGTCTGATCTGGTAAAGATACATTCATCAATCCTGAAACAATTATTATTTCATTACCCAATTCATCAGCCAATTCGGTAGGTGCTTTTGCTACAAATTCAGCTATCATATCGAAAAATTTCCGGATTGTTGCTTGTTTCGCACTATTCAGTTCCGGTACATAATGAGCGATATCACCGAGCACAGTCCATAGGCTGACCTGATTATTCATAGCAGCAACCTTTATTTTATCAAAAGTAGTCCCTCCGATGCCTCGTAGAGGATAGTTAATAACACGTTTAAGAGCTTCTTCATCATTTGGATTGACAGCTAAACGAAAATAAGCAATGACATCTTTTATCTCTTTGCGTTGGTAGAAAGAGACCCCACCGAATATTTTATAAGGAATAGATTGCTTACGCATTTCTTCCTCGAATACCCTGCTCTGGGCATTTGTACGATATAGTATAACAAAATCCGAATAATCGGCATGTTCCTTGGAACGAAGTAGTTGGATTTTTTTGGCAACCACTGCAGCTTCTTCTATATCGCTATAAACCTTAGTCACATGAATCTTATCTCCCTCGGCTTTCTTCGAAAAAATAGATTTAGGAATCTGGCGAGAATTTTTCTGAATAAGACTGTTTGCAGCTAGAACAATATTTTGTGTAGAACGATAATTTTGTTCAAGCTTAAATATGCGGACATTTTCAAAATCATTAGAAAATGAAAGTATATTATCGATATTGGCCCCTCTGAAAGAATAAATACTTTGAGCGTCATCACCCACTACACAAACATGCTGAGAGGGGATCCCAAGTTGCAGCACGATTTGACGCTGAACATAATTAGTATCCTGATACTCATCAACCAAAATATATTTGAAACGGGCAGCATAACGTTCGCGAACTTCAGGATGTTGATCAAACAATTGATAAGTATAGACCAATAAGTCATCAAAATCCATAGCGTTTGCTCTTTTACAACGTTCTACGTAAATACGATAGACATGACGGAACATAACAAGATTCTTTTTCTCATCATCCTTAATATAAGTCAGATCGGAACTATAAGCATCCGGAGTTATCAAATGGTTTTTAAGATTGGAAATACGAGAGATCATTTTGCTATCGGAATAATCTTTATCGTTCAACCCTAGCTCCTTGACAATAGAACGTATAAGACTTTTGCTATCGGAAGTATCGTAAATAGTCAATTGATCTTGAAATCCCAACAAGGAAGCATTGACCCGCAATATACGAAGGAAGATAGAGTGAAAAGTTCCCATCCATAGCCTACGGGCACTCTCCTCTCCCACCAGCTTTCCAATACGTAACTTCATTTCATTAGCGGCTTTATTTGTAAAAGTCAAAGCCAAAATGGAATCAGAGTCATAGCCATTTTGCAATAGATGAGCTATCTTACAAGTCAGTACTCGAGTTTTGCCCGAACCGGCTCCGGCAATGACTAAAGACGCCCCTTCATTATATAATACCGCTTGTCGCTGGTTTTCATTTAAATCATTTAAAAATCCGTCTTTCATGTCAACAAAATTAGGTATTATTCTTCAAATAAGAACTTAATTTCGTATTTTTGTATGTTGTTCTCAGATTTAAGTTAAAAATACTAAATATGTCCATAGACGCTAAACATCCGATGAAGAAACGCTACCCTATAGGCTATGCCCTAAGCGGAGGATTCATCAAGGGCTTCGCCCATTTGGGAGTTATGCAGGCTCTACTTGAGCATGATATACATCCGAATATTCTTTCGGCAGTAAGTGCAGGTGCTGTCGCAGCTGCTTTTTTTGCCGATGGTAATGAGCCTTATCGAGTCTTGGATTATTTTAAAGACAAGCGTTTCAAAGACCTCACACGCCTTATCGTCCCTAAGCGGGGACTTTTCGATTTGACAGATTTTACGGAATTTCTACAAGAAAATATCAAAGCCAAAAAGATACAAGACCTAAAAATTCCGCTCATGATCAATGCTACGGATTTGGACAACGGACAAAGCATCTGTTTTACACGCGGAAATCTTGCCGAAAGGATATCAGCGTCATGTTGCCTCCCCATACTGTTTGCTCCTGTCTGCATTAATGGAGTACATTACGTTGATGGAGGTATCTTCAGCAATCTTCCTGTCGCAACAATTAGAGAATGTTGCGACAAAGTCGTTGCTATAAACGTAAGTCCTTTAGCACCTGAAAAGTACAAATTAAACATTATCGGGATAGCAACCAGAGCATATCATCTGATGTTCACCTCCAATAGTCTACACGAGAAAGATTCTGCGGATCTGTTTATAGAACCGTATAACTTAACAGAATATGGCAACAGAGAATTAGAAAAGGCAGAAGAAATATTTAATCAAGGCTATCTCACGACCAGTATACTCCTTAACCAACTCCTTTCTGAAAAAGGGTCTATATGGAAATGAAAAAAATTATTATATATCAAGTTTTTCCACGTTTGTTTGACAACCAAAACGCCGATTGCCAATATAATGGAGATATAGAGACAAACGGGTGCGGTAAAATGAACGACTTTACAGCTGATAGACTAGCAGAAATAAAAAAGTTAGGCATCACACACATTTGGTATACAGGCATAATAGAACATGCCACCCAAACCGATTACAGCAAATACGGTATCAGATGTGACCACCCCGCAATAGTAAAAGGAAAGGCAGGGTCTCCATACGCCATCAAAGATTATTATGATGTGGATCCAGATATTGCAGTCGATGCAAAACAGCGGATGAAAGAATTTGAAGATCTGATAAAACGGACTCACAAAGCAGGATTAAAGGTGCTTATTGATTTTGTTCCCAATCATGTGGCACGAGAATACCATTCGGACGCCAAGCCAGCCGATGTGGAAGATTTAGGAGAAAAAGATAATGTTGAATTGGCTTTTTCTCCAGAAAATAACTTTTACTATATTCCCAACTCCCAGTTTCATGGGCAATTTGACCTGAAGGCAGGAACTGATGCCGCATACAAAGAATATCCCGCAAAAGCAACAGGTAATGATAGATTCGATGCATTTCCCAATATAAATGACTGGTATGAAACGATAAAATTAAATTATGGCATAGACTATGTACATGGTTTATACAAGAGTTTCTCTCCTATTCCAAATACATGGATAAAGATGCGCGATATACTTCTATTCTGGGCAGGCAAGCACATTGATGGATTCCGCTGTGATATGGCAGAAATGGTTCCGCTGGAATTTTGGGAATGGGTTATTCCACAAATCAAAGAAGTAAGTACGAAGCTACTTTTCATTGCAGAAATTTATAGCCCAAAGCAATATAAGAATTACATTGAAAAGGGGCATTTCGATTATTTATACGATAAAGTTGGGCTTTACGACACCCTCCACAACATTATCTGTGGATATGGATCGGCAAGTGCCATTTCATCTTGTTGGCAAAGTTTAGGTGGATTGGAAACCCGAATGCTCAATTTTCTTGAAAATCATGACGAACGCCGCATTGCATCTGATTTCTTTGCCGGAGATCCATGGAAAGGCATCCCCGCTCTCATCGTATCTGCCTGCATGAACACTAATCCATTTATGATCTATGCAGGACAAGAACTAGGCGAGATGGGAATGGACAGTGAAGGTTTCAGTGGTCGTGATGGACGTACTACTATTTTCGATTATTGGAGCATACCCACATTGCGCCTTTGGCATGAAGCGTACAAGACAGGTGCTCTATCGACTATTGCTCCTCTTCAAGCACTGCACAATATCTATCAAAAGATATTGACGCTGTGCAATAAAGAGAAAGCGATATCTAGTGGATGTTTTTTCGATCTGACTTATGCAAATGTCAATGGATGGCGTTTTAATGAATATAAACAATATGCTTTTTTCCGCAAATACGAAACCGAAGTATTGCTCATCGTTGTCAACTTTGATAGCCAACCGGTAGATATTGCAATCAATATTCCATCCCATGCCTTTGATTTCCTAAATATTCCACCTAAAGACTCATACAACGCCAAAGATTTACTGAGCGGTAAAACAGAAACGATTAGTATGCTACCTTATAAGGCCACAGATATATTCATTGATAAATGGAGCGGCAAAATACTAAAGCTTACTTTATAAAAAAACATTCACAACAGAATATAATATTCAGTTATAAAAAAGTCCTTAACAATGGCTAAACAGATTTTTCAAACAGATTCGACTTCGCGCTGGAACAAGTTTAAATGGAGCATGAGATTTGTCATTTTCATTGCAGTTATTCTTGTTGCCGTATTCATTACGATGGTTATTATCGACAACATGCCAAATTTGCCATTTAGACAAGATTATCGCAGTGTAGTAACGGCTTCAAAGCCATACCTCAAAGAAAACAAGTTATCCAAAGAATACAAAGGCTTCCGTTCTTTCTTTAAAGAAAAGAAGCAACATAGCAATTATGCTCAAGAGAATGCAGCATATCTAAAAAGAGTAAAACGTTTCAAAGGTAACGTCGATATGGTTACCGAAAAATATATTGCCAGCTGGAACAAATTCGATGCCGGCATTCGCTCGGCATTCTATGTTTCATGGGACCCGAAATCGCTATTTTCTCTCAAGCAGAATATTAGCAAATTAAATTTAGTCATCCCGGAATGGTTCTTTATTAACCCCAAGACCGATAAACTAGAAATAAATATCGACCCCAAAGGCTACGATCTAATGAAGAAGAGTGGTGTGCCAGTCATGCCGATATTAAGCAATAACTATCAACAAAATTTTCGACCCGAAGGCATAGGACGTATATTGCACAATTCAAAAAAGCGAAAAGAACTTATTGATAATGTTCTGCAACAATGCCTGAAAAATAAATTCATCGGAATTAATATCGATATTGAGAATCTGAGTGAAAGCAGTGATGAATATCTTACCGTATTCGTTAAAGAACTATCTCAGGCATTTCATTCAAAAGGATTGTTTGTCAGTCAAGACGTAGCTCCTTTCAATACAGACTATAACTTGAAAGAGCTGGCAAAATACAACGACTACCTCTTCCTTATGGCCTATGACGAACATATGATACTAGGCGAAGCCGGACCAATCAGTTCGCAACAATGGATTCAGGCAGCAGTAGATAATTTGACAGACAAAGTTCCCGAAGAAAAAGTGGTATTAGGACTAGGGGCTTATGGCTACGATTGGACAGATAAAGGCAACGAAAATACGAGCATTTCTTATAGAGAAGCATTATCTACAGCCTCTGATACAGAAGCTAAAATAACTTTCGATGAAGACACCTACAACCTGAATTATGCCTACGAGGATGATGATAACGTCGTCCATCAAGTATATTTCACAGATGCGGCAACTCATTTTAATACAATGCGTTTTGGCAGTGAATACGGACTAGCCGGATTTAGTGTCTGGCGTCTGGGCAGTGAAGATAGTCGGCTTTGGCAGTTCTATAATAAAGATCTATCTCACAGTGCTGCGGCAAGATTTCGCATTGGCGATTTAGAGAACCTACCGGGTAGCGACGATGTGAATTATATTGGCGACGGTGAAGTACTCGACGCTCTATCGACTCCGCATTCAGGGAGCGTAAATATGGAGATGGACAATTCAAACATTCTAATTTCTGACGAAAATTATCTCTCAATACCGTCTTCGTACCAAATACGCAAATATGGAAAGGCAGGAAAGAAGCAATTGCTGTTGACTTTCGATGATGGGCCCGATGAGACTTGGACACCCAAGATACTGAACATCCTTTCGAGATATAATATCCATGCTGCCTTCTTTATGGTAGGTCTACAAATAGAAAAGAATTTGCCGCTGGTAAAGCAGATCTATGAAGATGGACACTATATCGGAAATCATACTTTTACGCATCGAAACGTAGCAAAAAATACTCCTGAGCGAACGTTCATGGAACTCAGCCTCACTCGATTGTTGATAGAATGTATTACAGGACATAGTACCATTCTATTCCGCGCGCCCTACAACGCAGATAGTGATCCGGCAAGTATGGAAGAGATTGTTCCAATAGTTTTAGCGCGACAACAAAACTATTTGGACGTGGGCGAGTCCATCGACCCGGAAGATTGGGAAGTAGGTATCAGGGCGGACGAAATATTCAGACGTGTCATAAAAGGAGTAAAACAAGGCAATGGAAATATCATACTATTGCACGATGCCGGAGGAGACACAAGAGCCGAAACAGTTAAAGCCTTGCCTCGAGTCATTGAGTATCTGAAAAAAGAGGGGTATTCCTTTATTACGTTGTCGCAATTCTTAGGCAAAACGCGTGACCAGCTCATGCCTTCTATACCAAAAGGGGAAGAATACTATGCCATGCAAGCCAATTTGACGCTGGCTACTATCATATACGAAATAACAAACTTCCTTACCGCACTCTTCATCATCTTTATTATACTGGGCATAGGGCGTTTAGTGTTTATGTCAATACTTACGATACGAGAAAAACGTAAAGACAAGAAGCTGGTATACAACCCTACCGATTTTGAGAATGCACCATTAGTATCCATCATAGTACCTGCTTATAATGAAGAAGTGAATGCCGTGTCGTCACTAAAGAATCTGTTGGAACAAGACTATCCAAACTTCAACATCATCTTCGTTGATGACGGAAGTAAAGATGAAACTTTCAAAAGGGTATGTGAAGCTTATTCAGACAATCCAAAGATGAAATTGCTGACAAAGCCCAATGGTGGCAAAGCTTCTGCATTAAACTACGGCATAGCAAATACAGATGCGGAATATGTTGTTTGTATTGATGCGGACACTAAACTCTACCACGATGCAGTTTCGTTAATGATGATTCACTTCTTGAATGACAAAGAAGAAAGCATTGGAGCCATTGCCGGCAATGTGAAAGTCGGTAACCGACGTAACATGCTAACCAAATGGCAAGCAATAGAATATACAACCAGCCAGAACTTTGACCGTCTGGCCTATTCGAATATCAATGCTATCACTGTAGTGCCGGGAGCTATAGGTGCCTTTAGAAAGAAGGCCATTGAGAAAGCTGGCGGGCTAACAACCGATACACTTGCCGAAGACTGCGACTTAACGATCCGCATTCTTAAAGCCGGATACGCCATTAACAATGAAAATAAAGCGATCGCTATGACTGAGGCTCCCGAGAAATTAAAACAATTTATAAAACAACGTACTCGCTGGAGTTTCGGCGTAATGCAAACTTTCTGGAAACATCGTGATGCGTTGGTATCCAAAAAATATAAGGGGCTTGGACTATGGGCAATGCCAAACATGCTGATATTCCAATTTATCATACCTACTTTCTCACCACTGGCCGATCTATTCATGATCATCGGATTGTTCTCGGGCAATGCAGGAAAGATATTCACCTATTATTTAATCTTTATGATCGTTGATGCAAGTATTTCTATTGCAGCCTATATTTTCGAAAAAGAAAAACTATGGATACTGCTTTGGATTATTCCGCAACGTTTCTGTTATCGTTGGATTATGTATGTAGTACTCTTTAAGAGCTATAAAAAGGCTCTCAAAGGAGAGTTACAGACATGGGGAGTACTAAAACGCACCGGTAATGTGGCCGACATTTAATTATAAAACAATAACAATGATCAAAACGAAAAAAGTTCTTCCGATATTAATAACTGTTGCATCCTACTTGTTTTGTGTAGGATGTAGCAGCACTAAATTTAATCATGGAGTACCCAAACAATACTATACGCAGTTTCAAGGTGGACAAACCAAGAGTCAGCAAATATCTCTTAAAAAAGATTCTACCCAATACAACCCTAAGACTCTTATTATCTATTATAACCAAGATAACGGAAAAAAGAATATCTTAGAAGCTATTAAGCAATACGGAGCAACGATACTATATACCTATAATAACATAAACGGCATTGCCATATCCATTCCGGAGAGTAAGACGCAAGAGGAGTCTATTCAATATTTTAAGAAGATAAGGGGAGTATTGGAAGTCACCAAAGATTACAAATACAAAATAGATCAATAGTTTAACTGTCAACAAAGTTCAGTACACCACACACTAAGATACATTAGCCCATTTAGTTCGAGCAAATCAACGCTTGCTGTAATGATTTACATAGTTTGCTACAAACAGACAAGCAGGAGCACAGACTTGCCCATGATCAAATCCCTGCATTTCGTAAAGCTTCACATTTTTATTACCAAGATTGCGCAATACTGATTCGAGCAAAGCGTTTTCTTCATAGCGTGAAGCCATTTCTAAAGACTTATCTCCAGTAAGCAAAACGATAGGAGGCGTATCTCTTCGTGCTTTATTCACAGGAGCATATTCGTCAACAACGGGAATACCGTCAGGCAATCCTCTTTCTTTTCGAATAGTGAAATGAGTCACCGTTTGTCCGCTAATAGGGAGATAGGCTGCAATTTTATCGGCATCGCCCCCAAAGCGATTCAAATATTGCTTATCCATAGCCAACATTAACGTCAGATAACCACCAGCCGAATGTCCCGAAACAAAAACTCTATCCGCACACCCACCATAGTCGGCAATATGTTTCATAGTCCATGCTACAGCCTCAGCGGCATCAATAATATAAGAAGGATTTTTGGCACGCGGACTCAAACGATAGTTAACGGCTACTACCGCAAAACCCTGATTCATTAATTGTTCGGGAAAGCTCTTACTCCCACCTTCCAAACCACCGCCATGAAACCACACAACCGTCGAAAAATCTTTCTTCCCCACAGGATAATAGATATCAAGTTTACAACGTTCTTTACGATATACATCCTGCTCCATTTTACCGATATATGGAATGTTATTTTCCACTTTATACGTTTGAGCACAAAGAGCCGCTGCATAGAAAAGAAGTAAAAAAGCAAGTAATTGTTTCATCTGTTTTGAAATTAAAAGAGACGCAATGATATTGCGTCTCTTCAAACAATAATGTTATATATATTCTTTGTTATCTCAAATGATTTAAAGAGCGCACCAACGTTTCGTCTTTACGAATGGCTTTATATGACAGAATATTGAGCATAATAGTAACCAATGGTAAAAAGACTGTCCAATTAATAGAATAGGTCACTTTAGATTCGCCCTTATAAAGGAAAATATATGAAACCAATGCTATATAAAACGCTATTTGAAGCAGACTATTGAACGTAACCAAGCGCATTTGGAGCAAACGGTTACGATACAAAAAGAGTGCAAGGATTTCGCATATCACTGCAATAATGAGGATAACCGATATAGCTAGCGTGTGGTGGAAATCAGGACCTATCTGCACGCCCCGAAAGTCGAGAGATGAAATGCTTGTACCAAGTGCAAAATAACCCAAAGGAAAGCACAACATCAAGACGAACAATACTATAGAGCCTATTAAATATATAGTTTGAACACGCTGAATCATTCAATATCTCCTTATTATTTACTTGTCCAATTTATCTTTCTCCTTTGCAGGATTACGAAAATAAATCTTTCCGGTAAGAAATTCCTGAATGGCAATCAATACCGGCTTCGGCAACTTTTCATAATAACGTGAAATCTCAATTTGCTCTCTATTCTCGAAAACTTCCTCTAGATTATCGTTATAAGAAGCAAACTCAGACAATTTCTTCGAAAGATCATTTTTAATCTCTACGCTAATTTGATTTGCCCGCTTGCCAATGATAGCAAGACTTTCATAGACATTACCTGTCGGTTCGCTAAATTTCTCCATATCGCGAACCACAGTAGTAGTTGGTGCATTTGTTTTTTTGTAATCCATACGACTTATTTATCTTTAACTTTCGAATTTGATTCTTCAAATATTTTACCGGCTTCCTTGATATATTTACTCTTCGGAAACTCGTTCTTAAATCCGTAGTATTCGTCTATCGCATCGCGATAACGGTCGGCCTTCTTCTCGTGTATACTATTGATAGCAATCTCGTATTTGGATCGAAGAATAAGCATCGACAATTCTTCACGAAACTTAGTATACGGATAATCTTTAAGAGCATCTTGCGAGACAATAACACACGATTGGTAGTTATTACCCAAATAAGTACCTAAGTTATAATAAAGACGAGCATTATAAACCTCCTTCAACACCAATTTATCTTGCAACTCGAATATCATATTCTGAGCAACAGCCTTACGTTTGCTTTCTGGGAAATATTCCATAAAAAGCTGCAACTGTTGTATGGCAGAATAAGTATTGGTTTGGTCTAGTCTTGGTTCAGCTGTATCAAGATATAACGCTTTACCAGCATAGAAACGTGCCTCTTCTGCGTATTCACCCCTAGGATAAGTAGAGTAATAAGTAATAAACGACTGAGAAGCCGTTGCATAATCACCCTGACAATAATAACTCATTCCAAGCATATAAAGAGACTCTTCGGCCTGAGGAGTTCCCTTCAGAATGGTTATCAACTCATTCAATAGGTTTTCTGCCTTTGAATATTTACCTTGAGCATAATAGCACTTGGCAGCTTCGTATTTATACTCGTAATCAGTACTTTTCAACAACGTATTATAACCGTGACAAGACGATAAGACGACAATGGAAAGTAATAATATAATAATAGTATTCTTCTTCATCCGTATAAAATATTTCGCAAAGGTATGAAAACAGTGCTAATAAATCAACTAATCAACCTTTTTTAATACTAAAAAGTTGTGAATTATAACTTATATAAGTCACTTGCTGCCAATAAATCAACTTTTTTTGTTGTCAGCACCTCAATACAACGTTGCAAATTGCTGGGACGGATAATAACATTAGCCGAATCGCCATTGGCAAACGAGTACATATATTCAATAAAAATCCCTTCATCGGTAAGATAATTGAGTACTTTGCTCAAAGCTCCAGGGGTGTTGGGACAATTAATGCCGATAACATCGGTAAACTTCACTGCGAAATGATTGGCTCGAAGTGCATCATAAGCCTTATCCGGATCAGATACAATACAACGGAGTATCCCAAAATCAGAGTTTTCGGCAATACAAAGAGCAGACAGATTGATGCCTGCCTTTCCCAGTACTTCGGTCACCTCTCTAAGACGACCGGATTTATTTTCTAAAAAAATAGAAAGTTGTTTTGTCACCATCGTTTTATATTTTAAAGTTTTCTGTTATCTATCACTCGCCTAGCTTTCCCCATACTGCGCTCTATACTACGGGGTTCAACAAGTTTGACACTGACGGCCAATCCAAGTACACTGCGCAAACGATCCATCAGTTTCTTTTTCAAGGCAGTCATTATATTTATTTCGTCCGAATAGCAATCCTCACGTACTTCAACCTTCAATTCCATCGTATCGGTATTGTTTTCGCGTCCTACCGTAAGAAGGAAATGAGGTTCAAATTCTTTCATTTCAAGAATAACAGATTCGATCTGAGTAGGGAATACATTAACACCTCTAATGATAAGCATATCATCACTACGTCCCAAAATGCGGTCCATGCGGACTAAGGTTCGTCCGCAGTCGCATTTATCGTAATGAAGAGCTGTTAGGTCACGAGTTCTATAGCGCAACAACGGCATACCTTCTTTGGTGAGATGAGTAAAGACAAGCTCGCCGGTCTCTCCCGAGTCTACAGGTTCCAAAGTATTCGGATCAATAATTTCAGGATAATAATGGTCTTCATTAAGATGCGTACCATTCTGGCACTCACATTCGAATCCAACTCCGGGACCAGCAATTTCGCTCAACCCATATATATCGTATGCTTTGATACCCAGATTCTGTTCTATTTCATGACGCATATTTTCTGTCCATGGCTCAGCACCAAAAGCGCCGACTCTCAATTTAAATTCGTCGCGAGGCAGTCCGGACTCTTTAATAGCCTCGGCAAGATATAGCGAAAAAGAAGGCGTACAACACAAAACAGTTGTCCCAAAGTCGTGCATCAATTGAATTTGTTTGGTAGTATTGCCGCTCGACATCGGAATTACCGATGCACCTATATTCTCGGCTCCTTGGTGTGCACCAAGTCCACCTGTAAACAACCCATAGCCATAAGAGATTTGAAAAATATCTTTTTTCCCTGCACCGTAAGCAGTAAAGGCACGCGAAATACACTCGGCCCATACGTTTAAATCTTTTCGGGTATAAAGAACAACGGTAGGACGACCCGTGGTTCCAGAAGAAGCATGTATTCGAACAATCTGACTCATGGGAACAGCACACAATCCAAAAGGATAATTATCACGTAAATCTAATTTTGTAGTAAAAGGCAATTTCGTAATATCATCTATTCCATTAATATCATCGGGAGTTAAGTTCATCTCCTGCATTTTTTTACGATAGAAAGGCGTATTATGATAAACGTAATCAACCATCTTTTTCAAACGAATGTCCTGAATCTTTCTGAGTGTATCGCGATCCATACATTCAATGTTCTCATTCCAAACCATGTTTCTTCAATATTTTATTTTAGTTTATTATTAAGATTGTGTGTGTATCTGTATCGGTATTTTCCCTCTCTACTATTAACGATTGCAAAGTAACTAAATTAAAAGGGAAAAGTTTTTGTCTTTCTCGACTATTTTACCGAATATTGCGAAAAATTTCATTAATACAATTAATCACTCATGAACTTCGAACTCACTTCAGACTATAAACCGACAGGCGACCAACCCGAAGCTATTGCGCAACTCACAGAAGGAGTTTCGGATGGAATATCGGCACAAACGTTACTGGGCGTAACCGGATCTGGAAAAACTTTCACGATAGCCAATGTCATCGCCAACGTTAACAAGCCTACTCTGATATTAAGTCACAATAAGACCCTAGCTGCACAATTATATGGAGAATTTAAATCTTTTTTTCCAAATAATGCAATCGAATATTATGTTTCTTACTACGATTACTATCAGCCCGAAGCTTATATTGCAAGCTCGGACACTTATATAGAAAAAGATCTGCAAATTAACGAAGACATCGATCGTATGAGACTTGCAGCAACTTCGGCATTGCTTTCCGGACGAAAAGACATTATTGTGGTTTCATCCGTATCATGTATTTATGGTATGGGAAATCCGGCCGAATTCTATAATCATCTCATCGAAATCAAAGTGCAACAGAAATTGGACAGGAACGTGCTGCTTCGCAATTTAGTTGAATCTCTCTATCTACGCAATGATATCGATTTCAAAAGAGGAACATTTCGAGTCAAAGGCGATACGGTAGACATATACCTGGCATATGCCGACACAGCTGTAAGAGTAAGTTTCTGGGGCGATGAAATAGATGGCATCGAAGAGATAGACGGACTCACCGGATATAAGCTCAGTTCCTTTTCCGAATATAAAATATATCCGGCCAATCTCTTTATGACTTCCAAGGAGTCGACTGTGCAAGCTATTCATCAGATAGAAGATGATTTGACCAAACAAGTAGCCTATTTCGAATCGAATGGACAAACGCTCGAAGCAAACAGAATCAAGGAGAGAGTAACTTACGATATGGAAATGATTCGAGAATTGGGACATTGTTCGGGCATCGAAAATTATTCACGCTACTTTGATGGACGCTCCGCAGGAACTCGTCCCTATTGCCTGCTCGATTTCTTCCCGGAAGATTTTTTGATTGTCGTAGACGAAAGTCACGAAAGTATCCCACAAATCAACGCCATGTACGGTGGAGACTTTTCACGCAAGAGAAATCTAGTAGAGTATGGTTTCAGACTTCCTGCAGCGTTCGACAACCGTCCTCTTAAGTTCCCCGAATTCGAAGAACTGGCAAAGCAGATTATTTTTGTCAGTGCCACACCTGCCAATTACGAGCTTCAACGCTGCGAAGGTATCGTAGTGGAGCAAGTTATCAGACCGACCGGATTGCTCGATCCCGAAATAGAAGTACGCAAAAGTCTGAATCAGATAGACGACTTGATGGAAGAAATCCAAATCAGAGTCGAACGTAACGAAAGGGTGCTTGTCACCACACTAACCAAACGAATGGCTGAAGAGCTTACCGAATATTTACTGAACAACGGAGTAAAATGCAACTATATCCATAGCGATGTAGACACGGTAGATCGGGTAAGAATAATGAGCGACCTACGTGAAGGAATATATGACGTATTGATTGGAGTCAACTTGTTGCGCGAAGGACTTGATTTGCCCGAAGTATCACTAGTAGCCATACTCGATGCCGATAAAGAGGGGTTCCTCCGCTCCCATCGTTCGCTGACACAAACGGCCGGACGCGCAGCCAGAAATATTAATGGCAGAGTAATTATGTATGCCGATAGAATAACGGATAGCATGCGGAAGACCATAGACGAAACTAACCGAAGACGCGAAAAGCAACTCAAATACAATGAAGAACATCATATTACGCCGAAACAAATTATAAAAGGCAAAAACTTATCGGTGTTCGACAACATGGAGGCAAGAAAACGACTCCGAGAAGAAAGAGCATACATAGAGCCCGAAATACCAAATATCGCAGCCGACCCTGTTGTTCAGTATATGAGCAAAGCACAAATGGAGAAAAGCATGGATCACACACGAAAATTGATGAAAGAAGCTGCCAAAAAATTAGACTTCTTACAAGCTGCTCAATATCGTGATGAGATGTTGAAAATGGAAGATCTGATAAAAGAAAAGTTTCCATCTTGAACAATCCACAACCAAGCCAAAAAGAAGAATGAAATAGAGATCAACTAAAAGACCATTTATATCTTAATACACCGCATAGTGGTCAACAGTGAGTTCAAAACAGATATTATGTATCTCAAGCAATGAAAAAATTAAAATATATGTACTACATACAGTATCTTGTTAATAAATATTATAAAACGCTTATCCGGTATTGATTTTCTTGCAAGTTAGCAGAAAGTGCGTACCTTTGCATCAGTGTTTTTCATAGTATTAGATTTAAGGTTAACAAGGTTGGAGTACAGCGGTACTCCTTTTTTCATGCCCTTTTACTAATATGCCGGAAATAGCCAGGCAATGGTTCAAACTTCCGTTAGTTACCGCAGCAACATACGGTTAATTTTTTGCAATATTGTCGTATGTTAGTTTTTTCGATGACGTCCTTAAGTTTTTCTGAAAACGTATGGACGTCAACAAATTTAGGTACATACGTGGTTTTGGGTGGTAAGAGTCCCCACATTGCTGCAATTCCAAGACCATAAAATCCATCTGCATTTCAACCTTTGCCACCTCCGTATGACACCATTACGCACTATCCCACAGCAGGTTAACGATGTACCGTATACAACGCCAGCGAAAAAAGGTCTGAAAATCGGCCCTAGAGTATGCTGTAGAGTCCTTATTTTCAGCGGACCTCTGCTTAGAATAAGTCTAAACGATGGTATACAGATAGCTGAGGAGCCGTTTTGCAAATATGAGAGTGTTCCATCCATTGAGTATCTCATGTCACTAAATTTCATGGGGCTTTACTGATGAGTTCGAGGCGCACATCCTCATTGGCGCAAGACCGCACTAGTCTAAAGTAGTGATGTTGATGCCGTCTTTCAGAACGTTTTTTGAAGTGAATATTCGTCGACATTCTGATACTATTTTAACTGACATGTACTGAATAAGTTGACACAAACTTATTCAAAAATGAGAAATAATAAAAAGATTGACGATCAGATTCGTCTAGAGATTTTAAACTCTTACCTTCATGGAAGCAAGGGTAAGTATACCCTTGAAAAAGAAAATGGTATATCCAGAGGTTCAATTCGGAATTGGCTTCGTATCTTTGGGCTTGAAGACAAACCATTCCCATTAAATATGAAGGATAAAGCTGTAACAACCGGTACAGAGGATGTCTCTTCAGAAGAAGACATCACCTCTTTGAAAGTGCGCATTAAGGAATTGGAATCTGAGCTGAAGCGTGCAGAGATGGCCCGTGACGTTTATGATTGCATGATTGACCTGGCTGAAGAGAAGTATCACATCAAGGTACGAAAAAACTCCGATGTCAAGTAGTAGGTTGCTTGTCACAAAAGGCGGGTAAAGGTATGAGTTATACCATATCCGCCCTTTGCGGACTGCTTGACATTTCCCGACAAGGGTACTACAAGCACAAAGAAACAAATGCCGAACAAGATGTACTTATAAGCAGCATCACGTATTACTGTCAATTTCTGCGTCAGGAGCTTCCCCGAAGCGGTTGCCGCGAGCTTTACAGTCTGTGTAAGTCTCGGTTCGGAGAAAAGTTCACGATAGGACGCGACCAATTTATCGATGTCCTTCGGGCCAACGGGATGATGCTGCGCCGCAGACGTTACAGACCTCGTACGACCAACTCCGATCATCCATATCGGATCTATCCGGATTTGCTTAACACATCTCCTAAATACGTGGCCTGTGGTGTTTGCCGCATGATGGTGGGTGACATCACTTATATATCCACGAAAGAAGGATTTGCCTATCTTTCGCTGCTGACGGATGTCTTCAGCCGCATCATTGTGGGATATGCCCTCTTTCGGACTCTTGAAGCGGAAGGACCGGCAAAAGCGTTGATGATGGCGTGCAGATTTTATAAAGGTCAGGGATTCAACCTTTCAGGTCTTATCCACCATTCCGACCGAGGTGTGCAGTATGCATCAAAAGGTTATGTGTCACAGCTCAAAGAAAGAGGAATCGCTATCAGTATGACGCAAACGGGCGACCCCTTGCACAATGCACTGGCCGAGAGGATGAACAATACCGTTAAGAACGGATGGCTCTTCGATTATGAGAATAAAACATTTGATGAAGCCTTGGAAGGTGTCGCCAGATCCATATATCTCTACAATTGGGCACGACCGCACCAAGCTCTGGCAATGAAAACACCGATGCAAATGCTCCCGGGAGAACATCCAAACCCACTTTGTTCAGCTGATGCTTTAAAGCATCAGCTGAACAAAACAAACTATAAAGAACAAACAATACTTGTTTGTCAATAAAAATAGGATTAACTTTGCAGAGTTGACAACTACTTTAGGTATACATGATTGTAATTGTCAACTCCCTTAGGTTTACTAGTGTTTAACTGTCAACCAAATTCAGTACACCACAAACCTCACCGGCGTAGTACTTACAGATACAAAATTTGAACCTTTGCTTTCGAAAAATGATAAGGACGAACATAAAAATTCGTATGGACGAAACTAAAAGTTTCTTCTTACAAACATTTATTTTCGTCCTTATGAATTTCTCGCTGTATATCAACGTTTTGCGTGCTATATATTTATGTCTTGTTCAAATCGGGCTTATTTTAGAAGAGTGAGATGGTAGTAAAAATAGTGCCCTGTAAGGCCCTGTCACTCGGGTTGGGATAAGAAAGTATCAGAACTCCAGAGAATATTCACATTGAAATAGGTTTCAAAACGTAAATATTTTTATTATATATCACCACTAAGTCTCCGTCAAATCAGCATTGAAAACCAACATTGAGATAAACATTGTAAGCCAGATAATTTAATTCAAAGATCCTCACATCAACGATATAATATCACAAAAAAGGCAGCTCTTTTACGAGTTGCCTTTTTTGTATTATTAAAGATGCAATAGATTAGAATCTATATCCTAATGTAACGATGAAACGATTTTTCTCATTCGTTATTCTATTTTTTGAAATATTCTGATTGGCTTGCGTGTAAGCAACATTCTGAACATTGAAAGGATAGAAATCCCCATTGAGATGAGTATAAACATAAGCCATATCACAGTAGAATGAACCTTCATGAAATCCAAGTCCTGCAGTCAAGTTATACAGATTCTTCGTATTTAAATATTCGGCATCCGTACGCATTACATTATCTTTTAAGACCTTGCTGGCATACTCTTTAGTCGATCCACTAACAAAATTGTATCCTAACCGAAACGATAACTCCGGCAGCACCTTGAATTCTCCACCGATACGGAAAGTGTGAACCCCTTTCAACATAGCACTTAGATAACTATTCTCATATTCTATATTGTCATCATTATCGTCTTTCAACTTTGCTGACGAATAATCGGCATATTCATATTCGGCATCTAAAGCTGCAAACTGATTTATCGTATATCCCATACTGAAATCAAATTTCCACGGTGTCAGAATACGATATTTCGTTTCACTTTCCATTTCACTGCCGTTTTCATCCTGAGTATAAGTAATTTTATCTATAAATTTTTGGGATATCGGATCATACATATTATAATTCAAATAGGCTTTCTGGTGCTCGGTTAGATTATAATAAGTGGGAGTATGTACTGCAAAACCCACCCGGAATGGAGACGATTCGATTGGCCGAAGAATAAAACCTAATTTGAAATCGACGCCCGAACCATTTACATTATAATAATTATTTAAAGTATAATGTCCATCATCTTTCTGATTACTTGCAAAAAAAAGTTCAGAATAAGCGCTATTACGTTTGTAACTTATATCATACAATCCAATGGTACCACCTACGTAAAAACGATCGCTGAAATTGAAAGCCATATTGAAATCGAAGTTGTCAATGCCACCTTTCTCTCGCGACAGATATTGATTATTTACATAAGCTCCACTATTGTAATAATCATTGGTATAATAAGGATTAAATCCGTTAAAAGTAGTATTTCCCTTACCGTCCGTCGAATAAGAAGGACTTATCAAATAAGCATCAAACGCTAGCGGGCCGAGCCAAGGAACATTGACATTGAAGTAAGCACTAGGATCTTGCAATTCACTCACATTATCCCCTGCTTTATTTACCATCGCCGAGACTTGATCTCCAAGAGAAGCATTAAAGCTACCGCTAGCGAGCATTTCTCTATTAAAAGAATTGGAGCGACGATAATTGATAGCAAAGTTCATAAAGCGTAGAGCTCCGTTACCTGTTTTATTAGAAAAAACCACTCCGGCATTATCAATCGTTGCAATCGTTCGATCCTTACTTAAATTAGCTCCAAAAGAATTCGAATTGATAGACGTATTCTGCAACCCGAAAGTTATCATGGCGTCATTGCTACGATACAATCCAATACCTGCAGGGTTTGTAGAGGTAGTCGATATATCTCCACCCAAAGCGCCCATTGCACCTCCCATGCCGACAAAACGAGCCGTTCCATTCAGATAAGTTTGCATAATATTGTTGGCATCGTATAACGTCTGAGCGTTCACCGCCATGCTGCCAAGCGCTAGGCCAGCAACCAAAACACATATCTTTTTCATTGTTGTATTCTCAATAAATTAAACGATATATATAAATATAATAGTTAGCTTTTAAGCTGTTTCGCCATTCTATCTACGACTGGTACGTCCGGCACCACCACCGCTAGAGTTTCCTCCACGGCTGCCACCACCCGAAAAGCTTCCTCTGCTAACAGAAGGAGAAGGACGACTTACGCTATTGTATGAACGACCAGGAGAATAAGATCTATTAGAATTGTTATTAGAAGGCGTATAAGAACGACGGCTACCATATCCATTATTATTATTACTATTATTAAATGGAGTATAAGAACGACGAGACTCGCTTTGATTGAAAGAACGGGTATATGCACCATTATTGCTATATCCACTTACGTCATTACCTCTGCGACTGCTATAGCCTGCTCCTTCTGTGGTTCCATTATATGCCCGCGTACTACTCGGACGGTCATAACTTTCACGGCGTGAAGAAGAAGCATCGGTACGAATAGTCTCTCCTTGACGTGTTCCTATAACCCGACGAGAATTCACGGTAGAATTGCGTACCGGATCACCACCCAGTATATTAGCTTCATTGATATATCTTCTAGATGAATTACCATTAGGGTTACCGCCATAATTGGAAGATCCATAATTGCCGCCACGTGTATAAGAATTACCACCATAGTTCGAATATCGGTTATTGCGATAAGTCACACCTGCGAGATGATTTCCGCCATCTTGCCAACGAGGGGAATACCAACCACCACGATGTGCGTAATAGCCGCCATCCCATCCACGGCCATGCCAACCGCCATAGTATGGATATCCACCTCCCCAATACGAGTAGTAAGGACTGTAACCACCCCAGCCATAATTGTAGCCGAAGCCCCAACCATAGGAGTTAAAGCGCCAATCCCACCATAATCTATTAGAGAAAGTAGGAAAAGCATACGCATACATCCCATCGTAATAAACGTTCCAATCCCACGAATTCATTCCATAAACGATATCCCAATAATAAGGATTCGAAATACTTATAGCAAAACGAGGATTGCGGAAACGAATAATGCGGGTAGCATATTCATAATCGTCGTCCGTTCCATCAAAGCCATTTACCCAATTACCATCTAAATCCTGATCGTAGGCAGAAGAATGACCGTTACGGTTTTGGGGTGCATTGGCATCGTTATCATCGATATACAATGTGTCGCTCGCTACCCCATTCCCATTGTCATAAGAATTGCCATTGACATCAGAATCGTTGCCATTGTCCGTTGAATTATAACGACGATTATATTCATCGATATTTCGGGTATTGGAATTATTACTTCTACGCACAATAACCGTTGTCGGATTATTTTGCGAATTAGTAACCACAACCGTCGTCGGCTTATTGCGTTTGACGGTCTTCACGGTCGATTTAGACTGTGTATTTACATCTGTCGATGTCGTCTTGTCTTTTGAAGGGACAAAATAAAGGTCGTCTTCATTTTGTGCCATCATGCTGAGTGGAAGAGACCCCAGAAGCATCATTAGAAAAACAATCTTTTTCATACCATTTATTTTTTATTAGTTATACATTCCTATTTTTCACGTTACAAAACTAGTAACTCCAACGCACTCAAAAAAGAAAAATATCCTATTCGAAGGTAGGGTTTTCCCTAAATATAAAAGTTCTTCATCTCCCATTAAAAGGGCATCGGCTGCTCGTTGCCCAAACCTACAAATGGATTGACAGAATCACCTTTAGGTCCCCCCTCACTATAATTCGATTCATTCATCTTCGAGCCTAATATATTGGCATTTTCATCACCAGGCATTGGAATGACATCATCATTGGGATTCTGAAATTTGGCAAAGTCATTCTTAAAGCGGAGCAACACATCGCCGGTTTTACCATTACGGTGTTTAGCGATAATTATTTCGGCCATACCTCGGAGATCATTTCCATTGCGGTCTTCGTAAATTCTATAATACTCGGGACGGTGAATGAAGATAACAATATCGGCATCCTGCTCGATAGCTCCCGATTCACGCAAGTCACTCAATTGAGGGCGCTTACTTTCGGCAGCACTTTCGGGGCGTGAAGGATCCGTACGTTTCTCCACATCACGATTCACCTGAGAAAGTGCGATGATAGGAATCTTCAATTCTTTGGCAAGTCCTTTGAGCGAACGAGAAATAGTACTCACCTCTTCCTGACGATTAAATCCCATTCCACTAGCGGTCATCAGCTGCAAGTAGTCGACAATGATACACTCTACATGATGCTCTCTTACCAACCGGCGAGCCTTGGTTCGGAATTCAAAGATAGACAGACCGGGCGTTTCGTCAACAAAGAGAGGCGCATCGATCAAGTTCTTCAGCTTACTATCCAATTGAGCCCATTCGTAATCGGCCATTTGACCACTTCTAATTTTCTCACCCGGTATCTCACAGACATTAGATATCAAACGGTTTACCAATTGCACATTACTCATCTCAAGAGAAAACAAAGCGCAAGATTTACGATAATCTACCGCTATATTTCGAGCCATAGATAGGGCAAAAGCGGTTTTACCCATGGCAGGACGGGCAGCAATGATAATAAGATCGGACTTTTGCCATCCGGCCGTTATCTTATCCAAGTCATGAAATCCGGACTCCAAACCACTGAGACCGTCTGTACGAGCTGCTGCCTTGCGAAGCTGTTCATAAGCCTCTTCGATGACCGGATTAATCTGAGTATAGTCTTGTTTTAAGTTCTTCTGAGCAATTTCAAAGAGTTTACCCTCCGCTTCTTGCATTAAGTCATCCACATCGAGCGTCGTATCAAAAGCCTTGGACTGAATACCGCTGGTATAAGAGATCAATTGACGTGCCAAATATTTCTGAGCTATAATCTGAGCATGATATTCTATATGGGCAGACGAAGCCACACGGCTACTCAACTCGGTGATATAGAAAGGACCGCCCACTTCTTCCAGTTCATCATTCTTCTCCAGTTGTTCTTTTACGGTCAGAATATCAACAGGCTTTTCTTTCAAAGCCAAATCGGAAATGGCCTTAAATATTAATTGATTACGATGCTCATAAAATGACTCCGGGCGGAGTATCTCACTGACTTGCGAAAAAGCGTCTTTCTCTATCATCAGCGCTCCGAGCACAGCCTCTTCCAAATCTACAGCCTGAGGTTGTAGGCGCCCATAATCGCTCACCGGTTGCCCTTCTGGAACTTTCTTTCCACGTGTAGAAGGGTATCTCTTCTTTTCTTCCATTTTATATTATATCTAATTTACTGCAAAGATAATTTTCTATTTCCTTTTTCCCTTGATTTTTCACAATTACTTTTTAACTTTGTACCACTTATTATGAACAATTTACTTTATGATTTCTTTTCCTAACTGCAAAATCAACCTCGGCCTATATGTCACATCTCGTCGTCCCGACGGTTATCACGAACTGGAGACTATCTTCTATCCTGTTCCTCTTGAAGATTCGCTCGAGATAGTTCCAGCCTCTACACAAACAGATTGCGCCCTTCATCTTTTCGGCAACGAGATAGAATGTGATACGGATAACAATCTGGTGATAAAAGCCTATCGTATGTTGCGAAAGGAATTTGCATTACCTCCACTGGATATTTCCCTCTATAAACAAATTCCTTCGGGTGCAGGATTGGGAGGGGGATCATCAGACGCGACTTTCATGCTCAAATTGCTCAACGACTATTGCAAGTTGGGATTGTCAGCCACACAACTAGAGAACTATGCCACACAACTTGGAGCAGATTGCGCTTTTTTTGTTCGCAACACGCCCATGCTGGCCCGAGGTATTGGTAATCTTTTCGCCCCGATTGATCTTTCGCTCAATGGATATAAGATCGTTATCGTAAAGCCAGATATATTTGTTTCAACCCGAGAAGCATTCTCATTAATTAAACCGCATACGCCGGAATATGATTTAGCCGAAACAATAGCACTTCCAATCAATCAATGGAAGAAATATCTCCAAAACGATTTTGAGCAAAGTGTCTTTCCACAACATCCGGAAATAGCGAGTATCAAAGAAAGACTATATCAACACGGTGCCATTTATGCCTCCATGTCCGGTTCGGGCTCTTCGCTCTATGGAATATTCCCAAAAGATTATGAGGGTGATTCCTCAGCATTCAAAGATTTATTTTATTTCTGTGGTATTCTGAAATAGCCATATTCCAACGGGCGCACCTCTGTTAAAGAAAAATAAAACAAGAAGCCGTCCATGTAACTTTTTCATTTTGAGCATATCTAACCTGTAAATGCCGCAAAGCAAAAGCGGACAACAAACACAAATGGTTTATTAAAAACAAACTCAAAATGAAAACAAAATTAATGATGGTGGCTACAATTCTATTATTCAGTATGGGATTGTCAGCCCAAGCACAAGGAAACGGCTTTAAAAACGAAAGACGAAGATTTGACGTAGCAAAGATGGATTCTATGCGATGCCAGCGTATGACAAACGAACTAATGCTGAATGATGCAACGACAGCAAAATTCAAAACGTTGTACATGGATTATCTGGCAGATATGAGAAGTGTAATGATGCCTGCCGGAAAAATGAACAGAAGCGGCATAAAAAGAGAATCTCTGAAAGAGATGACAGATGCTGAAGTTCAGAAAATGTTGGAAAACAGATTTGACAGAGAACAAAAGATGTTGGACGTACGTGTCAAATACTATAAAGAATTCAAACGCATTCTCTCTCCGAAACAAATCGCTCGAATATTCCGTCCACGCTTTCAAGGTAAACACATGATGCATCCCGGATTTTTGGCCAATAAAGAAGGGAACAAAAAAATGCATCAATGGAACGGGCAAACAAATAAAAGATGGAATAAACAAAATCAAAACGAATATCCTCAAAAACCCATAGAAAAAGACAATTAACTTTCGCATTGACAAAGGTGAGGCTCTAATTGAACATTTACTGAAGTTAAGTATGTTTGGAATATAACTATAACAAAGAAAAACAACTGAATATCTTTATCTATTTCTTTGTATTTTGCACAGCTGAAACAAACATACTTTATACTCCAAAATGACATATGGACCTAAAAATATTTTCGTCCATATGTTTTTCTGAAAACATATGGACGTCACCGAAAAAACTAACATACGACAATTTTGGCTCATATTTATGAATCAAAATGGTCGTATGTTAGCTTCTGAAGATACCTGAAAGCAGATTAATAATAAGGTCAGCAATACACCAAAACTTAAAATGTAAGAAATGATGTTATTGCTTTTTATTATTTATTTTTTGTTATTGCTCTTAACTTGCACTAACTTTGCAACAAAATAAGAACGAAAGAAAGAGTGCAACGATATTTTATATACTTAAGTTACGACGGCACAGCTTACCACGGTTGGCAAATACAACCCAATGGCGTAAGTGTACAAGAATGCCTCAACAGAGCCCTCAATACTATTCTGAATGAGGGTATCTCGGTAACAGGTGCAGGTAGAACGGACACAGGAGTACATGCCCGCCTAATGGTAGCTCACTTTGATACAGAAAACGAAATAAATGGTGAAAGATTTGCTGATAGACTAAATCGTGTACTCCCTCCCGATATAGCCATTAATAAAATAGAGAAAGTATGCAATGAGGCTCATGCCCGTTTTTCGGCTATCTCGAGAACATACAAATACTATATTTCTACTTCAAAATATCCATTCGGCAGAAACTATCAATGGAATTTACGCTTTGCCCCCAATATAGAGCTCATGAACAAAGCGGCTGAATTATTGCTTAAATGCACCGACTTTACGAGTTTCTGCAAATTGCATAGCGACAATAAAACAAATATCTGCCATATATCCGTTGCCCGCTGGGAACAATTGAGTGACAACCGCTTGGTATTTACCATCCAAGCTGACCGTTTCTTACGCAATATGGTACGAGCTATTGTGGGAACTCTTGTAGATGTAGGTCGAAACAAAATATCCATAGAAGACTTTCGCCGTATCATCTTTGAGAAAGACCGTTGCAAGGCTGGCAGTTCTGCCCCTGCCGAAGGTCTGTTCTTATATGATATTGCATACGATGACAACATAACCGAAACAGATACGAAAGCCAATACCTTTAATAAAGAGACAGAGTAATATGTGGTTGACTCTTGCTTTTCTTTCGGCTGCGCTATTAGGTTTTTATGATGTTTTCAAGAAGCAGTCGCTAAAAGATAATGCCGTACTGCCCGTACTTTTTTTCAATACGGCCATATGTTCGCTCATCTTTTTGCCTTTCATTATTCTATCTGCATACACCACTTGCCTCGACCATACGATTGTACATGTGGCATCTGCCGGTTGGGCAACTCACAAATATATTCTTCTCAAGTCTTTCATCGTACTTGCCTCATGGATATTCGGATACTTTGGTATGAAACACCTGCCCCTTACCATTGTAGGGCCTATCAATGCCACCCGCCCTATTATGGTACTACTCGGTGCACTACTTATCTTTGCCGAACGTCTCAACATCTATCAATGGGTTGGAGTATTGCTTGCCATCATTTCGTTTTTCTTGCTTAGTCGCTCGGGAAAGAAAGAAGGTATTAACTTTCGACATAATAAATGGATCTTTTTCATTATACTGGCCGCCATAGCCGGAGCAGTGAGCGGTCTATACGACAAGTACCTCATGAAGCGCTTCGACCCGATGCTTATTCAGTCGTGGTATAATATCTATCAAACAGCCATTATGTGCCCCATTTTATTGTTTTTATGGTTGCCTGTTCGACACAACACTACCCCATTCCGATGGAAATGGACCATTATCATGATCTCCTTATTTTTAAGTGCTGCCGATTTTGCCTATTTTTATGCACTGAATATTGACGGATCAATGATTTCTATCGTATCCATGATAAGACGAAGTAGCGTAGTGGTCTCTTTCCTTTTTGGGGCTCTTGTCTTTCGCGAGAAGAATCTCAAAAGTAAAGCCATAGACCTTATTTTAGTTCTATTAAGTATGATTTTTCTTTATTTCGGCACGAAATAAAAAGTATTTAAGTATTTTCGCAACATAATATTTCCAGAAGATGATGAAAAAGAACATTTTTATTTTCGCTATAGCAGTATTTCTGATGTCACCACTATCGGCACAAACTGCAAAACAATTGTTTCGCGCAATGCCGGATTCTATTTTGCCATTGCTCACCGCCAACAATAGAGCAGACTGCACCGACTTTATGGATAGCAAGATGAAGGCAGAAGTAGTCAATGCATTCAAAGAAAAGAGTCAAATGACAGAAATGACAAACGACTATATAGCATTGAGACTTTCGGAAGCATCGACATGGCAAATGAAGTTGTTGCCTACGAACGACAGCACTAAAATAATATGTGTGATAAACACTGTTGAAGGCCCTGTAGCAGATAGCCGAATTGCTTTTTATGATACGAATTGGGCGCCATATAAAACAGAGAACTACATCAAACTCCCGACAACAGACGACTTTTTCAAGGCTCCTCAAACAAACGATGAAAACGACTCCATCTTCATTCAATATACTAATGCCCGCCGCAAATGTGACATGTGTCTTGTAAAAATAGATTTAAGCAAAGAAGACAACTCACTTACAGCTACATTTACAACTCCCTACTATATAGATAAAACCGCCATCAAAGACATGAAACCTTTCCTTTGCGATGTTATCAAATATTCATGGGCAAAACAAAAATTCAATAGAGAATAAATAGCTAAAAGATAGATCAGAGAACGCTTTAGCTTCAAGAGAATCATTTAGTTGTAGCCTCCTAATACATCTATAGCAATATAAAAACAAAAAAGAAGTCCTTTTCTAACACATTCATGCTTCGAAAAGAACTTCTTTCTACAAATTTCAAGATCAAAAGATTCGCTAATGTCTAAACCACGTTGAATCCATTACTATTTTATTTCCCGATTTATCGAATGTACATAACTTCAACATTCCACCATTGTGATCGAAGTACTTTACTTCGATAGGATGCAATCCTTTGCGCAAAGCTTTCTGACCAACAATTTCACGAACCGAATGTGCCATATCGTTATCTACGACCAAATTTCCATCAATACACAATGTACTACCATCATCAGACTCTAGCGCAAACGTATATATACCGTCAGCCGGAATATCCAAGTATCCTGTAATCACCAAGCCGATATTTCCTTTTGCCTGTGCAGGAATAGAGACATTGTCTACAACATAAGTGCCATTCTTTTTTGCCTTATCGATTTCGGAACAAAGTTCTCCCGCATAATCATACCATGTAGCTATGAGCCCCTTTTCAGAAGCGATAGCATTAGCTTCGGAATTGGCATAAGTATCTTTTATGTACTTTACATCAACACAATCCGAAGGCGAACCGTCGGGACGGAATGTACGAAAGCGGAAATTCGTACTCAGGTTTACCGTTATTGGATGGGTATAATCCAATGAATTCTTCTCGGGCATACTGCCATCGGTAGTATAACGTATTTGCGTTGAAGGCAATTGAGACTGCAAAGTAATCTTAGCAGAGTCGATAAATGCATTTGTTTTGTAGAATCCTCCCAAGTCAGGAATACGATAACTGATCTCCATCATATCCATTCGACGGAATAAAGGTGCTGCTTGCCGATAAAAAGAATTTCCTTCCAATTTATGGGCAGGTTGAGCCCAAGCTATTTCACTCAAAGCAATCAAACGAGGAAATAACATGTATTCCATACGTTTCAAAGTAGGAATCCATTCGGTCCACAAATTAGCCTGAACACCACAAATCAATTTCTTCTGCTCATCGTTAATGTTCAAATGGGTAGGATCGTAGGCAAGTATTTTAGAAATAGACTTTTGATCCTCCAAATAATCAAAATACATACAATCTGTGGGCGTGCAGATAGCGTGTTTACCAGATGCCGTAGCATTTGGGACAGCTTCCGGACTCCATCCGCGCCACCACATGATAGTTGCATCCGAGGTCAATCCATCATCTCCTACTTCGTCCCAACCTATAAGGTGTTTCCCATTAGCTTTAAAGAAACTTTCCATTTTACGCACAAACCAAGCCTGAAGCTCTTCCGGAGACTTCAAACCTTCAGACTTTATACGTTTTTGACAATCGTCACATTTCTTCCAATTAGCCTTATCAACTTCGTCTCCTCCCATGTGAATATACTTAGAAGGAAACAACTTGAAGACTTCGCGATATATATTTTCGCAAAACTCGATAGAAGAATCTTTGCCCGGACATATAGGAGAAGAGAAAAGGGTTCCCCATCCCACCAAACCGGAACAAGCCACATCGGGATATTCTGCTATGGCAGCCATAAAATGCCCCGGCATATCTATTTCGGGAATGACCTCTATGCCCCGTCGAGCAGCATAAGCAACGATATCACGTATATTCTGTTGTGTATAAAATCCTCCATATATAGTATCTGCATTGACAACCTTCAACCGATTGCTAGGCAATAACATATCCGAATTCTGATAGACACGTGCACGCCTCAGGCACTCCTTATCCTGCGAATTTAATTTGCGCCATGCCCCTTTTTGAGTCAACAAAGGATATTTTTTGATTTCAATGCGCCAACCTTGATCGTCTGTAAGGTGCCAATGAAATCTATCCAACTTATAAAAAGCCATCAAGTCAAGCACCTGCTTCACTTCATCAACCGTCCAGAAATGACGAGAAGAATCAAGCATCAATCCGCGCCAACCAAAACGTGGTGCATCCCATATTCTCACAAATGGAACAGAAAAAGAGATTCCCTTATTCTGATTCAATGTGCGTTCTATCTCGGCAGGGAGTAATTGACGAAGAGTGGATATACCCGAAATGATACCCGAATAATCAGCCCCCTTTATAAGAATGCCCTTTTTATCAATAAACAACTGATATCCTCCCGCACCCGTTATCTCCTTCGAAAGTTCTAAACGGATATCGGGATGAACCGTTTTCAATTGAACTGTTGCAGTGGTAACACCTGATAGAACAGTTTTAAGATATTTGCCGGCAGGGAGTAAGGATGAAGTAGAGACTCCGATCACCATGCGGTTGCCCACCCGATAATTGCCGCCCATCACTTCCATCTTGACAGGAGTAGGAATAACTGTTATTTTAGCATGGACGGCAGGAGCCGAAAATAAAAAGGTAGCTGACGATAGTAAACAAGTCAGCAATGCTATTCTTTTAAATAAGTGCATAAGTAGTTAAATTGTTATTGTTTGAATTACAATATTCGCCATAATTATTGAAACGAACAAAAAAATGTTCTTTTTTTAATCTATTTTCATAAGATTTGCTCACAGACGATATGATAAGTATAAGATATGCTTTACTCTATAAATAGAATTAAATGTATGTATAACATTAAACATATAACATAATAATCTACTAGGATTCGGGATAATGTTTCGCAAAAAAGGTTTTAAAACTCTTTCCGTCACCTTATATTATTGATTACGAGTAATATATATGGTCATGCTCTATTTTTGGGACTCCAAAATGATGTTATCCTGTTTATTGTTAGTGTGTTATGAAACACGAATCGCCCTCTTCGTATATCAACCGATTAAGTCATTACTCGGTATTTATGGTTTGTGCACCGTGTAGAAACTACTTTACTTACTGCCCATACATGGAAAAGGTCCGATTCTTTTTCTCTGGAAGAAGATATTTTGTACACATCTTATTGAATCATGGTTGTCGTATTTAAGGCATTTCTGTAGGCTCATTAAGGTTTTGTCGTTCCACATATGCAGGGCTGACGCATTAAGAATTCAGTTTGTTTATTTCCCATTATATATTATTAACTTAATGTATTGATATATAGTTTATTATATGTGCATATATGTCCTTATTATTTACTATATTTGTATAACTTTTTACATTAAACAAATAAACGATATGGACTTAGTAACGATATTAAGAGAAGTAGAAGACCCCAGAAGGGATCATTTAAAGGAGCACAGTTTGGGGTGTATTTTTTATATTACAATGGCCGCGGTAGTTTGCGGTGCTGAAAGCTGGTATGAAGTAGCGGAATTCGGCAAAATGAAAGAGCCCTTTCTCCGTTCCCGTATAAAGGGCTTTAAAGGTGTTCCTTCCCATGATACCTTTAACCGAGTTTTCTCCATTCTTGATCCAAAGGAACTTGAACGTGGTTTCAGGATGTGGATTCATGAGATATGTGGAAAATATAGTGGTATAGTTGCAATAGACGGGAAGGAAATATGTGGTGCAAGAGTGGAAAAGAAAGACGGCAGTTTTGAGCCTTTACGTATGGTCAGTGCATGGGCTGCATCCAATGGCGTTACACTTGGGCAGGAGAAGGTGGGCAAGAAGAGCAATGAAATAACAGCCATTCCGAAACTGATAAAGGCTTTAGATTTGTCGGGATGTGTAGTGACCATAGACGCCATGGGTTGTCAGCATGAAATAGTTGAAACGATCATAAAAAACAAGGCGGACTTTGTCATCTGTGTGAAAGACAACCAGAAGAAATTGCATAATGAGATAAAAAGCTACTTCACAGGTATCGACTTTAATGGGAATAAGATCAATGGACACGGGCATATACCACCAACCAGGTACCAGGCTTCATACACAGAGGAATGCGGTCATGGACGGAAGGAAAGGAGATATTGCCAAGTATATAACAATGGGATGACAGGTGAAATTTTAGGGTGGGAAGGTGTCCGCTCCGTCGTTTGTCAGACAAAGATTACGACTCAGCTGAAAAGCAAGAAAACGGTAGAGGAAAAACATTATTATATAACATCCCTACCTTTGGATTCGGACAGAATCATGCAGGCTATAAGGACGCATTGGAGCATAGAGAACAATCTGTATTGGCAGTTGGACGTAACCTTTAACGAAGACGATACCAGAAAAAGAAAGAATGCGGCGCAGAATTTCTCCCTCATCAGCAAGATCGCACTCGCCCAAATAAAAAACAGCCAAAGAAAGGGGAGCTTCAAAATGAAAAGAAAACTTGCAGGATGGGATGAAAATTACATGATAGAACTATTGGATTCTAGTTGGATGCAAAATCTAAATTCTTAATGCGTCAGCCCTGCCACATATGTGATTCGATCAACTCACATATGTGGAACGATCGAATCACAATTGTGAGTTGATCGAATCACATATATGGAACGACATTCTTCTTAGAACAAAGAGATAAAACCTTTCTGAGATGAACCCATTTTCATCCGTATGTCTCACAGAATTCGCTCTTTTAAGAAGGTATCATGGTAGGTTTAAAAGCATTTAGATCATTGTGACTTTTGTTACAACACTGTGACAGAGACATACGAATGTAGAGAGCGCAAATTACAACATGATTTTGTTGAAATGGGCCGTCCCATTGGCAACGATAGACCAGAGTTCTTATCCCGAACTCACAAGAATTTATAAATATGTAGTTTCAATTGCAGAAAAGATAGATGACAATATAGATGGTTATAAAAGTTTCTCAAATTTAGTCATATTTCATTTTATTAATGATAAACTTTGCGTATCTTTGCACAAAATAAAAGGGAAAATGTATAACGATACTTTATATGTCTACAAGCAAAATTCGATTGCATGTACTTCCTTTTTCTTTATTAGAAAGTCTAATAATTCCCAGAATATATTACAAACAAGGTTCGGCCGATTCATATTGGCCGATTTTCGACATGCCCGATCATAAAGATCCTAGAGAAAGAAAAAATACGATAATGAAATTATAATAAAAGGACGAAACATTATATGGAACAGCTAAAACATGAATGTGGTGTAGCGATGATAAGACTTTTGAAGCCTCTATCATATTACGAAAAGAAATACGGCACGTGGATGTATGGTCTCAATAAGCTTTACTTGCTAATGGAGAAACAACACAACCGCGGTCAAGAAGGAGCCGGTTTAGCGTGTGTGAAACTTGACGCAAAACCAGGTGAAGAATATATGTTTCGCGAAAGGGCTTTAGGTTCAGGGGCCATTACCGAAATTTTCAATACGGTAATGAGTGGTTTCAAACAATATTCGCCCGAACAGCTCAACGATGTAGATTTCGTCGCTCATCAATTGCCCTTTGTAGGTGAAGCCTACATGGGGCATTTGCGTTATAGTACGACAGGACGTTCAGGCATATCATTCGTTCATCCTTTCTTGCGTCGCAATAATTGGCGTGCCAAAAATCTAGCCGTTTGTGGTAATTTCAATATGACAAACGTTGATGAAATCTTTAAAAGCATCACTTCTATAGGGCAGCATCCCAGAGAATACTCTGATACCTATATTATATTGGAGCAATTGGGACATCGCCTAGATCGGGAAGTAGAACGAGTATACAACCTTGCTACCGAAAAAGGTAAAGCGGGAATGGACATTACCAGCTACATCGAAGATTATATTGATATGGGCAATGTATTGCGTACTTCCAGCAAAGCATGGGATGGAGGATACGTTATTAATGGCTTGACAGGTAGCGGAGAAATGTTTTCTATGCGCGACCCGTGGGGCATTCGTCCTGCCTTTTGGTATTCGGACGATGAAGTCATCGTACTAGCTTCCGAACGTCCCGTTATCCAAACAACATTTAATGTATCTTTTGAGTCTATCAAAGAGCTACAACCGGGACAGGCACTGCTCGTCAATAAATATGGCAAACTGCATACGCAACAAATCATCAAACCAAAAGAGAAAAGAGCTTGTTCGTTCGAACGAATTTATTTCTCTCGGGGAGGAGATCGCGATATCTATCGAGAACGAAAAGAACTAGGACGCAAGCTAGTGCCTAATATATTGAAAGCTATAGGGCACGATATAGACCACACTGTTTTTTCTTACATTCCCAACACCGCAGAAGTAGCCTACTATGGCATGCTCGAAGGGCTCGACAACTATCTGAATGAAGAGAAAGTACAAAAGATAAAAAATCTGGGACATAATCCTTCACTTGACGAGCTAGAACAAATTTTGTCGCGCCGCATACGAAGTGAGAAAGTAGCATACAAGGATATAAAGCTACGTACTTTTATTGCTGAAGGTAACCGCCGCAACGATTTGGCAGCGCATGTTTACGACATTACTTATGGATGTTTAAAACCCAAGATAGATAATCTTGTCATCATTGATGATAGTATCGTTCGAGGTACAACTCTAAAACAAAGTATCCTGAGTATTCTTGATCGCCTTGAACCCAAAAAGATCGTTGTCGTCAGTTCATCACCACAAATTCGTTATCCTGATTACTATGGTATAGACATGGCCCGCATGAGCGAATTCATTGCTTTCAAAGCAGCTATCGAATTACTTAAAGATCGGGAAATGCGTTATATTATCGAAGCGGCCTATCGCAAATCGAAAGAGCAATCAGATAAGCCGAAAGATCAAATGGTGAACTACGTGAAAGAAATATACGCACCATTCACTGACGAAGAAATTTCAGAGAAAATGGTGCAACTGCTCACTACTCAGAATACTAAAGCAAAAATACAAATCGTGTACCAACCGCTCGAAGGTTTACACGAAGCTTGTCCCAATCATCTAGGCGATTGGTACTTTAGCGGAAACTACCCTACACCCGGTGGCGTTAGTATGCTAAACCAGGCATTTATTAACTATATAGAAAAGGTATATCAATTCTAACAGACTACATATATTATTAATAATGAACAAGACGAATAATAAAACGACTGAGAATGGAGAAGCCACACTAGCAACACTTATACTGAGTGATGGCTCACGTTTTTGCGGAACGTCTTTCGGCTATGAGAAACCGGTTGCCGGAGAAGTTGTATTCAATACGGCAATGAATGGTTATCCCGAAAGTCTTACCGATCCGTCGTATGCCGGACAATTGATGACTCTGACTTATCCACTTATCGGCAACTACGGCGTACCACCTTTTACGATTGAGAAAAACGGACTTCCCCATTTTATGGAAAGTGAAAAGATTCATGCTGAAGCTATTATTGTATGCGACTACTCTAAAGAGTATAGTCATTGGAACGCTGTAGAGAGTTTGGCTTCTTGGTTGAAGCGAGAACAAATTCCGGGTATCACCGGCATTGACACTAGAGCTTTAACAAAAAAATTACGCGAACAAGGAGTCATGATGGGACGCATCGTATTCGGCGATCCAGATAAAGCAGAACAAGTAGAAATGCCAGACTATAGTGCCATCAATTATGTAGACCGTGTTTCGTGCAAAGAAGTGATTCGCTACAATGAAGGAAAAGACAAGAAAAAAGTTGTGCTTGTAGATTGTGGTGTGAAAGATAATATTATTCGTTGTCTATTGAAACGTGACGTAGAAGTTATTCGTGTCCCTTGGGATTATGATTATAACGTTCTTGAGTTTGACGGATTGTTCATCAGCAATGGCCCCGGCGATCCGAACAATTGCAGCGACGCTGTTAAGAATCTGCGTAAAGCCATGTCTAACGAGAAACTCCCTATCTTTGGCATTTGCATGGGCAACCAGCTACTTGCAGTAGCCGGAGGGGCAAAAGTTTATAAATTGAAATACGGACATCGCAGCCATAACCAACCTGTACGTCAAGCAGGCACTGAACGATGCTTCATCACCAGCCAAAATCATGGCTTCGCTGTTGATAACAACACACTGAATAACGATTGGGAACCGCTCTTCATCAATATGAACGACGGCTCGAACGAAGGCATACGTCATAAACGCAACCCGTGGTTCTCTGCACAGTTTCATCCCGAGGCAGCCAGCGGTCCTACCGATACGGAATTTCTGTTCGACAAGTTTATTAACCTCTTTAAAGCATAGCGATTCATTATGAAAGATAATATAAAGAAGGTATTACTCCTTGGTTCAGGAGCATTAAAGATAGGTGAAGCCGGCGAATTCGACTATTCCGGTTCACAGGCATTGAAGGCACTGAAAGAAGAGGATATCCAGACAGTGCTTATTAATCCGAATATCGCAACAGTACAAACATCGGAAGGCGTAGCCGACCAAATATATTTTTTACCGGTAACTCCCTATTTCGTTGAAAAAGTTATAGAAAAAGAGAAACCGGACGGCATCATGCTTGCCTTCGGCGGACAGACCGCATTGAATTGTGGTGTTGAGCTCTATAAATCGGGCGTACTGAAAAAATATAATCTAAGAGTACTGGGTACTCCTGTGCAAGCTATTATGGACACCGAAGATCGTGAATTGTTCGTCGGAAAACTAAACGAAATTAATGTCCATACCATCAAAAGCCAAGCAGTAGAAAATATAGAAAATGCACGCAGGGCAGCAAAAGAACTTGGTTACCCAGTTATTATTCGTGCAGCTTATGCCCTCGGCGGACTTGGTTCAGGCTTCTGTGACGACGAAAAGCAACTCAACATACTAGTAGAAAAGGCTTTTTCTTTCTCTCCGCAAGTTTTGGTAGAAAAGAGCTTGAAAGGTTGGAAAGAAGTAGAATACGAAGTGGTACGCGACCGATACGATAACTGCATAACGGTCTGCAATATGGAAAATTTCGATCCGCTAGGCATACATACCGGCGAGAGTATTGTAATCGCTCCCTCTCAAACATTAAGTAATCGCGACTATCATAAACTTCGTGAGCTTTCTATCCGTATCATCAGACATATCGGCATCGTTGGCGAATGTAACGTACAATATGCCTATGATCCCAATTCGGAAGATTATCGTGTTATCGAAGTCAATGCCCGCCTATCGCGTTCTTCGGCTTTGGCATCCAAAGCTACGGGCTATCCACTGGCTTTCGTTGCTGCCAAGCTGGGATTGGGTTATGGATTGTTCGAATTAAAGAATTCAGTAACGAAAACGACAAGTGCTTTCTTTGAACCCGCTCTAGACTATGTTGTATGTAAGATACCTCGTTGGGACTTGGGTAAATTCCGTGGAGTAGACAAAGAATTGGGCAGTTCTATGAAATCGGTAGGCGAAGTAATGGCTATCGGCCGAACTTTTGAAGAAGCCATCCAAAAGGGATTGCGAATGATCGGTCAAGGCATGCACGGATTTGTAGAAAACAAAGAACTCATCATAGATGATTTGGATAAATCGTTGAGACAACCTACCGATAAACGTATTTTCCTTATTTCAAAGGCTTTCAGAGCAGGCTATACTGTCGATCAGGTTCACGAACTGACAAAGATAGATTGTTGGTTCTTACAGAAACTAATGAACATTATCAATACTGCCAATGAACTTGAAGCATGGGGCAATAATCATACACAATTGGCAGAAATGCCAACCGAACTGCTTCGTCGGGCAAAGGTTGAAGGATTTTCAGACTTTCAAATAGCACGTGCAATCGATTACGAAGGAGATTTGGAAGACGGCATCATGATGGTACGAAACTACCGTAAGAGCATCGGGCTCCTCCCCTCTGTGAAACAAATAGATACATTGGCTGCCGAATATCCGGCACAAACGAACTATCTGTACCTCACTTATAGTGGTATAGAGCACGATATCTGCTTCGAAAACGACAAACGCTCAGTCGTTGTTCTCGGCTCTGGAGCCTACCGTATCGGTTCGTCCGTAGAATTCGACTGGTGCGGTGTTCAAGCACTGAATACTATCCGAAAAGAAGGATACCGTTCTGTCATGATCAACTACAATCCGGAAACGGTTTCGACAGACTACGACATGTGCGACAGACTCTATTTCGACGAATTGACATTTGAAAGAGTAATGGATATTATCGATTTGGAAGTACCTCATGGCGTCATTGTATCAACGGGTGGACAGATACCGAACAATCTAGCCATGCGGCTCGACGAACAAAAAGTGAATATACTTGGTACATCTGCCAAATATATAGACAATGCCGAAGATCGTAACAAGTTCTCCGAAATGCTGGATCGAATTCATGTTGACCAGCCCGAATGGCAAGAACTTACTTCGATGGAAGATATTGACAAATTCGTTCAGAAAGTAGGTTTCCCTGTTTTGGTTCGCCCATCTTATGTTCTGTCAGGAGCTGCGATGAATGTATGTTCCAACAACGAAGAATTGGTACGCTTTCTGCAACTAGCCGCCAATATTTCAAAGAAACATCCGGTTGTGGTAAGTCGCTTCATCGAACATGCCAAAGAAGTTGAAATGGATGCTGTAGCTCGCGACGGTGAAATCATCGCTTACGCCATTAGCGAACATATCGAATTTGCAGGCGTTCATTCTGGTGATGCTACTATTCAATTTCCACCACAGAAGTTATACATCGAAACAGTTCGACGTATCAAACATATAAGTCGCGAGATTGCTCGTGAACTGCACATTTCGGGTCCTTTCAATATACAGTATCTGGCACGTGAAAACGATATAAAGGTCATAGAGTGTAATCTCCGTGCTTCTCGCTCTTTTCCATTTGTCAGTAAGGTATTGAAACTAAATCTCATTGAGCTTGCTACAAAAGTAATGCTGGACATTCCTGTCGAAAAACCGTCAAAGAACTTATTCGATTTGGATTATGTAGGCATTAAAGCTTCACAATTTTCATTCAACCGCCTACAAAAGGCCGATCCGGTACTTGGAGTAGATATGGCATCGACAGGTGAAGTTGGTTGTATAGGTGAAAACACATCAAGCGCGTTGCTCAAATCAATGCTTTCTGTTGGTTATCGCATTCCTAAAAAAACAGTATTGCTTTCGACTGGAACCCAGCGACAAAAAGCGGATATGATGGGCGCCGCACGCATGCTCGTCGACAAAGGTTATAAACTATATGCTACCAAAGGTACGTATTTGGCTCTAGCCATGAACGGCATACCTAGCACATTGGTATATTGGCCTAGTGAAGAAGGTAATCCCCAAGCTATCGATATGCTTCACAAGCATGAGATAGATATGGTAGTCAATATTCCCAAGAACTTGTCTGAAAGAGAATTGACTAATGGTTACAAGATTCGTCGTGCAGCTATAGATCTCAATGTGCCGCTTATTACAAATGCACGATTGGCCGATGCCTTTATTAAAGCTTTCTGCACAATGACACTCGATGATTTAAATATCAGTAGTTGGGCAGAATATAAATAACAGTGACGGACGATCATCTAGAAACAATAAAGATAGAACAACTATCTATCGGCTATCAGGGAAAAGATGCACCACATATTGTGGCAAATCGTATCAAAACTTCTCTGCTTAGTGGAGAGTTGACTTGTTTGCTCGGTGCCAACGGAGCAGGCAAGTCAACTCTTCTTCGTACTCTATCTATGTCACAACCAGCTCTAAAAGGAAACATTTATTTAAAAGGGCACAATATCAAAGAATATTCCCGTAGCGAATTGGCTTCACTCATTAGCGTAGTACTCACCGATCGTTGCGAAGTAGAAGGGATGACTGTCAGAGAACTTATTTCTTTGGGCCGTACTCCCTACACTGATTTCTGGGGCAATTTAAGTGAAAAAGACGAAGCCGTCATCGAACAGTCTATCTCGTTAGTTGGTATCAAGAATTTGGCAAAAAGAAGATTGAATACACTGAGTGATGGCGAAAGGCAAAAGGCGATGATAGCGAAAGCCCTAGTACAGGAGACTCCCATCATTCTGCTTGATGAGCCAACCGCCTTTTTAGACTTTCCCAGTAGAGTAGAAATCATGCAGTTGCTACGCAGGCTAAGCCATGAGACAGACAAATCAATTTTGCTTTCTACTCACGACTTAGAACTGGCTCTCCAGATAGCCGATAAGATATGGCTAATGGAACGGGGTAAGGAATTGATTACGGGAACTCCCGAGGATCTTACGATTAACGAAAGACTCACTAATTTCTTTCAGTGTGACGGAGTACTTTTCGATGAACAGACAGGGCTGTTTTGCATTAACAATCCTATCACCAACAGTATTGGCATTAAAGGACATGGCAAACGCTTCGATATGGCGTGCAAGGCATTAAGACGCGTTGGTATAGATGCAACAGAGGACTGTAAATCGGCAATAGCGGTGAATGTCACCGAAGAATCTTTCGAGATAATCCGCGAAAATAGAATAATAGCAGAAGCAGTAACAATAGAAGATTTACTGAAACGAATAAAAGAAATCATATAAATATGACTTCCCAAAGGTTTTACCTTTGCCCAGCCAACCGTAATAAATGGAGAATATCATTCGATAGATATCAATGATAGCAAAACAAGATGGATAACAGTTTTTCAATAGAAGGAGGAGTTTCTCGCAATCCGGCCATACGACTGGACCAACCGGTGAATATAAAAATAGGCAAACAAGAACACATCGCTATCGTAGGACCGAATGGTGCGGGAAAAAGTCTGTTAGTAGGCATGTTAACAGGGCAATACCCGCTAACAGAAGGAAATATTGCTTACGATTTCTTACCGTCTCAAAGCTCTAGAGTAAGTGATAATGTAAAATATATCGCTTTTAGAGATTCATACGGTTCAGCAGATAATAACTATTATTACCAACAACGTTGGAACTCGCAAGACGCCGAAACCACTCCGGAAGTATGTGACATGCTTGGAAAGATAACTGAAAGTACCTACCAAAAAGAACTTTTCGAGTTATTCGGCATTACTTCAATGCTCCACAAAAAGATTATTTTATTATCTAGTGGTGAACTTAGAAAGTTTCAACTGGTAAAAGCCCTCCTTGCCTCGCCAAGAGTCTTGATAATGGATAATCCATTTATAGGCCTCGACACCTCTACCAGACAATTACTACTCGATTTGCTTCAGCAAGTGGTACAAACAGGCAACGTACAGCTCATTTTGGTACTTTCGATGCTCGATGATATTCCCTCATTCATATCGCACGTTATCCCAGTGATGCAAAAGACGGTCTATCCCAAAGTAGATCGGAAAAAGTATCTCGATTCCTTTCTCGCATCAGACAAAGCAAATGACTACCAAAATCTACAACAAAAAATCATAGAACTGCCATATACCAATATAGACTACAACTCGGAAGAGGTAGTACGTCTCAATAATGTAAGCATCGTATATGGAGAGCGCACTATTTTGAAAGAATTGGATTGGCTTGTACGCCGCGGTGAGAAATGGGCCCTTAGTGGAGAAAACGGTGCCGGCAAATCGACACTGCTAAGTTTAGTCTGTGCCGACAATCCTCAATCTTATGCCTGTGACATTACTCTCTTCGGCCGGAAACGAGGCAGTGGCGAAAGCATTTGGGAGATAAAGAAACACATTGGCTACGTCAGTCCCGAAATGCATCGTGCATATCTGAAAAACCTACCCACAATAGACATTGTAGCATCGGGATTGCACGACAGTATCGGGCTCTATAAACATCCTCGTGCCGACCAATTTGCCATATGCGAATGGTGGATGGATATTTTCGGTATCGCTTCATACAAAGACACTCCTTTCTTGCAGCTATCGAGTGGCGAACAACGTTTGGCATTACTGGCAAGAGCCTTCGTCAAAGACCCTGAGCTACTCATCCTGGATGAACCGCTTCATGGACTCGATACTTATAACCGACGCCGAGTGAAAAAAATTATCGAAGCATTTTGCCTGCGGCGTGACAAAACCATGATAATGGTAACACACTACGAGAGTGAGTTACCAAACACGATTGATCACCACATTTTTTTGAAGAAGAACAAATAAGATTAAAATATTTCTACTACATTTGCTGCATGAAGAATTGGTTGCACCAGTTTAAAGAAAAGAACCATAAACGATATTTGGGAGGTATAGACTTCCTTAAATATATTGGTCCGGGGCTTATCGTCACAGTAGGATTCATCGACCCAGGCAATTGGGCAACGAACTTTGCCGGAGGTGCCAGTTTCGGTTATTCATTGCTTTGGGTTATATCCTTATCGACTGTGATGCTTGTCGTATTGCAACACAATGTAGCCCATTTAGGTATTGTCACCGGCAAGTGTCTTTCTGAAGCCGCCCACGAGTATATCAAACCAAAATATTCTATTCCACTATTAGGTAGCGCCGTAGCCGCATCAATGCTCACTTCACTCGCCGAAATACTTGGCGGAGCCATTGCTTTGAATATGTTATTTCATATCCCAATCAAAATAGGCTCGCTCATTATCACAATAGTGGCGGCATTGATGTTGTTCACCAACTCTTACCGATTGGTCGAAAAATACATCATCAGCTTTGTTTCTGTAATAGGTATATCTTTCTTGTACGAATTGTTCTTAGTCAAAATCAACTGGCAGGAAGCTGCGGTGGCTTGGGTTAAACCGGAAATACCCAACGGAGGACTCTTTGTCATACTGAGTATATTGGGTGCTATCGTTATGCCACACAATCTTTTTCTTCATTCGGAAGTAATACAAAGCCGGCAAATCAACCAGAAATCTGACAAAGAAATACAACGTACACTGAAATTTGAGTTCTTTGATACGCTCTTTGCCATGTCGGTGGGTTGGGCAATCAACAGTGCAATGATATTATTAGCGGCGGCGACCTTTTTTACCAAAGGCATACAGGTCAACGAGATGGATCAGGCCCAACAACTTTTGACTCCATTGCTTGGCAATTCGGCAGGATTAGTCTTTGCCGTTGCTCTTCTTATGGCAGGATTATCATCGACCATAACAAGTGGCATGGCGGGCGGTTCTATTTTTAGTGGCATCTTTGGCGAGTCCTACAATATAAGCGATATACATTCTCGCACCGGAGTGCTCCTCTCTTTATTAGGAGCCTATGCCATTATACTTTTCATCAGCACCCCCTTTCAAGGGCTGCTTTGGTCGCAAATGTTACTCAGTGTTCAATTGCCTTTTACAATCTTTGCTCAAGTATATCTTACTTCTTCAAAACAGGTAATGGGAAAATATGCTAATGGTGTACGAATGAAAGTATTATTGTATACTATTGCGATCTTCATTTTAGCTCTCAATATATGGCTTCTTATTCACGGATAGCCTCTAATAACATTCTAATCTATTTATAATCATTCTCTAATTGGATATATTAAATAAAGACTATATCTTTGTCGAGTTCAATAATTAGACAATTCAGTTATAAAAAGTAAAAATTATGAAGAAGTATTTATTGAGTTTAGCTTTAGTTGGTGTGATGGCACTAGGTACATCAACAGTTTATGCCGGCACTCCTCAAAAGAAGGAAGCTCCTGCAAAAACAGAGCAAACAGCTACAGTAAAGAAAGCAGCCGCAAAAAAGACTTGTACGTGTGGTCCAAAATGCGACAAGAAAAAATGCACTAAGCCATGCAAATGTGCGAAGGCTGACAAAAAAACAACGAAGCCATGCTGTGCAAAAAAAGGCACAAAGGCTTCTGAAAAGAAATGCGCTAAGTAAATAATTGAATTTCACGACAAAAATGGAGTCCGGACTATGTGGTATAGTTCGGGCTTTTTATTTATTATGGCATTACTTGTCGCTATTTAATGAGGTGAAAGAGGATGTGAATTTCAAGGTGAATATTCCTCAAGATTCTGATACTTTCTTATCCAAACCCAATCGACAGGGCCTTACAGGGAACTATTTTCACTACCGTCTCATCGTTCGAATATAAGCCCAATTGGGACAAGACATAAATAAATCATGCGCAAATAGCTGATAGACAGCGAGAAATTCATAAGGACGAAAATAAAAGTTTATACTTACAAACTTTTATTTTCGTCCTTATGAATTTTTATGTTTGTCCTTATCATTTTTCGAGAACTGTGGTGTACTGAATTTGGTTGACAGTTAAACACTAGTAAACCTAAGGGAGTTGACAATTACAATCATGTATACCTAAAGTAGTTGTCAACTCTGCAAAGTTAATCCTATTTTTATTGACAAACAAGTATTGTTTGTTCTTTATAGTTTGTTTTGTTCAGCTGATGCTTTAAAGCATCAGCTGAACAAAGTGGGTTTGGATGTTCTCCCGGGAGCATTTGCATCGGTGTTTTCATTGCCAGAGCTTGGTGCGGTCGTGCCCAATTGTAGAGATATATGGATCTGGCGACACCTTCCAAGGCTTCATCAAATGTTTTATTCTCATAATCGAAGAGCCATCCGTTCTTAACGGTATTGTTCATCCTCTCGGCCAGTGCATTGTGCAAGGGGTCGCCCGTTTGCGTCATACTGATAGCGATTCCTCTTTCTTTGAGCTGTGACACATAACCTTTTGATGCATACTGCACACCTCGGTCGGAATGGTGGATAAGACCTGAAAGGTTGAATCCCTGACCTTTATAAAATCTGCACGCCATCATCAACGCTTTTGCCGGTCCTTCCGCTTCAAGAGTCCGAAAGAGGGCATATCCCACAATGATGCGGCTGAAGACATCCGTCAGCAGCGAAAGATAGGCAAATCCTTCTTTCGTGGATATATAAGTGATGTCACCCACCATCATGCGGCAAACACCACAGGCCACGTATTTAGGAGATGTGTTAAGCAAATCCGGATAGATCCGATATGGATGATCGGAGTTGGTCGTACGAGGTCTGTAACGTCTGCGGCGCAGCATCATCCCGTTGGCCCGAAGGACATCGATAAATTGGTCGCGTCCTATCGTGAACTTTTCTCCGAACCGAGACTTACACAGACTGTAAAGCTCGCGGCAACCGCTTCGGGGAAGCTCCTGACGCAGAAATTGACAGTAATACGTGATGCTGCTTATAAGTACATCTTGTTCGGCATTTGTTTCTTTGTGCTTGTAGTACCCTTGTCGGGAAATGTCAAGCAGTCCGCAAAGGGCGGATATGGTATAACTCATACCTTTACCCGCCTTTTGTGACAAGCAACCTACTACTTGACATCGGAGTTTTTTCGTACCTTGATGTGATACTTCTCTTCAGCCAGGTCAATCATGCAATCATAAACGTCACGGGCCATCTCTGCACGCTTCAGCTCAGATTCCAATTCCTTAATGCGCACTTTCAAAGAGGTGATGTCTTCTTCTGAAGAGACATCCTCTGTACCGGTTGTTACAGCTTTATCCTTCATATTTAATGGGAATGGTTTGTCTTCAAGCCCAAAGATACGAAGCCAATTCCGAATTGAACCTCTGGATATACCATTTGCTTTTTCAAGGGTATACTTACCCTTGCTTCCATGAAGGTAAGAGTTTAAAATCTCTAGACGAATCTGATCGTCAATCTTTTTATTATTTCTCATTTTTGAATAAGTTTGTGTCAACTTATTCAGTACATGTCAAACACAGGCTCCATTTTGCATATTGAGAAGTGCCACTTCGGTATGGTTAAAATAGTATCAGTATTGCTCCCAATATTCACCTCTTAGAACACCTTGAAAAATAATTTTCGTTCGAAAGCCTTCACCAGTTACTTGGTAAGCGTCTCGGCGATTATGCGTTGTTCTTAAAATAAAAAATACAATTCTTTATTTATGAGTCTTTTTTGTATCTGTCAGGAAGTAGTTCCCGATATTTTTCCAGTGGCGTGTTGGGTTGCCACTCTGCTGTCGTGTTGATGATATCGGTGAGATATTGGAACAGATTTATTCCATTCATGCGACATGACAATGCCAGCGTGTAGAGTATGGCTCCCCTTTCGGCCCCTTTGTGGCTGCCGAAAAACAGAGAGTTCCTTCTTGAGATTGAGAAGTAACGGTTCATCCGCTCTACCATATTATTGTCCAGCCTTGTCGCCCCGTGCTTGAAGATGTTCTCGATGGCGTCCCATTCATTTCTCATATAGATGACCGCCGCGCATAGCTCGCTTTTGGGAAGCAGGTCGGGACCTGATTCTATCCGATCGAGGTGCGCCCTTATTTCTTCCAAGATCTCAGGAGCATATTCGTTTCGGAATCTGCGATTCTTCTCCTCCGTCCAGTTCTCTTCTCCGATTCGATGCTCGTGCTCCCGGTGATACAGCTTATTGATCAAACCCACCATCTTTTTAGCCCCTTCATCCTCACCGCAATCAATAAATTTCCGTTTGACATGTTGCAGGCAAGCTATTCGCGTGATATGGGGATAACCCTCTTTTTGAAGTTTTCGATAGGGAGAGTAACCGTCGCTCTGTATGACGCCCCTGTAGTCTTCCAACTCTCGCAGAATCACATCTTCCGACCGTGAACCGTCCCGGTAGAGTACATACAACAGCTTGCTCCTCATTCCGATGATTACCCACAGGTACCCTTTTCTGACTCCGCGACCCTTGCCGTTCTTCTCCCTGACGAGTATTTTGTAATACGTCTCATCGGCGGAGATATAATTATCCCGAAGAACGGTTTGTGCGGTACACTTGTAGAGATTCTCCAACAACAGGGACGCTCTTTCAATCAGCTTATGGGCGGTAGGCTTTTTCAGAGTGAAGCCATGGCTTTCAAAATAACCGATGATTCGTTCCATCGGTACGGATTGTATGTAGCGAAGCTCCATCAGTCCGGCGATAAAGGAGGCGTCGTAATTGGAGTTCAAGAAAGCCGAAGGGGGAGTCTTGCCCGTATAGACGCGGCCGTCTTGTGTATAAGAGTGGATGTTGTAGACATGTTTGATAAACCGCATGGGCACGCATTCGTAACGGATGGATATACGCAGCTTCTCCGACAACGGCCGAGCCTTGTTACTGTCGAACTCCGCCTGCTCGGGGTAGACGTCGTGTTCTTCCACCTCCATGTCCGCGTGCATGTCACGTCTGGCCCCGTTGTTCTTCCGGCCCTTCCTCTGAAGGCTTCTTTCCTCTTCCTGCCGCCGTCTTTCCTCATCGGTAAGAAGTGCCGGCGGGGGGAGCTGTTTCTCGGATGTGACGGCAATCAGTTTGCCCAGTCCCTTGCAGACGCGTTTCTGTTTGCTCAGGGATTCACCTTTCTGAAGAAGCGCCTCCCTCAGGGATGCCACTTCTGCTATAAGTTCCGTGATTTGCTCGGATTGTCTTTTCTCTTGTTCGCGTAAATCATCAATCAGCTTTTTATAGCTGCCTATTTGCTGCTTCAACAGTTCGACAATCTCATCCTTTCTCATAGTACAAAGGTACCAAAAATCACCGGAATATCAAACGAAAAGCTCGACTTTTTTTGTGATTAATCTACTATAAACAGGACCTTTCAGCTATATTCGGAAACGCTTTCGCAGTCTTACGGACTTCAGCGATACTCCGCTGAGAATAAAGGAGAGTGTGTTCCACCCGATCTCGTAATTGCCCGTACGCGGGTTGAAAACGGGCACTTCGAAACTGCCGCCCTCAAGCCGTTTGTAATACAGCAAAAAACCGTCGCCGTCCCACTTGAGTATCTTCACGCTTTGTCTTTTCTTTCCGAAGAAGATGAACGCGTCACCCGAAACGGGAGAGAGCTCCTTCATCTCAGAACGTATCATCTTGTAAAGTCCGTCAATACCCCGATTCATTCGGACATACCCTTGATACAAGTAATATTTGTTGCTTGACGTCAAAGAGTACATAACTCGCCCTCCATTCTTTCGTAACTCAGGATCAGGCCCATTATACCCTCGGGAGTCGCCTCTTTGACGGTGACGCTCGTACCGCTGTTGAAGGTGATATGGATGCCCAGTAGTGAAGGCCCCGCTTTCGGAATACCGGACGCCACTATCGGCGTGAACATCCGCCCCGCCTCCTTGACGTCGGGTATGGAGCCGCCGTAATAGCGATGGAGAACCTCTTTCTTTAATTGGGATACCGAATGTCCACGGTCGAGCATCCAGCTGCGCATCCCATTCAAGTCCGTACGGTTTTTAGCTGCAATTTCTGACAAACTGCAATGATAATTCACTGTGAGTTCCTTTCCGAACATCTTCCATACATGCCGGAATCGCATCTCTGCTGTTTTTGATCTTACCATTTCTAATTTCATTTTTAATTCACCGCAAAGGTAACGAGAGGGAGATAAACGGAAAAGGCATAATCGCCGAGACGCTTACGTTACTTGTAGGCCTCATTATCAATGGCCTTTTTACAGAGTTCATAATTCATTGATTTTCAGCGAGAAGATACACTTTTCAGGTCCCATTCAACTACCGCATCACAATATCTGCCTGATATACAGTTGATAACGGTGACGGGAATAGATTCTAAAAGTATTATAGAAAGCATCGAAATGATTCATACCGGTACGAACCCTTTTTAAGTAGTCAGTGGAACACGATTATTTCAACAAATCAGTATCGTACTTATCTTCCTAAAACCACATATGCCCCTAAATTTGTTGACGTCCATATGTTTTTTGAAAAACTTAAGGACGTCACCGAAAAAACTAACATACGACAATTTAGCAAAAAATCAACCGTATGTCACAGCCATAACTAACGTATCTCGCAGACGAAACTAACGTTAGTTGTCATGATAAGTAACGTTAGTTACCGCAGTAACTAACGGAAGTTATGGCAGCGACATACGTCTGTTTTTTTCAACCGATGATATACTGTTTAGTATCTCTACTGCGTATAAAAAAATTTAATGGCTATTTTTCGAATTCTTCGATTTATCAGTAGTCTTACCACCATGCGTAAGAACCTCTGTGGCCTGTATCATAGAAAAACAATATGTTTTCAATGCAACAAAGGCCGCATTCATTTCCGTCTGAGAACAATGACAACCATTCATATTATAGCAGAACTCCTGCCGAGTAGCAGGATTGTAAACGTACAAATGAGAAGCATCGCGAACTGCAATAGAATTGTCGGTAGTAAAAAAGACCGCAGGACGTTTCTGATGCATCAAATCGATACCAAAATTGTTTTGTGTATAGCTGATATTTAATAGATCTAATAGAGTAGGTGCCACATCTATCTGGCCGGCAAAATCTTGACGAACCTCGGGTTTAACAGATTGACCATATACAATAAGCGGAATATGATTGTACGAAAGAGGAGTCTCACAATCAGCTTTACCCACAATCTTACCATGATCGCCCAAGAAAACAAAGATTGTATTATCAAACCAAGGTTGCTTACTGGCCTTCTGCATAAAACAGCGGATAGCCCAATCGGCATATTCGACTATCTGATCTTCTGTGTTATGAGAATGAGCATGGAAATTTGCCGGAATGATATAGGGCGGATGATTGCTGATTGTCATCAATGCGGCAAAGAATGGTTGGCCGGTAGAAGCCGCTTTGTTAAGGACCGGTATGGCATAACTGAAAAGATAATCGTCTTGAACTCCAAAGCTATTCACGACTTTATCTTTCGGATAATTTTCTTGTGAATAAATACGATCGAATCCGTTAGTTCGAAAGAAAGCATTCATATTATCATACTGCGACTCATGAGTCATAAAGAACATATTAAGATAACCATTGGCTTTCAGAACAGTAGGCAGACCTGAATAAACAGGGATTACAGAGCTTTTCATTGAATTCCGCTTCATTACAGAAGGAAAAGAATAAAGCGTAGAATAAAGCCCATGATTGGTATGATTGCCTGCCGAATAAAAATTATCGAAACACAATGAACGTTCATAAAGACTATCAAGAAAAGGAGTAAGCGAAGGAGAATGTCCAAAATGCCCCATGAGATGAGCAGACATGGATTCCATTAAGACAATAACCAGATTCTGCCTAGTGGGACAACCCGTTGCAACAATTTGTTGGGCTATCGGAGAAACAGATCCATTTGAATGACGATCCAAATATTGACGAACATTATTAATGGCTTCGGCATCGGGCATTAAAGTGAGATAACGATTTTCGGCTCTCATTTCATCCAGGGTACTTCCCAAAAGATTAAAAGCAGGACTAATACCCAATTGATTGAGTGAAGGATCGTCACAGTAATAGGCAGCACTTACTTTAATAGGATTATAACCTCTACGCCCACGCATTCCAAAAACACACAAACTGATAAGACAACAAGAGGCCACCAAAAGCCCAGACCTACGAACCCACACTTTATAATCTCCCCTTGGAGTTTGCTGAATTTGAGAACAAAAATAGCGTGAAAGTCTACGCATGGCATAAGCGAGAGTTATTACCGCCAACAGAAAATAAAAGATATAAATATAATAAGATTTCTCGCCAGTCACCATTCCCATGGTTGTTGTGCCGTAACTGAACCAATTGAATATAGATGAGTTTATATTCTTGAAAAAATAACTAAAATAAGGTATATTCGCAGCCGACACACCAAAATCAATGGTATAAAAAATAATAAAAAAGATATTGACGCCCTTAAAAAACGACTTGCCATAATATCCGAACAATGAGGTTATCATGAGAGCTACTAGAGGAAGCAACAGAATATAGCAGGCTATCACATTATCGAACCAAAGACCCCGCAAAAAGGCTATAGACTGTAGTTGCCAATTACCTTGATAAGCCGGAGTTATGGCAGAATGAATGGTACACAATAAAACAAGTCTAAATGCAGTTAAGATTAACAAAGCGATAATGTGTATTGACAAAAGGTACAAAAGAGTTCTAAAAAAGCGTCTCATTTATAATAATTAGGTATATAATAAACTTGATTAAAAGACAAAAGTACACATTTATTTTCATATTTTGATAAAAAAGAACACCATATAATAAACTATTATTTTTTGCTTGATATTTGCTATATAGATATCTTCTTTTTATATTTGCTTCGGGTTATTAAAAAAACTACCGACAATGACTAAAAATATTATTTGGCTTATGAGTTTTGCTTTATTTTCTTGTCACAATGTGAAGAGTACTCCGAATAACGAGGATACGTTTACCACTGCAAGCGGTAAACAAGTTAAAATCGAATGCTACCGCCATGCAAGCCTTGCCATTGTATACGACGGTCATGTCGTTCAAATAGATCCGGTCACCGATAAAGAACATGGTATTGTCTTCGACAACAAAGGGAAAGCAGACGCCATACTCATCACCCACGACCACTACGACCATTTTGATAAAACGGCTATCGCACAATTAAGTAGCGATAAAACTGAAATCATTTTGAACAATGACAGCCGTAAAGAACTGGGGAAAGGTATTGCATTAAAGAATGGCGAAACTCATGTCTTGAATTGTGGCATTAAAATAGAAGCAGTTCCTGCTTATAATACAACACCGGAGCATTTAAAGTTTCACCCCAAAGGGCGCGACAACGGATACATCTTGAATATTGAGAATCTTCGCATCTATATCGCAGCAGATACGGAAGTTATTCCCGAGATGAAAGACATTAAAAATATAGACATTGCTTTTATGCCATGCAATCAACCATATACAATGACACCGGCGCAACTGATAGAGGCGGCCCAGATAATTCATCCCAAAGTTCTATTTCCCTATCATTTTAGCGAAACAAATCTCAATGAAATACCGGCAAAGATGAAAGAGTTGGGAATAGAGACCAGAATAAGAGACATGGAATAATACATATAAAAATGGATGAGAGTGAAAATATCTAATCTTTATGCAGATATTTTCACTCTCATCCATTTTTATATGTATATTAGAAATAGAAACTAAATCCGAGTTTGAATCCAAGTTTGCTATAATCACTATTTAAAAGACTAAGATTATAAGAAGCTGAAGGTTCTATGGTTACTGTTTTCGAAAGAAAAAACGCGTAACCGACCTCGCCCACTAATGAGAAATCATTTTTATTATTATTGCTTTTATAACGATACGAAGTATCTTTAATCATTCCACCAAAGAAAAGCCCATTACTCTGTAAATAATAGCGCCCTCCTACACCGACATAATATTTATTCAAATTATCTGTCAGATCCATACCAAGTGTACCTGTCAAAGCAAAATTATCCATAACAAAATAACCGCCCATCGCATCAAGGCCGAAATGTCCTTTCTCGGAATCACTATAAGATAGATCAATCCCCGTAACAGAGGTATTCAGTACAACTTTACCTCTTTCGAACTGCGCATTGGCTGCCACTGACAATGCCAGTAAGCATAAACCGATAAATAATTTTTTCATCATTCTTAATATTTCAAGTTGTTCATACTTTTTTCACATCAAACACGTTTATGTTTATTTTCTTTCTTACGCAGAACAATCCACAATATAAAAGCGATAACATAAGAGAAGAATAAAGTACCTATTTTCTCTAAACTTGTCTCTATCAAATTATGAGGCAATATATAAATGGCTGTTACTGTTATATATATAATCAAAGCAACAACAATCCAAGTGGATCGTCTACATCTTTTTATTTTCATTATCAATATTATTAAATAAAGTGACCTGATATAGACATCATAAGAGTCTGTATAAATACAATCACAATACAACTTTTATCAATTACAAAAGTAACATATTCAATGAAAACTCCCAAAAATAACGGCACTTTTACTAACTTTGCAAGCATAAAAAACATAAAACATACGATGAAAAGAGTAACTACGATATTTTTCATTCTACTTTTTGTACTTATTCATGTCTCTGCACAACCCAAAAGAGAAATAAGAGCCGCATGGCTTACCACTGCATACGGATTGGATTGGCCCCGCACAAGAGCTACTTCACCCGATAAAATGCGCAAACAACAAACCGATTTACTGACTATTCTCGACAAGCTTAGAGCTGCAAACTTCAATACCGTACTCTTTCAAACCAGAAGCCGCGACGATGTGTTCTATTATTCTAAAATAGAACCAATGAATCAATACCTGACAGACAAAATAGCAGGCGATCCCGGATATGACCCATTGACCTTTGTCGTAAACGAATGCCATAAAAGAGGAATGGAATGCTATGCATGGGTTGTTGCTATTCCTTTAGGATCAAAAAAGCATGTAGCATCATTAGGAAAACGCTCCGCCATATACCATACCAGTGGCATTTGCACCACCTACAAAACAGAATATTTTTTGAATCCGGCTAAGCCGAATACTAAAATATATTTAATGGATATTTGCCGGGAAATAACAGAGAATTATGATATAGATGGCATTGTATTCGATTATTTACGATACCCCGAGTATTGTGGAAACAAATTTCCCGATAGTGCCGACTATAAAAAAGATGGTAACGGACGGTCCATTTTAGAATGGCGTCGAGACAATATTACAGACATTGTACGTTATCTCTACAACGGAATCAAAGCAATCAAACCTTGGGTAAAAGTATGTACTTGCCCTGTAGGGAAGTATCGCGACACGTCGCGCTATACATCACATGGATGGAATGCTTTTTCTACCGTTTGCCAAGATCCTGAAAGATGGATGCGCGAAGGCATCCAAGACCAAATATTCCCGATGATGTATTTCCGCGGAGATAACTTTTACCCTTTTGCACTCGACTGGTATGAGCAGAGCAATGGGCGACACATTGCACCGGCATTGGGAACCTACTTTCTACTCCCACAAGAAGGCAATTGGAGCTTTGACGACATTATGCGACAAATAAATTTTATCAGAACCAACAAGCTAGCAGGTGAAAGCCATTTCAGATTAGAATTTCTGATGAAAAATACAAAAGGTATTTATGATGGGCTGGCAAATGACAAGTATTTATATCCAGCCTTACAGCCTCCTACAACATGGCTCGACAGTATTGCACCGACAGCGCCATACAATTTGCAAGTAAAGCACGAAGAAGATAATATCACGCTAACATGGAAAGCGTCTCGAGACAACGATCCACGAAATGCTCCAATGTATGTTATTTATGCATCTGATACTTATCCGGTAAATACAACAAAACCTGAAAACATTATAGCACAAAGGGTTTCGGGCACTACTTATATATATATGCCTATAGAGTCTTGGAAGACAAAAAACTATTTTGCAGTAACCGCTATAGATCGGTATGGAAACGAAGGTAAAGCAGTGCAAGAAAAAATGTAAGTTCAATAAAAATAAAAGCAAATAAAGTAGACTGTGAATATCGAATGAAAAGACAATTATATAAAACAAGAAAATAGACAAGCAGAGTATTAATTTAAAATGGAAAACAAGAAACTGAATCTCGGCACGCTTTGTGTTCAAAGCGGCTGGAAACCAACCAAAGGAGAACCTCGTGTTCTACCCATTTACCAAAGTACCACATTCAAATATGATACCAGTGAACAAATGGCAAAGTTGTTCGACTTAGAAGATAACGGATTCTTCTATACCCGTTTGCAAAACCCAACGAATGAAGCTGTAGCCCAGAAAATTGCAGAATTAGAAGGAGGTGTTGCTGCAATCCTTACGTCTTCTGGACAAGCAGCCAATTTCTTTGCCATATTTAATATATGCGAAGCAGGTGACCATTTTGTCAGTTCCAAGAATATATACGGCGGGACCTACAACCTATTTGGTACAACATTAAAAAAGCTTGGTATTGAGTGTACTTTTATTGACGATGATGCTTCGGAAGAAGAAATCAACGCAGCGTTCCGTCCAAACACTAAATTACTTTTCGGCGAAAGTATCTCCAATCCAGGCGTTCAAGTCCTCGACTTTGAGAAATTTGCCCGTGTTGCCCATAGTCATGGCGTACCATTTATTGTAGACAACACATTCCCGACGCCTATCAATTGCCGCCCTATAGAATGGGGAGCAGACATTATAACTCATTCTACTACCAAGTATATGGATGGGCATGCAACAAGCGTAGGGGGTGCAATTGTAGACAGTGGCAATTTTAATTGGGAAGCCTATACTGACAAATATCCGGGATTGACACAACCCGATGCCTCTTATCACGGATTAGTCTATACAAAAGCATTCGGCAAATTGGCGTATATCACCAAAGCGACTTCACAACTGATGCGCGATTTGGGAAGTATCCCCTCTCCTTTCAACTGTTTTTTGCTGAATCTAGGACTTGAGACTCTTCATTTAAGAGTGAAACAACATTGCAGCAATGCACAAAAAGTAGCAGAATGGCTTGCAGCAAATGAGCAAGTAGCTTGGGTTAGTTATCCAGGGCTCTCTACAGACAAATATCACTCTCTAGCGACGAAATACATGGATGAAGGACGTACATCGGGAGTCATTGCATTCGGATTAAAAGGAGGACGTGAGGAAAGCATTCACTTTATGGATAATCTTAAATTTATTGCCATCGTCACTCATGTCGCAGATGCCCGTACTTGCATTCTGCATCCGGCAAGCCATACACATCGCCAAATGAGCGATGAACAACTTCGGGAAGCAGGAGTAGCACCCGATTTGATCAGATTATCAATTGGAATTGAAGATGTGGACGATATTATCAACGATGTAGAGCAGGCTTTAAAGAAATAAGATCTATCTCTAGATACTTATTGATTATTACCTCAATAAAAGATATCTGAACCAATAGGACAGTCATTTGATTGTCCTATTGGTCTTTTTTATAACCCTTTTTTTTGGCTTCGTCCCAGATCTCATCCATTTCGGCAAGAGTCATATCTTTAAGATTCCGACCTTGCTTTATAGTATGTTCTTCAAGATAGTTGAAACGGTGCAAGAATTTCTGATTGGTACGTTCGAGAGCATTATCCGGGTTTATTCCATATAGACGAGCAGCATTTATAAGACTGAAAAAGAGATCTCCAAATTCACCTTCTGCTTTATCTCTATCCATCTGAGATATTTCGGCTTGCAACTCTTCAAATTCTTCTTTCACCTTATCCCATACTTGTTCTTTCTCCTCCCAATCAAAGCCCACATTGCGAGCTTTATCTTGCATGCGATAGGACTTGATCACTGATGGCAAAGCGGCAGGTACTCCACTCAAAACAGATTTGTTACCATCTTTCTCCTTTAATTTAAGTTGCTCCCAATTTTGAATAACTTCATTGGCGTCTTTTGCCGAAGCATTGCCATATATATGGGGGTGACGATAAATAAGTTTCTCACAAAGACGGTCACATACGTCTTTTATATCAAAGTCTCCTGTTTCGGAACCTATTTTGGCATAAAAGCCTACATGCAGCAACACGTCACCCAGCTCTTTACAAATATCTTTTTTATCACCACGTATCAAAGCATCACACAATTCATAAGTTTCTTCAATTGTATTGGGGCGCAAGCTGTCATTGGTTTGTTTCCTATCCCACGGACACTTTACCCGCAATTCATCCATAATATCAAGGAAGCGACCGAAGGCTTCCATTTTCTCTTCTTTAGTATGCATTTTATATCAATCTTTTATATCGTTCATAACTAATAAGCAATTCAACTACTTGAGAATAGTTCTTTTGCCCGTTCTCTATTTTATTTCCTTTTAAATAAAGTTCGTAAAGCCAATTTTGGGCAGCGCCGAGAGTTGGGCTATAAAGAGCCTGCCAATAATAACGATGATAAGTATACAATCGCTTTATTTCTGGACGAATAAGTCGTTTCACACGATTGAACTGTTGTGCCGTCATCACTATTTTGGCGTTGCCCAATACATATCCCATTATGAAAAAATAACCACTAAAGCGCACCGACGGATTCTTTGACCGAATACAAGCTTGATATGCATAAAAGTTTGCCTCTGCCTCTGATGAAATACCCAACAAATGTGCCAACTCATGAGCATAAACAGCAGGATAATCAATAGGTAGTAGATTGCGATTGAGATGAAACTCACAAAAGAATGGACCCATGTATCCCGATACGCCAACACTCGATATAAAATTGGAAAAGAGCATTGTCTTAGGCCTGAGATAGCTATGTTGAGGCGCATGAATTTTAAGCGAATCGCTTATTTGCCGATAAATAAGAGGTATTTCTCTATTAACATCTTCCTCATTGACCAAAAAGGATGTAATATAACTATTGTTCAAATCAGTAATATAACGATCAACAAAACGAGCAAATAATGCGGAAGTATATTGCACAGGTTTAATATGGGCACGTTGCATAAAATGAGGTTGAGAATAATTCAATCCCCATGCCATATAAAACCAGACATAAACCCATAACAAATATTCCATATCGCACGATAATATTTTCGTCCAACACATGTGATACTTATAACGGCTATATATAGGCATTACAATGATAACAACTATTGAAAAGACAACAAAAATATCGCCAATAGAAAAGGGAATAATAGCAGATATACCAGTAAACAACCACGACAATGCGGGATAGAAATAATAAGCATACCATTGTCCCCATGAAGGAATGATCTGGGCTAAAACAACCGCAATCAATAATATTAATAAGACGATATATCGTTTTTTCAATTTCATGTTTACACCCTTTTCAACTCCAACCAAGCATGGTTTTAACTATGATATTGCAAAACTACTAAATAACTATGGCTTATCGAAAACATAATGACAATATTTTGTTCTTGCCACGTATCATTCTTCTATCTACCGTAAAATATCTCTTTGCAGAATTCTCCTCTTATTCATTCTATAAACAAAATATTATTAGTATATTCGCAAAGTCGATTGATATCAGGGACTAACAAGAAGTTATTATGTTAACAAGACATACTATGATAGAGAAAATCTTCCTATGGTTATTCATAGGAATGATTGGTTCCATAACGTGCAGCGCCCATCCTTTGATAAAAAGAATAAAGACATGGAATTGGCAAATATCCAATCAAGGATATTTGGAACAAATCGTATTTAAAGATAGACAAGGAAATGACACTATCCCTTTTTTCAAAGGAAACAAGACAAAAGGACCAGCTTTCTATATCAACAAGGGCGATAAAGATATAATTGCCGAATGGAAAGGCGGAAAGATGAAGATTTTTCATGCTAAAATCGATGACATCGTCTGCCACCTACGCTATGAACAATGGAAAGGTATGCCTGCTTTGTTCATCACTCTAAAAAATACGGGAAAGCAATCATTCAGACCCACTAAAGCAGGTATTAAGCTAGGTATTGATACTTATATGGATAAATACCCCAATTGGTTAAGCAAATACTTTCCAACACTGATGCGTAATGAGAGAACTCATTTTTTCGGTTATTTACAAACACCTTCACGGAACACTCTGGGGATTGTATCCACACGCCCTATCGCATCATGGAGCATTGATTACAACTTAGGGTATCAAGATCCCGCGCCACACTGGTTTATGGGACATCGGATAGAATCGCTCAACATCGATTTATTGAATACGCTCCCCCTACCCGATCGCCACCCACAAAACTTAGACGAACTGAAACCGGGGCAATTTAAAAGATGGATCATTGCATTTATTCCTATCGAAAAACCTGAATTCTTTGAAGCTACCGTCCACCAAGTAGCCAACTTTCCGATGATACAAATGCAGCAGACCACGTTTTGTCCAAATGAAACAGCCACCTTTGACGTCTTTGCCAATAAACCGCAAGTCAATGTTTGCGATAATGAAGGGCAACCACTAAGCGTTAATATAAAGGCTATTTCAAAAGGTATCTATCGAGTAAAATGCAAACTTCCACAAGTAGGACTTTATAAAGCCACAGTTTATGACGGTAGGTACCGATCGGAGGCAATACTAACAGCTCATGCTTCTTATCAATGGACATTGGAACAAGCCCGAAAAGCGGCGTTGAAATATCATCAAAAAGCGACGTCACATGCAGAAAGTTGGTATGGATTTTATCCGGCATTTCTTGCCGCAAAATATTTTCCGGATAAAGAAATAGACAAAGCACTTAGCAAACGATTCGACTATTTATACAACAAGCTGTATGATTCAATCAATGTAAGACCTCTCTATTATCAAGAACGAATTCAAAACACCTCTACAACTATCGGTATATTGGTTAAAAAGTATCATGCCGAAAAGCAGATAAAAGATCTACTTCATGCATCGCAACTGGCCGATTGGCTAATAAGTACATCTCAACGACAAAAAGATGGTGCCTACATAAACCATCAAAAAGTATATACCAGCGTTATATACATAGCCAAAAGTATGCTCGAACTATCAATTGCAGAACAAGAAATAGCAGAAGAGAATACCTTCTGGCAAAATGCAGCCAAAAGACATTATAGCTCAGCCAAGCGAGCCATTGACCAACTAGTTGCACAACAAGGCAATTTAGAAACAGAAGGTGAAGAAACTTTTGAAGACGGCATGCTGTCTTGTTCGGCACTGCAAATAGGTATGCTAGCTTTAATGCAAAAAGATGAAAGGGATAGACAACATTATACCAATGCCATGCTGCAACTTTTGCAAAGTCATGACTGCCTTACCCAACTAAGAGTACCAGATGCTCGCCGTCGCGGAGGTACAATGCGCTACTGGGAAACACAATATGATGTACAAATGCTGCCCAACATGATCTGCTCACCACATGGATGGAGTGCATGGCGAGCATATGCTACTTATTATGCCTATTTACTGACAGGCGATGAAAAATGGTTGCTACAGACCTACAACGCCATGGGTGCTTTTATTAATTTAATAGACTACAAAACAGGTGAATTGAGATGGGCTTTCATCGTTGATCCCTACATAAAGGCTAGACAAACGTGCAGCGCTGATCCGCATTACACTGTAGATTCAGTTAGCTTGGGCAATCCACACCCCGATTTATACAAGACTCGTTCTTTTATTATAGGAGAGCAATATGTAAATATGATAAGTGATTGGCAAACTGTCAACACACAAGATAACGATGTCCATGAAATATTCAAATGCATATGCGAAAGCATGCTAACCAATGCTTTTGTGATAGAACATCCTAATGAAGAATATGTAGGATATAACTGTAAAATCAATAAAATAGGTCACAACCTATATGTCGAGACAAACGAAAAACAGATGATAAATTTGCATTGTAATTTTAAAAACAGCATTACTGTTATATTCAATGGGAAGACTAGACAATTACCCGCACATTATTTGGGTTGGGCTTTTGGAGAAAACGGATACTCTTCTAAAGAATAAGCTTAGTTACACAAGAAAACTAAAAAGAGTACTCTTCTCACGAAGAATACTCTTACAATAATAATATTAAACTTACAATCGTTAGATTATCATCAACTAACTGTTATAAGCATTTTCGCCATGTTCGTAGACGTCTAGGCCTTCTTCCTCTTCACGAGGTGCAACTCTGATACCGACCAATTTATCTACGATTTTAAACAAAATGTATGTTAGTACACCGCTGTATACTATAGAAAACAGTGTTGCAATGATTTGAACTAAAAGCTGATGCCAATTGCCAAACAAAGCACCTTCAGCACCAGTAGGTCCTGTTATAGCTTTAGTGGCAAATACACCGGTAAGGATGGAACCAACAATTCCACCGATACCATGTACACCGAAAGCATCAAGCGAATCGTCATAATTTAGTTTGATTTTGACATAAGCTACCATCCAAAAGCAGACAATGGCAGAAACAGCGCCGATAGCAATTGCTCCCAATATCCCAACAGATCCTGATGCAGGAGTTATGGCAACCAAACCTGCTACTGCACCCGTACAAACACCCACAGTAGTAGGTTTTTTATTAAGCACCCAATCTATTATCATCCATGTGAGAGCAGACACACATGTTGCGATATGAGTTACTAAAAAAGCGTTGGCGTCAAGTCCATCAGCCGTCAATCCGCTTCCAGCATTGAAGCCGAACCAACCCAGCCACAGAAAAGCCGCACCGATAAAGACATAAGGTATTTGGTGAGGAGAAGTAGGGTGCCCTGACTTGTAATCGCTACGACATCCCAACATCAAAGCCATCACTAAAGCGGATATTCCAGCATTAATATGAACAACAGTTCCACCGGCAAAGTCGATCGCTCCCATCTGTTGTAGCCAACCGCCCCCCCATACAAAATGAGCCATCGGATTGTAAACCAGAATGGACCACAATACCGTGAAAAACAAAAAGCCGGAAAACTTTACCCGCTCTGCAAAAGAACCAATGATAAGTCCCGGAGTAATAACAGCAAACATGCATTGGAAAAGCACGAAAGTAATTTCGGGAATACCGGCAGGAGACAATATAGAAGCTGTAGTAACGCCGTTGAGAAATACTTTATCAAATCCACCGATGAAATGACCTATTGCCATACCTTCAAATCCTTTGCCAAACACCCAACTATAACCGAAAGCCACCCACAAGACACTAACCACACAAACACAAATCAAACATTGCATAATGATGCTCAATACATTTTTTTGTCTGACCAACCCTCCATAGAATAAAGCCAATCCGGGAATAGTCATCAACATAACCAATATCGTAGCCATCGTTATCCATGCAGTATTACCAGCATTTAAAACCGGAGTAGCAACTACAGCACCTTGTGCCATAGCACTAAAAGGCATTAAAAACAAAAGAATGAGTACCAAATATAAATATCGTTTCATAGTTATCCCTATTTTTCGTTATCCTTTATTAATATTTTTATCAAATGCATTGTTATGCTTATTTTTTCTCTTCTTCCACTTGGTCATAGAGTGATATATCACCCCGTTCACCTGTCCGTATCCTGATAGAATCGTCTATAGATGATATAAAGATTCGTCCATCTCCGATATCCCCAGTCTTAGCTTCTTCCATTATCGCCTTCACGGTTTTATCGACATTAATATCGCGAACAACCAAAACAATCATTGTTCGCTCTATGGAACTTGTATCATAAACAATGCCACGGAATATTCTTTCTTGACGAGTTTTACCTACTCCGCGAACATCATAATATGAAAGCCATTCGATATCTGCTTCCAAAAGAGCCTGTTTTACTTCTTCAAATTTCGATTTACGAATAATCGCTTCAATCTTTTTCATAATCTGTCAATAGTTAATAAATAAACGTCATCCTGAACAATCTTTTTCCTTACCTAAAAAAACAACCTACTTCATAAAGTATTCTCTCTCTTTAAACAAATTGATAGAAATTACAATACAATTTTTCTGAACTTACTTCTATTAAATTCTCTTTCATCAGGCTTAAGCTATAGTATGTCGTTATCTCCCGATAGGACATTTTATCTATAGTCTTTCGTAAGCCTTACTTTTTAGTCTTTTGGTTTATTATCATGGCGCAAATTTATCACTTTTATATTAAAAAACAAAATAAATAACCACTTTTTAAATATAAAATTAAAAAAACTTTCTTTTTGAACTAATATAATCTGTTTTATATTTCTTTTTGATAAAAGCAAATAGTTCACTTCACTGATTATATGTATGGCTATTCAAATGATATCCGCAAGCAACAACCTATTCAACAAATACCCACACAAAGCATATCATATCGAACAATTTAATCACAAAAAGGGCTTATTCATCGCAATTTACTTGACCAAGCTAAATAATTACCATGTTTCACCTGCATTTTGCTTCTTATCTCCATACATCAACAATGTATTGTCTTTTCTTTTTCCGTTTCCAATTGTTTTTTGTAATTTTGCAGGCAATTATATCGTTAACATTCAAAGCAAAATGGAATTACCAAGCAAATACAACCCCACCGAAGTGGAATCTAAATGGTACCAATATTGGTGCGATCATCATCTTTTTAGTTCGAAACCCGATAATCGCGAACCCTATACTATCGTGATTCCTCCACCAAATGTAACAGGTGTGCTCCACATGGGACACATGCTGAACAATACCATTCAGGACATATTGGTACGGCGTGCTCGTATGGAAGGCAAAAATGCTTGTTGGATACCTGGTACCGACCATGCTTCGATTGCAACAGAAGCTAAAGTAGTAAATAAACTAGCTCAACAAGGCATAAAAAAAACAGACCTTACACGCGATGAGTTCTTAAAACATGCTTGGAACTGGACTGAAGAACATGGAGGTATTATTCTAAAACAACTCCGCAGGCTAGGTGCATCGTGCGATTGGGATCGAACAGCTTTCACAATGGACAAAATACGTAGTGAAAGCGTTATCAAAGTATTTTGCGACTTATATGGTAAAGGGCTTATATATCGTGGCGTAAGAATGGTAAACTGGGATCCGAAAGCTTTGACTGCTCTTTCTGACGAGGAAGTCGTATATAAAGAAGAACACGGGAAATTATATTATTTAAGATATAAAATAGAAGGAGAAGACGGATATGCCATCGTAGCTACGACACGTCCCGAAACGATTATGGGCGATACGGCAATGTGCATTAATCCGAACGATCCAAAGAACCAACACCTAAAAGGCAAAAAAGTAATTGTGCCGCTGGTAAATCGTGTCATTCCCGTTATTGAAGACGACTATGTAGACATCGAATTCGGTACAGGCTGTTTGAAAGTAACGCCGGCACACGATCCGAACGACTATATGTTGGGAGAAAAATACAATCTGCCATCTATCGATATATTCAATGACAATGGAACAATCAGCGAAGCTGCCGGCATGTATGTTGGTATGGAACGGTTTGAAGTACGCAGACAAATAGAGATAGACTTACAAAAAGCAGGACTGCTCGAAAAGACAGAAGCATATACAAATAAAGTTGGATTCTCGGAACGTACCGATGTAGTCATTGAACCTAAATTATCCATGCAATGGTTCCTAAAGATGGAACATTTGGCTAAAATGGCTCTTGATCCGGTAATGAATGATGATATAAAATTCTACCCGGTCAAATATAAAAACAGCTATAAACATTGGCTGGAGAACATTAAAGATTGGTGTATCAGCCGTCAACTCTGGTGGGGTCATCGCATTCCCGCTTATTTTCTGCCAAAAGGAGGTTTTGTTGTTGCCGAGACGCCAGAACAAGCTCTCGAAGAAGCCCGCAGAAAAAGTGGAGATAAAAACATGCAACTATCCGACTTGCGACAAGATGACGATTGCCTTGATACATGGTTCTCATCTTGGTTGTGGCCTATTTCACTATTCGACGGCATCAACAATCCGAATAATGACGAAATTAAATACTACTACCCCACCAGCGATCTAGTAACCGCTCCGGATATCATTTTCTTCTGGGTAGCCAGAATGATTATGGCCGGTTATGAATATCAAAAAGAGCCGCCTTTCCGCCACGTCTATTTTACGGGAATTGTTCGCGATAAATTGGGACGTAAAATGTCCAAATCATTAGGCAATTCACCTGACCCAATAGAACTCATCGAAAAATACGGTGCCGATGGTGTGCGTATGGGCATGATGCTTTCGGCTCCTGCCGGAAATGACATTCCTTTTGATGATAGCCTCTGCGAACAAGGACGCAATTTCTGCAACAAAATATGGAATGCATTTAGGCTAATAAAAGGTTGGGAAATTGACGAAACGGCACCTATATCCGAAGCACAACACCTGGCTGATATATGGTATGACCAAAAGCAACATGAAGTAAATAATGAAATAAACGATCTCTTCAGTAAATATCGCATAAGCGAAGCACTGATGGCTGCCTATAAATTATTTTGGGATGAATTTTCTTCTTGGTATCTCGAAATGATCAAACCGGAATACGGCAAGCCCATCAATAAAAATGTATATAATAAGTCTATTGAATATTTAGACAACCTTCTTAGGATGTTACATCCATTTATGCCATTCATTACAGAAGAAATCTGGCAAGATATAATACCACGCAAAAATGGTGAAAGTATTATGATAACTCCATTCCACTTGGACAATAAATACGATGCAAAACTTTGTGCCACATTTGAACGAGTAAAGGATGTCATCACCAATGTACGTGCGGTTCGCGCTCAAAAGAACATACCAATGAAGTCTCCGTTAACATTGAATGTGATTGGGGAGAATCCCGTTTCAGAGTTTGACACCATCATAATCAAACTTTGTAATTTGACGGCAATACAAAAAGTCGATGAGAAATCGGCAACAGATTCCTCCTTCCTTTGCGGAACCACCGAATACGCTATACCATTGGGAGATCTAATTGACAAGAAGACAGAAATATCCCGAATGGAAAATGAATTAAAACATAAGGAACTATTTTTGCAAGGAATACTTAAAAAACTCGGCAATGAGAAATTTGTAGCACATGCCCCTAAAGCGGTCATAGATCTTGAAAGGAAAAAACAAGCCGATGCTGAAAGTATTATTAAATCTCTTAAAGAAAATATAGCTTCCCTAAAAAAATAGAAGAACAGTGAGTATGTTACAATCCGTAACAAAACAGTATAATATATTCACAATATATACAATATAAATATCTAAATAAAAAAAAATGATACAACACCGCATTCTTTTTTATATTTTATTTGAATAAAGTGTAAAAAGTAGTATATTTGCAGTGTGTTTTTCATAGTATTAGATTAAGGTTATTTATAGAATTGGTTGCTCGTTGAGAGTCGCCAATTTTTTTATAGCCATATTTACCCTCTTTATTAAACCCTACTAAGGAGACGGTAATATTAGAAAGCTGAGAATACATAACAAATCCATTGAGTTTAATCTCTCCCCAAAAGGGTTATTATTAGCCTTTGCCACTCCCGTATGACACCATATCGTACTATATCACAGCATGTTAACAACTAACCATATACAATGCCAGCGGAAATAGGTCCAGAAATCGGCTTGAGAGCATACTACCGGACCGTTATTTTCAGCAGACCAAAATTTAGAACAATTCTAAACATTAGCCTACAGATAGCTGATGGGGCAGTTTGTATACAGTACCTTATACTCCACTCATTTTAAAAATTCCTTATGTTTCGATGAAAAGCGGTGAGCAAGCAAATGCGACAATCTCTTTTACATTTATCTCTGCCGACATCGAGTTCTTTTTAAGCTTCTCGCATACTCCCTCAAACGTCATCATTGTTACGTTCGGCACTCACACATGCCACTTTATCCCGTAACTTGTACTGATAAGCCAATAACTATCGAAGAACAGTATCATTTATTACCTTATCAATATAATTCATATTATAAGCAAAACCTCATGTAGGATCTGCAACATCCTCACAATGAAAAATGCCATAAAGACCTATAAATATTTTGGTCCTTATGTTTTCAAAATTACATAAGGACCAAAATTAATTTTCTCCCTTACGAAACTTGCGACTCACGGGCGTGAGTCGCAAGCCATGTTCTTATGTCATTCCAACAACATTTAGAAAACACAGAAGTTACGAATATAGTGTTTTAGTAAGCCTTTCTATAGCATGGAAAAGCCGAATATACATTTGTGTATATTCGGCTTTATAAATATTCTCTTTATTTTTTTCTTACCCTATAAGAGACTAATAAAGTTTAGAACTGTCATAAGTATCATACCAAACAGTATTATCAGCATGCTGAGCCCAAGATGCAAACTTAGAATAAGCATCTGTAACTGGCACATATTCCAATGGGTACTTAAAGATTCCTGTCTTCGTAGATTTAGGAATACCGATAGCCCATACATATTTGCCTGTTTCAACATTATCAGCAACTTTTCCGAGGGCAGGACTATTTTTCCATAAATAAGTATGCACTTCGTAAGAGCCATTTGTAATATATGGATCTACTGTAGCAGAAGTAATTTTATTTGCAACATTGGCAGACTCACAAGTAATCGTTATGGTTAATGTCTTTGGATCTACGTTAACAGCATCACTGCCAGACTTCTTTGTGTTAACAAATACCCTATTGGTACTACCAGTCAACACCTTATGAGCGTCTGCAAATAGAGGAATAACAATACCACTACTATTTAAGCCTTGTTGATATCCTGTAGAAGCATTGCCAAAACCGTTGTCAAGCGCAACAGATGCTATGCCAGATGTAATTCCAGACAATCTGATACCACCCCCCAATTGTTTAGAAGCACCTACAGCTCTCAATTTAACAGCCAAAGTAACAACATTACCACTTAATGTTCTTGCCACATCAAATACCACATCATTAAAATCATAGTCTCCAGCTTTCGGATAATTATCTTCGAAACAGTATGTTGTGCAGAAATTATTATCATCTACAACCGGTCCTTTATTAGAAATATAGCCAACTGTACAATCTCCAGAAGGGATTGTTTCAGGAGCTTCACCTTTTCCTACTAAAGCTGCACCATTCGTTGTAAATACGGTAGCACCCCACCACCAATCATTTTTTGGAGCAGATGAATAATCAGCATATACAAGATTATTGAATGCGTTAGAAGGACCGTATCCATCAATTACATTTCCGCACACAACAATAGCAGCATTACCGGATGTAGGACCATTTAAAGCAAATGACTGGAAATGAGATGAAGTAGCCTTTAAAATAGAGGCTTGTCCCATCGTTACAGTTGCCCCATGCAGCGTTAATGAGCCACAATCCACAGAAGCATTATCGCCAATAACAAGAGTCTTAGGATTGAATGTCCCATCAAAAGTTAGTTTGCAATCCGTTTGATAATTAGCATTATCGGAGTTACTTACGTCATTGCCAAATCTACAATTAGAGCTATGATTAATCAACGTTGCTCCTGTATTTAGGTTAATACTTTTAGCATACATTGTGCCACTACTCCCATTTATAATATAACCACTAGAAGGTGCATTAATTCTACTAGCAACCTTCAAAACTCCATAATTAACAAAATCTGTAGAAGAATTCAAATTTAAGCCACCATTATAATCATCCGAAGAGGTCGTAGTTATCGAACCTGTTGCAGCATTAAAGATTCTACCTCCCCTTGATGCCCAATCGATGTAACCTACTTTAATACTTCCCGCATTAAAAATCCAGCCACCATTAGTATTACTGATCTGGGTACCAGAAATTTCACCACCAGGCATTACGGTAAATGCATATGAGCCATTCGTTATACCAGTTGTAGAAGTAAGAGTGCTATTCAGAATAATTTTACCAGTACTTGCAACAATGATTTCAATAGGATCATGAATAGACATCCAACTAGGAGTCCAAGTTCCTGTTACAATTACTTTTGTACCCGCTTTAGGTGAACCGGCAGTAAAGTTACCAGTATAATCACCCGTAATTTTATAATAATTATAAGCATTGGTACCATTATTAGCAATATCATGATCTTGAACCTGAGTTATATCCGTAGCCTTTGCAATCATATCATTAATGGATGATTCAGAAGGAGTTGCTATAACAGCTGCAACATTAGGATCTGTAATCGTTACAGAAGCTCTTGAGGTTACTGCACGAGAGACACCCCTACCAGAAGTAGTATTACCAAACGTCACATTAAAAGCACTTCCCCTGGTAACATGATGAACAGGAATTACTTCTCTTCTATTATCAGCATCAACGCAAGCGACATAAATGGTACTATCTGCTAAAGCATAATCAAAAGTAGCATTAAAAGTTGATCCCGTAGTCACCGTGCCTTTAGCCAAAAGAGTTGCTGATTGCAGCAACGGATCAGAATCATAAAGTTTGATAGTATAATTACTCCCAGCATCCTTGTTTACAGAAACGCTAGCAGTTGCAGAACCTACAGATTGCCAATCTGTAGCAATATCTGAGACAGGAAATGTAGATTTCATTTCCGCATTCCATGCATCCTGATCAAACAAATCTTTATTAGTACAAGAAATCACAGTTCCAATGCCTGCGAATAGGTAAGCGCCCCAAATTATACGATTAATTAAATGTTTCATATCAATTGATCTTTTTTATATTTTCCCCTAATTATCGCCGCAAAGATATGATGTTTTTTTTACTTTTCATTAAATTCACACGTTTATTTTTATACCATTACTATTTTCTCTATTCGTTTTGTAAACAACAAATTAAGAAGAATAATAAAATTGCACAAGCGCATAAGAATTGTTTTTATAGAATGAAATGGATATAAATTAAAGCATCTTTAAAGCATCTTTAATTATCTTCTCAACAGGAGCATCAGGATTATTCTTTAATAACTGGATTACAATTTTTTGTGAAGGAGCGTTGGCAAAACCTAACATGTTCAATGCCGACACAGCTTCGCTCATGACTTCTTTGTTTACCGATACGGCAGAAACGATTCCAACAGCCGAAGCAAAATCAGCATTATCTATTTTATCTTTCAATTCGACAATCACACGTTGGGCAGTCTTCATTCCGATACCTTTCACCGATTTCAATAAAGCAATATTTTCACTGGCAATAACACCAATCAACTCGTCAGAAGTCATTGCAGAAAGTATCATTCGGGCAGTATTGCCTCCTATCCCCGACACGGAGATAAGCAGAGTAAAAAGAGAACGTTCCTTTTTGCTCGCAAAGCCAAAAAGCACGTAAGCATCTTCGCGTATCGATTCGAAAAGATATAGTTTGACTTCTTTTTTACCTTGAATAGCAGAATAAGTATTGAGCGATATATTGGCTATATAGCCTACTCCATTGCAATCTATTACAACTGATGCAGGAGTTAAATCTGCAATTTCTCCTTTAATATATTCCAACATAATAATGATTCATTTATAAAATGTACCACATACATTTTACTCGATTAAAATACCTTTTCCTTGCCGCACAATCTCTGGTTCACCCGCAGTGCAATTTACGATGGTCGAAGGTTCTGTTCCTCCCATTCCCCCATCAATTGTCATATTTACAATCTTACCGAATTTTTCATCTATCAATTCGGGATCAGTAGTATATTCTTTCTCTTCGCCTTCGGCAAAAGGCAATGACGCAGTCAATATAGGAGCCCCCAATAATCGGGCAATCTCACTTATAATAGGATTATCGGGCATCCTGATTCCGACCTCTTTCCTATTGCGAAATATCTTTGGAAGCCGATTGTTTGCATTCAGTACAAAGGTAAATGAACCGGGCAAATTACGTTTCATTAATTTGAAAATATGATTATCTACTTTAGCATACTCACTAATAGTACTAAGATCATAACAAATAATAGATAAATGCTGTTTGCGAGGATCAATCCCTTTCAGTCGACAAATAGCCTCGATAGAATGTTCCTTCAGAGCATGACAACCAATAGCATACAACGTATCTGTGGGGAAAACAATTAATTTTCCTTCATTAAGCACATCCACAATATGCTGAAGCACCCCAAAATCATTATCTTTATCGTACAACTTCAGTATCATAGATTCAATTTCTTTTATTTAACAAAGACAGAATAGGCTCTCGAGCCTGCACTACCTAGAGAATGGGCTTTACCATTGAGCCAATAAGTAGCAATTTCAGAACCGTCTTCACCTTTTTGATAACCAGCCACATAAATATCGCCATCCTTTATAAAGATCGCAAAAGCTTCTGCATCGGCAGTTTCATCACTCAGTATCTGTTTATTGCCATTTTTCCATAAAGTAGCGACTTTATGTCCTGATGCAGAAATAGTAGTACCCACGACATACGTTTTCGACTTATATATAACAATAGCATTAGCTATTGCATCGGTTGTACCATCACTCAGATCTTGGGCCAACTCATTTTTCCACAAAGTAGCAACTTGTCGTCCCGCTTTGTTTTTCACATATCCTACCACATAGACACTACCACCATCGGTCGCCAATCCCATGGCTTCAGATTCTTTATGCCAATCGACGAGCGGAGTAGATACTCCGTTGTGCCACAACGTTGCAACTTTTTTGCCACCACCATTTTTCACGATAAAACCGGCAGCATAAATTTCTCGTCCACCAATAGCCATATCATACGCCGAAGCCTGAGTAAGACCATCACTCAATGTAGTCTCTATCTTATCTGACCAATAAGCCGCAACACTCCTGCTGTTGGCATTAAAAAAACTGCCAGCGATGTACACCACTTTATTTTGTATCAGCACTTTGTTAGCCACAGCATTAGTAGAACCATCCGTAAGCGCAAAGAGATGACCGTTCAACCATTTACAAGCCGCCTTATTGCCATTTGTACATTCATCGTATCCTACCACATAAATATCGTTTCCCGTTACAAAGATAGACTGAGCCACAGCATCACCTCCCCCTGCCGTAAGTTTCGTTTCTTTGTCGTCTTTCCAATAAGTAGCAACGTGCTTACCTTGAGAGCCTATTGTATAGCCAGAAGTATAGACTGTTGTTTCGGCTTTATCAATCTTGGCAATCAACCTTTTACAACCCGACAAGCTGATAATCATCAACAGCGCAAAGGTCAAAGAACTTAATTTACTTATATAAGACGACATTTTCATAATCTTCCTACTTATCTTAATATTTAATTCATTCAATAGTATTTCCAGGCTGTAAAATTAGATATTTTAAATAAGATATTCATACCTTTTTAAAAAAAGTAACAGGAAAATTTCATTGTAAAAATAGCAAAGTATCACTTTTTGCTACGAAAAGCCCATGTTTTAAAGTTCATTACAAGTATCTTTGTGACCTATAATAATAGAATCTTCAAGATGGTAAAATATTTTATATCTTTATTCATATCATTATTAATCGGCGGCAGCGGCATGGCTCAACCCGAATTTGTCAAAACATCAAAAAGCGGAAACTTCATCCTTAACGGTAAGGCTTACTATTACGCCGGCACTAATTTTTGGTATGGTCCCATATTAGGATCCAAAGGACGAGGAGGCAATAGAGCACGTCTCAATAAGGAATTAGATGCACTGTATGCACTCGGTCTTAACAATCTACGTATCGCTATCGGAGCCGACGGAAATAATGATGTTCTCACTAGAATAAAGCCCACCCTACAAACGGAGCCGGGCGTATATAATGATACTATTCTTGATGGACTGGACTATCTATTAGTCCAAATGAAGAAGCGCAAAATGAAAGCTGTGCTCTATCTAAATAACGCATGGGAATGGACAGGCGGTTATTCACAATATTTAGCATGGGTGAAACACGAAACTCCACCTGTTCCTGCCAAAGACGGATGGCCTGCTTACATGAGTTATGTAAAACAATACGTATTTAACGATTCGGCTAAAGCATTGTTTAATAAGCATGTCGTATTTATCTTAAACCGAACAAACCGCTATTCTAAAGTGAAATATGTCGACGATCCCACGATCATGTCATGGCAGATATCCAACGAACCCAGATGTTTCTCCGAAGAAGGGAAAAAGCCATTTAAAATCTGGCTAAGAAGTGTTTCATCACTCATCAAATCGATTGACAAAAATCATCTAGTGACAACAGGGAGTGAAGGTTCATGGGGATGCGAAAACGATATGCAATTATTCATAGACATTCATGCCGATCCGAACATAGACTATCTGACAATGCATCTATGGCCGTACAATTGGAGTTGGGTGAATAAAACGACGTTACAATCAAATCTCAAACTCGCAGAAAAAAATACAAAAAAATATGTAGAAGAGCATATCCTTGTTGCCAGACAACTTCATAAACCCGTTGTAATGGAAGAGTATGGATATCCTCGCGATGGTTTTAGCTTTTCAAAACAATCTTCAACCTCAGCGCGAGACGAATATTACAAATTTGTCTACGACATGCTCATCACAAGCAAAAAGCAAGGAGATAATTTTGCGGGCTGCAATTTCTGGGGGTGGGGTGGATTTGCTCAACCGAAACATACATTCTGGCAATGGGGTGACGACTACTGTGGAGATCCCGCACAAGAAGAACAAGGCCTCAACTCAGTCTTTTCTTCAGACAAAAGTACACTAAACATTATCCGAGACGCATCCAAACGTCTTAACTAGACTTCAATACGAACTTATGTTTTGGTTTCTTACTAAAAAAAGAAGCCAAAACATATTTTTTACTAAACCTTCAATCCATATATTTCAATATTGTTTGAAATAGTTGATTTTTTATCTATCTTTGTAAAAGAAAAAATAAGAATACTTGTAGAAAACAATGAGACTGATCGTCTATTTATTAAGTTTTTATATGATTTTCCTCGCGGCAACACCGTGTAGGGATGTTATATGCCTAGACAATCATTATCAAAATTATGGTTCTATTTCTCAATCGAGAGAAAACAATAATCATTCCGACCAGGATTGTTGTTCTCCACTCTGCATCTGCAATTGTTGTGCTTCGGCCATCTCTAAAATAAAATCGATTCAGTACAACAGTATCACTTTTCAAGTAGTACGTGTTTATACATCCCCTTATTTGGCAGATATTATTTCTATTTCTGCTCGCCCCATTTGGCAACCGCCAAAAAAATAAGATCATTTATAATTCAATAATGTAAGTAGAAAAGTTTTATATTCCATTCTATTCGAAATAGATACCAATGGAGTTTAGAACTAAAATAACTATTTACGTGATTAATACATTATTCAAATATCTTATTTCATTATAAAAATGATAGAACGCATCATTCATTTTTCCATAAAGAACAAATTCATAGTGGGTTTGTTCATCATAACATTGGTTGCCTGTGGCATCTATTCGGTAGCAAAATTACCAATGGATGTAACCCCGGACATTACCAACAATCAGGTTCAAATTATCTCTTTAGCTCCCTCGCTAGCGGTGCAAGAAGTAGAAAGTTCTATAACTGCACCCATTGAAGTAGCCGTTGCCAATATTCCAAATATTATTGAATTACGATCTATTTCACGTTTGGGCTTGTCCGTCATAACTGTTGTATTCAAAGACAAAGTGGACATTTATTGGGCTAGACAACAAATTAGCGAACAACTTAAAGAAGCCGAAGAAAATATACCAAAAGGTATCTGTCAAACGTCTTTAGCACCTATCAGTACTGGACTCGGAGAGATATACCAATATCGTCTGGCCGTTTCTAAAGGCTACGAAAGTAAATATAGTGCAATGGATTTACGAACACTCCAAGATTGGACTATACGCCGTGAAATGTTAGGTACACCCGGTGTAGCCGACATTAATAGTTATGGCGGCTTCGTCAAACAATACGAAATCGCCGTCAATCCCGAACGAATGAAGAGTTTAGGACTCTCGCTTGACGATATATTCAAAGCCCTGGAACGCAATAATGAAAATACAGGAAGTGCATATATCGAAAAGAATCATGCCGCTTATTTCATTCGAGGTATCGGATTGGTCAAATCACTCGAGGACATTGGGAATATAGTCGTACAAAGCAATCGTTCGGGTATACCAATACTTATCAAAGACTTGGCGGATGTACGTTACGGCAATGCAACTCGCTATGGCGCCTTTATTGTAGACAAAGAGGAAGCTGTAGGTGGCGTTGTTATGATGTTGAAAAATGCGAATGCTAAAGAGGTGATTAAAAATGTTGAAAATCGAATGAAAGTCATTCAAAAGTCACTACCCGAAGGCATCACCGTGCAACCGTTTCTAAACCGTTCTGATTTAGTAAACCGCACCATAGGTACTGTTTCTCGAAATCTTATTGAGGGGGCACTTATCGTTATTTTCATCCTAGTGCTCTTTTTAGGAAATATGAGAGCCGGATTTATTGTAGCATCCGTCATACCGCTCGCTATGCTATTCGCTGTATCAATGATGAGTTTATTTGGGATTTCGGGTAATCTGATGAGTTTAGGAGCTATTGACTTTGGGTTAATAGTAGATGGGGCCGTCATTATAGTCGAAAATGCGGTGGCCCATATAGCAGAACGACTAAAGACGAATACCGGGACGTCCCGCATTAGTCAGTCACAAATGGACGAAACGGTATTTCAATCGGCCAAACGAATGATGAGTTCTGCTACCTTCGGGCAGATCATTATTCTGATTGTATACATTCCCATCATGACATTGGCAGGTATCGAAGGAAAGATGTTCCGTCCAATGGCACAAGTAGTAACTTTCGCTCTCATCGGGGCAGCTGTTCTTTCACTCACGTATGTTCCCATGATGTCGGCCTTGTGTCTCAAAAAGACAGAATCACGAAAGTCTAAAATATCTGGGAATCTAATGAAGGCTATCAATAAGGGGTTCAATCCGATTATTCTCTACGCCCTAAAACATAAATTAAGTGTTACGTTGACAGCAATCGCACTATTTATAGGAAGCTTGCTCTTATTCAGTCGTTTCGGAGGCGAGTTTGTTCCACAACTCGAGGAAGGTGACTTGGCGGCAGGTGTTGTTACGCTGCAAGGCGGATCGCTATCCAATACAATAGAAGAGGTAAAGAAGGCAAACCAAATACTACTGAAATTTCCCGAAGTAAAGCACGTAGTATGCAAAGTAGGTGCCGGCGAAATACCTACAGATCCTACTCCTCTCGAAACGGGTGACTATATCATTACATTAAAAGATAAAAGTGAATGGACAACAGCTCGAACCCGCGAAGGGCTTATCGAAAAGATGGACGAAGCGCTGAAGCCTATTGCAGGCGTGCAGTTCGAATTTCAACAGCCCATACAAATGCGCCAAAACGAACTAATATCGGGATCTAAACAAGATATAGCTGTCAAAATATTTGGCGACGATTTAGCCACACTGACCGATAAAGCAAACGAAGTGAAGCGGCTCATTCAAAATATTTCGGGAATCGAAGACATCAATATTGAAAAAGTGACAGGGCTAGAGCAAATCGAGATAAACTACAACAGAGAGCGTTTAGCTCAATATGGACTATCGGTAAATGATGTCAGCGAAGTACTCCGTACAGCTTTTGCAGGTAACCAAGCAGGTATCGTATACGATGGAGAGAAACGTTTCGGGCTTGTTGTAAGACTCGCCAAAGACTATCGTTCGAACTTGGATGATATTCGCAACCTAACCATTCCATTACCACGAGGAGGACAATTGCCTATTGAACAAGTGGCATCGGTAGCCATTAAAGAAGGTCCCGCGCAAATATCAAGAGAAAATACCCGTCGACGCATTACCATCGGATTCAACGTTCGAAATAATGATGTAGAAAGTGTTATCAATGAAGTGCAGAATCGCATTGACTCCAAGGTTAAAATGCCTACAGGATATTATGTCTCTTACGGCGGACAGTTTCAGAACCTACAAGAAGCAAAATTGCGTTTGGCCATTGCCGTGCCTATAGCACTAATTCTTATATTTATATTACTTTACTTTGCTTTCCGTTCGGTCAAGGAGGCTCTGCTGATTTATACAGCCGTACCGATGTCGGTCATAGGAGGTATTCTGGCTCTTTGGATTAGAGGAATGAATTTCTCCATTTCTGCAGGTATCGGTTTTATCGCCCTATTTGGTATTGCAGTACTCAATGGCATCGTACTGATATCCGAATTCAATCAATTAGAAAAAGGAGGAATGAAAGATATTCGTGAACGGGTGCTTACCGGATTAAAAACTCGTCTGCGCCCCGTTCTCATCACGGCATCCGCCGCGTCACTCGGCTTCTTCCCAATGGCGATATCAACTTCTGCCGGAGCCGAAGTACAAAAACCTCTTGCTACAGTGGTTATTGGCGGACTCATTTCGGCAACGCTACTAACTCTCATCGTATTACCTATATTTTATATGTATTTTTCAACTTTCTCCTTCAAGAAGATATTCAAACCTCGTTCTACTAAAGTACTCACAATATTGTTACTCGTTCTCGGAATAAGTGCTGGTAAGATTAGTGCTCAACAACGTATTCAACTTCACGATGCCATTCAATTAGCGTTAGACAGTAACTATACCGTGCGGTCGCAAGTATACAATGTGCAGATGAACAAGACTTTAAAAGGAAGTTCTTTTGATTTCCCAAAAACAGAATTCGCTACTGGATATGGTAAGCTAAACTCTTACACCAACGACAATAGTATCGGCGTGAGTCAATCATTCGCCTTCCCTACGGTCTATGCCAACCGCTACAAATTAGCAGAAGCCAACGTCAAAGATAGCCAATGGTCGTTAGAAAACACAAAGCTGGAAATCGCCACTCAGACCAAACGTCTCTATTGGCAACTCGTATACCTAAGGTCCAGACAGCAATTGCTTACTTATCAAGACAGTTTATATTCCGAACTGCTCAAAGCCGCAGAGGCCCGGGCAAAGACGGGAGAGACGAAACAACTCGAGACCATGTCGGCAAAGTCGCAATATCTCGAAGCTCACAACCGTCTTACCCAAATAGAATCGGATATTCAAATATGCATCCAACGTTTGCAGACACTACTCAACTGTAAACGGTCTATTCTTCCGGCCGACGACATACTCAAGCAACTGTCGTTCGATACGGCCACATACGACAGTGCGGTTAATAATAATCCATTAACAGGTCAAGCACGCCAACGGATAGAGACATCAATAATGGAGAAAAAGCTGGAAAAAAGTATGATGTTACCGGACTTCAGCATAGGGCTATCCAGTATGACCATCCGAGGTGAACAGAATGTGAATGGAACATCTCGCTATTTTGGTAGCGGGTATCGTTTCAATAGTATCCAGATAGGAATTTCGCTTCCATTGTTCTACTCTTCGTTCAAATCTAAAATCAAAGCGGCAAAGATTAAAGAGCAGATTGCCATTACCGAACATACGGGTATATCAAAAAATCTATCAAGCGAATACCATTCTTTACTTTCTGAATACGGCAAACAACAGGCCAATATCGGCTTCTACGAAAAACAAGCTGTGCCCGAAGCAGAGCTTATCATTCGGCAAGCGACACAAAGTTATCGTGAAGGCGAAATCAGTTATGCCGAATATATAGTTAACGTTAGTCGAGCACTCGATATTAAACAAAATTATATCAATGCCCTAAATAGTAATAATCAAACAGTTATTTCATTAGAATCTATCACAGGTAAAAATTTTTAATTTAAAAACTCATGAAAAGAAATTTCATTTCATACTTCATTATAGCAAGCTGCTGCATGGCATTAATCTCCTGCGGGAAAGCAAAAAAAGCAGAAGAGCAGCACGAAGAACTTCCCACAGATATAGTCGAACTCAATGAGGAACAAATCAAAACGGCAGATATTAAACTCGGAAACGTGGAAATGCGCCCTATTGGTACAACACTCAAAGTAAACGGAGAGATTGCTTCGCTGCCACAAAACATGGCTGCCGTGTCATCTCCCATGGGTGGACGAGTCGTTAAAGTAGAGCTAATTCCCGGCAGCGCAGTAAAAAAAGGGCAAACATTGGCGCTGATAGAAAACACAGAATTCGTTGATATTCAACAAAGTTATCTGGAGGCAAAAAGCAAAATAGAATACATGAGCGCTGATTATAATCGGCAAAAGGCACTTTATCACAACAGTGCCACATCAAGTAAGAACTTGCAACTTACTACTTCCGAATATAAGTCCTTACGGACACAAATCAAAGCGCTCGAACAGAAGTTGCTCATCATTGGCATCAATCCGTATCGCCTCAACAATAACAATATTACCCGAACAGTAGCGGTCAAAGCACCAATCTCCGGTTATATCAATACCGTAAACGCGAGTATCGGCAAAACAGTCGAACCGGCGGACGTACTTTTTGATATTGTCAATCTCAACAACTTATTCATCAAGCTAACTATATTCGAAAAAGATATAGCCAAAGTATCAAAAGGGCAACAAATTAAATTTTTCATCAATGACGAGTCAGAGGCTCACAATGCTATCGTATACCAAACGGCCAAATGCATCGATGCAGACAAAACTTACAAGATATACGCAGCTATCCAAAGCAAATGTTTCAATATTTTGCCAGGCATGTACGTCAATGCACAAATCACGTCCAAGAGCCATAAAGCATATACCCTACCCGACGAATCGATTGTGAATTTTGAAGGGAAAAGTTATATTTTCGTTTTCGAAAAGAATAAAACAGAACATGGCAAAAAGGTCTGCGAATACCGCATGGTACCTGTATCAAAAGGGGTTTCAGAACAAGGATACACCGAAATCCTTTTCCCGAAAGATTTCGATATCAACACTCGGAGTATCATTCTAAAAGGTTCTTATACCTTACTTTCTACCATGAAGAATGGTGGAGAAATGAGTTGTTGAGACAACACCCGATCACACGTTATCCGTTACAAATATTTATTTTCGTTCGGCTCACAAATGCGGGGCCGAACGTTTTATTTTCTCTCTGTCATAGCCACGCACTCCATTTCTATGAGCCATTCGGGACGACAGACTTTGGCCAATGTGATGATATACGGTACATTCTCGAAATGATCCTGCATAAAGCGGCTCACCATTTCCGTATCCGATACATCGCGAAGATAAACGATGATTTGAGCGATATCTTTCAAGTTTGCATCACCATTTTTCAATAATTGTTCTATATTTACAACAATACGTTCGGCTTGCTTCAGTACATCGCCCCGATAAAGGCACTGTCCTCTCTTATCAATACTCGCTGTACCCGATATGAATATCAAATTAAGACTTTCAAAAGCAATCTTCACTCCTCTTTCAAAAGCCACACCATATTCGGCAGTCGGATTCAAATAAGATGCCGCCGAGAGATATTGAACCTGTTCGGAAGCAAGTCCTTTCACTGAATAAAAATCGGCAAGCAACTTCACATCAGCAGAAGCACCACTGCCACCTATACCTGTCGAAGCAATAAAGTGAGTATCTACAGTAAGCCCATGCGCATTGAAATAATTATTACGGCCCTTCACCACTTCTTTATAATCACTATCTATATCTCTCACATATAGCCAAGTGCGCATACAGTTATCAGCTATGCTCATTTGTTTGCTATCCAATAGCTTTTGATGTTCGGCAAATGCGGCAGTTGTAAGCACATCAAGCCTATCACCACGTTTCACAGGAACTTCAACAGACTGAAACAAGTGTGTTAGCCCATGCAATTCAAATTGACAAATATCTCTCTGCTTTGTCAACGTTAGCCCTTCAGCTTTAATAAAGAGCAGCAACAACTCAATTTTAAAACCATCGAGAGGCGGTTGTTCGACTATAGAGATAACCGAACGGCAAAACACAGAAGATTGGACCAAAAAGTCCTCTATCCCATCTTTATTATTAATATAATCAGTAACAAAAATTTTAGCATATACTAAAGATTGCTTATCAAGGTCTTCTGAAATCATTAATTCATGTAAGCGCGATTTCAACGAATCCAGTTGAATATCAAATGTGCCTCCTTGATCAGGCTGAAGTGAGATATGACAGATTTCAATATCATTAAAGATCTTTCGATATATCTTCCAATTATTCCCCATGGTATTACTTAAGTATAGTTCATAGTTTATTTCCATCGCAAAGATATAACAAATTATTAAAACACGAGCAAGTTGCCAAAAGAATGAACATTATTTCCTTAAACACCACCAGAACTTATCCTATTTTTTTAATCGGTAAATATTTACAAAAAGAATTGGTGATAAATACAAATTTGCATACATTTGTTTCAAGATTTCAAATAGATCATTTTGCTGATTTTCAAAAGCATTTGATTGTTTGATGAAACTTTTGGACCAATATCATGGAAGAAGAAAAACACTGTATAGAGATATTCAATCAACTTTTTATAAACTATAAGAGGAAATTTGTCCATTTTGCCCAAACTTACGTTAACGACATAACTATTGCCGAAGATATTGCAATGGAAAGCATGATCGATTATTGGGAGAATCGCAATTCGTTACCCGACGATTCAAATATCCCGGCATACATATTGACTATCATCAAACACAAATGCCTAAACTATCTACAACATTTGCGTACAACCGAAAAAGTGACCAAATATTTGAAAGATTGCAGCGATTGGGAGTTGGACTTACGAATATCAACTCTGGAAGCATGTAATCCCGAACGAATTTTTTGCGATGAAATTCAAAAGATTGTAGAAGAGACATTACAAAAGCTACCGCGCCAAACTCGTGAAATATTCATCAGAAGTCGCTACAATAACCAGAGCCACAAAGAAATTGCCGAATCGCTTAAAATTTCTACTAAGAGTGTAGAGTTTCATTTGACCAAAGCACTGAAAGTTTTGCGCATTGCCTTGAAAGACTACTTCCCAATACTTTTATTTTTCCCACATATATATAGATAGAGTTAAGCCTCGTCAAGATAGAATAGGGAGATAATACAAGCAAAGATAATGAGATACTTCATTATGCAGATACATATTTGTATAAGCTGAAACGACGTCCATAAGCCTAAAAAACGACATATGCCCCTAAAAATATTTTCGTCCATATGTTTTCTGAAAAACTTAAGGACGTCACCGAAAAAACTAACATACGACAATTTTCAGCACCTGTAATCGCAATGACACCGTTATTATACACAATAGTAATGGGTCTGAAACGGTATCGTAACAACAAAAGATGAATTTTGTATCGAAATAGATAAAACAGAATAAATAAAAAGTAATAAAATATCATTTTGCTTATTTTCGAAAGCATTGGGTTGTTTGATGAAGCTTTTGCACCAATATTATGGAAGAAGAAAATTACTGTATAGAAATATTCAATCAACTTTTTGCAAATCACAAGAGGAAATTTGTCCATTTTGCCAGAACTTATGTTAACGACATAACTATTGCTGAGGATATTACGATGGAGAGCATGATAGATTATTGGGAGAATCGCAATTCGCTACACGCCAATTCAAATATCCCGGCGTACATATTGACCGTCATCAAACACAAATGCCTAAACTATCTGCAACATTTGCGTACAACCGAAAAAGTGGCCAAATATTTGAAGGATTGCAGCGATTGGGAGTTGGACTTACGAATATCAACTCTGGAAGCATGTAATCCCGAACGGATTTTTTGCGACGAAATTCAAAAGATTGTAGAAGAGACATTACAGAAACTACCGCTCCAAACTCGCGAAATATTCATCAGAAGCCGCTACAACAACCAGAGCCACAAAGAAATTGCCGAAGCGCTAGAAATTTCCACTAAAAGTGTAGAATTTCATCTCACCAAAGCGCTGAAGGTTTTGCGTATTGCCTTAAAGGACTATTTCCCAATACTTTTCTTTTTCCCACATATATACAGATAAGGCTATTATTATACACAATAGTAACGGGTCTGAAGCACTAGTATCATCGGCAATACAATTTCTATAAGCTGTAACGATGTAAGCTTCTCTGTCAAAACAAAACAGAAGAATATCGGTGCTATATGATTATAATGGCCCGAAAGAAAAAAATGTAGATAAAAGCAGAAAATAGTTCTAATTTTTGTTAGGGATCTACCTTTCTTGTTTGCTTATATTAGAGAAAAAGGAAAATATGGATAAGAAGATACTATATAGTTTTTTTGACGGATATGCTTCAAAAGAAGAAAAAGAAGAAATTCGATCATGGCTGAAAGATTCCGAAGAGCACAAGAAGGAACTTTTCAAAGAAAGAGAGTTTTTTGATGCGGTCATACTGTCCGAAAAAGTCTGTCAGGACCCTAAGAGAGAAGAAGCAAAACGCCCACTTTCAAAATCGATATTATACGAATCAATAAAGATAGCCGCCGTTGTAGCACTTGTACTAGTGTGCACCTGTTATTTTTATCAATCAAAGTTGAAACAAGCGTCTCTTGCTACGAATATAGTGACTGTTCCTGCTGGAGAGCGCGCCAAGGTAACATTGCCCGATGGTACAAAAGTTTGGCTCAATGCATGTTCAGAAATACAGTATCCGGGAATATTCATCGACTCGGTACGCAAAGTTAAACTCCAAGGGGAAGCCTACTTCGAAGTCACGCATGATAAGAACCATCCTTTTATCGTGCAAACGAAGAAATTCAATATCAAAGCCCTGGGTACCAAGTTCGATGTCGACGCATACGAAGATTCAAATAATTTTTGCACCTCTTTGATGCAAGGGTCGGTAGAAGTCTCCGAACAAATCAATCCATCATCCCGAATCATTCTAAAGCCTGGACACCAAGTTTCTATGACAGATGGACATTTGAAAGAGACAAACACAATAAAAGACTATGATCTGTTTCGCTGGCGTGAAGGGTTAATCTGTTTCAGAGACCTGACTTTCGAGCAGCTGATGATACGTTTCGAAAAATGCTATGGGATTCATATAATTGTCTTAAACGAAAAAATGAAAAGCTACGTTTGTAGTGGCAAATTCAGAGTATCCGACGGAATAAACAACGCGTTGAGGATAATACAGAAAGATGCGAAATATAAATTTGAAAGAGACGAAAACAATACCACCATATACATCAAGTAAAACATTAAAACACCAAGCCTATGATATAAAAACACTAAGAACAAAAAAAGATGCCGACAAATGCTGGAACATTTATCGGCAAAAATCAAAACGAGTTGTTCAATTACATTTATTAATCAAACACATACAAAGATATGGATAAAAAATCTTTCTTAGATACCATCTTGCAAAAAAGGTATCGGCAAAAACATTTTTTTAGAATTATGAAGATTAGTACCTTTTTATTATTTGTATTCATTCTCTGCGCCAATGCAGAAAATTCCAGTTCTCAGAATATCAATGTTACGATAAAAAGTAACCAAATACAACTGGAAAGGGTTTTGAATGAAGTGGAAAGACAAACAGGTTTTCTTTTCGTATACAACAACCATGTGGATGTCAATCGAAAAGTATCTGTTCATCTAAGAAAAGCCTCTTTACAAGAGACTCTGAAAGACTTATTTAAAGGAACAGATGTAAAATATACCATCGACGGATCTTACATTTTATTATCAATAAATAAGACGACTACAAAATCTCCTTCATCAGCTTCTATGTCAGAACAAAAACACAGAATAACAGGTGTCGTAAAAGATGAAAAGGGAGACCCCATTATTGGAGCAAGTATAACGATTAAGGGAACGTCGCACGGAGTGATGACAAATCTCCAAGGCGTATTTACATTAGAAGCTCCAGCAGGTGCAATCATTCAAGTTTCATATATTGGTTATCAAAACAAAGTCTTTCAGGTAGGCAACGAAACAAACTACCGAGTTGTTTTGACAGAGACCTCTAAAATTTTATCCGAAGTTGTTGTAACAGCTCTTGGTATCACGCGCGAGAAAAAGGGGCTGGGCTATGCAACTCAAGAGATTAAAGCCGGAGAATTGGAGAATAGAAACTCTAACTTGGTTAGTATGTTAAGCGGTAAAGTTGCAGGCGTAAACATCAGTTCAGGAGCTGTTGTAGGATCTGGTAGCCGCATCTCCATCCGAGGAGAAAGATCTTTGAGCGCAGGGCCTTCTTCTCCCCTATTTGTAATCGACGGCATCCCTATCGGTTCTGGAGCAGGATCTCAAACAAGTAGTTCCGAAATTAACGAAATCAGCCCCAATGATATCGAAAGTATCAATGTTCTGAAAGGAGCTGCAGCTTCGGCTCTATATGGATCGGCGGCTGCCAATGGTGCAATTATCCTCACAACCAAAAAAGGAAGACAGACAAAAGGTTTTGGCGTTTCGTACAGCGGTACATTCTCGCTAGAGAAACCGTTGATCTTACCCAAACTGCAAAATCAATTCGGACAAGGAAAGAATGGCGTCTATGTAGGTAGCAACTTCGGTAGTTCGAGCGGATACTATCCTTCGGGACAGAATGATAACTATGATGAGAGCTGGGGTCCACGTTTTATGGGACAGAAAATGGTGCAGTTCGACTCGCCTACAACAAAAGGCTACCGTGCCGGAGATACATATTTGCCACCCGATATACGAGGCGAAGCGATTCCATCCGAATGGGTGGGGCACCCCAACAATATACGAGATTTCTTCGATCACGGCACCACTTACATCAACAGTATAGCTCTGAGCAATAGCTCTCAAGGAAGAGATCTTCGAATTGCTTATACCAATACGAAACAAAACGGCCTGACACCTAACAATAACATAACCAGACACTCTTTCAATCTGAATAATTCGGTGGAATTAAACAAATGGATAAGTGCCGATGCCGTTGTAAACTATACAAAGACGAACAGAACTAACGTACCTATATTGGGTTATGGTGGCGTTTCGCCTATGTATTTCTTCTGCTGGTTCCCACAAAGTCACAACATCAATAGTCTGAAAGAATATTGGCAGCGAGGCGGCTTGGAAGGTACACGCCAATTTCAAAATATGGCATCGTACAATAATCCATATTTTGTGATGTATCAAATGAACAGTCTTTCCGAGACGCACCGTTTCTTCGGAAAACTGGATGTTACTATTAAACCTACCAGCAATCTATCGGTCATGTTGCGTGGAGGTACCGACAATTCATGGGAAACCGATAATAGAGAAGAAAGTTATTACAAAAATGGTGGAAACGGATATTACAGCGATAACCAATTCCAATCGCATAACAATAACTATGATTTCATGATCAATTATACTCCAAAGCTGGGAGAAGATTTCGGACTGAGTGCCCACTTCGGAGGAAATAGAATGGAATCTTTCTATAAAGAGATTCAGTCGTACACCGGCAGTTTGATTGTTCCGAACATTTATTCTTTTGACAACTCAAAAGAAAAGCCAACTGTTTCGGACTACAGATCGAAAAAAGTAGTAAACAGTTTGTATGGCAGTGTGTTGATGGATTACAAACGTATGGTATATGCCGAGGTTACAGGGCGTAACGATTGGTCTAGTACGCTGCCGCCATCTACAAATTCATATTTCTATCCTTCGGTCACATTAAGTGGACTTCTCAGCGAAATGTTACGATTACCATCAGTTATCAGTTATGCCAAAGTCAGAGGAAGTTACGCATCTGTAGGTAATGATACGGGCCCATACAGCCTATACAATACTTATTCATTAAGCGACTATTGGAATGGTGTACCTACTTTGACCAGTCCGGGCAATCTACAGAACAATAACTTAAAGCCTGCTAGATCGGAAACTTGGGAAGTGGGAGCTGAATTGAACTTATTTAAAAACCGATTGAATTTCGATTTCAGTTATTATCATACAATTACAAAAGATCAGATCATCAGCTTACAGATAGCCAATACCTCCGGATATGGTAGCCGACTGATCAATTCTGGTAAGACAGCCAATACGGGTATCGAACTAGTTGTAAGTGCTACACCTATTCTATTATCCAACGGATTGAAATGGGACATCAACCTTAACTACAGCCGTTCGAGAACTAAAGTCATATACTTGGCAAAAGGGCTGGACGAGTTAATTCTGACAACTGGAGGATTAGAAGATGCCAAAATCGTAGCACAACCGGGAAAGAGAATGGGACAAATATTCGGGACTGCTTATCAACGAGTAAAAGATGGCCCGCTTAAGGGAGAACCTGTTCTAAACAGTGCCGGACAATATGTCTCCGATAGCAACGTCTATCTAGGTAATGTCAATCCAGATTGGACAGCTGGCATAAGCTCTTCTCTTTCTTACAAGGGATTCGATCTGAATATCTTGTTTGATATACGTCAAGGTGGATACTTCATTTCAAGAACGTTGAACAAATTTGTAGGAGCCGGACAAACCATCGAATCGTTAGAAGGACGTGGAGCTAGACAACCGGGCAAAGAATACGACGATTTGTATTACAGTAAAGGCGCCATAATGGCCAACGGAGACTGGCAACAAAATCTTCAGATATTCGACGGTACATATAGCAAGGGTATTGCCGGTAACGATGTACGTCGCTTTATCAAAACAAAATATGATCATATCACCGAAGCACAGTTGACAAATGCTTCTTTCGTCAAACTAAGAGAGCTTCGCCTCGGCTATACATTCCCTGCCGATTGGGCTAGAAAAATCTATGCGCAAAATATCAATATCGCTTTATTCGGTCGAGACTTATTCTTATGGACCAAGAACAAACATGTCGATCCGGAAAGTGGAGGTATGAGCGACTTTAACTTAGGCGTTGATGCATTTTCAGTACCGGCATCAAAGAGTTTTGGATTTCAAATTAATGTAAGTTTCTAATCATTAAAATGGAGATAGATATGAAAATCAAATATAAATTAATGCTGATGATCTTCGGTTTGTTTTCATGCTTGGGATGCACCAACAACTTCGAAGAAACAAATACCAACCCCAACCAGCCAGACCGTATAGACCAGCCTCGATTATTATTGAGCGGTGTAATTCGGGGACTTGACAACCTGGGAAATATAAGATATTATGGTGCCGTATTAGGCGATTATTCGGTAGACCAATTTGTCAGTATGTTCAATGATGCATTCAACAATACACAGACGGACCAGCTCTATTACAATGGCCGTAATGTACAAGACATGATCAACTTGGCGGAGAAGTACAAACTACCACACATACAGGGAATGGGCATAGTCATCAAATCGTTGATGTTTCAACAAATGACAGATGCTTATGGAGATTTCCCGTATTCTGAATCACTCAAAGGAAAGACCGATGGGGTTTTCACTCCCAAATACGATACTCAAGAAGATATCTACAACGATTTGCTAAAGCAACTGGAGTCTGCCAATGAATTGCTCTCAGAAAATAGTGCAGAGGAAATCGGAAGCTATGATTGCCTTTACAATGGAGACATATTAAAATGGAGAAAATTTGCCAACAGTCTCAAGTTGCGTTTATTGATGCGTATATCCGGGAAGAGGGATGTAAGTAAAGACATAAGCGACATGGTCTCTCAACCAGATAAATATCCACTGATGTCAAGCATTGACGACAATGCTGCCATTACGTATTTGGATGATCAGTCTTCGCATTGGTGCCCTCTATATAATGCAACGATAGAGAAGTTCAATGGAACGGAATTCATGTCTGTAACCATCGAAAACCATCTAAAAGCAATGAACGACCCGCGCATAAAAGTACTTTTCTCTCCGACGGTTAATGGAGTAGAGAATGGTAAATACACCTATGCCGGTGTTCCCAATTGCATACGCGATGGCGACGAAGCCAATTACAACGGAGGAGACAGCTACAACTCGCGCAAAGGATATATCTTCGCACCTCTTAAGTTAGACGCAAAGTACGCATCTCCCACGGCTGCAAAGTCCGTATTGCTTTCATACTCGGAAGTGATGTTCAATTTAGCAGAAGCTCGTGAAAAAGGATTAATCGCCGTTGGTGATGCAGGAACTTACTATAAGAATGGTATAGCTGCCAACTTTGCTTATTGGGCAAGTCGTATTCCTGGGAATTTCAAAGATATGAAGTCTAGTATGGCTTTCCCTCCTACCGAAGCATTAGAAGCCTCGGATGTCATTCCTGCAGCAAGTTATTACGACCAATCCAATGTAGCATATACCGGAACCCAGGCAGAAAAGCTGGAGAAAATCGGTGTACAAAAATGGATTTCGCTTTTCTTCTGCGGCATTGAAGGATGGTCTGAATGGCGTCGCACAGGTTTTCCAAAAGAGATATCGGTTACACCTCCACGTGGTCTACCTTCGGCAAGCAATATCTCAGAATGGCCCAGACGCATACCATACCCTCAAAACGAAGTAGTCTACAACGAAGATCAATACAAAATTGCTGTTGCCAGACAAGGCGCTGATAATTTATTGACAAGGGTATGGTGGAACAAATAAATGAAACATATTATGAACAATATAAAGAAAACGAATTTACTCTTTTATATATGCCTGCTCTTTTGCATCAATGGAGCCTATGCGCAAGAAACAGAAAAAGCTCCGGCCGGAATTAAACACGTATTCGTAGTCGGTATAGATGCAATGAGCACACAAGGTATGGAGAAGGCCAATACTCCAAATATGGATTACATGATAAAAAATGGATCCATTTGCCGAAGCGTACGCACTGTAATACCTTCAAGCAGTTCGCCCAACTGGAGTTCAATGCTCACCGGAGCAGGTGTCGAAGCCCATGGAGTGACATCCAACGATTGGAGACCGGGAAATTATTCGATACAACCTGTTGGTGTCACAGAATACGGATTGTTTCCTACCATTGTCGACGTCGTTCGCAAACAGTTGCCCGCAGACAAAATAGGCATGATATACCAATGGAGCGGATTCGGCAACTTATTTGAGAAAGGAGTAGCCGATGTCGACAAATCGTATGAGACGGAGATAGAAACGGCCGAAGCTCTGGCAAAATACATTCGCACGGAAAAGCCGACATTCACATTCACTCAATTGGACGATGTAGACCATTGCGGACATACCTACGGACACATGACAGAAAAATATCTGAAGGCTATTGAAGATGCCGATCAGTGTGTCGGTATGGTACTCAAAGCAGTGAAAGATGCAGGCATAGAAGATGAATCGCTTGTTATCATTGTTGCCGATCATGGAGGTGTAGGATATAGCCATGGAGGAGAATCGTGGGAAGAAATGACTGTTCCTTTCATTCTCTACGGCAAAAACATCAAAAAAGGGTTTGAGATACAACAGCAAACGTATATGTTCGATGTGGCTCCTACCATTGCTTATGCACTGGGAATAGAGACCCCATGCGCCTGGTACGGACGTCCAATGCGTTCGGCCTTCGAAGGGGTTAAAATAAAAACGGACCCCATCGTATTCAGAAAACAATCTTATGGACCACGTATCAATGGAGGACGTCACTTGTTCGAGCAAGCTGGAGGATTGTTTGTAGACAAAGAAGCAGTTGTGACTATCGAACCGTATCATAAGGGAGACAAGGTGTATTTCACCACAGACGGTTCCGTGCCTACTCAACAGTCTTCTCTTTATCAGGCTCCTTTCAAACTAGACAAATCGACCGTTGTGAAAGCCAAAGCGTATAGCGCCAACGGCGACCAAAGTATCGTATCGAATGGTTATTTCCGTATCATACACAAGAATCCTAAAAACGGCGTAAACGTAGCCTTTTATCAAGGAGGGAACTGGAATAGTCTTCCATCTTTCAAAGACGAAAAAAGCGAAAGCCGATGGACTGCCGACGAGATACATGTAGATAACAAACAGATTGCAGGATTGATGCGACCCGGCAATTCGATATTCGGCTTGGTATATTCTACTTTCATCCAAATTGACGAACCCGGTACATACCACTTCTTTCTACAATCGGACGATGGAAGCAAACTCTATGTAGACGGCTCAAAAGTGGTCGACGACGATGGAGCACACGGATTAATCGAAAGAGAAGGATCGGTAGAGCTCACAAAAGGAAGACATGCATTGACGGTCGAATTCTTCAATGCCGGAGGTGGTTTCTGGATTGATGCATTCTACCAAGGACCAGGCATTCCTAAACAGATTATACCGGCCGACAAGCTCTTCAAGTTTCGCAAGTAAACCGTAGGTTTTTCGAAATCTCGACACATTATTATTGTAGTGCACCGAATGCGATTTATATCACATCGTTCGGTACACTACAATTTAAGTTTATTACTACTACAAAATCTCGGATATTCTCTTTTGCAAAAAACAAACGGTAGTCGCTGCAACATACGGTTTATTTTCGTGAATAATAAAGCGAAGTAAGCATTATATGAAGTAACATTGAAAAACACGTAAACTCAATACGAATATACTGAATTAGAATTTGATAATGCCTCGACTATTTTTTCTTTCTCACTGCTACCGGTTGTGGAAAGCCGCAAAAGAGGAATATTATAAAGAGCTAATATATGATTTTTCTTAAGGTCGCGACGATATTGTTCTGTCTCCTCTTTATGAAAAGAATAACCATCTGTCTCTATAACCAACATCGGCATTTTACTAACGTGACTGATAATCAAGAAGTCAACATGAGTATTATAATTGGCTGCATATTGCAATTCTTCGGCACTTAACAGAGATGTATCTTTAATAATATTGCGAAGAGGAACATGGCATAGTACACCCAAACAATTAAACCTTTGGTCATCCTTAAGTATGTATTGAATTAAAGCGAACGTTAGATTCTCAGAATCGTATTTAGAAATCTTCGTATGAGTATCTATAAAAGCCATACGCTTTTCTGTGTATTGACTATAGAGATAATCGAATATAGAACAGACCTTACTATTTGTGATAGTAAAGTTGTTATATTCAATATAAGAAATCAATTCACAAATGTTACCTTTAATCTTTTGTGCATTTCCTGAAACAACAAGGCAAAATTTCTTTTTGGCTCTCGAGATAGCAACATTTAAAAGGTTTGGATCGTCACTGAACTTAGTTATCTGATCATCTACGACACTCATAATAATAGCATCTTTCTCACGTCCCTGAAATCTGTGAACAGTAGCAGACTCTATATATGGCAATTGATGAACTAGTTGTTCTACTTGGTCGTTATATGGTGTTATGATACCCAAATCGTCCCTATCACCTAATGCAGATAACGCTTCTTTCTGAATTACATCAATCTCGCGCTGATTATAATGACCACGAGCATGATTACCAACCATTGTCTTAAAAGCACATATCGTATCAGGTTCACCATTATCTTGTGTCATGATTAACAAGTTTCCTCCATAAAACTTCTGATTACAGAAATTGATAATTCGGGGATGACACCGATAATGCTCTCTTAACAAGACTTGTGGAGCATCAGAAACGATATAACAGACAGATTGAAGGAAGCTATTTTTAGAACTGTCATAGCCAGCTGGAGTATCAAATTCATTGACGACCTCGTCCAACTTCCGTTTGTCTTCGGGAGTTATCACATTGGGCAATTGTAAGGTATCACCTACAATTACAGCACTCCTTGCGCATGATAATGCCAATGCACCCGTTTCAATAGAGACCTGAGACGCTTCGTCCATGATAATATAATCATAGATAGTTTCATTGGACAAACTTACTCTTGACGAGAAAGTCGTACTCAATACAACAGGGTATTGCATTAGTATATCATCAGAACGTTTCCATAGATCATTAGAACTAAATTTCTCCCATACTTTCGTACTATATTTATCATATAATGCAAATTTAAAGATTTCCATTGAAGAGTCAACCAACCTTTCAAATATAGCATTTGAATCTTGCCGTTTAAGTTTTGATTGTAGGTCCTCTATTTTTTCTTCCAGTTCCAAAATTCTCTTAGTATAGAATAAAGCCTGTAGTTCTATAATGACAGAAACAACGCTTCTGCTATTATGTATAGATTTTAATCGTAATATATGCTTAATAATAAAATTTATCCATTTCAATCTTAACACCTTTAATACATGCCCTATTGTCCATAAAGAAATAATATCACCTTTTTCAGTATATCTTTGATATTGCACCCAGAGTTTCATCAGAGAAGACGATCTAATACTATACTTTATTGAATAGGTCGCCTCGCTTATACTATTCTCTATTTTGAAATGCTCCCATTCAAGTTTTATTGCCTGCAATTCTTGCCTTGACAACGCCAAATATTCTTGCTGTTTAAAAATACCATCCAATTGCATTAATGATTCCGCTACATCATGTTGCATTCTGATCTTATCGCCTATCTCATATGACCAACTACTAACTTTTTGCGGATAAACAGATTGCTCATCTATAAAAGACTTCTTATTTTCGCTGTTACCCAAAGATGCAACAATAAAGCCCATGCCATATTTTGTGAGTTTTTCCAGTACATTCGCAGTAGCCGAATTATTGTTCGATACGACCAATACTGTTTTTCCTTGAAGAACAATATTGGCTATAATATTCAGAATAGTCTGTGTTTTGCCTGTTCCTGGAGGCCCTTGAATAACACTAATTTGATTTTCAAAAGCATTTGTGACAGCCTTTTTCTGGCTTGCATTACACCCAAAAGGAAAAATTAATGAATTGACTTTACAATGCCTAATCTTCTTTAGAGGATTTAGATAAGGTGCAATAGCCGTTTTGTCATCAATAAAGGTTACACCATCATACCGTTTGGCTAAAATCTTTTCTCCTTCCTTATTTTTAAGATCATTGATATTGGCTACACGTTTAAGATAATCAAATATATCTTTAGATTTCCTATCGCCTAAACAAGATCTTATTATATAGAACTGATCATCAACAAAATCTTGTTCGTACCCATTTACATGCCTCACATGCCAATATATTTTATTCTTATAATGAAAAGCAAATATTGCAGTTAAATCTGTCAATTGTTTGCCATTCGCAAACGCCCTAGAATTAGCAAGATCGATAACTTCGGGATTTCTCAACCAAACGATTCTTTCAGAACTGTATGAGTATAGCTTGTGTGCATTTTTAAACTTTATACGATACAGTCCGTTAGCACCTAACTGGAATAAATCAAGCTGAGCCGTTTTATTGACTCCATTTATCAATATAAGATTTTGAGAACTATCGAGCATCCTACTTAAAAGACAATATTAATAATTTATTATTTGATAATCAATATTTAACCATAACATATATCATGTCATTCATCAAAGACAATAATACGCTCTACTACATACTATTACTTTATAGCGCAGTATACATGTACCACTGACTATCAGTGATAATTCATTCTTATAGGTACAAACACTATTTTGACAAAACATAGAATTTAAAGACAACTAGTTTTTATCAAGATTTCTCACAGACGTGCTGCAGCAGTTTTTTCAGACATTTTCTGAAATATCGGCTATCAAATACAAAAGATATGGTATTTTCGCATTTTTATTACAGAACGCTTGTTGAATACAAAGGTAGTATTTTCCGAAGAAGTGCTTCACTATAAGGTTGAAAACTTTTATTATCAATAGCTATAATTTGAATAGAAAAAGATGTATAATATATTTTTCTATTCAAATTATGGCTATAGACACCTTGAAGTGTATCGTAAAATTGTAAAACATTCAGTCCGGATATAATATTTTCGATGCGATTATAAATTAGCCAATAATCTTTTAGCCCTTACTCATAATAGTGACGAATGGTCAAATTTAAAAGAACGGATTAATAGTATGAGATAGATAATTTCTCCTGGGTAGTTACAAGTAAAACAGAGTTCCTTTTGTATTTGAATAGCTTTTTACCTTTCTTCTTATCCCGAACTAAAATGAATGATTCAGACTAAGAAACAGTTTTAAAACTCTTTCCGTCATATTATCCTATTGACTATGAACGATATATACAGGCGAGGTCCATTTTTGGGACCTCGAAAAGGCGTTATCTTTCTCATTGTTAGCGTGTTATGAAACACGGATAGTCCGCTTCGCCTATCTCATCACCCAGTATCTGCCGTGTGTGCACCGTGTGAAAACTCCCCGGCGTGGGAAAATAGATGCTGCTGTTGCGTGGACCTTCTCGCGCAAGTAGAGGATATTTTCCACTGCATAACTCTTTGAGACGTCGTACGGCGGTAGGGCGTGTCAATCCGCACAGGCTTTCATACTCCCGGCGAGTGATGAAGGAATGGTCTTTGAAAAAATCGGTTAGCAATGCTTCAATCTCAATGTCCGAATATTCTATCGAATGATGTTTGAGGCGAATGCTTTCGAATTTGGCTTTTCTGTTGATATCGCCAATGAGTTTTTTTACGAGGTCTGAAATAGACGTCAGTCACTTCGATATTGGTAGCGTTTATGGCTTTCCTCTTTATCGCGTTCGGTCCCGAAATCCCTACCGAAAAAGTACCGAGATCGCCCAATTGCACACTCTCTCCTTCGGACAGATGGAAGAAGCTGTTTTGAATTTTTAGAAAAATAATAGTACGAAACTGTTTCGAATTCTTTTGGCCTCTTTTTGGCGTATTTATTGGGTTTGTTTCTCGATTTAGCCCGCTAAACCTTCGAAACAAATCCTATAAATTCACTCAAAAACAACCTCAAAAGACTTTCGATAAAAATTCGAGACAGCTTCTTGATTTGCGAAACGATACCGTCCATAATGAGTGATACGTCACCCGGTGTTGCCGATGAAGCATACTCCAAATCATTTTTCAATTGGTCGTAAGTAATGCCCCCTTTGCTTACCGCCCGTGCATGGAAACGGTCGGGCTCTTCTTCTCTGAGAGAAGGTGTTTTGTACACATCGTATAGAATAATGGTTGTCGTGTTTAAGGCATTTTTATCGGCTCATCAAGGGTTTGTCGTTCCACATATGTGATTCGATCAACTCACATATGTGAGTCGATCGTTCCATATATGTGAGTTGATCGAATCACATATGTGGAACGACATTCTTCTCAGAACAAAGATATAAAATCTTTCTGACACGAACCAACTTTCGTCCGCATGTCTCACAGAGCTCACCCTTTTTGAAAGGTCGCATGAAAGGTTTGGCAATGATCGGCGTAAAAAGCAGACACAGCTATTTCGGTTCTGTCTATTCGGTCGTTCGGCTATGATCGTTATCAGAGCTGTTGTGCCGATAGGGAAAATGTGAGAATTGCCAGACTCAGCTTTAATAAATCACTGTGTGATAGTTTAATAATACCTTTTCCAGGTCCCATTTTAGCCTCGAGTCTTTATAATAGATTGATTGATAAATATTTGACATGACGGATATGTCTGCGAAACTTGATTTCTTACATCGAACTCAATTATTCTGACTAAATATAATTGCAGAGACGCTTATAAACAAGGTTTGTTCATGTTGCCAATAGAAAGTGAAAGAAGTCCTTGTTCTAATTTACCAAAAGTACGGATGGATCGATGCTATAGCCTTAGGGAGGGAAAGTTTATAAAGGAGTTCATGACGCCTTTCGATATTTTAAACTAGTTTTTATCAATCTCCAACTCCTAGCTTTCCAAGTCGCATTACAATTGCGGTTTGACTGCGCCCCATCTTTTCCGATATCTGCTTTATACTTAACCCTTTGGCATGCATATCAAGCAGGTATTGGTCTGCACGTATTGTCCAACGTTTATCAGCATTGCGATGCTTTACATAGCTTTCTTTAGTTACGGTTTTTGGATGAAGAAACTCTTCAACGAACACAGAAGGTTGTTTCATATCGTACATGACGAAAGTTTTTACCTTAGCTCTCGTAATAGCAACATAGAACACACGACGTTCCTCGCCATAGGGGAACCCATCGCTATTATTGAGCACATAATCCAATACAGGATCATCACTCACGAGCGATGGGAAACCATACGTTCCCTTATTACACTGCAGCAAAATTACGTAATCAGCTTCAAGCCCCTTTGATTTATGAACCGTGAGGTACTCAATATTGCGACCACAGATGTTATAGCAGAAGTGATTACCATTCTTGAAGCTTTGATACTTTTTACTCAGGAAATAGTCGTCAAAAGAGTAGCGTCCCAATAGGAATATAGACTTATCTGCAGGAATACTATTGATGAGCTGCTCGAATGTCTCATTATACTTGAAGTAACTATATGGCTGAAACAAAAGCTCTGTACGAGCATTTTGATTGAAAGGATGTACATTCTTGGTATATTGAGCTTTGTTTTTCTGAATGAATCTTGAAGAATGACTGATTAATGGTTCGCCAAAACGATAGGTGGTTTCAATCTTATGAATATCGGTATCACCAAAATATACGGGGAAGTCCTTGAATAAGGACATGTCGCTACCCGAAAAGCGATATATCGACTGCCAATCATCGCCCACACAATATAGCTTTGCTGGAAGATTGGTCTCTTGTAATGCCCTCAGAAAATTATATCTATCGATAGAAATATCCTGAAACTCATCTACAATAATATAATCGTATTTTACAGGATGTTGTTCCTTACATAGTTCTGTTGCCTCCAATATTATGTCAGTAAAGTCCATTTGACTTTGCAGCTTCAACGCTTCCTGATAGCGCTCATATACAGGCTCAAAGATGTTCTTGATGATGAATGTAGAACGTTCAGAATCAGCTCGTTTGCTTTGTTTCAAAACATCATCAATATCCCTTAAACTTGACTTTAATAGAGTAGCGAAAGTTACTATTAATCTGATGAATGACTTTTCTTTATGACTATTCTTTGGAAGTATTAAATTAAATAGTTCTTCCTTGGTCATTTCATGTGTAGGCACTCCCACACTCTTTAGCACCTTCTTTAGTTTGTCCTGAACATCGAAGTATTTGAAATCAGCACTCTGAGTTGATATCAATGTAGTATCATATTTCTGATGTACGGCTTTCTTCCATGTTATTCCATCACCATATTTCCGGTTGGCTTCTTCGTAAGTGACACCCTTATCCTTGGCAAACCATGATGGTACCAATCCATGTTCGTCAACACCATAGTGCTCTAGATATACACGTTTCATCTCGCCATCTTTCTCATAATAAATCGAGAAGTCCGGTTTATATTGTGAGTGCGTTTCATCAGCAACTCTATGCTGGTAAGGTTCTTCATATCTGAACTTCACCCCTAGTGCGGTAAGTCCCAAACAAATCTTCTGTTCCTCCTGACTCTTCACGTATATCGGATTGCCATCCATATCGGGAAACTGCGCCTTCAACCTACCACTCTTTTGGGCAGATAGTTTCTCCAATGCTTCACGTTGTTGTTTTTCTTCATCAGTTTCCTGATAATCAACAAAATACTCCAATACGCTTTCGCGGAACTTCTTACTTTTTTGGGTCAAATCTTTATAGATAGATACGAACAATAGATCAGTATTCTCACAAATCGAAGGCTTCTCGCCAGTATACTTGCCAATTATATCAATAGCAAGTTTGTGAAAAGTATATCCTCTCAAACCATTGATACCCAATCGTTCTGTCAATTCAGCTGCAGCCTTGTTCGTATAACTGATAAGCAGTATCTTCGATGGGGCTGCATGCTTCACTTCAATAAGATATTTCACCTTACCAACAATCGATGAAGTTTTACCGCTCCCAGCGCTACTCACAACGAGCACATTATCTTCTTCTGATACAATCGAACGCCGTTGTTGATCATCCAGCGGATACATCAGACAATAGTCGAAGAAATTCTTATTCGTATTCAGAATGTTAGTATAATAGTTACCGTTATGTTCTTTTATAAGATTATCTAGTTTCTCGATATTCCAGACACAATTATCAAGAAGATCATTACTATCCAAATGCATTTGATCCAGTCGTTTCTGTAATCTTACAAGCTTGGTATAGAGTGGGGATAGCTCTTCTGCCAAAGCAGTAGCATCCACTTTTTTTATCAAGGAGTCTTTATATTGGCTAGCAAGCAGTTTTGGGATATCAATCACTTGATAGCCATCCATATCATTCACCTCTTTAACAGCATTAATATCCTTTGCATCAGTAAACTCCTCAATTTCATCAGATATATGCTTATAATACAGCCGCAAAGCTACCACAACTACCAGAATTGCGATTACAATGATGGTTCCTATATTAATATATTGTTGCAAAGCTGTAAAACTATAATTATATAATTAGTACCTAAATGCGTTGGTCATTTGCTTCTGTTCAGAACGTGAAATTCCTAATCGCGCTGCACGTTCTCTCCAATCAGTAACGATAATAAGACAAATTTATGGAAAAGAACATCTTATCTAAATACTTCAAAGAAAAATCCAAGAATAACAATTTAAGAAGAATAGAATTAGTTACAAATTTCTTTTATTATTGTTGCCGGTATTCCCCCAACAACAGTATTTGCTGTAACATCTTTTGTAACAACAGCACCTGCCGCCACAATAGCACCATCGCCAATAATAACACCTGGCAAAATAGTAGCACCTCCACCGATCCATACATTATTACCAATAGTCACAGGAATAGCATAGCCAGTCTCATGACGCAACTTTGGCGACTCATTGTGCCCCGTAGTATAAATTCCTACATTCGGACCAATAAGACAATTGTCTCCAATCCTTATTTCAGCAAAATCTAGCATAGTGCAATTGTATCCGGCATAAAAATTATCTCCCACATGAATGTTGAAACCAAAATCGCAATGAAAATTATGCGCAATAGACGGATTAGCGCCAACACTTCCAAAAAGTTCTTTGATAATATGCTGCTGTTCATTCTGAGCGACTAACGGTAAATCATTCAGTTTGCGCACAAGTTGATCAGCCTTAATCATAGGTTCAAGCAAATTATGCTCCATCAAATATTCAAGACTTCTATTGTAGCAAGTTTTTAATTTAGGAATCATACAATAAATAATTATTTACTAGGAATTATTTTCTAATCGCTTATAAATATCACTTGTCTATACAAAACTTAGATAATTAGATACTATATTACTGATAATACAATAATTAATATTCAAAAAATGTTCTTGCGAGCAGCAAATCAACAACAAATTATTTCTGCTTTTTACATCTTATTTTAGAATTCCTCGCTTATCTTTATATGAGGATATTTACTTAGTACAAGGTTCTTAATCTCTTCTTTATCCTTATCTGACATGATTTTACCCAAGATAATTTCGGTAATACAATCTTCGGGAAGTTTAATATTTCTTTCCGCATTTGATATGTCATTTTCCCACATTTTATGCAATCTATATTCTTGCTCAAACTTCCATTTAGTTTCTTTGAAAAAAATGTTTTTTATATGCTTTGCCTGAAAATCGTCATTAATAAAGTCTATTGTAGGCAATTTGTCCGAATATTGCACTTCACCACCTCCCATGCTTTCTGCCTCAAAAAGTTTATCAGTGTCAAAACCTACACAAAAGCCTTTATGTGAGTTTCCATACTTCTCCCACATATCTTCATTATGTGGATTTGCTGTAAGACTAAGAACACCAAAGCGATTGTTAAAAGCAGTATTAAACTGCTCAATCTTTTCTTTTAGTAGTTTTGGCTGTGCTAAAGGAGAATGTTTGCTCCAATATCGAGCAAACTTTCGATGTTGTTGTCTTGTTTTATCGGGATAATCAACTTTGGATTTCTGCAAAAATATATTGTAAAGCTTTGTACCAGTCGGAAATGATTCAGGTACGTTACAATCATAAATATCGTCAAAACTTTTTGGAGATGCAAAATAAATGGTATTATCTTGAAGAATATTCCTGTGATTCAAATTCTCCCAATCCCTGTATTTATACAATATTACAGGATGCCGAAATTCTTTTCCATCTATGTTTTCTATTCTGTATTCCATGATATTCTTATTAGAATTTATTGCTCTTGTTGCTCAAGTATTTCCGAGCAACAAAATAGCGACAAAAATGGAGTTATATATTACACATAATGCATTGATTAAAAGCATTTTATTTTATTTATTGTTTCGGTTAATAAAATTTAACCAGCTAATTATCAATATATTGTTTGGACTATTTTCCAATACAAAAATGTTTAAAGATATTGTGTAGCACATCATCGGTTGTTACTTCGCCGGCTATATCACTCAAATGAAAGATACATTCACGGATGTCTTGAGCAATGAAATCGCCCGACAGATTGGAGTCCAATCCTTGACGAACTCGATCGATAGCAGTGAGAGCGGCAGTGAGAGCTTCGTAATGACGGGCATTGGTGACGATGACATCGTTTTGAGTGACCGAAGGCAGATGAGCAGCTTGAATAAGTAGTTGTTGCAGATTGTCAATATGACGATCGTGCTTGGCAGAGATAAAGAGATGATGAGGATAGCGTTCTAAAAGTGGCGCAAGAGCGCTTTGCTGCTCATCGGTGAGCAGATCGCACTTATTGAGCACTAGGATAAGATGCTTACCTTCGGTATGGGCAGCTATTTGTTTGTCGAGGCGATCGGTCTGCTCTATTGCTTGTGTGGCATCGACCATCCATAGAATGATTTCGGCCTGATCCATCTTTTCGAAAGTGCGCTGTATGCCCATAGACTCAATGCGGTCGGTGGTGTCGCGTATGCCGGCGGTGTCGATGAAACGAAAGGTGACACCTTCCAAGTTGATCGTATCTTCGATGACATCGCGAGTAGTGCCCTGAATATCGCTCACAATGGCTCGTTCTTCATTGAGCAGGGCATTGAGCAAGGTTGATTTGCCTGAATTGGTCTCGCCGATGATAGCTACAGGAATGCCATTCTTGATGGCATTGCCCACACTGAACGAATTGGCGAGGCGCTGAAGGACTTTGGATATTTCCTGGGCAAGTTGGCGTAGTTGGGTACGGTCGGCAAACTCGACATCTTCTTCGCTGAAATCAAGTTCAAGCTCGATGAGCGAAGTGAATTGCAAGAGCTTTTCGCGTAGATCGGCCAATTGTTTACTGAATCCTCCTCGCATTTGGTTCATAGCCAACCGATGAGTAGAGGCAGAAGTAGAAGCAATAAGGTCGGCTACGGCTTCGGCCTGACTCAAATCCATCTTCCCATTGAGAAAAGCCCGTTGAGTGTATTCACCGGGACGAGCCATGCGACAGCCTGCGGCGATAAGCAACTGCAATACACGTTGGAGTATATAAGGAGAACCATGGCATGTGATTTCGGTAGTATCTTCGCCGGTATAGCTATGAGGAGCACGGCAAAGACTAACCAATACCTCGTCTACCACCTCTACCCCATCCATGATACGACCGAAGTGTAACGTATACGGTTTGCATTCGGACAATTCCTTACCCGATGCAAGTTTGAATACATGGTCGGTATATGCGATGGCGTTATTACCCGATACTCTGACAATACCCAAAGCGCCACCTGTAGCGGTGGCAATAGCGCAGATTGTTTCTCCCTTGTTCATGTGCCGTTAAATCCTATCCAATACGGTTTGTACTAAAGTTTCCATAGTGCCTTTGTAGCCGGTATTGGCTTGTTTTGCCAGACGATTGGCAATAACCATACAGACCGTAACAGCATGATGTCCCATAAGACGAGACAGTCCGGCTACAGCCGAGCTTTCCATTTCGAAATTGGTGACACGCATCCCTTGATATTCATATTGCTCTATCTTGGTGTTTTGTTGCGGATCGGCCAATGGAATACGCAGTTTGCGGCCTTGCGGACCAAAGAAACCACCACACGCAATCGTCATTCCATGTACCATATCGTGACCTATACGATCAATGAGCGACTTATCGGCATTGATGACGTACGGATGTGGTTGACATACATTACCTTCCCACCCCATATAGTCTACAAAATCTTCTTCAAGATCAAGGTCACATACTTCATTACGCCCTGCATAAAAATTAAGGAGTCCATCGAATCCGATCGACTTGTCAGAGCAAATGAAAGAGCCGGTCGGCGTATTGGGTTGTAAACCACCACAAGTACCTATTCGAACAATATCGAGTGTACGCAGGGAGTCTTTGGTTTCTCGCGTGGCAAAATCTATATTGGCCAACGCATCTATCTCATTAAGAACAATATCTATATTGTCGCACCCTATACCCGTAGAAATGACAGAGATGCGTTTGCCCTTGTATATTCCGGTAATACTATGAAACTCTCGATTGGAATTTTCGCATTCGATATTATCAAAGTATGAGGCCAACATAGAGACACGTCCCGGGTCGCCTACTAAAATAATTTTGTCGGCAAGTTGCTCGGGTTTGATATGGAGGTGAAATACACTGCCATCTTCATTAATGATGAGCTCCGATGGAGCGAAATATTGTTTCATTGTTTTCTGTTTTAAGTAGATATTCGTATTGTCTATTAGGGCGGACTTGTATGTCCGCCCTAATAGATGTTTTTATTTGATAAGGGCAAAATAGCCGAATATAGACCTACCAAGCACTTATAAAGAACTATTTCATTGTGGGTGTAGAAGGCTTGTTTCCCTGAATCGGTTTGGCAATGGTATCTCTCATGTTGGTATCAGCTTCGATATTTTTCATGCGATAGTAATCCATCACGCCGAGGTTACCACTACGAAAAGCATCGGCCATAGCCAAAGGTACTTCCGCTTCGGCCTGAATCACATTGGCCCGTGCCTCTTGAGCTTTGGCTTTCATTTCCTGTTCGAGAGCCACAGCCATCGCACGGCGCTCTTCGGCTTTAGCCTGAGCAATGTTTTTATCGGCATTGGCTTGATCCATCTGTAACATTGCACCAATATTTTTGCCTATATCAATATCGGCTATATCGATAGATAGAATTTCGAAAGCTGTACCGGCATCAAGCCCTTTGCTTAACACGAGCTTCGAAATGGAGTCCGGATTCTCGAGTACCGATTTATGATTCAATGCCGAACCGATAGACGAAACAATACCCTCACCTACACGAGCGAGTACAGTGTCTTCTCCAGCACCTCCAACCAATTGGCGAATGCTGGCCCGCACGGTAACACGTGCCTTGGCGATCATCTGTATACCGTCTTTGGCAACTGCCGATACAGGAGGGGTGTCAATCACTTTTGGGTTGACAGACATTTGTACAGCTTCGAACACGTCACGACCGGCAAGATCGATAGCTGTTGCCATCTGGAACGACAAGTCGATATTGGCTTTTGAAGCTGACACTAAGGAGTGTACTACACGTTCTACATGTCCCCCTGCCAAATAATGCGCCTCGAGTCCGTCGCGAGTTATGTTTTGCAAACCCGCCTTATGCGCCTCGATAAGTCCCGGAACAATTACGTAGGGGGGCACTTTACGAATGCGCATCAGAAACAACTGAATGAGCGAAATGTTGACGCCCGATACTTTGGCCGACAACCATAGAAAGAATGGCACATAGTGGAAGAAGAGAGCCAAGAATAGCACGCCACCAGCGATAGCTATCATGATAAATGCGACTGATGATTCCATAATTTATTTGTATGTATTAGTGATTATTGTTTTCGAACATATATCGTGCCGTTAGTGATGCGCTCCACCTTGACAGGGGTATCGGCATTCAAAAAACCGTCACACGATGTTACCTCTACTATCTGATCGTATATATTGGCGTAGCCTACCAGTGCCAAACGAGTAGTGGTGAGACCTTCATCACCGACTTTAACCGAAGTTTTTTTGAGGTTTTCTACCGACGAGCTGATTGTCTCTTTCAACGAAACACGATCTAACGTTTTAGATCGCATGAATAGGATAACAGTGACCAACGTCGCCGCCAACGAAACGATAAGCGTAATGACAAATGCCGTGCTACCCAAATCGACATAAGCCAAATAATTGGCCACAACCAAACAGGTAACTGCTGCAAAACTAGCCAAACTGATACCGGGAATGATAAATAATTCGACCATAAATAGCAAGACAGCCGCGATGACTAATATAATAATGATAAATATATCCATATACGTTTTTAATTATAGGTTATTATCGTGTTAACTTCATTATTTCAAGTTTACGGATGAGCAATGTTTGCTTTTCCAAAGTAGGTTCTTCCTCCAATTGTTGGCGTTCCAAAGAAAGAATAGTGTTACTCAGATTCTTTTTGAGTGCAGAATCAGATTGCGCATATTGCATACGTAGAGTTTCGAGCCGCTTTTTGTTCTGCTCAAATTTGTGTTGCTCTTGTTCCCATTTCTTAAAAGATTCCAATGCCTCTTCGGATTTGAAGTCAGTATATTCGTGATAAATATGACTGTCGTTGACAACAAAAGTGAACACATAGTTGCTATCGCCCTTGCGTTGAGCAACAGGCTTGCGGCTAAGTATCTTATCCAACTCTTTACGAGAAGCGTTCACTTTGTCACTATCGATCCATGTGGACTGAATAGCATTCAGTTTGGCTAGACCGATAAGTTTGCCCGGTTCTATAGTCTTAATATCGTATACTACCTTTGCCGCATTGGGAACAAAGACATAGATGCAGACTTTCGAACTCGGTTGGTAACGATCGGAAGCAAACCATCCGATATTGTGATAAGTATCGATAGCCAACATATAATCGTTGAAAGTCGAATTGAACGGCATACCTATATTATCGGGTTTCAGATAACTATCCGTATTCGTATCATAGCGGGTAACGAAAATATCATAGCCTCCCAACGAATTTTTGCCATCGGCTGCGAAATAGAGCGTTACACCATCGTCGAGCAGAAAAGGGTAATTCACATGATCGGTTTCGTTGATAACATCGGGCAGCGCAGTAGGAGTACTCCACCCCTCGTCTGTCGTCTTGATTCTAGAAAACAACTTGATAGAGCCATTTGTCGAAGCCCCTCCGTACAATATACGGTTCTGCCGCTCGTTTTCGTAAACAGTAGTAGCGGTAGAGGTCGAATCGGATTTGAAGTAATCTTTGAAATAGTATAGGCTACCCGATTCGTGACTTAATTTGTAAGCACTTAAAAAATCTTTTTTATCGACCACAAAGCTATCGATGATACAGACTTTCTCTACTCCCTGCAACATATTGAGCCCCATTTTACAATGCATTATGTCGCGATCGACTTCATCGGTAGCTCGTTTCTGCTGTAGCAGCATACGACGGTAGTTATTATAGTAGACAGAAGCCTTGTCAAACTGATAAAGTGCTTCGCAAGTTCTCCCAAGAGATAAATTGGCTGCCGAGATTCCACGTTTTGATGCTATCTCCAGATACTTAACAGCCATTTCCGGATTGCCGGTCTTACGTAGACTTTCACCATACCAATAGTTCAAATTCACATTTGCCGGTTGTATTTTTATCATTTTCTTGAGTTGTGGCAGTGCTTCTCCATACTGTTGGTTCTCGAAAAGAGTTTTCAATTCGTCTATCGTCTGGCTGCTGGCAGTTGCACAACATAAAATAAGCAATAAAAAAAACGTATATACCTTATTCATTGTTCTGATTATCTCTTCTTTTTAATTTAAAAACCAAAAGTAGTAATAAAAAGTGGGATTTTAGCTAATAATTCAGATTTATTTAGCTTGCTAAAAAGACATCTCATTACGGGACCTATCAAAAGCACTCAAATTTCGGAACGAGATTAGCAGAAATACCCAAGATAAAGAGTTATTCAATAAATTGATTCAAAGCAACAATAGAATAAACATTACAAATAACGACCTATTATCTTTCTGACCAATAATTTTCGTCTTTTTCTGAAATCAAGGAAAATTGGAATAAATAGGGTATTCTTATTAATATTAAATAGAACTAAAAAGGCTTACAATGATTACATAATATGATTGTAAGCATATCTTTTGCGACATTATGAAATAATAGTCAACACAACAAAAATATGCGTCCACCCCCTTTTTCCAAAAAGTGACTAAATTATTGGTCAACTCAGAAATCGCAGCTACAATATACTACAGCTTCGAAAATCGACATAGCCCTGCCGAAGGTGCCGAAGTACTTTCCACTCCTCTTTATTTTTTTTATTTTTAGATTATTTGTATAGTATATTTACTTATTATATATATCCTTTTGATATTAGTATAAAACGTCGAATAAAAAAAATTTAGAACTCTCTATATGTACTTCGGCACCTTCGGCATTTTTGGTAAAATATGACAACATAAAATGATTTCGCTTGCCTCACCTATAATCCATTCTTCACCCCATTCACATATGTATGTTTTTTTGTTGTCGTATGTACGTCACGTAGAAAACTTAAGGACGTCACCAGAAAAACTAACATATGACAAAACTGAATCACCACATTATAATTGGGCCATCCAAATCGCATCAGAATCACTTTATTTTGGATTAATCCGATTTTTTATTTATGTTTGCAAAACCATATAATTAAACTGTACAACCATAACTGAAATAATAATATTAAAACACTATCACCTATAGCCTTGTTAATAATAGATTGCAACAAACAATTAATTAATAATAGTACGATATGGAAAAAATAAAAGAGTCATTGTCATTGCTCAAAAATTTGACGAAAGAAGCTGATATTGTAAAACAATTACAAAAGATAAACCAACTTATTTTGTGTGACTACATGATAGAACTGCCAAATAAATTGCTCGTCTATCCATTAGAAGTAGAATCGTATTATTATAATGAGACCTATTTCCCTGACGAAAGCGTACATAAGAATGAGTTACAAAAGACAGAAAAAAGATTTGGTAAATTCTATTTTCATAGAAGAGGAGTACTAGAAAAAGATAATATAATAAGAGGTAAAAGAGGTGGAGTAGATATATGTCTATCAATAGATGACAATTACTTGAGTTTACTTGTAAGGAGTGCTATTTTTGCAAAAGATAAGATACAAGGGCCTAGTAATTTAAAAGAACAAATAATAGACACATGCAATAATGCAGATATTGAAAATATACAAGTTCTAAAAAGAGCTATCAATGATCCACGAACGGACAAAACAATTATCATCAATTCAAACCGAATTAATATCAATAGAGGTAATTACACAAACCAACCTTTAAGAACAATTGTAGGCAAATTAACTCTTCTTCCCTATAAGAAAAAAACAGAAGCTTTTGAAGCTTATCTAAAAGAGAACCATCTGATGAACTCTAAAGAAGCCAAAACAAAATCGGCTGAAATATTGGGATACGTAGAGGGCAAATATAAAGATTTATAGTACAATTATACATTCATCAAAATAGCATGATCACACATTTTACTTTTTGATGCACCTCAGTTCTATTGCACAATAATAGTGCTATTCTTCAGTTCCTCTGTGCTTTGGCTTGCGGGTATACATCTTTTTGGACCGATGCGTTTTGTCTATCGAATGAAAACCAGGTCCCAAGAGTTCTTGTTCGGCAGAGCGACTACCCTTGCGGGCTGCCTTGATATAGTCTGACATGGTGATAGCTCCAAGCTTGCGTTTACGTATTTTCATTGCGTTCTCTTTTATATTTTGTCGTTTTTGGTGTATTTGCTCCTCATCTTAACGAAGCACGAAGGTACGTCAAGTGAATGAAAATTCAAAATATGATTTTGCATTCAGAAAAGATTTCGAGAAATAAATGATCTGTTTGAAATACAGACGGTTATTTTTTGCTGATTTTCCTTTATCATTTAGCAAATTACATCTATCTTTACATAACACAAGGTTGAGGTAGACATTAAAAACACAAACTTAGTATAGAGACGATTATGAACGTAAAGAAATTTATTTCGGATTATAGAGAAGCATTCGGAGAGAAAGCTCCTCTACCTATTGTATTCAAATATACAAATGAGCCGATGGCACAAACAGAAAAGATAGGCGGCTGCTTCTTCAAAGGCTTACAGGCTGTGCGGCAAGGTCATCCCATAAGCCTCAACGCAGCAGTAATAGGTTGTATGGGTGGGCAATTTTATACAGGTTTCAAAGAAATGCCCGAAATGGTCCCCGACTTCGTATCGCATAAGGAAAAATACAAAGAAACACCCGAAATGGTGATTGACTTCATAGAAGACCTGGAGGTAACAAAAACAGATAAAAAGTACCTCGACTTTGTACGCATAGATCAAGTAAAAAGTTTGGAAGATATGGAAGGGCTACTTTTCTTTGCCACTCCCGATATGCTCTCAGGGCTTTGTTCTTGGGCGTTCTATGACAATAATGCTCCAGACACAGTAACTGCTATGTTCGGATCGGGTTGCTCTTCGGTAGTAGCTTGTGCAGTACAAGAAAACAGACGAAAAGGGTATCGCACTTTCATCGGGCTCCTAGATCCTTCTGTAAGGCCGCACATAAGCGAAAATGAACTTGGTTTCGTAATACCACAGTGTCGCTTCGAACAAATGAGCAAGACAATGCGTAAATGCTGCCTATTTGCTACCCATGCATGGGGAAAGATAAAAGAGCGAATGGAGAAATAGCGGACAAGACAACTCACACATATATATAATATCTATTATTGGCAAGACAATGAAGAGTAGCAATCCGTTCAAAGAAAGATTATCGGGAATAATTCACGACAATGATATTCAAGAAATAGCCTATCTGACACAAGGAAAACAAAACAACAGAAAGAAAGAAGCATTGTATGAACTGCTATTTGATACAGACAAACGAACATCGGACAACGCAGCTTGGGTGTTTACACATTTTGATCTGTACAACAACGAGTGGCTCTATCAGAAGCACGAAGAGTTGATAAACGAGGCTATGAAAACAAATAGCCAAACAAAATGCAGGCTGATATTGACCCTCTTAAATCGACAACCGTTCGTCAAAGAGAATATACGCACAGATTTTCTGGACTTCTGCTTGGGACACATGGCAGATGCAAGTGAACCCATCGGTATACGATGCCTGTGTATGAAGCTTGCTTATGAACAATGCCATTTATTCAAGGAGTTGAGCAGCGAGCTAAAAGTAACGATAGAAATGATGGAGCCCGATTTTCTGGAAGCAGGAATAAGGAGCACACGAAAAAATATATTAAAGAAATTGGAATAGTATATGGTTGGACATAGGCTTCTGCTTTGACATTCGATAAATAACTCTTATCTTTGCGGCGTACAGACATTACGATATTAACTTTGTATTTTTTCAATATATGGCAGCAGGTAAATGGATAGGCGGAATAATGGGCTTCATGACCGGAGGCCCGCTGGGAGCTTTAGCAGGTTTGGCGGTGGGCGCATTATTTGATGCACTCAGCGGAAACGTATCAAATGATGTATCCGGCGAATATTCAAAGCAACAAGTGTACGAAGGGCAACGCAATAGTTTTCTCTTCTCTTTATTGGTTTTGGCCTCTTACATCATCAAGGCTGATGGGAAAATAATGCATAGCGAAATGGAACTGGTACGGCGTTTTTTGCGTACCAACTTCGGCGAGGCAGCAGTAAAGCAGGGAGAAGATATTCTACTAAAACTATTTAAGGAACAAGATCAAATGAACAGTGGCAATCCGTATGCATTCAAACAAACCATACACGACTGCTGCGAACAAATAGCAGGCAATCTAGGCGAAAGCGAACGATTGCAACTACTCAATTTTCTGGTTCTGATATCGCAAGCTGATGGCAACGTTAGTCCGGAAGAAGTTCTAGCATTGAAAGAAGTAGCACAATATATGCGCTTGTCGGCTCAAGATATCGATTCGATGCTCAATCTGAACAGTAACAGTCTGAATGACGCCTATAAAATTCTAGGAATATCATCCACTGCTACCGACGATGAAGTACGCTCTGCCTATCGCCAGCAAGCCCTGAAGCACCACCCTGACCGTGTAGCTACATTGGGAGAAGACATTCGTAAAGCCGCCGAAAAGAAATTCAAGGAAATAACAGACGCCAAAGACCGCATATACAAAGCAAGAGGACTCTAATTGGGTGCCCTTTCCTCTCATGTTTTCTATTCCATAATAGTGGCAACCAGCTCTCTAGCTCCGCCATAATCCCTAAACTCGCAAAGATAGATGCCTTGCCACATACCCATATTCAGTTTGCCCCTGGATATAGGAATCGTAAGACTTGCACCTACGACAACCGATTTGGCATGGCTCGGCATATCATCGCTACCTTCTAGCGTATGGCGGTAATATCCGGTATGCTCCGGAACCATTTTATCGAATATCGTTTTCAAATCGTAGCGAACATCCGGATCTGCATTTTCGTTGATGCACAGTCCACAACTCGTATGCTTCACAAAAAGATGAAGCAATCCTTTCTCGGGCAACTGAGGTAGATGGCGCACTACTTCCTGCGTTATCAAATGGAAACCGCACGCTACCGGCTTCAATGTAAACTCTACTTGCTGTATCATGATAAGACCTTATTTTGAGTACAAAAATATTCTATTTTCGGCATTAAAAGCAACATTCTATTTTAGAAATGAGAACAAAAGGAATTCAATAAAAATGAAAACAAAATGCATTTTTAGTTTTTATCATTCAAATATAAACATTATATTTGTTATGGAATATCATAGAAGGAAAGAAATAAACCTATGCAGTATAAGTAGAATCGGACTAAAAACGAAGCCCTATGGAAATCAAACATGATACAGAAAACCGCAAAGCATGGACCGAAAAGAATGGTTATACGGCCTATGTAGAGTATGAATTGGAAAACGAAACACTGAACATAGTACACACCTATGTTCCAAGTCCACTCGAAGGGCAAGGCATTGCTTCCAAATTAGTGAAATACGTATACGACTATGCCTTGCAAAAGAATCTAAAGCCAGTAGCAACCTGCTGGTATGCATCGACATGGCTAAAAAAACACATGGAATAAACAAAAGAAAACCAATATGAGCAACTTACAAAGATAAATTGCTCATAGATTCGGTTGTATCAAAGTCAAAATCCGGATAATTGTAAAGTTTGAAGCGAGGTTCGGTATCACTTTGGGTATAGTTCCATATAGACTGATAGCCGTCCAGGTTTTCTCCCATCTTATTTAATTGTCTCAAATAAGCAGACAACGACTTATTTTCGACTATAAAGATATCCCCCATGTGGTCTATAATCGGACTGTGACGACGAGTATGATCATGGGTAAAGCAAAGAATCCGCCTCCCCTTATCTGTCATTCCAATCATTTTGAAACTCATGCTCTTGCCTATTGCAGGCAAATTGAGTACACTGCGGTCTGTAGCCATAAAGGGCAACTGGTGTTTCTTCATAAACCGACGTATGGCAGTAGCTATGTCGCCACCTTCATCCAGCTTCTGAGCAAGTTCGTCTGCTTGTTTGGCTGTGAGACGACCAAACGCTTTCTCTTCCATTTGCTCTTGTATGGAACGGCTATTGGGAGTAAAGACAGCATAATTTTCCATAAATCCCTTCACCGAAAAAGTATAATAACACAGTATACCCAAATTATTCAACGTTTTGCGCAACTTAGCCGTATGTCCACGTCTCGATGCAGCTACCGTATATACCAATTGATTGGTGATGAGCCATCCGGACGAAAGTATCTTCTTGATACCTTCTTGGGCACAAGGAGTGACCTCTAACGGCGACTGAAAATGTGTCTGGATAATGAACTGCTTGACGCCTATAGCTGCCGCTTTCTGCCGAAATTCGCTAAGAATATCTATCAGTTCATCATCAATCCTCATCGGCAAATACGCCAGCAATCTGGTACCCAAACGTACACGCTGCAATTCGGCATATTTCTCACCATCGGCCCTCTCTTCGTTGGCTTTACGTTTGCGACAAGCCATGTGATACACCGCACTCAGAATATTCCGAAGCGTCTTGTTCTGACTCATCAACGCATCTCCACCTGTGATAAGGATATCCCTCAGCTGAGTATCTTCCTCAAAATAAGTCATCAACCGATGCAATTTATGATTCCATGCTTCTTTGGGTCTGAGACTTTCAAATTCGAAGTTCAACCGCTTGCTTTGAAAATCGTACATACGCTGACAAGACGCACAAAGCCCTCCACAGGCACGCCCCATCGTGTCGGGAATCAAGATGGCTACTTCGGGGTAACGGCGATGTATATTATGACCGTCGGGTAGAAGCCATCCGGCAGCATTCGGTTTTCCTTCTTCAACCAAATCTTCTTTTTCCCACGCGCGGATATTTCCATACGTATCGACTAGTTGCGGTGAATAAATAACATAGCTTCTTATCGTTTCATCATCATAGGTATGCGTCACATCAAGCAACGACAAATAATAAGGAGTAGCAAAAAAAGGCATACCTTTATGATATGCCGTAATCAATAGATACATGGTCGAAGTAGACAATGAACAAGCCAGAAAACGATTCAGTTCGGCCGGTGTCTTTACGGCCATAGCAAGTTGGAAGCGGAAGTCATCCCACCAAAACGTCACTTGCTCATATTTCTGATCATAACTCATCCCTTCGGCAAAATGGAAACGCGACAGCAACTTCTTTCGATTTTCTATCTTTTGTATCAACAGATGCAGCATTCTTTCTTTATTGGCCTCTCTGATTTCAACAATTTTAGGATCAATCCCCGAGGACCACCTATCCATATCAAGCTTCCTTTTGGATATTTTGGCAACGAAATTATAATTCAAACGCCGAAACTGATAGAAAAGGTCGATAAAAATATCTGTACTGATTTCTTGTTCTTCGAGATTGTCCGTGAGGAATTGCCACAATAAAGTGATTGTATTGACAGCTATTTTTTCACCGGTAGAGAGCTCATCAATAACCTGTCCGTCATAATGAATAAGCAATAACAATTGCCCCACCACATCTTCTTTGGAAGAAGATTGGGCACATATATATTCTTCGAGGAATTGCTTAAACTGTACGACATTCTGGCTTGAAGCGGTTATGTCTATCAAATCAGGAAATTCTTTGTTGTAAAGTTGTCGAAGTTGTAATAAGGTAGCAGATAAGACGTTTTCTATCTTCATAGGCATTTTTTAATTTATAACAGTTTAATCACAATGAAATTTGAAGTCCGACGGGGCAAAACAATAAACTCTTGTACATCATTATTATGAATACCCCATAACATGATTCTATTCTCTGTAAAGACACAGAAAGAGTTTATATATAAGAAATGGCGAAAATCTTTCTTGCAAATATAATAGAAAAATTTAAAAAAGCAATTAATATAATACCTAATAAAAGCAATTTTATTATCTATTGTGTTCCATACATTTCTTTTTTTAGAATTAAGAATATACGAATCGTTCCATATTATTGTGCATCGAAAAAGCAAAAAGCAGTACAAGACCACTCCAAACGAGACGATAAAAAAAACATGTATGCGCAAACGAAGTTTTAACAAAAAAGCATACGACTATTATTTATTTTTTCTATCTTTGTAAGAACTCGAAACGATGTGATGTAATGCCGATAAACAAACAAGGCAATACTTGCATAAGAGCGTATATGATTTATAGAACTATTAAAAAATTACTATTATGACAAAAGAGAAACAAGTTTATCGTTGCTCAGTCTGCGGAAATATCGTAGAAGTATTGCAACCTGCGGGAGGAACACTATCGTGCTGTGGACAGCCGATGGAGCTCTTGGTTGAGAACTCGAAAGACGCCGCTACAGAAAAACATGTGCCTGTCATTGAGAAAATCGAAGGTGGCTATAAAGTATCTGTAGGAGAAGTAAAACATCCGATGCTACCAGAACATTATATCGTATGGATCGAACTGATTACGGAAAATAAAATATTCCGCAAATACCTAAAGCCCGGTGAGGAACCGACAGCTTGCTTCAAGACGGAGGCTACCGAAGTTTATGCACGCGAATACTGCAATGTACATGGACATTGGAAATCGGAATAAACAAGCAAATGATTTATATTAAATGAAGAGGTCGCATGAATGAAAAACGTGCGGCCCCTTTTATTTCATCAATATACTTCTCAGTCTTGCACCGTAAACAACAGTTTGGAAGTATCGAATCCCCTCTCCTTTATTTTTCCTATCAAATCTTCGCGCACTGTATCCGGCAGCTCCTTGCTACGACTCAATATCCATAGATATTTATTCGAACTACTTCCTACGAGAGCATACTGATAGTTTTCGTCCAATTCGAAAATATAATAGTCGGCATAAAACCTCCAGAAGAATGCTACTTTCAGCTTACCTGGATTATTATCAGGGTCGGGTTGTTTGCCTTTCCCATATGCTTTCTTCAACACACCCTCTTTAATACCTTCGTTCAGTACGCTGATCTTCCCATCCGGCTGCAATGTATACGTAGCCGTAACATGTGTCATACCCCTTTCAAAACGATTCTCGAAACGGGCAATTTCATACCATCGTCCCATGTATCGGGATACATCCAACTTTTGGATTGTTTGATAATCTGCGATATGCATCATTCTTTCTATTGTAGAATAAACATAAGTAAAGCCGAATCCCAATAATTTGGCAGGGCGCACCCTCTGCCCCTCTGTTAAGAAAGATGCACCTTTTCCCAACAACAACCGGAAAAAGGAAGAAGGTAGAGATAGAATCCAACGAATGCCATAAGCCTTGGCTAAAACAGAAGCAAAATGCCTCTGTGTAATCTGTTGCGGAGAAACCATATTAACTACTCCTTGCAGATGCGGTTCTTGTATCACAAAATCGAAAGAACGGCACAAATCGGCCATACCGATCCAGGGAAAGCTCTGCCGACCACTTCCTATTACGATCCCCGTTCGCGAAAGGCGCTGCATACGAATCATTTGCTCCAATGCCCCTCCATCTGTAGAAAGAACGACACCCAGACGAGCGATAACCAAACGAACACCCGACGAACAAGTACGCGCAGCCTCTTCCCAATCGCCACATAGCTTCGCCAAAAAGCTATCGCCTTGCTCTGCATTATATTCATCATATTCGCCGACAGAAGAATAATAGCCCACCGCAGAAATGGATATAAACAATCGGGGCATTATTTCGTTTGCATTTATGGCACGCACCAATTGACGAGTCACCCCTACGCGGCTACTATATAATTCTTGTTTATAGGCATTGTTCCAGCGTTTGTTAATAGGAGCGCCGGCCAAATTGACAACCACATCGCACTGCTCAACACGGCGACATAGTTCGGAGAAATATTCTTCTTTAAACAAATGTCTGTCCAAAGAGACTATTCCATATCCTTTTCCCTCAAAAAAAGAAGATAGATGACGGCCGATATATCCACTTGCACCACTAATTGCTATTTTCATTTTCGTATCGTTTTAAAGCAATAGACAAATATAATAAATATCCAAATAAATTCCTATTAATCAAGGAAAAAAAGAGAATTAGGCTCTCTTAGCCTCAACAGATTCCCTTACCATACAGGTGTCATAAGTCCGGTATATTTTTATCGGATATTCTTTGCCATTGTTATAATATTCTGTACATTTGTCACGTGCATTTTTAATAATGCCAATCTATCTATACATAACTACAATGTCCTATCGACAGATGAAGTTTTCATTCATATACTACAAATATGATTAAAAGGTATTTAATAGTGGTCGACATGCAAAACGATTTCGTCAGCGGATCGTTGGGGTCGAAAGAGGCACAAAATATTGTACCGAAAGTGATAGACAAAGTGGCCCATTTTGCCGGAACAGTAATTTTCACTCAAGACACACATCAAAACGATTATCTATCGACCCAAGAAGGAAAAGTATTGCCGGTAGAACATTGCATCGAAGATTCCGACGGATGGCAACTAATAGACGGGCTAAAAGAACTCCAAAAAAGCAAGAACTACAAGAGCTACAAGAAAGATCGATTTGGCAGTACACAACTAGCAGTGGATTTAGTATCGGAGTACAAGCAAGGAAATATCTCATCGATTGAACTCATCGGGGTTTGTACCGATATTTGTGTGGTGAGCAATGCTTTACTACTCAAAGCCTATATGCCCGAACTCCCTATATCGATAGACGCCAGTTGTTGTGCGGGAGTTACTCCACTGAAACACCAAGCAGCAATTGAGACGATGAAGAGTTGCCAGATTTACGTTAAGAATGGCTAAAAAAAGAATTTCACTTAAACCTTTTCCAATTCTATATATCTAATCGTTTAGTTTACGTTTTTATTCAAAAGACAATGAAAAAAATAAATATCATCATTGCTGTTGTCCTTGTACTATTATCGGTTTTCTTTATCAAAGTAGGATTTACTAAATCGGGAGATAAGAAACACGAGGGCAAAGAAAAGATACAAAAGAAAATGGATGGCTTCATCGTAAGTCCACAGTATTTATCGTCGGACATTACGGTAACCGGTTCGCTTGAAGCCTACAATGAAGTAGAACTGAAAAACGAAATAGCGGGACGCATTGTAATGGTGAACCTTCCTGAAGGTAAATTCGTGAGAAAAGGAACATTGCTGGTGAAGCTCTATGATGCAGACTTGCAGGCAGCGCTGATGAAAATGAAAGCGCAACTCAATATCCAAAAGCGCATCTATCGCCGCCAAAAACAATTATTAAAAGTAAACGGCATCAGTCAGAACGACTTTGAACAAACGCTGTTGCAAATAAGCTCCATCACCGCAGATATAGCCGAAGAAAAGGCTTTGATCAGAAAGACAGAGGTAAATGCTCCTTTCGACGGTACGATCGGACTACGTGATATTAGTGTAGGCGCAGTTGTCAATGCATCTACCCTACTCGCTACTATCCGGACCAACCAACAGATAAAACTCGACTTCTATGTTCCGGAAAAATACAGTTCGACTATCAATGCCGGAATGAAAGTAAACTTCACCATGGCAAATGCAGACCGCCACTATGAAGCAAAAGTGATTGCTACGGAGCACGGAATAGAAAACTCCACACGCAATCTGAAAGTCCGTGCCATGATAACATCAGCATCCAAAGAGTTGATTCCAGGCGCATTTGCCAACGTCAATCTTCGGCTAGGTGAGAATCCGCAAGCATTGATGATTCCTTCACACGCCATTATCCCCGAAGAAGAAAATAAAAGTGTTATCGTAGCCCGCCACGGAAAAGCACACTTCGTAACGATCAAAACAGGCATTCGCAAGACTTCCATGGTAGAAGTGACCGAAGGACTATGTAGTGGCGACACGATTATTACGTCGGGTATTTTATTCTTGAAAGAAGGCGACAAGCTGAAGTATTCGAGCATTAAAAGACCCTAAAATAGACATAACATCATGGTAATATCTGATATCGCTCTAAAAAGACCAGTCGCTTCCGTCGTACTGAGTCTAATCATCATATTAATGGGTATTGTAGGCTTCAATTTCTTGGGAGTCAGACTTTATCCGGCTATTGACCCTCCGGTAATCACTGTTCAGGCAACTTATTCGGGTGCGAATTCGGAAATAATGGAATCGCAGGTCACCGAACCGCTCGAAAAAGCGATCAATGGCATAGAAGGCGTAAAATCGATTTCGTCACAATCATCCATTGGTTCGAGCAGTATAACTGTCGAATTCAACTTAGGCACAGACTTGGAAAAAGCGGCGAACGATGTACGCGACAAAGTATCGCAAGCCACCAGAACATTACCACAAGACATTGATGCACAACCGACAGTAACCAAAGCCGATGCAGATGCCGATCCTATTATTATGCTAACCGCCAAGAGCAGCCAAATGAACGCCATAGAGCTGAGCGACTATGTGGAAAACATATTGCAAGAAAAATTGCAGACCATACCGGGCGTTAGTTCGGTGAGCATATATGGACAACAAAGACCTTCGATGCGCCTGTGGTTAAGCCCTGAAAAGATGGCTGCTTATGGCGTTACCGCATCGGACGTGAGTACAGCACTCACCGAGGAAAATGTAGAAATGCCTGCCGGTAAAATCAGAGGAAAGACCACCGAATTGCTGCTTAAAACACGTGGGAGACTGACTACTGAAGATGATTTCAATAATTTGATTATTAAAGAAACAGATAGTCAGGTGATACGTCTAAGCGACATAGGCGAAGCATCTATGGGATCACAGAATGATGAAACAGGTTCAAATATAAATGGCACCACCGGTGTAATGCTCAACCTGATACCTTTACCCGGAGCGAACGATATTCAGATAGCCAAAGAATTCTATAAACGATTTGCCCAAATAAAGAAGACCATGCCCAAAGGCTTGGAACTGACTGTAGCCCGCGACAAATCAATCTTCGTACAGCAATCGGTAAAAGATGTGGTTGAAACATTGGCAATAGCGATTTTCCTGGTAGTCTTAATCATTTTCTTATTCTTCCGCAATTGGATTATTGCGCTACGCCCTTTACTTGATATTCCCGTGTCTCTGATTGGCACCTTTTTCATTATGTATATCTTCGGCTTCTCCATCAACGTACTTACCCTACTAGGTATTGTGTTAGCCACAGGATTAGTTGTAGACGACGGTATCGTCGTGACCGAGAATATATTCAAACGTATAGAACAGGGCATGGACAAATGGAATGCTGCTATAGAAGGAACTCGCGAGATATTCTTTGCCGTCATTTCTACTTCAATGACACTTGCTATCGTTTTTGTTCCGGTTATTTTCCTTGAAGGTTTCACAGGACGTCTGTTTCGCGAATTCGGTATTGTAGTAGCAAGTGCCGTACTTATTTCGGCTGTAGTATCACTGACGCTGACACCGGTACTAAATGTTTTTTTAGGTGGTTCGGCTTCACACCATTCCAAATTTTACGTCAAGACAGAACCCTTCTTCCAAGCATTGGAGAAAGGGTACCGAAAAGTGCTAGGCTACTTCATTCAAAACAGATGGGCAGCATTCGCTACGGTAGGATTCTGTCTGATACTCATTTTCTCCTTATCGCGGGCTTTGAAATCAGAACTGGCACCATTGGAAGATCATAGCTACTTGCGTACGAGTATTACTGCCCCAGAAGGTACTGAATATTTGTACAATCAGCACTTGATAAACAAAGTGGCGCAAATCAGTATGGATTCAATTCAAGGAGTACAAGACGTTGTAGCCCGCTATGCAGGAGGCAGTAACTCGAGTGCCAATACGGGTTCGGTCATCACATTCTTAAAAGATCCTTCGCAACGAAAGATGTCTCAAGACAAAATATTCGACAAACTGTCTAAGATATACGGCAGCATTCCAGATGGGAAAATAATAGCCAGCCAAGAACCCACTATTGCCACATTTGCTTCGCGCGGACTACCGGTTCAGTTTGTCATTCAAAATTTAGATTTCGAGAAGCTGCGTCAAGTATTGCCCCGTTTTATAGATGAAGCACAAAACAGTCCCGTGTTCAGTGTCGTAGATGTAGATTTGAAATTCAACAAACCCGAAATCAATATTTCAATAGACCGCTTGAAAGCCAATAGTCTGGGAGTAAGCATTCAAGACATCTCCAAGACGCTCGACTTAGCATACAGCGGCACACGATACGCTTATTTTCTAAAAAACAACAAGCAATACTACGTCATCGGTCAGATACCGACGGAAGAACGAAACAAGCCTGCCGATATCACCACTCTATATGTCCGGTCGAATACGGGACAGATGATTCAACTGGACAATCTCATAAAAACAAAAGAAGACAGCAACCCACCTATTTTGTATCACTACAACCGATACAAATCGGCCACTGTATCGGCAAACTTGGCTAAGGGCAAGACATTGGGAGAAGGCATCACGGAAATGAGAAGAATAGCAAGCAAATTGCTCGACGACTCGTTCAATAGCGATCTATCAGGTTCTTCGCGAGATTTTGCCGAGAGCAGTTCGAACATTTCGTTTGCTTTAATCTTGGCACTACTGCTCATATATCTTATTCTTGCCGCGCAGTTCGAAAGTTTTCGCGACCCATTTATCATTATGCTTACCGTGCCAATGGCAATAGCCGGAGCAATGCTATCGCTATGGCTTTGCGGGCAGACTTTGAACATATTTTCCGAAATTGGAATGATTATGCTCATCGGTATAGTGACGAAAAATGGTATCCTTATTGTGGAGTTTGCCAATCAGAAGCGCAAACTTGGAATGAATCGCAGAGTTGCCGCCTTCGAAGCAGCTTCGGCACGCTTCCGCCCTATTGTGATGACTTCAATGGCTACTTTCTTCGGTTGTCTGCCTATTGCACTGTCTTTAGGTTCGGGCGCTCACAGCCGTGCCCCGCTTGGAACAGTCGTTGTAGGAGGTTTACTCTTCTCGCTGATATTGACATTGTTCGTCATCCCCGTTACATATATGGTACTATCAAGCAAAAACAAATATAAGCAATGAAAAAAATAGTTCTACTCTTTATCTGGATACTATCGGCCAACGTCGGTGCTCAAACCCTCTCATTGCAACAAGCGGTAGACATGGCGCTCCGTAAAAACTTCGACATACTTGTGTCGCGCCAACAAGCCGATATCAACAAACTGAACAATACGAAAGGCAACGCCGGAATGTTGCCTACAGTAAACTTAAACGGCACAAGCAATGTAAGCTACAACAATGTATACCAGAAGATGTCCACTGCCAACACCATCAACAAATATCCTTCGCAACTGAGTACGGACTGGGGAGCGAATGCCATGCTATCGTGGACTCTCTACGATGGAGGTAAAATGTACGTCACAAAAAAGAAACTAGCCGAAATGCAAGCACTTGGCGAATTGCAATACAATGCCCAAGTACTCGAAGTGATATACAATGTTGTTGCTGCTTATTTTGACATCGTACGTCAAAAAGAAGAACTCAAATCGATCAACGAAATAATCAATTACAATCGGCAACGAACGGTTATTGCCCAAACAGGATTTAATGCAGGCTCTTTGGCAAAGACAGAGTTACTTCAGGCTAAAATAGACATGAATGTAGCAACCGAGAACGCCGTCACTCAGAAATATGCCATCACCGAAGCCCAAAAGATACTAAGCGCATTGTTAGGACAAGACCCCACCACGAATATAGAAGTAACAGACAGTATTCCTCCTTCGATAGTACCCGACAAGAATGAGATGCTCCTGAAGATAGAATCGTCTAATGCCGATTTGCTGACACTAAAAAAGCAAATAGACGTGTCAAAACTGGCCGTGAAAGAGGCCGAAAAGAGTAACGCCCCAAAGATAAGTTTACAAGGCGGTTATTACCTGTCGCAAAGCACCAATTCGCAAGGCAGCACAAAAAATGACCGTTCGTATGGCATGCAAGTAGGTGGCACACTATCCATACCACTCTACACAGCAGGCGAGACAAAACGAAAGACAGCCGTAGCAAAGACAGAATTACTCATTTCGGAATACAACCTAGAGAGTGCGCGCCTGCAAATAAGCAAAGACCTGCAAAATGCCTACAACGATTTTGAAAGCCAACAACAGTTGCTCGAGATAGAAAGACAGAACTATAGACTCGCCAAAGAGAATATGGACATCAGTTTGCAACGTCTCAAACTGGGACAGACGGGCTCACTAGAGGTGCATCAGGCACAAGAAAGTTATGCTCAATCATCCACGCGGCTCACCAATTTCGAATATAGCCTGAAAATGGCCGAAACAAAACTAAAACAAATGATATCGGGACTATAAATCGAATAATAAGCTGACGCACTAGCCCTAAATCGAAGAGATACATCAGATTTATAAAAGTGAAATTTGCATATCAACATGAAAAAAGCTACATTTGAAGCCATATTCAACTAAAACAAAAGTACATGTCGATTTGGAGAGTTATTTTAGCCATCATATTTCCACCTTTATCTATCATTGATAAAGGTTGTGGTTCGTTTATCATTATCCTTATCCTAACGCTCTGCGGTTGGATACCTGGTGTGATCGGAGCACTCATCATCCTCAACAATCCGAGAAGATAAAGACGAGCCTTTTTTACCTTCTCTCCCACAGCCTATTCTCTCAATGTCTCTACAATGTTCTAAAAAACTAACGTATGTCGCAGCAATAACTAACGGAAGTTACTGCGGTAACTAACGGAAGTTATCATGACAACTAACGTTAGTTTCGTCTGCGAGATACGTTAGTTACCGCAGCGACATACGGTTGATTTTTTTGCAAATTGTCGTATGTTAGTTTTTCCGGTGACGTCCTTAAGTTTTTCAGAAAACATATGGACGTCAACAAATTTAGGTCCATATGTCGTTTTAGAAAGATAAGTACGACACTGATTTGTTGAAATAATCGTGTTCCACTGACTACTTAAAAGGGGATCGTACCGGTATGAATCATCTCGATGTTTTCTATAATACTTTTAGTATTTGTTCCCGTCACGTTTATCACCTGTATATCAGATAGATATTGAGATGTGATAGCAAAACGGGACCTGAAAAGTGCATCTTCTCTCTGATAATCAATGAATTATGAACTTTACATAAGACGATTGATAATGGGGCCTACAAGTAACTGGTGAGGGCTTGCGAACGAAAATTATTTTTCAAGGTGTTCTAAGAGGTGAATATTCGGAGCGATACTGATACTATTTTAACCATACCGAAGTGGCACTTTTTGATTGACATGTACTGAATAAGTTGACACAAACTTATTCAAAAATGAGAAATAATAAAAAGATTGACGATCAGATTCGTCTAGAGATTTTAAACTCTTACCTTCATGGAAGCAAGGGTAAGTATACCCTTGAAAAAGCAAATGGTATATCCAGAGGTTCAATTCGGAATTGGCTTCGTATCTTTGGGCTTGAAGACAAACCATTCCCATTAAATATGAAGGATAAAGCTGTAACAACCGGTACAGAGGATGTCTCTTCAGAAGAAGACATCACCTCTTTGAAAGTGCGCATTAAGGAATTGGAATCTGAGCTGAAGCGTGCAGAGATGGCCCGTGACGTTTATGATTGCATGATTGACCTGGCTGAAGAGAAGTATCACATCAAGGTACGAAAAAACTCCGATGTCAAGTAGTAGGTTGCTTGTCACAAAAGGCGGGTAAAGGTATGAGTTATACCATATCCGCCCTTTGCGGACTGCTTGACATTTCCCGACAAGGGTACTACAAGCACAAAGAAACAAATGCCGAACAAGATGTACTTATAAGCAGCATCACGTATTACTGTCAATTTCTGCGTCAGGAGCTTCCCCGAAGCGGTTGCCGCGAGCTTTACAGTCTGTGTAAGTCTCGGTTCGGAGAAAAGTTCACGATAGGACGCGACCAATTTATCGATGTCCTTCGGGCCAACGGGATGATGCTGCGCCGCAGACGTTACAGACCTCGTACGACCAACTCCGATCATCCATATCGGATCTATCCGGATTTGCTTAACACATCTCCTAAATACGTGGCCTGTGGTGTTTGCCGCATGATGGTGGGTGACATCACTTATATATCCACGAAAGAAGGATTTGCCTATCTTTCGCTGCTGACGGATGTCTTCAGCCGCATCATTGTGGGATATGCCCTCTTTCGGACTCTTGAAGCGGAAGGACCGGCAAAAGCGTTGATGATGGCGTGCAGATTTTATAAAGGTCAGGGATTCAACCTTTCAGGTCTTATCCACCATTCCGACCGAGGTGTGCAGTATGCATCAAAAGGTTATGTGTCACAGCTCAAAGAAAGAGGAATCGCTATCAGTATGACGCAAACGGGCGACCCCTTGCACAATGCACTGGCCGAGAGGATGAACAATACCGTTAAGAACGGATGGCTCTTCGATTATGAGAATAAAACATTTGATGAAGCCTTGGAAGGTGTCGCCAGATCCATATATCTCTACAATTGGGCACGACCGCACCAAGCTCTGGCAATGAAAACACCGATGCAAATGCTCCCGGGAGAACATCCAAACCCACTTTGTTCAGCTGATGCTTTAAAGCATCAGCTGAACAAAACAAACTATAAAGAACAAACAATACTTGTTTGTCAATAAAAATAGGATTAACTTTGCAGAGTTGACAACTACTTTAGGTATACATGATTGTAATTGTCAACTCCCTTAGGTTTACTAGTGTTTAACTGTCAACCAAATTCAGTACACCACAGATTCACTCAATCGAGCTTGTGTTCTCAAAAAATGATAAGGACAAACATAAAAATTCATAAGGACAAAAATAAAAGTTCGTATGTATAAACTTTTATTTTCGTCCTTATGAATTTCTCGCTGTATATCAACGATTTGCACGGGATGTAGTTATACCTTGTTTCAATTGAGCTTATATTTGAGCAGCGAGACAGTAGCGGAAATAGTGCCCTACAATGGGCTGTAACTGATGCCTGGATAAGAAAGTATCAGAATGTCTGGTAATATTCACCTTTAAATCTGCAAAATAGATAAATATTTCACGTCCTCTTGCAACTTATTAATATAAATCCAGTATCTTTCTCGAATATAAGCACTCAGTGCCATAATGCTTATCTGACTTTTACCGATGATAGTTTATAATCATACCAAAATGGCACCTCTTGATACACGATATTTGTATCTTCGGACAAAAAAACAGAACACATGCAATTTTTCAGAATTAATAGCGTCTTATAGAAAAAGTAAACAAGGTAATGAAACCAAGAAAGGAAGAAGAGTTTATTAGTATGATAAATACATACAACAGAGTGATCTACAAGATCTGTTGTATCTATGCGACAGACTCGAACAATGTGAATGATTTATACCAAGAAACGGTACTGAATCTTTGGAAAGGATATGAGAATTTCAAAGGCCAAAGCAAAGTGTCTTCGTGGATTTACCGAGTGGGCATCAACACTTGCATTTCTTTCTATCGCCGCAATAAAAAACATCTGGAAACAATACCATTGGCTGCCGATCACGACAACATAGACGACAGCAACGATTATATGAACCAACTAAAAGAGATGTATAGGCTCATTAACCAACTAAACAAAATAGAAAAGGCCATTATCCTGTTATGGCTGGACGAAAAACCATACGACGAAATAGCCGACGTAATGGGAATGAATAAGAATACGATCGCTTCTAAATTGAAACGCATCAGAGAAAAACTAGCTAAATTGTCTAACGAATAAAAGTACATACAGATATGGAATTGGATGAATTAAAATCAGGCTGGAGCATTCTGAACAAGAAGGCCGATGAGATGGAAGAGCAGAATAAACTACTGGCTCGCAAGGCATTGAACAAAAGAATAAAAAATACCCGCGCCCGCATTGTGAGCATAGATACACTCAAAATGGGCATCATTACAGCATTATTATTTCTAATGAACAACTACTTCAATCAAAAATATCCGTCAGCAATGGGCGACTGGACTGTTCGTTCAATAGGAATCCTCACAATGGGTATGGTATTCATCACCGTATTCAATACACGGCTACTCAGCCGGATCGATATGAACCGATATTCACCCAAAGAAGTATTGGAAAATTTATGCCGATTTAAAATAGCCATCTATTGGACAAACGTTTTTATCTCCGTTCTTTGTACCATCTTCGTAATATTGGCATTGATATACTTCTACAACATCAACCTAATGCTCTTCTACTGTTTCGCTTCAGGATTCGTTATCGGTTTGATCTTTGTCGCACTATTTTTAAGGAAGCGCATAAAGAAAGACTTACGCGACCTGAACGATGAAATAGAAGAGCTGAAGAAATTATAAAATAAAAGCCGAAAGCCTTTGTTGCGATACAACATGGACTTTCGGCTCATATTTCTTTCAAAGTAGCTCCCCTACTCTTTGTACAATTTCACCAACTCGGCAAGCAACAAGTCACGTTTTTGCTGACTAGTGCCTTCCATTATACAACGAATCACGCCTTGCTTGTCTATCAACACAGTAGTAGGAGTAGATTGTACATTAAACATTTTGGACAGAGAGTGATCGTCTGTTATCTGATGAAAACGAAAATGACGGCGTTCCACAATATTGCGAATCTCGTTGGCTTTGTTCCATGTCACAGCCAAGTAGGTTGCATCCGGGCATATATCCATCCAAGTGCTTATCAAAGGCATTTCACGAATACAAGGACCACAACCGGTATACCAAAAATTAAAAACTAACGGACGTGTGAGAGTTCTTTTATTTGTGAACTTTTCTTTTTTCCAATCTACAACGCTAAAAGGAGCTATTTTCTGATTAATGAGGTTCATATATTGACTACTGGAATCTTGCATTTTTGATACATGGGTCCCGTCTGAATGATGAATCATATCCAAAAGTTCGGAAATATTCTTGACTTTAAAATCGGGGATCGCATATAATTTATCATTATCGGTAAGTTGTACATTCTTACAATAGAAAAGGATCTTTCCATCTTTACCGGACAATAAATAAGAGTTTTTGTGCTCGGCAGTCATAGGAAATTCTTCGTAAAACGCCCCGTCAACAAAAAACTTTGGAGCAACCAAAGCCGTATCGGATATAGTTTCCATGGCTTGATGAGCAGCATATTGCGCGATCATCGCATCTGTAGCAGAAACAGAAGAAGGACGATATGTATTTCCTACTACCGACTTACCGGTAAGGAACTCGCACCAAGTACAAGCAGCCGTATATCTACCAACCGTATACGAGAGATGATAACCGTCGCGATTGAGCGTATCGCCCAATACGGCACGGGCTCGTTGAATAGCAATGCCGGAAGGTATCACCCGATCGATATGATTGTCTGCCGTTGCCTGATGAACAGCTTGTAGAATAGCCTGATACATTTTGACCTGATTCTTGCCGTATGTAGCAAAGCCCGGATGAGTAGCATTACGAGCATAAGCCCAAGTCATGTGAAAGGCAAATTTGAAAGCTGGGTTGATGACTGTGCGACGTACATAATTCATGAGGTCAGCCAAATGGACATACGACGGGTAATCGCCCGACAACGGACTCGCCTGCTGAAGTGTAACAATATCCCAAGGCTCGTCTTTCACAATATCGTCCAAACAACGATTCTCCTCTGACTTCAAGACACCACCTATCACTTTGCGATAAGAATATTCGGCTTTCTGGGTCTGGGCATTGCTCCAATGTCTATCGATAGAGCAACCGCCTATATAAGCATTACCTATCACCAGACTATCACCCGCAGCAGCAGCCAACTCGTATAGATTTTGCTCAACGGCATCAACAGAAAAGCTATTACCGATTGCCAACACTTTAATTACATGTTTCGCTTGTATGGGAGACATGAAAAGCAAGAATACAAAGCAGTAAACAAAGCCTTGAATACATTTATGTTTCATCATCACTTCACTATTTTAGGTTTTACTATGACAAAGATAACTTATTTTAGTTATTTGATCATTGCCATATCTTGCAAAATTGTCGTATGTTCGTTTTTTCGGTGACACCCATATGTCATTTTGGAGTATAAAGAATGTTTGTTTCAGCATGAATTTCCACCATTTATTTCCACTCTTTTATGTCTATAAGTACTATCTTTGTATGTACAAATTCAAAAGCGACAATTGATCTATAAATCATGAACCAAATTAAAATTAATATAGTATCCAAACTTCTGCATTTCAAGCAACCGGCAGGAACATCAAGAGGTATTTACAATACCCGCAAAGTATGGTACATCGAATATTATGACAGCAGAGACCCTATGCACAAAGGCGTGGGCGAATGCGCTCCATTACCAAAACTAAGTTGTGACGATGTTCCCAATTATGCCGATATACTCCGAGCAACGTGCAAAGCGGTAGAACAAAATAATGGTGAAGTTGACACAGAAGCACTTCGCCCCTACCCTTCTATTCTATTCGGATTGGAGACGGCAATACGGCACTACGAAATGGAGAGCCCCGCATTGTGGGATACTTCTTTCTCTCGCGGAGAAGCAGGTATTCCCATCAACGGACTGATTTGGATGGGCAATTATCGAGAAATGCTGCAACGTATTGAAACGAAAATGGAAGCGGGTTTCAGATGCATCAAACTAAAGATAGGTGCCATCAATTTTGACGAAGAACTGTCGCTGTTGAAATATATCAGGCAACATTTCTCGCTCAAAGAAGTAGAGCTGAGAGTCGATGCCAACGGAGCATTTGCCCCAGACGACGCTTTGGATAAGTTGAATCGCCTTGCCGAATTGGATTTACATTCCATCGAGCAACCCATACGCGCCGGACAATGCGAGGAGATGGCACAGCTCTGCGAGAAAACGCCCCTGCCAATAGCACTGGACGAAGAATTAATCGGATGTAATAATGTTGAAATGAAACAAAAGCTACTGAAAGATATTCATCCGCAATATATCATTCTAAAGCCCTCACTACATGGCGGTATGAAAGGTGGTGAAGAATGGATTCGCGAAGCAGAACAGAGACAGATAGGCTGGTGGATCACTTCGGCACTCGAATCAAATATAGGACTGAATGCAGTAGCACAATGGTGCGCCACATTCAACAATCCATTGCCACAAGGTCTGGGCACAGGCATGCTATTCACAGACAATGTAGAAATGCCACTCGAAATACGAAAAGATTGTTTATGGTACATACCCGAGAGCAAATGATATTCGACAGAGAGAAACAAACACTGATACTTGATGGCAAGAAGCTGACAGCTCAAGATATAGCAGCCATTAAGAGCACCGACGCAGAAATGCCGTTGCATGATATATTCGACTTTCTACAAAGATGGTTCGACCCTTCGGATTACATCACCGTACATACCTCTGGCTCTACCGACACGCCGAAAACGCTTCAAGTGGAGAAAAGCAAGATGATGCAAAGCGCACGCCTCACTTGCGAATACCTCGGACTAAAAGAAGGTGACTCCGCACTACTCTGTATGAACCTACGATATATCGGAGCCATGATGGTGGTGGTACGTTCTTTGGTATGTGGACTCAATCTGATAGTGAAACAGCCTTCGGGGCATCCTTTAGCTGACATTGAAACACCTCCGACATTTGCAGCAATGGTGCCGATGCAAGTATACAATACGCTAGAAAACGCGACAGAGAGAGATAAATTGGAGAAGATAAGAACACTCATTATAGGTGGTGGATCGATTGACCCTAAACTCGAAAAAGAGATAAAAGATCTTCGGGGCAACATATACTCCACTTATGGCATGACAGAGACACTTTCGCACATTGCTTTGAGACGTCTGAATGGCGAAAAGGCCTCTATGCATTACATGCCTTTCGATACAGTACATCTCTCGGTGGCAAACGATGGTACATTGGTTATAGATGCTCCCCTGGTTTGCAACCAAACACTATATACCAATGATATTGCACGACTATATCCCGATGACAGCTTTGTGGTTTTGGGACGTAAAGACAATACGATCAACAGTGGAGGTATCAAAATTCAACCCGAAGAAGACGAACGGCTATTGCAACCGATCATCGACGTACCGTTTGCCATAACCTCCGTACCAAATGAAAAATTGGGAGAAGCCGCCATTCTACTACTCGAACCGGTATCTGAAGAGAAGCTGGACGGTATCAAGGCTGCAATGAGAGGTATGCTACCGCCATATCATATGCCGCACACAATCATGACAATACAGAAACTACCTCTGACGGGCAACGGAAAAATAAATCGGAAAAGATGTAGGGAAATAGCAACAGAATTAATTTAGATCACGTAGAGATATATAACAAATCGCGACGATTTGAATATTTTTCAAAATGAAAGTGTAACTTTGCATCCTCAAACAAAATAATCTATTTAATGAATATATTTAAGAATTATGCCTTTACAATATGCCTGATTACAGGAATTGTGATAGGTGGCATTTGTGGATTAGTATTCGGAGACAAGGCATCGATAGTAAAGCCTATTGGAGATTTATTCTTGAACATGATGTTCGTCATGATCGTACCACTCGTATTTCTTAGCGTATCGTCGGCTATCTATAATATGAAAAAGATGAATATGATAGGCAAAATACTCGGCAATGTTGTATTGGTATTCTTGGGCTCGGCAATCATAGCCGCTGCTACAGCATATATTCTTACTCTTTTTTACAACCCACTGACAAACGTCGACAAGTCGTTATTATTGGCTCACTTGCCGGCTCATGCCGAACTCAAGGGACTGACAGGAGGAGAAATATTCGTGAATACATTCACCGTACCCGACTTTTTGCAACTATTCACCAAATCGAACTTACTCCCACTGATATTATTCTCGGTATTATTCGGATTGGCAACCGCTTATTCAAAAGAACATGGTAAAGTAATATCCGACCTGCTCAATGCCGGCATGGCTATCACACTGCGCATGATGAGAATCATTATGTTTATGGCACCTATAGGACTAGGTTGTTATTTTGCCGATACCATCGGTGTGGTAGGTGGACAAATATTGAACGGTTACCTCAATGCCTTTTTGCTTTATCTGATACTTGCCGGTTTCTGCTATTTCGTTCTCAACACGGTCTACGTATGGCTTGCCGGAGGAAGTAAAGGAGTGAAAACATTCTGGAAGCATATACTCACCCCTTCTCTCACAGCTATTGCCACCTCGTCGAGTGCAGCATGTATTCCTATTAATATAGAGACGGCAGAAAAGATTGGGGTGCCTCGAAGCATCGCCGAAACAGTCATCCCACTAGGAACCAATATGCACAAAGATGGTTCGGTAATGGGCGGCGTTATCAAAATAGTCTTTATACTCACCATCTTTGGACAAAACACACAACCATCCGGCAACGGATTGTTTATCATTGCCGTTGCCATACTTGTAGGGGCAGTGATGGGAGCTATTCCAAGTGGGGGCATGACAGGCGAATTGCTTATCTGTTCCGTTTTCGGTTTCTCTCCACAACTTGCCGGAACACTAATGGTGATAAGTACTATTATAGATATTCCGGCAACGTTGCTCAACTCTACAGGCAATATTGTGAGTTCGATATTGGTAACGAAGTTGAGCGGAAAGAAAAAGTCTTATTTTAAATAGGTATACCATAAGTATGCTTTATCTCGTCCATCACAAAAATACTTTGTAGTGAAGCAAGACAATCGATAGTCCCCAACCTATTAAGAACAAAATTGCGGTATACCGTCATATCGGTTACATGGATCTTCAGCAGATAATCAAATTCTCCTGAAGTATTATAACATTCCACCACTTCTGCCATACCATCGACAGCTTCGGTAAATTCTCTTGCAATTTGAGCATTTACCTGTTTCAGCTTGACCTGACAAAACACCATAAAGCCATAGTGTAGCTTTTCGGCATCGAGTATGGCTATATACCTCTTTATATAGCCATCGTTCTGTAAACGACGCAACCGCTCGAAGACGGGAGTTGTACTAAGATGAACACGCTCGGCAAGTTCTTTTGTAGTCAAGTTGGAATTGTTTTGCAATGCACGCAAAATCTTCAAATCCGTTTCGTCTAATCTGTCCATAGAATATTTTTCTTTGCAGCCCATAATAGGCATTCGTTTGTTTAATGCTTTTTCTGTTAAATCTGCAAATATAGATTTATTTTCTCAATTCATCGCAAGTATTTGCCACTATTTTCTAAATACATACCTTTGCAACAGAAAATAATTCTGAAATCATATAAATTTAAAATAATAAGATTATGGCAACAAAGAAATTACATTTTGAAACATTACAGCTTCATGTAGGACAAGAACAGGCCGACCCGGCAACCGATTCACGTGCCGTGCCCATTTACCAAACAACATCGTATGTTTTTCATAATTCAGCTCATGCCGCAGCTCGTTTCGGACTGCAAGATCCTGGAAATATATATGGAAGGCTCACTAATTCCACGCAAGGAGTATTCGAAGAACGTGTAGCCGCTCTGGAAGGAGGTATTGCCGGACTCGCCGTTGCATCGGGTGCAGCAGCAGTAACCTATTCTATTATCAATATTGCCGGACAAGGCGATCATATAGTAGCAGCAAAGACCATTTACGGCGGTTCTTTCAATCTGTTGGAACACACACTCGAAAATTACGGCATACACACGACTTTTGTTGATCCGGACGATCCACAAAACTTTGAAAAAGCCATTCAGGATAACACTAAAGCACTGTTTATTGAAACGCTGGGCAACCCGAACTCGAATATTACCGATATTGAAGCAACATCTGCTATTGCTCATAAGCACGGCATTCCGTTGATTATCGACAATACATTCGGTACTCCTTATTTAATCCGCCCCATTGAACACGGAGCCGATATTGTAGTTCATAGCGCTACAAAGTTTATTGGCGGACACGGATCATCACTCGGTGGTGTCATTGTAGATTCAGGCAAATTTGATTGGGTTAAATCAGGAAAATTTCCTAAAATCTCTGAGCCGGAACCCAGTTATCACGGTGTACGCTTTGTCGATGCAGCAGGAGAAGCAGCTTACGTTACTCGCATTCGAGCCGTACTCCTACGCGACACGGGTGCTACGATCAGCCCATTCAACGCATTCTTGTTATTGCAAGGACTCGAAACATTGTCTCTGCGTGTAGAACGTCATGTTGCCAATGCGCTGAAAGTAGTTGAATATCTAAAGAACAACTCTAAAGTGGTGAAAGTTAATCATCCGGCACTAAGCGAACACCCCAATCACGAACTCTACAAACAGTATTTCCCCAATGGAGCCGGTTCTATATTCACCTTTGATATTAAAGGTGGGGCCGAAGAAGCACAAGCATTTATCGACCATTTAAAGATATTCTCTTTACTGGCCAACGTTGCCGATGTAAAGAGCTTGGTTATCCATCCAGCTAGTACAACACACAGCCAGCTTAGCGCTGCCGAACTTGAAGATCAAGGCATACATCAAAACACTATTCGTCTAAGTATTGGTACAGAACATATAGACGACATCATTGATGATCTCGAACAAGCATTCCAAGCCATTTAGTTCATAATAATAGAGAGAGAGTTTTTTAACCCAAAACTGTAAGGCATTCCTAGTGGAGTGCCTTTTTGCTTATATAATCTTTTCAATGCCAAAAGAACTTTAACCAACTTTATTCTCCCTCCAAAGACATAAGATTATATAAGTAATAGGGTAAGATTGCAAAAAGAAGTGAATGAATTTGTTATTACACCCTTCTTTTTTTATTTTTGTAGAACATAATAATTAACCCTAAACAATGAAATATTCGATAGACGGATTTCTTGAAGCGAAACGTACGCTCAAATTACTATTTTTGCTCTGCCTGATAAGTTGTATCAGCTGCACGAATCATCCTCGCTCGCAAAAATCGACAGAAAAAGACAGCATAGCTCAACAAGATACCACCACCGCAATTGCCAATATACCTAAATGGTTAATAGGAACATGGAAAGGACATTTCACGGAAGCACAATACGGAATGGATATTCAGTTTGTAGTTATTATTAAAGCAGACGGTCGTATCAGCCAAACATCTACCGTACCGGGTGAAGAAGACGAAGTACTTAATGGAAAATGTATATCGGCTGAAGAAGGTATACTTTCCGTTGGTTTCGAAAACCAAGAAGACTATACACAATACTATTTGGATAAGAAAAATAATAAGCTTGGCATTAGCAGCTATAACTGGTTAACGAAAAAATAAATGAAAAGAATAATACTCATTATCAGCTGCTGGTGTATTTCAATGGCTTCTTTCGCACAACAGCGCATCGTTATAGGACTTACAGGCGATATTACTATAAGCACTAAGAACGCTGCCCTACCAAAATCTCCGCAAACGTCACCAACTGCTACAGAAGAATGGTTTAAAGATGCCGCACCGGTCTTACAAGATGCCGACCTGACGATAGGAAGTCTACAAGGCAGTTTCTTGGATGAAATAACAAAAAGCAAAAAGAATGCTTCTAAGTTCTCATCTTATATGATACCCATCCGATATGCCAAAGTATTAAAAGAAGCAGGATTCGATATACTTACAGTATCAGGCAAGCATACGATGGATTTTGGAGAAGAAGGACGCTCGTCGACTATCAAAGCCATGCATGAGTCCGGGCTTTCATTGGCAGGATTTGACAATGGCTACGAATTTACATCGTTCCAGAGCAATGGCATTTCTATTGCCATCTGTGCATTTGGACATACAAAAGGTGTTCCTTCTATTAATGAAATAGACAAGGCCACTACCCTCATCAAACGTCTAAAAGAATCTTATGATATAGTGATCGTCTCTTTTCACGGTGGTGCAACAGGAATTCCATATAGCCATGTTCCTTTCCGCGAAGAACGTGTGGGACATGAAAAACGGGGTGACGTATACAAATTTGCTCATGCATGTATAGATGCGGGGGCTTCTTTGGTTGTAGGACACGGTACACAAGTTCCTCGGGCTTTGGAACTCTACAATAACCGCCTCATAGCTTATAGCCTGGGAAGCTTTTGTACCCCTTATAGGAACTCTATGAGAAAAGCATTGACTTATGCCCCACTCCTCAAAATTGAATTGGGTAAGAGTGGTGAACTTATTTCGGGTAAAATATATTCGTTTCTCCAGAAATATAAAAGCGGTCCGATAGCCGATCCTCAGAATAGCGTAGTGAAAGAAATGAAACGACTCACAAATATCGATTTTCCTAAAACCCCACTGATGATAGAAAAAGAAGGTTGGCTTTCTAAAACAATAACAAAGAAAGTAATTGTAACAACCAAATCGGGAAACAAGGAAGAAATAGTTGTCGACACCAATCCGGAAGACTACAATCCTATCAGCACATTGCTCAATTATTCTAAAAAACTACTTGGCAGTCGTTATGCTAGAGGACATAGTGGAAACGGTATTTATGATTGCTCGGGACTAATGAAAGCGGTATATGCCAAAATAGGCTACAAGCTGAATCCATCTTCGAGAGCACAATACACACAAGGGCGCCCCATCTCTACTGACAATCTACGCCCCGGAGATTTAGTTTTCTGGAAAGGCTCGCGAAAAGGTGGCATTGGACATGTAGGTATGGTAGTAGAAGTAACAGGCACCAAGTCTTTCAAATTTATACATGCTGCAAACACTTCGCGCGGAGTCGTTATCGATAATTATCCCGACAAATACTACTTCACGGCAAGATATGTAGGCGCTCGTAGAATATTGCCATAACCTCAAACATCTCCATAAGGATTAAAACAGATGAAAAGAACGGTGTCATATAAATAAATCATATAAAGAATGGCAGACAATTTTTTAGAAAAACATTATAACGATTATCAGTCTCGGAAAAAAGAATGGGAAAAGAACAAGCAACTGAATAAGATAAAAAAATATTATCCGCAAGTCAATAAGAAGAAAACCGAACATCCGAGCACTACAGAGGTAGAAATAAACGACTGAGAATAAAAGAAGTTGTAAAAAATATTCAAATATTCAGTTGCCACATCTCATCAGTATTATTAATGTAACTAAAGGTACTTTTATAGGACGAAAGAAACTAACGTATGTCGCAGCCATAACTAACGGAAGTTACTGCGGTAACTAACGTTAGTTATCATGAAAAACTAACGTTAGTTTCGTCTACGACATACGTTAGTTACCGCAATAACATACGTCTGTTTTTTTCAGAACGTTTTTATTTTAATCTATCTGAGCGCCTGTCATTCTAACAGAACAAACCCTTTTGTTTAATTTTGCGACTTAACTCGAACTGAGCTATAAACGGAATAGGTTTATATCATTACACATGCGGGACCATTTTGGAGGACGAAATGATACGAGATAAGCGATGATAAACATAAATGTATGCCGGAATAAGAAATAAATCGGCCGCTATCCAAGCCGTAACATCACCGAAACAAATAGCAGAAAACCCAAAAAGAGGTACGGCATAAATGCTGATAAGTGTTCTGGCCAACATTTCTTGAACACCCGAAAACATGGCAAAGCCTGTATATCCGACTCCCTGAATGATGCTACGCAAAATGCACAAAACGCCTAACACCAAGAAGAAAGAAGAGTTAGCGAATAAAAACTGTTGAGCATGTTGGATAATCGCCGTTTCGTTAGAATTTACAAACAGTAAGAGTACCCATTTGGAACACAACAGTAAGAATAGAAATGAAGCGACAGCATAGATAGCCATCATAATAAAAGACGCCCATATACCTTGATTGATGCGTTTCAATTTCCCCGCACCGTAATTTTGACCGGCATAAGTGGCCATGGCCATGCCTAAAGTATCGAATGGGCATATAAAAAACATTTTAAGACGAATTCCGGCCGAATATGCTGCAATACAAACGGTACCCAGTGCATTATTCGCACTTTGAAGCATGATGATACCAATAGCTGTGATAGAAAATTGTAGTCCCATAGGTACACCTGTGTATAACATATTGCGGACATATCTCATTTTCAAACGGCGTTCCTCAAGATTACCTCTCAATATTTCATAGCGGCGACGCATATAAAAAGCACAAAGCAATACAGAAACAGCTTGCGACAAAAGCGTAGCAAAAGCAGCTCCGCCAACTCCCCATCCAAAACAAATAATAAAGATCAAATCTAATATGACATTGAGTATAGACGAAAACAGCAAAAACCAAAAAGGAGTGGTACTATCGCCTAAGGCTCGAATAACATACGACAATAAATTATAAAAGAAAGTGAAGGGAATACCTATAAAAGTAATAAGTAGGAAAAGATATGCTCCATGGAATATATTCTGAGGGGTATGTATCCAATGCAAAATATCGGAACAATACAAAGATGTCAATACAGCAAGCGAAATGGACAAGATAAAAGAAATCTGTAGACCTACATAAAAGAAACGTCGCATCATGCTATAATCACGAGCGCCAAACTTTTGCGCAATAGGTATACTAAAGCCTGCACAACAGCCGGTACAAAAGCCTAAGATGAGAAATATCACAGAGCTACTCGCTCCTACTGAAGCAAAGGCATTAATTCCCAAATATTTTCCAACAATAGCGGCATCAACCAATGAGTATGTCTGCTGAAGTAGATTGCCTACCAAAAAAGGCAAACTAAATCTGAATATCAATTTAAGCGGAGAGCCCGATGTTAATTCTTTTATTGCCGACATAACTTATTATATATCCTCCTGAAAACAAATACACCCGAAGATTAGACTTCGGGTGCAAAAGTAATATATTTTATAATACGATTATCGTTTCTTCAAGCAGTTTTTATTTCTTCACTGCCTCAGTAGGAATCAAATACCGATCACCTGTTTGCTTGACATATTCTTTGAGAAATTCAGCAGGATACCCCGGACGTTTTACGGGAAGAGCCATGCCCCATTTATCTTTCAAGAACTTTCCATTGCGCTCTTGACGGACAACGCCATCACAATATTTCACCATTAAGAATTCTCCCAATTTTCTCCAAGCATCATGAGTGCTCTGTGCACACGCTACCGTATAATTGGTAAGCATCTTCTTTGCAGCAGTAGGATTGGTTTTGTATAAAGCCATTGCTGCGGCTTCGATACTATCCTGATTGTGATTAAAACGGTTTTCTATTTCAGATTGTAGAGCTTTCAAATCTCCCACCATCAAATCGTAACGAGGATATATCATATTGGCTACCCAATTGAACACCCAAAAAGAGGAATCCCAATTGAAAGTAACATAATCGGCTATATGAGAATAGCAATGAGGTATCGTATCGGTGCAGCAATATACAGGAGTGAATACGGTACAATTGGCATCATCAGTGCCGAACCACAACACACCACCTACCGCATCGGGCATATCGGCACGCATTTGAGAGACAAAGACAAAACCGGTTTGAAAAGTACTTGCCGGACGTTCATTGAAATATTTTTTCCCGTCAACCGTGAAATCTAAGGGAGATAATCTATAGGGGGAATGATAGGGACCGGCACCCATATCTTTGCTAATATCAAGCGGAGTATTCTCATAATGATCGCGCATGGCATTCTTTATATCCTGAACGCTGATCTTGCGATTCGGCTTTACATAAAGAGGCATCGGAACGTCACTTTGACCTAACACATACGGTAAATACTCATTTCCTTTGTCCGTAAACCGATTGTAAAAGCTCCATACACGAGCTTCGCAATAACGACGAGCACTAAAATCTAGAGGAGCATAAGCATCGGCAAAACTGAAATCTTTATTAACGCCATTGAAATATCCTTTAGAGCGGGCAAAAGAAATAACATCTGCCGAATAAATACAATTTTTAGGATCGTTGAGAGGGAACTGATGGATACGACTCTGATTGGCATGAGCTGCAATACAATCATCAGGAATACGAACAGCAACCCAAACAGCTCCGCGCATTCCAGGGCCCTTACCTACCATCTCGAGCATCCATACTTCATTGGGATCGGCAATAGTAAATGTTTCTCCTTCGCTACAATAGCCATATTCGGCAACTAATGTTGTCATCACCTTTATAGCCTCGCCAGCCGAACGCGAACGTTGCAGAGCAATATATATCAAACTGCCATAATCGACAATTCCCAAACTGTCCATCAACTCGGGACGCCCTCCAAAGGTTGTTTCACCGATTGTTACTTGATACTCATTGGTATTTCCAATAACATTGTATGTCTGGTGAGCCTCTTTAATCTGACCATGAAAACGCCCGGAATCCCAATCGTATATATCGCGCAACGCACCATCAGGATGAATAGCGGCAGGGAAATGGTACAACTCACCGAAAAGGCCATAGCTATCGGCTGCATAAGACACAATAGTGGAACCGTCGGTCGAAGCCGATTTTCCCACAATAAAATTAGTACATGCTGTAGAATAAGAATAACCTAGCAACAACAATAACAGAGGAAAATATCTTTTTCTCATATCAAAAGTTCATGTTTTGCGCAAAGATACGGCTTTTATTGTACATCTCCATTACTTAATAAGAGATTCTTTTGCCAATTTAGCTTTCATTTCCCGATGCTTTTTAATGGTACGCAAACGACTCATCAAAATCTGTCCTCTATAAACAAGGCACGTCGTAACAAAATAAATACCAGTCTGTAACCATAAGGCATGGTACTCAAATTTCACATCGGTGAGATCTGCTGACAGATTGTTAATTCTGACAAAGCCATTAATTCCAAAGGTAGAGGGAAATAGATACGAAACGTATTTCCAAAACACAGGAATACCTGATCCCGGCCATGAAATACCACTCAAAAACAGCATTGGGACAGAGAAGAATGCAAACAAAATCATCGGCTTTTCACGATTGCGTACAAAGACCGAAACCGTCATGGCAAAGAAAATACATGAAAGAAGATAAGCCAATGAAAAGAGAGACAATGTCGCAGGATGATCAAGCTGATTAAGAGAAAAAAGATGCGGTACAACTAACAATACCCATGTTGCAGTAAGCATATATATCATCAGATAGCACAATGCTTTGCCAAAAACGATTCGAATGGTACCATTGTAGTGTCGATTAATTGGCACGAGATTTCTAAAACGATTTGTTTCGACAGCCGTACCGGCCGACATTCCTATACCAAACACCAATGTCTGCTGAAGAATAAGCATCAATACCGCAGGAATCAAAAAACAAGCATAACCACTCTGAGGATTGAAAAGAGCCACATTAGTGTATTCGATAGGTGAAGTACTAACCTCTTCTTCCCTATTGGTCGTAGTATTACCCATTCGCTGTATTTTAATCTTTCGGTTCATCTCCAACGATACATCGGTACATGCCGAATAGAGAGACTTATAGTAAAACATACTACCCATATCGCAATAAGCTTGAACATGTACCTGTTCCCAAAAATTAATATTATTAATCTTCTTACTGAAATCGGAAGGAATACGAAGTATACCATAGGCTTGATGCTCCTTCATTGCCTGTTGAGCATCTGCCATATCATTGGAATAGCCAATAACTTGAACATCGGGAGAAGCATCTACCTTGCGAACAAATTCACGGCTCAAAAAAGAATGGTCTTCGTCGACAACGACAACGGGAACTTCATGCACCACTTCCTCATTGTATATAAAAGCATAAAGCATAGGATAACCTAGTGGCACTAGAATAAAGAATATCAACACCCCCTGATCCTTGAAGCACTTGACCATCTCTCTCTTCCAAATATAAAAGATATCTTCCGTGCCTTCTATAATAATATCTAAAAGACTTTTCGACTTCTTCATTATGGTATATAATTATAATAGATGAGAGCCTTCTTTAATCGATGTATGAGGAAATAAGGCACCAGCATAAACAACAACAATGCCAAATAACTGGCCCAAGAGTAAACCATCGGGTATCCATTAAGAGCTTGATCGACATATATCAGATAATAATGTCGCAAGGGAAAAAGATTAGCCAAAGCTCGAAGCATGGGGTTCATTGCTATCTCGGGGAAACTGAATCCCGAAATAGAAAACGATACGACTCCCCATAAGGTGGCAAGACTCAACCCAAACCGCAAGGTAGGAAATGCACTAATAAATATAACGCCTACACTTTGACTAGCTAAAACAAAACATAGAGTTGCAATCAACATAGGCAAGATACCACTGTTACAAGGGTAATGCAAATATCCATATAAGTAAACATTGTAAAGCACCCCCATCAAAGTAAATATGATAGTCTGAGGTAGTAGCTTTGCATAAATAGAAATAAAAATAGAGTCATTTCCCAAATGCAGCCACTCGCGCGCTGTTCTATCTTTTATCTCGACCCCTATAGCATAGGCCGTTATCAGAAATATCATCATCATCATGATACCAGGCAACAATATATTATTTAGATAGATAGCATAGTTTATCCACGGATTACCTATGGGATGAGCATCAATTACAATAGGTTGCAGATAAGCCAGACTTTGCTTCTCGGTCATACCATGTCCATAAAGTACCTGACGTTGAGCTGCAGCGGAACTCAACTCGCCCATCATCCTAAAATCCTTATACATTAAAGAACCCGCAAGCATTATAGAATTGTTGGTATAAAAAGATACTCGTGGTTGACGCTGGGCATTGACATCTTTTGACATGTGACGAGGGATGAAAAAGAAACCATAGATTTTACCTCGTTGCATATCTCTTGTAGCCGATACGATATCCGGATAATGAGCAATGACATTGGTTTCGCCAAAAGCATTCAAATTACGTACTATCTGGCGAGCCGTTTTGCTGTTGTCTTCCAACACAACTCCTGCTGGGAATTTTTTCGGAGACCCCGAATACATCAATGTTGTAAAAAGAACATAGCAAAAAATGGGAGCGATGAACATGGCAAACAGATAAATAGGATCTTTAAGATACCTCTTGCATTCACGCAAAAATACCTGTTTGAAAGCTATAAACTTAATATGTCGTTTCGGTTCACCGCTCACTTTACTTTATTTCCTTTTTTAATATAACAGACATTCCGGGACGTAAGCCATCAACATATTCGGTAGGACGAGCTTTAACTTCAAAGGTTTTCAGATCGTACTGCCCAGTTGTTTTAGTCGCTTTCCATGCGGCATACGTTCCCAAATCTTTCATATAATATACTTTCAGGTTTATTTTTTTATTGCCTAATGCGGGGACGAAAGCCTCGACAGAAGCACCCATCTTGATATCTTTCAATAAATCTTCGCGTACATTGAATGTCACCCACTTGGATTTCATTATGGCAATACTCATTATTGGAGCTCCAGTACCGACCAACTCTCCTACTTGCGGATAAGTTTCCGTTACTTCGCCATCACAAGGTGCTATCAAGTAAGTTTCTTTGATATAAGAATTAACCTCAGCAACAGCCCCTTTAGCACGCTGAACCAATGCAGCTGCAGCGTCTTTATCTTCACGCTGTGCCCCGTTGACAGCCATCGTATATTGAGAATGAGCTGCTCTTTCGGTAGCAACAGCAGCATCACGCTGTGCAATTGCCTCATCAAGTTTTTGTGCAGGAAGAACTCCTTCTGCATTCAGGTTCTTTACTCTAGCATATGTTTTTTGAGCGATTTGTACTCCAGCCTTTGCTTTTTGCCACATATCGTATGCTCCTTGGATTTGTTCTTGGCGAGTACCTCTTATAGCCTTCATGTTTTGTGCCTGTGCTGCACTTTCTGCGGCCTGAGCTTGAGTCAATTTGGCCTCAACATCAGGAGCTACCATTACTGCCAGCGTATCACCGACATGAACAGTATCACCTTCTTGTTTACATAACTTCAAAACACGAGCAGGAACTTTACTCGAAACCCTAAATTCATCTACATCGACTTCTCCTTGAACAATCTCGGGTCCCTTGCGAAGCATAAAGAAGCCGACAACGGCAACGACTAAAATGATTCCCGTTAATGTAAGAAATGCTAAAAGCAAATCTTTGTTTTCTCTTTTAAATTGTGACGCCATATTGTAATATTCTTATTTATCCTGTTCTATACCAAATAAAAAAAGATACAAAATAATACTGATTATCTTAAAGTACCCAAAGCCTTTTGCAAACAAATATCAGTTAACTTAATATCTACCTCCGAATCTATTTTTTCAGATTGCGCCTGTATCCATGCAGTATGCGCCTCGAGCACATTACTAGCAGGAATGACCCCCTCTTTAAAACCGACATTTGCATAGCGAAGATTTTCCTCGGCTTTCTCCATATTCTTTTGTGCCATTGCATAGCGCTTCAACGCTTCATTCACCTTATAAGCCGATTGATTTACTTGCAATTCTATTTTCTCGCGGGCGTCGCTCAATTGATAGCGGGTAATATTGGCTTCTGCTTTCGCTTGGCGAACCTTATTCGTCCCCTCACCCCAATTCCAAATAGGAACTTTCAACGTAACGCCGACACTCCACATACCTTTGAATTTCTTTTCAAACCCATTATAAATACTAGGATTACTTACAAGATAATTACCGACAAACGATACTTGAGGCAAATAATCGGCACGAGCGATATTGATTTTTTCATCATATATCTTTGTAGCAAGTTCCAGACTCTTCAATTCGGGACGATTGTCATAAGCAGTCTTCATTTCGAATTGAGCCTTAAGTGGATTGACTGAAAGATTATCTATCTCTTCATCTGCCAGATGGATAGGCAAATCCAAATGAATACCACAAATCTGACAAAGCAGCATTTTTGAGAGACTTAATCCATCTTCGACTTTTGTTAAAGTCATCTCGGCCTCATTGACCTTTACCTTTACAGACAAGCCATCGGCTTTCGTAGCAAAGCCGTTAGCTATCATTAGTTGAATATCATGGTCGAGTGCATTGAGCAGTTTCAGATAGCTTTCAGCTAATTTTTCCTTATTAACCAAAGAAATAACCTGCCAATAAGCCTGATCAACATCCATTATAACTTCTTGCATTCCCGTTTCATGCTGTTGAGAAGCCAACTGCTCGGCATAATTTGTTATACGGTCATAAGCTCTGATCTTACCACCCATAAAGACTGGTTGAACCAAAGTCAAAGCACCGGTATAAACATTTCTCGTATCTGTTCGAAAAGCATCAACGATAGAAGAGCCGGCTCCATTCAAACCAGATACCAAAGTAGGAATATAAGTCGAACCTAACGACGATATCATTGGAGCTAAATCCGGGAATTTCGTAGCCAAATTCGTAGCGAATTCTTTCGCAGTAGTTCCCACCTTATTACCCATGTTCTCCAATGCGCTCTTCTGGTCTTTATTCAAAATAGAGGCTTCACGCTGATTATGCAAATAACCACCCTCCGCATATAATTTCGGAAGATAATTAGTTTTTGCCACTTCATGTTGATAACGAGCTACATTGATTTTTTCACCAGAAATCCTAAGTTCCTTATTATTTGCTATAGCCAACGCTCTGCAACTATCAAGCGTCAAAGTTTGCGCTTCAACACCTGACACTATAGCCAAAATAAAGAAAATAGAGTATAATCTTTTTATCATATTCACTTTATTTAAATACGCTACACTACCCATTTAGAGCAGCATTGCAAAGATAAAAAAAGGTTATAAATTTTAATCATTCGATTTCCCTTTTTTAACCATATTATCGGTTGAAGAACAGAAATCAAGAACAAAAGACTAATTAATGAACAATCACCCGCTTTGTCGGACCCTGTTCTACATTCCGTTTGTCAACCTGACGCACCATAGAGGCAGCTAGAGATAAGAACGCCTGTCCCGTAATTGTTTTCTCATTTAAGGCTACAGGTTCCCCATTATCCCCCGATTCACAAATGCTCTGAACAATAGGTATCTGCCCTAATAGCGGTACATTCATCTCATCAGCAAGCTTTTTACACCCTTCCTTTCCAAAAAGATAATACTTATTTTCAGGCAATTCAGCCGGTGTAAACCATGACATATTTTCCACTAATCCCAGAATAGGTACGTTCACTTTGTCATTGGTAAACATATTAATACCTTTCCTTGCATCAGCAAGAGCCACAGCCTGTGGTGTACTTACTACGACAGCACCCGTCAATGCCAATGTTTGTACAATAGTAAGATGGATATCACTCGTTCCGGGTGGCAGATCAATAAGGAAATAATCCAACGGTCCCCAATCGGCATCAGCAATAAGTTGCTTCAAAGCATTACTAGCCATTCCGCCACGCCATACCGTAGCCTGGTCGGGATTGACAAAGAAACCTATAGAAAGGACCTTTACCCCATATTTTTCAACAGGTACAACCATATCTCGTCCATCTTTCTGAATGCCATAAGGACGAGCATCTTCTATATGAAACATTTTGGGTATAGACGGACCGAAAATATCGGCATCGAGCAATCCCACCCGATAGCCCAACTTTACCAAAGAAACGGCAAGATTGGAAGCAACCGTCGATTTGCCAACTCCACCTTTCCCCGAAGAGATACCAATGATATTCGTGACTTGAGGCAAGAACTTTTCAGGTTCAGGGCGAGCAACTTTGATGGTCTTAACATCAATATTACCTTCTATCTCTACATCCTTATCTATATAGGTTTTAATCGCTGCTTCGGCCGATTTTATAACAGATTTCAAGAAAGGATCCGTCGGCTTCTCAAAAATAAGCGAGAAAGAAACTTTCATACCATCAATACGAATATTATCATCTACCATTCCTGACTCAACAATATTCTTTCCAGTACCTGGATAGCGCACATGAGTCAACGCATCTAATATTAATTTGGGATATAAAGTAATCATAATATATATTTGTTTTATTGTTTTCTATTTTGCTAATTCAAGCCCGCTTCTCTTACTACGATTATAACTTCGATAACTATCAAGCGGTATTTCTACATCCGGTTCTACCAGATTTTGAGTTTTTGGTAAGCAGAAACGTATATACTTAATAGGTATACCGCGCTGCAACCATTGTTGTTCATAATATGTTTTGATATTCAATGTATCATCGATCAAATCGGTATGATACAAATCATCTGTCAATACTTGCAAAGGCAAATTATTTGTTTCAACCAATGCCTTAGTATAAGTAAAAAGGAAAGAACTATCCGTCTTGAGGTGAATGATACCACCACCTTTCAAGAACTTACGATAACGCTCCAAGAAAAAAGTCGAAGTCAAACGCTTTGTGAGCGACTTCATTTGAGGATCAGGAAAAGTAAGCCATATCTCGCTCACCTCATCTTTATCAAAAAATCGATCGATAATCTCAATATTGGTACGCAAAAACGCTACATTCTTCATCCCTTCCTGAAGAGATTCAGTTGCTCCAGTCCACATTCTGGCACCTTTTATATCTACTGCAATAAAGTTTTTATCAGAACATAACCGACCTAGCCCGACAGTATATTCAGCTCTTCCACATCCCAGTTCCAAGACAAGAGGATGTTCGTTACCAAAAAACTTTTCGTGCCAATGTCCTTTCATATCAAACGGAACATTTTCCAACACCGAATACGGATATTGAAAAACATGAGGATATGACTCCATATCAGCAAACTTTTGCAATTTATTCTTTCCCATAAGATCATAAATATGTAACGAAGAAAGAGGGCACATAGATTGCTCATATACCCTCTTTTCTTTTAATAAGTATTATTATTCAGCAGCGGCAGTATTTGCCGTATGCATCTTTGCTTCAAAATCGGCTTTTACATCTTCGTAGAAAGCTGCATTACATGTTGTCACGTAAGGTCCCAACCAAAAGAAACCTATACCGAGAGTCAAGAGACAGAGGATACCCCATCCAATGAAATACAGATTCATCAGAAAGAATTTCATTTTGTAACCTTCCATCATCAGCATACTCTTTTCTATGGCACGGTTATAACTCAGCGGCTCATCTTTCAATATATAATAAGTCATCGAATAAGAGCAAGCTTTCATTACACCGGGTACCACTAGCAAAAGCGTCCACAATATAATATAAATACCTTGTAGTAGAAGCGTACCCAAATAGCGAAGATATTCATTCGTGAATCCATCAAAAATCTGAGAGAAACGAATTTCTTCTTTTCGAATGAGCCGCAAAAAGATAATAGTATATGCCCATGACATTGGCAATAATAATATTTGCAATGGTGAACCTATCTTAGGCACACAGCTAATGCCAATATTAAAAAGCATATAAACAAATGTAATCAATGCCGATAGAGACCAATGTCCATCAATAGCCTCATAGGCTTGTTTTCGAAGTTCCGAATTTTTTTCCATCGCAAAGGGTATTTAATTTAAATGGTAATAATTAATCCAATACCGTAACCCATCCATAAGGATCCGATTCGTCGCCATACTGAATAGCACGAAGCTTATTATATAACTTCGTCGACCAAGGACCGGGTTTACCGTCTTTAGAAATAACATAAGACCTCTTATTTTCCAAATCATCAATCTTGCTAATCGGACTGATAACAGCCGCAGTACCGCAAGCACCTGCTTCTTCGAAAGTAGCCAATTCTTCTTCGCCTACTGGACGACGTTCTACTTTCAGTCCCATATCTTCGGCCAACTGAATCAAGCTTTTATTTGTGATAGAGGGGAGAATAGAGGTAGACTTTGGAGTAACGTATGTATTATCTTTAATACCGAAGAAATTGGCAGCACCACATTCATCAATATATTTCTTTTCTTTAGCATCCAAATAAAACTCACAAGAATAACCTAGATCGTGAGCCATTTTGTTTGCACGCAAACTAGCTGCATAATTACCTCCTACTTTATAAATACCTGTACCAAGAGGAGCGGAACGGTCAAACTCACGAATAATGACATAAGGATTGGTACTGAAACCTCCTTTGAAATAGGGACCAACCGGAGTAACGAAGATAATGAACATATACTCTGTTGACGGATGAACGCCCACCTGAGCAGACATTCCTATTAATAGAGGACGAATATATAATGTAGCGCCGGATTCATAAGGCGGAATAAAACGTTCGTTCAACTTCACAACTTTCAGTACTGCTTCACGAAATTTTTCGGTGGGTAGTTCGGGCATTAAAATACCTTGGCATGTTGATTGCAAACGCTCTGCATTGGCTTCCAAACGGAACACACGGATTTTTCCGTCTTTACCACGATAAGCCTTCAGACCTTCAAAAGCTTCCTGACCATAATGCAGGCAAGTAGCAGCCATGTGCATGTTAATTTCTTCGCTACTACTAACTTCCAGCTCGCCCCACGCGCCGTTACGATAGTTAATTCTAACGTTATAATCGGTTCTTTGATAACCAAACGAAAGATTTTTCCAATCGATCTCTTTCATAATATTTACTTTTTGAATTAGTTATTTAATTTACTTGTTTTGCAAAAATAGCCTTTATTATTCAAATTTTCACTTATTCTGCAATATTTTTTTCACCTCATCCTCTGTCTGAGTCAATTTTTTCTGGCATTTTGCTATTATTTGGTTAGCCTCTTTAAGCTTCACGCTCAATTGGTCAAGTTCCATATTTCCAGACTCTATTTCATTAACTATTTCTTCCAAACGCTTTACCGATTCCGAATAATTTAATTTTTCCATATCTCTACACTTTTAGTTTCTATTTTTTACTACATTAGATACGATAGCGCCCCGATGTAATCGAGTAACGAGTTTATCCCCATTCTTGCACTTCGATGCATCTTTCAACACCTTTCCTCCACTTGTAGTTATACTGTAGCCTTTGGCTAGTATCTTTTCAGGCGAAGCATCCGACACTTTCGAAGCGTAAAGTGCTAACCGATGACGCAGAGACAACAAATATCTATCGACTGCAGAATAAAGATCTTTCGACTCTGAAATCAAACCCGAACGACTATCACCAAGTTGTCTGACTGCTGCTGCAGGTATTCTACTGCGAAACATCAATAGTTTCTGCGATTCACTATTGAGCCTTTCCACTACTAAATGGCGTAAATTATCTGCCAAGTTCCACAAACGTTCTGCTGCAATAGTCATTCGATCAACAAGAAATGCCGCTGCCGCTGTCGGAGTCTTCATTCGAGTATGAGCTACTTTATCGATGACAGTCTCATCCCGTTCATGTCCTATACCCGTAATGACGGGTAATCTGAATTGGGCTACTGCCGCTGCAAGCAAATAGCTATCGAAGCAAGCAAGATCCGAAGTTGCTCCCCCACCCCGAATAATCACCAACACATCAAAATCATCTATACGCGAGTCTATCTGCTGCATCGCATCAAGCACTGACTGCTCTGCCTGATTGCCCTGCATCAAGGCTGGAAAAAGCTCTATTTGAAAAGCAAATCCTTGTTCATTTTGTTTAAGTTGGTTTGCAAAATCACCGTATCCGGCCGCCGTATTGGAAGAGATCACAGCTATACGCTGCGGCAATTCAGGCAGATCAAGTTCTTTATTAAGATACATGATGCCTTCTTCTTCCAACTGCTTCAATATCTGTTGCCGACGCAGTGCCATATCGCCCATTGTATAGGCGGGATCGATCTGATGCACTATCAGACTATAGCCAAAAATCTCATGAAAACTAACACTAACTTGTACCCTCACTTTTATACCTGCGCCAAATACTTGTCCGGTGGTATCCTCAAAGAAAGACTTTAGTAGACCGAATGTTTGTTGCCAAATGATGCCCCGTGCCTTAGCCACTTGCTTTCTACGAAATTCATCGTTTTGAACAAATTCCACATAGCAGTGACCACCATTGATATGTACTTCACTCAACTCGGCTTCAATCCAATATTCATCAGGCATGCATTGCTCCAAGCTACGCCTCACCAGCGAATTGAGCTCCAAAAGAGTTAACGACTGTTCCATCTTTTACATTTACCCTTTTTATTTAGTATTGGTATATCCGGCTGTTTTGAGCAAAGCGATTACTTGTTCCTTATGTTCGCCCTGAATGATTATCTCACCATCTTTAGCACTACCTCCGACACCACATTTCACTTTCAACATTTTGCCCAATGCCTGTAGATCACTTTCTGCTCCAACAAATCCTTCAACAAGCGTTACTACTTTGCCGCCTCTATTCCGTTTATCAATCTTAACTCTCAACTTTTGCTGATTTACAGAGAGTGTACTTTGTTTCGCTCCTTGAGCATCATCATACTTAAAATCGGGATTTGTAGAATACACGACGTTAAGATGACTTTTCCAATCATTATCCTTCATTGTTTTCTTATTTTATCGTTTTAGGTTTCAAAAATACAAAATTGTTTGAAAGTAATTCGGTATTTTACTACTTTTGTAGTTCATTATTATCATAATCTTATTCAAAAGATGCGCATCAAGCTATTGTTGTTATTACTTTGTATACCTTTTATCTCTACCGAAGCCCAAAAGTTTCGAGGATTAGTGATAGATAACAATGGCAAGCCTATACCTTATGCATCACTCTATATCAAGGAACTCAAATCGGGAGTTATGACCGATGCCTACGGCTCTTTTTTTATGTATCTTCCAGCAGGAGATTATTCATGCGAAACGTCTTGCCCTGGATATGATAGCACAGATTGGAAACTACACCAAACCAAAACGACAGTTATAAAAAACATTGTATTGCAGAGGCGCCGTTATGCACTACCGAAAGAAAACGACGAAAATGAAAATCCCGCCATTAGCATTATACAATCTGCCATTCAAGCAGCTCCTCACTACCTCAATATAATATCGGGATACAAGGCGGACGTCTATACTAAGAACCGTGAAAAATTGCTGAAAGTGCCGGGCATCCAGAAGATGTCGAAAACGGTAAGATATCTTGCCAAGAATTATCAAGGTAAGTTAGTTGTAAGCGAAGAACACAAAAAGATAAACTATCGTAGCCCAAACATATACCAGATACGAACGCTGAATAAGACAACGGTTCTTCCAAAAGAATTGGATATACCCATAGACATCAGCACAACCAACATTTACGACAGGATGATACTAAACAAGTTATCGCCTATCGCTCCCGAGGCTATGCGCTACTATCGATATATCTTAATATGCACAACAAAAGAATCGGGGCATACTATTTACAAGATCCAAGTAATACCGAAACATCTACAATCCGTATTGGTAAGCGGATATATTTATATTGTCGATAAGCTATGGTGTGTCTCGGCATTCGACCTACTGACATACGACAGTCATGTCATAGCCAATATAAAAGTAGCATACAAAGAAATCATACCGAGTGGTTTTCTACCCATAACGATTCAAGCCGGTATCAATTATCACAATACAGGCTTCCAAGCTCTTTCGTACAACATTCATAGCATACGCTACGACAGCGTTACTGTCAATAGCAAAGCTCAACCTCTGCAAAACAAGTATCGTGCAACAAAAGAACACCGATTTGAAAGACTTTTGCCCAAAGATCTGATTTCTATAAAAGAAGACACGATGGCATTAAACCGAGATTCGACGAAGTGGGACTCCATTCGCTGCGTTCCGTTATTACCCGAAGAAGCCGAAAGCTATCAACTAATAAAGCCCGAACAGAAGAAAAAGACATTCCATTTCAGTATGAAAGATTGGACGGACATGCGTACTTGGTGGAACTTAATAGTCAAGGGCGACCGTTTCATGACCCCAAACAAAAAGCAATGGATGGACTGCTACAATATACAGTCTACGATTCCCGAATACAATTTCGTAGACGGCCTATGGATTGGCTACAAATTAGGATTGGGTTGGCGAATTTCTCATGCCAACACTTTTGAGTTCAATCCGGCAACTTATTATACTACGGCACGCCACAAATGGATTGCTTTTGGCGACTTTTCATTCACTTATGCGCCAAGAGCTAGAGGCCGAATATCACTTAAAGGGGGTTCACTCACTCAAGACTATAACGAAGAGAGCGGCGAATCGAGGCTGTTCAATTCTGTATCTGCGCTCATTTATGCAGACAATTACGTGAAGTTGTTCAACAAGCAGTACATTGCCATCAGTAACCAAGTAGAGCCTTTCAACGGTATGTTGTTCTCCTCTTCGCTCAGTTGGGAGCGCCGCCGCAAAATAGACAATCATGTGCATCACAGTTTGCTGGGACAAGACGCCGAGTCCAATAGTCCTTTCAAAGACGACTCGTATACGATGCCGGCAAACCGATTACTCAAAATGTCTCTGGCACTCGAATATACGCCGAACCATTATTATTGCATGAAAAATGATCAAAAGATCTACGAAGAGACCGAAAATCCAACGCTTAGTTTATCCTATACACAGGCCTTCAGTATCGGAAAGGTAGAATCATCACCGCATTATAGCAAGATACAGGCAGGAATTAAACAGACGATAAACGTCGGACTTTTCAACCACTTCATCTGGCTTGCCGATGCAGGATGCTTCTTCAACCGCAAGAGTATGGAATTTCCAGACTATCATCATTTTCCAACAGTAAAGAATACATCTACAACACGCTCTTTCAGCTACGGATTTTTTCTACCCAATTGCTACACGTTCAGCACACCAGATCGCTGGGTGATGGTCAATGCAACATGGAATACGCCCTACTTATTAATAAAATACTTGCCCATATTCCAACATAAAAAGTTTGACGAAGCTATTCATTTCCGTTTGCTTGCCACTCCCGAGGAACATCCCTACATGGAGTTATCTTACTCGACAGGTGTAGAAGACATCTCACGAGTAGGATTCTGCATAGGCTTCGACCGTACTGGATACCGTTCTGTGGGTATCTCTCTAAGCTTTGCGATGTAACTACCCTAACCTATTGCTTTAAAGAACAACGCCTACGGGACAATGGTCTGCTCCGTCAACCTCATTCAGGATGAACGCTTCTTTGAGAGAAGGCAACAGTGCCTGACTGATAAGAAAGTAGTCTATACGCCAACCTATATTCTTTTCGCGAGCGCCAAAGCGGTAGCTCCACCACGAATATGAATCCTTTTTATCCGGATAGAAATGGCGATAAGTATCGACAAAGCCACTATCTATAAACCGATCCATTCCATCTATTTCTTTTTGCGTATACCCGGCCGACTTATTGTAGTTATCTTTGGGACGAGCAATATCTATAGGTTCATGAGCAACGTTGAAATCCCCGCATATCACAACAGGTTTTGTCTGTTCCAATCGCTTCATATAGGCAAGCAAAGCCTTGTCCCACTCTGCACGATAATCAAGCCTTCCCAGTTCGGCACCCGAATTGGGAACATAAACATTGATTAAATAGAAATCCTGAAATTCGACAGTAATGACACGTCCCTCCTGATCGTGTTCTTCTATCCCAATGCCATTAGTCACACAAATGGGTTCTACCCTGCTCAGCACTGCTGTGCCGGAATATCCTTTCCGAACAGCCGAATTAGAACAGACCCGATAACCTTGCAATTCGGCAAGCGCCTCTTTCACTTGGTCATCTTGAGCCTTAGTCTCTTGGATACAAAACACATCCGCATCCATTTTCTCTATTTTAGAAAGAAAATCTTTCTTCACAACAGCCCTAAGGCCATTTACATTCCACGATATAAGTTTCATAACGACAAATATGGCAATTCTTTGATTATTCTGCAAATAATCGGTTAGAATTTTTATGATTTCAAAACCATTAGCCTCCGCAATCGGTATTTATTATTGTAAGCCCATATACAATTCGAAAACAACATAAGCGCTTAAAAATATTCTTGTCCTTACGTCCCTTCCGACTCACGCCCGTGAGTCGCAAACTTTATAAGTATAAAAACATTCATAAGCCTTTATCTCATCCCCAAAACATAAAGCCCCAAAGATATTCACTGCACAATAAAAAGCCATAGTACTCGTTAAGATTAAAATGAATGATAGGCATTACAGCGACTAACCATCTTCTCTTTTTCGCATTATCGCCTTATAAAAACAAAGAAATTAAATAAAAGTACTCATCAAAATACAAATTAGCAGACTATTATGGTAATAAGCTTAGACAAAAATGATTCTTTCAATGATAATTTTTGGTAATTTTTTGCAGCACACAAACTCTTGATACAATAAAATACTTATCTTTGGCAAACGATAAAAAAGACTCAGTCACGAGAGTCTAGACAAGTACTAAAATTTTTATAAGACAATTTGTATGTTTTTAGAGAACTTCTTTGAAGATTCAGCACACAAATATCCCAATAATATTGCCATTGAAGAAGGCAAAAAAAGATATTCGTATGCTGAAACCGAACGTACAGCCAATAAGCTGGCAAACTATTTACAAAAATTACCTGTAGGACCAGAAGATAAGGTTGTCATTCTATTACCGCGAAGAGCGGAAGTTACTATCGTAATGTTGGGAATACTCAAAACAGGCGCTGCTTATATTCCACTTGATCCCGAAATTCCTGCCGATCGAGTAAATTTTATCATGGAAGATGCAGGGGCAAAAATCTTGATTACTTCCAATGAAATAATGAAAAACATCGGTTCCCAACTAAACTCTTTTCCCATATACAATATAGACAAGTCTTGGAAAGAGTTGGATTCTTATCCCGATACAAAACCGACAGTAGAAGGACGTAGCGAGGATAATCTATGCTACATGATTTACACATCGGGCACAACAGGCAAACCCAAAGGGGTTTTGTTGATGCACAAGAATGCCGCAACTTATATTCAGGGAGCACAAAAGATCTATCCAGTAGACCAAAGCGATAGAGCACTACAAGGCTTTTCGGTTTCGTTTGACGCCTCGGTAGAGGAGATTTGGATACCCCTCTCGGTAGGAGCTACATTGGTGGTAGGAACTTTCGACATCATGCGTTCCGGAGATCAGTTCTCATCCAAACTAAGAAATCTAAATATAACCTTTTTATCGTGTGCACCCACTCTTCTCTCAATGGTGAAAGAAGATATTCCGTGTCTCAAGATATTGATTTTCGGTGGTGAAGTGTGCTCGAAAGATATAGCCAACCGTTGGTGTAAAGCAGGAAGAACTGTTTATAACACTTACGGGCCCACCGAAGCTACCGTTATTGCCACCTATTCGGTTCTGAAACCCAGAGAAGAAGTGACGATAGGTAAAGCACTCGACCAATACGAAGTGCTTCTCGTAGATGAACAACTGAACCCTGTGACTGAAATAGATAAAGAAGGCGAAATACTGATTGGAGGTGAATGTATAGCTCGAGGCTATTTGAACCGTGAAGACCTGACAGCAAAGAAATTCATCGAAACAGACCGCTACTGCGGAGAAATGAAGCGCTACTACCGCACGGGCGATTTGGCAAAATATAATGAAGAAAAAGAATTTGTGTTCATCGGCAGGGCCGATGCACAAGTTAAAGTACGAGGCTTTCGTGTAGAGCTGGCCGAAATAGAAGGCCTGTTGATGCAAAACGAAGCAGTGCAAACAGCAGCAGTAACACTCGATAAAGACACTCAACAACTGGCAGCTTTCGTGGTGTTGCGCAAAGGGAAAACAATAGATCGCGAAGCGGTGGCTAAACAATTCAGGCAATTGTTACCTTATTACATGATCCCTTCTACACTCGACGAAATAGACGAACTGCCTATGACGACGAGTCAGAAAATAGATCGCAAACGCTTGCCGACACCCAAAACGCCATTGAGCTTTTCGACGAACAAACAGATTATCGCTCCTTCTACTCCGCTCGAAAAAGCAATGGTAAAGATAATCGCTCAAAATATAAACCGAGAAGATATCTCGATGGACGATCATTTCTTCAATGATCTAGGGGGGCATTCATTGCTCGCTGCCATTGTTGTCTCTCAGATGCGAGAGCTAAAGATATTCGAAAATATGTCTGTAGCGGATGTCTACAAATATCCTATATTGTCAGATCTGGCTCGCGAATTGGAAAAGAAACGCCCGAAAGAAAATCAGAAAGAAGAAGTTAGAGACATCTATAAAGTTCCTACATGGAAATATTATTTATGCTCTATCTGTCAAGGCATATCTCTTATTTTCCTTACTCTTCTCTTCGGTTTGGAATGGCTGGGCCCGTTCTTTGTTTATTCTTATTATTATGTGGCCGACTTCGGCATATGGAGTTCAATCGTATTAAGCCTTTTTGCTTACTTCTCCATATTACCTGTATTCACAGTCTTTTCGATTATTTTCAAATGGCTGGTAATAGGTCGCATCAAGCCGGGGAAATACAAACTCTGGGGAAGCTACTACTTCCGTTTCTGGCTCGTCGGCAAAGTAACGGCCATTTGTCCGATTATTTATTTCAGCGGTACAGCAATCATGAATTGGTTTTTGCGACTGATGGGAGCCAAAATTGGTAGGAACTGCTATATCAATACTTCGGCTATTGATGTATTCGACCTAGTAACGATGGACGATAATGTGAGTATCTGTACTGATACACACCTCAGAGGATATACCATTGAAGATGGTTGGCTGAAAATAGGAACCATAGAATTGGGCGAGAACGCCTTTGTAGGTACCCGATGCTGCTTGGCACAGAATTCGAAAATGGGAAAAAACAGTTCGATAGAAGACCTCACTCTCATTCCCGACGGTGGAATCATTCCGGATAACGAAAATTGGGGCGGATCGCCGGCTCAACCCATAGGAAAGAACGTACCAGAAAAGACCATTCCGCTTTGGTCATTCAAATTCATTCTATTATCATTGATTTGTGTTTTCATCATTCCATTAATCACAATGGTAGCCTTCTTCCCGGGCATGATATTGGTTGCACATATCAATTACGTATCCGACATTTGGAGTTTCTCATGGGTCACTCTATTCATCGGCGTGTCTTTTGTTTTGCTACTTACAGTAATCATTGCCATGTTCAAATGGCTATTACTGGGCAACATCAAGGAAGGTAAATACAAAGTGAACAGTCTGTTCTATTACAAGAAGTGGTTCTTCGACCAGCTCATGAAACTGAGTCTACAAGTAATAGGTACTCTATATACCACGCTTTATCTGCAAAAGTGGTTCAAACTACTAGGTGTAAAGATGGGTAAGCGTGTCGAAATATCAACGGTAGAATTTATTTCGCCGGACTTATTAGTCACAGGAGATGAATGTTTTCTAGCAGATTCTGTTTCGGTAGGTGCCTCGTATGTCAGAGGTGGCTATATCGAGATAGCCAAAACCTATATTGGCGATAGAACTTTTGTAGGAAACAGTGCCGTATTGAGTCCTAAGACTAGAGTCGGCAATGATGTATTGGTCGGCGTGCTGTCTAAAATGAAAGAAGAAGATCTTCCGGTAAAAGACGGGACCAACTGGTTTGGTTCTCCGGCGGTATTCTTGCCAAGAAGAGACGTCAATCAAGACTTCTCTATGGATCGCACATATAAGCCATCCAAAAAACTATTTTGCTACCGATATTTTATTGAATTCTTTCGTGTAGTACTGCCTTCCACTCTTTTTATACTGATGGCAGGATTTATCACCGAAGCAGCATCGTATTTGCAAATAGACAAAGATTTGGGCGAACTTTTGTTGTGGTTCCCTCTGTTATACATCGGAGCGGCTATCGTAGGCACAGTCATCATGGCAATATTCAAATGGATTGTCATTGGGAGATATGTTCCGCAAAACAGACCTCTTTGGAGCGGCTTCGTATGGCGTAGCGAACTGGTAACGGGACTTTACGAAAACTTTTTGGTACTATTCTTTTTGAATATACTTACAGGTACGCCGTTTATTAAATATCCACTCAGGCTGCTGGGATGTAAAATAGGAAAGCGCACTTGCTTGTTCACCACACAAATTACAGAGTTCGACCTGATACATATTGGCGACTACGCGGCACTTAACGACAACTGCACCATGCAGACCCATCTTTTTGAAGACCGAGTAATGAAGATGTCGTACGTCACATTGGGAGAAAATAGTAGTGTAGGAGGAATGTCTGTAGTATTATACGATTCGAAAATGGAGAAAAATGCCATACTCGATCCATTATCGGTATTAATGAAGAATGAAACGCTACCTGCAGATAACCGATTTATCGGTGCACCTGCCGAAAAAGCATAATAAGCATCTAAAGTCAGACGCTACAATAAAAGCAACCGATAGAGATATTAAGAGTACTCTATCGGTTGCTTTTATATATATTGCTTAGCTGTTTTGAACTTTTATATCAAATAGATAAAATTACTTACTTGAGTACTGGCCTTTTTCCGTTTCTTAAAAAGAAAAGTCAGCAAGTATCATATAAAAAACACGACAATATTATTCAATAATATATTACATAACATTCTTTTTTTCAATAAAAATAAATTATATTTGTAGTGTGTTATTACAAACACAAGTTCTTATTGCCAACCTTAATTATGCAGAACTAAAAAACTTTATTTATGAGAAAAAGAATTTTATCGGTAGGGATATTATTGTTTTTTGCAATAAGTTCCTTCACGTTCGCCGGAGTTCTTCCGACGTATCAGACGGTGCCGAACGACCCGATGCATTCGAGAATTTACACACTGTCAAATGGTTTGAAAGTTTATCTTTCTGTAAACAAACTACAACCTCGCATTCAAACGTATGTAGCTGTTCATGTGGGGAGCAAAAACGATCCGTCGGAAACAACCGGATTGTCGCACTATCTGGAGCATTTGCTATTCAAAGGAACTTCTCACTTCGGCACAAGCAACTATACTGCCGAAAAGCCTCTGCTTGATCAGATACGCCAACTATACGAAGTATATCGTCGCACTACCGATACTGTTCAGCGCAAAGCCATCTATCATCAAATAGATAGCATCTCGCACGAAGCCTCCAAATATTCTATCGCCAACGAATACGACAAATTGATGACTAGTATAGGTTCGCAAGGAAGCAACGCATTCACATCAGAAGACTGTACCGTTTATCAGGAAAATATACCCGGCAATCAAATAGAGAACTGGGCAAAAGTAGAAGCCGACCGTTTCAACGACGCTGTAATCCGTGGCTTCCACACAGAGCTCGAAGCTGTTTATGAAGAATATAATATTGATTTGGCACAAGACATCAGAAAAGTATTTGATACTATCAATCAAGGATTATTTCCAAATCACCCTTATGGTCAGCAGACAGTTATAGGAACTCAAACGCACCTAAAAAACCCTTCGATTGTAAATATCGACAATCATTTCCATACCTATTATGTTCCCAATAATATGGCCATTTGTATGTCGGGAGACTTTGATCCGGACCAAACAATTGCTATCATCGATAAATACTTCAGTATACTGAAACCAAATACTTCGCTGCCCAAAATACAAATAAAGCCGGAACAACCCATCACTTCTCCAATTATCAAAAAAGTCTTTGGACCGGAGGCTAAACAATTGGCATTAGGTTGGCGTTTTCCTGCACAACGTTCAGCCGTTTGTGATACATTGCAAGTGCTCGATATGGTTTTAGCCAATGGTAGTGCCGGATTGATTGATGAAGATATCGTTCAGAAGCAAACAATGTTAAAGGCGAATTCATATCCAAATATGATGGGCGATTATTCTGTATATATGATGATGGGTACTCCAAAGCAAGGACAAACACTAGATAACGTGAAGGCATTGTTTTTGAAAGAATTAGACAAGCTCAAAAAAGGAGAATTCAGCGAAGAACTTTTAAAAGGCTCAATCAACCAGTTCAAATTGCGACAAATGCAAATACTAGAAGACAACGAAGCCCGTGCCAGTATGTTTGTAGAGTCGTTTACTAAGGATGTTCCTTGGGAAGACGAAGTAACGAAGGTAGATCGCTTATCTAAAATAACAAAAGCAGATGTAGTGGCTTTTGCCAATCGCTACTTCGGCAACAACTATGTAGCAGTATACAAAGAAAAGGGGCAAGATCCGAACGAAAAGAAAATAGACAAACCTGCCATTTCTCCGATCTTAACCAACAGAGATAAGGCAAGTGAATTCTTACGCGCCATTCAAAATAGCCCCGTCAAACCCATCGAACCGACATTTGTCGATTTCCAAAAAGACTTGTCGCAAGCAAAAGTTAAGAACGGCATTCAATTGCTGTATAAGAACAATACGTTAAACGACATTTTCACGATCATTTATCTACTCGACCGAGGTAGCAACAATGACAAATATCTGAATTTCGCAGCCGGTTATCTCAATCTGCTTGGCACAGCAAAGATGTCTAATTCAGATTTCAATAAAAAGATGTATAATTTGGGATGTAGTTTTAGTGTAAGCGCAACGGAGGAACAAACCTATATCGCAATATACGGATTGAGTGAGAACATGAAGCCTGCGATGAAATTGGTCGAAGATTTATTGGCTCATGCCATTGTAGACAAAGCGACCTACAAAACTTATGTTCAGAACAGCATCAAAAACCGTTCGGATCAAAAGCTCAATCAACAATATAACTTTTCAAATTTAGTAGATTATATCACTTACGATGGACAACATCAAAAAAGCATGCTGTCCAATGAACAGATGCAGCAGCTCAACCCACAGACTCTAATTGACAAAATCCATCATCTGTTCAGTTATCAACACCGTATATTATATTACGGACCGACATCGGAGGAGGGGACGATTCAGGCCATCGACCAAATGCATCAGGTACCGAAAGTTCTAAAAGCTTTACCACAAGAAATCATTTATAACAAGGTACCGACAACAGAGAATAAAGTCTATATTGCTCCTTACGATGCCAAAAACATCTATGTGAATAAAATATCTGTCTCGAATACTCATCGGTTCTCTGTAGAGACCGAACCGCTTCGAATATTATATAATTCCTATTTCGGCGGATCGATGAACAGTATTGTTTTTCAAGAACTTCGAGAATCGAGAGCTTTAGCCTATAGCGCATACGCTTATTACAGAGGTGGAAATCGCAAGAATGATGCTTATTCTATAAATGCCGTTATCATTACCCAAAACGATAAAGCAAAAGACGCATTGGCAGCATATCAAGATATTCTGGACAACATGCCGCTGGCTCAAGCTAATTTCGATTTATCAAAACAGAACGTAATCTCGCAATTCCGCACTAACCGTACAATTGGTATGAACATTCTTTGGAAATATTTAAACGCTCAAAAGCTAGGCTTGAACTACGATATAAACAAAGAAATATTCAATAAACTACAAGGCATGACAATGAACGATGTCACTAACTTTCAGAAATCATTCGTAAAAGGCATCAAATACAAGACTGCCATCCTGGGCAACGAAAAAGAGTTGGATATGAAGAGTATTACAAAATATGGTACTATTGTTAAACTCACACAGAAACAGATTTTTGGATATTAGTCGAATAGATAACCAGTATATAATAAAGAAAGCGAGAGGATGAATTCTCTCGCTTTCTTTATTATATATATTCTCACTTAATCTCAATAAATACGCCAAGAAGAGGCCAAAAGAATTCGAAACAGTTTCACACTATCATTTTTCTAAAAATTCAGAACTGTTTCTTAAAACAGCAACTTTTTTTACGTATATTTGTCCGTGTTTTTAGGTGGAATATAATTGTGCTATTAATAACTTATTATTTATACAAATGATAAAAAGCAGAAGAAATATCCTCATATATATAGCCATGATTATTATCTTCGGGTTGTTAATCGGAATCGGCTTAAAAAACGGAATAGACTTGCATAAGACAAGCGTTGCGCATATGGCCAATAAAGTATTAACCTCTCCCCTGGGGGCATTCACCAATATACTAAAAACGAATCTCAATTCTAATATAATGATGCTGCTTATACAGATTATCGTTATATTATTTGCATGCCGCATATTTTCAGTACTGTTCAATCGGATAGGACAGCCGGGAGTTATTGGAGAGATAGCTGCCGGAATTATTCTGGGCCCTTCTTTCTTAGGGCATTTCTTTCCTCAGGTTTTCAATTTCATATTTGCTGCAAAATCATTAGAGAATATACACCTTATCAGCCAGATAGGTCTGGTATTGTTTATGTTTGTCATTGGACTGGAAGTGGATTTCAAAATTTTGAAAAACAAAATAAACGAGACATTGGTCATTAGTCATGCCGGCATATTAGTTCCATTCTTTTTAGGCATCATTGCTTCCTATTACATCTATCAAGAATACGCATCCCATATTGTCTCTTTTTTACCATTTGCGCTTTTCATCGGCATATCAATGAGTATAACGGCCTTTCCGGTACTCGCCAGAATTATACAAGAAAGGGGGTTGACGCATACGCCGTTGGGAGTTTTATCGATTGCATCGGCCGCCAATGACGATGTAACGGCATGGTGCTTGCTTGCTGTCGTTATTGCGGTGGCGAAGGCAGGCGTTTTTTTAAGTTCGCTGTATACCATTGCATTCACTTTATTGTATATCCTATTCATGTTTCTAGTCGTTCGCCCTTTCTTTAACAAAATAGGCAAAGTATATGCAAATAGCGAAACGGTGAACAAAAATTTTGTGAGTTTCATCTTCCTCACATTAATAATGTCGGCTACATTTACCGAATTTCTGGGCATTCATGCCTTATTTGGGGCTTTTATCGCAGGTGTAGTCATGCCGTCCAATCTCAAGTTCAGGCATACGATGATAAATAAAATAGAAGATGTGACATTAGCCTTTTTCCTACCTCTCTTTTTTGCATATACAGGTTTGAATACAAATGTACTGCTCATCAACAATGCATCGATGTGGATCACCTGTGGAGTACTTATTTTCATTGCCATTACAGGCAAATTCGGAGGGTGTGCATTGGCAGCCAAGCTGGTTGGAGAATCGTGGCATGACAGTCTGACCATCGGGATGCTGATGAACACCAGAGGATTAATGGAACTCGTAGCCCTCAACATCGGCTACGAAATGGGCATACTGCCACAATCGATCTTTGCATTGTTGGTTATTATGGCACTCGTTACAACTTTCATGACAACACCGGCATTGCACCTAATCTCTATCTTATTCAAACAAAAAGAGGAGAAAAAAGCATCAAAGCAGAAAATAATGCTCAGTTTCGGACTTCCCAATAGCGGAGCGGCTCTTCTCTCCATATGCCAATTGGTCTTTGGGAAAAGCATTCATAAAAAAGATATTATCGCCGCCCATTTCACACAAGGCACCGAACTCAATATGATAAGTGCCGAACATTATGCGCAGAAAAGTTTTGAACCCATTGTAGCCGAAGCATATAAAAACCACATAAACCTTAACAAATACTACAGACTGACGGAAGACATTATCGATGAGATTGTGGCAACCACAAAAAAAGAGAAAGTGGATTATTTGCTCGTTGGCTCGGCCTACGAACAAATACAAGAAGAAGCTAAAAATGCCGTCCGAAAGAAGAACAGTTTCTTGGTATCTCTACTAAAAAGCATTCAGCGAAAGTCGTATGCTTTTTCGGGAATCATGTTAACCGAAAAAGTACAAAAAGTATTGCAACGGGTAGACTGTAATGTCATTGTTTTCATCAGTAAGCGAGAAATAGCCAAAATATCGGATGTAGCAATCATCATTAACAGCGAAATAGATTCCAGGCTGCTCGAACTCGCAAACGGAATGTTGGAATCTGTCCAATCCATTCACATATATCAGACCACAAATGTAATAGATAATAGCAACTACATCAAACAGATTAATGAACTATTATTAAAGTATCCGGGTAAGATCAAATTAAATCAATTCGATTCGATTAAAGGGTTGGTCACCAATGATCTTTCTCATTTCCTAATCATTTCATCTTACGATGTATGCTTAGGGATGATGAGATTGAATAAAAAATCAAACCATTTGCCATCATATCTCAGTGTCTACTTCAAAAAGGATATATAACATAGAAATGATAGACAAACAACCTCTCAACATTATGATTCATTATTAAAAATATTTTTAGATATCATGAAAACAATTGCCCAATATTCGAATCTTTTACTTACGGCATTAATCCTATTCTTTTTCTGTTCGTTCACCGCTCCCACGACTTCAATCGTTGGCATGCGATGCGAATATAATACCAATCCTATTAACATCGATGTTTCAATGCCGCGTTTCGTTTGGAATTACTCTGCGAACAATACATTTCAGCAATACAAATATAAGATAAGTATTGCTACAGATAGACGCTCATTCAATGAAAGCACTCATACAAATGGATTTTATTGGACCTCCGGCATCATAAATTCAAATCGATCTTTCGCCCAATACAATGGAAAAATAAAACTGAACTCTTTCACAAAATACTATTGGCAAGTTACAACATGGGACAAAAGCGGAAAACGAAAAGTCATATCGCCCGTAAGCTCGTTTGAAACAGCTATGATGAATCGGAAAGATTGGCATGGGCAATGGATTACAGACGAATACGACAAAGACTACAATCCCGCTCCAATGCTGCGCAAATCGTTCAGAGCAAACAAAGGCGTGATTAATAAAGCTCGCATGTACGTCAGTGCGGCAGCCTATTGCGTCATGAATCTGAATGGTAAACCCGTATCGAATTCGTTGCTAAATCCGGGATACACTCATTATGATAAGAGAAATTTATACAGTGTCTCCGATGTAACCTCTCTTATTAAATCAGGAGAAAATGTTCTATCGGCTGTCTTGGGAAACGGTTTCTACAACGAAATAGCCCCCGTGGGGCCATGGGAGTTTGAGAAAGCACGTTGGCGCAATCGAGCCAGAATGATATGCGAACTGCATATAATCTATACTGACGGAACAACACAAATAATCGGTTCAGACGCTTCATGGAAAACAAATACCGGTCCATATCTTCAAAACAACATTTATGGTGGAGACACCTATGATGCCCGTTTGGAAATAAGCGGTTGGGACAAACCGGGGTTTGACGATTCTTCGTGGAAGAATGCAAAGCAAGTAGAAGCACCATCTCCCCTACTAATATCACAGCATATGCCTCCGATTAGAATAGATCGCGAAATCAGCCCTGTCAATTTCGTTTCTTTTGGCGACAGCCTATTCGTATACAATTTTGGTGTGAATATGTCCGGATTTTGCCGCCTGGCTATAAAGGGAGAGAAAGGCACTAAAATTACACTGAGACACGGCGAAATACAAAAAGCTGATGGACGATTGGAAACCGGCAATATTGATCTTTATTTCAAGCCTCAGCCTGATATGGCTTTCCAAACAGACACATATATATTAGACGGTAAAGATGATATTTTCATTCCCCATTTCAACTATCACGGATTTCAGTATGTAGAAATACATGCCGACCATCCGGTCAAGTTAACGAAAGAAAGTCTGAAAGCAGAATTCTTTCATACAGCAGTGACACCGACAGGCAATTTCAGCTGCTCCAACACGCTGCTCAATAAAATATGGAAAGCCGTCAATCAATCCTACTTATCCAATCTGATGAGTATTCCCACCGATTGCCCTCAGCGCGAAAAGAATGGATGGACAGCAGATGCCCACATCAGCATGGATGCGGGATTGTTGAACTTCGACGGCATCACCTTCTATGAAAAGTGGATAAACGATATGATCGACAATCAAACTCCCCAAGGGCGTATCTCTGGTATCATCCCCAGCTCGGGTTGGGGATACGATGATTGGATAGGTCCCGTATGGGATGCCGCTATTTTTATCGTTCCGATGAATTTATATCAGTATTATGGCGACGTCAGCGGAATTCAAAAGATATGGCCCACATGTCAAAAATATCTCTCATACCTGGGCTCACGCGAAGATAAAAACGGAACCGTGACATACGGTATAGGCGATTGGGTCTTCTATAAGACACAGACCCCGACCGATTATACTACGACGTGCTATTACTATATGGACAACATGTATATGGCACAATTCGCAAAGCTTTTGGGGAAAGACGGCACAAACTATGCCCTAAAGGCCGAGAAATTGAAATCACTGATCAACCGTATCTATTTCGATCCGAAAACCGGTCTATATTCAAATGGCTCGCAGGCAGCTCAAGGGGTTGCCCTTTACTTAGGAATCGTACCCAAAGAATATGAACAACAGGTAGCGGATAAACTAAGCCAACTGATTAAGGAAAACAACAACTTTCTCGATTTCGGAATGTTAGGAAGCAAAACGGTATTGAGAATGTTATCAAAATACGGATATGCAGACCAAGCCTACGAACTTGCTACCAAAGAAGATTCTCCTTCATGGGGCAATTGGATCAATAGAGGACTGACAGCGCTTCCCGAAACGTGGAAACTCTCTCCCACCTTCAAAGATGCGTCTCTCAACCACGTGTTCCTGGGAGATATCAATGCATGGATGTATCACGTTTTGGCAGGAATCAACTTTGACCAGCAGAATACCGGATTTAGACATATACTGATACAGCCGCATTTTGTAAAAAGACTTGATTGGGTAAAAGCAGAATATCATTCAGTAAATGGACTGATTAAATCCGAGTGGAAACGATCGGGTGATAAAGTGATTCTAAACATCACCATTCCCACCAATACAAGTGCAACGGTGGAAGTCGAAGCCAAAAAGAGGGAACTTAGTGCCGGAACTTATCAATTCATATATTAAGTTGTTTTGAATTTTTAGAATAATAATAATCTAATACGCTAAAAAAAAGGCAAAAGAGAACAATAATAAGGTCCAATAGAACATATAAGACCAAAATAATCATTACTTTTGCTCACCAAATAACTAAAAAAGAGATCATGATAAGATTAGGTATCAGAAATAACCACAGATTGTTACCTACAATTTGCGCCATTGCCCTATTTACAATCGTGCACGCACAACCTCAAAGTACAAACATATTGAGTAAGAGCGCAAACACATACTGTAAAGATAGTATCACATCTCGCCAGCAAAACAAAGATTCAATCTTAAAGCCAAATCATTCAGACTATTACAAATTCAAAGTGAAACAATTGGTGCTCCCTGCCACAATGATTACGATAGGGGTAATAGGTGTCTATAGTGACTGGCTTGAATCCAAAAATTATCAGGTAAAAGATGAACTAAGAGAAAATATCGACAAGAAGATTACAATCGATGATTTTTCGCAATATGCTCCGATAGCTGCCGTTTATGGTCTAAATATTGCCGGACTAAAAGGTTATCACAATTTTGAAGATCGCACCATTATTCTAGCAACATCCTATCTCATAATGGGCATTACGGTAGAATCTTTAAAGAGGATTATAAAAGAAGAACGTCCGGATAGATCAAACAACCAATCTTTCCCCTCAGGACACACAGCCACAGCTTTTATGGGTGCCGAATTTCTATGGAGAGAGTACAAAGACGTCTCTCCCTGGATTGGTATTACCGGATATGCGGTAGCTGCAGGTACAGGATTTTTCAGAATGTACAACAATAAACATTGGCTCACAGACGTTATTGCCGGAGGCGGTTTTGGAATATTAAGCACAAAAATAGGCTATTGGCTTTATCCTACAATTAAAAACAAACTATTTAAAAGTAAACATCTGAAAAACGTCGTCGCCCTCCCCTATTATAATACGCAAGGAGCTGGAGTTTGCTGCATCATCCATTTATAATTCGTACGGAACAAATTTTATACATCCTTTTTTCTTTCCATGTTTTGGATTACGTCCGACTCCCATTTGTTCGGCTGCCTGCTAAATCATTTTGGTATTGTTGATACAGCGAGAAATAGATTTGCTCAAAAAATTCATTCTTGCGCCTGTCACTGGCTTCCGAGAAAGTACTTCGTTTCACCCCAAGATGTTGGAACTTATTTGCCTCTGAGAGCAGTTCAACATAGTTCTACCCCCTAATTCACAAGAAAAGTACTGATTTCTAATTTTTTTATAAATGATTTGATATGGGAATATTTATAATGAGATCTTTAGCCCCTGCTTAAAATTAGTTGAAGTGTTTAGGGGTGAAGCATATTGAAATTTATGCGTAAAGTTTAAGAGAATAGATGAAGGATTTTAAAAAGATTAGTATATCTAAATCTATCCTTTCCTTTTTTTGAAAAATATAATCAATTACTTGTAAATTAATTTAAATATATGCTTTTATTATTAATCTATTTTTATTATTTTTGCCTATCTAACTATTAGAGTCAATATATGATTGGTAACACATTGACAAATAATGATAAAGAAACATTCCAACTTTTGTATTTTAAAAAATATTTTTTGAAATACTATGAGTCTTTGTGTATTTATTCTTACCATTTCATAAAAGATTCCGAGGCTAGTGAAGATCTTGTTCAGGAAGTGTTCTCCGAATTATGGGAGAAACATGATGGCTTGGACTATAATTATTCGTTAAAGCCTTTGTTATATAAATGTGTACATGATAAAGCTGTAAACTATTTAAGAAGCCCAAGAAGTGTGCGTCTTGAGTTATTTACAAGATACGAGGAAAATCTTGAACTAGAAAATTTGATTGGGGAAATTATTTGTGAAGAAGCTGATTCGATGATTGACTATCAACTCATTTTATCACACGTAAACAATTGTATTGTACATCTTCCTCCAAAATGTCAGAAAATATTTAGGATGAGCCGCGAAAAAGAACTATCAAATAGAGAAATTGCGCAAGAATTAAATATTAGTATTAAAGCTGTAGAGAAACAAATAACTAAAGCTCTTTCAGAAATTAAAAAATACATTTCTAAAGAGGGCTTTCTTCTCATATTGTTTTATTATATTATCGGGAATGTGAAGTGAAAGAGTGTGATCTTTTTGGGACTATCTAGTGCAACATCGAAAATTATAAATATATTTTTTTCAACATTATGCAATGTTTACGGTCTATTCTGACGCAATAATTAGCCGTCCCTTAAAAAGTATTTCAGCGAAGCACTTTTTTTCTTAAATGTTTCGCTGAAATTACTTTTTAAATAGTGATTAATAAAGACTCAAATTCTTTTCAGAAAATAAGCGGTAGGCATTTCAATAGCTTATATACAATACATGCCATTTCCGATTAAATTATTATTATTGCAGAGTTTCTATTATACGTGCAGAGCCTGGATTGTTACAATAAACATTTATATGATTTAGCAGGTATTAGTTATTCATTGTTCATTTTATTGGTTCTAAGATATTTATCTGATATGTAATCTCAATTGTACTAATATAATGGACGTTGAATAATGAATTTGCAGAACTCATGATAAAGATTATAATCTTCTTTTTTTTGAGATCTTGATAAATTATACAATGCGACATCTCCTTGATAATAGGCTAATCTTCTGGATTTCCATATGCCGTTTTTTATAAATTCAGACATGTAATTTTTTAGTCTATATCCCCACCCACTACATACTCTTTCATCAAATTCCATTTCCATGTCCATGTTGTATTTGTCGGCCAGTTCACAGGCATTATCTAATCTAGAAAGAGGAATTTTGTCATCAAAGAAATAATTTGGTTGTAAATAGGCATAGTTAAAACCTAACGTTTTCCAGTCAGAATAGCCATCAGATTCAAAATATGGAATCCAATTAAAAGAATACTTTAGATTTTTTAAGTATGTGGCAATTTCGTTGATAATCGTTTTAGTGTTAGTAGCTTCTTCTGCAATCCAATAAAAACCGGCTAATTCTATATTTTTATATTTCATATCATCGAACCGACTTCTTACGTAGTCAATATACCATTTGCAAGCTGCAATTCTATCTTCATCTTTAGAAAAATCTAATTGAATGCCATTTTTATCATATCCCCAGTCCTTTTGATTTTTAATAGGTTCTGGCAGACCTATGACTATTTTCCTTTTTGTTGGAGGTGAACCGATTTCTTTAATTGCAGCTTCAATGGTTTTATCTAACGCTCCTAATGCATTATTCGATTGAAAATAATAATTTACTAAGGACATCCAATCTTGTTGATTGGCCGGTGTTGGAGCATATCCAGAAGCAAACATCTTTCCGTTTCCATTGTAAATTTCCAAATATAAGAAACAGTCAAACAACCAGTGTTTCTCATTATTTTCATCAGTATAGATAACATAAGGAGTTGTGTACTCCAAGTTCCATTGATGGTCTCGTTGACAACCTCCACCATATAGAAGTACCATATTTCTATAATCTAAAATAGCAGTCCTTTCTTTTTCCCATGAATATTTTGAAGTGCTATCATTGTGTGGTGCTCTAACTTCGTTATCACTAGCCGTGATATTATTATTTCCACAACCGATGAAAATAATAAGTGCTGATAAAATAAAATTTTTAATGTGAAGCATTTTTGAAATATTTTTTAAGCGCAGCATTTTACATAAGAACTATTAATTATAATATATTTATTGCTTGCATCTTTTGGAGATAAAAAGAAGAATGAGATAATAAAATAATCATACGATCTACTATTCTTTTCTACTTAAACGCCAGATTAGTATATCATGTCCCTCAATGACTATTTTCTTTTTTCCTCTTGTATTTCCTTCCGATTTTTTTGTCCAAAGATTACGTAAGTTATAAATAATAGTATTAAAATTTATCGAACGCTGGCTTATATCATCTTTCAAATTGAACTTCTGCCAATCTATTATATAATTTTCCGGCGTTTTATTGCGGTTGAGTATACAGAATGCCCAATCTCCGTTTTCTAATGGCTTGAACCAAAATTCCAAGCCATTCTCTGAAGAAAACTTTAATGCTTCAACACCCAATTTGTCTTGGTCAATAGCAATTACATCTTTATTCATTAATATTTCCGCTGTCTCTTTATTCATAGAACGTATGTCGTTGCCAAGTATTAATGGAGCTGCTAACATGCACCACATTGTGAAATGCGCTCGGTCTTCATGAACACTCATACCGTTGCCTACTTCCAGCATATCTGGATCATTCCAATGTCCTGGGCCTGCATATTTTCGAAGTCCTTCTTGTTGGTCAATGATAGAAAGCACGCTTTCGAAGTTATTTTGAATATCAATCGTTGTACGCCAAGAATGGCTTATTGCCTTTCCCCATTCCCAAGGTTTATTATAACCACCTTCACATATGCTAAAGTATACTGGTCGACCAGCATCCCGTATTGCATTGCACATTAATGTATATGCACCTATTGGGTTAATGTTTTCAGTATAACAAAAATCTTCTTTTAAATAATCGACGCCCCATCTTGCATACTGAAGCGCATCTTGATATTCATGACCTAAACTTCCTGAATAATTAGCACAAGTTTTATAACCCGCATCCGAATAAAGTCCTAATTTTAATCCTTTGGAGTGGGCGTAATCGACAAGGACTTTAATGCCAGAAGGAAATTTTTTAGGACTCGATTGAATGAATCCCTCTCCGTCACGTTCGCCGTGCCAACTATCATCTATATTTATGTATATGTAGCCAACATCTCTAAGTCCTGTCTCTACCATTGCATCAATAGTCCCTTTGACGATATCTTCATTAATATAATCGGTAAACTTATTCCAACTATTCCACCCCATTGCAGGGGTATCGGCCAAGTGTTCAAACTTTTGAGCTTTTGCAATATTATAAAAGCATAATAGTAAAATTACTATTAGAGAATAAAATAAATGTTTCATAAAGTATCATACTATTTATTAGGAGTAAAATATTTTTTTAATATGCTTTTTGCTGTTAAAATACTGTTCTTACTTTTAGTATAGGTAATGATATGGGATGGCTCAATAAAATTTCGTTCCATCCCAAAACATTCATTTGTAAAAGCTTTTTCATCAAATACCTTGTGCCGTTTAACAGCTTCAGTTACTTCATCAATGAATTTAATCCAACGTGGAGCGTAATAATTAGATACTAATCCTGCCCATCCGCGTCGTGCATAATCGTTTAATTCATTACTATCTCCCCATACCGTAATGATCGTGCGAGCATTTTTCTCAAAATAATCTTTTTCTATTGCATCCTTTCCCATAATACGGGCATTTTTTATCCAATTTTTCAAAGAAAAAGTAGGATGACAAGCGACCAATACATCAACATCTTTCAATACGCTCTTCATTTCTGCCCCGATAGATTTCAACTTTGAAATGTCGTTTTTCTCATATGCTTGTATAAATCCATCATATAAATGTTGAAAATAATATTCAAGGACTTGACGTCCTATATTTACAACGTCAAAACAATAAGTAGAACGATTTGCATTTGGCACAGAAAGGAGTTCTTTCCAAGCATTTAATAATCCTTGTTGGCTTTCATTTGGATATATTACTTCTTTTGTATCACCGTTTTTTAAAGTTGGTCTGTTTTCAATAACGATAGGAGTACCCTTCTCGAGTACATTACTACTTAAAACTTTCCAAGCCCGACGAGCGGCCATATTTTTAAACCCTAATCTTCTATCAGCAAGATTTTCTAACCACTGAGTATCGTTTTGTGGTATATTCCACGCTTTATCCAAAGTAAACTCGTAAGCAAACATGTTTAAATCTAGACCTTCAAGCGTAGCGCCTATACCAATAAAATTATTACCGGCATATTGAAAGGTATTGAATAACCGTTTACTGATTTTTTTGATGGGTCCATATATGGCTGTTGTTCCACCAAAATTTCCTAAATAGCACCAAATAAAAGGTTGACCATAAAAGGACTCAGTGGTACGCCATACTTCAGTATTCTCACAGAAATAGTCTAAAAAGAGCATTTTCCCTTGTGGCACGCTACCTATAAACGCCTTTTTACATGCAGGTGTCCAATGTATCGAATCGTTAATAAAGAGCCAACCCATTTGAAGCCATATTGCATCTTTATCGACTAGAGCCATTGATTGATAAATATGTGACGAAATTACTGCCAATGAATCAGGATTCCAAGTAGGAGGGTTAACTTCATTGAAAGGATCTACTCCATAAATGTGATCAGTTCCATATAATAGGTTTTGTTCTGATAAATATTCTTTTTGAATTACGTCATAAAGAGAATCCATTGGGTTCAGAAACGAACAATGGTATTTGGAAGCAAATCCTCCCCAGCTTCCCCAAGAAGAAGCAACTTTTGTCGTATGTATGTTGGGATACAATGTCTTCAATATCGCAGGTATATGCCCAGAAAAAGCTGGCAATATTGGTTTCATATTAAATTCTCGTTCTCTATTAACAATTCGTTTTTGTAATATTTCTTGGCTTTTTATCCAACTCATAGGTAGTGGACCTTGCCACATATCAATATTACACATTCGATGCCAAGGAAGATAAGCCGGTCCTGTAAAATATGAACGGATTTCCATATCTGTCATTCCGAATTTTTTCCAAACTTTATACCATACAGCTTCTTGGCCTGTGATGGCAAGCGGTCTGTTTATACCGTTCAACGCCATCCAATCAATAAATCTTTCCCAATCTTTCCAAGACCACCAAGGCATAGTGTAACCGTACGTGCAATAGTTTAAAAAAAATCGTATAGGCACTTTTGCCGTAATTTTAATATGCTTTTCAATACGTGGTAGAACTTTAGGCAATTCTATCGGGTCTGTCAAGAACCAAGAGATAGTTGTGATACAATAGTTCTTTAGGTAATAGTTCAACCCAACCGCCATTGAATTGGCGTTATTCCCACTGATTTTTATTTTATTCCCACTACCTTGCAAAATAAAACAATCTGTACTAGATGAAATCTGCTGGAATACAAAAGAATTGATATGTGTAGGAAATAAACGCATGACCATATTATACATGGATTCTGTAGGCGTACACTTCGCGGCAACATTTACAAGACAAATAAATAATGCATAAAGGAATAATATATTCTTTTTCATTTTTTAATATTCAAGAGTCATTTTAAAGGAGCCGCGTCATGCACAAACGCGGTTCCTAGGTGAATTAAATTACAAACCCCATGCATTAAATTCTGCTATATTCATCTCAGAACCTCCATTTATGAGGGTAAATGCGTCTGTGATGACAAATCGTATATATCTAGCCGTTGTTGTAGGCACATCGAATGTTATAGCCCTTGTATCTTTGTCAGGAGCTGTCCAATCGGCGAGATGAGTCCATTTTTTGTTATCTAAACTTATTTCTATGTATCCCGCTTTAGCATCGCCTCTCCAAGAATCATCTCCCGATGGATTTTCAAATCCTAATTTAAATAATTTATGCTGTTTCCCCATATCGAATACAAAATAATAGGGGAGTTTTTTTGGTGTTGTCCATACAGATCCCCAAAATGTTGCAGTATTGTTATCCAACATCTTTTCTGGGCCCCAATCCAGTTTTGCAATCCAATCGATTTCATCTTCTTTATTGCTGCAATTATAATCAATAACAGTCCAAGATGTCTTATCTATTTTGTCAGGTTGGAAAATGACTGGATAAAACATCGTAGAAGCTTGTGGATCAATTTTATATTGAGACACACTAACTAATTTAATAGGGATCAAGTAGTTTCCAAAAGCATAATTTAAAGTATCTGGCATCAATCCTTTTTTCTTAAATTTGATATTAAAATAGGCAGCATTTACATTTGACGGAATCTTCCAAGTCGTCTTTTCCAGTTCATATGCATTGTCGGGTAACAATAAATAATTTGTTCCATTCGCATTGTTATAATCAGCTATCAATTGTTTATCAACAGCTATTTGATATGAGAGATCTGAAGAATTATTGAAATTGGTTTTTACCTTGATATAAATATCTTCCTCATCTAAACCATTGATAGTTGGCATATAGCTTATAGGATTTAGACCACTATTAAAGAATCCAATATAGGGCTCTACTATTTCAGGAAGAATAAGTGCAGACATTCTATTTATTCCCGGACTAATACTGCTGTTATCAATATTAAGATGTATAGGTAGAACATAATTATTATTAGATGCTAAAAGAGAAGAAAGTAATTGCATGTTCCATTTTATCTCAAAAGCTTTTCGGTAATCTTTTTTGCCAAAATATAATGTTTTATTTGTAAATGAATAGTATTTTTCAGGTAGCTGAACGTAATTTGTTCCATTCGCTGTATTGTAATTCTTAAGAACAGAATCTTCAATAGATATTGATAGTTGTGCATCTTGTTGCCCTTTACCAGCTTTTATAGCATATAAGTTATAACTAGCATTAATCTCATTATATACTTTAGCTTCTATAAGATTAGGATTTAGTAGTCCTATTTTATCATTAACCATATAGTTATTGCGCTCGTCTTGGCAAGCATACAATAACAAAAGGCATACAATAAATGATATTTGTATAAATATTTTTTTCATAATTAGTTGCTATTACATTCACCATCCATAATTTTGAGTTATATTTTTCATTTCGTTCAATTGAACCTGATTAATTGGGAAAAAATAATGTTTTGGTTGAAAAACATTTTCACCACTAATCCATACAGCAGATGTTCTTTGCCACGAATCATCATATTTTGTGGCTAAAAGGTTTAAAGTATAAATGGGACCATTAAATTCTTTCTCGGCAATCATCCATCGCCGAATATCATAATATCGATGACCTTCAAAGGCCAATTCTACCATCCGCTCTTTTTGAATGAGCTCTCGTAGTAGTGATTGATTGCCTATCACTTCTGGATATGCTACTTCCAAGTTATTCAATCCTGCCCGGTTTCGTACTTTATTGATATACGACAAAGCTTCTTTTTCGTCTCTAGCCGGTTTTTCATTGCATGCTTCAGCATAATCTAAATAGATCTCAGCCAACCGATAATAAGGCCAAAAAATGTTTCCATAACTATGATTATTAGTATTCAGCTCTGGATTAACACATCTTCTCCATAAATAACCGACCTTTACGCAATCACCACCATTCCCTAGGAATGGAGAAGTGCCGCCAGTATAAAACGTAACTAATTGCTTTCCTGCGTATTGATTAATCCAATAAAAACCATTAGCAAAGATAGAAGCATAGAAGCGTGCATCCCTACCTACACAACTATTGTGTGCCCTGATGGTTGCAAAATTTTCGATTGGATGTGTATAAGGTTCTGTAAACCCTGTATTAGAATATCCAGACTTCGGGTCAATAATAGGGCTTCCATCAGAATTATACCCCGTTACCGGATATCTCCCAGATTCAGCCATTGGGTATGTATCAACTAATTTTAAAGATGGACAAGTACCACCATAGGCGTTTTGTAGGATTTGAGGAGGTAGACATCTTGCAATTAGATTAAAAGCGACGCTTTCATAATCTCCTGTATTCATATCTCGAGCCCATGCTCCCCAAATAATTTCACTGTTCCATGGCTCAAATAAAATTCCTTGATAAGATTTGATTGCTCTTTGAAATGGATCTGATTCTGTAGTATTTTGATATAATTGATATATATTAAGATCAATGACTGCCTTAGCAGCAGTTGCGGCTTTATCCCATTTGTTCGGATCAGATGCCTGTGGAAATAAATAATTACCGTCTTTATTCTTCATTTTCCCTTTGTATAAGTCACAGCCATTAAATAAAGGGCTTGCTGCATATAGTAATAAACGTGCTTTTGCAGCCATTGCAGCGCCTTTTGTTATTCGACCAGCCCAATTGTTCATATCCGTTACTGTTAATGGAAGATCTGCAATTGCCTTATCGTATTCTTCAACCATAAAGTTTACATTCTCATCTACAGTATTTCTATCAATAGACTCCGGTTTAATCGTTTGGTCCGATGTTTTATCCCCCCATATATATACGGGTCCATATTGACGGAATAATTCAAAATAAAAATAGGTTCTTAAAAAACGTGCTTCAGCTTTCATCTGTTTTTGGGTATCGGTATCAATTTCTTTACAAGATTCTATATTGTTCATAAAAATTGTTGCTTGATTAATACCTTCATATTTTCGGCTCCATATATTATAAGCACTAGTTGTTGGTCCCCATGAACCTGTATTGAAAACCAGATAGTCAACCCATTGATAATACGCGAAGGTTGCTTCATCACTTCGTGGTACCGCACTACCTTCATGCAAAAGATCATATTCACGTGGTATATAACTATATATATGTGCTAAATAGTCTTCTGTTGTTGTTCTTTTACTAAATGTTTCGTCAATAGTCAATTCATCGTTCAATTTAACATCTAGATAATTGCCACATGATGAAAACAACATGATTGATAATAAAAGAGTTCCTAATATTCGTAATTTATTCATAGTTTCATTTTTATTAAATTAGAAATTAACATTTAGTCCAATAGTTACAGTTCTCATTTGAGGGTATACATCACCGTAATTAGAAGTTAGTTCAGGATCCCAAAGTTTGAACTTACTAAAAGTTAAGAGGTTTACACCTTGTAAATACATGCGTATTGTTGATATTCCATATTTTTTATACCTGTTTTTGGGTATTGTATAGCCTAATTCCACATTTTTTAATCGGATAAATCCCATATCTCTTTGCCAAAATGTAGATGGTTGCAAGTTGTTTTCAACTTTACTCATAGAAAGTCGCGGATAGGGAGCATTTGGATTTGGATTATCTTCTGTCCACCGTTTATCAGCCACATCACTATATATCTGACCTGTGTTTAGAATGTTATTAGATGATCCATAAAATGCACTTCCGCTTATAATCCGCGTTACATGTGCTACACCTTGAAAGAAAGCTGAGGCATCAATACCTTTCCAACCAACACTGAAACCAAAACCATAGTTTATTTCGGGAATATTGGTATAACCTATAGCTACTTCGTCATAAGCATCAATTACATTATCCCCATTAATATCTTTATATTTGATATCGCCTGGGCGAACGTTGCCAAAACTTTGTTTAGGACTTGTTGCGATGTCTTCTTCTGATTTAAAAAGTCCAATGGATACTAATCCTCTCTGTTGCAAATAAGGAAAACCTGCTTCGCTTTGATACGGCCATATAGGAGTAGGCTTATCATCATATAGCTTTTTGTTACGGTTATAAGTTAGGTTGGCACGTGCCGAAAAATACCAATCCTTGAAATGCTGTTCATATTCCATTGAACCATCAAGTCCCTGATTTCTCATTTTGCCAAGGTTAACGTATTGGGTCACATTTAGTCCTACTACAGAAGGAACGCTTTGCTGTTGAATATATATGCCGGTACGTTTTTCATAAAAATAATCCAATTGAAATTTCAATTTATCAATAAGACCTAATTCTATCCCAACATTTGCCTTTTGAGCTTTTTCCCATGATACATTTTCATTTCCCGGTATACCGGTGGCAATACCTGATGAATATAAATTGTTTGTTTTATTTGTTCCAAATATATAACCCTCAACTCCGGCATTCATTTCCGAATTAAAAGCAAAACGACGATTACCTCCGATTTGGTCATTTCCGATTGTACCATAAGAGGCTTTTAATTTTAGCAGATTAATAATAGGACGTATATTATTCCAATATTTTTCATTACTAATCATATAGCCAATGGCATACGAAGGGAAAAAGCCAAATCTTTTATTGGGTGAAAAGTTTTCAGATCCGTTGTATCCAAAATTGAATTCTGCAAAATAACGATCATCATAAGAATAGGTGGCTCTTCCTGCTATACCAATATTCCGATAAGGAAAAGCATAGATATAATTTGTTGGAAAATTATCTGTATGACTTCTCATATTAAAAAGAAACATTCCTCCAATTCTATGTTTATCGGCAAAGAGCCTTTCGTAATTTACAGATGCCTCGAAATTAACTGTTCTAGAACCACTATTACTCCTATATAAATTAATATAATTACTTCCATCATTATTTTTTATAAATATTAGTTTGTTATTCGAGCCACGTCCTATTGCGTGATAAGTCGTAGGATCCATAATTCTGTCTAGAGTAGAGCCATTGTATGCATCCCATGAGAATTTCACAATTGCTTTTAAGCCGGGAGTTATGAATTTCGAAAAATCTTGTGTCAATGAAATTAGAGATTGAGCATTATTGTTGAAATCTTGAGAATAGCCACTATTATTCAGATAATTGTAAGGATTAGAACCAACAGCCGGATTGGCAAGCGTCCCATCAGAATAAATAGTTGGCGTTGACAATGGTGGAGTTACAATGACATAATCGTATATATCAGATAAAGAATGTCCTGGACGGTTTGTTACCTCATATTGAGTAGATAAAGACAATCCTAATTCCGTAACTGGAGTAATGTTTATATCAATGTTTGAACGAAAACTAAATTTATCATATCGCATGGAAGCATCATATCTTTTTTTATTTGCGACGTTGAAAATGCTACCTTCTGTATAATAAGAGCCACCTATATAATAACGTACTTTTGGAGAACCGCCGGTTACATTGATATTGACACGAGTACTGTTAGCTATATTATTAAATATCGTTTTCATCCAATCAACATTTGGGTATAAATCGGGATCTGAATGATTCAAGTAACGATTTCTTTCTTCAGGCTGTATGGCTAATCTTCCTGAAGCGTCTAATGAAATATCATTATAATATTTTATCCATTGTTCTGCATTAGCTAATTGGGGAACACGTACAGGATTCACAAGACCAAATTCTACCCTCGCGCTTATTCGCGGAGCAGATTCTGTCCCTCTTTTTGTTGTAATAATAATAATTCCATTTGCACCGCGTACACCATATAATGCTGTAGCTGTAGCATCTTTTAATATTGACAATGATGCAATATCTTCTACATCAACTAAATCTAAACTTCGTTCTACACCATCTACCAATACCAAAGGAGTACTGTTTGCTCCAAAAGTATTAATTCCACGGATCCAAAAATCCGCACCAGCCCCAGGTTCTCCAGAACGTTGCATAGCTACAATACCGGCTAGTTGACCAGCTAATTCAGAACTTAATTTTCCTACAGGGCTTCTTAAATTTTCTGTCGAAATCGTATTTATGGCACCGATTACACTCACCTTTCTTTGTTTGCCATAAGCAACAACAGTAACTTCCTCAAGTTCTGAGATTTTTGGAATAAGTTTAATTGTGAAATTTGTTTGGTTTCCAATAGAAATAGTCTTTGTCTCCATTCCTAAGAAAGAAATAACTAATTTGTCTGTGCTAGAAACCTCTATATCAAAAGACCCGTCTACATCCGTAATTACACCGCGTGAACTTCCATAAACTAATATTGATGCACCAGGAATAGGATCGTTCGTTTTTTCATCTACGACAATGCCTTTTACATGCTTCTGGGAAGACTTTGGTAGGACAATACTTTTCTTTTGTTGACTATAAGGTATTTCTATATCGCCTTTTTTCTTAATAATAAATATCTGCCGATCGGATATATAATAAGTGTTATTCGTATTTTTAAATAATTCATCGAGAATTTCGGTCACGGGCTTGTCTTTGATAGATATTGATACTCGACGATTAACATCAATGACATTATCATAATAAAAAAAGACAAATTCGCTTTTACCCTCTATCATATTTAAAACTTTTTTGACAGAAGTATTTCTCATGTTAATAGAAAAGTGTGTACGCTGCGAATAAGAGTTTGCAGCGAAACAAATATTTATGCCTACGAATAATAATAAGGTCGTGAGTTTCATAATTCGTAAATATCTACTTTTTCTATAAAAAAAATGGTACTTTTCAAAATTTCTCATACATTTGCAATGATTTAAAGGTTGATTTAATGGTAAATTATAGATTTTTAAATCGCTATTTTCGGGGCGTATTCGTAGTACGTCCCGATTTTTTTTATAAGTATTGTTTCATAGGCTCCTAATTTTAAGGGTTCGGTTATACTTGTTTTAAAGTTACAATATATCGGTTTTCTTTTTCCCTATAAGAAATAGGGACTGTTTTTGATAGCCCAATCATTAATTTGTTAAAACTTTGTTCTAAAAATAATTTACCGCTACAACGTAGATTGGCAACAGATGCACCATATTCTATTTGCACGTTATAGTATCGTTCCAATTTGCTGAATATGACATTAAGTTCTTCACTTTCGAATATATAAATACCATTAATCCATGATGTATACTGTTGAACATCAATTTGATGTATGGTCGCATTATTACCGCGAAGTGAGTATGCGTATGTCGGTTTTATAATCGTTTGGCTATTGCCACGTGCTACTTTTACAGAACCGGAAACAAGTACTACGTCTTTTGTTGGTGATGATGGATAAGAAGAAACTTCAAACTTTGTACCAAGAACGTTTACACTCATTTCATTAGTATGGACAACAAATGGCCACTTATTGTAATGTGTCACTTCCAAATAGATTTCACCATCGACATATATCTCGCGTTTTTTCTTAGAGAATTCTGTCGGATAAATTAATCTTGTGCCTGCATTGACCCATATTTTCGTTCCATCGGTGAGAATTATCTCTGAACGTTTACCATAAGGGACTATCAATTGGTTGTAAGTAAAATCGTCATTTGAGATAATTTGTTTATTGTTTATAGAAATTGATTGATTGCCATATTTGATTGCAGGAGATTTCGCTTGAAAATAGATAGCCTTATTCTTAGATAATACCAGTTTTACATTATCTTCATGACTTATGTTAGCTGCTGTTTCGTTAGCGAAATCCATAATATTGATGCGATTGTATTTTTGGTAAAATTTAAATCCAATGATAATAATGATACAAGCAGCAATTGCAGTGCTATAATATATTATTTTACGAATAAGTGTTTTTTGATGTTTATTCTCTAAATTAGAGATAAAGTGTTCCCACGCTTTTGCTTTATCAAAATTCATCTGTTCTTTCATATCGTTTTCCCAAATATGATAGTAGTATAAGAATCTTTCCTTATTGTTTTCTGATGATTTGATCCAGGCCAAGAGATTTGCTTTTTCCACCTTGCTCATCGTACCATTTAGAAATGATATAATATCTTCTTTCATATTCGATTTTATTTCTTTTATACTGCTAACCCAAATAAGTTACTATTAACCCTACCTTAAAATGTCTTTTTTTTACTCTCTTTGTTTGGTAAGGAAATAGTCTTTATAATGGAAAAGTAGAATTTTCAAATGAATTATATTTAGAAGGTAAGCGTTTCCGCGATTATATTTAGTAAGAATAGTTGAGTTCGATGTAAGAAATCAAGTTTTGCATACATATCCGTCATGTCAAATATTTATCAATCAATCTATTATAAAGACCAGAGGCTAAAACGGGACCCCAAAAAGGCATTATTAAGCTATCACACAGTAATTTATGAAAGCTGAGTCTCGCAATTGCCACAATTTTCCTGTCAACACAACAGCCCTGGTAACGATCATAACCGAATGACCGAATATACAGAATCGGAATGACTGTGTCTGCTTTTTACCCCGATAATTGCCAAACGTTCCATGAGACCTTTCAAAAAAGTGAGCTCTGTGAGACATACTGACGAAAGAAGCTATTTTTGAATTTTTATCGAAAGTCTTTTGAGGTTATTTTTGAGCGAATTTATTGGATTTGTTTTGAAGGTTTAGCGGGCTAAATCAAGAAACAAACCCAATAAATACGCCAAAAAGAGGGCAAAAGAATTCGAAACAGTTTCATATTATTGTTTTTCTAAAAACTCAAAATAACTTCTTAGTTCATGCCAGAAAGACTTCATATCTTCGTCCTGAGAAGAATGTCGTTCCACATATGTGATTCGATCAACTCACATATGTGAGTCGATCGTTCCATATATGTGAGTTGATCGAATCACATATGTGGAACGACAAAACCTGAATGAGCCGACAAAAATATCTTAAATACGACAATCCTGATTAAATAAGATGTATACAAAACACCTTCTCCCAGAGAAGAATACGGGCGGTAAGCAAAGGAGTCATCACCTACGACCAATTGAAAAATGATTTGGAATATGCTTCATCGGCAACACCGAATGGCATATCAATGTGTTATGCAGTGGAAAATATCCTCTACTCGAGCGAGAGGGCCCACGCAACAGCAGCATCTATTTTCCCACGCCGGGAAGTTTCCACACGGTGCACACACGGCAGATACCGGATGATGATATAGGCGAAGCGGACGATCCACGTTTCATAACATACTAACAATGAGTAAGATGATGCCATTTTGAGGTCCAAAAAATAGACTACGCCTGTATATACCACTCATAGTCAATATGATAATGTGACGGAAAGAGTTTTAAAACTTTTTTTTTGCGAAACATTAGAACAGGAATTGATAATTTAGCGGGGGCACAAGAGACACGCAGAACCACAATCTGAAAATCTTTACATCATAACTAACTGTATTAAAGATACATACAAACGGAATTAAATATTTTTGCGAAACAATTACGAAACATTGGAACTGGAATTGATCACATAGCGCGGAAGCTGATACAAACCTAAAATTTGCGGAAGCTCAGCGTAGCCTTTCGGGAGCGAAGTTGCATTTTTTCACTAGTGAGCACTTCGACCCTAAAAGAATCCCTTAATTCATAAAGCCCGAATTTATTCAATGCCGTTGCATCAGTAATCTTATCATTGGTAACATTCCCCTTGCACCAGTCATACATGACGATCGAATCATTCCGATGAGAAAAATGAGCATACGCTTCTCCATTATTAAGTTGTACTAAATGGAGCTGAAATGAATAATAGAGCCGACTACTTTTCACATCCGAAACGTTGTTTGTAGTATTATCTTGTATAGCCATCAGTTGCCACATACCATCCAAATAGCCATTCATGGGTAGTTTATCACAGGCAGCTAGCATAAAAATAATAGACATAATAAATAACTTTTTCATTCTTACTTATTTTTTATTCAGTGACAAGTATTTCCGAATAGTAAGTTGCACTCCGTGACTATTGCCAATCACTTTGCCACGGTCCCAAGCCCATGCTCCCGTAAAGCTAAACGAATTCGCCCAGCGAGGTTTGTAGCATGCTTCCACCAGAAAGCTATTCTGCTGCAACACATCATCAAAAGGCACTGAGTAGCGTCCCCAATTTTCGGTATGTGTCAATAACACTCTGTAATGCAGTTCTCGAATAGGATCGCCGCTTATACCCACATGCCATGCCTGTACCCTAGTATTATGAAACAACAGATCCCCATTTGTATTGTATATAGGAGAAGTAATCAATGGGCTACCCAATGCCATACCCCAATGCTGCCACCCCATATAGTTGCCGTGATTATAATAATCATCCCGTCCATTCATTTTATCATATATATTTGCCGTACGGTCATGATACACGGCTCCGGACTGATCTTTAGTACTGAGATGCTCAACGACTAACGAACTGACCCATTTATTTGCAGGTAGCCCCACTTCGAGCCCCAACAAATGATCGTATATACCATACTGCACTGTCATCATGGATTGGTCTTCAAAATAACGTTCAAAATAAGCCCGCAACAACCAATTGCCCGGCTTATACGTCAACGCCATATTATAGCTTCCTACATAGTTACCCTCCGTATTCGGATTAGGACCATCCGTAGGATCATGCCCTCCAACAATAAAGATTGTCAAAAAATCTTTTAACCCTGCTCCCTGTTTCTTTTTAATGCCATTATTATATAACGTTCCACCGAACTCCGCCGCCATCTGTAACCCAATCTCAAAAGTGAGTGGAAACACCTGCTCTTTACCAAATTTCCAATACATCGCTTTCTCGTGATAAAGCACTTCATCCGAATGTTTAGCCCTATTTAATGTACCCCGATCGTTCAGATAACGAGTTTGCCAATCACCATCCGTAAACCATCCATACGACAGCCGCCCTTTGAGTTGCCACCAGCCATGCATACCCGGCACATTGAAATAATCCACTTCACCCCTTACCTGCGGTATAGGGCGAGCATTAATACCGATACTAAGTCCACCACTTGTCAATTCATTATTTTTCAAATCACACGGACGCTCCTTGCTCCCAATGCTCAACAACAACTTTTTATAAGCCACTTCGATATAGGCCTGCTGCACTACATAGTGCGATGTAAAATCGATACATCCCGCCATATCTAATCCATAACCGACTTGCCATTTACGCAAAGAATCGGCCTGCAAAGAGCGGGACACCCCTACTCGCTCGTAGTTTGAATGATGTCCCACCGAGGACAAGCCGTACCGATTACTACTCAACCACAGGGGAGCATATTTACCATTACTTAATGTAGTGGATGATTCCATTCGCATCTCTAGTCCCTTCGTCAAATCATTCAAATTCTGGGCTTGTATATTACCGGTATGTATACCTAATAATACAAAAGAAACGCTGATTACTACCTTCCATTTTCTTAAATGAAAAAATTGCTTTCTATATTTATCTATATTCAACATCCTAACTGAAATGAGTTGCAAATTTACAACTTTTCAACCGGAAATGACCTTATTAATGAAAATAGATGCATCAAAAGCCCACTTATAGCTCCATGTGGATAAACAAAAAGGATGTGCCCAAAGCCTTACGCTCTTCATTTTATTTACACTACAGCAACGTAGAGAAAACAAAATCAAGCTAAAAGACCTCTGACACATCCTTTTTTATAGAATGCTTATTTCAGAATTTGCAAATGCTATTTATTCACAATAATGACTTTAATCAATAGTAAAAATAGGGTTTTAAGAATGATTAAGATACAATCATTCTCGTCTTGTTAAGACCTTACGTTTTTTAAGACTATGATAGATTTTACGGTTCCTTAAGGTAGTCATACCATGTGCGAACAATTGTATTCGCCTTGGAGTAATAAAATGCTCTATTGACAACAATAGATACACCCACCTGTGCTTAGATTTCCACCAACGATACTTCATAAGAAATAATAATGATTAAATTTTAAGTAATTACTTGTTAAGAACTTTCTTTATAAAAAAACATTTCATAGTACATAATTGAATTTCATTGTATAGTGGTAGTATTCATCACAACTTTCTACATATTATTATCCGACAAAAACAGATTTTAAACTCTAAAAAACGACTAGTTATCCAGTATTTCGTATTTTGAATTGTTGCTTTTATATTCAGGAACTATTTGTTTCATCATAGCCACAATCTTCATACTATCGTATGAAGCGGCAATATCTATCAATTTTGCTATTTTCTTGCAGACATCATTGTATTCATACTCTCGGACACTGGCAATTTTTATTTTATCATGAAAAGTAGGTTTCGTATATTCTTCGTCATTGAGAACCTCTTCATAAAGTTTTTCTCCATCACGAAGTCCAGTGTAGACAATCTTCACATTCTTGGCACCGCTCAAATAAATCATCTTTCTAGCCAAATCGGCAATCTTTACCGGCTTGCCCATGTCGAATATGAATATCTCGCCTCCACGCCCCTTTGTTCCTGCTTCGAGCACTAATTTACAAGCTTCGGGTATCAACATAAAGAAACGAATGATATTCGGATCTGTCACGGTCACCGGCCCACCATTTTTTATTTGTTGTTTAAAAAGAGGAATGACCGATCCATTCGATCCAAGTACATTACCAAATCGAGTGGTGACAAATTGAGTTACCCCCTTCACTTTCCCCTCTTTAATGGCTTTATCCATACTTTGCACATATATTTCACAGATACGCTTCGAACAGCCCATCACATTGGTAGGGTTCACCGCTTTATCCGTCGAAATCATTACAAACTTTTTAGCGCTGTATTTGACAGCCAAGTCTGCAATAATCTTCGTACCATTTATATTGTTGTGAACGCTCTCTCCAGGATTATCTTCCATCATCGGGACATGTTTATAAGCTGCTGCATGAAAAACATAATCGGGACGACATTCGTTAAATATCTCCTCCATCCGGATTCGGTTACAGATGCTTGCTACGACAATATGAGTTTTTATGTCCGGCCAGCTCTTCATCATTAACAAAAGTATATCGTGCTGAGGTGTCTCCGCTTGGTCAACTAAGATCAATTCTTTCGGATGATAAATAGCAATCTGCCGCACCATCTCACTACCGATACTACCCGCGGAACCCGTAATCAGAATTTTTTTATTTTCCAAAATTGAACCTAAGACCTGCATATCCACCTGAATCTCATCTCGCGGCAATAGATCCTCTATATCCACCTCTCGTAACTGAGAGAATTCAACCTGCTCATTATCCAATTCTTTGGCCAAAGGAATCATATAAATATGTATACCCTCCTTCGTTAATTCACTTTGTAATGCTTCATTCAGGCGAAATTCTTCATTCTTCGAAGGTGATATAAGCAAGGCGGTAGCTTTCTTTATTTTCATAATCTGGACGAAATCATCCTTACGAGAGAACACTTTAACACCCATCAGCATCCTATTATCAGAATCTTCACCATCCGAAATAAACCCACAGAGAAGAAACCGATGAGGTCTTTCATTCGAAATATATTTTGCAAGCCCCACTCCGCCATCCTTCGCTCCATATATAAATGTACGTTGAGCATGAGTATTCAAGAATGAGATATCGTACAAACATTTCACCACTACTCGAACAGCCCACATCAACATAATAGCGAGCAGCACTACAAATATCATCTGCCTACCCGGATAAGGCACCAGATAGCGATCCAAGTGAAAAATCATTCGAGCCAACACGATGCCAACATATCCCGATATCAATGCAAACGCCACCCGCTTCAAATCGACAAACGAAGAATAGCGCAATACTCCCGAATAGGTATGAAATAAACGAAAAGCGGCAATATCAAACAATAGATAAAATGATATAGTGCCCAACAACGGCCAAAATACTTGCACAGTCTTCGTCAATCCATGAAATTGTTCATACACAGCCAAGGCCGAAGTAAAAACAATGCCACAGTCTAACAGAAAGATACACCAATAAGGCAACGAAGCCTTTTTGAAATACCATTGTGATAACTTTGAAATAAAATTCATAATAAAATATGCCGATTAATTTATTGTAACAAGTAAAAAACGCTTTTTCATCTTTAATACAAAAGACTTTTCATTTTTTATTAAAAAAAATAATAAAGATTCAATTGTATTATTTCAAGCAATCAATAATATTTTTCACAATAAAATGAACGTCCTCATCAGTTACCCATGGCCCGCTAGGCAAACATAGCCCTCGTTTGAATAAAGATTCACTTACTCCATTCACATATTTCGGATTATTTCTGTAGACTGGTTGCAGATGCATCGGTTTCCAAAGAGGACGAGATTCAATACCAGCCTTATCAAGAACCATACGCATAGCTTCTACATTTTTATTCGGTTCACTATCGGTATGCAAAGAAGCAGCCTGATGAGTAACCCCGGCGGCTCCGCCAACAGTTCCTTGAACAGGGATTTCATATGCATGTTCTTCGCCAACAACATGCAGGTTAGGATCGAGGAGAATAGTATTCAACCAATAATTACTATCAAATCGTTCCGAAGGATTCTCATGTAGAGTGATACCTTTCAAATCAACCAACAACGATTTATAAAGTTGAGAGATATGTTTATGATGAACAATATGTTCATCAGCAACTGTCATCTGACCACGGCCAATACCTGCACAAATATTACTCATCCTATAATTATAACCTATATGTTCATGCTGATAATAAGGATAAGCCTCACGAGCCTGAGTAGCATAATACATAATTTCCTTCTTTGCATCAGCATCAGGACATATCAGTGCGCCACCACCACTGGTGGTAATCATCTTATTACCATTGAACGACAACACGCCATACTTTCCAAATATTCCAAGCATTTTTCCATCATAACGACTACCAAAACCTTCAGCAGCATCTTCAATCACAGGAATATCGTATTTATTGGCTATTGCCATGATCTCGTCTATCTTATATGGCATACCATACAAAGCAACGGGCACAATAGCCTTTGGTTTCTTTCCCGTCGCAGCCATCCGGTCGATGATAGCCTTTTCGAGAAGCACCAGATCCATATTCCATGAATCCTGTTCCGAATCCACAAACACCGGCGTTGCTCCGAGATAAGTCACCGGATGCGAAGAAGCACAGAACGTAAAACTCTGTACGATCACCTCATCGCCGGGACCCACGCCGCAAGCCAACAGCGCCAAATGCACAGCCGCCGTTCCGGCAGAAAGCGCCACCACCTTCTTGTTCTCACCCACAAACCTTTCGAGATCATCCTCGAAAGCATTTACATTCGGTCCAAGCGGCACGACCCAATTAGTATCAAAAGCCTCTTGGATATATTTCATTTCATTGCCGCTCATGTGAGCTAAGCAGAGATAAATTCGTTTATTCATTACTAATATCTAAATTTAAATCAGATAAATAAAACTTACTAAATAATCAAATCAAGCAAACATATCATTATATATCAGCATATTACACACATTCGAACTAATTTTTTAATACAAAAGTACATATTCGGATTAAAAGTCGGTCAAAATAAGTTAAAGTACACAAAAGAACGACCTACTTCATGTCTTTTTGAACCCTCTTTATCCGACCTTTCCAAAGAGAGTCGCAGGATTAAGTTGGGTGATAGTCTCCCTTTGTATAAGATAGAAAATCTCTATAATATCCATTTGAGTAAAACTTATGGAAGTAAACGGTACAAACCAATCGAACTCGCCCCCAGAACGCTACTGATCAAACATAAAATGAATCTGATAAGAAGACCTCCGAACCATCTATAAAACTCCTATTGAAAAAGACTTGAGTGCATTCACTGACAAACTCGCCTTTGATTCACTATGCGTAGATTAGCAAAAATAACTTCAAAAAGATGAGTGATTTTAGACAAAACTGCCAAGCTAGAAGGGCAAACTTGTCTTTGCTAAATTAGATTCGCAAAAATAGAATTTATGAATTATTTCCACAAGACGTCAGTTTTGACTGCTTACTTTAAGAAAGCAGCATCTCTAATAAATTCAAATTGACCACCAATTCCGATAATCATTCGTATTCTAAAAAATTATTAAAATATGGAATAACTCCTTTAATTATTTTTACATCAATTATCAGATATTCAATGTAATATCAATTATCTCTACTATTTAGGTTGTTTATATTCTTTCAACAAAAATGTAGCTCCATGACCAGGATAGATTAAAGTATCACCTTTAAATAACGTTACTATTTTCTCTACGCTACTGATCCAAACATTCCAAGATCCAGTTTTTTTGTTAATATACACTTTTTTAAACTGCATAATAGTATCCCCTGTAAACAAACAATCATCCAACGAAAAACACATTGACGCAATGCTATGACCAGGAGTCGGAATGAACCGAACAGTATGATTTTGCCACACAAGAGTCCATCGGAGGTCTTCAATCGTAATATCTACTCTCTTTACATGGTATTCATAATTTGGGTCATCCATATACAGACTGAAATAAGCCTGATCTGCTTTGGGAAGTTCATCTTTACAAGCTTGTGAGCATAAAATCTTGGCTTCAGTAAATGCCTCCAACAAAGCATTTACTCCCCACGTATGATCAGTATGTTCATGAGTCAGAATTATATAGTCTAAAACAAGACTGTTATCATTGATAAAAGCAATCTCATTCAAACTTTTCTCACTGGCAGGATCGACAACAATACAATGCTTTGCTATATTATCCACGATAATGTAGCAATTGGATTTCATCAATTGATTGTCGAATTTTCGAACTTGCACCATACTAGAAAAACAATACTACACCACCCCACGTATATCCAAGCCCTTGAGCAACGGATAGAACTTTCATATCAGAATGCAAAGAGCCATCATCCATAGCCATTTTCAACGCAATAGGAATAGTAGAAGATACTGTATTCCCTACGTTCTCAATGTTACAATAATAGCGTTCTCGGGAAATTTTCAACTTTCTGCGTTCTAAATTGGCAAGAAAAATATTAGCCTGATGATAGACGTGTAAGTTTATATCTTCCATTGTTACATTATTCTTGGACAACACATTTTCTACCAATTGAGGAATACTGTCAAGTGAATAATTTAAAATGGCAGGACCATCCATGTAGAGATTATCCGATGATTTTGGATTTCCAAAATCATCAAACTTCAAGTCACAAGCAGGCTCGGGATGACGCGCGCCTCCAGTCTTGACAATCAAATTATCAGCGCCGCTTCCATCTGTCCCTATCACAAACTCTCCAATCTCTGCAATACCTTCTGTAGACACAAGTGTTGCAGCAGCACCATCACCAAAGATTGTACGATTACTCTTATCTTTTTCATGCATATACTTGGTATAGGTTTCGCCTGTCAACAAAAGGACATTTTTTGCCTGCCCTGCAAAAACCACAGCTTTTGCAAGAGAAAGACCAGCAATAAATCCATTACAACCTAAATTTACATCAATGGCTGTAATCTTGGTTGAAAGGTTTAATTTAGCCTGAATGACACATGCTGTTGTAGGCAAGTGGTAATCAGGGCTCTGTGATACAAATATGAGATAGTCAATATTACCCCTATCATAAGTATTCTCAATAAATAGCTTTTCTGCTGCACCTATAGCCAAGTCACTGGCCGTTTCACCATCAACAGTTACATGTCGTTGCTTAATGCCTATTTTTTTCTCAATCTTTTCAACTGTCCATTCTGGAAATTCTTCAGCTATCATTTCATTAGTAAGAATTTTTTGAGGAAGGTTATAGGCAATTGATTTTATGTAAATTCTCATTATAATTCTTGACGTTCTAAAATCTTACAATCAGCAATATTAAGCAATACAGTACCATATGCAAATCCAGCACCAATTGCATTCATTAGCATGCTATCATTGCGATTAATCTTATCGCGGTTTTCAATCATACACAATGGAATTGAAGTACCTGCTGTATTGCCGTATTTCTGAATTGAGTGCAACAATTTATCAGGATTAGCTTTTGACTTCTTAACAATGTAATTTGTCATAAAGTCATTTGCTTGATGAAATGCATATTTGTCAACCTCATCAATAGATTTACCTGCAAATTCCAACAAACGCTTGATATCGCGTGGTAATTCAGATATTGCAAAACTAAATACATCTGGCCCAACCATTATAACTTGCTCCAAGCTACGAATACTGCCATCTTCATATCCACGCATCCTTAATGTTTCCTCAGAGCTTGGCATACGACTACCACCTGCAGGCAATATCACAGATTGAATATTTGATCCATCCGTATTCATTGAAAAATAACTGATACCAAATTGAGAACCTTTTCCAATCACACAACAAATGCCAGCATCACCAAGAAGCATCCCAGTCCCTTTATCTTGTACAGATGTAATTTTTGATAAAGTATCACCAACCATCACCATAATGTTATTAAATGAAGGTGACTGAAGGAAGCTGTATGCCATCATTAACCCATGAATAAAACCCGAACATGACATGTTAATATCATATACTAATGTCGATTTTTTGAGACCTAGTTTATCCTGAAGGATAATGGATGTACCAGGTAATTTATAATCCGGTGTCTGACTTACAAAAAATAATGCATCAATATCTTCTCGCTTTATATCTGTTTCATCAAATATTTGACAAGCAGATTTATAACACATATCTGAAGCACATTGATCTATATTTACTATACGACGTTCTTCTATACCTGTTGCCTCAACAAACTTCTGAATTGCCTCAGGTGTATAATAATCAGTCAAAGAGCTTGTCTTTACTACATTTTGTGGAACTGTAGCACTTAAAGCTCTTAATCCAATATTTTCAAATTTTACTAATGCCATAATTAAACTAATGTATATCCCCCATCAATAACTAAGTTAATACCAGTAACCCAACTAGATGCGTCAGATAATAAGTAGATTGCACCATTAGCAATATCCTCGGGAGTCCCCACTCGTTTAAGGGGATAGCGTCCATACATTTTATCCTTTAACTCTTCCTCTGAAAACATTTCGTTAGAAAGTTCTAAAATGCTCGTAGGCACCAAAGCAGGACAAATTGTATTTACACGAGTACCTTGAGCTGCTAACTCATAAGCCGCACCTTTTGTAAATCCCGCCAACCCACCTTTTGTAGCTGAATATGAAGCTTCTCCTACATTAGCAACACATACACCAGATATTGATGCAATGAATATTATAGATGATTTTTTTTGTAACTTGCGTTTCTTTAGGAGTCCTGAAGTCAATAAAATAGGTGCTATTTCATTAATATTCACTATTTCTTCTAATAATTCTCGCTCAATATGTTTTACTCCACAAATTTTTGGAATGCCAGCACTATGAACTACTCCGTTAATTTCTGGACATTTCGATACTAATAAATCAATATCCTCCTGTTTTGATAAGTCTGCTGCGATAGCAACATGTCCATCACCAGAAAGCATCGAAATTGTTTCTTTTAAGCGCATTTCGTTTCTACCATTAATGATCAATTTTGCACCCATTTTTGAACACTCGATAGCGATGCCTCTTCCGATACCGGAAGAAGCACCCGTGACGAGTATAATCTTTCTCTCAAGAGTAAAAGGATTATAGGCCATCTTTACTTTGACATTATAAGGTTATACAATGCCTTGATGGTTTCGCAGCTACGAATGTCTGCACCAGTAATTCTCTTTTCAAATTCTTCATCAACCATAGCAATAATTGAAAGAGCTGCAAGTGAACCCCACTCATCAAGGCTTTTAAACTTTGTGTCAGCAGTAAACTGCTCTACTGGAGTTTCATCAAACTCTTCTGCAAATCTTTGTACAAATTCTTCAAGTGTCATAATGTTTAAATTTTTATAATTAAATAGCAGATACTTATTCTTTTTATTTTACAATTTTGTAATTTTTCACCTTACCAGCGTATGATGGAACATCAAGCAGTGATTGCTGATGAAGATCAGGGTACATTCTACGAACAATCTTTTCAAGGGTATCGTCAGTACCCACTTCATAGAAATCAGTCACACCATCTTTCGCCATATTGTGAGTCATCTCAGTCCACAACACAGGATGAGTAATATGCTGAATCAAATTATTCTTAATTTCTTCTGGATCTGTATGAGGAAGCGCATCTACACACTGATAGATAGGAATCGAAGGCATGTTGAACTTTGTTCCTTTGATAATTTCGCCCAATTCCACACTGGCCTCATCCATATAAGGAGTATGAAAACTACCACCAATGGCCAAAGGAACAGCTTTTTTAGCTCCTTCTTTCATAAATGCCTTACAAGCCATTCTTACGCCTTTACGCGAGCCAGAAATAACAACTTGTCCAGGGCCATTATAGTTGGCAAAGAAAATAGGTTCTCCACTCTCATCCCAAATCTCTTTGATACGCTTTGCTACATATTCATCAGGTAATCCAATAACCGCTCCCATACCAGTAGGGTATTTTTCACAAGCTTTCTGTCCAATCAAAGCACGGCTAAGAACTAAATTCAGACCATCTTCAAAACTAATTGTACCATTCACTACAAGAGCAGCAAATTCACCTAATGAATGTCCAGCTACAACATCTGGTTTCACATCATCCTGACACATAGACAAAATACACTCATACACAAATACAGAAGGCTGAGTATTTTTGGTTTCCATCAAATCTTCCTCATCGCCAAAGAACATTACATCAGTAATCTTCCTGCCAAGGAATTCATTTGCCCTCTCAAAAAGCTTTTTAGCTTTTGAAAACTGGTCATACAAATCTTTACCCATTCCCTTCTTCTGGCAACCTTGACCAGGGAAAATAAATGCTTTACTCATATAATTAAATCAATAATCTAATCTCTTTGCAGGGTTTCCCATTACGGTTGTCCCAAACTTAACTTTCCTAATAACAAAGCTCATAGCAGCCACTGTCGAATCATCTTCGAGGACTACTTTATGGCTTACAACAGCATTAGTATGGATAGTAACATTATTACCAACAATAACGCTACCAACTATGAGTGTACGAACATCCAATCTAGAATAATCGCCAATTATACAATCATGTGCCACACAAGCAAAAGCCTGAATTAGACAATTTTCTCCAATTACAACATCAGAACCAATATGTGCATAACTGTCGATAATGCATCCCTCACCTATTTTTACATTTTCACGCAACTGTACATTATTAAAGATAAGTGTCTGGAATTTTCCTCCTTTAGATTTAATGATTTCACATAATTTTTTTTTTGTATGCACATTCCCTATTGAACAAGTAAAAACATCATCGGGTTGTGGCTGATAATTATGAATAGTATCAAGAACTGGAGGATACCCGATAAATGCATCTAAAGAATGAATATTGTCATCCAAAAATCCTTTTATCACAAATTCTGTCCCATACCCGATAGAATTCTTAGCGGTATAAAAGACCTCCTTACCCATACCTCCACCACCAATAATAATCAATTTATTCATTATATTTCGCCATTTTTTTTCAATTCTTCAAACTTCTTAAGAAAGCCCAAATCATCCCAAGCTTCAAAGTTTGCACTACCATCTCCAATATCTTTTTGCTGAATGATATTCACTATTGTCATAAAAAGGATCTTTATATCCAACCATAGTGAATAATGGTCAACATACCAAACATCATATTCAAATTTCTTACTGAGCATACAACGTTGACGTCCGTGAACCTGAGCCCAACCTGATATACCAGGTCTGACCTCCATTCGCCTTAACTGCTCAGGAGAGAATACTTCTAAATACGCAGGTGTTAAAGGTCGCGGACCAATCAAAGCCATATCTCCTTTTAGTACATTGATTAACTGTGGCAATTCATCAATACTCGTTGAACGTACAAATTTACCAATTTTTGTCAAACGAACATCATCCGGAAGTAATTTTCCTTCAGAATCACACTCATCCGTCATTGTTTTAAACTTAATAACTTTAAAAATTTTACCATTCAATCCTAGCCGCTTCTGAACGAAAAATGCGCCTGCACCTTTATTTGCAAAATGAAGCCAGATGGTAACAATAATAAAGATTGGCGACAACAAAAAAATACCACATAAGGCTCCAATGAAACCTATGAGTCTTTTTAGAAATTTGTACATAAGAATTATTTAATAATGGAATATGCGATTGAAATGCTTCATCATATGTAAACCAGAAATCTGCTATTCACATAACACAGTAGTTAGTCTATCAGTTGTTTTTCAACTCCACGGAACGTAAGGAATTTATCATAGTCTCTTATGTAATCATCAGCCCTATAGACATCAGACGCCAATACCATACAGACAGCACCAGAAGAGAAGTCGTTCAAATCACGCCACATTCCAGGTTTGACGTATAGCCCCTGATATGGACAGTTCAGAAAAAATGAGCGCTTGCATTTACCATCATCAAGTGTTACTGTAAAAGAACCGGAAGCAGCAATTATTAGCTGGTTCAAACCTATATGGGCATGAGACCCTCTTTCCTCTCCGCCGGGAACATCATAAAGGTAATATACCCTCTTCACATCAAATGGCAACGTCTCTCCATTTTCTACAACAGTCAAGTTTCCCTTGCGGTTGCTGTGATGCTTATCAAGTTCCACCATAGAACAATCGAAAACACTACATTTCTCCATTGAACATCATTTTTTTGTATTTTTCATAATCACGAATATAATCCTCTTCGTCATATTTTGTTGAAGCGAATTCAAGAGCAAAAGAATTAGTGGAGAAGTTCTCCATCTCGCGCCATAGTCCTTTTGGAATATACAAGCCATAATAAGATCTGTTTAGCGTGAACGTCTTATTTTCATTTCCGTCATCTACAGTCACATCAAACCCGCCAGAGAGAGCAACAATAAACTCCTCTGTATTAATGTAAGCATGGCCGCCACGACATTCACCACCAGGAACATCATATATCCAATAGATTCGTTTGATTTCAAAAGGAATATGGTTCAGTTGCTCAACAAAGGACAAGTTTCCTCTCGGATCATTAAACCGTGGAAGCTGTACTATTTTAACATCTTTTATTGTCATAATTAATAGAATTTAATTGCCATGAATGAAGTTTGAATTTATTCGGTACGGTATGGGAATCCTGTTGCATACAGATATAGTTATCTGCATATGCTGTATTGGTATATATCCTTTCTTTGCACTTCCACCTATATTTGAACATATCGATTAATGCGATATAGCTTGTTGTGCTAACATCCTTCATTACTACCAAACACAAAGCCTTTATCGAAGGAGAAATAGTTGCTTAAAGTTGTGATCTTAGTATTGTCAATTTACACTCCTAATTGATGAACTGCGATATGTTTTTCAAACACCTTACCCTTGTAATGCATTTACTAATGCTTATACCAACTTATATCGACAACGGCTCCATATTTTGCAGAAAGTTCATTTCCTCTTTTATAAATATCGAACACATACCAGTATCCACCTATTGCTCAATGAAGATAGTTTAAATAGTAATGGAAATCTTTCATAACCATAACAATAAATGCCTCCTCAACAAAATTACCCATAGTTCTGTCATAACACACTTCTGTTGCCTATTTCCTTCCTCCAAAGAAACGGTTTCCCTTAACCAATCCATCAGTAAGTCCATTTTGATATTGTATTTCAATCAAAATTCATCGTGAATACATTATCTCTATCAGAGATCCCCCCTTCCACAGACCATTGGAAAAACTTACAAAACTGTACAATCTACTTCACTTAAAAAAAGTGATATGAGGCTCCATTCATAGGAATAAAAACAATTCTTTCTGCATCAGTCTATTACCTCTAATTCGCGTGCTGCCAATTTTTCATAGTCGAATTCCTCAGCTATTTTTCTTACTCGAGCACACATTTCTAAATATTCATTTTGGGGTTGTTCTGCATATTTTTTTATCTCTGCGGCATATTCTTCTGCAGAATAAATATCACGAGCAACACCTAAATTATTCTTTGTAATCACATCATCATAAGCAATATTAATATTACAAACAATCGGTTTACCAGCTGCAAGGTATTGCCATAATTTTCCTGAACTAACTCCAACATGACCAAACCCTTTTTCATAGTTCATAATGTTAACTTTGGCTTGAGATACGACCCACGCTACTTCACAAAGAGGAATTTTTTTTTCTTTGAACACAACATTATCAATATGACTATCCTTTACGAATTGTTCGAGAAAATCTCTATCCTTGCCATCGCCATAAATGAAGAATCGGTATCGAGGATCTTTCTTCAGCATAGCTGCCGCATCCACAATCTGCTTCACATCATTGACCAAACGAATAGAACCAAGGTATATTATTTTGATTGTTGTCGGATCATTGATATCTTCATCATTCCTTGGATAAGCAACTTTATCCTTGTCAAATTGCTCCAAATCTATGCCATTATTAATATAGTGTACTTTATTTAGATCAATTTTCCCACCTTGCTCTTTTGTCCAACCTTTCTTTTTTAAATAATCATATATGCCTTCAAAAGTAAAAATCATCTCATCGGCATTATAATACAGATGCTTTTCTATATAATAGAATAGATTTAAAGCAGGATTACTACGTGAAACCAAACCGAAAGTCACGAAATCTTCTGGCCATAAATCCCATGCTTCAGCGATGTATTTGGCTTTCAAGCGCTTTGCCATCCAGACAATGGGATAGTCGAAAGGAGTATGGATGTTATGGAGAACAACATTTGGATTGTCAAATTTTTTGCAATTCATGAATAACTTCCAAGCAAAGGCAAAAATACTATACATGCGTTTTAATCCGTTCCCTTTATATTTAGGTGATTTAACGTGTATAAAGCGATAGCTCTCATATTGGCGTTCTACAAAATCTTCATTTGATTCTTGAGGTTCACACATGGTGGAGTTAAATGTAATAACATCATAACCTGCCGCCATAAAATGCTTACCTAGCTCAAGATATCTTGGGTTGGAACTCGCATTTGGACTGCCAGTATAATAGTTGACTATCCAAATTCGTTTTTTCATAATATTCAGAATTTATTAATCAATTCAATGACTTGTTTTACCTCTTTCATGGTAATAACAGGGCCGATAGGTAAACTTAATTCTTCATCTGCCAATTTTTCGGTAATAGGCAAGTTCAACTGAGGTACATTCCAAATCTCTTTAACATAGCATTCTTGCTTATGTGGAGGGATAGGATAATGGCAGACAGTTCCTACGCCGTTCCGCTCAAGATAATCATGGAGTGCATCACGCTTGCCTTTACTTACGATGATTGGGAAAAGATGGTAGACATTCTGCTCATCGGGAAGAAGATCGGGAAGTATAATCAGCGAATTGTTGATGTGCTCATAATAATAGTGTGCTACCTCCTTACGATGAGAATTGTCCTCCACAAGGTGCTTCAGTTTGACATCAAGGATAGCTGCCTGAATCTCATCGAGACGGCTGTTGCGACCGGTATATTTGAAGATGTACTTCTTCTGGCTACCATAGTTGGCCAGTGCACGTACGGCTTCAGCCAGCTCAGGATCACTTGTAGTCATTGCACCACCATCACCAAGAGCACCAAGATTCTTGCCGGGATAGAAGGAGTGACCAGCTGCATCACCTATAGAGCCTGTAACACGGCCATCGCTATGTTTGCAACCGTGGCTCTGAGCGCAATCTTCAATGAGCTTCAGATTATACTTCTTGCAGAGAACACCAATCTTATCGGTATAGGCATTACGACCATAGAGGTGAACGATAGCAATGCCCTTGGTCTTTGGAGTGATCACCTCTTCAATCTTATCATCATCTATTTCCAGTGTGTTTGCCTTTGGCTCCACAAAAACTGGCACCAAGCCATTCTCAGTAATAGCGATGATAGTTGCGATATAGGTATTAGCTGGAACGATGACCTCGTCTCCTAGTTGCATCACACCCATCTCGATGTAAGCACGGAATATCCAGATAAGGGCATCAAGACCGTTGGCACACCCGATGGTGTACTTAGTACCGATGAACTCAGAATAGTCCTTTTCGAACTGTTCGTTTTCTTTACCTTGAAGGTACCAGCCTCCGTTAACTACTCGGCTTACAGCCTCATTGATTTCTGCTCCATGAAGAGCAGTCACATCTTTTAAAGACAAAAATGGAATATTCATAATTCGTGCATTATTCATCTACTATTTTTCTTATAAATTTAGCAGGATTACCAGCCCATATTTCACCTGCTGGAACGTCCTTCGTAACTACTGAACCAGCACCAATTAATGCATTTTCTCCAATTATTAGCCCAGGGAGAATGGTTGAACCTGCTCCAATTGAAGCGCCCTTACATATTTTCGTACGCAACATCTTCCATTCTTTGTTCTTAGCTTTGGGATACATGTCGTTTGTAAAAGTTGTATTTGCACCAATCATTACATTATCCTCGAGTTCTATGCCATCCCACAGTTGTACTCCACACTTCACTGTACAGTTGTTTCCAATTTTTACATTATTTTCTATAAGACAATGCGAGCATATATTGCAGTTCTCACCAATTTGAGCATTCGGAAAAATCACACAAAACTGCCAGATATTCGCTGACTCTGGTATGTTCTTGTTTTCACAATCAGATAAAGGGTGAATCATATATTTTAATTTAATTAATCCTTTGTGAAGAATTTATAGCAAAAAACATGAGTGCCTACCCATTTCAGGAATTTACGCCCATGCTGCATGTGGGATATCTTGCACTTAAACTTATATTTCCAAACATTAAAGGCGAACATCTACTTCCTTTAAAACTAAATTTCATATCCAAGTTTGTTCCTAAAAAATATTATAGCCTCAGTATATAGCACACCTTGAATAACCACAGGTATGACGCTTACATTAAAAGATATCTGGTCGTAACACAATAGCAGACCTCCCCACCATTCTTTAAAAGCTGCTTTGTTGCATCTGTCTGTAAACAGCCAAAACTGACATCCCCCATATAAAACAATGTTTAAAAACAGGTATGTCCATTTTTATTAACGATATTTTTGATTATATTATTGTTTTAATCTGATAGTTGTCGACAAAAGATTCTCATAATCCGTTCTTCCGGAGGCAATGCTCTCAAAGAACTTCACAAAATAATCCTTCATGATATGCACGCCAACTTACATGATTCCACGAAGGTATGGTAAACGACAGACAGGTCTGCCCCCTCATGACTTCCATAGAACATACTAACCTTACGTTCACAGATAAGCGGGCGTATGCAGCGTTCTGCAAGGCTATTGTCGATGGTATATCGGGCATCATTTCGACAAGCAAAAAGCTGTTTCCAGTAATGAGCGAAGTAAGTTACTGCTTTCCACATTAAACTCTTCAGGAAGTCTTCCTCTTCTTTCATTTTGCGATATTTAAATTAGATTCACAAAAATAGAATTTATGAATTATTTCTACAAGACGTCTGTTTTGACTGCTTAAAGAAATCTTCGAGATAAACATCAATATAAGGAGTATTAACAAAATTAACCGCATACTGATATCGGCCAGCCCAATTCATCTCGTGACCACACTTGATAACACGTCCTTGCGAAAATGATCCTTTAATTATGCGACAATAGACCAATGATATTCACAATCAGAGCAGAAACGCTCTTTCATATTAAAAGAACATCCCAAAGATCACTATAATTATCGCATGACAAAACAAGCATTGAAACTGCTTGACTGGGGGAAGAATACATATTCATATTTGATATTAATTAATTTTTAAATATCTTAGAACTCTCAAAAAGGCTAAATATCCTAAATGAATGAATTTATTTTTCGGGCTACGAAGATAGAAGAAAGAGTATATCCGATTTTGGATCTTACGTGCTCCTACCAGCTCCTCGAAACCATTAGCTTTTAGGAAATTCACGCCTGCAGGCGTCCATTTGCCTCTCTGAATGGCATTGCCAACGATGGTGATCATACCCTTCTCATAGATGACAAACGAATGCAGAACTTCAGAATTGATCTGAATATCATGTTCCTTGAGATAATCGATGATTTTATACTCAAAATCCCATCCCGTGAATCCAGAAACACAAACCTTCTCAAACAAAGAGCGATGCCATATAGCAATTGCTGTATTGATGGTGTACTTCTTGTTAAGAGGGTTTTTACAATAGTCAGAATCTCCTATCCGGTATTGATCACACTGAGGAGCATCTGGCTGAATCTTTAGGTATTCAACATGATTATTCGCACAATGCTGAACATGAGCTTTAATAGCATCATTATCAACCTCCTTATTCAAGAAATAGTCTTCTTGAAAATAGATGTAATAATCATAATCAGTCAATGAGACTGCCTTGAGAGTGTCGGAAGCCCATCCCTTGTGATCACCAACCTTGATGATACGAACTTCATCCGTCTGCCAGTCTTTGTGATTTGAAACGATGAGTTTATCGTACTCACAATCCGACCAATACTTTTTAATTGAATATATCATTGGCTCCCAACATTCACTATAGAAGTCACAAGAGCAAATCAGTAGTGCTACTTTTATCATATAACTTTATCATTTATTAGGCATTTTCCCCAGCAAAAGAGATGAAACAGATTTATTCTTCGAAACCAATTATACTATAACGCGTAATAACAAGAGAGGCATCAATAATCTCTAGTCTCATGCCTCTAAAACTTTATCAATATATGTTTTAGCTACATTATAATCTGACAGCTTAGTTGCTGTAGCTCTTCCATTATACGAAATATCCTGCTTCTCCTCTGCACTGAGACTATTGATATGACGAATGATATAAGCAAGCTCGTTAGAATTTCCTGCCTCACACAAGAAACCATTGACGCCATTCTCAATAATACCTTCCATACTTTCATTCTTGGCTGCTATCACGATACATCCGCGAGACATGGCCTCTAAATATACGAGACCAAATACTTCATCCTTACTTATCAGAATGAAGCAATCACTCTTGTCATAATACTTAATGATCTCTTCACGTGGAACCTTACCGGTAAATATTATCTGCTTCTCGAGCCTACGATCTTGCACAAACGCTAAAGTTTCGGGATATCCAGGATCGAATGAACCTACATACGTAAGCGAATAATCCTTTCCATCCATAGCCATCGACAAGCCTTCTGCTGTCTCCTTAGGAAATTTGCGTTTGATTGTTTGGCCAACATACAAGAAATTTTTCATTGCCCCATCGCTAAACTTCCTTTCATATGTCTTAGGGACATCAAGATAAAGCTGGGGGGTACCTGAACAGCAATGGAATTCTCTATGCTCTGTGCCATAATTCTCCTCAAAACTTTTCTTGATAGGCAAAGATCTTAATCCTATCAAATCGATAGCATTAAGTAGCTGTTCATAATTCTTTGGCCACACTTTGCGAATACAACTTGAATCAAGTTCATGCAATGTGACGCATGTATGAGCGTTAGGATAACATTCCTTCAATCGAGCTACAATCTCGATCTGAGGATTATAGAAATGACCAATAATAGCATCTGGAACAAAGTCGTGCTCATTCAAGATATTGTCTAACGTCTTGAGTTGTTTATTGATAGATCGCTGAGGATATCTGCCATGAGGTACATATTTAAAGATAGGAATACTATAAACTGGTATACCTTCAACATTATGCTGAACAATATTCATATTTCTATCCATCTCCACATGATTACCCACATATCTCTTAGCAAGCTCAGGAAATAAGCCTGCAATAAATGTATAAATAGGAGGGAACATAGAGCGATAATTTATAACCAAGACCTCGTGTCCCATCTCTACCCATTGTTTCGCAAAATAGTGACATACCTTAGTAGCCGGACGTAAAGGGTCGGGATACATAGTCGTTAATAATAGTATCTTCATCTCGATCGAATAAACAATTCAAACAATTTTAAATAAAGATAAGATTACCTTAATTGTGAATTAAAGGCTTTTCTTGAATCAAACATATATACATAGGTCAATGCAAACCAGAAATATGCGTTTGCCATATATGAGCCAGAAAACATCAACTCCGTAAAAGAATACAATACAAATGGCATTATCATGACTTGCCGGCTATCTAGTTTTATAATATATCGCAGTTTGCAAACAAATCGAAATAATATAAAGATAAAAAGCAATAAAAATATAATACCTCCCTGAAGTAATATTTCAAGGAAGAAGTTATGTGGGTTCATATTATGGTTCTCAACTAGATAATTATATATTCCATAGCCTAGAACAGGCCTTTCGCTAATCTGAAAAATAGCTTTCTCATAAATGCCATCTCTACCTGATGTTTCAGACATATCAATACCCTCATTGCTAATATAAGCCACCACGCGTCCACTATTTCTCTCAAAAACATTTTTTACAGAAGTATCAGATTTAGAGGAAAACAGTGCAAATAAAATATAAGATACAGTTACAACTGATAGTAAATATGTCAGTATTTTTGTGGCTTTTATATGAAACAAAACATATATAAAGCCAACCATAATCACAAGGAATGCTCCACGTCCACCGGCAAAGAGGTTAATAAAAATACAGACTGGTATCATAGTGATACTAAACCACTTATAAATACGCTTCTGTGTAAACTTGAAACGATTATATCTATTGCCAAAAGTGAGTAAAAAAATATCAATCAAGAAACAGTTTGCTGTCATGTAGGAAAGGGATTGATCATATTGAGTATATCCCGACATAATCACAGCATACATTCTTGATACAATAAAAGGTAAGGAGATCGCAAAAAAAAGGAAAAAAACATCTAGCCATTTAACCAAACTGCTTAATGAATTTCTGCTTCCAAAAATAATCGCCGCTAACGTAGCCGGCAAAGAAAAGGCACCAAGGCACAAAAAATATGGACTAGCCGTTAAACCTGCTGATATGCCAGAAATGATATAAATAAACAAAATCACCAATGGCAACAGAAACTTAGCATTAGACGACCATAATTTGGAAATATCCCAAAAAAAGTTAACTACACCTAACATAAAAAGAATCGTGCAATACACTACATATGCTGTTCCAGCAGTTCCTTCTCCGCCAGTCTGTATATTAAATAAAGCGGTAAAACTAAAGTAAACTTGAGAGCAGAAGATAATTATTGCGTAAAAGAAATCTCTTTTCATAATGAAATATTACAACTTTGATTAGGTATAAGATCTTTATTTATAAAACTATGATCTATTACTTTTTTATACGCTAATACAGTATCCAACGGGAAAAGGGATTCTACTCCTTCGAATGGAACGGTTAGTCCTAATTTTGTATTAAGACAGTTTTCAATAATATTTTTATTCTCATCCACGGGAACGCGCTGATCTAAAGAAATACATAACGGGTATTTTGAAAAAGTTGCATCATTAACATCGTTGTCGTGATCATATAGCAACAAGATTGGCTTACCGTAGTTCATATATTCATAGACTTTTGAGCGAATAGCAGTATAAATTCCAGGGAAAGAAATAAAGATGTCTATATTTGCATAAAGACTTAGTAAATCTTTATGCGGGATCCAATCATAAAAACATAGTGTCCCGTTGAATGATTTCTTGATATGCTCAAAATCATCATTAGAAACTCCTCGACTAAAGAAAATTAAATTAATCCTATCTGCATAAGTCGTACCATTTAATAAATTAACCAAATATACGACATAATCTGCTTTGAAAATAGTACCAGAATACAGAATGTTGATTTTGTTCCTATCAATGCATTTTGCATAGGACGAAGGTGCTAATCTTTGTGGGCGGACAATTGAGGGTATACCTAAATACTCACGCTTATTAGCTGCTTCTGGGAGATCACCAAACTCGTCATGAAACTGTTTTGATGGATAAAGAGATACGAGTTTATCAGCATTACGAGCAACCCATGATTCCAACTTTCTTTGTCTATACAATGCAAATTTCCAGGGAATAAAATGAGGCAATTTGCCATATATATTATCCCAAAATAATACCATCAAATTGTTTATATGCCCAAATTTCCTTAACAAACAACCTGTAAGCACACTTTCCTGAGGATTACATTGAGCTATAACCATATCGAAATTATTATCCTTTATAATATCCCTACATGCGTGATAATATCGGAGGAATCTCCATAAATGCACAAGAGGATAGAAGGGAATCAGCAGAAATAGCTTCAAATGGATTACGAAGGGATTTTTAAGCCATTTCTCTTCAGGGAATGGTAAATAATGCATGGTTACTCCATCAATCATGTCATAATTTGGACTGTCATTATCACTCTTTTTATTCCTTGAAATATTATGAATTTCATACTCTCCTGACAATGAGAGTTCTTTCATAATTTTGACAGAGCAATTATCACTGGGACCGAAATGACCATATGGATATGCAAATGATAAAAATAATATCTTTTTCATTCTTCTTTTCTATTTTTAAATTTGGAAGTAACAATGCCACATAAATAGTTATATGCATCTAAGTGCAAGATCTTTGAGCCAATAATAAATACTGATGTACAGAATAAGATTTGAAGGGCCGCTATAATATACATATTCAAGTCACATGCCATTCCACCATAATAAGCAACTATCCCTATAACAACAGAAAGTACTATTGATGGCAGAATGTCCAGAACCTGCTTATGAATAGGATATCCTACATATTTTGCTACCAGATATCCATTGATAATATAGACAGACCACGCTCCTGCTACACAGCTCCAAAGGAGACCGTCCATACCCCACATTACAATACCGCCTACACACAATACAATGGTTAGCGAACGCTTAATAATTGTCCAACAAAAGAAGGCCCTACTTCTTCCGATAGCCGCAATCGCATTGTTAGCCGATCCTTGCAAACAAACAGCTAATCCGGCAGAACACAAAATTTGAAAATAAGGTATACAGTCAATCCACTTCTCTGAGAAAAGGAGTATTATTAATGGCTTGGCAATTACTATCAAAATCATCATTATAAGACTACATAGATAGGCTGGGATTTGGATGAAACGCTTTAATGCTGTTACCAGTTTTTTCTTGTCATCCTGCAGAGCTGCCATTACTGGATATGTGACCTGATCAATGATACTGCTTGTTGCCGTTGCTGCAGAGCCTTCAAATCGGTATGCTTGATTGTATAATCCCAGAGTAGCTGGTGCAAAAAACTTTCCAACCAAAAGTCCTTGAATCTCGTTGCTGAGCGAACCAAAAAGTGTTGACAATAACATAAATCCTCCAAAACTAAATAGCTCCTTAAATGACTTAAAGCTAAACACAAACAAAGGCATCCATTTACCTAAAAACCAAAACAAAACAAATTGAATCACAGAAATTGATATTTGTTGCACTACTAGGCTCCAAACTCCACAACCATGATATGCCATCACGATTGCTATTATGAGTGAAATTATGGCGGCTGTGATATATACTATAGATAGTTTTTTGAATTCCAGTTTCTTTCTTAACTGATTCTGTTGAATAATGCTCAATGCATTGAAGACTAAAACGATGCCTTGTACACGAAGCACATCTGTCAGCAAAGATAAATTGTAGAAGGATGATATCAGGGGAGCACATAGATAGAGGACGATATATAGGACTATTGAAAGAAATATATTCCAATAAAAAATAGTTGAATAATCCTCATTCGTGGGCTCTCTCTTCTGTATTAAAGCAGAGCCAAATCCTCCATCAATAAATGCACTTGCCAATGATATAAATATCATCAACATAGCTACACAGCCATAGTCTTCAGGTGTCAAAAGTCTAGCCAATACGATATTGGACGCAAAGGTTATAACCATTGCGCCAAATTTCTGGGCGGAACTCCAAATAACCCCTTGTAGTGTTTTCTGTTTTATATCAGCCATTTATTTAAATAAGGGAAAATTCTATTTTTGACAAATCAATTAACAAAATTAGGAGCCAGCTTATTTATTAATTAGCAATTGAAGCCAGGAAAAATGTAATGCTCTACGATATAGAGAACAGCTAGAGGTATAACACATTTAATAGCCCGTACTCCGCTATTATAATTTTTGTTTTTCTCATCGCTCTTTTTGCATTAATACAAATTTGTGAGCGAAAATCCTTCATATAATCTTCATCTGTTTCACTATCTAGTTTCTCATTGAATACCTGAAATGAAAGCGATGAGATATGGTGGAAATGGATCAATGTGTCTGTTTTTATTTCTGATTGTTCTATTTGATCCTCACTTGTTTTTGTTTTCAATACTCGAATGCAAAATACAATAAAAATAACCAATAGCAACACAGATAAAACGAAACATATAACTGCAAATATTCCCCACCATGGTGGTTCGTTCAAGTTCTTATCATACACTGTAGCAAGAACGTAAGCAGTCAAAACTGACGTTCCCCCTATAAGACAATGTTTAAAAGCAGGAATGTCGATTTTCATTAACGATATTTTTGATTAAATTATTGTTTTAAGCCGATAGTTGCCGGCAAAAGATTCTCATAATCCGTTCTTCGGAGGCAATGTTCTCAAAGAACTTCACAAAATAATCCTTCACTGATATGCTCGCCAACTTACATGATTCCACGAAGGTATGGTAAACAACAGACAGGTCTGCTCCCTCATGACTTCCATAGAACATACTAACCTTACGTTCATAGGTAAGCGGGCGTATGCAGCGTTCTGCAAGGCTATTGTCGATGGTATATCGGGCATCATTTCGACATACAAAAAGCTGTTTCCAATAATGGGCGAAGTAAGTTACTGGTTTCCACATTAAACTCTTCAGGAAGTCTTCCTCTTCTTTCATTTCTTTGATCGTGACGTCCAGATATTCTCTTAAACCTGCCATTATCATTATTGTTTCCCAGACTGTTCGATGGAAATGTTTCCAGGCGCTCCTTCTGCCTAATACAACATCCAGAGACCCTCCAGTAATCTGTCTTTATCTTCTTTCATTTTGCGATATTTAAATTAGATTCGCAAAAATAGAATTTATGAATTATTTCCACAAGACGTCAGTTTTGACTGCTTACTCTTTTAATCACTTGCTTACTTATTGTAATATTTCGGCGAAATAGTTTTGCATGGATTATATGAACATCATCTGAACTTTTTTCTACGATGAAATCATCACTACAAATTGTGCCTATTTCGAAATCATCTTAATCAAATTTCTATTCCTACAATGAGAAATCATAAGGAAGGGGCCTATAAAGATATAGGCCCAACTATTTTATAAATATTCTCCATATTTCTTCATTTTTATAGTATATATTTTTCACTAGTTTGCATCCATTTGTTTTTCTTCGTACTAAAATAAAGTTTTAGATTATTGATCTTTTTGAAAAATTTTGAATTCCATAATATAAGGCACCTTTTGAATGAGAGTAAGTTCTCATAATCTGTAATTCCGCCTCTATGGAATCGTAAGATTATATTTGCCTCAATATTATATATTATAGCTCAAGAAATTTCCTATTATTCCTTTATTTCACAACAATAAAACTAAACTACCGGTTCAAAGAATGTATCAGGTCGGTTTGGATCAAATATTTCATTGCAGTACATCACTGTAACCAAGTTCTCTGTTTGTGAGAGGTTAATGATGTTATGTGTATAACCGGGAAGCATATGAATACACTGAATATTATCACCTGTGACTTCAAACTCTATCACTCCATCGGAGTCGATACGACGTTCCTGAATGAGTCCGTGACCGGAAACTACGATGAAAAATTCCCATTTAGTATTATGCCAGTGTTGACCTTTGGTAATACCCGGCTTACTAATATTAATGCTGACCTGACCACAATTCAGCATATGAATGAGTTCTGTAAATGAACCTCTATCATCAACATTCATCTTTAAATGGAAAGCGATCTTCTCTTTGGGTAAATAACTCAGGTAGGTACTGTACAAACGCTTTGCAAAACTATCCGCAGGGATCTCAGGAATGAGAAGAGTTGAAGGTTGAGCGTTGAAAGTTGAGAGTAGTTCCACAATATTACCAAGGGTAACCTTATGTGTTACCGGACAAAAGCAGTAACGACCTTTTGAATTTGGAACAGCGACCAAGCCTTCGAACTCACAGCGATGTTCCCTACCTTTCAAAGCAAGTATCATCTCTTCTACAAGGTCATCTATATAAAGTAGTTCCAGTTCTACAGAAGGATCATTAACTGTGATTGGCAGGTCATTTGCCATATTGTTACAGAATGTGGCGACTACACTGTTATAATTAGGACGGCACCATTTACCGTACAAATTTGAAAAACGATATACTAAAACCTTTGCTCCGGTCTCCTGACTATACTGCAAGAACATATCTTCTCCCGCTCTCTTGCTACGACCATACTCACTGTTACCGAAACGACCGGTCAGAGATGCCTGAGCAGAAGAGCTGAGCATGACGGGAGCGGTGTTGTGATGCGCCTTCAGTTTGTCAAGAAGCGTACTCGCAAAGCCGAAGTTTCCCTGCATATATTCCTCATTGCTTTGCGGGCGGTTCACACCAGCCAAATTGAAAACAAAATCTGCTACACTGCAATAACAATCTAAATCTTCCAAACTGGAGTCAATATCGTATTGGAAGATTTCATCTATAGTAAGATCACCATAGCAGCGCGCTTTACGTTCCTTTATATTGTTTAGCTGAGCGCATAGGTTTTTACCTACAAATCCTTTTGCTCCGGTTACTAATATTTTCATATTATTTAGTTTAAAGTTTAGAGGTTAGAGTCGTACTACTGTTTAGGGTTGTTTAGAGTATTTTTGTATGATCGTTGGAGGCCAGATATTAGTTTGTCTACTTCTGTTATAAGAAGATCCATGTTTGAACGATCATCAGAAGTGATATAGCCTAAATCTTCTGCAATCTCAAATTGAGAAGATACTTCCATCAGAGATCCATAAGACATTTCCAAGAAATGGATTTTGTCTTTGGCTGAATAACGATTAATGCCTTCAGCTATGTTTGAAGTTATGGAAACAGATGCTCTTCTGAGCTGATCGCACATTGCATAACGTTCATCAGCTGGAAATTTCTTTAAAAGAACATGAGTTCTCTTAACAACCTCCTTCGCTTTCTGATACGCAATCAACTTACGATAGCTAAAATCTTCAGTACTCATAACTCAAAACTGCTTTAAACATTAAACTATAAACTCTAGAATCACCCAATCAGAATTTACGCCAAACCATCTTATTCACAATCCCCACGTAGCTCTGAATGATTTTAGCTACCTTAGTCGACACGTTTTCATCCGTATAATCAGGAACAGGTATGCCATGAAAACCGTCATTACAGAGCGAAACTGCGGTATCTACTGCCTGCAAGAGAGACTTTTCATCAATGCCGGCTATTATAAAATTCCCTTTATCAATTGCTTCAGGGCGTTCGGTGCTAGTACGAATACAGACAGCCGGGAAAGGATGGCCTATACCATTAAAATAACTACTCTCTTCCGGCAGTGTACCACTATCTGAAACAACAGCGTATGCATTCATCTGAAGACAGTTATAGTCATGAAAACCTAACGGCTCATGTTGAATAACTCTTTTATCGAGCTGAAAACCCGAAGCTGCCAAACGATTACGCGAGCGTGGATGACAACTGTATAAGATTGGCATGTCATACTTCGCCGCCATAGCATTGATGGCACCAAACAGACTCAAAAAGTTCTTTTCAGTATCTACATTCTCTTCGCGGTGAGCGCTCAGAAGAATATAATGTCCTTTCTTCAAACCTAATCGCTGATGAACATCGCTGGATTCGATCTCAGCAAGATTCTCGCGTAGTACTTCTGCCATCGGACTGCCGGTAACGAAAGTACGTTCTTTGGGAAGACCACAGTCTGCCAGATAACGACGGGCATGCTCACTGTATGCCATATTGACATCAGATATGATATCCACTATACGGCGATTAGTCTCTTCAGGGAGACATTCATCTTTACAACGATTGCCGGCTTCCATATGAAAAACAGGAATATGCAAACGCTTGGCGCCGATTACCGAGAGACAGCTATTAGTGTCTCCTAATACCAGTACAGCATCGGGCTGCGTGGCTACAAATAGTTTATATGAGCAGTTGATGATGTTTCCTACTGTGGCACCTAAATCATCGCCTACGGCATCCATGTATACTTCAGGTGCTGCAAGCTTCAAATCATTGAAGAAGACACCGTTCAGATTATAATCGTAATTCTGACCGGTATGCGCCAGTATGACATCAAAGTAACGGCGACATTTATTGATTACGGCAGCAAGGCGAATTATCTCAGGACGGGTGCCAACGACGATGATCAGCTTGATGTGACCGTCGTCTTTGAAACGAATATCACTGTAATCGAACTTAGGTTGTTTCTCTTCCATATTTATTTGACTAAGTTTTCTCTGCCACTGAGTTCATTCTGTATATACTCCAGAGAGGCTATTTTAGCTTTGGTCTCTTCAAGATTCAGGCGGCGGGTGTTATCTGAATTGAACTCTTCGATAGTGGCGCGTTTGACATCGCCTTCTGTGAAGAATTTATCGTAATTCAAATCGCGATTATCGGCAGGAACGCGGTAGAAATCGCCCATATCTACAGCCTTGGCACACTCTTCTTTCGTCAACAGAGTCTCATACATCTTCTCACCGTGACGAATACCAATTACTTTAATTCCTTCTTTACAGCCTCCGAAAAGTTCACAAACAGCTTCCGCCTGTGTCTGCATGGTGCAAGCCGGCGCTTTCTGTACCAGTATATCACCGTTAGTTCCGTGCTCAAAGGCAAAAAGGACCAAATCTATTGCTTCATCAAGAGACATGATGAAACGTGTCATCCCGGGTTCCGTCAATGTGACGGGGTTTCCGCTACGTATCTGATCTATCCACAGTGGAATTACAGAGCCGCGTGAACACATTACATTGCCATAACGGGTGCAACATATCTTAGTGTTACGTGAATTACGGCTTTTTGCCACTGCTATCTTTTCTTCAATAGCCTTGGATATCCCCATAGCGTTAATGGGATAAGCAGCTTTATCGGTGGAAAGACAGATAACTGACTTGACATCGCATTCTATGGCAGCGATAAGCACATGGTCTGTCCCTATAACATTTGTACGAACAGCTTCCATAGGAAAGAATTCGCAACTGGGTACCTGTTTGAGGGCTGCTGCATGAAATATATAATCTGTGCCGAGCATAGCACTTCGAACACTTTCCAGCGAACGTACGTCGCCTATGAAAAATTTGATTTTATGCGCTACATCGGGATAGCGAACCTGATAATCATGACGCATATCATCCTGTTTTTTTTCATCTCTTGAAAAGATACGTATCTCCGCAATGTCTGTACGAAGAAAGCGGTTCAATACAGCGTTACCGAATGATCCGGTTCCACCGGTAATCATCAATATTTTGTCTTTGAAAATGGACATATATATAATTATTTACTAACTCTTAAGTCGAAAAGATAACTAGCTCTGATAATATTTACGCAATGTATCATCTATTTTGATCCATATTGCATGATAAGAAATACTTTCTTCCTATACATGTATAATCGAAACCGTTTTGCTCCATCTCTGCCGGATCGTAAAGATTTCGTCCGTCGACAATGATAGAGCCATTCATCGTTTTCTTAATCACGCCCCAGCTAGGCAAACGGAATTGTTTCCATTCTGTCAGTACCAACAGAGCATCGGCATCTAGGACGGCATCGTATATATCATTGGCATAGTCTACAGCATCTCCCAAACGGCCTTTGCACTCGGCCATAGCGACCGGGTCATAGACTTTGACTTTGCAGCCTGCTTCAAGCGACAGTTTTATTGTGACCAGCGATGTGGCTTCCCGCATATCGTCGGTTTCGGCTTTGAAAGCCAATCCCCAAAGGGCTATTTTCTTTCCTTTTAAATCGCCTTTATAATAAGCCGAGAGTTTGTCGAATAGTATCTCTTTCTGCTTCTGGTTTACTTCTTCAACGGCATTGAGCACTTTCATGTCGTAGCCATTCTTCTCGGCTGTCTTAATCAACGCTTTTACATCTTTAGGGAAACAGCTGCCGCCATATCCACAACCGGCATAAAGGAATTTATTGCCAATACGGGAGTCTGTTCCGATTCCTTTGCGAACCATATTGACATCAGCGCCTATTTTTTCACAAAGGTTGGCTATATCGTTCATGAAACTGATACGGGTGGCAAGCATCGAGTTCGCTGCGTACTTTATCATCTCAGCCGATGGTATATCTGTGAATATCAGTCTGTCACTGATAAACATGAAGGGACGATATAGCTGAGAGATCATCTCTTTGGCTCTCTCGCTCTCGGTTCCGACCACTACTCTATCAGGACTCATAAAGTCCTTCACAGCTGTACCTTCTTTCAAAAATTCAGGGTTGGATGCTACATCGAATGCAATCGCCTCGCCTCGTTTATCAAGTTCTTTTTGAATAGTGGCTTTCACCTTCAGAGCTGTCCCAACAGGAACGGTAGATTTTGTTACCAGTACCATATAGTGCTTCATATTCTGACCGACGGTACGGGCTACTTGCAGTACGTAGCTCAGATCGGCACTGCCATCTTCGTCCGGCGGTGTGCCGACGGCACTGAATACGATATCGACATCATCAAGGACGTCTGTCAGGTCTGTAGTGAAATGGAGTCGGCCTTCTTTGACATTACGGAGTACCATCTCATCCAGACCGGGCTCATAGATGGGGATTTCTCCGTTCAAAAGTGAATTGATCTTTTCCTGATTGGTATCAACGCATGTCACGTTGACTCCCATCTCAGCGAAACATGTACCTGATACAAGTCCGACATAGCCTGTTCCGACTATTGCTATATTCATTTATTATATGATTTTTACTTAGTCAACAAAGATATCCTTCTTTGTGTTTTTCTAAATTTTCGAATAATTCTTTTGTCTTTGTTTCTTCCTCCCCAATCTCTTTAGCATCCCAAGAGTCTATTATCTGTTTTGCCTCTCGAATCAAGCTCTCATCGCATGCCTCAATATAGCAATATATCAACAACTGGCACTTCAACAAAGAAGGCAACAACCGGGGCAGAACTTGGTATGCACGATCTATGGCTCGACGAATATTCTTGGAATCGCGTATAGTAGTACTATATCCGATCAGGACAGCCAAACAAATCTCGGCCTCTTCTTCGTCATTCTCTCCTCGGAACCGAATAAGTTCCCGACAAGTTTTGTAAATCCATGATGTGATTTCCTTATACTTATCAATATAAGAATACTCTCCATCATCTTGAAGATAAGCAAGCTTCTCGGCTTTCTCTCTTAGCTCTCTAGCCGTATTAATTAATTCCGCTCTCATTGTCTCTGATTGTTTTCTTATGTTGTTCTTATATTGAGAGAACAAAAAGGAATATCGGGAATATTCCCAATTTAATTAAATTCGCATTGTTGTATCACAAAATTTCGTGAAGGCCTTTTATCACTACTTCTATTTCGCTTAAGATTTAGAAGTATCTATAATATTAAGGTTCGACTTGACAATACCAACGAGAGATACGAACCATCACTCCGATGCCAACAAATGTTTTGATGAAATAATAATTATTACGAACTCGATGAAGTTTACCTCGAACTCCCTCGAAAGGACCATGAATAATGGTAACCTCTTTACCGGGTTTTGCTTCAACTTCTTCGCTATCAAGAAATATGGAACTATCAAATTGAGGATCGCAAAGTAAACGAAACTCTCTCATCTCGGAATCTGAAATTTCGCAGAATTTTTTAGTGTCTCTATTCCTAATAATACTCATAGGAATAGAACATTCATTAAGAACTTGAAGTATATCTGATGCCGATTTTGTCTTCTGCAAAAATAAATAGTTATGTACGACAGGAACCAATATCTTAAGAGGCTTTTCTTTTCCTTCCACAAATTTGGTAGAATAGGTCATAGGTACAAAATTAGGGAGTCCTCTTCCTGTCAAGAAATTGCTTATGGCTACCTCCTTACAATTGAAAGTACGTATAGCATACCAACAACTAATATTATCATTTCCCATTCTACGAAATTAATTCTATCGAAATTCCAAGATGTCATAGAGCATTATCCTTAAGAAAAGCTACCCTTCCGCGGACCCTATTACGTGTCCGACAGTAATTTTTCTGTACCATTAAGGATATAGCCTTTTTACACCACATCTGTACAAGAGCCTATGCTCACGGAATTAGGAATAGAGTGCTAAATCAATTGCAAAAATAAGTAAATCTATTTTCATCACCAAGAAAACAGATTAAATTCTTATTACAAATTGCTTTATTTTTTATCATTTTTTTATATCAATGTTAGCATTTAATTAGGTATTCTTTGATTATGAGTTTGTTATCTTTACCATTTCACACATTTTTCTTTTTCGATTTTTCCGAAATAATTTTATTGTTATTATCCGGATAGGCTATATTTAAGGAGTTCAGACGAGGCTCTTTGTTTTTCTCAATAAAAATAACTAATATTGCAAACGGATATTTTCACTTAAAAAGGTTATAAAACAAATCACAATGAAAGTTGTTCTAAAAGAGAATCAGGGCATTCCACCTAAAATACTCTGGATTTTAGCTATTGTAGCAGGTGTATCCGTTGCCAATTTATATTATAATCAGCCTCTACTGAACATGATTCGCGTAGATTTGAAAGCAAGTGAATTTCAGGCTAATTTAATTTCAATGATCACTCAGATCGGATATGCCATAGGACTATTTTTTATTGTGCCTACAGGAGATTTGATTAAACGAAAGAAAATTGTACTTATTTGCTTCTCCCTGTTAATCATATCTCTTCTTGCTATCGGCATTTCAACTAATATATATTCGCTTTGGATAGCTTCTCTGACCACAGGAATTTGCTCTATTGTACCTCAGATTTTCGTACCTATTGCCGCTCAATATTCAGCACCCGAAAACAAGGGTAGAAATGTAGGGATTATTATCTCGGGGCTATTGACTGGGATACTAGCCTCGCGTGTACTCAGTGGAATCGTTGGTGAATATTGGGGATGGCGTTCTATGTTTTTCATTGCTGCTGCTTTGATGCTTGTATCTACAATTGTGATTGCAATAGAAATACCCGAAATAAATCCTACTTTTAAAGGGAATTACAAACAACTTATAAAATCATTAGCATCGTTGGTGATTAAACATTCCCGCTTAATGATTTATTCATCAAGATCGGGATTGGCATTCGGTTCATTTTTGGCCATGTGGTCTACTTTGGCATTCAAAATGAAGCTTGCGCCGTTTCATGCCGGAAGTCACATTGTTGGCATGCTCGGATTGTGCGGTATAGCAGGGGCTTTAGTAGCCTCCTTTATAGGTAAATATGTAAAAAAGGTTGGAGTAAGAAGGTTTAATGTAATAGGGTGTACATTTATACTCATTGCCTGGGGCATTTTAATCGTATTCGAGAACTTCTATATCGGAATCATATCAGGGATCATATTATTAGACATAGGCATGCAATGTATTCAGCTTAGCAATCAGGCTTCCATTTTCGACATTTGCCCGACGGCATCAAATCGAATAAATACCATTTTCATGACTACCTATTTTATAGGAGGTTCGATAGGTACTCTTTTTGCCGGAATAGCTTGGAAAGCGGATCAATGGTACGGCGTATGTAGTGCAGGAATTACTTTGATTTTAGGTTCACTGCTCATTACAATCATTGAAAGAAGATATGCTGTACATCACTAAAGGAATCTTTTCAACTTATCAGGAGAGGCAAACCAATGATATAAGACTTGATCTTTGTGGAAGATTGGTAGCATATTTACCAATAAAGAGTAATGAAACGACAGTCAATGAACCATTTATTTAAAAGCAAGTATTATTCTAATAAGGAACAGTGTTAAAACGCTCTATTTTAACACTAAATTAGCACTATTTTCGACTAAAATATTCCTAAAAAGTTCTTTTCAGAAGGTCTTTATGAGCAAAAAATCATTCTAAGGGGGTATGGGGGTCATTTTTTTACGCGTCAAGGCCGCCAAACCTCGTCAAACCTCGCTTCACACACACGGCACTTTTTCAAAAAAGCCAAAATTCGGATATTAAAACAGAATGAGTATATACACCCATACCGATGTATATACTCATTTAAATTTTCTCTTTGATGTTCGAGTTATTTTTCAAATGCAGGATGCACTCTCTCAACAATCATACGCCCTGGCAACGTGAATTTATCCTGTAAGCGAATATCGCGGGATGACTCACCAACAAGGACTTTATATTCCCCCTTGTCTGCAATCCATGCTTCTTCATTCATATAAAACGATGCCAGATCCTTCGGTAATAGTGTCATGGTGAGCATTTCGCTCTCACCGGGTTGCAATAGCTTCGTTTTGGCAAAGCTCTTCAATTCCTTTACAGGTTTATCTAGGTCCGAGGCAGGAGCCGAAAGATATAACTGAGCCACTTCTTTTCCGGCATATTTACCTACATTGGTAATGACAACCGACAGGGTAAGTTGTTTCGAAAAACGATTGCTGCTTAATTTTAAATCCGAATACTTAAAATCGGTAAACGATTTACCATAGCCAAACTCGTATGAAGGTTCTACATTCTGCTTATCGTAACCGCGATATCCCACATAGATACCTTCTTCATAATACGAAACTTTGGGATCGTTTGCCGGTTCTCCGGGAAAGTATTTTGCAGCAGGTGTATCTTCATATTTCTTCGGGAATGTCATAGTGAGTTTACCTGAAGGATTGACCTTGCCCGTCAATATATCTGAAATTGAATTTCCGACTTCCTGCCCGGGTTGCCATGCCAACAAAATAGCATCGACCTCATTTTTCCAACTCTCCATCTCGATAACTCCCCCGATATTAAGAACGACAACGACTTTCTTTCCTAATGCATGGAAAGCCTTGGATACATTTTCGATCATCTTGCGTTCGAAAGGTTTCAATTTGAAATCACCGTCTATCTTACGGTCGGAACCTTCTCCCGAAATCCTGCCCACTGTAATAACTGCTTCATCATTGGCTACAGCAAGTTTATTAAGACGATCGGCATTGAAATCCATTTGATCTTCGTTGATATAATTGTAATCTTCGCTAGTGTGATAAGGGTAGCACAAATAAGCGGCATAATAATCGGTCAGATTAGAATCAAGCATTATGCCTTCATTCTTCAAGCCTTTGTCCACCGTGGCAACATAAGCCTTATAGACATCGCCGCTACCCAATCCACCTGTAATGGGAGCGTATGATGTTGAACCGAACAGAGCGACTTTAGAACTCTTCGAAAGAGGTAATGCCTCATTCCGATTTTCAAGCAATACCATACCTTCGGCTCCCACTCTACGAGTAAGCTCGGCATGGGCCTTCAAGTCGGGGTTATTTGAAAATACGTATTTATTTTGAGCCGGCGACATGTATACGATACATAATATATGTTCCAAAGCACGGTCTACATCAGCTATCTTCAACTGCCCACTTTTCATTGCTTTCAGAAGGTCCTCACGCTGTTCGTCATAACCGGGCATCAACAAATCATTACCTGAAGAAATCTGAGCCACGACGTCACTACGATTGTTTCCTGTGACACCTCCGTCCCAATCTGACATTACAAAGCCTTTATATCCCCACTCATCACGAAGAATATCCGTGAGCAAGTCATGGCGCTCACATGTAAACGAGCCGTCTATTTTATTATACGAACTCATTACAGTCCAAGGATGCGACTTTTTGATTGCTATTTCGAAGCCTCTCAAATAAATCTCGCGCATAGTACGCTCTGAAATAATCTCATTGATTGAATGTCGGTTCGTCTCTTGATTGTTAGCCGCAAAATGTTTGATTGAAGTCCCTACACCATTACTTTGCACACCGTTTATGATAGCGGCGGCGATATTGCCGGTCACATAAGGATCTTCTGAATAATATTCAAAATTACGTCCACAAAGAGGCGAACGTTGTATATTCACACCTGGTCCAAGAAGGATGTCCACTCCATATTCCTTTAATTCCTGACCGAAAGCTTCACCTACTTTACGTACCATATCCACATCCCACGTCGAAGCCAGGGAAGTGCCGATGGGGAAAGCAGTCGTATAGTAGGTCTTTATATCAGTAGGTCTTAATGTAAGGATACGCAAACCAGCAGGGCCATCGGACGTAACCATGGGACGAACTCCCAGACGACTTATTTCCTTGGTAGAAGCGGAAGCTCTCAATGCATCGTTCAACGGACACGAAGAGCCACACAAGAAATCGACTTTCTCCTCCATCGTCATTTGAGCAATGATGGACCTAGCCCATACTTGTGCTACACTGCTACTCCTTGTCGGCCCAGCGGATTTCGCTTCTACAGCCAATAACAACAAAACGATTAATAATAAATTTTGCAATAAAAGGTGTCTTCTCATAATTATAATATTCTTAGGATGTTATAAACTAGATTTTAATATTAGAAACGCAATAGACATAAAATGTAGATATTGCATGCAAAGATAAAAAGGGCTTTCTGCATTATAACATGTATTCTATATAATTATAGTTAAATGAGAAATAATTACGCATAGTATTTAAGACATTTACCAATGTTAATTCGGTCGACTTCCATACTTGTAGCCTTTATTAGTGTTCTAAGTCATATATCCAAGTAATAACTGTTCTCTCTTGTCTTCTCTTTGGTTTGTAGATAGTCGGCATAGTAAATTTTCAGCTGTTTGCCGTCGTTTATCGTTTGATACTGTATCATCCTGTAACGATAGCGGAAGTAATCGATTATTTCCCACTCTTCAAGGATGCAGCCTTTGTGTCCTGTGCCACAAATAAGATCGTATCTTCAAAGATGTCTTCATAGGACTTGGAACAATATAATCCGGATTTCCTGTATCCGCATAGTTGTTTAAGTTTGTCGTAGTTTCCGGCAAGGACTTCCATCACGTGGTTGTCCGCCGCCCCTTTCTTTATGCTTCTCATCCTTAAAATAGCCGTAACTGTCAATGAGCATATTAAGCTCTCTCTTTATCAGTGATCGTACGAGCAGAGACAAGTTCTTGCAAGTTCTCTCCGATAGTTCATCGAGCATCATCAAAGTATGTTCATCCACACGTATGGAGATCTTCTTACTGCTCATTTCATAAATAATTTTGAAGTTCTATTAATTGTTAGATTTTTGTCATTTCGAAGGGTATGCATGTAAAAACTCCTGATATTTGTTTCGCAAACTGCGATTCTTCGTCAGTCAAGCTGAAATTCATGCAGGAGTTTTTAAAAGTCCGACGTCCTCTTTGTAGCCGTTACCAGCTTTCTTCTTTAGCGGTAAAAAAATGTTATTCTACCGAATTCCATCTTCTTCCGGTTTTATCCAGTTCAAAACCGTACGGTAAAGGTTTGTGTATTTTTTCCGAAGGTCCTTGCGGTTTTCTATCTGCATGATTGTTTCAGCAATCTGATAACCCGAAAAGCTCTCTTTCAACTTTTTGAATTCTTCTTCGGTTATACGGGAAGAATTGAAGTTTTTAGGATTGTCACAATAGGGAGCATTTAGAGACATCCAATCTCTGAATTTAATATAATCTTCATTTTCGAATGTGGGGAGAGATTCTTTTTGAATCTCGTTATCTTCCGACTTTCCGACGACGTCAGGAGGAGAAAGTGGAAGTCCCTTTTCTTTATTTACTTTATTTTTATTTACTTTCCTTTTCTTTACTTTACTTTGTGTACTTTTTGCGGAGTTTATAGGCGTTTCTTCGGAAGTTATGCCTATTTCTTCGGAGGAAATGGGCGTTTCTTCGGAATAAATACTGTTTTTCTCAGAAGAAATAAGAGAATAATTTGAAAAGTTTATGACTCTTCTTGATAAGGAACAGATCTCTTTATAACGTTCTTGAATTCCTTTAGATGTCAAAACCTTATCCGATTCGAAAAGCTCTTTAGAAAATAACCCTATTATCAAGCAGCACTTAATCACCTCGCGTATATAAGCCTCTTCATAGCCCGTTTGTTCCGATACTATGAAAGGCAACTCTTCATCCCACCTCATGTAATACCCTTCTTTGTAGATAATACATAGCAGGAGAGCATATACTGTTACAGCTTTACCGCCCTGGTACTTGATTAGCTTTCTAATTTTCAAATCCTGAAAAAAGTCGATATCAAAAGGAAAATAGTCTAAGCCGACTTTTCTATTCCTACCCATTTTATTTACTTCTTAGATATTCCACCATTTTTTTTATTCTTCGAATGAACAACAAATAAATTTGTTACACATCCCTTTATTTCTTTCAACCAAACCTTTACATATCCAATCGTTTCCATTCCGACTTCTTTATTTACTCATAATACGGAGCACTGCATAGCAGAATCATATCGAAAACTCTTATGCACCTATAAAGCTTGGTATTTATTGACATATCCGTCCATTTTAAGAGCATTCAAGGCCGATTGTATTTCTAGGCGGGAATAGTATACCGGTGAATTCCTACCCGTTCCAATCCGCTCCTTAACGACCAATCCCTTTTCTTCGAACCGATCAAGAAGTGAGGGTTTATAACCCAGAGACTTCAGCCATCTTCGGGCTTCGCGTTGCTTGAGTTGATCCGATACCGGAAAATGACGTTTCTCATTGGCCGCCGCACCAAGTTCTGCCATTTCCATACAAAGTTTCTTTAATTCGAAAACATCCAAATGAATAATCATGGTTTCTTTTCCAACTTTTCTACGATTTAATTTGCAAGAATGGGCTTGCTTCCTTTTTATCTTTAAAAGTAAGGGAATGATCTTGCTATTTTTAAGTTAGTATCATTTTCAGTTACTTTTTTAGCACATAAACATTGTTTTATCAAAAGTTTATCGATATTTTTGTAAAGCAATTATTTTCATACGCAAATATACAGTTTTAGACTGTTTTTAAAAAGCGGAAGAGGAAGAAAAATGCTATTCAAAAGCATTATTTAAACATGTAAACCTCCAAAGATTAAAATAGTAAAAAAAGGAGGCAAGAAGATGCCTTAAAAGGACTTTATCAAAAAAACGCAGAAAAAAGAAGACGTCCTGCATTTCCTCTATTTTAAATTGATTATCATACAGTAAAATAAATGAAGCAATGACAATGACAGCTAGTGAAATTTTAAAGAGAATAATAGAAAACGAAAAGATTTCGTACAACAAACTTGCCCAAAAAATGGGAATTCCCAGATCACAGTCCCTCTATGATATTCGGGATGGCAAGATAAAGAATATCAGCCATGCCTACGCAGACAGAATAAGATCCGTATATCCAAACTACAGCAGAATTTGGTTATTGACCGGTGAAGGGAGCATGCGAACAGGAGATACTCTTTCATTCGAGAGAAGTGAGATTTGTATTACAAATGATTACAAGCTTGTACCAATGATCAACATGGATGCCGTAGGTGGCATGCATTCTCCCAACGCAGTTTTTGACGAACCCGAATACATCATCAGAAGAGTTGCCTTCAATGATGCCAAGGAAAGAGACAAATGCATACAAGTATCGGGAGACAGCATGGAACCGGTCTGCCCTGCAGGAAGCATCGTACTCATCAGGCAGGTGGAGTGCTGGAGGGAATATTTCGGATTCGGAAACATCTTCGTACTTCTCCTCAATGACGGTAGAAGAATTCTGAAGAAAGTGATCAAGTGCGATTCCAATTCACAGGAATATGTGACATGCGTCTCCTTGAACAAAGAATACCCGGTTGAGGACTTGCCCAAAGATTTTATAGTCGGAGTATGGAAAGTGATTAAGATTCTCGTGAATAAAGGGTGGTAAGCAAAAAAATTGAAAAGATATGAATTTCTTTTTGAGAAAGACACCTCCATGCGAAGGACTTATCTGATAACAACAATTAGTAGTCCTTACCTAATAATCTGGCAAGAACAGTTTAGGACCACTTTAAGAGTGGCCCTAAAAGCGATTTAATCTACTTTAGTTCCCAAAGATATAATCTAAGACCTTTTCATTAGCTTTATTGATAGCGGAAAAGTCTTTCTTGATATACAAATCGGTCACCGACATGGAATTATCGATATGATTCAGGGCATCATTGATCGTTGACTTATCAATCATTAAATCATTACGAGCAATAGTTGCCCATGAGTGGCGAGCTGAATAGAACTCCAATTTTTCTATCCCCAGTTTTTCTCCTATCTTTTTCAAACCTTTATTGAGTGCGGCATTGAATGTCGAGTCGGTTGAATACATTTGATAAAACACAAAAACCCGCTTTCCCGTCTTATCACGATATTTATTAAATAGCTTTTTAATATAATGAGAAACGGAGACATGTATTTCGGCCCGATCACTCCGACGATCTTTTGTCTTTGTCCTTTCATAAATGATCATACCATTTTGAAACCGATCACAATTATACAAATCTACCGAATTCATGCCGATCAGACAAAAAGAAAGGACAAAGCAATCTTTTGCTAAATTAAAGCGATTCTCGTCCCCATCACGGCTTTTTGCTGTATCATAAGGCATATCTATTATCTCACGTATCACAGAGGCTTCCAATGCCCGCTTAACGGCCACATTTTGTTTGGGAACTCTGTATCTTTCAAAAGGATTGTAAGGTATCCGTATTATTCCTCTCTCTTCATCATTGTACTTCAATTTAGCATATACATATACATGCCTAATGCTCCCCAGATAAAGAGATACGGCACGTCCGGTAAGCGATTTCTCCAATTTTTCCAAAAAGGAGATATTAATATCGGATATACCGAGCTTATCATTCTCTATAAACTTAATAAGAGCGTTCAAAGCCGATTGATAATTTTTAATGCCTTTCTTTTCCTTATTAGATGAGATATACTCTCGAAAAATTTTGATAAAATCCAAATCTCCGGATTCCTCTTCTAGATAAGAAGCTAAGGTTTGGATATCCATACCATTCAACCTTGTTGATAAGGCATTACATTTATCCCTGTATTCCCTCATCAGATCTTCAATTTTATCTACGATCGACTGATTTTTCAGTTTTCCAGATTTTGTTAAATCCGTACCGGATACATAGATGTTTGTAGGAAGGCGTTTTAATTTTCTTTCATGCGTGAGGATGATTTTGACATTCCGCGTACCGTCTTTCTTCTTTTTCTGCAATTCAAATTTAAACGTTGCCATAATATGTCTTTTAAAAAATTGCGAAACAATTGCGAAACATTATCATGCAAAAGTAGTAAAAAACGGCAAATTTGCCAAAAATAAAAAACCGTATTTCTTTTATGAAATACGGCTCTAGGGGGTTCTATAAGTGATTTTAGTGGTGGGTGGCCGATGGGATTCGAACCCACGACATTCAGAACCACAATCTGACGCTCTAACCAGCTGAACTACGGCCACCATGTATATGCCATTTCTTTCGAAATGCGGTGCAAAAGTATGAATTATTCTTTTATGCTCCAAATTTTATGCAGTTATTTTTCCCCTAACAGATAAAAATCTTATTATTTTTATACTTTTGTATCGTTATAAGTATTTCCAGTTAATAAGTTAAGACAACATGAAAAAGACTATAATCGCATGGAGCCTGATAGTCGTTTCTATCACTATAAATGCGCAAAGCAAAAAAGTAAAAATGGAGTTTAACAAGCAAGTAGATTCTCTATTTTCGAGTATTTACCAGAAAGCCAATGAACCTGGTGCCGCCGTATTAATAATGAAAAACGGTAAGAAGGTATTTGAAAGATGTTATGGTATTGCCGATATCACATCGCAAAAGCCCATTACACCCCGAACGAACTTCTGCATTGCTTCTGTATCAAAGCAATTTTCGGCTGTTGCTATTATGCAATTAGCCGAGAAGAAATTGCTATCACTGGACGACAATCTAAAGAAGTTCTTTCCAGAGTACAAAGCCGATTTTTATAATCGGATTAAACTAAGACATATCTTAAGTCATACATCAGGGATTCCAGATACAAGAAACCGTAGCGACCGGAATTTCGTGCTCTACTCTACTGATGTAGAATCGTGCAAGTATATGATCGACCTCGACAAACTTCACTTCGAACCGGGAACTCAATATGAATACATAAATCCGACATTCCAATTGGTTTATCAGATTATACCAAGAGTGACCGGAATTGATTTCGACACATACATGAAAAAAAACATATTCGATATTGCAGGCATGAAACATACAACATATTTCGAAGCCAATAAGAAAATTAAAAATATGGCACACGGATATAGTTTCGACAAAACAAAAGAGAAGTATGTAGAAAACGACTATGGCGAAGCCAATTTCTTTGCCTCAAAAGCTGACGGTGGGTTATATACTTCGATAACCGATTTTGCTAAATGGGAAAAGGCACTAAGGGATAATAAAGTATGGTCGGAGCAGTCGAAAGAAATGGCTTATTCTCCTAAAATAATGATTCCCAAAGATGCAGAGTATGGATACAATAAAGATACCGGTTATGGCTTCGGCTTTTTCATACAACAGACTCCGGGGAAACCTAAAATAGTTTACCACCTAGGTGACAACGGAGGATTTACCATTTATGCGGGGAAGATTCCTTCAAAGGACATATTAGTCATGTTTTTCTCCAATAGAGATGACATAGACCGCATTGCTACGGCGGACCAAATATATTCGATGATAGAAAAAGCTAATTGGCTCGAATAGCATCAAGCTACATTTCTTTTATATTCTTGAATTGTTTCCAAGGACTCACGGCAGAATAGGCTGCTTTGGTATTTACCGGAACATAAAGAGTCGCTTTTTCGTATGTATTAGACGGATCTTCAGAATCGAAGGGTAATTCACTGTTATCATCAGTATCAATTACCAAAGGTTCTTTACTATTACAATAGATAGAAAGTAGGTTTTCACATCCCTTAAATGCATGAGCTCCCAATTCTTTTAACATACCAGGAAGTGACACATTTTTCATTGCCACACAATCTTCGAAAGCACTCTCCCCTATCGAACCAACATTATCGGGGATTTTGATATCTGTAAGCAGCGCACATTTCAAGAAAGCATTTTCTCCTATCTGGTTCAACGTACTAGGAAGCGTTATGGCAGACAAACTGCTACACTTGGAAAAAGCATAATCGTCAATTCCGGTTACACCCTCGGGTATCACAATATTTGTAAGCGAAGTACATCCCTCGAAAGCATTTCTCCCTATATAACGTATCGTTGGAGGCAAATAAATAGACACGAGGGAACGAGTTGCACAAAACATATAAGTACCTATTGTATCATTCTCGGTTCTATTCACTCCTGTGTAATCAGAATCATACATTCTACCACCGCTCACAATTTTGGCATCTTTCAAATCAAGATAAGTCAATGCTGTGATTCGGCGAATAGTAATAATATCATCTCCATTAATCGGTCCACTGATCTTCAGTTGTTGAATTTTCAACAATTTGTCATTAGAGCCTATTTCGGCAGCCAATTTTCCGGCAGTAGTAAGATTAATAACTTTGATATCGTTTTGGGCAAAGCCAGAGGTTGCAACAGCCAATAGGAATAAAACAAAAAAGTATTTCAAATTTTTCATAACTCTAATAATAAATAATAAATAAGGCTGCAAAGCTAAGAGATTAATTGATAACTCACAAAAAGATGAACACAAATTTAAGTTTCAGGATAAACCTTACCCAAAATAGATATTAAAACGCGTATAACTATTTTCTTCCGAATCGACTGTTATCTGTGCATGATAAAGATGCAGTATCTTACTTGATAAAGCCAAGCCGATGCCATGACCTACATATTCGTGAGTATTGGAAGCTCTATAGAAAGATTGGAAAATAAGGGGAATCTCCTTGGCAGGAATACCGATACCTTTATCTTCTATTTCAATGAGCGGATGTCCATCTACCAGCCTCAACACCAAATTTACTTGCTTCTGTGAATATTTAACCGCATTATTCAGCATGTTTTGAATGGCTATTTGAAGAAAATGGGGATTGGCCATAATAGATACAGGTGCAGATGTTTGATCCGTGAAAACAATTCGAGTATCAACATCTGACAAATCGGTTAACATTTTATTCAAATTGACAGGCATCAATTCATCATTAGATAGATCATCGCCATTGCGCGACAAGAACAAGAGATGTTTGATAAGTAATGACATACGCTTACTCTCGGAATATATGCGTTGCAATGCATCGGTATACTCTTGTGGTGCACGTTCTTTCATCAATGTAATTTCACATTCGCCTTGTATAGCTGTCAACGGATTGCCCATTTCATGAGACGCAGAACTTACAAACGATTTTTCGGACTGAAAAGCCCTATCCAATCGATCGAGCATTTCATTCAAAGAATGTATCAAGTCATCCAATTCATCCTTATTGCCTGTCTCGGTAAGCCTGAGTTCCATATTGTTACCCCGTATTTTCTTCAAATTCACTAATATATGTTTTAAAGGCGAAAGTATACGTTCGGAATAAAAACGCCCTACGGCAAACGTAATCAGAACGCTGAACAATAATAATCCCAACGACAAATATAATATATGCTTCTTAAGATTCTGCCCATATACATTCTGAGCCGTCACCAAAACAATAAAATTACCCTCATTATCCGGATAATACAAAGCAACCCCTCTTAGCTTATCTTTCGAAAACAAAACCATATTATGGTACAATTGATGCTGTTGTGTCGATGTAAGATATCTATCCAATACTTTTTTGGCCGATGCACTATCGCTGGCATTCAATATAATCTCATTAGCCTGCGGAAGCAATGACAAGTATTTATCCGTTATCATGTTATAGCTTCGCATATCCAGTTCATCCTTCTCAAAATGTTTTTGAGCCGTAAGATAGACTTTATCACATAGATTCATATCAAAAAGCATATTGATATATCTGGATGTAAAGACATAGAAAGCCAATATAATAAGCAAGTTGATGCCTATTGTGATTGATGTATAAAAGAAAGTTATTTTCGAACCTATTTTCATAAGACCTTCACCTATTTCATTCGACCATCATATAGCCGAATCCGACCACCGTATGAATTAATTTATGATCAAAATTCTTGTCTATCTTATTGCGCAGATAATTGACATAAACATCTACCACGTTGGTATAAGTATCAAAATTCTTGTCCCAAACATCCCTCAACAATGTCAACCGATCGATTGCAATTCCCTGATGAACTAAAAAATATTCCAGAAGTCTGTATTCTTTCACTGTCAACAAAATCTCCTCACTTCCACGAGATGCCTTTCGCTCCTGACAGTCTAACGTCAAATCGCCACATTTCAATAAACTTTGTGAGACTTGTTCATAAGTTCTACGAAACAATGCTTGGATACGCGCCTCTAATTCCTGAAAACTAAATGGTTTCACAAGATAATCGTCAGCTCCGACTTGAAGTCCCTTCACAACATCTTCGGTAGAGCCCAATGCGGTCAACATAATAACAGGAACTTTAAAACCAAATGTCTTTCGGAATTTAGAACACAGTTCAAGTCCACTCAGTTTAGGCATGATAATATCGAGTATCAACATATCAAACTTCCCTGCTTGAGCCATGAGCCATCCCCCTTCACCGTCATTGGCCACAGAGACCTCGTATCCCAATTCCAATAGTCCCCGTTGTATAAACGAGGCTATATTCACTTCGTCTTCTACTAACAAAATGTGAGCCATCTCTATAATCTATTTGTTCTTGCAAAGATACTATTTATAATTTACGCTGATACAGTTTTCCCTTTTTATCGTAAAGCATCATACGGTATACTTTTTCTATAATCAGCGGAAAGACAAACAACACAAAGAAAGTCGCCGTAACCAGCCCACCTATAATAACGATAGCAAGCGGACGTTGCGATTCAGATCCGATGCCATGACTGGTGGCTGCCGGAAACAGACCGATCATCGCCATCGCAGCAGTCATCACCACAGAACGTATACGCGAATTCACTCCATTGCGCACGGACTCGCCTAAAGACACATGCTGCCGAAGATTTTGTTTGATATCGGCAATCATTATTACCCCGTTTTGTATGCAGATACCAAATAGCGCAATGAAACCGATACCTGCAGATATAGAGAAATTAAAATGAGTGATAAGTAAGGCCATAATTCCACCGACAGCCGCAAATGGGACATTACACAGTACCAATACTGCATCACGAACATTGGAGAACAAGACGAACAGAATAATAAAAATAATAATAATACTGATCGGTACGACCTGTTCCAAACGATTTGTTGCGCGTTGTTGATTCTCGAAATCACCGGCCCACTTCAAATAATAAGAAGATGGCAATTTCACTAACTTAGAGACTTTGTGTTGAGCCTCAGTAACGGCAGATCCCATGTCACGCCCGCGAACAGAGAACTTAACGGCACAGAAGCGTTCATGATGTTCTCTAAATATCAATAGTGGTCCGGTTATGGTCCGAATATCAGCCAATTCTTTAATAGGTACCATGGCTCCATTCATAGCAGGCACCAGTATCTTGCCTATTTCTTCTTCGTTTTCTCGATACTGCGAATTATACCTTACCATGATATTAAACTTCTTTTCGTCCTCGTACATATACGAAGCTGATTTTCCGCCAATAGCCATCTCTATAATAGACTGTACATCTTCCTTCGAGACGCCATACCGCGCCAATTTACCCTCATCCAATTCAATACGCAATTCCGGTTGTCCGATATTACGTACTACACCAATATCTTCTATACCTTTTACCGTCTGAAGAACTTTGGCTATTTGTTCTGCCGAGTGTTCGGAAGCATACAAGTCTTGCCCGAATATCTTAACCGCTATAGATCCCTTTACGCCCGATGCCGCCTCTTCTACATTATCGGATATGGGCTGAGAGAAATTGAAATCAACACCCGGATAAATAGATAGTTTTTTCTGCATCTCATCAATAAGTTCTTCTTTGGTTATATGTTGCTTCCAATCCTTCTCGGGATATACATCAACAAAAAATTCCACATTATAAAAACCGGTAGCATCTGTACCGTCATTAGGTCTACCCGTTTGCGACATCACTTTACGAACTTCCGGGAAGCCGGCCAGTTTGCGTCTAATTTGATTGGCCAAAGGTACCGACTCATTTAGCGAAATACTCTGCGGAAGAGTAGCACGTATATAAATAGAACCCTCGTTAAGTTGCGGCAAAAATTCGGTTCCCAAACACGAGAATGTCCACAATCCTGCAATAGCGATAACGCATGCAGAGATAAGAGTTAGCTTACGATGTGCATGAAATTTATCGAAAAGAGATAAGGCCGTCTTATTAATCGCTTTTACAAAACAATTTTTACGTTCGCGTACATTCTTCCGAAGAAGCATGGATGACATGACCGGTACAAAAGTAAGTGTAAATACCAAAGCACCCAGAAGTGCAAATCCCAAGGTAAATGCCAATGGAGAAAACATCTTGCCTTCAACCTTCTGAAACGAAAAGATAGGAATAAGGGCCGTGATAATGATCAATTTGGAGAAGAATACAGCTCTGGCTTTATCCTTAGCCGTATTGCGTATAAGTCCTACTTTAGACATTTTATTAAAGACAGGCATTCCCACCTCGCGCGCTCTTTTATCGAGAACAACAAAAATACCCTCTACCATAACCACGGCACCATCAATAATAATACCGAAATCGATTGCTCCCATTGACAGTAAATTGGCAGACATACCCATGAGGTGCAGGCAAATAAAGGCGAACAACAGGGCAAGAGGTATAACGCTCGAGACAATAACCGTAGTCCTCCAATCGGCCATGAACAACAATACGATACACGTTACCAGTATAATACCTTCAAGCAGATTGTGCGTCACCGTATGCACTGACAGATTTACCAAGTCATCCCTATCGTAGAAGGGCACTATCTGCACATCTTTCGGAAGTATATTTTGCTGTATATCTTTGATTTTTGCCTTCAAGCCTTTGATGACAGCAGCAGGATCTTCGCCTTTGCGCATCAACACAATTCCTTCAACTACATCGTCTTCATTCATTCGCCCTACCTGCCCCAATCGAGGCAAACAAGACTCATGCACATCGGCAAGCTGGCGTACTAATATAGGAGCCCCCTTAATATTCTTGACTACAATATTACGAAGTTCTTCCAAATCATTGATAAGCCCGATACCACGTACGACATAAGCTTGGGAGCTCTTCGTTATAATATCTCCACCGACATTAATATTGCTCTTTGATATCGCATTGTATAATTCGAGAGAAGTGATGCCATATTGAGTCAGCTTATGTGGATTCACGCTAACTTCCACTGTTCTTACTTCACCTCCAAAGCTGACAATATCCGCTACACCCGGAACCGATCGCAAATTACGTTCGATAGTCCAATCTTGCAATGTTTTCAATTCACGGACGCTACGTATTTTGCTACGCAACGTATATCGGTATATCTCTCCGGTAGGGCCAGTCAACGGTTGTACGTCGGGCGATATTCCATCGGGCAAATTAGCATCGCTCAACATATTGTAAACTTGCTGACGGGCATTAAAATCATTGACGTGATCGTCAAACATCACATTGACCACAGAAAGTCCAAACAAAGTAGTCGATCGTATATCCGTTTTTTTCTCAACCGAGTTCATTGCTATCTCGATAGGAATAGTAATGAACTTTTCTACTTCTTCAGCACTTCGTCCCGGCCACTGAGTAATAATAGTGACATTCGTATTAGTCACATCGGGAAATGCGTCGATGGGGGTATTCAAAAATGAACAGACACCAGCCACTATCGCAATAAGTGTACAAAAGAAAATAAAGAATTTATTTTTCAGCGAGAACGTAACAATATTGTCGATGAATTTATGCATAACACTATTTGGCTTTAACTATATTATAATTCTAGAGAGGTATATACCAGCAGAGCATTCTTTACTATGATTCTTTCTCCTACATTCAATCCGCGAGAGATATAGGCAGAACTACTGTTTTGTTTGTAAACATCCACCTCTCTTATTTCCAGTTTATTATTGTTCTTTACTACCACTACATAATTTTTACCATTATTGAATATCAGTCCATGCTGATCGATGCAAGGCATAGACTGCCCCGAATTATTGCACTCTACATAGACATTGGACATCATACCCGGTTTCAACAGATGTTGTCTATTGGGTAAAGTGATTCTCACTTGCATTGTTTTGTTGTCTTCGTCCAGCATATTGTACACTTTCTCTATCTTACCCGAGAATTCTTTATCCGGATAAGCCAAAGTTGTGATCCTTACAGGCATACCTTGATGTATCTTACTGATATCATTTTCATAAACATTGGCAATGACCCACACATTGGTAAGTCCGGAGATTGTAAAAACAGGAGAATCGTTCTGGCTAATCTGCATCTGGGGGTTAATGCTCTTTTGTACAACATATCCGGATACCGGAGCTTTTATCTGATAAACAGCGTTAGGAGACAAATGATAAATACGATAGATCGTGTTTATTCTTCGTATTTCGGCCAACGCATTTGCCATATCTTGTTTGGATATAATCAAGTCTTTCTTCGAAGCCATGCCCGATGCATACAATTCTTTCGAAGCATTCAGATTGCGTTGAGCCAATTGCAGCTGTTGGCGAGCTTCTTCACGCTCTTTGTCGTAAGAGGCCACGTCGCCACTACGAACAATGGCCAGCACGCTACCCTTTCTGACATAATCGCCCAATTCGGCATGTACAGACGCAATAGATCCGCCGAACATCGAAGACACTTGAGCAACTTCATCATTATCGAAATCAATCTTTCCATTCAATGTCAGTTCGTCCGAAATAGGACGACTATCAACCGACTGCACAGTAGTGACTCTCTTCAAGCTATCGTTTAATGTCTGTTCTGTCGTATTTTTCACTTCTTTCTTTTGGGAACATCCTGAAAGAAGAAGAACACAAATAGAAATTGAGACAATTGTTTTACCATTCATTATTCTCTTCATTTATTTAATCTCTAATATCCAAATATTGCTCTACCGGCCATTGCATTCACATTTTCCATCTTCAAGAATACATCCTGATGTATATCATAAAGTTGCAAACGGGTATTTTTATAACTTTCGTAATAGTCCAGAAACTCTACCATATTAATATTCCTTTTACTGAAATTGGAAACGAGTCCCGATAATAGTTTGTCAAAATCCTTTTCAACAGACGTTTCTGACGATTGCATCATAGCCACAGCGTTCTTATATTCTTGAAATGCTTCGTACAATTCAGAATGAGCCTTCATCAAAGCAGCATCATTCTCGCTTACACTTTGTTGAACAGAATACTTGGCGGCTTTGATATTGCCTTGATTTCGATCAAAGAGCGGAATAGCCACCCCTACCCCTACGGAGAAGTAATTATTGAAAGCACTTCCCCTTCTATCATAGCTTCCCTTTATGGTTAAGTTGGGAGCAGCCATTGCTTTTTGAAGACGGAGGTTTATCCGCGACGCATCAATATTGGCAATAGCAGTTTTCACATCAGGCCGTTCGTTTACTGTCGAATCGACAGAAGCAAAATCAATCTGTTTGGCAGCCACCTGTTCCAAAACAGATTCATCGAGCATCGGCTCTATATCGGCATTTGGCAAAAATCCAAGAAGTAAATTAAGTGCCTTGCTATCGTTCACCCAATTGTTATCAATATCATTTTTTTCTTTTTTTAGAGATAACAATTCTGCCTTGAGTCGCACAAGCTCCATTTGCGAAAGATTCCCCTTATCGGCCTGTGCAGACATTACTGTCACCAATTTCGACAACGATTGTATTTCTTCATCATAAACTTTACTTTTACGTAGATCGAAATAGGTTTTGATATACTGCGTACGAAGCTCAGTATGCAACGTACGTATCAAATCCATATACTGATATTGTGCCATTTCGGCATTGACCTTTGCCAACAGCACACGCTTATTGCGTTTTCCAGCCAACGATATTTCTTGTTCTATATCCACAGCTTGTTCGCTCGTTGGACCAAAATCTAGCAACCGATTGTGATTGTCTCTATTTATAAGATTCTCATCAAACGAGATGACCGGATTATCAAATAAACGCGCCTGAAGTATTTGCGCTTGAGCAATATGAATATCGTAATGCTTGGCCAATAGGCAAGCATTACGATGAAGGAATATGGAATCAGCTTCTGTCCTATTCAAAACGCCTTTCGAAATATTTTGAGAAGCCAAATGATATCCTAAAAACAATACGACGCAAAAAAATATGTACCTTTTCATAAAACAATTTAAAACTTGCGGCAAAGTTATATTATAAATTGGTATTACCCTTTTCAAATCAATTAGAAGCTATTAATACGAAATTAGAATTGTTTAATACACCACACATTGTCAAAGACAACATTATCTTACCAAATTGTCGTATGTTAGTTTTTTCGGTGACGTCCTTAAGTTTTTCAGAAAACGTATGGACGTCAACAAATTTAGGTCCATATGTGGTTTTGGGTGGTAAGAGCTCACCAATAAAGGTCGTGTGGAATATGCATCAAATTATATTTTCATTTCAACCTTTGCCACCTCCGTATGACACCATTACGCACTATCGCACAGCAGGTTAACGATGCACCGCATACAACGTCAGCGAAAAAAGGTCCGAAAATCGGGCCTATAGTATACTGTAGAGTCCTTATTTTCAGCGGACCTCTGCTTAGAACGAGTCTAAACGACGGCTTACAGATAGCTGAGAGACCGTTCTGCAAATATGCGAGTGTTCCATCCATTAACTATCTCATGTCACTAAATTTCCTAGGGCTTTACTGATGAGTTCGAGACGTACATCCTCATTGACGTTAGATTGCGTTGATCTAAAGTCGTGATGTGAATCTGTTTTTCAGAACGTTTTGGAAGGTGAATATAGGGAGCGATATTGATACTATTTTAACCATATCGAAGAGGTACTCTTCGATATACAAAATCGAGCTTATGTCCTCAAAAAATGATAAGGACGAAAATAAAAATTCATAAGGACGAAACTGAAAGTTTATATGTATAAACTTTCAGTTTCGTCCTTATGAATTTCTCACTGTATATCAGCATGTTGCCCATACTGTGGTGTACTGAATTTGGTTGACAGTTAAACACTAGTAAACCTAAGGGAGTTGACAATTACAATCATGTATACCTAAAGTAGTTGTCAACTCTGCAAAGTTAATCCTATTTTTATTGACAAACAAGTATTGTTTGTTCTTTATAGTTTGTTTTGTTCAGCTGATGCTTTAAAGCATCAGCTGAACAAAGTGGGTTTGGATGTTCTCCCGGGAGCATTTGCATCGGTGTTTTCATTGCCAGAGCTTGGTGCGGTCGTGCCCAATTGTAGAGATATATGGATCTGGCGACACCTTCCAAGGCTTCATCAAATGTTTTATTCTCATAATCGAAGAGCCATCCGTTCTTAACGGTATTGTTCATCCTCTCGGCCAGTGCATTGTGCAAGGGGTCGCCCGTTTGCGTCATACTGATAGCGATTCCTCTTTCTTTGAGCTGTGACACATAACCTTTTGATGCATACTGCACACCTCGGTCGGAATGGTGGATAAGACCTGAAAGGTTGAATCCCTGACCTTTATAAAATCTGCACGCCATCATCAACGCTTTTGCCGGTCCTTCCGCTTCAAGAGTCCGAAAGAGGGCATATCCCACAATGATGCGGCTGAAGACATCCGTCAGCAGCGAAAGATAGGCAAATCCTTCTTTCGTGGATATATAAGTGATGTCACCCACCATCATGCGGCAAACACCACAGGCCACGTATTTAGGAGATGTGTTAAGCAAATCCGGATAGATCCGATATGGATGATCGGAGTTGGTCGTACGAGGTCTGTAACGTCTGCGGCGCAGCATCATCCCGTTGGCCCGAAGGACATCGATAAATTGGTCGCGTCCTATCGTGAACTTTTCTCCGAACCGAGACTTACACAGACTGTAAAGCTCGCGGCAACCGCTTCGGGGAAGCTCCTGACGCAGAAATTGACAGTAATACGTGATGCTGCTTATAAGTACATCTTGTTCGGCATTTGTTTCTTTGTGCTTGTAGTACCCTTGTCGGGAAATGTCAAGCAGTCCGCAAAGGGCGGATATGGTATAACTCATACCTTTACCCGCCTTTTGTGACAAGCAACCTACTACTTGACATCGGAGTTTTTTCGTACCTTGATGTGATACTTCTCTTCAGCCAGGTCAATCATGCAATCATAAACGTCACGGGCCATCTCTGCACGCTTCAGCTCAGATTCCAATTCCTTAATGCGCACTTTCAAAGAGGTGATGTCTTCTTCTGAAGAGACATCCTCTGTACCGGTTGTTACAGCTTTATCCTTCATATTTAATGGGAATGGTTTGTCTTCAAGCCCAAAGATACGAAGCCAATTCCGAATTGAACCTCTGGATATACCATTTGCTTTTTCAAGGGTATACTTACCCTTGCTTCCATGAAGGTAAGAGTTTAAAATCTCTAGACGAATCTGATCGTCAATCTTTTTATTATTTCTCATTTTTGAATAAGTTTGTGTCAACTTATTCAGTACATGTCAGTACTGATTCACTTTACATTTGGCACCGAATCGATAACAAAAAAGCGTCCCAGAGCATCCCACAGCCATGTTCGGATAAAAAAGTATCAGAATATTTAAAAATATTCACTTTATTGCCAATAACGAAAGAAAAAAGTATATAGCATACTGATTACTAACAAAATGCAACAAAAATGCCATTAGCATTATGGGCCTATAAACCTTATAATGCTAATGGCATTTACACTTAAATAAGACTAACTTTGAACTAGAGTCTTACTTATATATTTCTTTTTTGCCTGCCAAAAGAGTATTATTCAACAACGAAGCAATAGTCATCGGGCCTACTCCACCGGGAACAGGAGTGATAAACGAGCACTTGGGAGCAACTTCATCGAACTTTACATCGCCATTCAAATGGAAACCGCTCTTCTTGGTAGGATCGGGAACACGAGTTGTACCTACATCGATAATAACAGCCCCTTCTTTCACCATATCGGCGGTAACAAAATTGGGTTGTCCAAGAGCTGCAATAATAATATCGGCAGAAAGACATTCTTCTTTGATATTCTTACTATGGCTATGGCATACGGTAACAGTAGCATCACCAGGAGCACGTTTCTGCATCATAAGCTGCGCCATAGGCTTACCTACGATATTGCTACGCCCCAGCACAACACATTTTTTGCCGGAAGTCTCAATATTGTAACGTTTCAACAATTCGAGAATACCGTTGGGAGTTGCCGAAATGTAGCAAGGCAATCCTATTGCCATACGTCCTACGTTAATGGGATGAAATCCATCGACATCCTTGCGATAGTCTATTGTCTCTATTACTTTCTGTTCGGAAATATGTTTGGGCAAAGGCAACTGTACGATGAAACCATCGACATCGGCATCTGCATTCAACTGTCGAACGGCATCAAGTAGTTTTTCTTCGGTAACATCAGCCTCAAAACGAATAAGTGTCGATTTGAAACCGCAAATTTCACAAGCCTTTATCTTACTTGCCACATACGTCTCGCTTCCACCATCATGGCCTACCAATATTGCTGCCAGATGAGGGCGTTTACCTCCGTTCTTTATGATTCCGGCAACCTCAGCCGCAATTTCTTCTTTTATCTGAGCTGAAACAGCTTTTCCATCTATTAATGTCATATTCGGTATATTAATTAATGATTTTTTTTGCCATGAGCCATCAATTTGCCCATCTTGGTACCCGTCACCGCTTTCATCATCTTGCGGGTCTGATCGAACTGTTTAAGTAAACGATTCACCTCTTGAATATCGGTACCACTACCCTTAGCCAAACGTTGGCGACGCTGACCATTGAGTATTTCGGGATGGGTGCGTTCTTCGGGAGTCATTGAATGAATAATGGCTTCAACACTTTTGAATGCATTGTCGTCAATATCAACATCTTTAATTGCTTTGCCCACGCCGGGAATCATTGACGCAAGTTCTTTAATGTTACCCATCTTCTTGATCTGAGATATCTGGGCTAGAAAATCGTTAAAGTCGAACTGATTCTTTTGGATTTTGCGTTGCAACCTTTTCGCCTCAGCCTCATCGTACTGTTCTTGAGCACGTTCAACGAGCGAAACGATATCACCCATACCCAATATTCGGTCGGCCATACGTTCGGGATGGAAGAAATCTATAGCCTCCATCTTCTCACCTGTACCGATGAACTTAATAGGCTTGCTTACCACAGAAAGGATAGATATGGCAGCACCGCCACGGGTATCACCATCAAGTTTGGTGAGAATAACACCGTTAAAGTCAAGGCGATCATTGAACTCTTTGGCTGTATTAACAGCATCCTGTCCCGTCATGGAATCGACAACAAACAATGTCTCTGTAGGATTAACGGCATCTTTGATGGCACTAATCTCGTTCATCATTTCTTCGTCGACAGCCAAACGACCGGCAGTATCAATGATAAGTACATCGTAACCATTAGCTCGTGCCTCTTTAACTGCATTTTGAGCAATTTTAACAGGATCTTTGCTTTCGGGTTCGCTATATACAGGCACTCCTATTTGTTCACCCAATACTTTCAGCTGATCTATAGCAGCAGGACGGTATACGTCGCACGCAGCCAACATAGGTTTATGGCTTTTCTTGGATTTGAGCAAATTGGCAAGTTTAGCCGAAAAGGTGGTCTTACCAGAGCCTTGTAAACCGGACATCAGAACGACAGCGGGTTGGCCTTTGACATTAAAATCAGCAGCCGTTCCACCCATCAGTTCAACAAGTTCATCGTGAACTATTTTGACCATCAACTGACTCGGCTTAACAGCTGTCAATACATTTTGTCCGATTGCCTTTTCTTTTACTCTATCGGTAAACGATTTTGCTACTTTATAATTGACATCGGCATCAAGTAACGCCTTACGCACATCTTTCAGCGTTTCGGCAACATTAATCTCGGTGATTTTTCCTTCACCCTTTAATATTTTGAAAGACCGTTCAAGTCTTTCTGACAAATTATCGAACATATTCTATAAATATCTTTTTTTTTGCGACACAAAAATAGGCAAAATAATACTATAAGACAAGAATTATGAGTTCATACTGAGCAAGAATTCTTCATTATCTTTAGTTCTTTCAAGTCTGTCTTTCACAAAATTCATTGCTTCCATCGGATTCATATCTGCCAAGTATTTGCGTAAAATCCACATTCTATCAAGTGTCATTTTATCGAGTAATAAGTCGTCACGACGAGTACTAGAAGCCACAATATTAACAGATGGGAAAACACGTTTATTGGACAAAGAACGATCGAGCTGCAATTCCATATTACCAGTTCCTTTGAACTCTTCGAAAATAACTTCATCCATCTTCGAACCGGTTTCAATAAGAGCTGTAGCAAGAATAGTAAGCGAGCCACCTCCTTCTATATTACGGGCAGCGCCGAAAAAGCGCTTGGGCTTTTGCAAAGCATTGGCATCAACACCACCGGAAAGCACTTTACCCGAAGCAGGAGAAACCGTATTGTAAGCTCGAGCCAAACGAGTGATAGAATCGAGGAAAATAACAACATCATGACCGCATTCAACAAGACGTTTCGCTTTTTCGAGCACGATGCCTGCAATCTTCACATGACGCTCGGCCGGTTCGTCAAAAGTAGACGCAATAACTTCGGCATCAACACTACGAGCCATATCGGTCACCTCTTCGGGACGCTCATCGATAAGCAATACAATCATGTATACTTCGGGATGATTGGCAGCAATAGCATTAGCAATATTTTTCAGCAATATAGTCTTACCTGTTTTGGGTTGGGCAACGATAAGTCCACGCTGTCCTTTACCTATAGGCGAAAACAAATCGACGATACGTACAGAAGTGTTCGTTGTAGAACCACCATTGCATAGAGTGAATTTTTCTTCAGGAAACAACGGAGTAAGATGTTCAAACGGTACACGATCACGAATAAAGACCGGATCACGTCCATTTATCTTCGAAACTTTAACTAGCGGAAAATATTTTTCACCTTCCCGTGGTGGACGAATAGAGCCCTCTACCACATCACCCGTTTTCAATCCGAAAAGTTTAATCTGCGATTGAGAGACATAAATGTCATCAGGTGAAGAAAGATAATTATAGTCTGCCGAACGAAGGAAACCGTAACCATCAGGCATTATTTCAAGCACACCATTCCCTGTCAAGATATCTTCAAAATCAAAAGGTTTCTCTTTTTCAACCGGACGGGTTTCTACTACATTATTAATAGGCTCTGCCGGAGAGACAGGCTGTTGATAGCTACTTGGAGCTTCGGGCACTATATTATTATTGATATTATTGGTATTTGGGATGTTTATATTACGCTTACCGCCTTGATAAGCAGGATTATTCGGATTATTAACATTCGCATTAAAATTGGGATTCCGACCCTTATTATTACGTTGTTGGTTCTGCAGCCTACGAGATTGAGGTTGGGCAACAACCGGTGCAGACTCTTTCAACTGATCAAATTTGGTAATTAATTCTGTAGGAAGTTCTACTTTCCCATCATCCGGTAATTCCTCAATAGGAATAAAATCATCGGTAGCAGCGATTATTGGTAAATCATTATTAATATTTTCTTCTTTAGTTTCCATATCAATAACCTCTCGTTTTTCCTTTGGCTCATTAGGAATAACATTTTCTTTTTTCACTTCAGCAGCTTCTATCGGTATCTTTTCTTCAGCCTTTTTTACTTCAGTCTGCGCTACAGGCTGATTCTTCGTTTTACGAGGACGACCTCTATGCTTAGGAGCCGAAGCCTTTATCGGCGTTTCCGCCGGTTTCTCTTCAATTTCCGATGCAGCAGTGACAAGTGTTTTAGCTTGGTCTAAATCAGCTTTACTCTTAAATAAAGATTCTATACCTTTATTTTCATTCTTCTTTTTGTTTGTTGCAGTCGATAAATCTTTTGTATCGAAAAGTTGGGGCGACTTTTGTTCATTATCCGACTTTGTCAGCGCTCCTTCTTTTGTTGACGAAAAGACCTTACTGACATCCTTCTTCCGTGATACCCGTTGACGTTTACGACGTTCCTCCTTTTTAATTAGACGCGCGTCTTCTTCGGCTGCCAAGCGAGGAGCATCGTTCTCTGCCTGAACATCAAGAATAGAATAGACCAATTCTTCTTTACTAAAAGAGTCTGCTTTTTTTATGCCCAAAGATTGAGCAATTGCAAGTAGTTCCGGCAATTGTTTGCCGTTTAATTGCATAATGTTATACATAATATGTGAATGATGTTTCTTTTTTGTTTCTATCAAAAGATAAAAGCTGGGGGTTCAGTACATACTGAAAGCTTTTTTCGATATGCACAATCCACCTCTTTTGATGGAAAAAAAATAAATATAATTTTATTGATTGATAAATAATGCCGCTTTCTTTTCCAGAATACCGACTTTCTTTTCTATTAACGGTGCAAAGATATAAACAAATAAATGATTTCACATCATCCTAAAGACTATTTTTTTATTTTTTTACGATCGTCACAACTTTTATCCACTTCGTAGAACCGTCAATACGGAATCGGTCGTCAGTACGTAACCCTATAACCCAGGCTATTTTCTCATCACAACACATCACCCACTGAGCATCCTTTTGCACAACAGACAGTTTGTTATCGGTTAGAAAATTGCTTATCAATTTTTGCCCCTTCATGCCAAACGGCACAAACTTGTCTCCTTGACGCCATTTACGCAAAGAAATGTGACCACTCAACTTCTCGGCGTCAAAGCATACTTTTTCTGTACCCCGCGGTATCACAAAAGAAGAAGTATAAGGCAATTCTTCAAAACAAAGATCGAAAGGAGGTTCTTCAGTCTCTTCTCCAGAGGGTTGAACAATGAGCAGGTCTCTATCTTTTATAACCCGATAAGTATCCGATAAAAACACCTTTCCGGACTGACCGGACAAAGACTCAAAAATATTCTCCGTTTGCGAAGAATTAAAGCCCAAAGGATAAAGCAATTCGAAGAGCAATGCGCGTGGAGAAGGTTCGGCCTGCAATGCAGCTATGGAAATATGCCCATCTTTCATTACCCTTGCTTTTCCATCGACGATACCTTTATTATATATCATAGCGGCATCATTGATATGAGATGACGTTTGCTGTATGCTTTCTTTTATAGACGGATTGATTTCTTCCATGAGCGGCAACAACCTTAACCTTATCTTGTTGCGGGTAAATTCATCAAGAAGATTAGTGCTATCAGTAACATACGATTGATGACAAGAGTCTAGATAATCAAGTATTTCCAACCGTGACAAGCAAAGTAAAGGACGAATAACATGCCCGTTATGAGGACGAATACCACAAAGCCCATTAATACCGGTACCACGTATGAGGTTGAGCATAAAAGTTTCGACGCTATCATCTCGATGATGAGCTACAGCAACCGCTGATACACCATATTTGATATAAAGTTGTTCAAACCAATCGTAACGCAGTTGACGAGCAGCCATTTCGATAGACAAGTGTTTATTTGCTGCATAAGTACGGGTATCAAAATGAATAACCTCGAGTACTACCTGTTGTTGACGACAAAAATCGGTCACAAAAGCCTCGTCCCTATCCGATTCACTGCCGCGCAAAGTAAAATTGCAATGAGCCGCCACACAATGATAACCCAAACGTTTCAGCATAAGAAGCAATGCGACAGAATCACTTCCACCACTCAATGCCACCAACACACTATCACCTTGCGATAATAGATTATGTTTCTCTATAAACTGTTGTACTTTGTGCAAATCACGGCTCATCGTTACACTTTTATAAAAAAACGACGAAAGACCAATGTCTATCGCCGTTTTACCTATTTTGAGGTACCTGGCAGATTCGAACTGCCGTATACGGTTTTGCAGACCGCCACCTAGCCACTCGGTCAAGGTACCCTATACTTTCATTTGCGGTTGCAAAGGTAATGCATTTTTTTTAATCTCCAACTATTAGGCCTAACTTTTTCTTTATTTTTTCTTCTGTTTGCAACAATCATTTTGTTTTTGTTGCATCAGGCCACGAAGTTGACAATCTGCAGTGCACGAATCGCAACCAGATCCCTTTTTCTTTTTGACGAAACGCCTATATATAACCCATGCGACACAAAGCACCACAACAATAAAGACTATGATCTCTTGAATTCCCATCAGAACAATCCTCCTACTTGATAAACAATAAATGATACAAACCAAGCCAATAGAGTGGTATAACCCGCTGCAAAAAGTGCCCACTTCCAGCGTCCCGATTCATTCTTAATAGCAGAAATCGTGGCTATACAAGGGAAGTAGATAAGAACAAAAAGCAAATAACTAAAAGCCCCCAAAGAAGTGATACCGTCAGCACGAATACTGGTAGCCATCTGTGTATTGTTCGAACCGGTATTATTGCCATAGAGAATACCCATTGTACTTGCTACCAACTCTTTGGCACCTGCACCAGAGACAAGTCCTACCCCCATTTTCCAATCAAATCCACAAGGACGAAGAGCCGGTTCGATCGTTTTTCCTATCATTCCGAGATAAGAATGCTCTTGTTGTTGCTGAACAGAGTTATATGCATTATGATGGGGATAATACCCCAAGAACCATATAATAACAGATGCTGCTAAAATAATTCCTCCCATTTTTTTCAGATACTGGCGTCCTTTCTCCCATGTATGACGGAAAATGGCTTTCGTTGTCGGCATACGATAAGGCGGCAACTCCATTACAAAAGGGGTATCGTCGCCTTTAACTAGAACGACAGAAAACAATCTTGCCATTGCTACCGAAAGTAAAATACCAACAACGTAGAGCAACAATATAACGAGCCCTTGATAATGTGCAAAAAAGATTCCTGTGATAATCAAGTAAATGGGAAGCCGAGCACTACAACTCATCAAAGGCAATACCAACATCGTAATCAACCTGCTCTTTCTACTTTCGATGGTCCTAGTTGCCATGATGGCGGGTACATTACAACCGAAACCCATGATAAGCGGTATGAATGATTTGCCATGAAGCCCCATTTTATGCATAATCTTATCCATAATAAAAGCAGCCCGAGCCATATACCCCGACTCTTCCATAAGAGAAATGAAGAAATAGAGTATCAATATTTGAGGTAAAAAGACAATAACAGCACCTACACCGCCCAATATACCATCGGTAATAAGATCACGCAACGGCCCGGTGCTCATTACATTCTTCACAAAATCGCTTAACGCACCAATACCCGCTTTTATCCAGTCCATAGGGTACTGGCCCAAAACAAAGGTTGTCTCGAACATCAACCATAAGAAAAAGAAGAAAATAGGATATCCTACAATCCGATTGGTAACAATCGAATCGAGCATTTTGGTGAACTGACGAGTATCTTTACGATGAACATCAACATAGGCTTCATGCAATGCACCTGAAATAAATCCATATTTAGCATTCATTATCGCCGTTTCGCTATCTTCCTTCAAGGTTTGCAGAATAGTTGCAGTTTCTTTATCACGAATAGTGGTAACCTCTTTACCATTGGGCAACGTGTTAACAAACTGATCAACACTTTTATCTCTCTCCATCAGCTTGATAGACAAATAGCGCAAAGAATATTTATGGCGAATATTTTCGTCTTTCTCAAGTTCCTTCTTGATAGCCTCAATTCCCTTTTCTATTTCTTTACCATGATTGATATGAATGTGACGAAACACGTTGCCATGCGGACGTGGCCCTTGAGCAAAATCTTCTTCATGAGATTCTTGTCCCTTTTCATCACTATGATATTGTTTATGCCAATTTCTCAATTGCTGCGCCACTTCAGTATTTATATTACCATTTTCATCCAGGAAATCAATACCTTCGTAGAGATTAATAATAATATGAAAAAGCAATTCTATCCCTGTCCCATTGCGACATACAGTTGGTACCATTGGTATACCAAACAATTGACCCAACAAACGATAATCAAGTTTATTGCCGCTTTGCTCGAGTTCGTCGTACATATTCAACGCAACGACCATACGAAGATTCATATCAATGAGCTGAGTAGTAAGATAAAGATTGCGTTCCAAATTTGACGCATCAACCACATTGACAATAACATCAGGCGTTTTTTCAATGATCTGCTTCCGAACATAAAGTTCTTCCGGACTATATGCCGACAGTGAATAAGTACCCGGAAGATCAACAATACAAAAATGGTAACCTTCAAAATCGAAATAACCATCTTTGGCATCAACGGTGACACCACTATAGTTGCCTACATGCTCATGTGCCCCCGATGCAATATTAAAAAGAGACGTTTTACCACAATTAGGATTACCAACCAGCGCTACATTAATAGTACGACGTTTTTTCAGGGCCAATTCTTTCAGTTCTTCGTCGGTCAGCGTTTCGTTTTCATCTATCAGACCGTGTGAATGAGGCAAATCTATGCTCTCTTGTTCGACTTCCAGTTGTTTCGCTTCTTCTTCGCTGATAATTTCAATCATCTCCGCCTCTTCATGCCGCAAAGAAATTTCATAACCCATAATACGATATTTCACTGGATCTCTCAACGGAGCATTCAACAGCACTTCAACAATCTTCCCCTTTATGAATCCCATTTCAACGATGCGCTTACGGAAACCGCCATGACCTAGAACCTTTACAACGACTCCCTTTTCGCCTGTTTTCAATTCTGATAAACGCATATATCTATTATTTTTTAGTCCTTTATTTCTGTTTCTCGAAACAAAGGTAGCGATAAGCTGAGTATCGCACAACTATTTAGACAGAATTTAAATAACAATACTCAATAGTGGGTACTCAGAAATAAATAGATTAACATAATATTGAATAATAACAAATTCCTTTGCACTCATTATTATCAAAAAGACGACAAGTAATACGCTCAAATAAAACATTTTGTCACTACAACAAAAAAGAAATAATAAGCAATATTCAACCGAAACAAACAACTTACTATACATTACATAGCAATATTTTTCTCTTTTTTCACTACCTTTACCGCCTCAAAAGGGTTTGGATATCCATTGATCCTATCATCCATATGCGGTATATATCGCTTCATCGAGTTAACGACAGAGGGTTAAGATAGGCATATAATTAAAACAAATGAAGATGAACAATACGATTCAAAAGAATTCTTTTTATGCGTGGATTCTTGCCGCACGTCCCAAAACGCTAACAGGCGCTATTATTCCGGTTCTAATGGGAAGTGCCTTAGCATTATTAGATCAAAAGTTTTTCTGGATCCCCGCTTTAGTTTGCCTACTCTTCGCTGGCTTAATGCAGATTGCAGCCAACTTCATCAATGACTTATATGATTATCTAAAAGGAAGTGATCGAGAAGACCGACTTGGTCCGGAAAGAGCTTGTGCTCAAGGTTGGATATCACCTTATGCCATGAAATGGGGCATAGCTATCACTATCGCTTTTGCAGGGATTATCGGTTGCATCTTGATTTATTATGGCGGTTGGAATATGATATGGATCGGTATTGCAAGTATCATATTCGCCTTCCTTTATACCATATGTCTTTCTTACTATGGTTTCGGAGACATCATGGTTATTGTGTTTTTTGGACTAACTGCAGTAGGAGGAACATATTATGTACAAGCGTTGCAATGGACAATCCATACAACATTGACAGCGCTCGCATGCGGATTGGTCATTGAGACACTTTTGATAGTAAACAACTATCGAGACTACGAAGCCGATAAAAAAAGTCATAAAAAGACATTGATCGTACGCTTTGGAAAGAAGTTTGGAGAAATTTTATATTTATCATCGGGTTGGGGTGCAACAATGTTAATGATGCTAATGCTTTGTCAAACACAACATGGAGCGGAATCTTTTGGAATGCAGGAACCTTATCTCAGAATATACTGGTTTACCGCTTTATTACCTATAATATATCTCATTCCGCATTACCTCACATGGAAAAGTATGATGGCTATAGGCACTGGTAAAAAATTAAATAGCATATTGGGGAAGACATCCCGCAACATGCTATTATTCGGTTTATTATCGGCAATAGGAATGATACTCGATTATCTATTTCCGTACATTCTATCGTAATATTTTTGATAATCGCCACTAGTAACCTCTTCAACCCACTTTTGATTATTGAGATTCCATTCAATGGTCTTCACAATTCCTACTTCAAACGTGGTTTCCGGATACCACCCCAATTCAGCTTTAATCTTTGACGGATCTATAGCGTAACGTTGATCATGTCCCAAACGGTCTTTGACAAATGTTATTAGATCGTCATTAATCCAGTCGATAGAGATGGAACCATCAGCATTCTTCACCTGCTTTTTCAACATATTACGATAAAGAGGATGCTCGTCCATCAACCGATGAATAGTAGCAATAGTCAATTTAACTATTTGCAAGTTGGTTCGTTCGTTGTGCCCTCCTACATTATAGATTTCACCATCGTGTCCTTTTGTAACAACCAAATCAATCGCTTTGCAATGGTCTTCTACATAAAGCCAATCGCGAACATTACTACCATCACCATATACGGGAAGTTGCTTACCGGCAAGTATATTTTTAATAATTAGCGGTATAAGCTTTTCAGGAAAATGGTACGGACCATAATTATTAGAGCAACGAGTGATGGATACGGGCATTTTATAAGTATCGCGATAAGCCATTACCACAAGATCGGCACTTGTCTTTGAAGCACTATAAGGACTATGCGGTTGAAGCGGCGTATCTTCTGTAAAATACCCTTCAACGCCCAACGAACCGTAGACCTCGTCGGTAGATACTTGATGAAAACGCACACCATGTTGCCAAGTTGGATAGCCACTCTCATCTTTGCCTTTGACCCATGCCCGACGTGCTACTTCGAGCAAATTTTGAGTACCCAAGATATTAGTCTGCAAGAAAAGCTGTGGATTTTCAATGCTGCGATCTACATGACTCTCGGCTGCAAAGTTCACTACATAATCAAAACGAAAAGTAGCAAAAAGACGTCCAACAAGTTCTGCGTCACCAATATCACCACGAACAAAAATACAACGTTCGTTATCAATATCATCGGCTATCGTCCCCAAATTGCCGGCATAAGTCAGCGCATCAAGTACAACAACCTTGATATCATCATGGATATTCAATATATATTTCAGATAGTTTGCGCCTATAAATCCGGCAGCACCGGTAACAAGATAAGTTTTCATATTATATTATTTAGTGTACTAAATCGAGCAAGTATTTACCATATTCTGTTTTCTGGAGACTTTCGCCCAATTGTATAAGTTGAGTATCATCAATCCATCCATTACGCCAAGCAATCTCTTCGATACAACTGACATAAAATCCTTGGCGATTCTGAATAGTAGCAACAAAGTTAGAAGCCTCAAGCAGACTATCACAATTGCCCGTATCAAGCCATGCAAAACCACGTCCGAAAAGCTCCACTTTCAGTGAACCCTCTTCAAGATAAAGCTTGTTCAAATCGGTAATTTCATATTCTCCACGTACCGAGGGTTTCAGTGCAGCAGCTTTCGCTACAACAGTCGAATCGTAAAAATAGAGTCCAGGTACAGCATAATTACTTTTAGGTTGAGTAGGCTTTTCTTCAAGCGAAAGGACCTTTCCTTCGGCGTCGAATTCGACAACGCCATAAGCTCGAGGATCTTTAACACAATATCCAAAGATACAAGCCCCGCGTTTCAAAGCAGAAGCCCGATGCAACATTTCAGAGAAGCCTTGTCCATAAAACATATTATCTCCCAAGATAAGACATCCCGATTCACCATTCAAGAATTCAGCACCAAGCACAAAAGCCTGTGCCAATCCATTGGGGTTTTCTTGTATCTTATAAGTGAAACTCATTCCCAACTTCTCTCCGCTACCGAAGAGTTGTTCAAACATTGGTAAATCTCGTGGTGTTGAAATAATCAGCACTTCACGAATGCCGGCAAGCATCAAAGTCGAAAGCGGATAGTAAATCATCGGTTTGTCATAGACAGGCATTATCTGTTTAGATATAGCCTTAGACAAAGGATAAAGACGGGTCGCACTTCCACCTGCCAAAATAATACCTTTCATATATTCACTTTTTTCATTCTGCAAATTAAATTATTTTGAACGACGTAACAAAATAATCTGCACGAAAACTAAGAAAGTCATACAAAAGTTCCGGAAAACGAGAGAAAGTCTTTATCTTTGCACCAAAGTAATGAATACAATTCAATGATTTCTTTTTTCAAAACCCCTTTTAAGAGCGTCATTGCCGTAGAGAGCGATCACGCATTTTCTCCAGAAGAAATAAATAAGCTTTGCTGGCTATTCAGTGAAGCTCAAGTCGAGAACGAGGAAAACCTTCATGGTTATTTCGTCGGGCCACGCCGAGAGATGATTACTCCGTGGAGTACGAATGCCGTCGAAATTACTCAAAATATGGGTCTCGACGGCATCGTTCGTATAGAAGAGTATTTTCCGGTAAAAGATGAGAGTTGCGAATTCGACCCGATGTTACAACGCATGTATAAGGGACTCGACCAGAAAGTGTTTTCTTTCGATCACAAACCCGAACCAATCGTTCACATCGAAGATCTCGAAAAATACAACGAAGAAAAAGGGTTGGCGCTTTCGCCCGAAGAAATTAATTACCTCAAACAAGTAGAGAAAGATTGTGGACGTCCCCTCACCGATTCCGAAGTATTCGGCTTCGCACAAATCAATTCGGAACATTGTCGTCACAAAATATTTGGTGGTATTTTTGTTATTGACGGTGAAGAGAAACCTTCATCACTTTTTCAACTCATCAAAAATACGACAAAAGAGAATCTCAATTATATTGTCTCAGCATATAAAGATAATGTAGCTTTTGCGGAAGGTCCAAAGATTGAACAGTTTGCTCCGGCAGATCATTCAAAGCCAGACTTCTTCAAAGTAAAAGACATCGACAGCGTTATTTCTTATAAGGCGGAAACGCACAATTTCCCAACAACCGTTGAGCCATTCAATGGAGCATCAACCGGTACGGGAGGTGAAATTCGTGACCGTATGGCGGGAGGTAAAGGTTCTTGGCCTATTGCAGGAACGGCAGTCTATATGACTTCTTATCCACGCACTGACGGTGAACGCGAATGGGAAAAAGCACTCCCGGTTCGCAAATGGTTATATCAAACGCCCCAACAAATATTGACTAAAGCTTCAAACGGAGCCAGCGACTTCGGCAATAAGTTCGGGCAACCGCTGATCTGCGGTTCACTACTGACTTTCGAGCACGAAGAAAACGGCGAAAAATATGGCTACGACAAAGTCATTATGCTGGCAGGAGGTGTAGGTTATGGTGCCAAGCGCGACTTCAAAAAAGGAGCAGCTCAAAAAGGAAATAAAATAGTACTGATCGGAGGCGACAATTATCGCATCGGATTAGGAGGAGGTTCGGTTTCTTCTGTAGACACAGGACGCTATAGCACAGGTATTGAACTAAATGCCGTGCAACGTGCCAATGCAGAAATGCAAAAGAGAGACTATAATGTGGTACGTGCCCTCTGCGAAGAAGAGACAAATCCTATCGTTTCAATCCACGATCATGGTGCTGCCGGTCACGTCAACTGCTTCTCTGAACTTGTTGACGAATGTGGTGGCAACATCGAAATAGACAAACTTCCCATCGGGGATAAGACATTATCTATTAAAGAAATCATCGCCAACGAATCGCAAGAACGAATGGGATTGCTCATTGACGAGAAATCTCTCGATCACGTTAAAAAGGTAGCCGAAAGAGAACGTGCTCCGATGTACGTTGTTGGTGAAGCGACAGGCGAACAGCGTTTTTCGTTCTCAATGCCCGACGGTACCAAGCCATACGACTTGAGCTTGGAACAAATGTTCGGCTCGTCTCCCAAGACTTATATGATAGACAAAACGAAAGACCGACACTATACAATGCCGGAATATGATACGAAAACAATAAATGACTATCTCAATAAGGTGCTGCAACTCGAAGCAGTGGCATGTAAGGATTGGTTGACAAATAAAGTGGACCGCTCTGTAACAGGCAAAGTAGCACGGCAACAAACACAAGGTGCTTTTCAATTGCCGTTAAGCGACTGCGGTGTGGTAGCTCTCGACTATACAGGAACAAAAGGTATTGCTACCGCTCTCGGTCATGCTCCGCAAGCCGGACTCGCCGATCCATGCGCAGGTTCTGTTCTTTCTGTCAGCGAATCGTTATTGAATATCATAGGCGCTTCACTGAGCGATGGACTAAAAAGTATTTCGTTATCGGCCAACTGGATGTGGCCATGCCGGTCGCAAGAAGGAGAAGATGCCCGACTCTATGAAGCAGTCGAAGCATTGAGCGAATTCTGTATCCAATTAGGTGTCAATGTACCGACAGGAAAAGATTCTCTATCTCTAACTCAAGTTTACCCGAACGGTGAGAAAGTAATTTCTCCGGGCACGGTCATCGTATCGGCAGGAAGCGAAGTGGACGATGTTAAGAAGACTGTATCGCCCGTCATGGTCAACGACAAAGAATCAAACTTCTACCACATTGATTTCAGCTTTGACAACTTACAACTCGGAGGTTCTGCTCTTGCTCAATCTTTGGGATACGTAGGTAGCGAAGTTCCCACAGTGACAGATTCCGACTATTTTGTTGATGCTTTCAATGCCATACAACAATTGGTTCATGAGAGAATGATTTTGGCAATGCACGACATATCTGCCGGGGGTCTCATTACAACATTACTGGAAATGTGTTTTGCCAACGAAGATGGAGGTATGAACATCAAGTTGGACAAGATTCAGGAATCGGATTTGGTTAAAATCCTCTTTGCCGAGAATCCAGGGCTTGTCATTCAAATAAGCGATAAGAATCAAACCTATGTCAAAAAGATGCTCGAAGAAGCTGGTGTAGGTTTCATCAAAATAGGCTACCCCTGCGAAGAGCGCAATCTTGTTGTCGAGAAGGAAGGAACAACACATACTTTCGATATTGATGCTCTGCGCGATGTTTGGTACAAATCATCCTATCTGCTCGATCGTAAACAATCGATAAACGGATGCGCCGAAAAGCGTTATGAGAATTACAAGGCGCAACCTCTCAAATTCAAATTCAATTATAATTTCACAGGCAAGTTGTCACAGTATCAATTAAATGCTACTCGTCGTCAACCGACAGGTGTACGTGCAGCGATTATCCGTGAGAAAGGTACAAATGGCGAACGAGAAATGGCGTGGTCGCTCTACTTGGCAGGCTTTGATGTGAAAGATGTAACAATGACCGACTTAATTAGCGGACGCGAAACGCTTGCCGATGTCAATATGATTGTCTACTGCGGTGGCTTCTCTAATTCTGATGTATTAGGATCGGCCAAAGGATGGGCCGGCGGCTTCCTTTATAACGAAAAAGCCAATGAAGCCCTAAAGAATTTCTACGCACGCAAAGATACGCTATCGCTAGGTATTTGCAACGGTTGCCAGTTGATGATAGAATTGGGATTGATTACCCCGAATGACGAGAACAAAGGAAAAATGCTACACAACGATTCCCATAAATTCGAGTCATCGTTTTTGGGTCTTACCATCCAAGAGAGCAACAGCGTAATGTTCGATTCGCTCAAAGGCAACAAGCTTGGCATTTGGGTAGCTCATGGAGAAGGTAAGTTCTCTCTTCCCTACGAAGAAGAGCACTACAATATTGTAGCAAAATACAGCTACGATGAATATCCCGGCAATCCTAATGGTTCAGACTATAGTATTGCAGCATTGGCAAGTGCCGACGGGCGCCATGTAGCAATGATGCCTCACCTCGAACGTGCCATCTATCCTTGGCAATGGGGTTGCTATCCTGCCGACAGAAAAGAAAAAGATCAAGTGACTCCTTGGTTGGAAGCTTTCGTTAATGCTCGTCGTTGGATAGAGAAGAATAAATAAAATCGATGAAAATCGAAAGATTAATCAATGCACCGGTGTCGTCCAATTGCTATATCATATCGGACGGCAGCGGTGCTATTGTTATCGATGCAGGAACAGCCGACAGCGAGGAGTTACTGAATTACATCCAATCAAAAGACTTAAAGATCGATTTCATTCTACTAACTCACGAGCACTTTGACCATTGTGCCGGAATCAATGCTATACGAAAGCAAACAAATGCTCCACTATACTGTAGCGAAAAGTGCAACGAGTTAATTCAGTATTCGCGAGGTAATTATTCGGCATACTGGACAGAAGGAAAACCATTCGAGGTGGCGCCGGCAGACAAAATAATGGCAGACGGAGAAAAGCTCAACTGGAGAGGCCACTCTATCTATTTCTACTTAACTCTAGGGCACAGTCTTGGCTCTACAACCATTCGCATTGATAATGAAGCTCTCTTTACGGGAGACAACTATGTGCCAAACATCCGTACCTATACCAATCTGAGTGGAGGTTCTAAAGAAGACCTACGAAAGACCCTCGCATTTTACTCCTTATTCATAACATATCCTTCAATGGTGGTATATCCCGGGCATCTCAAACCGCTCTCTATCTCTCACGCTCACTTTTTTGAATCACTCAGAGGATACTCTGAACAACAAATGGAAAAAGTGGCAGAACAGCTGAAAATAAAAGAAGACTAGCCCCGTATCAAAAGATTGTTGAGATACGACAACATACCCTCCAGCCAATCTATAAAACAAAGAAAATCCAAGAAGATACATCCAACACATCATGTATCAAAGAATGCAATATCCTTTCGTTTTCAAAACTGCGAAATAATCACGTGATCGTTTCGTCCTTCTATTTTTTGCGACTCATGCCCGTGAGTCGCAAGATCTATAAATAGATAATTGAAAATATCTCCATAAGTAATTACAACAACACTTCATTGCCTTTTAAAAAAAGCAATGAACATCTTCAAAAAGACGATAAATAGTTGAGTTCGGGATAAGAACTCAGGTATATCGTAATCGGGCGGTCTATTTCAACAAAATCATGTTGCAATTTGCGCGCTCTACATTCGTACGTCTCTGCCACAGTGTTGTAACTAAAGTCGCAATACTCTGCCCAAAAGGCTTTTAAACGTTCCATAATTCCTTTTTAAAAGGGTGAAGTCTATGAAACATACGGATGAAAGTTGGTTCATATCAGAAAGATTTTATGTTTTGCCCTAAGCAGAATGTCGTTCCATATATGTGATTCGATCAACTCACAATTGTGAGTCGATCGTTCCACATATGTGAGTTGATCGAATCACATATATGGAACGACAAAACCATAATGAGCCGACAGAAATAGCTTAAATACGACAATCCTGATTCAATAAGATGTGTACAAAAAACCTTCTCTCAGAGAAGAGCAGGATCACTTCCATGCACGGGCGGTAAGCAAAGGAAGCATTACTTACGGCCAATTGAAAAATGAGTTGGAATATGCTTCATGGCAATACCGAGTGACGTATCAAAGTGTTGTGCAGTGGAATATATTCTCTACTCTCGCGAGAAGGTTCGCACAAAAGCAGCATTTATATTCCTACGCCCGAGAGTTTCTATGCGGTGTGCACACCACAGATACCAAGTAATGACTTAATCGGTTGATATACGAAGTGGGCGATCCGTATTTCATAACGCATTAACAATAAGCAAGATAACACCTTTTAGAGGTCCCGTAAACAGGCCATAGCAGTATATATCACTCATTGCCAACAAGATAAGGTGACGGGAACAACTGCAACAATAAGAAACAGCAGAACTACCATCACCTGAATAATTCATACTTGAGTTCGGTATAAGAAAAAAGGTAAAACAGCTATTCAAATAGAATAGGTATTATGTCGGAGAGTGAAATAATGATGAATCTTGTTTTGCTCCATTTTAGTCATTGCCGCGATCTGCTTCTTTGAAAAAAAGCCTAAAGCACTTACCCGATATGAAGCCGTTAAGATAAATCAACTCGCCTTCTTTTGATTTCTTATCCTGAACTCAAGTATAATATTGACAAAAAGAAGAAATATAATAAATCTTAAATCATTATGAAATACAAATTGGAGAATAACAAATTTCAAAAAAAGAACTTACCTTTACGGCACGTTTTTTTCATAGAGATTTAGATTTAAAGTTAATTTTAGAAGAGAGATTGTCGAGAGACACACTCTCTTTTTATTATTATCGGCAAAACATACATTCTAACATTTTACGCATTGCAATATACATATTTATAGTACTGTAGGCACTTGATTCTCGAGTTCACTTATATGCCAAATCTATCACAAGTTTTCTTTTTTTGTGGCATACGCAGTTTATACAAAGCACCTAACTATCTCTTTCGCATTTACTCTTTGTTTAAAGGAAAAAAATAAAATAAGAAAAGAAAAAGAAAAACTCGACAACAAAGCTGTTTCTTTGTTAAAAGGGACTTTTTAAAACTTCGGATTTTTCACAAAGTCCGAAGCTTTTTGTACAAAATTCAATACACAAACACATTATTATATCTATTAAAAAAAATCGGCTCACTCAAGCTCTTCAATGATTTTCTTTACACTATCGGGCTGCAAACGTCCATACACTTTCTCCCCAACCATTACGACAGGCGCCAATCCACATGCGCCAACACACCGCAAACAATCAAGAGAGAATTTTCCATCAGGAGTTGTTTCACCAACCTCAATACCCAGTACTCGCTTAAACTCTTCAAGCAACTTCTCCGAACCACGAACATAGCATGCAGTTCCCAAACAAACAGAAATAGGATGTTTACCTTTGGGAGACATCGTAAAGAAAGTATAGAATGTAACAACTCCATATACTTTCGATACAGGAATATTCAACTTACGTGCAATAACACATTGAACATCCTCAGGAAGGTATCCCAGCAAATGCTGAGCTTCATGAAGTATATTTATTAATTCACCGGGATCATTACCATATTTGTCACAAATGGATTTCACCTGGGCAATAACTGTACATGCAATTTTTATATCTGCCATAATACTTATTCTATTGAAATTAATCTATAGACTTATTAAAATAATGAGTATGAAGCAAAGCATGAGCTTTTTCGCTAAGAGGTTTGCTAAGATATTCCTCATACAAATTCTTAATAAAAGGATTTTCATGAGATTTCCGTAAAGACTTTCCGGCATCTTCTCTATATAAAGCACGTTGACGGGCATAAATAATATCTACATCACCATGATGTAAAGGTTGACCGCCACCACCAATACATCCACCCGGACAGGCCATTATCTCTATCACATGATAATCATTGATGCCAAGGCGTATATCGTTAAGCAAATGGCGGGCATTTCCCAAACCGTGTGCAATACCAACTTTCAGAGCGAAACCATTTAAATCAATCATTGCCCGACGAATACCTTCCAACCCTCTCACTTGTTGAAAATCTACCTTGGTCAATTTAGAACCGGTATATATTTCATAAACAGAACGAAGAGCTGCTTCCATCACTCCGCCGGTAGTACCAAAGATAACACCGGCTCCTGTAGAATCACCCAACGGTTGGTCAAAATCACTATCCGGCAACAAGCGGAAGCCTATATTAGCCCGTTTAATTAATGTTGCCAATTCGCGAGTCGATATAGAATAATCCACATCAGGATTGCCATTTACTTTAAATTCATCACGATCACATTCATATTTCTTTGCCAAACAAGGCATAACAGATACAACAACTATTTTGTCACGAGGGATACCCATCTTCTCGGCCCAATAAGATTTAGCAATCGAACCGAACATTTGTTGCGGAGAACGTGCCGTTGAAGGTATGTCTAACAAATCGGGAAATTGATGTTCAAAGAAATTCACCCATGCAGGGCAGCAAGAGGTCAAGATAGGCAGACACACAGAACGATCTCCATCCAAATATCGGGTCAAACGATCGAGCAATTCAGCTCCCTCTTCCATAATGGTCAGATCGGCAGCAAAGTCCGTATCAAAAACATAATCAAAGCCCAATTCGCGGAGTGCATAGACCATCTTACCGGTTACTATCGTTCCAGCCGGATAGCCAAATTCTTCCCCTAAAGCCACACGAACAGCCGGTGCAGTCTGAACAATAACCACCTTATCTGGATCGGCTAAATCTTCTACCAATTTATTGGTGTTATCACGTTCTGTCAGGGCACCGACAGGGCAAACAGCCACACACTGACCGCAATAAGTACATTCGCTTTCGCTTAAATTCTTATCGAAAGCCGGAGCAATAGTTGTGTTGAAGCCACGACGCACAGCACCAAGAGCACCAACCGTCTGAACATCATTGCAAACAGTTTCACACCGACGACAAAAGATGCATTTATCCATATTACGAACGATAGATGCAGTCACTTCTTTCTTACGCAAGGAAAGTTCACCACCGGCAAAAGGCATCTCACGGATATTAAAACGCTTTGCCAAGCTTTGCAATTCACAATTGCCTGATTTGGAACATGTAAGGCATTCGTTGGGATGATCTGAAAAGATTAATTCTGCTACCACCTTGCGAGCATTCATTACTCTAAGATTACTGGTATGTACAACCATGCCATCCATACATTTAGTGGCACAAGAAGGGGCCAAGTTACGCCTTCCCTCTACTTCAACAACACAAATCCGGCATGATGCAGGATGGTTATTAATACATGTACCTTTCAAATCAATATGGCAAAGAGTAGGTATATTGATTCCTATTTCTTGAGCAGCTTCAAGAATAGTAGTCCCATCCGGAACGGTAATCGAATGATTGTCTATTCGTAATGTTATTTTTTTCTGTTCCATAGTCTTTCTGGTTAGCATACGGAGATTGCCTTGAACTTGCATCGAGACATACACATTCCACACTTGATACATTTTTCAGGAAGTATGGTATGAGGCTTACGAGGCATTCCGACAATCGCATCTGCGGGACAATTTTTAGCACATAAATGACATCCTATACAAAGTTCAGGATTAATATGGTAGGTCAAAAGAGATTTACATTGTTTGGCACGGCATGTCTTATCACACACATGCTCCAAATATTCATCATAAAAATTATCCAATGTCGACAACACGGGATTTGGAGAGGTCTGTCCCAAGCCACATAAAGCCGTATCCTTTATAACCTTTCCCAACGTTTGCAAAGTCTGTAGATCCTTTTCTGTACCATTACCTTGAGTTATCTTATTCAGGATTTCAAGCAAACGCTTATTGCCTATGCGGCAAGGAGTACATTTGCCACATGATTCGCCTACAGTAAAATCAAGATAAAAACGAGCAACAGAGACCATACAGTCATCCTCATCCATCACTATCATACCACCCGAGCCCATCATCGAACCCACCTTTATCAAATTATCAAAATCAATGGGTGTATCTAAATGTTTTTCAGTCAGACATCCTCCTGACGGGCCACCGGTCTGAACAGCCTTAAATTTCTTGCCATCCTTTATACCTCCTCCTATTTCATATATCACCTCACGCAATGTTGTCCCCATAGGAACTTCGATTAGACCCACATTATTAATCTTTCCTGCAAGAGCAAAGACCTTTGTGCCCTTCGACTTTTCCGATCCAATAGAGGCAAACCATTCTGCACCTTTATTAATGATAATAGGTATACTAGCAAAAGTTTCTACATTATTCACATTAGTAGGCTTTCCCTTATAACCCGACTCGGCAGGAAAAGGAGGTTTTAAAGTAGGTTCACCACGTTTGCCCTCCATGGAGTGAATAAGAGCCGTTTCTTCGCCACACACAAAAGCTCCGGCACCATAACGAATATTGATATCAAAACCAAAATCGGTACCTAGGATATGTTCACCCAAGAATCCATATTCACGAGCTTGCTTGATGGCTACTTGCAAACGACGTACAGCTAAAGGATATTCAGCACGAATATATACCAATCCTTGAGAAGCACCGATCGAATATCCGCAAATAGTCATTGCTTCTACAATGGAGTGAGGATCACCTTCCATAATAGAACGATCCATAAATGCACCGGGATCACCTTCATCGGCATTACAAACTACATATTTTTCATCAGCTTTTTGACGAGCTGTCAACTCCCATTTGAGACCAGTGGGAAAACCTCCGCCACCACGTCCACGCAAACCTGAGTTCTTAACAATATCAATCACATCGGCTGGTGTACGTTTCAACAGACAATCTGCCAATGCAGAATATCCATATCGAGCGATATATTCTTCTATATTTTCTGGATCTATGAAGCCGCAATTGCGCAAAGCAATACGTTTCTGCTTACGATAAAAATCCATGTGCTTGGAATCACTAACGGATTTTTCCGTC